>JOFO01000053.1 GCA_000721275.1 Microtetraspora glauca | reverse complement strand
CCCCGCCCCCGCCCCGCCCCCGCCCCGCCCGCGCGCCGCCCGGGTGGCGTATGGGCGGGGCGGAGACGGGTGCGCGAGGATGGGTCCATGGCGAACCGACTGGCCCAAGAAACCTCCCCGTACCTCCTCCAGCACGCCGACAACCCGGTCGACTGGTGGCCCTGGTCCGCCGAGGCGTTCGAGGAGGCCCGCCGCCGCGACGTCCCGGTCCTCCTCAGCGTCGGCTACAGCTCCTGCCACTGGTGCCACGTGATGGCCCACGAGTCCTTCGAGGACGAGGCCACCGCCGCGCTGGTGAACGAGCACTTCGTCGCCGTCAAGGTCGACCGCGAGGAGCGGCCCGACGTCGACGCCGTCTACATGGAGGCCGTGCAGGCCGCCACCGGCCAGGGCGGCTGGCCCATGACCGTCTTCCTCACCCCCGACGCGGCGCCCTTCTACTTCGGCACCTACTTCCCGCCCGAGCCCCGGCACGGCATGCCGTCCTTCCCCGAGGTCCTCGAAGGCGTCCACGCCGCCTGGCGCGACCGCCGCGGCGAGGTCGCCGAGGTCGCCGGCCGGATCGTGAAGGACCTCTCCGGCCGCTCCCTCGCCGTCGCCGGCGACGGCCTCCCCGGCGACGAGGAGCAGGCCGCCGCGCTCCTCGGCCTCACCCGGGAGTACGACGCCACCCGCGGCGGCTTCGGCGGCGCCCCCAAGTTCCCGCCGTCCATGGTCCTGGAGTTCCTGCTCCGCCACCACGCCCGCACCGGCTCCGAGGGCGCCCTCCAGATGGCCGCCGACACCTGCGAGGCGATGGCCCGCGGCGGCATCTACGACCAGCTCGGCGGCGGCTTCGCCCGCTACGCCGTGGACCGCGCCTGGGTCGTCCCACACTTCGAGAAGATGCTGTACGACAACGCCCTGCTCTGCCGCGTCTACGCCCACCTGTGGCGGACGACCGGCAGCGACCTCGCCCGCCGGGTCGCGCTGGAGACCGCCGACTTCATGGTCCGCGAGCTGCGCACCCCCGAAGGCGGCTTCGCCTCCGCGCTGGACGCCGACAGTGACGACGGCAGCGGCCGGCACGTCGAGGGCGCCTACTACGTCTGGACCCCGGACCAGCTCGCCGAGGCCCTCGGCGCCGACGACGCCGCCCTCGCCGCCCGCCACTACGGCGTCACCGAGGACGGCACCTTCGAGCACGGCGCCTCGGTGCTCCAGCTCCCGCAGGACGCGGGCCCCGCCGACGCCGGCCGGCTCGCCTCCATCCGCACCCGGCTGCACGCGGCCCGCGAGCGGCGCGCCCGCCCCGGCCGCGACGACAAGATCGTCGCCGCGTGGAACGGCCTCGCGATCGCCGCCCTCGCCGAGACCGGCGCCCTCTTCGACCGCCCCGACCTGGTCGAGCGCGCCACCGAGGCCGCCGACCTGCTGGTCCGTCTCCACCTCGACGACGGCGGCCGGCTCACCCGCACCTCGAAGGACGGGCGGGCCGGCGCCCACGCGGGCGTCCTGGAGGACTACGCCGACGTCGCCGAAGGCTTCCTCGCCCTCGCCGCCGTCACCGGCGAGGGCGCCTGGCTGGACTTCGCCGGCCTCCTCCTGGACCACGTCCTCGACCGGTTCACCGGCGAGGGCGGGGCGCTGTACGACACGGCCCACGACGCCGAAGCCCTCATCCGGCGCCCCCAGGACCCCACCGACAACGCCACCCCGTCCGGCTGGACCGCCGCCGCCGGAGCACTGCTCTCGTACGCGGCCCACACCGGCTCCGAGGCCCACCGGACCGCCGCCGAGGGAGCCCTCGGCGTGGTCAAGGCGCTCGGCCCGCGCGCCCCCCGCTTCATCGGCTGGGGCCTCGCGGTGGCCGAGGCCCTGCTCGACGGCCCCCGGGAGGTCGCCGTCGTCGGCAACGCCGCCGACCCCGTCCTCCAGGAGCTGCGCCGTACGGCCCTGAGGGCGACCGCCCCCGGAGCGGTCGTCGCCGCCGGATCCCCCGGCAGCGAGGAGTTCCCGCTGCTGCGCGACCGCCCCCTGGTCGCCGGATCGGCCGCCGCGTACGTCTGCCGTCACTTCACCTGCGACGCACCCGTCACCGACCCGGAGGCCCTGGCCGCCCGGCTCCGCTGACCCCCGCGAACGGGCACGGCCCCGCCGCCCCTCCGGAGAGGGACGACGGGGCCGCGCCGTGGCCGAGCGGCGTGGCTCAGCTGTTGCCGGCGCCGTTGCCGGACAGGATCGGGATGTCGCTGAGGATGTGCGACAGCGGCTCGTCGCCCTTGGCCTGCGTCGAGTTCTCGACGCACTGCTGGTTCTGCGGGGAGGACAGCACGTTGATGTCCTGCACCGCGATCGGGACGAGACCGACGAGGGAGCCGGCGTTGACCTTGGCGGGGAGACCGATGCACGGCTTGTTCAGGGAACCCTGGACGAGCGCGAACTGCGGGCTCATGTCGCCGTAGGTGGCGGAGTTGCCGAACTCCTGGTGCGCGCCGTTGCCGGAGAGCGAGGTGGTGCCACCGTCGTCAGCGATCGCGAGCGCCTGCCCGGCCGTCGCGCCGACGACCGAAACAGCCACCGCAGCGGTCGCGAGGAGCTTCTTCATGTTCTGGCCTTTCGATGACTGGCCCGCGCAGAGTGCCGAGCCGTGCTGATCAACTGGTCGGAGGGGCGGAGGTTCCGGGATGTCCACCGGACGGCCTACGGGCAGATGAGCGAAGAACCGCGGGCCGGCGCGTAGTGGGCGACGGAGATCTCGCTCGGCGCGACCGCCTCGGCGGGCGGCAGCGGACGGTCGGCCCGGAGCCGGGCGAAGACCTTCGCGGCCCCCTCCTCGTCCCAGGCGACGACGGACCCGACGCCCTCGACCGTCGCGAAGCCGCGGACGGGCACGGTGGCGAACTCGGTACGGGACGGGCCGACGGCCTTCAGCCGGTCCGCGAGCTCCAGCAGCTCCGCCGCCGAGATCCCCCGCTCGGCCCGCGCGGTGCCGCGCAGGGTCGCGGCCAGCGCCCGCAGCTTCGCGGGGTCCGCGAGGATCCCGCTCGACCGGATCCGGTCCAGCGTGTTGACGACGAACTTCTGCTGCTTGCGCATGCGCCCGAAGTCCATCTCCCCGTCGGCCTTCCGCGACCGCACGTACTGGAGTCCCTCGCCGCCGCCGACCCGCCGGGTGCCGACCGGCAGGTCGAGCCCGGTCGCCGGGTCCTTCAGGGGCTTCGCCGTGCAGATCGGCACCCCGCCGTCGATCCGGTCGACGGTGTCCATGAACCGCCGGAAGTCGACCGCCAGGAAGCGGTGCACGTCCAGTCCGGTCGCCGCCTCGACGGTCTCGACGGCGAGCGGCGAACCGCCCTCAGCGTGGGCCGCGTTGATCTTCGCGCGGTGCGACGCGTGGACCTTGCCGGTGCGCAGGTCGGTGTGCGGGCCGGGGAGTTCGGCGAGCGAGTCGCGCGGCAGCGAGACCACGCTGACCCGGTCGTTCCCGGCGGAGACGTGCACGAGCATCATCACGTCGGCGCAGTCGCAGTCCTTGCCGCCGAGCCGGAAACGTTCCTTCTCGGCGGCGGTGATCCCGTCCCGGGAGTCCGTGCCGACGACGAGCAGGTTCAGTCCTCGGTCGGGGGCCGGGAGTTCGGCGGGGCCGAGGGCGGAGGCGAGGGCTCCGGGAGCGAGCGCGAGAAGCGCCGCCGGTACGAGCAGGAGCCGCCGCGGACGCGGAAATCTCATGTCCGCACGCTATTTCGAGTCCGTTCGCGCAGAGAGGCGCGACGCGTCGGGCGGTGGCTGAATCACTCCGTTGCGAGTTTGTGTAATGATGCGGGAATAGCAGCGGAGGGAGCGAGAATGGCGCCGCCTGAACCCGCGAGGCCCGGGAAATGGGAACGGATGGCCTTCATTCCGAAGAGCCGGTATGTGAGCGAGCCGCGGGCCGCCGAACGTTTCCGGTCGTCCGGCCAATTCCCCGTCTATTCCGCCCTGGTGGCCCAGTGGACCGAGGCGGGGAGAACGGTCCCGGGAATGCCCGACCGGGAATGGGAGCGGCTGGTCTCCGCTCCGGTCTGGCCGCGCTGAGGCGACCGGTGACAGCGCGAAGGGGCCGCCCCGGCGGGGCGGCCCCTCGACGCGCGGACGTCGCCGGGGAGGCGGTGCGTCAGCTGTTGCCCACGCCGTTGCCCGAGAGGACCGGGATGTCCTCCAGGATGTGCGACAGCGGCTCGTCGCCCTTGGCCTGCGTCGAGTTCTCGACGCACTGCTGGTTCTGCGGGGAGGACAGCACGTTGACGTCCTGCACCGAGATCGGGACGAGGCCGACGATCGAACCGGCGTTGAGCTTGGCCGGCAGGCCCACGCACGGCTTGTTCAGGGAGCCCTGGATGAGCGCGAACTGCGGGCTCATGTTTCCGTAGGTCGCCGAGTTGCCGTACGCCTGGTGGGCGAAGTTGCCGCTCTTGGAGGTGGTGCCACCGTCGTCGGCGATGGCGAGGGCGGGGGTGGCCGCGGCGGCGGAGGCGCCGACGATCGAGGCGGCGGCGGCCGCGGTGGCCATGACCTTCTTGATCACGGGATTTCCCTTCTAGAACCGGCTCCGTGCAGGGAGCCCCCTGATCAACTCGCTTCGGACCGGCGGGTTCCGCCTCGTCACCCCGTTGGCGGAGCGCACGCGGCAGCGCTCGCGGCGGCTCCCAGTCGATCGGGTGAAGCGCCGGAACCTCCACCGCCGGCCGCAGTTGATCCGGTCGCATCAATCAGGGCGATTGGTGGGAAGAGAAACGGAATCACCGTGATCAAGAAGATGATGACGGCCGCGGCCGTCACCGCTTCGGCCGTCGGCGTCGCCGCCGCGGCCGCCGCTCCCGCGATGGCCATCGCCAACGACGGCGGCACCACCTCCCTCTCCGGGAACGGCGCCCACCAGTCGTTCGGCAACGCGAAGACCAAGGGCGACATGAGCCCGCAGTTCGCGGCCGTCCAGGGCTCGCTGAACAAGCTGTGCCTCGGCGCCCCGGTCAAGGGCAACGTCGGCTCGGTCGTCGGCGTCCTCGTCCCGGTCGCCGTCCAGGACATCAACGTCCTCTCCTCCCCGCAGAACCAGCAGTGCGCGGAGAACTCGACCCAGGCGAAGGGCGACGAGCCGCTGTCGCACCTGGTCGAGGACATCCCGGTCCTCTCCGGGAACGGCATCGGCAACAGCTGATCCGCATAAGCGCCGCAGGGCCGGAGGAATTCCTTCCTCCGGCCCTGTGTCGTGTGCGCAACGGAGTGAATGCCGGAGCCGGATCCGGGATCCCGGTTTCCTTCGCGGCAGGCTGTCGTTGTCCGTATGTGCGGCGGAGGCCGATCTTCCGCCACGGAAAGGAACCAGACGAAATGAAGTGCAAGAAGGCTGCTGCCGTCATCGCCGGAGTCATCATGGCCATGGGTGCGGCCACGCCCGCCTTCGCCGACGCCGGCGCGCAGGGTGCCGCCGTCGGTTCGCCGGGTGTCCTCTCGGGCAACGTCGTCCAGATCCCGATCCACGTGCCGATCAACGCCTGCGGCAACAGCATCAACGTCATCGGTGCGCTGAACCCGGCCTTCGGCAACACCTGCGTCAACGCCTGAGCCGGGCCTCCGCGCACGCGGAAGGCCGAGTGAACGGCCCCGGGGAGAGCATCCGCTCCCCGGGGCCGTTCCGCGTCCGGCGGCACGAACCTTCGTGTCCGGTGCCCCAACCGGGCGATGAAATCCCCTAATGGACTAGGGACCGGACAGAAGCGGCGTTCACGATCAGCTCATTAGGAATACGTTCGGAACATCGGAATGACTGATCGTCAAATCGCATGCGTGCGAAGGAGCTGCCGTGGAACCTGTCGGAGGAACACCGAGAAGAAGAAACAGATGGCTGGGGGTGATCGCCGCGGGCCTCCTCGTCTCGGGCTCGGTCGTGCTGTCGGCACCCGCCCACGCCGCCGCGCCCCCCAGCGCCGAGAAACCCCGGCCGACTCTCCCCGCGACCAGCGCCATGGGCGCCTTCCTGGATTCCGGTTCGCTCGGGGTGACCCGGATCCGCCAGCTGGAGCGGTGGCTCGGAGGCCGGGAGCTCCGGGTCGGCCACACGTACCTCCCCGGCGACCTGTGGTCCAACATCGAGAGCCCGCCCGGCTTCCTCGACGCCTGGGCCGACTGGCGCAACGCGAAGACCGACCGGATCTTCGTCCTCAACGTCCCCATGCTGGAACGCAACGAGGCCGGGGTCTCCGACCAGGAGGTACGCCGCCAGCTCCAGCTGGGCGCGGCCGGCTACTTCGACCACCACTTCCGCACGCTCGCCCGCCGGCTCGTCGACGCCGGAGCCCTGGACACGGTCCTCGTCCTCGGCTGGGAGATGAACGGCACCACCTACACCCACCGCTGCGGCCCGGACCCGACGGCCTGGAAGAAGTACTGGAACCGCATCGTCACCACCATGCGGTCCGTCCCCGGCCAGCGGTTCCGCTTCGACTTCAACCCGAGCCGGGGCCGGGACGCGGTGCCGTGGACCGAGTGCTACCCGGGCGACGACGTCGTCGACATCATCGGCATGGACTCGTACGACCAGCCGGCCGGCGCGGACTTCGACCGGCACGTGAACGAACCGTACGGCCTCCAGAAACAGGTCGACTTCGCCGCCGAACACGGAAAGCAGATCTCCTATCCGGAATGGGGGCTCTTCCGGAACGGCGACAATCCGACGTACATGCGGCGGATGCTGGAATGGATCCGCGAGCACAAGCCGCTCTACCACACGATCACGGACTACTGCCCGCACGGCGTCTGGCAGTGCGACCGCAATCCGCAGTCCTCCCGCGTCTTCCGCGAAATGCTGTACGGGGCGGAGCCGTCGGTGCCGGTGGATCCGGTTGACCCGGTGGATCCGGTGGACCCGGTCGACCCGGTCGACCCGGTGGATCCGGTCGATCCTGTGGATCCGGTGGACCCGGTCGATCCTGTGGACCCTGTGGATCCGACCAAGCCGGAACCGAAGCCGGAGCCGAAGCCGGAGCCCAAGCCTGAGCCGAAGCCGGAGCCGAAGCCGGAGCCGAAGCCTGAGCCCAAGCCGGAGCCGAAGCCGGAGCCGAAGCCGGAGCCGAAGCCGGAGCCCAAGCCCGAGCCGAAGCCGGAACCGAAGCCGGAACCGAAGCCCGAGCCGAAGCCGGAGCCCAAGCCCGAGCCGAAGCCGGAACCGAAGCCCGAGCCGAAGCCGGAACCCAAGCCCGAGCCGAAGCCGGAACCGAAGCCGGAACCGAAGCCCGAGCCTCGGCCCGAGTGCTGGAAGGTCGAGCTCGGGGGTTGGGTGGAGAGCTGGATCGGCGGGCCCGTGTGCGTGCCGAAGGACACCGGGTGGAAGGCCGACCTGGACGCCGCCCTCGACTGGAAGGGGGCGCTGAACGGCGTCTGGCCCTTCTGACGGTCAGCCGCCGGACGCGGGGGCGCGGCCGGGCAGGCGGGCGGCGAGCCGGCCGGCCCAGGCCCGCTCCCGCGCCTGCCGGGCCGCCCAGCGCCGCGCGTCCGCCGCGCCCGCGTGGAGCCACAGCAGCGGGGCCGCGGCGCGGCCGGCGAGCAGCAGCCGCCGGTTGCGGACCGGCTCCGGGCGCCAGTGGTGCTTGTACGGTTCGCTGCCCCGCAGCATGCTGAGCGTGGCCCGGCCGCCCGCGCTGGTCTCCCGGGCCCCGTGCCGCAGCAGCATCGCCGCGACGTCGACCTTGCGCTCGCGCAGCACCGGGTCGGCGCCGTACAGATAGCCGCCGGCGAGCCGCGGGGACATCAGGGTGAGGTCGGCGGCGACGACGTCGCCGCCGAGCCGGAACTCGGTGACCATCGCGTCGCCGCGCTCCACCATCGGCCGCACCGCCCGCGCCAGGTGCTGGGCGAACCGCTCGCTGGTGTGCTCGGCGGTGACCCCGCGGCCCCGCCACTGGAGCTGGTGGAGGGTGAGCAGCCGGTCGAGGGCGGCGGGCACGTCGGGACCGGTCACCACGTGCGCGTCGATGCCGAGCGCGTCGAGCTTGCGCAGCTTGGCGCGGACCCGCTGCGCCTTCCCGGACGGCATGCGTTCCAGCAGGCCCTCCATGGGGACGGCGGGCAGTTCCAGGCAGAGCGAGTCGGGGAGCCGGCGGCGCGGACCGGCCCACGCGGCGAAGACCCGTTCGGCGGCGGCGCCGGGCCGCACCTCCCGCAGGTCCACGACCGCGCCCCGGGCCGTGCGGGCGATCGCGGCGGCCAGCGCGCCGGCCGCCTCCGGGTGCGCGTCGTCGAGGAGGACGTCCGTGAAGTCGGTGATGGCGCCGCCGAGCTGGGTCAGCACCGGCAGCGGCCCGCGCGCCCGCATCAGGGGCGCCGCCGCCACCAGCGCGCCCGCCCCGTCGCGTACCAGCACCACCCGGAGGGCGCCGGGACGCCCGTACGAGAGCCACCAGGAGTGCAGCCAGGAGTGGGACTGGAACGGGGTCGCCGAGGAGCAGCGCCCGTACAGACCGGTCCACTCGGCCGCCAGCCGCCCGAAGCCCCCGGTGTCGCGGCAGACCTCGGTCCGCAGTGCGTCTGCCAAGGTCACACCGCCTCCGGTGCCGGCTGGTGGGCGGCGGGCGCGGGCACGGCCGGGCGGGAGTGGCGGCCCTCGGCGCGGCCGGCCGGCCGCTTCGGCCGGACCAGCAGCGCGAGGCCGCCGAGCAGCCCGCCGGCGCAGGCGCCGACCAGTGCGGACAGCGGCGCGGACGGCGACACGGGGGTGGTCGGCTTCGTCGCCCGGGAGAACTGCACGACCTTCACGCCGGTGCTGCCGGCCACGTGCGAGGAGTTGACGACCAGCGAGCGGGCCACGCCGTCGGCGATCGACACCGCCTGCGCGGCCTTCGGGGCGCGCGCGGTGATCGAGATCATCGGCGCGTCCGGCGAGGTCTCCGCGGTCACGCTCTCGCGGAGGGCGGCGGCCGTGACGCCCGCCCACACCTGGGCGTCGCCGGTCACCGCGATGTCGGTGGCGACCCGCCCGTACGCCTGGGCGAAGCCGAGGGCCGCCGCCGGGTCGGACTTCTCGCCGGGGACGACGATGACGTAACTGGTCGCCGCGTACTCGGGCGTGGTGAGGACGCCGTAGCCGCCGCCGAGCGCGGCCCCGGCGACGGCGGCGGCGGGCAGCACCGCCCAGCGGCCGGGGGCGCGCAGTCGGGCGGGCAGGCGGACGGCGCGGGGTGGGGTGGTGGTCATGACGGGCTCTCTCGGTGGGACGGGCAGGGGTCGGGAGGACGGGTGTTCAGGGGCCGGGGCGGCTGTGGACGGCCCGGTCGTACAGGGCCATCAGCCGGTCGGCGCTGCGGGCGATGTCGTAGCGGCGGGCGGCGGCGGGCACCGGCAGCCGCGCCGGCCGGCCGGGCACGTGCGCGGCCCGCAGCTCGCGCAGCGCGCCGGCCAGCTCGGGCACCGACGTGCCGATCCGGCGGGCGCCCGGTGCCGCGTCGGCCGGCAGGTCCTCGATCGCCGGGCACGCCACGTACAGCACCGGCAGCCCGGCGGCGAGCGCCTCGACGACGGCGAGCCCGAACGTCTCGTCCGGCGACGTCGACACGAACACGTCCATGGCGGCGAGGAGTTCGGGCAGCATCGGTCCGGCCGGGCCGTGCGCCGGCGGGTCCTCGCAGGCGCCGAAGAAGTGGACGCGGCCGGCGGCGCCGCGGTCGCGGGCCAGCGCGCGCAGCTCCTCGCGCCGCTCGCCGTCGCCGACGAGCAGCAGCCGGGCGTCCGGGACCTCGGCCACGGCCCGGATCAGCCGGTCGAACCGCTTCCCGGGCGCCAGCCGCCCCACCCCGCCGACCACGAACGCGTCCTCGGGGATGCCGAGGACGCCCCGGGTGAGGCGGCGGGCGCGCGGGACGAAGGCGAAGCGGCGGGTCTCGATGCCGTTCGGCACCACCTCGATCCGGTCCGGCGCCACGCCCCAGTCGGCGAGCCGGCGGGCCACGCTCGCCGACACGGCGACCGTCGCGGTGCCGAGCCGCTCCGACGCCAGGTACAGGGCGCGGGTGCCCGCCGACAGCGGGCGGCCCTCGATCTGCGAGGTGCCGAGCGAGTGCTCGGTGGCGATCACCCGGCGGACCCCGCCCAGCCGGGCGGCGAGCCGGCCGTAGACGCACGCCCGGTAGAGGTGGGTGTGGACGAGGTCGTAGCCGCCGTCGCGGACCAGCCGGGCGAGCCGGGGCAGCGCGCCCAGGTCCCGGTTCCCGGCCATGCCGAGGTGGGTGACGGGCGTGCCGTCGGCCTCGATGCCGGCCGCGACCGGCCCCGGGTTGGTGAGCGTCACCACCCGCCCCTGGACGGGAAGATGGCGCAGCAGCAGCCGCAGCTGCTGCTCGGCGCCGCCGATGCCGAGCCCCGTGATGACGTGCAGCACCCTCATCCCAGCACCACCGCGGCCGGGCCCGAGCGGGCGGGGATCAGCTCGGCGGGGTGTCGGCGGCGCAGCGGGTGCAGGGCCCGCTTGGCGGTGAGCCGCCACGAGGTGTCGGTCTCGCCGATGTGGACGCGCGGCAGGGCGTGCGCGCTGGTGAGCGGGCCGGGGTCGATGCCGCAGGCGTAGCGGTAGCCGGCCTTGCGCACGGCCCGCACCACCCGCGGGTCGACCGCGCCGTACGGGTAGCAGAAGCCGTCCACCGGGCCGCCGGTGATCTCCTCCAGCAGGGCCCGGGAGCGCCGGGTCTCGTCGGCGAGCGTGGCGTCGTCGGCCTCCGTCAGCCGCCGGTGCGTCAGCCCGTGCGAGCCGATCTCCATGCCGGCGGCGACGATCCGCTCGATGCCCTCCTCGGTGAGCAGCGGCTTGCGCGGGCCGTCGGCGTCCCAGTCGTTGACGCCGCCGAGCCGGCCCGGCAGCACGTACACGGTGGCGGTGAAGGAGTGCCGGCGCAGCAGCGGCAGCGCCGAGTCGAGGAAGTCGGCGTACCCGTCGTCGAAGGTGAGGCCGACCAGCCCCTTCGCCCGCCCCTCGGCCGTCGCGTCGAGCAGTTCGCGCACCGACACGCCGCGCAGCCCCCGGTCGCCCAGCCAGTGCAGCTGCCGGGCGAAGCGCACCGGGGAGACCGTCACCCCGTACGGGTCGTCAGCGGTGTCGGTGACCGAGTGGTACATCGCCACCCACAGGGGCGGCTTCGCCCACAGGGGCGGCTTCGGCAGCAGGCGGCGCAGCGCGGTGGGGGCGGGCATGGGCGGTCCTTCGGCGTCGGGTCGAGCGGTGGGGGAGGGGAGGGATCTCCGGCGCCTTGCCGGCGCAGGCGAGGAAGAGCAGGAACACGCCGGCGACGACCAGGCCGGCGACGGCGAGGGAGATCAGTGGCGGGCCGATCGCCACCGAGCACAGCCAGCCCGCGCCGGTCGCCCAGGCGGCGGCGGTGGCGAGCTGCAGCAGGCCCTCGCCGAGCCGGTCCGCGCGGACCGGGACGGTCTGCCGGTGGGCGCCGCGCAGCAGCAGCACGGCGGTCACGGTGATGCCGAGGGCGTTGGCGGCGGCCAGGCCCACGGCGCCCCAGGCGGCGGCGCCCGCCACCCCGGCGGCGGCGGTGACGGCGAGCCCGGCGCCCATCGCGGCGGCCGGGTACCAGAGCGGGCGGGCCGCGGAGAAGTAGCAGCGGACGAGGGCGCCGACCATGGTCTGGCCGAGCAGCCCGAGCGCGTACACCCGCATGACGGAGGCCGTGGCGACCGTGTCCGTACGGTCGAACTCGCCGCGCTGGAAGAGCAGTTCGACGATCTTCGGGGCGGCGGCGATCACCACGGAGGCGCCCACCAGGACCACCACCGCCGCCAGCAGCAGATCCCGCTCGACCCGCCGCCGCGCCCCCTCCGGGTCACCGGCGGCCAGCGCCCGCGCGACCACCGGGAAGCTGACCGTGCACAGCATCAGCGACAGCATCATCGGCATCTGCGCGATCTTCTGCGCGTAGTTCAGGTGCGAGATCGCCCCCGACGGCAGCGGCGCCGCCAGGAACCGCTCGACCAGCGTCTGCGACTGGCGGGTCAGCGAGAAGGCGACCACCGGGGCGATCAGCCCGAACACCACGAGCCGCCCCTCCGCGCCGAGCCCCGGCGCCAGGGCCTCCGGCTCCGGTGCCGGCACCGGCCGCGCCCGCAGCGCCCGCACCAGCGACGGCGCCTGCACCAGCACCATCAGCACCCCGCCGGCCGCGACCCCGGCGGCGGCCGACCGCACCCCCCACGGCTCGCGCAGCAGTACCATCGTGCCGATGATCCCGACGTTGTACGCCACGTAGATCGCGGCCGGCGGCAGGAACACGTGGTGCGCCCGCAGCGCCGCCGAGCAGTAGCCGACCAGCGCGAACGTCAGCACGCAGGTCGCCGTCAGCCGCGTGCAGTCCACCGCGAGCCCCGGGTCGGACAGCCCGGGCGCCAGCAGCCCCACGACCGCCGGGGCGGCCACGACCAGCGCGGCGGCGACCGCCCCGACGCCGAGCGTCAGCCGCGGCAGCGTCCCCCGGACGAGCTCCCGCACCGGATCCGCCCCGGACAGCGCGCCCGGCCGCCGGGCCAGCGCCCGTGCGAACGCCGGCACCAGGATCAGTGCCATCGCGTCCTCGATCAGCAGCGTCGACGCGAACTCCGGCACCGTCCACGCCACCAGGAACGCGTCCGTCTCCGCGCCCGCGCCGAAGTACCCGGCGAGGATCTGGTCCCGGACCAGACCGAGCACCGCCCCGACGGCCGTCAGCCCCGCCGTCACCGCCGCCGCCTTCGCGAGGAACCCCCGGCCCTGGCCGCCGGCCGCCGGCGCCTTCGCCCGGGCGTGCGCCCGCCGCCCGGCCCGCGGCGGCGTGAGCGTGGCGGTCGCCGCCCCCGTCGCCGTCCCGGCGGGCGGCTCCGCCGCGCCGCCGGCCGGTCCGGGCGCGGACGCCCACACGTCGGCGGCGGGCGCCGGGGGCCCGGCCCCCGGCAGCACGGCGGCCCCCGGGGCGCACGGGGAGTCCGTGGCGTCCGGGGGCATCGGGGTCCAGGGGTCGGTCAGGGGTTCGCCGGGCTGCGGGCCCGGCGGACACGGCGGTACGGCACCGGCGCCGCCGCTCCCCGGGGGCGCGGCGCACGCGTCCGTGGGATCCGGCGGACCGGCCCACGGGTCACGCACCGCGCACCTCCGCGGCGCCCTCGCGGCCCGGCGCCAGCGCCCACCAGGCGGCCAGCCCGAACACCACCGACATCAGCACCGTCGACGGGCCGCCGATGTCCGCGTAGCAGAAGTCGATCAGCTGCCAGGCGAGCAGCCCGGTCGCGACCAGCGCGCAGTCCGCGCCCGACCGGCGCCGCCGCAGCGCGCCCGCCAGCAGCGCCAGCCAGCTCCCCGCCAGCGCCACCAGCCCGATCAGCCCCTGCTCGCTGAGGACCAGCAGGTACATGTTGTGCGGCGACAGCAGTGGCTGCCTGCGGAAGCCCGCGCCCGCGCCGGCGGTGTCGCTGCCGGAGGACAGCGCCACGGACGCGTGCGCGTCCCGGTACTGCGGGAAGCCCTTCAGTCCCACCCCGGTCAGCGGCTCCGCCGCCCACATCCGCCCGGCCGCCGCCCACATCGTGTACCGGTCCGTCACCGACTGGTCCGGCGCCGCCGTCACCCGCGTGATGCTGGCGACCCGCTCCTTCACCATCGCCGAGCCGATCCCCAGCCCGCCGACCAGCACCACCGCCAGCGCGCCCACCGCGAGCGCCACCTTCGCCGCCCGCCGCACCCCGCCGAGCAGCAGCTGGATCCCGCAGGCCAGCACGGTCGCGATCCACGCGCCCCGGCTGAACGACAGCGTCAGCGGCACCACCAGCAGCACCGCGCAGACCAGCGCCGCCGTCCGGGTCCGCCCCGCCGGGGCGCCGAGCGCCATCCCGGTCGCGATCACCAGGCCGTACGCCACCACCGTCGCCATGCCCATCACGTCGGTCGCCCCGAAGGTGCCCACCGCCCGGACGTCCTCGCCCTGGTACGAGGCACCCGTCCCCGTCAGGTACTGCGTCACGCCCACCGCGCCCTGGAGCAGCGCCAGCGCCACCAGCGCCCACGCCACCAGCGCGAAGTCCCGCCGGTCCCGGACCGTCAGCAGCACCGCCGCCGGGACCAGCACGAACACCTGCACGTAGCGGGCGACGCCCGGCAGGCTCGACGCCGGGTCGTTCGAGGTGACCGCCGCCAGGCAGATCCCGAGGACCGGCAGCCCCAGCACCACCGCCGCCGTCCGGGTCAGCGGCCGGGCGCCGCCCCGCACGACCCGGACCAGACACACCAGCACCAGCAGGCCCGAGGCCGCGTCGGCGACCGTGCCCGTGCCGCCGGTCCCGCCCTCCGCCCCGCCGCCGCCCGGCACCAGGAGCAGCGCGATCACCGCCAGGACCGGGGAGAGCGCGCCGGCCCGGCGCGCCCACTCCCGGGCGTCCGGCGTCCCCGCGAGGACCGGCGCCGTCGTCACGGCCGTCGCCATCTCAGCTTCCCGTCGGTCGGAGGAGTCCGGCCGCGGTGCGGACCAGGATGCAGACGTCCTGCCAGAGCGACCAGTGGTCGATGTAGTGGTTGTCGAAGCGGCAGCGGTCCTCGATCGAGGTGTCGCCGCGCAGCCCGTTCACCTGCGCCAGACCGGTGAGCCCGACCGGCATCCGGTGCCGCGCCGCGTACCCCGCGTGGATCTTGCTGAACTGCGCGACGAAGTACGGCCGTTCGGGCCGCGGCCCGACCAGGCTCATGTCGCCGCGGAGCACGTTCCACAGCTGCGGCAGCTCGTCCAGCGACGACTTCCGCAGGAAACCGCCGGCCGCGCTCATCCGCCGGTCCCCGGCCACGTTCCACCGGGTCGCCGACTCCGTCTCGTCCGACGGCCGCAGCGTCCGGAACTTCAGCAGCGTGAAGTGCCGTCCGTGCTGGCCCACCCGCTCCTGCCGGAACAGCACGCCCGGCCCGTCCGACAGCCGCACCGCCAGCGCGCACAGCGCCAGCACCGGCAGCGCCAGCGCCAGCGCCGGACCGGCCAGCGCGATGTCCAGCGCCCGCTTCGCCCGCGCCCCGCGCCGCTCGCCCGGCGGGACCAGCCGGCGGCGGGCGTACCCCCACACGTGCTCGCCCATCGGCCCGTCGCACAGCTCCCCGCCGACCCGCCAGGTCACGCACCCGTAGTGCTGGAAGAGCGTCACCAGCTCCGGCTCGTCCGACAGGAACACCGCCTCCTGGACCGCGTTCTGGATGACCGCCCGGCGGATCTCCTCCGCCGTCGTCAGCAGCGGCAGCCCGCCGTCCACCGGTCGCTGCTCGCCGACCGTCGCGTCCGGCAGCCCCACGACGCCGACCGGCCGCATCCCGTACTCGGGGTGCTGGAGGGCCGCCGCCGCGAACCGGCGGGCCGCCGTCGGCGGACCCACCACCAGCGCCGAACGGGGCCGCTCCCGGGCGATCCGCCGCCCGCGCGCCAGCAGCACCGCCCGCAGCACCGCCGCCACCCCGACGTGCGCGCCGTACGCCGCGCACAGGTGCCCCGGCCCGATCGCCAGCGCCGGCGACCAGGCCGCGGCCCCGGCCGCCGCCACGCACCACACCACCCCGGCCCGGGAGGCCAGCGCGGGCAGTTCGTCGAGCAGCCGCACGTGCGCCGCCGGCCGGTACAGCCCGCCGCGCCCGTCGAGGACGAGCAGCAGCGCGGCCACCGGCAGCAGCAGCCGCGGGTCCTGGTGGGCGGGGCCGAGCAGCGCGGCACCGGCGAGCACCGCCAGGCAGTCGACGGCCCGCAGCACCGCGGGACCCGGCTGCGGCCGCGCGGCCGACCGGTGGCGCGGCGGCGCGAGCCGGCCGGGCAGCCGGCGCCGGGGGAGGAGCGAGGCGGACCCGAACGCCGGGCCCGCGACCGGCCACGGGCCGGGCGAAGAGGGAACGCTGGTACTTTCCGTGGTCACTGCGCAATCGGCTCTCTGTGCTCGGTGCCCCGCACTCCGGCCAGCTCGCGGTAGATCTCCGCGACGGCCGCGCCGGTGCGCCGCACATCGAATCTGCTGAGGACGTGCTCGTGGGCCTCCCGGCCCAGGCGGTGCCGCAGCTCCGGCCTGCCGAGCAGGCGGCCGAGAGCGGCGGCGAGGGCGGCCGGGTCCTCGGGCGGGACCAGGCACGGCGCTTCATGACCGGGCGGCAGGCTCTCGCGCGCCCCGTCGACGTCGGTGACGACGACCGGCCGGCCCGCCGCCATCGCCTCCAGCGGCGCCAGCGCCATGCCCTCCCAGCGGGACGGCAGCACGACGACGTCCGCCGCCCGGTACCAGGGCGCGGTGTCGCCGACGGCGCCGGCGAACCGCACCGAAGGACCGGCGGCGGCCCGCAGCCGCTCCCCGTCGGGACCGTCGCCGACCAGGACGAGCCGCGCCGCCGGTACGTCGCGGAGCACGGCCGGCCAGGCGGCGAGCAGCACGTCCTGGCCCTTCTGCCGGCACAGCCGGCCCACGCACACCACGGTCGGCGCCGGGTTCCGGGCGGGCCCGCCGGTCGCGAACCGGGCCACGTCCACGCCGTTGTGCACCACGGACCAGGCGGCCGCGACCCCGGCCTCCTCGCCGGTACGCCGCTCCGCCGCGCTCACGCACAGGATGCGGTCGGCCCAGCGGGCGCCGAACCGCTCCCAGCGGCGCGCCAGTTCGGCCGTGGTGCCGGTGACCGCCTCGAAGGACCAGGCGTGCGGCTGGTACACGGTCGGGATCCGGCCGCGCACCGCGAGCCGGGCGCACAGGCCCGCCTTCGCCGAGTGCGCGTGGACGAGGCCGGGCCGCACGGCCCGGACCACCCGGGCCAGGTCGCGGGTCTCCCGGAACAGCGCGGGACCGGGGTCCCGGCCGGCCCGCCAGTCGTGGACCTCGGCGCCCCCGGCGCGCAGTTCCACGGCGAGCGCGGTGGACGGCGGGCAGGCGACGACGGGCCGCAGCCCGGCGGCGCGCTGGGCGCGCACCAGGTCGGCGACGACCCGGGCGACCCCGCCGTCGCCGGGCTGGACCGCGTGCAGAACGGTGACGGACCAGGGGTCCGTGGTCGGGGCCCGCACGTCAGCGCCGTACGTCCGCCCGCGGGACGTGCGCGCCGGGCCGGACCTGGACGCGATCGGCTCCCCGGCGCGGCGCCCCCGCCGTGCTGAATTCCGCGGTGCCGGAGTTCGGAGAACCCGTCGCGGAATGGGCGGAATCCCCGGTCCGCGAGGTGCCGAAGGGGACGCGGGCCGCCTTTCCGGGCGCCGGCGCGGCGGGCGTCACCGCGCGCGACAAGGCGCACCACACGTTGCGACGCACAGCAAGAACCGCTGAATTCCGCATACAGGTTCTCCGCTTTGATGAGAGAAGGAAGGGAAGACCCGTGAAGGCCGGGGGAGAGGGGAGAGGTGTCGTCCGCACGAAATGGGTGAACGCGCGGCGGGCCCGGAAGCAACGTTCGGAAACGTTATAACCCCGGCGCGGGGCGATAGTAAGCATTAGATGCCCGGAAACGCTAACTCCCGTATCCGCACGGCAGGTTCCTCGTTGAGCGTGTTGCGCCATTCCCCGGTCCGTCGCCCGAATGGCCCTCCGATGGCCCAAAGATCGGTTGAACGTCACCCGTTCGGGAGAGCAACCGATGAATATCCGGAGCGTTGTTGAGGGAGCCGGGCCGAACAGTCCGCGCAGTCCGAGTTGGAAATCGATCGAGGAGAACTTCTCCATGTCCCGTATCGCGAAGGCCGTTGTCCTGACCGTGGGTGCCGCCGCCGCGGTCGCCGGTGCCGCCGGTGCCGCCGCCGCCGACTCCATCGCCGAGGGCGCTGCCGTGAAGTCCCCCGGCGTCGGCTCCGGCAACGTCGTCCAGGTCCCGGTCCACGTCCCGGTCAACCTCTGCGGCAACACCGTCAACGTCATCGGCGCGCTGAACCCGGCCTTCGGCAACACCTGCGTCAACGCCTGATCTCGCACGTCGGATCGGTCCTTCCGAAGCCGGTGCGCCCACCCCGCGGGTGGGCGCACCGGCTTTTTCCTTGTGATCACCAGGCCCCCACCCGTTCGGACGCACCCGGCGTGCGCCGTCCGGTGCAACGGCGCACGCCCCCCTGGAGGGCAGGTCGCGCCGGCGGATTCACTCGAACGTGTCGGTGGCGCTCAGTAGTTCTGCGGTTGCGGAGGGCTATACCCGCAGGCACGGTGGGAGGGCAGTTGTCCGACGCATAAGGAAAAGGAACACATATGCGTCCCCTGGCTTCACGCCGTCTCACCGCCCTGGCGATATCCGCCGCCCTCACCCTCGGCATGGCGGGACCCGCCGTCGCCGACGACCTCACCCCGTCCCGCGCGGCCCACCAGGCCGCCCGCTCCGCGCTTCCCGACGCCGCCGCCCTGCTGGCCCAGACCAAGGCGCTCGGCGACGTCGGCGGGGTGACGACTCCCGTGACCGAACTCGTCACGGCGGCCCTCGAAGCCGACGACGGCCAACTCCCCACGGCCGACGCCGACGCCCTGAAGGCCCGCATCCAGGCCGCCGTCGACCGGGCGAGAGCCGCCGCGCCCGCCCCGCTCCCGGAGGCCCCGGCCGTCCCGCCCGTCGCCGACGCCCCGGTCACCCCGCCGGCCGCCGAGGCGCCCGCGGTCCCGCCGGCCGCGGAGACCCCGGCCGGGCTGCCCGTGAAGCCGCCCGCCGCCCTGCCCGTCACGGCCGGGGCGAAGGCCGCGCAGGCGGCGCCCGCCGACCTGGTCGCCGATGCCCTCGCCTCCGTCGAGAAGGCCGTCGCCGGGCTCCTCGCCGCCGTCACCTCCGGGGACGCCACCGGCGTCGTCCCGCAGGTCACGGCCACGCTGACCTCCCTGGTCAACCTCGCCGTCGCGACCGTGCTCGGCAGCGGCCTGCCCGCGCCGGACCTGCCCGGCCTGCCCGCGCTGCCGTCCCTCCCCGTGGAGGCCCCGGAGCTGCCCGTCGACCCGCCGGCCGAGCTGCCCGTCGAGGCGCCGGTGAAGCCTCCGGTCGCGGCGCCCGAGCTGCCGGTGAACCCGCCGCTGCCGGTCCGCTGACCCGCGCACCCCTCACCGACCCGTACCGGTCCGGCCACCCCGCCGGGCCGGTACGGGCGCGTGTGCGACCGGTCATCCGGAAATCGCACCGGGCCCCTTCGATCGGGTGCAGTGTCGAGAAATCCCCGCCCATGGAGTTTCCGGGGCGCGCACCTCTCGTTACAGAAGACGGAAACGACGCACGGAATTCCCCAAGAAGGCCGTGCGGAACGTGAGTTGGAAGTACAGAGGAAGGATTCTCCCCATGAAGCCCACCAAGGTCGCCGCGGTCGTCGCCGGTTCGCTCATGGCCCTCGGCGCCGCCGCCCCCGCCATGGCCGCGGAGGCGCTGACCCCCACCAGCCTGAACGGCGGTCTGGAGGCCATCGCCGCCAACGGGCTGAAGTCGGACGTGCTGAGCAGCACCACCGAGGGCTCCCCGGTCAAGACCGTCACCGACACCGCCACCCAGCTGAACCAGACCGGCAAGGGCCTCCCGCTGCTCGGCGGCCTGCCGGCGAACCCGCTCGGCGGCTGATCGAATGATTTTCTGACCGGTCGCCGTGTGGCCTGGACACCACACGGTGCGCCGCTCCCTACTCTCTGGACCGTCCCACCGCACACGTCAGCGGGGGGACACGGCCGGACGGAGCGAGGGGGGATCCTCGCCGGTCTCTCCCTTTCTCCCGAGGAAGAGCGGTATGCGGTCCATCATCAGCAGGAAAGTACTCACCGCGGCTGCAGCGACCGGCCTGCTGTCGCTGACCGGCGGTTTCGCGCTGGCCGCGCACGCCCAGCCCGGAACCGGCGACAGGCCGGGACCCGGCAGCGGCCAGGCGGCCCATGCCCCCGTGCCGCCGGAACTCTGCGGCCCGGGCATGGACCTCGGCGGTTACGTGGCGTCGGCCGTCGGAGACCTCTGCGCCCAGGCGGCGGAGGACCCCGACGGCGGCTACGGCGAGGAGCCCACGCACCCGCCGACCAAGCCGCCGACCCACCCGCCCACGCATCCGCCGACGCACCCGCCGACCCATCCCCCGACGCATCCGCCCACGCACCCGCCGACCCACCCTCCGACGCACCCGCCGACCACGCCGCCGACGACTCCGCCGGGTGAGTGTGAGGAGCCGGAGCCGGGTGAGGAGCCGGAGCCGGGCTGCGAGCCGACGACGCCGCCGACCAAGCCGCCGACGCACCCGCCGACGACGCCGCCCACGACTCCTCCGACCACACCGCCGACGACTCCGCCGGGCGAGTGTGAGGAGCCGGAGCCGGGTGAGGAGCCGGAGCCGGGCTGCGAGCCCACCACTCCGCCGACCAAGCCGCCGACGACGCCTCCCACCAAGCCGCCGACGACGCCGCCCACGAACCCGGACGAGCCGCCGGGCGAGTGTGAGGAGCCGGAGCCGGGTGAGGAGCCGGAGCCGGGCTGCGAGCCCACCACTCCGCCCACCAAGCCGCCCACGATGCCTCCCACCACACCGCCCACGACTCCGCCGGGCGACTGCGAGGAGCCGGCCCCCGGTGAGGAGCCGGAGCCGGGCTGCGAGCCGACGACGCCGCCCACCACACCGCCCACCACTCCGCCCGGCAAGCCCGAACTGCCCGACACCGGCAGCGACCCCGCCCTGTGGGGAGCGGCCGCCGTCAGCGCCGCCCTCATCATCGGCGGTACCGTCGTCCAGCTCCGCGGCGGACGCCTCGTCCGCTCCCGCCGCCACTGACGTACGGACCGCGCTGACCCGACGTCAACCGGGGCCCCACCCTCACCGGTGGGGCCCCGGTCATTGCTGCACATGGGGGATCCCGCCGCGACGTTTCGGCCAACCGGCTCGTTCACCCGGCATGACTCTGCGCTCTCACGCCGGCATGGGCCTCCTCATGACCGCGCTCGCCTCCGCCGCCATGGCCACCCCGGCCGCCGCCGTCGAGGCCCCGGTGGTGGTCCCCCTCCAGGGCCTCGAACCCGTCCTCCCGATGGACGCCCCCACCGTCGCGACCGGCGTCCCTGTGCCCGTCCCCGGCGCGCCCACCGGCTTCCAGAAGGGCTTCGGCGCGCTGCCCGACGTGACCCTGCCCAGCGTCCCGCTCACCGGCACCCTGCCCGCGACCGTCGTGGAGGCCCCGCTCCCCGAGCTCCTGGAGGGCAGCGAGCCCGGCCGCGCGCTGCTCACCAGCCCGCACTCCGAGATGGCCGCCGCCACCCCCGGCGCCGTCCTCGGCAACCCCGTCGAGGCGCCGCGGGGCAACGGGCTCGCCGGACTGCCCGACCTCGCCCCGCCGCAGCTCGGCCTCATCGCCCCCACGCTCAGCGGCGCCCTCGACTCCCGGCTCGGCCTCGCCCCCGGCCGCGACTGACACCCCTTCCTTCCCCCACCCCCTCCCTCCGGAAGGGTGTGCGAAAGCAGTCCGGGCGGGTGAAGACACGATTCTTCCCCGCTACCGCACGGGCTTCGCGTCGTTGCACCGGAAGGCTTGTCGCATGGCCGCGGCCCGCGGACCGGTGTGCCGCCCGTCGTATCCGACGGCGGGAGGAGACCGGACCGCGGGCCACCTTCCCCCATTCCCCCCTCCCGTTCGGCCCAACGGCCGTGACCCCGCCCCCGGTGCGGCGTTGATACGGAAGTGACGGCCGTGATCCCTGCGGTCGCTCGACCCATCCAAGGAGTTCTGATGTCTCGCATCGCCAAGGCTGCCGCCGTTCTGGCCGGCACCGGTGCCGTTGCCCTCACCGGAGCCGGCCTGGCCGTCGCCGACTCGGGCGCCGAGGCCGTCGCCGCCAACTCGCCCGGCGTCGGCTCCGGCAACGTCGTCCAGGTCCCGGTCCACGTCCCGGTCAACGTCTGCGGCAACACCGTCAACGTCATCGGCCTGCTGAACCCGGCCTTCGGCAACACCTGCGCCAACGTCGACGCCCCGCACGCCGACGGCGGCTACGGCGGCTGACCGGCCCCCGTTCTCACGACCGTCCCCCCGACCCCGCCAGGGCCGGGGGGACGGCCGCGTTCCGGGGCGGGCCCGCCCGTCACGCGTACCGGTAGATCCGGCTGTAGTCGGACATCTCCGCCGGCGTCACGCCCCACGGCGCCATCGGCTGGTGCCGGGCCACCACCTTGCGGTACTGGGAGTCGCCCAGCGGCGGCGGCTCCGCAGGCAGGTACGCGGCCCCCGGATTGCGCTGCTGCCACCGCGACCACACCAGGTCCACGAACGAGTGGTGCAGCCAGAACACCGGATCGTTCACCGACCCGCCGCCCAGCATCAGGCCGCCCACCCAGCGGTGCACCCGGTTGTGGATCCGGAACCGCTCGTTGCCCGAGCCCGGGGCCCAGCCCTCCAGGCGGTTGCGGAAACCCGACGGGCTCGTCGAGTTCCACGGCGCCGTGTCGTACGCCCGCTCCCGCATCACCTCCTCCAGCTGCGCCGCCGTCGGCAGCGCCACCGGATCGCGCGGCCGGCCGAAGTCCCTGGTCAGATACGACACCTCGGTCATCGCGTGCTTCACCGTCCACTTCCCCGTGGCGTAGGCGAAGGGGCCGGTGGTCACCTGGAGGTCCGAGCGGCGGCCGTTGCCGCCCAGGAAGTCCTCCGACCAGAGCGACGACGCCGGGGTGTTGTCCCGGGTCCAGTCCCAGTACGGGACCGTCACCGACGCGTCGATCCGGCGCAGCGCCCGCTCGAACTCCAGCAGGAACTTCCGGTGCCACGGCAGGAAGCTCGGCGCCATGTGCGCCGTCCGCAGCCGGCCGGCGCCGTCCGCCACGTAATGGTCGATGTGCATCCGGACGAACTCGTCGTACTCGCCGCGGCGCTTCAGTTCGAGCACCGCGGCCACGAACCTGCGGCGCTCCGCCGTCGTCAGGTCGCGCTGGTTCTTACGCGTGTACACCACGCGGGTTCCCTTCCGTCGGGTCGGAGTGGAGGCCGTGCCCCGCCGCGTACCGGGACAGCGGGGCCGGCCCCGCCGCGTCCACCGCCGCGCGGACGGCGGCCAGCGGGGTCGGGCAGGACTCGTAGTGGTCGAGCGGGGTCACCCAGCCGCCGTCGGCGCACCGCATCAGGTGCAGCGGCCGGCCGTCCACCAGGGCCAGCGGCTCGCCCCCCGGCCCGGTGAGACCGCGGATCCGGCGGCCCGCGTACATCTCGTCGAAGGCGAACGGGTCGGCCGGCTCCTCCCGGAGCGCGATCCGGCCGAGGGCGCCGCCCGTGACGGCGGTGACGGCCAGCGCGAACAGGGACCGGAGGGCGACACGGCGCGGGAAGGACATCGGCGATCTCCTGGCGTCGACAAGGGGGCCTCAGGGCACAACGATGAAAACCCGTGTTTGTTGCGGCCGGGAGTTCGAGCGGGGGAATGTCGGCCGGATGAGTGAATTCGGTACGGGGAAAGGGTGGTTGCCCCACTAGCATCCCGTTCCATGACCACTCCCCACGTCCTTTCCGAGGCGCGCAGCGTCTCTCCGCTGGGCACGCTCACGGTGATTCCGTGGTCCAGCGAAGCCACCGCCGATTCCCCCGGCACGCCTTTCCTGATGGCGTATTCCCTCGGCGACGGCCGCGACGGGCCGGAGGCCGGTCAGCAGGCGATGCGCGCCGCCCTGGAATCCATGGGCCTCTCCGTCGGCGACCGGCTCTTCGACCTGGAGAAGGACGCGGGGATCAGCGCCACGCTGCTCGTCGAGGCCGGCACCGCGGTCCTCACCCTGCCCTTCCTGAAGGTGCAGTGCCCGGTGCCCGACGAGTGGCGGGCCGCCGCCGACGCGAGCGGCAAGGTCTACTTCCTCTGCTCGGTCCGCCCCTGGGCCGACGGCGTCCCCGGGCAGCCGGTGGACGAGGACCGGCTGCGCGCCTTCGTCTCCGACGAGGCGACGCTCGCCGACTGCGCCCACGTCATGCTGCCGGTCCGGCGCGTGCAGGGCTGAGCGGAAGGAGCGGCGCGATGACGACGCTCGGGGTGCGCGACGGCGTACCGGGTCAGCGGCAGCGGGACGGGGCGGCGGAGGCCGGGCGGCGGGAGGACGGGACGGTCGGCGCGAGCCGGGCGCTCGGCGTGCTGCTGGTCGTCACCGGCGCGGCCGGGATCCTCGCCGCGTGGGTGATCACCACGGACAAGTTCAGGCTCCTGGAGGACCCGGGCTTCCAGCCGGGGTGCAGCCTGAACCCGGTGGTGTCCTGCGGGAACATCATGAAGAGCGAGCAGGCCGCGGTCTTCGGCTTCCCCAACCCGATGCTCGGTCTCGTCACGTACGCCGTCGTCGTCGCCGTCGGCGCCGGGCTGCTCGCCGGGGCCCGGTACCGGGGCTGGTTCTGGCTCGGGCTGAACGGCGGGATGCTGTTCGGCGTCGGCTTCTGCACCTGGCTGATGCAGCAGTCGCTGTACGAGATCAACGCGCTCTGCCTGTGGTGCTGCCTCGCCTGGGCGGCGACGGTCACCATGTTCTGGTACGTCACCGCGCACACCGTGCGGACCGGGGTGCTGCCCGCGCCGGCGGCGGTGCGCGGCTTCCTCGGCGACTTCACGTTCGCCCTGCCCGTCCTGCACCTCGGGATCATCGGGATGCTGATCCTGACCCGGTGGTGGGACTTCTGGACCGGCTGAGGTGAACCGGCGCGCCGTCCGGCCGCGGGCCGCACTCCTGGTGCTGCTCGCGGCCGTCGTCACGCTGCTGCTGGTGCCGGGGCGGCTCGTGCCCGGCGAGCGGCCGACGGGGGCCGGGACCGCGCCCGATCCGGTGCGGCGGGCGCAGGTGGCGGCCGGCTTCTTCACCGGCTCCGACGCCGAGGGGGTGCGGCGGATCTCCGGGGTGGAGCGCTGGCTGGGCGGCGCCGGTCTGCGGGTCGGGCACACGTACCTGCCGGGCGACCGGTGGAGCAACATCGAGGGGCATCCGGCGCTGTTCGCGCCCTGGGCGCGGTGGAAGGCGGAGCGGCCCGGGCGGCTCTTCGTGCTGAACGTGCCCATGATGGACCGCAACGAGGCCGGGCTGAGCGACGCCGAGGTGCGGGACGGGCTGCGGCGCGGCGCCGACGGCGCCTTCGACGGGCACTTCCGGACGCTTGGCGAGCGTCTGGTCGCGCACGGGCTCGGCGACGCGGTCCTGGTGCTCGGCTGGGAGATGAACGGCACCACGTACGGGCACCGCTGCGGGCCGGACCCGGCGGCCTGGAAGGCGTACTGGCGGTCGGCGGTCGCCACGCTGCGCGGGGTGCCGGGGCAGCGGTTCCGCTTCGACTTCACGCCGAGCCGGGGGCGGGACGCGGTGCCGTGGCCGGAGTGCTATCCCGGGGACGACGTGGTCGACATCATCGGGATGGACGCCTACGACCAGCCCGAGGGCGTCTCCTTCGAGGAGCAGGTGAGCGAGGAGTACGGGCTCGCGCACCACGTGGCCTTCGCGAAGGCGCACGGCAAGCCCGTCTCGTACCCGGAGTGGGGGCTGTTCCGGAACGGGGACAACCCGGCGTACGTGCGGGGGATGCTCGACTGGTTCGCCGCCTACCGGCCGGTCTACCAGACAATGACGGACTACTGCCCGCACGGTGTGTGGGGGTGCGCGGACAATCCGCGGTCGGCCGAGGTGGTCAGGGGCGCGCTGGGAGCGCCTGCCCGGCCCTGAGAGCGTCGACCGTGCGGTGCAGCAGCTCGGTCAGGTCGTCGGTGAGGCCGCGCTCGGCCCAGTAGAGGGTGGTCTCGCGGAGCGCGCCGAGGACGGCCGTGGTGAGGACCCGTACCTCCAGGTCGTCGGCGGCGCGGCCGGTGCGGTCGGCGAGGGCGCGGGCGAGCCGGCGGCCGGTCTCGGCGCTCGTCTCGGCGAGCCGGGCGCGGACGGCCGGGGTGCCGGCCATCAGCCGGGCGCGGAGCCGGATCTCCTCCGGGTCGGCCGCCAGGGCGGCGCCGACGGCCTCGGTGAGGACGGCGCGGAGCGATTCGAGGGGGTCCTCGCCGGCGGGGCGGGCGCGCAGCAGGGCTTCGAGGCGGGTGTCGTCGGCGCCGCCGGTGAGGACGATGTCCTCGCGGACGGGGAAGTACCGGACGACGGTCGAGGGGGAGACGTCGGCCTCGGCGGCGATGCGCTCGACGGTGGCCGCCTCCCAGCCGTGGGCGGCGGCGATGTGCCGCGCGGCCCGGCGGATCGCCGCCCGGGTCCGTTCCTTCTTCCGTTCCCTCAGGCCCGTGGACATGGGTCCATTCTGCCCGGTCAGGCCTGGTAGGCGACCAGGGAGATGCCGACGTAGTGGACGATGAACGCGGCGAGGGTGAACGAGTGGAAGACCTCGTGGAAGCCGAACCAGCGGGGGGACGGGTTCGGGCGCTTGATGCCGTAGACGATCCCGCCGGCGCTGTAGAGCAGGCCGCCGACGACGACGAGGACCAGGACGGCGATGCCGCCGGTCCGCAGGAAGTCGGGGAGGAAGAAGACGGCGGCCCAGCCCATCGCGATGTAGCAGGGGGTGTAGAGCCAGCGGGGCGCGCCGACCCAGAAGACGCGGAAGGCGATGCCGGCCGCCGCGGCGGCCCAGACCGCCCACATGAGCGGCCGCGCGGTGGAGTCCGGGAGCAGCAGCAGGGTGAGCGGGGTGTAGGTGCCCGCGATGATCAGGAAGATGTTGGCGTGGTCGAGGCGGCGCAGCACCGCCTCGCCGCGCGGGCCCCAGTTCCCCCGGTGGTAGAGGGCGCTGACGCCGAAGAGCAGGCAGGCGGTCAGCACGTAGATCCCGCAGGCGACGCGGGCCCGGGGGGAGTCGGAGAGGGCGACCAGGACCAGGCCGGCGACGATCACGGCCGGGAACATGCCCGCGTGCAGCCAGCCCCTGAGCCGTGGCTTCAGCGGGAGCGACGGTGCCGCGGCGATCGGGGCGGGCTCGACCGGTGTCACGTCCGGTGTGGCTGCAGTCATGACACGGAATCGTACCTACGCGCCCGTAGGTCCCGGGTATGAGTGGCGATGCTCACGTGTGCACCCCCCTGGACATATGGGCGGATCCGGCGGATGATCAAATGAGTGCGGTCGGCACCGGATGAGCAGCTACGACGCATCCGGGTCGCAGCCCCCACGGGGCATACAGCGAACAGAACACCCCTCGACAAGGAGCAATCGTGGCGCGCGACAACGCGGCTCCCCTTCCCACCCAGCACCAGGAGCTCATCTCCTGGGTGAACGAGATCGCCGAGATCACCCAGCCGGACGAGATCGTCTGGTGCGACGGCTCCGAGGCCGAGTACCAGCGCCTCTGCGAGGAGCTGGTCGCCAAGGGCACGTTCACGAAGCTCGACCCGGTGAAGCGCCCGAACTCGTACTACGCCGCCTCCGACCCCACCGACGTCGCCCGCGTCGAGGACCGCACCTTCATCTGCTCCGAGAAGGAGGAGGACGCCGGCCCGACCAACCACTGGAAGGCCCCGGCCGAGATGAAGGAGCTCTTCGCGGGCTCCGAGGGCATCTTCCGCGGCTCCATGAAGGGCCGCACCATGTACGTGGTCCCCTTCTGCATGGGCCCGGTCGGCTCCCCGCTCTCCGCCATCGGCGTCGAGATCACCGACTCCGCGTACGTCGCGGTCTCCATGCGCACCATGACCCGCATGGGCCAGGCCGTCCTCGACGAGCTCGGCACCGACGGCTTCTTCGTGAAGGCCGTCCACACCCTCGGCGCCCCCCTCGCGGAGGGCCAGCAGGACGTGCCGTGGCCGTGCAACTCCACCAAGTACATCTCGCACTTCCCGGAGACCCGCGAGATCTGGTCGTACGGCTCCGGCTACGGCGGCAACGCGCTCCTCGGCAAGAAGTGCTACGCGCTCCGCATCGCCTCCGTCATGGCCCGCGACGAGGGCTGGCTCGCCGAGCACATGCTCATCCTGAAGCTGACCCCGCCGCAGGGCGAGGCGAAGTACGTCGCCGCCGCCTTCCCGTCGGCCTGCGGCAAGACCAACCTCGCCATGCTGGAGCCGACGATCCCCGGCTGGACCGTGGAGACCATCGGCGACGACATCGCCTGGATGCGCTTCGGCGAGGACGGCCGCCTGTACGCCATCAACCCCGAGGCCGGCTTCTTCGGCGTCGCGCCCGGCACCGGCGAGCACACCAACGCCAACGCCATGAAGACCCTGTGGGGCAACTCCGTCTTCACGAACGTCGCGCTCACCGACGACGGCGACGTGTGGTGGGAGGGCATGACCGAGGAGGCGCCCGCGCACCTCACGGACTGGAAGGGCAACGACTGGACGCCGGAGTCCGAGACGCCGGCCGCCCACCCGAACGCCCGCTTCACCGTCCCGGCCGGCCAGTGCCCGACGATCGCCCCCGAGTGGGAGGACCCGAAGGGCGTCCCGATCTCGGCGATCCTCTTCGGTGGCCGGCGCGCCTCCGCCGTCCCGCTGGTCACCGAGTCCTTCGACTGGAACCACGGCGTCTTCCTCGGCGCCAACGTGGCCTCCGAGAAGACCGCCGCCGCCGAGGGCAAGGTCGGCGAGCTGCGCCGCGACCCGTTCGCCATGCTGCCGTTCTGCGGCTACAACATGGGCGACTACATGGCCCACTGGGTCAAGGTGGGCGCCACCGCCGACGCGGCGAAGCTGCCGAAGATCTACTACGTGAACTGGTTCCGCAAGAACGACGCCGGCAAGTTCGTCTGGCCGGGCTTCGGCGAGAACAGCCGCGTCCTCAAGTGGATCGTCGAGCGCCTCGACGGCAAGGCCGACGGCGTCGAGACCCCGATCGGCGTCCTGCCGACCAAGGAGGCCCTGGACACCGACGGCCTGGACCTGGCCGAGGAGGACCTGGACTTCCTGCTCACCGTCGACAAGGACGTGTGGCGCGAGGAGGCCGCCCTGGTCCCGGCGCACCTGGAGACCTTCGGCGAGCACACCCCGAAGGAGCTGTGGGACGAGTACAAGGCGCTGGTCGAGCGCCTGGGCTGATCCCCCGGCCACCCCGAGACTCGTGGTGGGCTGCCCCGAACTACCGCCCTGACCAGTGGGGTCACGACGGTCCATCACGACGCAACCGGCCCCGGAGCCCCCTCAGGCTCCGGGGCCGGCGCACGTCCCGGCGGGGATCAGGCGCCCCGGTCCTCCAGATAGCGGGTGTGGGCGCGCTGGCGCAGCTCCTCCGCCTCCTGCAGGGCCGCCGCGATCTGCCCCGCCTCCTCGCGGAGCGCGGCCAGCTGCCGCTCCAGATGCCGCTCCGGCGGTTCCGAGCCCGGGTTCACCCGGGTCCACCAGCGCGTCCGCACGAACGCGTCGACCGCCTCCGGCACGTCCTGCCGCACCGCGCGGGCCAGCACGTGCAGGTGCTCCGGGTCGCTGACCCAGCCGGGTTCGAGCAGCGCCTCGAACAGCGCGTCCAGCTCGTCGAGCCGCTGCCGCGCCGACTCCGGCAGCTCCACCTCCGCCAGGTACTCCCGCAGCCTGGCGTGGTCCGCGCGCAGCGACTCCAGCTGCTCGCCGGCGCTCGGGAAGTCCGGGGTGCCGGGCCGCTCCGGCGGGGCGATCAGCGCGCCCGCCGCGTACAGGCCGCACACCACCAGCGGCCACAGCGCGCCGGCCGCGCCGGTGAGGGTGACCCCGAGGCCGGCGAGGCCGCAGACGCAGCCGGTGAGGTTCTTGCGGGACCCGGCGTAGCGGAGCACGCGGTCACTGGTAGCCACGGATCTCCTCGAAGGCGCCGTCGAGGGAGCCCTGGGCCGCCTCGAAGAGCTTGCCGCCGGTCAGCTCCGCGATGTGCTCCAGCTCGGCCCGGTCGGAGTCGCCGAACAGGATCGGGAAGACCGGGGTGCGCTGCTGCTCGGCGGGGAGCGCGCGGTAGAAGGCGTCGAACTCGCCGGCCGCCATCCCGTCGGTGTTCTCCCCGTCGGTCATGAGCACGACCGAGGTGAAGGTGTCGCGGGGTGCGGCGCCGAGGCTGCGGTACGCCTCCGTGACGCTGGAGTAGACCGCGGTGCCGCCGGAGGCGGTGAGCCGGCCCGCGTCGGCGCGGATCGCGTCGCGGGCCCGCGCCGGGTCCTTCGGGTCCACCGTGTACGTGCGCACCTCGCCGGTCTTCACGGTGCTGCCGAACGGCATCAGGGTGACCTCCTCGCGGTCCCGGAAGTCGCCGGTCAGCTCGGCCAGCGCCTCCTTGAGGCGGGTCAGCCGCTCGCCGGCCATCGACCCGGAGGTGTCCAGGACGTAGACCGTGCGGGAGGGCCGGCGGAGGGTGTTGTCGTACGCGTCGAGCAGGCCGTCGGCGACGGCCCGGCTGCCGGGGAAGGGGAGTTCGCGCCGCAGGTCCCGGTCGAGCCGGGGCGCCGGCTCGACGCCGGCGACGACGGGGCGGCGCAGCGTCGTCCCGGTGATGCGGCGCTGCGCCTCCGGGGTGCGGAGCCAGGTGCCGAGCCGCTGGGCGGACTCCTTGGCGTGGGCGGGGGCGGCGGTGAGCAGGGTGAGGGGGTAGTCGGCGGTGACGACGCCGTCGGCGGGGCGGATGACGGTGAGCCCGCCGGGCGCGGCGAGCAGGACCGACTCGTAGTTGACGAGGGCGTCGACGTCGGTGCGGCGGCCGTAGGCGGTGGCGAGCCAGCCGGAGGAGCCGGAGGTGAGCTTCTGGCCGGTGAAGAACTCCCGGAGCTTCGGGGTGGCCTTGCGGACGTCCTGCTCGCTGAGGGCGGACTGGGCGCCGGAGAGGCCGGAGGCGACCGAGACGAGCGCGGAGAAGCCGGAGTTGGACCGCTTCGGGTCGGTCATGCCGTACGTCAGCTTCCCGGCGGCGACGGCCTGGTGGAGCTGCGACCAGGTGACCTTCCGCGGGTCCCAGCCGAGCCGGGTGACGACCTCGGGGCGGACGCCGAGCGCCACCGGGGAGGTCATCACGGGGGTCTCGTTGGTGATCCGGCGGGCGGTGTCGTGCCGGAGCCGGAGGTAGTCGTTGGAGGACAGCCAGACGGCGTCGTAGTCCTTCTCGGCGCGGCCGGAGGCGATCTGCTCGACGGCGTCGAGGGTGCCGGCGTAGGTGGTGCGGACGGTGACGCCGGTGGCCTCGCGGGCTTCCTCCAGGACCGGTGCCATGTCGGCGAGTTCGGAGGAGGCGAGGACCCGGAGGGTGCCGGGCGCGGCGGGTGGCGTCCGGTCGGTCCTCGGGCGGCCGGCGCCCTGGCCGCCGGTCGAGTTGTCGGGGACGGAGCAGGCCGCGGCGGTGGTGGTGAGGGCCAGGCCGAGCGCGAGGGCGGCGAGCAGGCGCGGGAGGGCGCGGGGTCTCATTCCGGGGTGCCGCCTTCCAGGGCGCCGGTGCGTCGGCTGCGGTCCAAGTGGGCGCTCGCTTCCTGGAGTTCGGCGGTGAGGGAGGAGACGGTGGCGGCCATCGCCTCGGTCGCCTGGACCTTGTAGGTGTCGATGGCGTCGAGGGTGTGGTAGATCTGCTGGAAGGCGGTGCGCAGGGTCTCGGCGCCGACGGCGGGGTCGGCGGCGATCCGCTGGATCTCGCCGGCCTGGGTGGACAGCATCTCGGCGTTGCCGCGGATGAGGTCCTCCGTCGTCGAGCGGAGCACGTTCACCTGCTCGGTGACCTTGCGCTGGTTCTCCAGCGCGGAGGCGAGCATGACCGCGATCCGCAGCGCGGACAGGGTGGTGGTCGCGGCCCGGTCGACGCCCTTGATCAGCTCGTCGTTGTTGCGCCGGACCACGTCCATGGCGAGGTACCCCTGCGCGCAGACGGCGAGCTGGGTGAGCAGGTCCTGGTGCTTCTGGCGGACCGGGAAGAGGACGTCGGCGCGGAGCGCGTCCGCCTCCGCCGGGTCGGCGGTGGCCGCGATCCGCTGCTCGACGGCCGCGTCGAGGGCCTCGGTGAGGACGGCGAACTCCTGGAGCTTGCCCATCGTCTCCCAGAGCCGGGCGCGTTCGGTCTGGAGGGCGGCGTTGTCGCGGCGGAGTTCGTCCTGGCCGCCGCGGAGCGCGCCGACGATCCGGTTGAGGGTGGCCTGCGAGGAGGCGTACCGGGCGACGTGGTCGCGGAACCGGTTGCCGCCGGGCAGCTTCGACAGGAGCCCCTTGAGGCCCTTGCCGGGGGCGTCGCGGGGGTCGAGGTCCTCGACGGTGCGCCGGAGTTCGACCAGGGAGGAGCCGACGCGGGCGGAGGCGTCGCCGCCGCCCTGGCCGAGGGAGCGGACGGTGCGGTCCAGCATCCGGTTGGACTGCTGGGCGGCGGCCCGCATCTCGCCGGAGCCGAGGGCGGCGATCTCGCCGATGCGGCCGGCGAACTCCGGGGAGCGCGGGTCGAGTCCGGCGAGGGAGCCGACGTACTCCTCGGCCCGGCGGGACATCTCCGCGCGGACCGTCTCGTCCAGCGGGACGAGTCCGGCGGCCTGCTCGGCGCGGACCGCGGGGGCCGGGGCGGGCGGGGTGAGGACGAGCGGGGTGTCGTGCTCGGGCGGGGTCAGGACGAAGGTGGACTCCGGCGGCGCGGCGTACGGGTTCGCGGGCGGCCGGCCGGCGCGCGGGTCGGTGTGCTCGGTCATGCGGTGCCCCCCTGGTCACGGGCCCGCAGCGCCATGTCGCGCAGCACCGCTCCGGTGGGCACGGGCGCCTGGCGGACTCCGGTGAGTGTCTGGTTGAGGTATTCGCCGTGCGGGTTGGTGGCCTCGGTGAACTCGGCGGCGGCGCCCTGCGGTCGGAAGCCGTGCCGGACGGCGAGGCGGCGCAGTTCGGGGTCCTCGGCGAGCAGCCGGCCCAGCTCCTTGCCGCCCTCGGTGAGGGGGACGAGGGTGTGGTCGCTGTTGACCGTGGTGTCCGGGTAGAGGACGACGAGGTCGCCCATCGGCCGCTTGGCGAGGAGCTGGGAGGCGACCTGGGACTCGTACACCAGCACCAGCGGGTTGCCGACGCCGCTCACGAAGTCCCGGAAGGGGGCGTCGGAGCTCGTCTGCTGGGCGCCCTGCACCTGGGTGAGCTTGCGCAGCAGCGGGGCGGTGCGGCCGACGGCCTCCTTGCCGTCGGCGACCCGGCCGCCGTCGGCGACGTAGCTCGCGGCGGCGAGGTAGAGGGCGCCGGAGTTGGAGGCCACCGGGTCGGTGGAGGTGACGAAGAGCGTGCCGCTGAGTTCGGCGTGCTTGTCGGCGCCCTTGAGCTGCTGCCAGGTGCGGTCGGCGCGGGCGGCGGCCAGGTAGGCGTCCATCTTGAGGATGCCGCGGGTGCCGCGGGCGGTGAGGGTGGCGAGGCCGTTGCCGGCGAGCACCCGGGCGGCGTCGCTGTGGGCGACGACCACCAGCGGGGAGTAGAAGGGGCGCAGCGGCGCGGCGAGGGCCTTGTCGGCGGCCTTGGCGCGCAGCTCATCGGCCGGTCCCTTCGAGGACGGGAACGCGAAGTCGTACCCCTCCAGGGGGAGTTGCTCCATGTCCCAGGACCCGGAGGTCTCGGTCCGCACGGTGAGGCCCCGGGCTGCCAGGGCCTTCACGACGTCGGCGTCGGCGAAGAACTCGCTCTTCTCCGAGCCGATGACTCCTCGCACGGTCTTCGTTGCCGTGCCCTTGTCCTGATCGCCGCCCGTCACGAGGACGGCGGCCACGCCGCCGAGGAGCAGGACGGCCAGGACGATTCCGAGAATGCGTCTCACGCGGGCAGAGTGCTCGCGGAAACCCACATTCCAGGGGGAGTTGGGTGGACGGGTGGTGAAGTGACGATCCCGGTAGGGAACCGGAGGGGAACCCGCCGGAACGGCCCGGGGGTTGGGTGGCTCCCGGGCCGCGCGGTTCGTGCCGCGCGGCCCGGGGCCGTCAGGGGGCGGCGGCCAGGGAGTCCCCGGCCAGTGCCGCGCTGTGCGCGTCCATCCGCTCCGCCGCGAGGATCGCGGCGGAGGTGTCCGCGCGGGAGGCGGCGACGACCAGGGCGCGGCCCGCGAGCGCGTGCGCCTTGCGGTGCAGCGCCTCGGGGGAGGCGCCGCTGAGGCCCGCGTGGCGGGCGGGCGGCGCGCCGCGGAGGCGGGCCACCTGCCGGGCGATCAGCTCGCCGCCCTCGGTGTCGCCGAGCTCGTCGGTCACGGCGAGCAGGGCGGCGAGGTGGCCGGCGAGCTGGATGTCCAGCTCCTCCTCGCGGGAGCGGTGAGGGTAGGCGCCGGGGTCGTCGGACGCCGTGTGGACCGACTTGGTGCGGATCGGTTCGTACATGGGGACGGCCTCCTGACTGCTCGGAGACCATCCTAGCGGCTAGTTTAGATCCTGTCTAAAGTTGAGACCGGTCCGGAGTCGGTGGGTCCCCCGGCCCCGGACGAGCCCTCACGGCTGGCTGTAGCCGTCCAGGAAGCGCCCGATCCGCGTCACCGCGTCCGTGAGGTCCGCGACCGACGGCAGCGTCACGAGCCGGAAGTGGTCCGGCTCGTGCCAGTTGAAGCCCGTCCCGTGCACCACCATGATCTTCTCGGCCCGCAGCAGGTCCAGGACCATCTGCCGGTCGTCCTTGACCTTGTAGACGTTCGGGTCGAGGCGCGGGAACAGGTACAGCGCGCCCTTCGGCTTCACACAGGTCACGCCCGGGATCGAGGTCAGCAGCTCGTACGCCGTATTCCGCTGCTCCAGCAGCCGGCCGCCCGGCTGCACCAGGTCCTCGATCGACTGCCGCCCCTGGAGCGCGGCGGCCACCGCGTGCTGGGCCGGCATGTTCGCGCACAGGCGCATGTTGGCGAGGATCGTCAGCCCCTCGATGTACGAGGAGGCGTGGTGCTTCGGGCCGCAGACCGCGAGCCAGCCCGACCGGAAGCCGGCCACCCGGTAGTTCTTGCTCATGCCGTTGAACGTCAGGCACAGCAGGTCCGGGGCGATCGCCGCGGTCGGCGTGTGGGTCGCGCCGTCGTAGAGGATCTTGTCGTAGATCTCGTCCGAGCAGACCACCAGGCCGTGCCGGCGGGCGATCTCGGTCAGCCCGCGCAGCATCTCGTCGTCGTAGACGGCGCCGGTCGGGTTGTTCGGGTTGATGATCACGATCGCCTTGGTGCGGTCGGTGATCTTCCGCTCGATGTCGGCCAGGTCCGGCATCCAGTCCGCCTGCTCGTCGCAGCGGTAGTGCACCGCCGTACCGCCCGCGAGGGACACCGACGCCGTCCACAGCGGATAGTCGGGCGCCGGGACCAGCACCTCGTCGCCGTCGTCGAGCAGCGCCTGCATCGACATCTGGATCAGCTCCGAGACGCCGTTGCCGAGGTAGACGTCCTCGACCGACAGGTGGATGCCCTTGGTCTCGTAGTGGCTCATCACCGCCCGGCGCGCGGCCAGCAGGCCCTTCGCGTCGCCGTAGCCGTGCGCCTCGGACAGGTTCCGGAGGACGTCCTCCAGGATCGCGGGCGGGCACTCGAAGCCGAAGGCGGCCGGATTGCCGGTGTTGAGCTTGAGGATGCGATGACCCGCGGCTTCGAGCCGCATCGCCTCTTCGAGCACCGGGCCCCGGATTTCGTAACAGACGTTGGCGAGCTTCGTGGACTGGATCACCTGCATGACGAGAGCTTACGGCGGGGGAGGGCCGGACGCCCCGTGTTCTCGGACACGTCGGGTGTCGCCGGGCCCCGCCCCGCACGGCGGACGGCGGCACCTGTCGTGATCCCTACAATGCGGGCCATGAGCTTCGAGGACCCCCACAGACCCGCCCGCGGGCGCCGCAGACACGCCTCCGCCCGGCGCGGACGCGGCGCCCTGTGGCTGGTCGCCGCCGGCGGGGCCGCGGTGCTGGGACTCGGGGCGGTGGCGCTCACCGGAGGCGGCGGCGGACCGAAGCGGCCGGCCGAACGCGGCACCGGCGACGGACTCCCCGCCCTCATCCAGGCCGACCCCGCGCAGGACGCCACCACCCCCGCCGCCGACCCCGGCACGAGCCGCCCGGCGGCCTCCGCCCCCACCGCCCCGGCCACGGCGAGCGGCCCCGCCAC
>JOFO01000052.1 GCA_000721275.1 Microtetraspora glauca | reverse complement strand
CCCCGCCTCCCCCGCCTCCCCCGCCTCCGGCGGGGTCCCCGCGGCGCGGACCCCGTGTCCCGCCCCCGCCCGCGGTGCCTCCGCCTCCGCCCCCGCCGCCGGCGGCGACGCGCTGAAGCCGGAGGCACCGCCCCTCCCGTACGTCAGCGGGAGAGGAACTCCTGCCGGAGGGCGTCCAGGATCTGGGCCGCCTCCAGGTGGCCGGAGTTGCGGCAGCGGGCCGCCGCCGTGGTGAGGCGGGCGATGGCCTCGTGGGTGCGCTCCAGGCCGTTGCCCTCGATCAGGGCCGCGACGCGGACGGCCTCGGCGCGCGGGAGTTCGCCCTCCGCGCCGCCCTGCTCGTGCGTGGCGATGGCGGCCTCCGCCGCCGGCAGGGCCTCGTCGAAACGGCCCGCCTCGGCGAGGACCCGGGCCCGCCGGTAGTGGATCTCGCCGCGCTCGTACCAGACGGCGAAGCCCTCCTCGCCGGACGGCAGCGCGTCGAGGACGGCGTCGGCGCGGGCCAGGTGCTCCAAGGCGGCGGCGACCGCCTCGGCGCCCTCGGGCCCCTCCGTGCCGCGGCTCTGCAGCGTCAGGCGCGCGAACTCCCGCATCATGAAGACGACGATCGGCGGGTTCGGGGCCTCGGCGTGGGAGGCGACGGCGCGGGCGTACGCCGTGTCCGCCGCGTCCCAGCGGTCCGCGAGGGCGAGGGTGGTCGCCGCCTCGGCGGCCACCAGCGTGAGGACGGCGCGGTCCTCCTCCGGCCAGCCGGCGACGGTGTCGGCGAGGCGGAGCAGTTCCTCGGCGGCGGGCAGGTACTCCTCCAGGTCCCGCAGGCCCCGGCCGAGCGTCAGCCGCGCCTGGGCGAGGGTCCGTTCGTCGGCGCCGGACGCCGCCTCGTCGGCCAGGACGGACTCCAGGACGGCCACCGCGTCCGCGTTCCGTCCGGAGCGGCCGAGGACCGACGCGAGCTGGAGGCGCGCGTCGGTCGCCTCGCCGGGGTCGCCCGCCTGGTCGAACCGGGCGGCGGCCTCGGAGAGGTGCCGGACGGCGCCGTTGTGGTCGCCGAGGTGCGACGCGGCGTGGCCGAGGAGCAGGTACGTCGGGGCGAGCGCGAACGTCGGGTCGTCGTGGGCGACGGCGTCGGCGATCGCCGCGTGCAGCAGCTCCGCCGCCTCCTCCGGCCGGTCCTGCGCGAGCAGGACCTGACCGAGGAGGGCGGACGGGCGCGGCCGGCGCCAGGGCCGGCCGGCGGCTTCGAGGTCCTGGAGGGCGGCGCGGAGTTCCCGCTCGGCCTCGGCCATGGCGCCCCGCCGGCCGTGCAGGTCGGCGAGGAACTGGCGGGCGTTGGCGCTCTGGTGCGGGTGTCCGAGGCGCAGGGCTTCGGCGCGGAGGGTGCCGGCGGCGTCCTCGAACCGCGCCGTGAGCGCGTCGAGGTCCCCCTCGCCGCCGTCCCCGGGCCCGCCGCTCAGCGCGGCCAGCAGTTCCTGGTACGCGGCGAAGGCGGCGGAGTAGCGGACGGAGAGGTACGCCAGGGCCCGCTCGGCGGGCAGGTCGGTGCCGTACCACGCTTCCGCCTCGCCGTGCGGCTCCCCGTCGAACGGGGTCTCCGCGAGGTGCTTGTCCACCTCGCGGAGCAGTTCGTCGAAGCCGGCCCGGATCGCGGCGCGATCGGGGGCCGCCCCGTCGTCGCGGGGGCTCGGGGCGCTCGACCAGGCGAGGGTGCGGGCGCGGGCGGAGAGCGCGTGCCACGGCATCGCGAGCGCGGCGTAGTGCGCGACGGCGGCGCCGAGTTCGGCGGCGCCCTCCGTGTGGCGGTCGTCGATCCAGAGTTTCTGGGCGGCGTGTTCGGCGAGTTCGGCGCGCAGCAGGTCCTCGGGGCCGAGGGCCGGGTCGTGCGGCTCGCCGGCGGCGCGGCGTTCGCCGATGCGGGCCCAGAGGCGGGCGTCGCCGGGGTGGCCGTCGCGCGCCAGGCGGCGGGCCTCGCGGACGAGGTCGGCGTAGGCGTCGGGGACCGCGGTCCGGGGCGCGGCCGGCGCGGCGGGGGCGGCCGGGGCGGTGGCGCGGACGGCGGCGGTCGCCCGGAGGCCGAGCGGCAGCGGTTCGTCGAGCAGCGGGCGGCGGGCGAGCCGGGCCCGGCGCCGGTCGCCGACGGCGCTGGTGCCGTTGCGGGCGTCGAAGGCGGCGGCGAGGGGTTCGCCCTCGGCGCGGACGTGGGCGAGGAGCGCGCCGGCCGTCCAGTCGCGGCCGGGCGGGCCGGCCACGGGCGTGTCGTCGTGCCCGTCCTCGACGAGGCGGGCGAGCAGCACCTCGGCGCCGGTGAGGAAGCCGAGCCGGTCCAGCGGGGCGCCGGTCGCCTCGAACAGGGGCCGGTTCTCCGCGAGGATCTCCAGGCCGCGGCCCTCGTTGCGGGAGAGGGCGCAGAACTCCAGGTGGAGGCCGACCTCGGCCTGCATGCCGGTGTTGCCGCGGACCTTGCGGTAGCCGGTGAGGTGGTGGGAGCGGGCCTCGTCGGCGCGGCCGGTGCGCAGCAGCGGCAGCAGGGCGCGGGCCTGGCTCATCTGCGGTTCCTCGCTGCACACCTGGTCGCCGTCGAGGACGGGCCGCCAGGTGTCGAGGGCGCGGGCGTCGTCGCCGGCGGTGACGTGGTGCCAGGCGTGGTGGCGGGTCTCGCACGCCTCGCAGTCGCTGAGCTCGGTGCGGGGCCGGGTGGCCCAGAGGTCGTACGCGTCGGGGACGCCGGTGCCGGTGTGGTGGGCGAGGTGGTAGCGCATGGCGGCCACCGGCTGGATGCCGTGGCCGGCGGCCTCGTACTGCTCGCGCATCTGGTCGATCCAGCCGCCGACGGTCGCCAGCGGCACCTCGGGGACCTGGAGGAGGGAGGTGGTGACCCATTTGAAGCGCCAGAAGACCTGGTGGGCCTCGTAGGGGCTGAAGGCGTCGGGGGCGGTGTCCCACAGCTTCAGGATGCGGGCGAAGGCGACCGGCGACTTGCGCTGCTCGCCGGTGAACTCGTACGCCGTCATCAGCTCCAGAAGGGCGGTGACGAGGACGTCGGGCTTCTCGAAGACCTCGGCGGCCTCGACGAGTTCCTCGGCGGTGACGGTGCGGGCCAGGCCGTGGGGGCGCTCGTGGTTCTCGCGGAGCGCCTCGACGACGGCCTCGGGGGTGTCCAGCATCTCTACAGTTCCTTCCGGGGCTCGGAGCCGGGGGCGGCGTCGCCCGGGTGGTGCATGGCGTGGGTGAGCAGGCCGATGAAGGCCCGGTTGAGCAGGGCGCTCTCGCTCGCGCGCAGCGGGCGGCGGCTGAGCAGCAGGGCCTGGCCGTAGAGGGCTTCGGCGGTGGTGACGGCGAGGCCGCGTTCGCCGATGGTGAGGGCCTGGCGGACGAGCGGGTTGAGGTGGTTGAGGACGAGCTGGGCGCGCGGGGTCTCGTGGCGGAGGGAGCCGAGGATGTCGGCCCACAGGCCGTCGCTGTCGGCGGCGAGGCTCGACCGGGTGCGTTCGTGCCGGGCGTCGCGGTTGTCGAGGAGCAGCGCGGGGGCGGTGACGGGCTGGAAGTCGCGCAGGACGACGTCGCAGTCGTGGACGCCGATGGTCTCGCGGGCGACGGCGAGGAAGGCGGCGGCCCGCAGTTCGGCGCCGGGGTCGACGGCGTCGAGGTGCGCGGTGACGGTGGCCGGGTCGAGGTCGGTGACGGTGGTGCCGGGCCGGATCTCGGGCAGCCGGTGGACGAGGTCGCGGTCGTAGGTGTAGCCGCCGTTGACGACGCCGAGTCCGGCGGCGGAGGCGATCGGCGCGACCTGCCGGAACTCCTCGACGCTGCGGGTCACGAGGAGCGTCGGGTGGGTGCGGGCGAACTCCTCCAGGGTGACGTTGCCGTCGGTGGTCTCGAACGGCAGCCAGGGCAGCACGATCCGCAGCAGTTCGTCGTCGTAGCGGGCGAGCGCCTTGACGGCGAGGTGGTGGACGTCGATGAAGCGGTGCAGCAGGGCGGGGTCGCTGGCGGCGAGCCCGGTGAGCCAGTCGCGGATCCGGTCGCCGAGCGCGTCGCGTACGGCGGCGAGGGTGCCGTCCTCGTACAGCGACTCGCGGGAGGCGGTCGGCCGCAGGCTCGTCGTGTCGACGACGCAGCGGACGAAGAACGCCCATTCGGGGAGGAGTTCGGGGGCCTGGTCGGTGAGCAGCATGCCCTTGAGGTGGACGCGGTGGCCGGCGCGCTGCGCGGGGCTCACGGCGGTCGGCAGGACGTACGCGACACCGCGCAGCCCGGCGGCCGGCAGGTCCAGCTCGATGGTGTCGAGCGGGGTGAAGTCGAACAGGTCGCGGCAGTAGGCGGTGTACGCCTCGCGCTTGGCCAGCGGCGAGCGGTGCGCCGTCTCCCACGGCGGCGCCTCGTTGACGCGGTGGGTCTCGCCGCGCGCGTCGACGACGGTGACCTCGTGGCGGAGCAGTCCGCCGTAGTGCCGGGCGAGCGAGACGACCTGGTGGGGGCTGGTCCACTCGGCGTTGTCGGCGCGCGGGACGAGCTTCACCGTGGTGCCGGGCTCGGGGAGCGTCGCGGCGGGCAGGGTGCGGATGGTGTAGCGGCCGTCGGAGTGCCCGCGCCATTCGACGGTCGGCGCGGCCGGGTCGGCGGCGGACCGGCTCAGGACGGTGATCTCGTCGGCGACGACGAAGCAGGCGAGCAGGCCGATGCCGAACTGGCCGATGAAGTCGCCGCGTTCGGCGGCGAGCCCGGCGCCGTCCAGGGCGCCGTCGGCGGTCCGCTTGGAGCTGCGCCCGATGGTGGCGAGGAACCGGTGCACGTCGGCCTCGGAGAGTCCGATGCCGGTGTCCGTGACGGTCAGCGTGTCACCGGTGCGCACGGTGATCGTGCCGGGGGCGCCGGGCGTGAGGGCCTGGCGGGCGGTGATGGCGTCGACGGCGTTCTGGAGCAGTTCGCGGAGGTAGACGCGGGGGCTGGAGTAGAGGTGGTGGGAGAGCAGGTCGACGAGCCCGCGCAGGTCCACCTGGAAGGTGTGGGCGGTCTCGCCGTGCGCGGGGGTCGGCGGGTTCGGGGAGGTCTCGGAACGGGACACGTGACGCGGTCCTTCGATGCGGTGCGGCTGCGGTCTGGGGTGGTGCGGAGGGTCCGGTACGCGGGGCGGCCGGGAAGCCTCGGGGGTGCGGGGCCGGCGGGGCGGAGCGCCGCGTCGGGCGACGGGTGCGCCACCGGAGCGGGGCGGGCGCCGCCGGCTCGCACGGGGAGCGGCACGGCGCGGCGGGGCCCCGCCGTCGCGTCCGGCGCCCCGCCGTCCGGCTGCTCGGCGTCCGGCTGCTCGGCTTCCGGCTGCTCAGCGTCCGGTGTAGGCGCGGTGTTCCTTGTACGCCTGGGCCGGGTCGGAGCCGTTGAGGTAGTACCAGGGGAACTCGGTGACGCGGCCCTCGGTGGCGCGGAAGCAGGCGCGGGCGGAGGCGACGTCGCCGGCGAGCGCGAACGCCATGGCGAAGGTGTTGTGGACCTGCAGCCAGCCGCGTCCGCGGACGAAGTCCGGGTGGCGGACGGAGTGGTCGGCGGCCTCGTTGAGGGAGGCGATCACCTCGGGCCGGCGGATGTACCGGGCGTCGGGGCCGGAGTCGAGCGCCAGCCAGTGCTCCAGGTGCGCGACGGCGACGAGCTGGCCGAGCAGCGTCCCGCCGGGCGCGCCGAACGCGGACGCGCGGGCGAAGGCGTGCATCTCCTCGTGGGAGCCGCTCCACTTCTCGCAGACCTGCTGCAACTGCTGCTGGTGCGCGCCCAGGTGGTGCGGGTCGCGGCGGACGGTCGCCTCGAAGCGGCGCCGCGCGGTCTCGGGGCCGACCTGGAGGCCGCGCCCGGTGACCTGGAGGGCGTACCAGGGCGAGGTCCAGCCTGGTTCGCGCTCGGCGACCTCGTACAGCCAGGTCTCGGCGGTGGCCAGCCGTTCGTGGAAGAGCTGGAACTGCTCGCGGGAGACGTCCTTGGCGCGGGCGCCGGTCCGGGCCTCCCAGGCCCAGCTGATGTGCCGGACGGCGGCGACGAGGCGCGGCAGCGGGGCGCCGGGCTCGGCCGCCATCACGTCGGCGATCCACCGCTCGACCCCGGCGACGTCGCCGACGGCCCAGAGGAGGTTGGTGCGGTCCTCGCTCTCGGGCCGGGCGTCGAGGACGTCCCGGACGGTCGTCCAGTCCGCCGCCTCGGCGGCGGCCCGGACGCGTGCCGCGTCCGGGTCGCCCTCGTCCTCGTCGACGCGCGCGACGGGCCGGCCCGTCCATCGTCCCAGCGTGACGCCCACGTCACGGAGCAACGCCATGTCCCCACCCCTAGTCGTGATTCCACAGGGCGCCGGTGATCGTCCCGCCCCGTGGGTGTAGTGACTATCACGCGCGACCGACAATCGCACACCCGTATGGACGCGCAGGTCAGGCCGGTCGTCCGGTCGCCGTACCGCCGGGCGGCCCGCGGGGACGCCGTAGGCTGCCGCGCATGACCGACACGCGCAGCCACCCCGAGGCCGAGATCACCGCCGCGCTGGTCCGGGAGCTGCTGCGGGAGCAACAGCCAGACCTGGCCGGTCTGCCGCTGCGGCTGGGGGCGCGCGGATGGGACAACCAGCTGTGGCGACTGGGCGAGGAGTTGGCCGTACGGCTGCCGTGGGCGACGACGGCGGCGGACGCACTGCTGCGCAAGGAGTACGCGTGGGTGCCGGGTCTCGCCGCCGGGCTCCCGCTCCCCACGCCGGTCCCGCAGCGCCTCGCGGAGCCTTCGGAGCTGTTCCCGCGGCCGTGGCTGGTGACGACGTGGGTTCCGGGCAGCCCGGCCGACCTCTCCCCCGCCACGTGCGCGGACGACGCCGCCGACGGCCTGGCGGCCTTCCTGACGGCGCTGCACCGGCCCGCGCCGGAGGGCGCCCCGGCCGGCAGCGGGCGCGGCGGCCCGCTCGCCGACCAGTCGGCGTCCTTCCTGGAGGGGCTGGCCGCGGCGACCGGGATGGGCCTGGTCCCCGATCCGGACGCGGCCCGCGCGGTCTGGGAGGACGCGGTGGCCGCACCCGCCTGGACGGGCCCCGCGGTGTGGCTGCACGGGGATCTGCACCCGGCCAACGTCCTGACGGAGGGCGGCACGTTCTGCGGCGTGGTCGACTTCGGCGAACTGTGCGCGGGCGACCCGGCCTGCGACCTGGCCGCCGCGTGGGTCCTGCTCCCCGACGGCGCCGCCGACCGCTTCCACCGCGCGTACGGTCCGGCCGCCGACCCGGCGACCCTCCGCCGGGCGCGGGGCTGGGCGCTGTGGCGCGCGGTGGGCGGCCTGCTCATCGGGGAGGCCGGCCTCCGGGGCCGCCCGGGCGGCAAACCGTCCTGGGGCCCGCCCGCCGCCCGGGCCCTGCACCGCCTCGTCGCCTCCCTCGCCTAGCCGGGCCTCAGGGGGCCAGGACCGGGAACGCCGCGTCCTTCCACAGCGCGCGGGGCGGGGCGGGGAGCGGGGGCTCCCGCTGGGGTTCGGGGCGCCAGGTGCGGACGGGGGCGGGGGTGGTGGTGCCCAGGGGCGGCCAGCCGGGGGCGCCCGTGGCGGCGAAGCCGGCCCAGGCGCGGACCATGCGGCAGGCCATCTCCCGGTCCTCGGGGGTGGGCGCGCCACCGATGAGGAACGCCAGGCGCGGGTCGTCGTGGTTGCCGAACGCGAAGGGGATGTCCGCGCAGTGCCAGGCCCGGACGCGCGTGCCGTCCTCCCCCCGGCGCCGGCGGTCGAAGCGGGAGAGGTACGCCCGGCCGCCCGCCGCCGCGTGCGCCTCGGCGAGCCGGTGGGCGAACTCGCCGAAGAGCAGGTCGCCGAAGACGGCGAGGTACACGTCGTGGACGGAGGCGCCCGGCAGCGCGGCGTGGTAGCCGGGTATCAGGGCGTCGGGGAGGCCGAAGTCGGTGGCGAAGCGGGCGAGTTGCGGTTCCGTGGTGAGCTTCGCGCAGCTGCCCACCGCGTCCAGGAGCCGGTACTCCTCCGTGGTGTGGCAGACGAGCAGGTCGACGTCCCGGCCCGCGCCGGCGGCCAGCGCGGTGAGCGGGTCGGCGGGCAGCGTCTCGCCGTCGAGGACGGGCGCGAAGAGGCTCGGGTCGTAGTGGCGGGAGCCGGACGCCGGGTCGTTCCGGTACGTCTCGACCACCTTGTCCGCCGCGGTGACCAGCTCCCGCGGCGGCGCCGACGCCAGGCCGGCGGCGGTCGCGGGGCGGCCCGCCGCCTCCGCGATCTCGCGGGCGGTCGCCTCGGCGATGTCCCGCGTGTGGAAGACGGAGGCCGGGCTGTGGGCGACGGCCCGGTGGAAGAGGCCCCTGGCCGCGTCCATCACCATGAGGCAGGCGACGGACGCGGCGCCGGACGACTGGCCGGCGACGGTGACGTTGCCCGGGTCGCCGCCGAACGCGGCGATGTTGTCCCGTACCCAGCGCAGCGCGGCGATCTGGTCGAGCAGCCCCCGGTTGGCGGGAGCGCCCGGCACGTGGCCGAACCCCTCGAAGCCGAGCCGGTGGTTGAAGGTGACCACGACCAGGCCGGCGCGCGCGAGCGCGGTTCCGTCGAAGTCGGGCTGGGCGGAGGAGCCGAAGGTGTAGGCGCCGCCGTGGATCCAGACGAGGACGGGGACGTCGCCGCGACCGGCCGCCGGGGCCCAGACGTTGACGGAGAGGACGTCCTCGTCGCCCGGCCTCCAGGCGGGCGCCCCTGGCAGCTCCGCCGACTGCGGCGCGACCGGCCCGAACCGCGTGCCGTCCCTGACCCCGCTCCACGGCGCGGCCGGGGCCGGCTCACGGAACCGGTGGGCGCCGAACGGCGGCGCCGCGTACGGGACGCCGAGCACGGCGACGACGTCGTCCGCGGCCTTGAAGCCCCGGACCCTGCCGCTGCGCGTCTCGCGGACGACGTCGTCGTCATGCACGTGGACTGCCTCTTCTCTCTCGCCTGTCGGGGGACGGGGGACGGTTCCGTGCCGCCGTCGGACCACAGCCTCGCGGTCCTCGCCGCCACCCGTCCAACACCCGTGCTCTCATGATCCACGCACCCGCGATGTCAATGCGCCGGGGGGCGCTGCTAGATTCGTCCGCCATGCGTTCCCGAGAGTTCGACCTCGATTTCCGCGACCAGGCGCGCCGCACGGCCGGCTGGGGCGTGGGGCTCCTCGCCGTCGCCGCGCTCCTGTGGGCCTGGTGCGCCGTCCTGCTGCTCACGCCGTACGAAGTCGACCGGAAGCCCGACGACAAGTACCCCGCCGAGTGCGCCGCGCGCCTCTTCGCCGACCGCGCCACCCTCGACCGGCCGCACCCGCAGAGCCGCTGGTGCGCGGTCGAGCGCGACTGGCCGGGGGCGCTCGCCCTCCTCGGGCTCTCCGTCCCGTTCTCCGTCGCCGGCGGCGTCGTCCTCACCGTCGGCCTGGTCAGCCGCCGCATGAGCGCCCACGGGCAGGCGATGCGGGAGCTCGACCGGATCGCCGACTCCCGTACGGCCTGAGTCCCGGCCGCGCGCACGCGCTCCGGGTGCGTCCTTCCGTACGCTGGCGACATGCGTATGCGGCCTACTCTCAGCTGGACACCGAACGGGGACCTGCCGCCGGCGGTCACGGACCTGGAGCCGGTCGTCGAGGTGGTGCGGGCGGGGCGGGTGCTGGTGCTCAGCGGGGCCGGGATCTCGACGGAGTCGGGGATCCCGGACTACCGCGGCGAGGGCGGCAGTCTGAGCCGGCACACGCCGATGACCTACCAGGACTTCACCGGCGGCGCCGCGGCCCGGCGCCGGTACTGGGCGCGCAGCCACCTGGGGTGGCGGACGTTCGGGCGGGCGCGGCCCAATGACGGGCACCGGGCGGTGGCGGCGTTCGGCCGGGCGGGGCTGCTCACCGGGGTGATCACCCAGAACGTCGACGGGCTGCACCAGGCCGCGGGCAGCGACGGCGTCGTGGACCTGCACGGCAGCCTCGACCGGGTGGTGTGTCTGGGCTGCGGCGACGTCAGCGCGCGGCGCGAGCTGGCGCGGCGGCTGGAGGAGGCCAATCCGGGGTTCGACCCGGTGCCGGCGGCGGTGAACCCGGACGGCGACGCCGACCTCACGGACGAGCAGGTCGCCGGCTTCCACGTGGTGCCGTGCGCGGTCTGCGGCGGAGTGCTCAAGCCCGACGTGGTGTTCTTCGGCGAGACGGTGCCGGCGGCGCGGGTGGAGCGCTGCCGGGAGCTGGTGCGGGAGGCGGCGTCGGTGCTGGTGCTGGGGTCGTCGCTGACGGTGATGTCGGGGCTGCGGTTCGTGCGGCAGGCGGCGCAGGAGGGTACGCCGGTGGTGATCGTCAACCGGGACGCGACGCGCGGCGACACGCTCGCCGCCGCCCGGGTCGCGCTGCCGCTCGGACAGGCGCTCACCACGGTCGCGGAACGGCTGGGCGTCGCCGTCGGCTGATCCCCCGGCTCGGCGTCGCCGTCTTGCTGACCCCGGCTCGGTGTCGCGGTCTTGCCGATCCCCCGCTCCCGGCCGCCGGGGCCCGCCGGACAGGTCAGGTCAGGGCCTGGAGCGCGTACAGCGCGCCGATCGCCGTGGCGAGCGTGCCGAGGAGGAGCCGGAGGGCCCGTTCGGGCAGCCGGGGCGCCAGGCGGGCGCCGAGGTAGCCGCCGACGAGGCCGCCGAGGCCGCAGGCGAGGCCGAGCCACCAGTCGGGCGCGATGTCGCCCGTGCCGGCGAGGGCGAGGACGGCGTACGCCGCCGCACCGGCGACGGACGTCACGAAGGTGGTCGCGAGGGCCGCCGGCGCGACCCGGGCGACGGGCAGCCCACGGGCGACGAGGACCGGGCCGAGGAGCGAGCCGCCGCCGATGCCGTACACGCCGCCGACGACGCCGACGGCGAGGGCGAGGGCGGTGAGCGCGCCGGGGGACGGTTCCGCCGCCGGGGCTGCCGGGGCCGCGGGGCCGGGGCGGCGGCGTGCCGGCCGCAGCGTGCGGGCGCACAGCCACACGCCCAGCGGCAGCAGGAGGCCCGCGATGAGCAGGCGGTAGACCGTCGGCCCCGGCAGGAGGTGGACGCGGATCACCGCGCCGGCCACCACCCCGGGCAGCGTCCCGGCGACGAGGCGCCGGGCGAGCGGTCCGCGCAGGGCGCCGTCACGGCGGTAGCGCCAGAGGGCCCCGGGGCCGGCGACGACGTTGAACAGCAGGTTCGTGGGGGTGACCGCCGGGTTCGGCACGGCGAAGACGCTGAGGTGCACCGGCAGCAGGAAGACGGCGCCGGAGACCCCCACGGGTGCGGTCACCACCGAGATCAGCAGGCCGACGAGCACGCCCGCCGCCACCGTCCACTCCACCGCCGGCTCCCGCCCTCCGCCTCGACCCCCGCCAGTATCCCGGTGCCCCGAGGCGCCCGGCACCGGCCGGTCACTCCGCCGGTGCGATCCCCCACGCCGCGGCCCGGGCGGCGGCCGCGGCCCGGTTCGGGACGTCCAGCTTGGTGAGGATGTGCTCGATGTGGGTGCCGACCGTCCGCGGGGTGATGTACAGCCGCTCGGCGATCTGCCGGTTGGTGCGGCCGGCCGACAGCTCCGCCAGCACTTCCCGCTCCCTCGGCGACAGTCCGCCGGGGCGCGCCGCCGTCGGCGCCGGCGGCGTGCCGCAGGAGGCCACCGCCGCGGCGAGGGTCTCGGTGAGCAGGGTGACGACGGCGCGCGCCGGGTCGGGGGTGCGGCGGCGGCCCCGGACGCTGATGTTCAGCATGCCGACGTACCGGCCGTCCGCGGCGAAGAGGCACTGGGCCACGCCGTCCTCGATGCCGAGCGGGGCGAGGACGTCCTGGAAGCCGGGCGAGGCGGCCAGCAGCTCCTCCGGGACGTCCCCGAGCCAGAGCCCGCCCCGGGCCCGGCCGCGCAGCACGGCGAACACCGGGTCGTGGTGGAGGCGGGTCTCGATGTAGGCCGTGGCGGCCTCGGGGTAGCTGCCGGCCAGCGTGGTGTGGCGGCGGCGGCGCGGGTCCCAGCGGGTGAGCGAGGCGTGGTCGTGCTCGACCACCTCCGCCAGGGCCGCCAGGACCGTGTCGGCGCCCGCCGTGCCGGCCGTGGCGTTCCTGGCGGCTTCGCGGACACGGAGGGCCGAGTCCAGAATGTCCGCCGTGTCGTGCCGTGTCGCCATCCCCCCAGGATGATCATCCGACCGGAGTACGTCAATCGCGCAGCGTGTCGTGCACGATCCGCCCGTCCATCACCGTGAGGACGACGGGCATCTCCGGGATGGCGTGCGGGTCGGCGCCGAGCAGGTCCCCGTCCACGACGCAGAGGTCGGCGGCCTTGCCCGGCTCCAGGGAGCCCTTCCAGTCCTCGGCGAAGTCCTGCCAGGCCGCCACGGTGGTGTACGTGCGGATCGCCTCGGCCAGCGCGATGCGCTGCTCCGGGCCGCTGACCCGGCCGGCGGCCTTGGACTCGCGCAGCACCATGGTGGCGACGCCCTGGCGCCAGTCCGGCAGGGTCACGGGGGCGTCGGAGCCGCTGGCGACCCGTACGCCGGCGTCGATGGCGTCCCGGTAGGGCCAGGCGTAGGCGGCGCGTCCGGTGCCGACGAACTCCTCCTCCATGTCGGCGACGGTCCACTTGATGGTCGGGTTCATGTTGCAGCCGAAGTCGTGGTCGGCGAGCACCTTCATGGCGTGCGGGGTGAGGAAGTCGCCGTGGATGACGTAGTGGCGGGCGTCGTCGCGCGGGTGGCCGGCGGCGGCCTCGGCGAAGGCGTCCGCGACGGTGTCGATGGCCCGGTCGCCGGTGGCGTGCACCCCGAGCTGGTGCCCGGCGTTGTGGGCGTGCCGGATCATGGCGCGGATCTCGGCGACCCGCTCGTCGTCGACGTCGCCGCCGACGCAGAGGGAGCCGCAGCCGCCGCCGACGTACGGGTCGTGCATCCAGGCCGTCTTGTTGGGGACGATGCCGTCGGCGAAGATCTTGACGCCGTGGACGGCGAGGCGGCGCGGGTCGGCTCCGCCGGAGGGGTCGGACGCGTCGAGGGCGTCGAGGTTGCGGGCGAACTCCTCGGCCGTGCCGGCCATGCCGTTGGGGAGGAGCAGGACGCCGACGCGGGCGGTCAGCTCGCCCGCGGCGAGGAGTTCGCGGTACACGTCCAGGGTCTCGGTGCCCATGGTGCCGCGCATGATGCCGTCGCCGCCGGGGCCGAGGCCGGGCTCGGTGTAGCTGGTCACGCCGAGTCCGGCGAGGGTGGCGAGGGTGGAGCGGATGGCGTCGGCCCGTTCCCGCCGGCTGAGCGGCGGGAGCGCGTTCTGGACGAGGGCCTGGGCGCCCTCGCGGAGCAGACCGGTCGGCTCCCCGTCGCCGTCCCTGACGATGGCGCCGCCGGGCGGGGCGACCGTGTCGCGGTCGATGCCGATGAGGGCGAGGGCCCGGGAGTTGACCCAGGTGGCGTGGCCGGAGAAGGAGTAGAGGACGACGGGGTGGTCGGGGCTGACGGCGTCGAGGTCGGCGCGCGAGGGCTGCCGGGAGGGGTCGGCGACGCACTCGGCGAGGTAGCCGGTGTCCCAGCCGTGGCCGGTGATCCACTGCCCGGCGGGGGTCCGCCCGGCGGCCTCGCGCACCGCGTCGGCGACGTCGGCGAGGGACGAGACGGCGGGGTGGCCGATCTCCACCGAGAGCGGCGGCGAGGACATGCCGAAGGCGCAGCCGTGCAGGTGGGAGTCGTTGATGCCGGGGAGGAGCGTCGCGCCCTTCAGGTCGACGACGCGGGTGCCGGGGCCGACGAGCGGGGCGACGTCCTCCCGCGTGCCGACGGCGCTGATGACCGGGCCCGTCACCGCCAGGCCCTCGGCGACGGAGAACTCCGCGTCGACCGTGACCACCCGTCCACCGACGAAGACCAGATCCGCATACGTGCCCACTGAGGGTCCTTTCGAAGACCGGGCGCCGCTGTCGGGCGCCCGCGAACGATCTCGTCCAGGACTCTGCCGGGAACCGCCCCCGTCGCACATCGGTCGTTCCACCGATACGGCGGGACCCGCGGCGGGGGCACGGCGGGGGGCGGGGCGGCGGACGCGGACGCGCCGGGCAGGGGTGCTCCCGCCCGGCGCGCCGTGTGCTCCGCTCAGTGGTGCGGCGGTCAGAACACGCTGACGCCGTAGGCGCTGAGGGCTTCCGTGACGGGCTGGAAGAAGGTGGTGCCGCCGGTGGAGCAGTTGCCGCTGCCGCCGGAGGTGAGGCCGAGGGCGGTGGTGCCGGAGAACAGGGCGCCGCCGCTGTCGCCGGGCTCGGCGCAGACGTTGGTCTGGATCATGCCGTAGACGACGTCGCCGTTGCCGTAGTTGACGGTGGCGTTGAGGCCGGTGACGGTGCCGCCGCGCAGGCCCGTGGTGCTGCCGCTGCGCTGGACGGACTGGCCGACGTAGGCGTTGCCGGCGGTGGTGATGTCTCGGTAGCTGCCGTTGTAGAGGTAGACGCGGCCGTCGGCGGCGGAGGCGTTGGAGTGGCGGATGATGCCGTAGTCGTTGGTGGGGAAGCTGGTTCCGGCCCGGGAGCCGAGCACGGAGGTCTGGCCGGAGTTGGTGTACCAGGTGCTCGCGATCTCGGTGCAGTGGCCGGCGGTGAGGGCGTAGTAGGTGCTGCCGCTGCGGACGTTGAAGCCGAGGGAGCAGCGTCCGCCGCCGCCCGCGTAGATGGCCTGGCCGCCGGCGATCAGCTTGTTGATCTTGCCGTGGGTGCGCTCGATCTTCAGGTGGGCGGCGTTGCCGCCGGCGACCTTGCGGAGGGCGGCGATCTCGTCCTGGGTGACGGTGGCGTCGACGGTGACGACGACCTTGCCGGTGGCCTGGTCGGTGTACCAGGCGGTGCCCGGCACGTCGGCCTGGAGGACGGCGTCGCTGGCGGAGGAGAGCGCGGCGGCGGTGGCCCGGGGGGTGTCGGCCGACTGGGCCGAGGAGGTGGGGGCGGCGAGGGCGGTCGCGGCGACGAAGGCGCCGAGGACGGCGAGCAGGCGGGTGCCCTTGGTGAGGCCGCGGCTGCGGGACGTACGGTTCACTGGATCCTCCGTATGGGGGGGCGGGCCGCTGGGTGGGCGGCTCGGTCGGGGAGTGCGGATCGGCCATGGGTGACCGACATGAACCTGACAAGCGCTGCACTGGGAGGAATCCTCGGCTCCGCCGGCCGGGTGCGGCAAGGTGGACTTTCGGCCGCTCTACGCGCGTCCACGCCAGGACCCGCCGCGCGGTCGCCGAACGGGCTGCCTCTTGTCCCGAACTGAAAACAGGTCAGAAAATTGCAGAGACCCGTTGCAGTTCAGGCACGGGAGGTCGCCCCCCGTCCGGCGCCCGCACCCTTGACGCCGCCGGACACCCGCCGGAGCCCGGACGGCCGGCTCCGGCGGCGGCGGTACGGGGCGGTGGGTCCGCCTTTACGGCGTTCCGGCGACTGGCCGGATCACGCCCTTGCGCGATCCCCCGCCGCCCGTGAGCTCGCCGCCCCGCAGACCCCGCCGCCCGCAAGCCGCGCCGCCCCGAAGGCTCGCCGCCCCACGGCCCGCCGCCCGGCCTCCTCCGGTCAGGAGACGAACTCGCCGTCCCGGGCCACCACGACACCGCCGTGCACGACCAGGTCGCGCTGCGGCATGTCCACCACCACCTGGGGCAGCCCCTGCCCCCGCACGAGGACGAAGTCGGCGGGCGCGCCGGGCGTGAGGTCGGCGTGCGGCAGGCCCATCACGTCGGCGCCGCCGTGCGCGGCGGCCCGGTAGCAGTCCGCCAGCTCCTCGTCGAGGCGGACGTCGGTGACCCAGCCGAGGATGTGGGCGCGGTGCAGCATGTCGGCGTTGCCGAAGGGGCTCCAGGAGTCGCGGACGCCGTCGGAGCCGAGGCCGATCCGGACGCCGTGCTCGCGCAGCCGGGCGATCGGGAGGACGAGGTCGCGCGAGGGGGCGACGGTCGTGAGCGCGATGTCCTGGGCGGCCAGGTCGGTCGCGAGGGCGCCGAGGTCCCGGTCCGGCAGCTCGGGCAGGCAGAAGACATGACTGACCGTCACCTTGCCGGTGAGCGACAGGGCCCGGGTGCGGTCGATGATCCCGCGCAGGGCGCGGACGCCCTCGTCTCCCCCGTCGTGCAGGTGGATGTCCACGCCGACGCCGTGCCGGTCCGCGATGCCGAAGACGGTGTCCAGGTGCTCGTCGAGGGCGTGGTCGAAGCCGAGGGGGTCGATGCCGCCGATCATGTCGACGAGGCCCCGGCGGGCGCCCTCCTCCAGGAGCCGGGCGGTGCCGGGCGTGCGGACGACGCCGTGCTGCGGGAAGGCGACGATCTGCACGTCCAGCGCGTGGGCCAGGCGGCGCCGCGCCTCCGCCAGCCCCTCGACGCCGGCCAGGCCGTACGCCGGGGCCACGTCGGCGTGGGCGCGCATCCCGCGCGTGCCGCGGCTGACGGCGTGGCTCATCAGCCCGTACGCGCGCTCCGCCACCGAGCGGGTCTGGGCGCGGAACAGCTCCACGTCCTGCTCGACGAAGTCGGCGATGGTCGACGCCGGCCGCCGCGACACCCACGCGCCGCCCCACGTCGTCTTGTCGGGGTGGATGTGGGCGTCGACCAGGGACGGCAGCGCGATCCGGCCGCCGCCGTCCACGACCTTCGCGCCGCGCGGCGCCGGTCCGCCGCTGACCTTCCCGTCCACGACGACCAGGTCGGTGGCCGCGCCGCCGAACGGGCGCACGTCCCGGAAGACGACGGTCCGCGGCCTCCGCTCCGCCGCGCCGCCGGCGCCGGGCGCGGCGGCCGGGACGGCGGCGGAGGCGGGGGCCGCGGCGACGGCCGCCGCCGCGGTCGTGCCGGCCAGGGCCGCGGCACCGGCCAGCATGGCGCGGCGCGACACGGCACCGGTGGGAGCCGGGGACTGCTGCATGGGTCACTCCTTGCGGGAAGGGCGGAAGAGGTGAGCGAGGGGGAGACCGGTGTCGGACCGGAGGCGACGGGCCGGTGGACGTCGAGCCACTTGGAGAACTCCCTGAGGCGGAACGAGCTCCGGTCCTCGTTTTGTATACCAATCCCCGGATGCGGAACAAGAGCTACCGCGGACCCGATGCGGCAACTAGCCTTCCATATGGCCCAAAAGCGCAAGGAGCACCCCCACCACGTCAACCATGAGGCTCCCTTTTGGTATACAACTCACCACGCCCCGCACCGCATCGCTCCCCCGCGTGCCGTAAGGTGCCGGGACCGAAACGCAGGCCGAGGTGGGGGTAGAGGATGCAGCGGGCCGTCGTCATGGGGGGCAGTTACGCGGGGCTGTTGGCGGCCCGCGTGCTGAGCGACCACGCCGAGGAGGTGGTCGTCGTCGAACCCGACGTGATCGGCGACGACGGCCTCGGGAAGCGCACCCCGCAGCGGCGGCAGCTCCACGCCCTGCTGTCCATGGGCCACCGCCGGCTGGAGCACTGGTTCCCGGGCCTCACCGACGAGCTCGTGCGGGACGGGGCGCGGCTCGGCGAGGGTGACGACGTGCGGTTCTACGTCGACGGCCGGCTGAAGGCCCCGGTGGCCGCGTCCCGGATGCTCGGCGCCACCCGCCCCTTCCTGGAGGACCGGGTGCGCCGGAGGGTCGCCCTCCTCCCCCAGGTGCGCTTCGTCCGGGCCGAGGTCACCGGCCTCGTCCTCCGGGGCGGGCACGTCGCCGGCGTCACCACCGCCGCCCCCGCGCACGATGACGGCGCCCCGCACGACGGCGTCCCCCACGAGACGGCCGACGAGATACCCGCCGAGATCCCCGCCGACTTCGTCGTCGACGCCACCGGCCGGTCCAGCCGGCTCGGCGACTGGCTGACCCGGCACGGCTGGGACGCGGCGCCCGTCGACCGGATGCGCATCGACCTCGGGTACGCCACCGCCTCCTTCCGGCGCGGCGGCGAACTCGGCACCACCGTCGTCGCCCACTCCACCCCCGGCCCCGCCAGCGGCTACCGGCCCGAGGTGACGGAGCCCGGGGCGCTCGCCGCCGTCGAGGGCGACCGCTGGTCGGTCGTCCTGGCCGGGTACGCCGGACACCGCCCCGGCCCCGATCCGGAGGAGTTCCTGCGCCGGATGCGCCGCTGCGTGGCGCCGATCCGCACGGTGGCCGAGGAGTCCGCGATGATCGGCCCCGTCACCACGTACCGCTTCGTCGAGAGCCGCCGCCGGGTCCACACCCGGCTGCGCCGCTTCCCCGGCGGGCTCGTGGTCGTCGGGGACGCGCTGGCGAGCGTCAACCCGGTGTACGGGCAGGGCCTGACGCTGGCGGCGCTGGAGGCCGACGCGCTGGCCGCGTACCTGCGGACCGGACCGCGTCCGCACGCCCCGGCCCTTCCCTACTTCCGCCGCGCCGAGATGGCCGTCGACGCGGCCTGGCAGCTGTCCACCGCCGCCGACCTGGCGCAGCCGCACGTCACGGGGCCCTACCCGCGCGGCTACCGGGCCCAGAAGTGGGTGGCCGACCGGCTCACCGAGGCGTCGGTCATCGACTCCGGCGTCAACGCCGCCTATCTGCGCGTCGTCCACATGGAGGCGCCCCCGAAGGCCCTCACCGACCCCCGTCTCCTCGCCCGGGCCGCGCGGGTCCTGATCCGCCGGCGGTGACGGCCGGGGTCACAGGGTCTCTCCCGCCGAGTCGGTGAGGCGGCGGCGGGCGGTGCGGACGGCCGGGGGGACGGCGGCGAGGGCGCCGGCCGCGGTGACGGCCAGGACCAGGGCGGCCAGCGCGGCCGGGTCGGGGAGGCGGGCGACTCCGGCGCCGAGGCCGGTCGCGGCGGCTTCCGCGTCGACCAGCAGGTGCCCGAGGGCCGCGCCGGCGGCCGTGCCCAGCAGGGCGGCGGCCAGGGTGGTGAGCGCGGCGGCGGTGACGACGACGGCGCCGATCTGGCGCGGGGTCAGGCCGATGGCGCGCAGGGCGAGCAGGTCGCGGACCCGGTCGCGGACCCCGGTGCCGATCAGGGTGAGCAGTTCGACGAGGGCGATGAGGGCGAGGACCGCCGCGAGGGCGGCGAGCACGCCTCGGGGCGCGTCCTCGCCGCCCGCCGGGTCGGCGGTGCCGCGCACCTCGGCGCGGACCCCGGCCGCCGCGGGGACGGCGGCGGCGACCGCGCGCGGGTCGGCGTCCGGGCGCAGCACGAGGGCGTGGAAGGCGGGCCGGAGGCCGGGGTCGCCGTCGCGGAGGGTGTCGAGGGTGGTGGAGACGACCCGGCCGCCGTGGTCGGGTTCGATGCTGCGGCCGACGAGATGGAGGATCTGCGGGCGGCCCTCGACGGTCATCCGGACCCACTCGCCCACCCGTACGCCGAGGAGGTCGAGGAGCCCCTGCCCGGCGACGGCCTCGTCGGGACCCCGGGGCGCGCGGCCCTCGACGACGGTGTGCGGGTAGGGCGCGCCGCGGGTGCCGAGGCCGCGCAGGGTGAGGGTGCCGGTCTGGCCGGGGACGAGGGCGGTGAACTCGGCGCCGGGGACGGCGTCGGCGACGCCGGGGACGGTCTCGAGGGCGGCGGCGAGGCCGTCGGGGGGCGGTGGTTCGGTGCGTACGGTGAGGGCGGCGGGCCGGCCGACGCGGGCGGGGTCGGTGCGGAACTGGCCGAGGGTCGTGGCCGCGACGAGGGCCACGGTGATCAGGGTGAGCGGGAGTGCGAGCCGGACGGTGGCGCCGAGGGCGCGGGCGCGGCCGGGGGCGGTGAAGGCGGAGCGCCAGCCGAGGACGAGGACCGGGGAGAGGCGCAGGCCGAGGGCGCGGCGGCCGAGGGCGGACAGCGGGCGGGCGGCGGGGTGGGCGGAGCGGGCGGCGGGCACCGGGGGGACCCGGCCGGCCCGCCAGGCGGCGAGGGCGGTGGCGGCGGCGATGAGGAGGACGGCGGCGAGGGGGACGCCGACGACGGCGGCGCGGTGGCCCGGCATGCGGGGCCACAGGGCGACGGCGTCGCCGATCCGGCCGGGGATCCACCGTCCGCAGGCGAGGGTGGCGGCGGTGCCGAGGGCCGCGCCGGCGACGGCGAAGGAGAGCTGCTGGAGGAGGAGGCCGCGGACGACCTGGCCGGGCGTGAAGCCGATGGCCTTGAGGACGGCGATGTCGCCGGCCTGTCCCCGGACGCGGGCGCGGACGGCGCCGGCGACGGCGACGGCCGCGGCGAGGAGGGCGGCGAGGCCGAAGGCGGCGAAGATCTGGCCGAGGAGCCGGTCGTCGCCGCCGGTGTCGGCCTTCGCCTGCTGCCACTTGGTGACCTGGTCGATGCGGGCGGCGCCGAGGAGGGTGACGGCGCGCTGGACGGCGTAGTCGGTGTCGTCGGGGTCGTGCAGGCGCAGACCGGCGGTCTGTCCGGTGGTGGCGGGGGCGAGCCGGTCGAGGGTGCCGGGGAGGATCCAGCCGATGCCGTCGCCCCGGCCGGGGTGGTAGCGGGGTTCGGCGGTCTCGGCGACACCGGCGACGTACAGGGTGCGGCGGGTGGGGCCGTGCCGGCCGGGGACGGTGACGGTGACGGTCTCTCCGGGTTCGGCCCAGAGGGCGCGGGCGAGGGTGCGTTCCAGGACGATCCGGTCGCCGGGGGCGCCGGGGGTGAGCCAGTGGCCGGCGGTGAGGAGGGGGCGGGCGGTGTCGGGCGGCCGGGTTCCGGTGGCGCGCAGGACGACGCCGGCGCGGGTGCCGCCGGTCTCCAGGGTGGCGGTGGCCGTGCGGAAGGGGCCGGAGACGGAGGCGACCTCGTCGAGGGCGGCGAGCGGGGCGAGGGCGGCGGGGTCGAAGGCGCCGTGCACCCAGACGTGGCTGCCGCGGGACTGGTTGAAGAGGCGCTGCCAGGGGTTGACGGCGTAGCTGAGGAGGGCGGCGGAGAGGAGGAGGGAGGCGATGACGCCGGCGCTGGCGAGGACGGCGAAGAGGGCTTCGCCGCGGTGGGTGCGCAGGTCCGCGTGGACCCATCGCCAGGTGGCCCGCATCTCTTGGTCCTCTCCTCGCCGTCGCCGCGCCGCCTGCCCGCCTCTGCCGCCGCCGCGCCGGTCTCCGTCGTGCGGTCAGTCCTCCAGGTCGAGGACGCCGGTCACCCCCGGGCGGGTGGGTGCGGGGTCGCCGAGCGGCGCGTCGTCGGCGATCCGGCCGTCGAAGAAGCTGATGACGCGGTCGGCGGCGCTCGCCATGCGGGCGTCGTGGGTGACCATGAGGATGGTCTGGCCGCGGGCGTGGAAGCGGGCGAGGAGGCGCAGGACGTCGCGGGTGCCCTTGCTGTCGAGGCTGCCGGCGGGTTCGTCGGCGAGCAGCAGGGCGGGCCGGTTGACGAGGGCGCGGGCGAGGGCGACCCGCTGCTGTTCGCCGCCGGAGAGGGCGGCGGGGAGGGCGTTCTCGCGTCCCTGGAGGCCGAGTTCGGCGAGGAGTTCGGCGCGGCTCGCGCGGGCGGCGCGGGGAGTGGCGCCGGCGAGGAGGGCGGGGAGTTCGACGTTGTCGGCGACGGTGAGGTGCGAGACGAGGTTGAAGAACTGGAAGACGATGCCGACGCTGCGGCGGCGCAGGACGGCCCAGCGGGCCTCGCCGTGGGTGTCGACCCGCAGGCCGTCGATCCAGAGGCGGCCGGCGTCGGGGCGTTCGAGCCCGCCGATGAGGTGGAGGAGGGTGGACTTGCCGGCGCCGGAGGGGCCGGTGACGGCGACGAACTCGCCGGCGCGGACGGTGAGGTCGACGTTGCGGACGGCGGGGACGGGGGCGCGGTCGCCGCGGTGGGTCTTGGTCAGTCCCTCGGCGTGCACGAGCGCGCCGGGCGGGACCGGTCCGGGTCCGCTCATTCGAGTTCCTCCTGGCAGCGCTCCAGCCAGTCGAGGTCGGCCTGGAGGTGCAGCATGGCGCCCTCGATGAGGAGTTGGGCGATCTTGTTGTCGCGGTCCTGCGCGGCGGCGAGCCGGGAGAGGCTGCGCATGGTGTTGAGGTGCTGCCGGCGCTGCCGGTTGATCAGGGCGATCGGGTCGGCGAGTCCGGAGAGGGGGGCGAGGGCGAGTTTCATGAAGAATCCGTCGCGGACCCGGGGTTCGTCGGTGGTGTCCTCGAACCACGCGGCGACGGCCTCCCGTCCGGCGTCGGTCAGGCGGTAGATCCGCTTGTTGGGGCGGCCCGTCTGTTCGACGTCCTCGCCTTCGATGAGTCCGCTCTTCTCCAGCCGGCCGAGGGTCACGTAGACCTGGCCGACGTTGGGCTGAGGGTAGGCGGAGCCGAGGAGTTGTTCAAGACCCTGCTTGAGCTCGTAGCCGTGGGCGGGGCCCCGGGTGAGGAGTGCCAGCAGCTGCTGCCGCACGCGCTCCCCCTTCTGTGTCGTGCGCCGTTCCCGGCCCGGTGGTGGCGGCCCGGGGGCCGGTGGACCGGCGGTCGCCGGGTCCGCCGGACCAGTATCACCGATGGGGCGCGCCGCGGGTCTGCCACGATGGACCGTCGCGTGCGGCACCACGTCCGGGAGGAACGCATGGGGTGGGTACGGTCCGTGGCGAGGGGCGTGCTGGTGGCGGCGGTGCTGCTGGCGGGGTGTGCCGGGGGCGCGCCGCCGCCGGGTCCCGGGCCGGCCGGCGGGCGGGGCGCGCTGACGTTCGTGACGGCGGGCGACCTCACCGACTATCTGGGCCCGCTGGTGGCGGAGTGGAACGCGCGGCGGCCGGCGGAGCCGGTGACGCTGGTGGAGCTGCCGGACTCGGCGGACGAGACGCGGGCGCAGATGCTGAGCGAGCTGCGGTCGGGGAGCCGCCGGTTCGACGTGCTGAACATCGACGTGGCGTGGACGTCGGAGTTCGCGGCGGCGGGGCTGGTCGCGCCGCTGGAGCGGGAGCGGTTCGACCTGGCGGCGTTCCTGCCGCCGGTGGTGGACACGGCGACGTTCCGGGGACGGCTGTACGCGGTGCCGTACGTGACCAACGCCGGGCTGCTGTACTACCGGAAGGACGTGCTGGAGGCGGCGGGCGAGCGGCCGCCGCGGACGTGGGCGGAGCTGGCGCGGCTGGCGCGGACGCTGGCACCGAGGCACGGGCTCGGCGGCTACGCGGGGCAGTTCCTGCCGTACGAGGGGCTGACGGTGAACGTGACGGAGGCGATCCAGTCGGCGGGCGGGACGGTGCTGCGGGAGGAGGGCGCGCGGGTCGGGGTGGACTCGGACGCGGCGCGGGCGGCGCTGACGTTTCTGGCCGGCGGGGTGCGGGAGGGGTGGATCCCGGCGGAGGCGCTGGGGTTCACGGAGGAGGAGTCGCGGGCGGCGTTCATGGAGGGGCGGCTGCTGTTCCTGCGGAACTGGCCGTACGTGTACGCGGACGCGGACCGGCCGGGGTCGCGGGTGGCGGGCCGCTTCGGGGCGGTGCCGCTGCCGGGGCCGTACGGGCCGGGGACGAGCGTGCTGGGCGGGTCGAACCTGGCGGTGTCCGCCCGGTCGCGGCACCCGGCGTCGGCGTACGACTTCCTGGCCTATCTGACGAGCGAGCGGGTGCAGCGGCAGGTGCTGACGCGCGGGTCGCTGCCGCCGGTGCGGGCGTCGCTGTACGCGGATCCGGAGCTGGTGGCGGCCCACCCGTATCTGCCGATCCTGCGGGAGAGCGTGCTGGCGGCGGTGCCGCGGCCGAAGAGCGCGCGGTACGACCAGGTGAGCCTGGCGGTGCAGGCGGTGGCGCAGGACGTGCTGGCGCTGCGGGCCTCGCCGGAGGAGGGGGTGCGGCGGCTGACGCGTGAGCTGGCGGCGATCCCGCACGACGGGCGGGAGCCGGGGGTTCCCGCCGGCGACTGACACCACGACCGCCCCTCCGTCCCGCGACTCCCCCGGCCCCTCTGCCTACGCGTTAGGTAGGGGGGTTCTCCGTTACCCCTGACGCCTTCCCAATTCTGCTGCCTGCCATGCCAGTTGGTGCTGCACCGTTGACATGCATTCGCCATCTCTACTTAACATGAAAGTATCGAAGCGAAGGAAGGACGACCATGCGACGACCCTCCCTCCCCACCCTCCGCGCCACCGGGGCGCTCTCCGCGGCCCTCGCCCTCGCGCTCACCGCGACCGCCTGCGGCGGCGGTGGGGACACCGCGTCCGGCGGCGAGCTCAGCGGCACGACCGTCACGGTCGCGGGCGTCTGGACGGGCAGCGAGCAGACCAACTTCAAGAAGGTCCTCGACGCGTTCAGCGCGAAGACCGGCGCCAAGACCGTCTTCGTCCCCTCCGGCGACAACGTCTCCACCTTCGTCGGCAGCAAGATCGAGGGCGGCAACGCCCCCGACGTCGTCCTCGTCCCCCAGGTCGGCGTCCTCCAGCAGTTCGCGAAGGCCGGCTGGCTCAAGCCGCTCTCCGAGAAGACCGCCGCGACCGCCGGCGGCAACCTCGCACCGGTCTGGAAGAACTACGGCACCGTCGACGGCACCTTCTACGGCCTGTACTTCAAGGCCGCCCACAAGTCGACCGTCTGGTACGACCCCGCCGCCCTGGAACAGGCGGGCGTGACCGAGCCGAAGACCTGGGACGACCTCCTGGCGGCCGGCCGGACGCTCGCCGACTCCGGCAGGCCCGCCTTCGCCGTCGCCGGCGAGGACGGCTGGACGCTCACCGACTGGTTCGAGAACATCTACCTGTCGCAGGCCGGACCGGAGAAGTACGACCGGCTCGCCCGCCACGAGCTGAAGTGGACCGACCCCAGCGTCGTCACCGCCCTCACCACCCTCGGCGAGGTCTTCAAGGACGAGCGGCTGGTCGCCGGCGGCGCCGCCGAGGCGCTGCGCACCGACTTCCCCGGCTCCGTCGAGAAGGTCTTCGGCCCCGAACCGAAGGCCGCCCTGGTCTACGAGGGCGACTTCGTCGGCGGCGTCGCCAAGGACGAGTTCGGGCGCAAGCCCGGCGAGGACGCGAAGTTCTTCCCGTTCCCGCCGGTCGGCTCCGGGAAGGCGCCGGTGGTCAGCGGCGGCGACGCGGCCGTCGTCCTGAAGGACGCGAAGAACGCCGAGGCCGGCATGCGGTTCCTGGAGTACCTGGCCACCCCGGAGGCCGCCGCGGTGTGGGCCGGCGCCGGCGGCTTCCTCTCCCCCAACAAGGACGTGAAGCCCGAGGCGTACGCCGACGACACCGCCCGCGCCACCGCCGCCTCGCTCGTCGCCGCCGGCGACTCCGTCCGCTTCGACATGTCCGACCAGGCGCCCGCCGCCTTCGGCGGCACCAAGGGCGCCGGCGAGTGGAAGCTCCTCCAGGACTTCCTGCGCGACCCGTCGAACCCGGCGCGGACCGCCGCCGCCCTGGAGGCGGCCGCGGCCAAGGCGTACGGGAACTGAGGCCGGCCGCCATGGACCGGCAGTCCGTCCCGGACCGGCGGCGGCAGGCGCGCGCCGCGGCCGACCCGCGGCGCCGCGCCCGGCGCTCGCGGCGGCTCCTCGGCGCCGCCTTCGCCCTGCCCGCCCTCCTGCTCCTGGGCGCCCTCGTCGCCTACCCGGTCGTCTTCTCCGTCGTCCGCAGCCTCTTCGACGCGACCGGCGACCGGTTCGTCGGCGCCGGCAACTACCTGGAGATGGTCCGCGACCCGGCCACCCTGAAGGCGCTGCGGAACAGCGCCGTCTGGGTGGTGGTCGCGCCCGTCCTGCTCACCGGGCTCGGCCTCGTCCTCGCCGTGCTGACGGAGCGGGTCCGCTGGGCGACCGCGTTCAAGCTCGTGCTGTTCCTGCCGATGGCCGTGTCGTTCCTCGCCGCGGGCATCGTGTTCCGGCTGGCGTACGAGCAGGATCCCGACCGGGGCGTGCTCAACGCGGTGGTGGTCGGCGTCCACGACGCCTTCGACGACCCGGCCCCGTATCCGACCGCCCGTGCCCGCGAGGACCGGGGCCTCGCCGGCACCCCCGCCGACGGCTACACGAGCGGCGAACTGCGGCCCGGTTCCGTCGCCGTCCTGCCGTTCGTGGGCGTCGCCCCCGGGGCCGTCCCGGCGGGGACGGAACCGGCCCGGGCCCCGGAACCGGCCCCGGGCACCCTGTCCGGGACGGTGTACCTGGACTTCACGCCCGGCGCGGGCGGCCGGACGGGCGAGGTCGACGCGGCGGAGAAAGGGCTGCCCGGCATGACCGTCGAGGCCGTCCGCGACGGGAAGGCGGTGGCGTCGGCCCGCACGGCCGCCGACGGCACCTTCCGCTTCGACGGGCTCGCCGACGGCACGTACCGGCTACGGGTGCCGGCCGCCAACTTCGCCGCCGGCTACGGCGGAGTCGACTGGCTCGGGCCGGCGCTCGTCACCCCGGCGATCATCGGCGCCTACCTCTGGGTGTGGACCGGCTTCGCCATGGTGCTGATCGGTGCCGGGCTCGCCGCGCTCCCCCGCGACGTGATGGAGGCCGCCCGTGTGGACGGTGCGAACGAACGGCAGATCTTCCGCCGGATCACCGTCCCGCTGCTCGCCCCCGTCCTCACCGTCGTGCTCGTCACCCTGGTCATCAACGTGATGAAGGTCTTCGACCTCGTGTACGTCATCGCCCCGGGCCCCGTGCAGGAGGAGGCGAACGTGCTGGCCACCCGCATGTGGCTGGTCTCCTTCGGCGGCGGCAACGACCAGGGGCTCGGCGCCGCCCTCAGCGTGCTGCTGCTCCTGCTGGTCGTCCCGGCGATGGTCTTCAACATCCGGCGCTTCCGGAAGGGCGGCGGCTCATGAACAGGAACAGGCCCACGCGCGTGACCCGGTGGCTGGGGAGTGCGGCGGTGCAGTCGCTGCTCGTCCTGGTCGCCCTCGTCTGGATCACCCCGCTGGCGGGGCTGCTGCTGTCCTCGCTGCGCTCCGAACGGGACAACGCCTCGGACGGCTGGTGGACATCGCTGGTGGAGCCGTCCCAGCTCTCCTTCGACAACTACCGCGCGCTGCTGGCGGATTCGGGACTCGTCCAGGCGTTCTGGAACACGGTCTTGATCGCGGTGCCGACCACGGTCCTCGTCGTCGGCATCGCCGCGCTCGCCGGATACGCCTTCGCCTGGCTGGACTTCCCGGGCCGGGACGGCCTCTTCCTGGTCGTGGTCGGGCTGCTGGTGGTCCCGGTGCAGATCGGCCTGCTGCCGGTGGCGAAACTCTTCGGCGCGGTCGGCCTGTTCGGGACGGTCGCCGGCGTCGTGCTCTTCCACGTGGCGTACGGGCTGCCGTTCGGGGTGTTCCTGCTGCGGAACTTCTTCGCGGAGATCCCGCGCGAGATGCTGGAGGCGGCCCGGCTCGACGGCGGCGGCGAGTGGCGGATCTTCCGGCGGCTCGTGCTGCCGCTGGGCCGGCCGGCGCTCGCCAGCCTGGCGATCTTCCAGTTCCTGTGGGTCTGGAACGACATGCTGGTGGCGCTGCTCTTCGCCGACGGCGAGTCCCAGCCGCTGACGGTGGCCCTCCAGTCGCAGATGCGGCAGTTCGGCTCCAACATCGGCGTCCTCGCGCCGGGCGCCTTCCTGTCCCTGGTGGTACCGCTGGTGGTGTTCTTCGCCTTCCAGCGCCACTTCGTGCAGGGGGTGATGGCCGGGTCGGTCAAGTGACGGCGGGCCGGCGCTCCCCCGAGCCACCCGAACGGCTGACGCCCGAATCACCGCGCGGCGGTCGTCGCGGAAAGTATGATCAGGCGATGTCTGACATGACTGAGACCACGCCCGGCTGGATGACCTCGGACGAGCTGGACACGGCCCGCGCCCGGATGCCGATCCTGTACGTCGACGCGGTTCCCGTACGGGTGGACGACAGCGGCGAAGTCACGAGCATCGGACTGCTGCTCCGCATCGGCGCCGACGGAACGATCAGCCGCACCCTCGTCTCCGGACGCGTCATGCACCACGAGCGCGTCCGGGACGCCCTGTTGCGGCACCTGGAGAAGGACCTCGGCCCCGTGGCGCTGCCGCGGGTGCCGGCGTCGCTCCAGCCCTTCACGGTCGCGGAGTACTTCCCGACCGCGGGCATCACCCCGTTCCACGACCCGCGCCAGCACGCGGTGTCGCTCGCCTACATCGTCCCGGTGAGCGGCGACTGCCGCCCGCGCCAGGACGCCCTCGACCTGGTCTGGTTCAGCCCCCAGGAGGCCGCGTCCGCTGCCGTCCAGAGCGAGATGCCGGGCGGCCACGGCGTCCTGCTGAAGCAGGCGCTGGCGCACGTGGGCGTCACGTACTGAGCCGGCGCTCCCGGTCCGGCCGCGGCGCTCGCGCGTGCGGCCGGACCGGGAGCGGAGGGGCGGGGTCGGCGGCCGTCAGATGCCGCAGGAGGACGCGGACCAGTACCGGCCGGCCCGGTGGTCGACGTGCGCGTGGTCGGAGTGGCCGGGGTAGCCCGGGCCGAGGATCCCGTTGAAGCCGTGGTAGCGGGCCTGCTGGGCCAGCCGGCACAGCGAGTGCGGGCCGGCTCCCAGGTCGGCGGCGTCGCCGTAGAGGTGCCGGCTGTCCGAGGCGCCGCCGACGGCCGCGTTGCAGGCGGTGCTGCGGAAGCCGCTGGTCACCCGGATCGGCTCGTCGCCGAGGGCGTGCCGGAGGGCCTCCAGCTTCCACATCGTGCGCAGCGCGTTGGCCTTGGCGGTGGTGGCGCTGACGGCGCCGCCCGCCCAGGTGGTGTTGCAGTCGTTCAGCTCGGCGTACGAGAAGTGGATCGGCGTGCAGTCGTCGTCCTGGAGCGCGTACAGCTTGCTGAAGGTCGCGGGGCCGGCGACGCCGTCGGCGGCGAGGCCGTAGGCGGACTGGAAGCGCTTCACGGCGGCGGTGGTGGCCGGGCCGTAGGAGCCGTCGACGGCGAGGACGCCGCCGTAGCCCGGGTAGCCGGCGACCCGGATCTGGAGTTGGGTGACGTCGGCCCCGGTCGCGCCCTGCGAGAGGGTGCGGGACCAGGTGTAGCAGCCGTCGGCGCGGGCGGGGGACGCCCCGGCCACGACGCCGGCCAGGCCGGCGACCGTCAGCACGAGGGCGAGCAGGAGCCGGGTCACGGGGGACGCGAGCGACACGGGCGGAACGGAAGCGCGGGGGTGCGGGGACATACGGGCGGGCCTCCCTCTCTGCGGGTACGGGGACGTACGGAGAACAGGGCCGTGCGTGTGATGCCGTGCGTGTTTGCGTGCGTGCCGTGCGGGTGTGTCATGCAACTGTCAGACAGCGCCTGTCGGGAGGAAGCCTGGCCCGTCGGTCGACGCGCGTCAACCACGCCGGACACCGCCGTACGGCGGCACCGCGGCGGGCCGGGCCCGGCCCGCGCCGCGATGATGGGAGCGTGAAGGGCGGCGAGAGCACCGACGACCCCGCCGGACGCGGAACCCACGCGTCCGGCACCCCACCGGGCTCGCGCGCGACGGGCGCGGCCGGGAGCCCGGGCGGCACGGGCCGCACGGGCCCGGGCTCCGGCGGTACGGACGCGGGCTCCGCCGTCGGCGGCACGCCCGTCGATCCGCGCATGTTCGACGGGACCGTCGCCGCCGTCGCCCTCCTCGCCGGACCCGAAGGGCGGCTGCTCTACACCAACTCCGCGTTCACCCGGCTCTTCGGCGCCCGGCGGATCGGCCTCCCGGCCCGCGCCGCCTTCCCGGACGCGGACGGGCACCGCTTCCTGGCCGTGCTCGACTCCGTCCGCGCCACGGGCCGGGCCCGGCAGGTCGTCGGCGAGCGGCGGACGGACCCCGGGGCCGCCGGGCAGGCCCGGCACTTCGTGTACTCGTGCAGCCCCGTCACCACCGGGCAGGGCCCCGGGATCCTCGTCCTCGCCATGGACACCACCGCCGAGACGCAGGCGCTCCAGCGGTACGAGGCGCTGGTCTCGGCCGTCTCGCAGATGGTGTGGGTGATGGGCGCCGACGGGTCCATGGAGGAACTGGTCCCCGGCTGGGCGCAGCTGACCGGAAGGCCCTGGCATCCGCGCGCCGACGAGGGCTGGTACCCGCACATCCACCCGCGCGACCGGGAGGCGCTGAGCGCGGCGTGGCGGCGGGCGGCGCGGGAGGGCGAGCGGCCCGGGGTGTTCGAGGCGACGTTCCGGGTGCGGGCGGCGGACGGCTCGTACCGGCACCTGTCGACGCGCTGCGTGCCGGTGCTGCGGGACGGGCGCGTCGCCGAGTGGGTGGCGGCCACCGCCGACATCGAGGACGGCTGGGGCACCCGGCTGCGCGAACGGCTGCTCGCGAAGGTCGCCGCGGTGACCGAGGCGAGCCTGCCGGAGGCGTTCGCGGAGGTCGTGAAGGTGCTGGTGCCGGAACTCACCGACGCCTGCCTGATCCTGCTGCTGTCGCACGACGAGTGGCCGCTGCCGGAGCACGCCGGGGTGACGGCGCGCCGGATCGCGTCGGCGACCCGGCCCGGCCTGCCGGCACCGCCCGCGCTGCGCGGCCAGGAGGTGGCGGTGACGCCGGCCGTGCGCGCGGTGCTGGCGGGGCGGGAGCCGGTCACCTTCCCGCTGGAGCCGGGCGCCCCGGTGCCGCCCGGGCTCGTCCCGACGGTCAGCGAACGCTGGCTGACCGCCTCCGGGGCCACCAGCCTCACCCTCGTCCCGCTGATCGTCGACGACCTCGCCCTCGGCTACGCCGCCTCCAGCAGCAACGGCGACACACCGGTCCCCGGACCGGCCGAGACCGAGCTCCTGCGGGAGGTGCTGCACCACGCCCAGGGCCCGATCCAGAAGGTCCTCGACCTCCAGCGGGCCCGGCGGACCGCGCTCGGCCTCCAGCGGGCGCACCTGACCGACCCGCCGCCGGTGCGGGGCGGGACGCTGGCCGCGCGCTACCAGCCGGCCAGCCCCAGCGGGGAGATCGGCGGCGACTGGTACGACGCCTTCACGCTGCCGGACGGGACGCTCGTCCTCGGCATCGGGGACGTGGCGGGCCACGACCTGACGGCGGCCACGGCGATGGGGCAGATGCGCAGCATGCTGCGGGCGCTGGCGTACGCGGGCGGGCCGGAGGCCGCGCCGGACGAGGTGCTGGCCCGGCTCGACCAGGTGGCGGCGGGCCTGGCCACCGCCGACCTGGCGACCGCGCTGCACGCGACCCTGCGGCGCGGACCGGCCGGCACCTGGCCGCTGACCTGGTCGAACGCGGGCCACCCGCCGCCGCTGCTCGTCCCTGCCGAGGGCGCCGCCCGCTTCCTCCCCGGCGCGGCGGACCCGCCGCTCTGCGTGGCCCCGGACCCGCCCCGGACGAGCCGCACCCACGTCCTGCGGCCCGGCGACACGCTGCTGCTGTACACCGACGGCCTGATCGAGACCCCGGCCGCCGCGATCGACGAGGGCCAGCGCCGGCTCGCCGCCGAGGCCGCCCGCGTCCGCCGGCTCCCGCTGCCGGATCTGCTCGGCGTGCTCCAGGAGCTGTCGGACCACCGCGACGACACGGCCCTGCTGGCCTTCCGGGCGGACGACGGGAGCTGACGGGGCGCTGCCGGCGGGAGCTGACGAAGGGCGACGGCGGGGCGCCGCCCGGGGACGTCACTCGGGGCCGGCGAGCTGCTGGGCCAGCTCCTTCTCGTCCGCGTCGCTGAGGGACGTCTTCAGGACGGTGCCGCCGTGGGGCCGCATCGCCGCGGTGAACTTGTCCTCGGTGAGCTTCGCGGCCATGATCACGACGGCGGCGGCGCCCGGCCGCAGCAGGTCGCCGACCTGCTGCCGGAACCGCTCGTCGATGCCGGACTTGCTGAGCCGGCCGACGAGTCCGCCGAGCGCGGCACCGGTGAGGGCGCCGACCGCGGGGGCCAGGACGAGAATCCCGAAGATGGTCCCCCACAGGGCCCCCGTGGCGGCGGTGACGCCGACGACCCGGCTGGACGTGTCGACGTGGGTGGCGCCCTCCTCGTCCACGGACACGACGGCGAGGCCGTTGAGGACCAGCACCTGGTCCCGCTGGAGGTCCTGCACCGTGGCGAGGGCCGCCTCGGCGGCGGCACGGTCCTCGTACCCGATCACGATGAGTTCCGACACGGACGCCTCCCGGGACAGGCGCGGGGGCGGTGGGCCGGGCCCGCGCGGCCGCGTGGGGCGCGGTGGCGCGCCCCCTCCGCCCGATCCTGGCCCGCCGCGCCCGGTCCCGCGAGTCGGGAGCGGCCTCGGAGGGCGTCAGGCGGGCTCGTACGCCAGGGTCTCCAGGGCCAGTTCGGCGGTGCGCCGGTGCCACAGGCGGGCGCCGCGCAGCATGGCGTGGCCCCCGAGCGGCATGGGGACGCCGGTCGCGTCGGCGCCGGCCTCCCGGGCCCTGCGGACGAACGCCCACGAGTCGCGGGCGGCCGTCACCCGGTCCGTCTCGTCGTGGAGCAGGTACAGCCGGCGGCCCGCGAGGTGGGCGACCGGCTCGCCCGGCGGGCACCAGGGCGCGAGGGCGACGACGCCCCGGACGGCCGGGTCCCCGGCGACCGCGAGCGCGGCCCGGCCGCCCATGGAGTGCCCGACGAGCACGACGGGGATCGCGCCGAACCGGTCCCGCAGCCGGGCGAGCGCGGTCCCGGCGTCCCGGGCGGCGTCGGCGCGGTCGCCGTTCCAGCCCCGGTGCCGGTAGCGGCCCTCGGCGACCAGCACCGCCCGGCCGCGCGCCGCCCGCCGCACGGCCTCGGCGAAGGGCCGCATCCGCAGCGCGGGGAGGTTGAGGTACGGCGGGGCCTCCAGCCCGTCGGCGCGTCCACCGTGCAGCAGGAGCACCGCGCCGGCCGGGGCGTCGGCGCCGTACCGCACGACGAGCGCGGGGGCCTCGCAGGACCGGGAGCGCGCGGTCATCGGGTCCTCCTGTCACGGCCGTCCGGGGTCGGTCCCGCAGTCTGTCACGCCCCCGGCGGACCGCGGCGCGGGGCCCCCACCGCCGCAGGACCGGTGATTGTGCCGATGACGGCGTCCCGTGCCGCCCCCACAGTGGCGGGGCCTGCCCCCACGGCAGCGGTCTCCCCTCCCCCGGGGCGGCCGTACCACGACACGAGAGGACGACTTCGTCGTGAAGCGATACCTTGCCGCGGCCACCGCCGTCACCGCCGGCCTCACCCTGCTCCTCGCCCCGGGCGCGGGAGCGGCGGCCGGCAATCCGTACGAGCGCGGCCCCGCGCCCACCGTGGCGAGCATCGAGGCGTCGCGCGGCCCCTACGCGGTCGCGCAGACCTCGGTCTCCTCGCTCGCCGCCGTCGGCTTCGGCGGCGGCACCATCTACTACCCGACGAGCACCGCCGACGGCACGTTCGGCGCGGTGGCGATCTCCCCCGGGTTCACCGCCACGCAGTCGTCGGTGGCCTGGCTCGGTCCGCGGCTGGCCTCGCAGGGCTTCGTCGTGTTCGTGATCGACACGCTCACCACGCTCGACCAGCCCGACAGCCGGGGCCGGCAGCTCCTCGCCGCGCTCGACCACCTCACCCAGCGCAGCGCCGTCCGGGACCGGATCGACACCTCGCGGCTCGGCGTGATGGGCCACTCGATGGGCGGCGGCGGCACGCTGGAGGCGGCGAAGAGCCGGCCGAGCCTGAAGGCCGCGGTGCCGCTGACCGGCTGGAACACCGACAAGACCTGGCCGGAGCTGCGCACCCCGACCCTCGTCATCGGCGCGGACGGCGACACCATCGCCCCCGTCGCCACGCACTCGGAGCCGTTCTACGAGAGCCTGCCCGCCGGCCTCGACAAGGCGTACCTTGAGCTGAACGGCGCCTCGCACTTCACGCCCAACACCTCGGACACGACGATCGCGAAGTACAGCATCGCGTGGCTGAAGCGGTTCATCGACGACGACACCCGGTACGAGCAGTTCCTCTGCCCGCTGCCGCGGCCGAGCCTGACGATCGAGGAGTACCGGGGCAGCTGCCCGCTGGGCTCCTGAGGCCGGTCCGGGGCCGGGTCCCGGACCCGGTCGCTGTGCGCGGGCACAGCCCTGGCCACGGGGGGCTGGGCTCCGGCCCAGACCCCCTTACCGACCGGTACCGGCCGTCCGGCGGGCCGGTTAGCGTGACGGGCGTGACCGCCGCAACCGGGCCCGTGCTGTACGGCCGGGAGGCCGAACTCGCCGCCGTCCACCGGCTGTCGGCCCCGAAGGAGAGCCGCCTCGGGGCCGAGCCGGTGGTCGTCGTGACCGGCGGGCCCGGCGAGGGGCGCTCCGCGCTGCTCGCCCGGGCGGCCCGGGACTTCCCCGGCGTCGCGTACGTGATCGGCGCGCCCCGCCGGCAGGTGCCGTGGAGCGCCGCGCGGGCGCTGTGCGACGCGCTGGCGCCGTCGGGTGCGGCGGCCTGCCGGGCGGCCCGGCTCGCCCGGGGTCCCGGCGGCGTCGCCGCGGCGCTCGCCGCCTCCCTGTCCGGAACCGGTCCCGTCCTGCTCTGCCTGGACGACTTCCCGCTCTGGGACGCGCACTCGCGGGCCGCGTTCACGGCGCACTGGCGGTCCCCGGCCGCGCGCGGCACGACGCGGCTCGGATGGCTGGTGGCGTCGGCGCCCGGCCGGCCGCTGCCCGCGGCGGACGCGCCGGGCGCCGCGCCCGTCGTCCGGCTGTCACGGCTCGACCGGGCGGACGCCCGGGCGCTGCTGGCCGACGCGGGCGGGGGGCGCGTCGCGCCGGCCGTGGCCGAGCGGCTCCTCGACGAGGCGGCCGGGCACCCGGGCGTCCTCGTCGAGACGGTCCGCCGGCTGGCGCCCGGCGTGCTCGCCGGCACGGTCGCCGGGCCGGGGCGGCTGGTGGACGACGGCGTGCTGGTCACGGTGTACGGCGGGCTGCTCGGCGCCCTGCCGGCGGACGGGCGCCGGCTGCTGGGCGTGGTGGCGCGCGCCTGCCGGCCGGCGGGCGGGGACCCCGGCCGTACGGACGTGGGCGCGGTCCTGGCCCGCGCCCGGTCGCTGCGGGTGCCGACGGAGGCGCTGGACGGCCTGGTGGCGGCCGGGCTGCTGCACCGCGACGGTGACGCGCTCGCCTTCCCCGACCCGTTCCTGCGCCGCGCGGCGGCCCGCCACGGGGACCGGCCCCGGGACGGCGGCCCGGCCGCCGGGCGGAGCCCGTACCCGAAGGAGGAGGTCCGGCGCCGGGACCCGGGGCTGCCGGACCGTCACGAGCGGCACCGGGCCGACCGGCTGGGGCCGCCCCCGGCCGTCCGGGCGCGTTCCGTCGCGGCGCGCGGCCGGGCGCTGCTGACCCGTGGTTTCGCGGCGCTCGCGGGCGGACCGGTGATGGACGCGCACGACGCGTTCCTCCAGGCGGCGAAGGTGCTGCGGGACCGGGAGCCCGCCGAGGCGGCCGACGCCCGGTTCCTCGCGATGGAGGCGGCCTGGGCGGCCGGGGACGTCGACGCCTGCCTGGCCGCGCTCGACCTCGCCCCGGCCGGCCCGGGGACGGAGCGGGCCTTCGCCGAGGGGCTGCGGGCCGCGCTCACCGTCCGCCCCGACCGGGCGCGGCGCCCGCTCGCCGCGGTCGTCGCGGTCGGCGCGGACCGGGACGAGCCCCGGCTGCTGCTGCGGGCCGGATCGGCCGCCCTGGTGCTCGGGGACGTCACGGCGGCGGCGCGGCTGCACGGCAGGGCGCTGGCGCGGGCGCGCGCCGAGGAACGGGCCTCCCTGCTTCCCCGGATCCTCGAACACCTCGCGTACGCCGAGCTGCGCGCCGGCCGGTACGCCCGGGCCGGGCACGCCGCCGGGGAGGGCCTGCGGGCGGCGCGCGCGACGGGCCAGCTCAACTCGGCGGCGCACCAGCACGCGGTGCTGGCCCTGGTGGCGTCGGTGACCGGCGACGGGCCGTCCGTCCGGGAGCACGCGGAGCGGGCGCTGGCGATCGGGCGCCCGCACGGGCTCGCCCAGGCGGTGACGCTCGCCGAATGGGCCCTGGCGCGGGCCGAGTCGGCGGCCGGCCTCCCCGCGCAGGCCGCCGCGCGCCTCGCGCCGCTGGTCCGGCCCGGCCCTCACAGCGGCCACTTCGCGCTCCGCATGCTGGCCGTGCCCTGCTTCGTGGAGGCGGCGGTGGCGGCGGGCCGGGCGGGCGAGGCGCGGGAGGCGACGGAGGAGTACGCGCGCTGGGCGGCGTTCGGGCTGGACCGGCCGGCCCCGGCCCAACTGGCCCGCTGCCGCGCCCTGCTGGCCCGGCACGGCGAGGAGACGTCCCGCTGGTTCGGCGAGGCGCTGCGGCACCACGAGGACGGCGGCAACGACTTCGAGCGGGCCCGGACCCTCTTCGCGTACGGGACCTGGCTGCGCCGGCGGCGCCGCCCGGGCGAGGCGCGGGGCCCGCTGCGCGACGCGCTGGTCACCTTCGAGCGGGCGGCGGCCGAGGGCTGGGCCCGGCAGGCGCGCGCGGAACTGCGGGCGACGGGCGCGCCGGGCACGCCGCGCCCGGAGCCGTCCGCGCTGGCCGCGCTCACCCCGCAGCAGCGGCGGATCGCCCGGCTCGTCGCGGAGGGCGCCACCAACGAGGAGGTCGCCGCCCGCCTGTCGCTGAGCCCGCGGACCGTCGACCACCATCTGCGGGGGGTGTACGCGCGGCTGCAGCTGCGGTCCCGGGTCGAGCTGTCCGCGCTCGTGGCGGCGGCCGAGCGGTGACGGCCGCGCCGGACAACGGCCCGGGAGGGGCGGGCGGTGGCGCTCGGTCAGCGGGCGCCGAACACCTGGGTCCAGTAGGGGCCGCCGTCGGTGTGGACGCCGACGCCGAGCTCCTTGAAGTCGCAGTTGAGGATGTTGGCGCGGTGGCCGGGGCTGTTCATCCACGCCTCCATGACCTGCTCGGCCGTCGTCTGGCCCTTGGCGATGTTCTCGCCGTAGGTGCTCCACGGGTATCCGGCGGCGGTGACGCGCTCGCCGGGGCCGTCGCCGTCCGGGTTGGTGTGGTCGAAGAAGTCCCGGGCGGCCATGTCGGCGGAGTGGCCCTGGGCGGCGCGCGCGAGGGTCGCGTTCGCGGTGAGCGGCCCGCAGCCGGCCTTGGCGCGCTCGGCGTTGACGAGCGAGAGCACCTGGTCGGCCGCCGATCCCTGGCCGCCGTCGTCCTGCTTGCCGCCGCCGGGGGCCGGGTCGGTGCCGGCGGTCGGCGCCGCGGTCGTCCGCGCGGGTTCCGGGGCGGTCGTCCGGGCGGGGGCAGGGGCGGTGGTCGGGGCGGCGGTCGGCTTCTGCGGGCGGGCGGCGGGGCTCGCGAGGGTGCGCTGCGGGGTGGGCGCGGCCGTGGTGGGGCGCGCGGTGGGGGTGCGCCGGGCGTCGGGCGTGGCGGATGCGGTCGTCCGGCCGGACGGCGGGGTGGAGGCGGTGGGGGCCGCGGCGACGGTGGCGGGGGTGGCCGTCAGGGAGTCGGGGTCGTGGGTGAGGGGCGTGTCGGGGCCGGGGACGGCGGCGCGGTTCGCCTCCAGGATCTCCCGCTGGCCGTCCCGCCCGCCGTACAGCGGCGCGGGGGCGACGGGGGCGGCCGGGGTGATCCCGCCGAGGTCGTGGGCCAGGGTCGGCGCGTCGGTCCCGGCGCCGGTGAACGGACCCTCGACGTCAGGACCGGGGTGAGACCCGGGCGTCGCGGCGGCCACCACGACCCCGGCGCAGGCCGCGCACGTGGTCGTGTGGGCGGCGAGGTGGTCGCGCCATCCGGCACCGGGCCGGCCGTCCCAGCCGGCGGTCAGCTCCCGGAGCCGGGGGCAGCGGGGGCGGCGGGCCAGCGCGGCGCCGACGGACCGGGCGACGTCGAGCCGGGTCCGCGCGGTCGCCATCCGCGGGGCGGTGTCGTCCGGCGTCCACTGGAGCGCGGCGGCCGTCTCGTACCGCGCCAGCAATCCTTCGTCCTCCAGCGAGCCGAGCGCGGCGAGCAGCGCGTCCTGGACGTCGAGCCAGCCGCCGGCCTCGTCGAGGCTGGCGGAGGCGTGCCCGAGGGTGGTGTCGACGGCGAGGGCGAGGAGCCAGGGGCGGAACGCCCCGGGGTGCGGCAGGGTGTGCAGCGTGCCGTGGGCGCGCCGCAGGGTGTCGCGGACGACGGGGTCGGCGGCGACGGAGGGGCGGAAGACGAGGGCGCGGGACACCAGGGCGTGCACGAGCGGCCGGTGGGCGCCGAGGACCTGGTCGCACGCCCAGGGGTCGCCGTACCGCGCCGCCTGTATCCAGTCCGTCATCTCGTCCGCGCCTGTGGTCCGCTGCACGCCGTCCGTCCTTCTCTGCCGTTCCCGGAGTTTCATGCGCCTGGGAGAGCCTGGGCCCGGCACGGCGATAACGGAAAGAGCGGAAGCGGTATCCGTGACATGGGTCACAGCGCTTCCCGGGCCGGGAACTAGGGTGGCCCGCATGGACGGGGATCACGGTGACGAGTGGTTGGCGGGGCGGCTGCGGGCGCTGACGGGCGGGGGGTTCCCGGTGGCGGGGGCCCTGGTCGGCCCGGGGGGCGCGCGGACGGCCTCGGTGGGGGCGGCGCCGGACGCCGACTTCGAGATCGGGTCGGTGTCGAAGGGCGTCACGGGGCTGCTGTACGCGGACGCGCTGGAGCGCGGCGAGGTGACGGCGGACACGCGGCTCGGGGCGCTGCTGCCGCTGGCGGACGTGCCGGCCGGGGCGGTGACCCTCGGGGCGCTGGCCACCCACCGGTCGGGGCTGCCGCGGCTGCCGGCCGCGGCGCGGCCGTGGCGGCGGACGTTCGCGCTGTGGCGGCACGGCGCCAATCCGTACGGCGAGGACCTGGCGGCGCTGGTCGACCAGGCCCGTACGGTGCGGCCGGGCCGGACCCGGCCCCGCTACTCGAACTTCGGCTTCGAGCTGCTCGGGCACGCGCTGGCCGCCGCCGCGGGGACGTCGTACGAGCGGCTGGTCGCCGGGCGGATCGGCGGACCGCTCGGGCTCGACCGCTTCTACCTCCCGGCGGGTCCGGCGGGGCTGCTGCCGGGCGCCGTGGCGGGGACGACCCGGCGGGGCCGGCCGCGCGAGCCGTGGACGGGCGAGGCGCTGGGCCCGGCCGGCGGGATCCGGGCGGACATCGGCAGCATGGCGCGCTTCACCGCCGCGCTGCTCGACGGCACGGCGCCGGGGACGGCGGCGCTCGATCCGGTCGTCCCGTTCGGCGCGGGGACGCGGATCGGCGCGGCGTGGATCACGCTGCGGGTGCGGGACCTCACGGTGACGATGCACAACGGCGGGACGGGCGGCTTCCGTTCGTGGCTGGGCCTGGACCGCGCCTCGGGCACCGGCGCGGTGGTGCTGGCGGGGGCGGCGGTCTCCGTGGACCGGGCGGGCTTCGCGCTGCTGACCCGGGACAAGGACCGGGCGCCGTGAGCCGTCAGGCGTCCGCGCCCCGGGTGCGGGCGGCCCAGCGGGAGACCGGCCCGGTGGCGGCGGCGGCCAGCACGAAGACGCCGCCGAGCAGCAGCCAGCCGGCGGGTCCGACGCCGATCAGGAGGGTCGTCACGACGACCGGTCCGAGCGCGCGGGCCACGGGGACGCCGGCGCCGTAGAAGCCCTGGTACTGGCCGATCCGGTCGGCGGGCGCCAGGCCGAGGCCCAGCTGCCAGGAGCCGGCCGCGTGCCGCATCTCGCCCACGACCATGAGGACGGCGCCGAGGACCAGGACGGCGACGGCCGGCCCGGCGCCGAGCCCGGGGAGCGCGGTGGCCGCGAAGACGGCGCAGCCGGCGAACATGACGGCGCCCGCGCCCCGGACGGCCGCCGCGGCGGTGCCGAGGTCGGTGACCGAGCGGGCGGCCCGGACCTGGAAGAGGGTGACGGCCGCGGTGTTGAGGACGAAGAGCGCGGAGACGGTCCAGCCGGGCGCCGCCGTCCGCTGGGTGATCCACAGCGGCAGGGCGAGGCTGAGGACCGGCAGCCGCAGCAGCATCAGCGCGTTGAGCAGGGCCAGGGCGGCGTACGGGCGGTCGCGGAGCACGGCCGTCCCGGAGCCGCCGCGCGCGGCGGCCGGGGCCGGGGCGGTCGCGGGCGTGGGGAGCCGGCCGAGCAGCAGGGCGCAGCAGAGGAAGCCGGCCGCGTCGAGCACGAAGACGGCGTGGTAGGCGCCGCGCGTGCCGGCGTGCAGGGCGATGCCTCCGAGGGCCGCGCCGACGGCGAGGCCGGCGTTGAGGACGGCCTGGAGCCGGGCGAGGACGGCGGTGCGGTCGGCCGGGGCGACCAGCCCGGCGAGGAGCGCCTGCCGGGCGGCGGCGAGCCCGCTCTGGGCGCAGGCGTAGAGGGTGGCGGCGGCCAGGAAGGCCGGGAAGGAGTCGGTGAGCAGGAAGGACGCGACCGCCGCGGCGGTGACGAGCGCGAGGAGGACGGAGACGCCGCGCGGGCCGCGCCGGTCGGCGAGCGCCCCGAGCGGCACCCCGGCGGGTGAGCCGACCGCCCAGGCGACGGCGAGGCCGGCGCCGACCTGGGCGGCGGAGAGTCCGGCGACGCCCGTGAAGTAGAGCGCGGAGGTGACGTAGAAGGCGCCGTCGCCGACGGAGTTGGCGAGCTGGGCGAGGAGCAGGGCGCGGGGCGCGGACGCCCGCGCGGACGCGGCGGGCGGGGTGGTCGCGGGGGTCGCGTCGGCGGGGCGCGCCGAGGAGGTGTTCGCCATGGACACGACGGTACGGTGAAGTGGCCCGCGTCTCCTGGTCCATTGACGGACCATCTGCCTGGGCCACTTCGACGGTCCGTCAGCGGCCGTAGGCGCTCCGGCAGAGCTCGGCCGCCCCCATCGGGGCGTCGATCCGCCGCGCCTCACGGCAGAGCTCCCGCATCTCGGGCACCTGCCCGCCGGCCGGGCGGGGCGCGGCGGTGCGGGGCGCCGGCACGGCGCGGGTCCGGGGCGGGTGCTGCCGCACCGGGGCGGGCCGGGGCGGGGTCGTACGGGGCTCCGGCTCGGGAGCGGGCGCACCGCCGGACCCGCCGCCGTACCGCGCCGGCGTCCGGCTGCCGTCCGCGCCGGGGGCGGCGGTCCGCGCGCGGGCTCCCGCGCCCCCGCCGGCCGGGGGCCGTACGCCGACGCCCCCGGCGCCGGGCCGGCGGGTCGGCACCGCGTCCGACTCCCCCTCCGTGCGGGCCAGTTCCTCCCGGGGCTCGGGCTCGACCGGGCGGGCGGGACGGTCGGGGAGCTGTCTCTTATACACATCTCCGAGCCCACGAGACTC
>JOFO01000051.1 GCA_000721275.1 Microtetraspora glauca | reverse complement strand
CTCCCCCGCGCCCGCCACCCCGGCGCCGGAGGAGCCGCCGGCGCCCGCACCCCCGGCCCCGGCCCCCGCCCCGACGACCGCGCCGCGCCCGCCCCGGGCCACCCCGGTCGTGCTCCCGCACTACCAGCGGACCTCGCGCCCGCAGCCGAAGTCCTCGGCGTCGCCCGTCACCACCATGCTGCTCATCACCGCGCCGGCCGTGCTGGCCACCGCGATCCTCCGCCCGCGCTCCTCCCGCTGACCGGCCCCGAGCGCCGCGCACCCCTCCCCGACTCCCCCGTCCGAAAGACCGAGGAACCATGTCCGAATGGCTCGTCCTGACCTTGGCCATGGCCGCCGCCTGCGGCGTCGTCCTGGCCATCGTCGTCATCAACCACCGCCGGATCCCCGCCGACGACGACCCCAACGAGACCCCCGACGTCATCGAGTACATGACGATGATGATCGGCGTGATCTACGCGATCGTCCTCGGCCTCGCCATCGCCGGCGTCTGGGAGGGCCGCGGCGCCGCCCAGGAGGTGGTGCGCCAGGAGGCCCAGGCGATGCACGAGATCTCCGAGCGGGTCGAGGTCTACCCGGTGCCGGTCCGCGAGGCCATCCGCGCGGATGTCGACGCGTACGTGGACTACGTGGTGAACACCGAGTTCACGCACATGGCGGACAAGGGCGAGCTCACCCCCGAGGGCGACGCCCTGCTCCAGAAGGTCCGCCGGAGCGTCACCGACTACGAGCCGGCCAACGACTTCGAGGGACAGGCGTACCAGCCGCTGGTCGACCAGGTGATGGTCGCCGACGACGCCCGCGGCGCCCGGGGACAGAGCGCCGGCGAGACCATGCCCGGCGTCGTCTGGTTCGGGCTGATCATCGGCGCCCTGGTCTCGGTGGGCCTGATCTTCACGCTCCAGATCCGGCGCACCGGCCGCGAGTTGCTGCTCGCCGGCCTCTACAGCGCCCTCATCGCCTTCCTGCTCTTCCTCATCTGGGACTTCGACGCCCCCTTCGGCCGCGGTCTCGCCGCCACCTCCACGCCGTTCACCGACCTGTTCCCGCAGGTCACGGACTGAGCGCACGGGCGGGGCTGGGCCGCCCGGGGGACAACGGTGCCCCATTCGCACGTCTGGGATCGCGGCCGTGGTAGGGCGCTCCTAGCGTTTCGGGCAACGAGGTGCACGCAGGCTCCACGCGGCCAAACCGCCGCGGCCGGCCCTCGGGACCCGGAGGAATCACCATGCGCGCGATACGTGCCGCGTCCACCGCCCTGCTGGGGGCGGCCACCCTCGCCCTGGCCGCCCCCGTCACCGTCGCCCACGCGGCCGACGGTGCGCCCGCGCCGAACCCGCGGGTGCGGGGTGCTCAGGCCCCGGGCGACTTCGTCGTCTCCCCGTCGCTCGTCGCCCCCGGCGGGCGGGTGACGCTCAGCGCCCCCGGCTGCTCCAGCACGGCCACGGCGACGGCCGGCATCTTCGACACCGTCCAGATCGCGCCCGGCTCGACGGTCACCGCCACCGTGGACGCGGACGCCAAGCGCGGCGCCGTGTACACGGTGGCGTTCAACTGCTCGGGCGGGGTGCAGGACACCGTGGACCTGACCATCAGCGGCGTGGCCACGGCGACGCCGACGGCCGGCTCGACCGTGCTGCTCCCGCCGCGCGGGGTGCAGGGCGGCCTCGGCGGCTCCCAGGGCGGTCTGGAGTCCGGGAAGCTGGCGGCCGGAACGGCCCTGGTGCTCGCGGCGGCGGCGGGCACGGCGTACGCGATCCGGCGCCGCTCCTCCGCCACCCGCCGGCACTGATCCCGGCGACGCCCCCGTGGACCCCGCCCGCGGCGGACGGAACAGCCCGCCGCCCCCGGATCCCTTCCGGGACACGGGGGCGGCGGGCGCGAGGGGCCGACCGGGAGGTTCGGCCGGTCAGACGCCCGCGCCGGTCATCCGGCGGCGACGGAGCACGAAGACGCCGCCGCCGAGCGCCGCGGCGGCGACCAGGCTGCCGCCGACGGCCATCTCGGTGGAGCTGGGCGCCAGCGAACCGCCGAGACCGCCCTGGGCGCCGCGGCCCGCGAGCACGCGGAACGGGTGCGTGACGACCCGGGAGTTGTCGCTGCACTTGACGGCCAGGTTGTAGTTGCCGGGCGTGGCGTTGTTGTAGACCCGGGCGATCGCGCTGGACAGGCCGTTGGAGTTGACCGAGAGGTTGGTCTCCGGGAAGGCGTTGGACGTCACCTTGCCGCCGTGGCCGCAGCCCTTGGCCGTGATCGTGATCGTCGACCCCGCGTGGACGTCGTAGGGATTGACTTGGACGTTGCTGGGACCGTTGGTCGCGGCGGCGAGGGGAGCCGCCAGGGCGACCGCCGCGAACGCGGTGGCGGTCGCCGCCAGAGTGCGTGCAGCACGCATGGTTGAACCTCCAGGGAAGACGCCCCGAAGCGGTGCTCCGGGAGATTCGACGAGTACGCCTTCCATGACGAACCATCACAATTCGCCCCCCTTCCCGCACCTCGGCGCTGGGCCGGTCCGGTGAGCGCCGGTGCCGCCGATCGAGTTGTGTCTGTCGACACAACCGCAGGTCAGGGGCGCGCGGAACGATTGTCTGACGAGTACTCGGATGGGTCAGCGCCCCGTCACCCGGGACGACGAACGGCACGCGACGGCCCGGTCTCACGACCGCGTTCTGACGTGGCGTCAGGCGAGAGCGGCATCCCCGCGCGTCGCCACCCGTACGGCCGCCGGGGGTGCCCCGTTCGGGCCGCCCGGAGCGCGGGGCCGCGGCCTCGCCCTTACCGTTCACACGTCGCCACGAAGGGAGAACCATGCCCCCGAAGGACTTCCGCGTCCCTGAGCGCAGGAGACGACAACCCTGGGGCGTCCTGGCCCTCGCCATGCTGTCCGGACTCGCGATGATGCGCAACGGCGCGGACGTCGCCGGAGGCCCCCCGCAGCCGGCCGCCGCGGCCCGGCCGGTGGAGCGTCCGGTCGTCGCGCCGCCCGAGGAGGCGTCCGCGGGGGTCCGGGCGCTGCCCTTCGCGCCGGCCTCGCGGATCCGCATCCCGGCGATCGACGTCGCGGCCCCGGTGATGGACGTGGGGCTCGACGCGGACGGCTGGGTGGCGGCCCCTCCCCCGCAGGACGCCAATCTGGCCGGCTGGTACCAGAACGGCATCGCGCCCGGACAGCGCGGCACGGCGGTGATCGTCGGGCACGTCGACAACAACAGCGGCCCGGCGGTCTTCTACGGCCTCGGCTCGCTGGAGAAGGGCCAGCACGTCGAGGTCGAGCGGTACGACGGACGGGTGGCGGTCTTCGAGATCTACGGCGTCGAGGTGTACTCCAAGGAGGACTTCCCCGGGCCGCAGGTCTACGGGGACACCGGCCACCCGGAGCTGCGGGTGATCACCTGCGGCGGCGGCTACACCCGGGCGAAGGGGTACGACGGCAACGTCGTCGTGTACGCCCGGATGGTCGCCTCCCGCTGAGGCACGCGCGCGCGTGGAGGGCCCCGGGGCGTCCCCGGGGCCCTTCGCGTGCCGCCCGGCGGTCAGCGCCGGGGGACGGTGACGGTGTAGCCCTCGTCGAGGAGCACGGGCAGATAGCGGCGGAGGGCGGCGACGCTCTGGGAGCGGTCCCCGCCGGCGTCGTGCGAGAGGACGATCACGCCGGGGCCCGCGCCGTCGAGGACCCGGCGGACGATGGTGCCGGTGCCGGGTTCCTTCCAGTCGAGGGTGTCCACGGTCCAGGCGAGCGGTTCCATGCCGAGCTCGGCGCCGATCTCGAACGAGTGCCGGTTCCAGGCGCCGTACGGGGCCCGGTACCAGAGCGGCGCGGCGCCCAGCGTGCGCTCCACCGTCTCGCTGGTGGAGCCGAGTTCGGCCCGGATGCGGGAGGGCCGCAGCTTCGGCACCAGCGGGTGGGACCAGGAGTGGTTGCCGACCACGTGCCCGTCGTCGGCCATCTCCCGCAGCAGGTCCGGGTGGGCCGCCGCCATCTCGCCGCAGACGAAGAACATGGCCCGGCAGTCGTACCGCCGCAGGGTGGCCAGGATGCCGGGCGTGTAGCGGGGGTCGGGGCCGTCGTCGAAGGTGAGCACCATGGAGCGGCCGACGCCGGCGAGCGAGAGGAAGGGGCGGCGCCGGACCGGCGGCAGGGCCCGGGTCCGGCCGGCGGGGGCGTAGGCGGTCATCGGCTGGAGCCGGTACGCGGAGGGGCGCAGCCGGGGCGGGGCGGCGGGCGGCCCGGCGGCGGCGGGCGGGCCCTGGGGTGCGGCGGCGTCCGTGGCGGTGCCGCCGGGGCCGAACCGGTCGAGGGCGAACGCACCGGCCGCGACGGTGACGCCGAGGCCGGCGGCCAGGCGCAGCACCGACCTCCGCCCGGTGGGCAGCTGATCGTTTTTCATGACCAATGGTTCGTACGGGGTGGGGCGCGGGCCCCTCACCGACACCGGGCCGCCGTCCGATTGCACCCGCCCGGCCGATACCCTCGAAGGGTGAGCGAAGTCCAGCCCCACCGGTTCGAGCGCGGCACCGACGGCCCCAAGGTGATCATGGCCGGGGTCGACGGCTCGGCCTCGTCGCTGCGGGCGGCGTCGTACGCGGCCGGGCTCGCCCGCCGGCAGAACGCGCTGCTCGCGCTGGTCTACGTCCAGCCGCTGATCGCGGCGGGCTCCTCGCTGGGCGCGCCGGTGACCGGGACCACCGAGGAGATCGCGGAGGAGCTGGCGGCGGAGATCCGGGCGTCGGCCGAGCGCGTGAAGGACCTGTGGCAGGTGCGCTGGGAGTTCCGCACCTTCCGGGGCGACGCGTACGCGGGTCTGGTGCGGGCGGCGGACGAGCTGCGGGCGGACGCCGTGGTGGTGGGCGCCTCGGAGTCGGCGGGGCACCGCTTCGTCGGCTCGGTGGCCGTGCGGCTGGTGAAGGCGGGCCGCTGGCCGGTCACGGTCGTCCCCTGACCGGCCGCGCGCTCACTTGCCGAGGGTGAGGCCGTCCTTGTCGGCGCCGCGGCTGAGGACGACCTGGCGGATGGTCTCGCGGATGCCGGGGTGACGGGGGTCCGAGGTGCCGGCGGCGAGGTTGACCACGCGCCCGCGGCCGGTGTCGAACCACTGGGGCACGAACTCGGCCTTGGTGACCTCCCAGCGGGCGCCGGGCTTCTTCGGCGGGGCGAAGGTGAAGCGGCCGATGCTGCTCTGGTTGCCGCGCGGGTCGAAGACGCCCTCGTGGTTGATCATGTCGCCGGCGATCTGGTCGCCCATGCCGTAGATCACCCAGGTGCCGTTGACCTTCTCGTACGCCTGGGGGACGTGGGCGTGGGTGCCGATGATGAGGTCGATGTCGGGGCGCCCGCCGGTGCGGGAGGCGGTGAGCGAGCGGGCGAGCGAGAGCTGCCGCTGGTCGGGTGCGGTCTGCCATTCGGTGCCCCAGTGGACGCTGACGACGACCACGTCGGCGCCGGCGGCGCGGGCGGCCCGGGCGTCGGCGATCACCTTGGCCTCGTCGAGCAGGTTGACGGCCCAGGGCTGTCCGGCGGGGAGCGGGTAGCCGTTGGTGTCGTAGGTGTAGGCGAGCTGGGCGACGGTGGCGCCGCCGGCCTTGAGGAGGGTGGGGCGGGCGGCCTCGGCGGCGGTGCGGGCGGACCCGGCGTGCTTCACGCCCGCCGCGTCGAGGGCGTCGAGGGTGCGGCCGAGTCCGGCCGCGCCGTCGTCGAGGGTGTGGTTGGAGGCGGTGGAGCAGGAGTCGTAACCGGTGGCCTTGAGCGCGGTGGCGACCTCGGGCGGGGACTTGAAGGCGGGGTAGCCGGTGTAGGGGCCGCCCTTCTTCCCGTACACGGTCTCCATGTGGCAGATGGCCAGGTCGGCGCGGGACACGACGGGTGCGGCGCCGGCGAGCATGGGCCGGAAGTCGTAGCCGCCGTCGGCGGCGTCGGCGGCGGCGCGCCGGATGATGGAGTCGTGCGGGAGGATGTCGCCGGAGGCCACGAGGGTGAAGCCGGCCGGCTTCGGCGCCGGCGCGGGGCGCGGCGCGGCCGAGCCGGCGGGCGAGCCGCCGGGCGGGCTGCCGGGTGAGGGGGCGCCGCCGCCGAGGCCGCCCTGGCTGCAGGCGGCGACGACGGCGAGCAGGGAGCCGGCGAGGACGGTGGAGCCGGCACGGGCGAGTCTGGCGCGTACCGGTCTGGTGCCTGCGGTCATGACGACTGCCACCCCGATCATCGGAAGAACATGTGTTCTGCCGAATTCACCTTCCGGCGGGCCGCCGGTCAAGGGACCGGGCCGAACCAGAGAACAAACCCCACCGAATCGGACGTATGTCGCGCGCGTGATCGTCTGCTGACCGCTCACCGTGCCATTCGCCGCTCGTTCCGACCGTTCGTCGCAGACCGCTGTCCGTTCCCTGTCCCCGTCCGCCCGGATGCGTTCGTATACGGCGCGGACGACGAACCGCCGAGCGGGCGGCGAAGGGTGGGCACTCATGACGACGACGGCGACGATGACGACGACCGCGGCGGCGACGGCGGCGGCGGCGAACGCGACGACCGACGAGCGGACGCTCCAGGAACTCCAGCGCGAGCACGGCCCCGCCCTGCTCTCGTTCCTCCTCGGCCTCACCTACGGCGACCGCCAGCGCGCCGAGGACCTGGCGCAGGAGACCCTGGTCCGGGCCTGGCTCCACCCCGAGGCGTTCAGCGGCGCGCACGCCTCGATGCGGCCCTGGCTCTTCACCGTCGCCCGCCGGCTCGCCATCGACGCCCGCCGCTCCCGGCTGGCCCGGCCGGCCGAGATCGGCGACGGCGTCCTCGCGGTCACCCCCGACCCCTCCGACGCCACCGAGACCGCCGAGGCCGCCCTCGACGTCCGGGCGGCGGTACGGGAGTTGAGCCCGGAACACCGGGCCGTGCTGGTCCGGCTCTACTTCCACGGGCTCACCGTCAACGAGGCCGCCGTCGACCTCGGCATCCCGGCCGGCACCGTCAAGTCCCGTTCCCACTACGCCCTCCGGCAGCTCGGCCGCTCGCTGCCCGGCTACCGGCCGCGGCACGGCGTCATTGCCCGCCGGCGGACCGCCGCAGCACAATGACGCCGTGACGCTCCCTGACACCGCGGCGCTGACGCCCGCCGCCGCCGAGAAGATCCTCGCCGACAACTTCGCCCCCTGGGTCCTGGACCTGGGGCTCACCGTCGACTCCGTCGACGGGCACGAGGCCGTCCTCCGCCTCCCCTGGTCCGGCCGGCTGGCGCGAGAGGGCGGCGGGATCTCCGGCCAGGCCCTCATGGCCGCGGCCGACACGGCCACCGTCATCGCCGTCTCGGCGGCCCGCGGCGGCTTCGTCCCGATGACCACCGTCCAGCAGTCCACCAGCTTCCAGCGGGCGGTCGTCGGCACCGACGTCCTGGTCCGCGCCCGCCTCACCAAGCTCGGCAAGCGGATGGCCTTCGCCGACATCACCATGACCGCCGACGGCACCACCGACCCCGCCGCCCACGCCACCGCCGTCTACGCCCTGCTGGGCTAGGCCGGTCCGGGGCGAGCCGGGCCGCGCGGGACGACAGGGGTCTATGCACTGCATGTATACGCACTGCGTATAGTCGCGTCCATGGCTTCACGACCTCCCACGCCACCGCTCCCCCGCCTGTTCAAGGCCACCGTCGTCAGCGGCATCGCCGTCTGCGCCGCGCACGTCGTGCTCTCCGACACGCTGCAGTTCGCGCTCGTCGGGCAGGCGTCGGCCGCCCTGGGCGCGCCGACCGGGTACGGGACGGCGCAGGTCTTCACGACCGCGCTGCTCAACACCGCGCTGGTGATGCCGCTCGTGCTGTGGGCCGGCATGCGGCTGGGCGGGGAGCGGCGGACGGGGGCGATGGTGCTCGTGGGAACCGTGGCGTGGCTCGTCGCCGTACGGAGCGGGATCGACGGCCTGGACGACTCCTTCGGCGCGATCCTGCCCGTACGGTCGCTCGCGCTCGTCGTCGGCGTCACCGCGCTCGCCTCGCTCGTCCGGCGGCGGCCTTCCCGGGCCCGTCCCGTCCCCTCCGCACCACCCGCCCCGTCAGACCCGTCGGCACCGATCCGGCCGGGGAACGTATCCGAAACCACACCGGCGAGTTGAGCAAAGCGGTCCACGCGGACGCCCCGAGCGGAGGAGGCTCTGCTCGGGGTCCCGAGAACCGCGGGTCCCGACGTCCGGGAGAAGGTGGGAGCGTTGCCGCCCGAGAGCACGAACGGCGCCGGCCGCAGGAGCGGCGGGGGCCTGGCCGTCCCGATGGCCTGGCTGTGCGCCGAGTACCAGGCCGACCGGTGTCTGACCGACGCCGGCCTCACCGACCCGGGTTCGCTGGAGCACCGCGCCTCCGTGCGGGTCCTGGCCCTCACCGTGCACCTCTCCGGCAGCCCCGCGGCCGGCGAGTGGCTGCGCCGCACCGCGCACGAGGCGGGCTGGCCGGACTGGGTGGAGGAACGGCTCGCCGCCGCCGGGGCCGAGGACCCCGACGGGGCCGACCTGGCCCTCGCCCGGGACACGTGGCGGGCGCTGCGCGAGACCTGGCTGCACGCCGCCGACCTGGACGGCCTGCCGGGCGCCGGGCCGGGGCTGCTCGTCGACGAGACGGCCCGCGCCTGGCTGCCCGCCTGGCGGCTGGGCCTGCCGCTCGCCCACCTCGCCGTCTGGCTCGCCTGATCGGTCAGCGCGCCGGCGAAGGATGCACCCCCGGGCGGTACTTGGGGAAGCGCGCGGTCACCTTCATGCCCGCGCCGACACCGGTCTCGATGACCAGGCCGTACTCCGCCCCGTACACCTGGCGCAGCCGCTCGTCCACGTTGGACAGGCCGATGCCGGAGCCGCCCGGGTGCTCGCCGCGCAGCACCGCCCGCAGCCGCTCCGGGTCCATCCCGACGCCGTCGTCCTCCACCGTCACCACCGCCTCCGCCCCGGCGTCCCGCGCGGCGATGGTGACCCGGCAGCCGCGCTCCCGGTCCTGGAGCCCGTGCTTGACGGCGTTCTCCACCAGCGGCTGGAGGCACAGGAACGGCAGGGCGACCGGCAGCACCTCCGGCGCGATCTGCAGCGTCACCTTCAGCCGGTCGCCGAAGCGGGCCCCGGCCAGCGCCAAGTACTGCTCGATCGCGCGCAGTTCGTCGGCGAGCGTGGCGAAGTCGCCGTGCCTGCGGAACGAGTAGCGGGTGAAGTCGGCGAACTCCAGGAGCAGGTCGCGCGCCCGCTCCGGGTCCGTGCGGACGAACGAGGCGATCGCCGCGAGGGAGTTGAAGATGAAGTGCGGGGAGATCTGGGCGCGCAGCGCGCGGATCTCCGCCTCCACCATCCGGGTCCGGGAGCGGTCCAGCTCGGCCAGCTCCAGCTGCACCGACACCCAGCGCGCCACCTCGGTGGCGGCCCGCACCAGCACCGCCGACTCCCGGGGCCCGTACGCGACGAGCGCGCCGAGGACCCCCTCCTCCCCGGTGAGCGGCGCGGTCACCGCCCAGCGCAGCGCGCAGCCCGGGTCGGCGCAGCCGGTCGGCGCGGAGCGGCTGCGCCCGGTCTCCAGGGTCGCCGCCGCCAACTCCGGGACGCCCGCGTGGTGGTGGGCACCGCCGGGCCCGTCCCAGGCGAGGACGGCCGAGCCGTCGGTGAGGCACAGGGCCTCGGTGCCGAGCAGCGAGCGCAGCGGACGGGCCGCCTTGCCCGCGGTCTCCTCGGTCAGCCCGGCGCGCAGCGGCGGCGCGGCGAGCGAGGCGGTGTGCAGGGTGTGGAAGGTGGCGCGCTCGACGGGGGTGCCGAGGTCGAGGTCGGCGCGGGCGCCGCGCCGTGCCGTGAGCCGGCCGAGGACCACGCCGGCGGCGAGCAGGACGGCGCCGGCGGCGCTCGCGGCGGCCAGGGCGATGCCGCTCACCGGCGGGCCTCCTGGGCGGGGACGGGGGCGGTGAACTCCTCGGGCAGGTGGAGCCGGGCGAGGGTGGCCGCGGTGCCGGGCGGGACGCGGCGCGGGGTGGCGAGCGAGACCAGGACCATGGTGAGGAACCCGAGGGGGACGGACCAGACGGCGGGCCACGCCATCAGGGTGTGCGGCCAGCCGCCGGGCGCGAGGCCGGCCCGGGTGGCCATCACGGCGGCGAGCGCGGACCCGCCGCCGAGGACGAGTCCGGCGGCGGCGCCGGGCGGGGTGAGCCGGCGCCACCAGATGCCGAGGACGAGCAGCGGGCAGAAGGACGAGGCGGACACGGCGAAGGCGAGGCCGACGGCGTCGGCGACCGGCACCTTGGAGGCGGCGACGCCGACGGCGAGCGGCACGGCGGTGGCGAGCGGCGTCGCGAGCCGGAAGTGCCGGACCGCCCGGGACGGCAGCACGTCCTGCGCGAGCACGCCGGCGACGGACATGGTGAGCCCGGAGGCCGTGGAGAGGAACGCGGCGAAGGCGCCCCCGGCGAGGAACGCGCCGAGGAGGTCGCCGAGCGCGCCGCCGACCATCCGGTCGGGCAGCACGAGGACGGCGGCGTCGGCGGAGCCGGTGAGGGCGAGCTCGGGGGCGTAGACGCGGCCCAGCGCCCCGTACACCCCGGGCAGCAGGTAGAAGGCGCCGACGAGGCCGAGGACGACGAGGGTGGTGCGGCGGGCGGCCCGGCCGTGCGGGCTGGTGTAGAAGCGGACGGCGACGTGCGGGAGGCCCATGGTGCCGAGGAAGGTGGCGAGGATCAGCCCGTACGTGGCGTACAGCTGGTGCCCGTCCCGGCCGCCGGCCAGCGGCTGGGACCAGCCGAGGGGGTCGGCGCCGTCGGCGCGGCGCTCGGGGACGGGGGTGCCGGGCGGGAGGGCGAGGACGGTGCCGCCGTCCACCCGGTGGGTGCCGGGCGCGAGGGTGACCGGCCGGTTCTCGTACCGGACGGCGTCGACGGTGCCGGTGACGGTGACGGTCAGCGGCGCGTCGAGCCCGACGCGTACGGTGTCGGCGATCCGGACGACGGTGTGCTCGCGGAGCACGGCGGGCGCGTCGAAGCGGGCGCGGGGCGCTCCGTCCCCGTACCAGGCGGCCACCAGGAAGAAGGCCGGCACCAGCAGCGCGGTGAGCTTCAGCCAGTACTGGAACGCCTGGACGAAGGTGATGCTGCGCATCCCGCCCGCGGCGACCGCGCCGGTGACGACGACGGCGACGAGCAGGCCGCCGACCCAGTCGGGGGCGCCGGTCAGGATCTCCAGGGTGAGGCCGGCGCCCTGGAGCTGCGGCAGCAGGTAGAGCCAGCCGATGCCGACGACGAGGAGGCTGGCGAGCCGGCGGACCCGCCGGGACTCCAGGCGGGCCTCGGCGAAGTCGGAGAGGGTGTACGCGCCGGAGCGGCGCAGCGGGGCGGCGACGAGGACCAGCAGCACCAGGTAGCCGGCGGTGTAGCCGACCGGGTACCAGAGCATCGCGGGGCCCTGGACGAGGACGAGTCCGGCGATGCCGAGGAACGACGCGGCGGACAGGTACTCGCCGCTGATGGCGGCGGCGTTGAGCCGGGGCCCGGCGGTCCGGGAGGCGACGTAGAAGTCGGAGGTGGTGCGGGAGACGCGCAGGCCGAGGGCGCCGATGAGCAGGGTGGCGAGGACGACGGCGGTGACGGCGGCGACCGCGTGGGTCTGGTTCATGCGGGGCGGTCCACCGGTCCTCAGCGCTCGACGAGGCCGGTGAAGTCGCGCTCGTTGCGCTCGGCCCGGCGGACGTACCAGTGGGCGACGGCCCAGACGACGGGGTACACGCCGGCGCCGAGCACCGCCCACACCAGCGCCTCGGGGGCCGGCAGGGCCAGCAGCAGCGGCAGGGTGCCGACGAGCAGGGCGAGGGCGCCGAGCGCGGTGAGGGCGGCGCGGAGCTGGCTGCGCATCAGGGAGCGGACGTAGGTGTGGCCGAGGGTGGTCTGCTCGTCGATCTCGGAGCGGGCCGGCGGGTGCAGCGGGCGGGGGCGCGGCGCGCGGCCGGGCCGGTCGCCGAGGGCGCTCGCGTGGGTGACGGTCTCGCGCCGGGGCCGGCGCGGCTCGGGGTGCTCCGGCATCGGCGTCGCTCTCTGACGGGCGGGTGGGCCCGTGGAGTGTAGGCAGAAGGGGGCGTACGCCGGAAGGGGGTGCCGGTCAGCCGCCGGCGCGACGCATGAGCAGGTCACGGAGGTGGCGGGCGTGCCGGCGGCTGACGGCGAGGTCGGTGGCGCCGACCCGGACGGAGGTGGCGCCGCCGTCGAGCCGCAGCTCCTCGACGCGGTCGAGGGCGACGAGGTGGCTGCGGTGGATGCGGACGAAGCCGCGGTCGGCCCAGCGCTCCTCCAGGGTGGAGAGCGGGATGCGGACGAGGTGGCTGCCGTGGTCGGTGTGGAGGCGGGCGTAGTCGCCGTGGGCCTCGACGTAGGCGATGTCGTCGACGGGGACGAAGCGGGTGACGCCGCCGAGCTCGACGGGGATCTGCTCGGGGGCGGGCGCGGCGGCCGGGGGCGCGGCGGTGGCGTGGACGAGTTCGTGGACGCGGCGGACGGCCTCGGCGAGACGTTCGCGGCGGACCGGCTTGAGGACGTAGTCGACGGCCTTGAGGTCGAAGGCGGTGAGCGCGAAGCCCTCGTGGGCGGTGACGAAGACGACGAGCGGCGGGCGGGCGAAGCCGGCGAGGAGCCGGGCGACGTCGAGGCCGGTGAGCCCGGGCATGTGGATGTCGAGGAAGACGACGTCGACGGCGTCCTCGCCGTCCGGCCCGGAGTCGAGCGCGCGGCCGATCCGGCGCAGCGCGGCAGTCGCGTCGCCGGCGCCCTCGGCGGTGCGGACCCGGGGGTCGGCGCGCAGCAGGTAGAGCAGTTCCCCGAGGGCGGGTTCCTCGTCGTCGACGGCCAGTACGCGCAGCATGCGCGGGAGCCTACTTCAGGGCGCGGCGGCCGGACCCGGCGTGCCTATTTGAGCAGCCGGGACATGCGGCGGTCGGCGAGGACCTTGCCGCCGGTCTGGCAGGTGGGGCAGTACTGGAGGGAGGAGTCGGCGAAGCTGACCTCGCGGACGGTGTCGCCGCAGACGGGGCAGGGTTCGCCGGTGCGGCCGTGGACGCGCAGGCCGGTCTTCTTCTCGGCCTTGAGCTTGCCGGCGGCGAGGCCGCGGGAGCGGGCGACGGCGTCCTGGAGGGTGGTGCGCAGGGCCTCGTAGAGGGCGGTGGTCTCGTCGGGGGTGAGGGTGGCGGTGGGTTTGAAGGGGGACATCTTCGCGGCGTGCAGGATCTCGTCGCTGTAGGCGTTGCCGATGCCGGCGAGGAGGCTCTGGTCGCGCAGGGCGCCCTTGATCTGGCGGCGTTCGCCGGCGAGGAGGGCGGCGAGGTCGCCGGGGCCGAAGTCGTCGGCGAGCGGGTCGGGGCCGAGCCGGGCGATGCCGGGGACCTCGTCCGGGTCGTGGACGAGGTGGACGGCGAGCCGCTTGGTGGTGCCGGCCTCGGTGAGGTCGAAGCCGTCGCCGCCGGTGAGGGCGGCGCGCAGGGCGAGGGGGCCCTTGCCGGGGCGGGGAGGTCCGGAGGGCAGCGGGTCCTGCCAGCGCAGCCAGCCGGCCCGGGCGAGGTGGACGACGAGGTGCAGGGGGCCGCCGGACGTGGCGGCGGTGATGTCGAGCCACTTGCCGTGCCGGGCGACGCCGGTGACCCGGGCGCCGTCGAGGACGCCGAGGGGCGGGTCGTACGTCTTGAGGACGCTGATCGCGACGGGCAGCACGCGGGCGAACTCCTTGCCGACGAGGTGCTCGCCGAGGAACGCGCGAAGGGCTTCGACCTCGGGCAGTTCGGGCATGTCCCCACCCTGCCGCAGGACGCCGCGGGACGCGCGCCGATCGCGCCCGCGGGTCGCGGGCCGGTCAGGTGCCGGGGGGCGGGTCCGGGAGGGTGAAGTCGCACCAGACGCATTTGCCGCCGCCCCGGGACTCGACGCCCCAGGCGTCGGAGAGCTGGTCGACGAGGAGCAGGCCGCGGCCCGAGACGCCCGCCTCGCCGGCCTCGCGGCGGCGGGGCAGCGCGCTGGAGCGGTCCTCGACCTCGACGCGGAGCCGCCGCGGGGTGCCGGGCCGGACCCGCAGGGTCACGATGGCGCCGCCGTCGGTGTGCATCAGCGCGTTGGTCACGAGTTCGTCGGCGACGAGCTCGATCTCGTCGGCGCGGGACCCGGCGCCCCAGGCGCGGACGGCGGCCCGGATCATGTGCCGGGCGGCGCTCAGCGCCTCGGGGTCGCTCTGGGCGACGTGCTGCCGGAAGCGCCCGCCACCCGGGGCGTAGGCGCCGAGGCGGCGCAGCAGCAGGAGGGCGACGTCGTCCTCGCCGCCGCGCTCGGCGACGACGTCGCAGAGGTGGTCGGCGAGCTCCTGGAGGTCGGAGGGGCCGTGCCGGACGAGGGAGGACAGCCATTCGAGGCCTTCGTCGAGGTCGGCTCCGGGTTTCTCGACGAGGCCGTCGGTGTACAGCAGCAGGGTCTGGCCGGCGTCGAGTTCCAGGGTGGTGACGGGGTAGTCGAGCCGGCCGAACTCGGCGGAGAGGCCGAGCGGCAGCCCGCCCTCGACGGAGATCCGGCGGCAGGTGCCGTCGGCCTCGCGGACCAGCGGGTCGACGTGGCCGGCGCGGACCACCTGGACGACGCCGGTGCCGGGGTCGGTCTCGGCGTAGGTGCAGGTGGCGAAGCGGTCGGTGTCGAGTTCGTGGAGGAAGACGGAGGCGCGGGCCATGACGGTGGCCGGGGGGTGGCCCTCGGCGGCGTAGGCGCGCAGCACGATCCGCAGCTGGCCCATGACGGCGGCGGCGTGGGTGTCGTGGCCCTGGACGTCGCCGATGACGGCGCCGACCCGGCCGCCGGGCAGCGGGATGACGTCGTACCAGTCGCCGCCGACGTCCCGGCCGAGCCGGGCGGAGCGGTAGCGGACGGCTATCCGGGCGCCGGGGACCTCGGTGATCCGGCGGGGCAGCATCGCCTGCTGGAGTCCTTCGGCGAGGTCGTGCTCCTGCTCGTACAGCATGGCGCGCTGGAGGCTCTGGGCGATGCTGCTGCCGAGGGCGACGAGCAGGGTGCGCTCGTCCTCGCTGAAGCCGCGCTTGTCGCTGTAGAGCAGGCCGAGGGCGCCGATGGGGCGGGCCTGGGCGATGAGCGGGAGGTAGGCGGCGGCGGTGATCCCGAGGCCGCTGATGTGCGGCCAGAGGACGGGGAACGAGGCGGCGAAGTCCTCGGCGGTGTCGATGAAGCGGGGCCGCAGGGTGCGGATGACCTCGCTCATCGGGTACGGCTCGTCCACCCGGGTGAACCGGGTGCCGGGGACGAAGGCGCCCTCGGGTCCCTCGGCGACGAGGTGGATGCGGCCGGCCTCCAGGAGGCCCATGACGAGGCTGGCGGCGCCGAAGTGCTCCAGGGCGTGCGAGTCGTTGAGGAGGTCGATGACGTCCTGGACGGTGCGGGCGTAGGCGAGGGCGGCGGTGGTGCCCTCGACGACCCCGGCGCGCTGCCGGCGGCCCTCGTCGAGGCCGAGACGGGCGGCGGACTCGGTGAGTTCGTGGGTGGCGTCGCGCAGCACGCCGATGATCCGCACGGGGCGGCCGGAGGGGTCGCGGTGGACGATGCCCTGGGTGTGGGTCCACTGGTGGGAGCCGTCGCGGCGGCGGATGCGGAAGTAGGCGCCGTACTGGTCGCTGCCGTCCTTGAGGGCCTGGGCGACCAGGGTGTCGAGCTGCCGGCCCTCGTCGGGCAGGACGCGGCTGCCCAGCGTCTCGGGCCGCCCGTCGTACTCGCCGGGGTCGAAGTCGAAGACGTCGAGCGCGGCGTCGTCCATCTGCATGGTGCCGGCGACGAGGTCCCAGTCGAACCCGCCCATCCGGAAGGCGGCCCCGAACGCGCTGAGGATCGGCGCCGCCGCGCCGTCCGCCGCCGCGCCCGGCCGTCCCGCCGTGTCCGTTCCCCCGCTGCCCGCGCTCATGGGGGCCACGCTAGGGCCGGCGGGTTCCTCGCGCACCACGAAGATCTTTCAGCCGGCGAAGGTGTCGGGCTCGGCGGACTCGGGCTCGACGGGGAACGGGAGGTCCGGCTCCTCGCCCTCGGGCCGCGGGTACGGGTCGGCGGAGGGGTCTTCGCCGGGCTCGGTGTACGGGTCCTCGTAGGGCTGCGTGTACGGGTCTTCATAGGGCTGCTGGTACGGGTCGTAGGGGTCGCCGTACGGGTCGGGGCCGGGCTCCGTGTACGGGTCGGCGGGCGCGTCCGGTTCGGGGTACGGCTCCGAGGGCTGCTCGGGCACGGCCGGGGTGTCGGGGACGGCGGGGGCGTCCGGGGTGCTCGGGCCGGTGGGGGCGTCGGGCGTGGCCGGTGCGGCGGGGGTCTCGGGGGTCGTCGGGGCGGCGGGCTCGGCGGTGCGCTCCGCCGGGGTCTCGGGTGCGGTGCTCGGGGACGCGTCGGGGTCCGGGGTGACGGGGTCGCTGAGGGCGCAGGTGTCGGGGTCGCAGTCGGGGGCGGTCTCCGGCTTGCGGTCCTCGTCGCCGTCGCTGCCGGACTTCCGCTCGATCCAGCTGTCGTCGGCGACGTTCACGATGACCAGGCTGGAGACGACGGTGGTGGTGGGCTTGACGATGATCACGCGGTCGGGGTCGAAGCCGGCCCACGGGTCGCCCTGGTGGACGGCCCCGGAGACGCTGACGGGCGTGCGGAGAGGGTTGCCGCAGGCGCAGCGGACGCGGGGCGCCCCGTAGGGGTCGACGAGGACGGCGGTGCCGGCCTGGAGGACGGACTGGAAGGCGGAGGCCCGGCCGTCCCGGAAGCCGTGGTTGGTGACGCGGGTGTCGGCGCGCAGCACGACGGGGGTGAGGTCGCGCAGCCAGTCGGCGACGCCGCCCTCGGGGATGCCGGCGGCCTCGGCGAAGGCGGCCAGCTTGGCGGGGTCGGCGGTGAGGTGGGCGACCTGCTGCTCGACGTCGCAGCTGGCCTCGGCGCGGGTGCCGCCGTAGAGGCCGGGGGTGGAGCCGGTGACCTCGCGGACGCCGGGGGCGCTGACGGGCTGGGCGGCGGCGGGGTCCGCCTCGCGGAGGGCGCGCAGGCCGGCGCCGCGGGCCGTGGAGGCGGTGAACGGGTCGGGGCCCGGGGCGGCGAGCGGCTGGAGGTGCACCTCGTGCGCGGCTCCGAGGGCGGCGCGTCCGGCGGCGCCGCCGGAGTCGGCGGAGGAGCAGCCGGCGGCGAGCAGGGCGGCGCCGAGCGTGGCGGCGAGGGCGGTGCGGCCCTGGTGGCGGGCGGCTCCGGGGGCGGGGCGGACGGCGGCGGGCTTGCTCCGCGTCCGGCGCTGCGTGAGGCGCACGGTCTTCTCCCGGTCGGCACGGGTGGGTTCCTCCCGTTCTGTCGCACACGGTGACGGGGTGCAAGCGGAGGGCGTCCGACCGGGCGGCGGAAGACCCCTCCTCGTGACTTGAACGCGTTCAACAGAAGCTCTACGCTCGACCGCAGCAGGATTGAACACGTTCAAGTCGGTGGGGGTGGTGTGCCGTGACGGCGCTGTCGGCCTTCGTGGTCCCGGTCGTGACGCTCGGGATGCTCTGGGTGGTGCCGACCGGCCTCGCCCTCGTCGACGGGCCCCGGCCGCCCGGCTGGGACCTGCTCCGCCGCGCCTGGCCGCTGCTCGCCCTGCCCGGCGCCGTCTCCCTGTGGCTCCCCCGCTCGGGCACCGCCACGGCGCTGGCCGCCTGCTACGCGCTCGCCACCCTGGCGCTCGCGCTCCAGGCCCCGGCCCGGCTGGCCCTGACGCTCCGCCGCCCGCCGGACGGAGGGCCCCGCCCCGCGCCGGGCGCGGGCGAGGTCGCCGTCCTCACGGCCCTCGTCTCGCCGGCCGTCGCCGGAGCGGCGCTCGTCGCCGAGCGGGCCGCGTACCCCCTCTTCGGCTTCGAGCGGGACCTGCTGGCGCTGACCGTGCCGCACTTCCACTTCGCGGGCTTCGCCGCCGCCCTGGTCGCCGGCCTGCTCTGCCGTACGTCCGCCGGGAGCGCCCTGGCCCGGGCCGCCGCGCTCAGCGTGCCCGCCGGCACCCTGCTCGTCCTCGCCGGCTACTTCGTGAACGACTGGACCGAGCTCGCCGGAGCCGTCGTCCTCACCGCGGGCATGGCCGCGGTCGCCGTCCTCACCCTGCGCGAGCGGCGCGGCCTCGCCGCCGACACCGCCACCCGGGCCCTGCTCGGCGTCTCCGCCCTGGTCCTGGCCGCCACGATGGCACTCGCGCTCTGGTGGGCGCTCGGCGAGGCGACCGGGCTGCCGCACCCCACCCTGACCTGGATGGCCGCCACCCACGGCCTCGGCAACGCGCTCGGCTTCGCCGTCTGCGCCCTGCTCGCCCACCGCCGCCTCCGCCGGACCGGCCTCCCCGCCGCGACCACCGCCCCCGTTCCCCCTGCCGCTGCCCCTACCCCTGCCGCTGCCGCTGCCGCTGCCTCACGAACGGAGCTCCCCGCATGACCCGTGTCCTCGGCGACCTGTCCCCGCGCCGCACCCTCACCTACCGCGAGGTCGGCGCCACCCGCTCCCCCGCTTCCCTCCCCGCCGGCTACCACCACCTGCGCCACAGCACCCCCGTCGGCCACGGCCCCGCCGCCTTCCGGGCCGCCGCCGACGCCGTCACCACCTGGCGCATGCACCGCGCTACCGGCGCCCGCGTCCGCACCACCGCCGAGCGCGCCGCCCCCGGCGTCACCCTGGAGGTCGCGCTCGGCGTCGGCCCGCTCGCCCTCGGCGTCCCGTGCCAGGTGATCTGGCTCCCCGAGGAGGAGCACCGGGGCGGCTTCGCGTACGGGACGCTCTCCGGCCACCCGGAGAGCGGCGAGGAGTCCTTCCTGGTGGAGCTGGAGCCCGACGGCACGGTCCGCTTCACCGTCACCGCCTTCAGCCGCCCTGCCGCCTGGTACACCCGGCTGGCCGGCCCCGTCGTCCCGCACCTCCAGCTCGCCTACGCCCGCCGGCTCGGCCGCACCCTCGCCCGGCTGGTCGCCGCGGGCTGATACTGGAGGCGATGGAGTGGTTCACCGCGCCCGAGCTGTGGCTGGGCCGGGCCGTCTTCCAGCGCGGCCTGGCCGTGCTGTACTGCGTGGCCTTCCTGTCGGCCGCCCTCCAGTTCCGCGCCCTCATCGGCGAGCGCGGCATGCTCCCCGTACCGGAGTTCCTGCGCCGGACCACCCCGCTGCGCTCGCCGTCGCTCTTCCACTGGCGCTACTCGGACCGGCTCTTCGCGGCCGTCGCCTGGACCGGCTTCGCGGGGGCCGCGGCGCTGGCCGCCGGGGCCGGCGACGCGGTGCCGCTCCCCGTCGCCATGCTGCTGTGGCTGCTGCTGTGGGTCCTCTACCTGTCGATCGTGAACGTGGGCCAGACCTGGTACGCCTTCGGCTGGGAGTCGCTGCTGCTGGAGACCGGCTTCCTCGCGGTCTTCCTCGGCAACGACGACGTCGCCCCGCCGCTCCTGGTCCTCCTGCTGCTGCGCTGGCTGCTCTTCCGGGTCGAGTTCGGCGCCGGACTCATCAAGATCCGCGGCGACGCCTGCTGGCGGAACCTCACCTGCCTCTGCCACCACCACGAGACCCAGCCGATGCCCGGGCCGCTGAGCTGGTTCTTCCACCGCCTCCCGCGCCCGCTGCACCGCGTCGAGGCGGCGGCCAACCACGTCGTGCAGCTGGGCGTGCCGTTCCTCCTCTTCGCCCCGCAGCCGGTGGCCACGGTCGCGGCCGGCCTGATGATCGTCACCCAGCTGTGGCTGGTGCTCTCCGGCAACTTCGCCTGGCTCAACTGGCTGACGATCGTCCTCGCGACCGCCGCCCTCGACCTCTCCTCGCTCATCGGAGACACCGGCGGCACCGGCGGCCACGCGCACACCGACCCCCCGGTCTGGTACGCCGCCCTGGTCCTCGCCGTCACCGCCCTGGTCCTCGTCCGCAGCTACCGCCCGGTGCGCAACCTGCTCTCCCGCCACCAGGCGATGAACCGCTCCTACGACCCGTTCCACCTGGTCAACACCTACGGGGCCTTCGGCACGGTGGGCCGGGTCCGCGACGAGATCGTCATCGAGGGGACCAGCGACCCCGAGGTCGGCCCGGACACGGAGTGGCGCGAGTACGGCTTCAAGGGCAAGCCCGGCGACCCCCGCCGGCTCCCCCGCCAGTTCGCCCCCTACCACCTGCGGCTCGACTGGCTGATGTGGTTCGCGGCGCTCTCGCCCGGCTACGCGCGCGCGTGGTTCGGACCGTTCGTGGAGCGGCTGCTCGCCGGGGACCGGGACACCCTGAAGCTCCTCGCCCGCAATCCGTTCCCGGACGCCCCGCCGGTCCGGATCCGCGCCCGGCTCTACCGCTACCGCTTCTCCACCTGGCGCGAGCTGCGCGCCACCGGCGCCTGGTGGCAGCGGCGGCTGCTGCGCGAGTACCTGCCGCCGACCCGGCTCCGCGGCTGAGCCCGGACGCGCCGGTGCCCCCGGTCCGCGCGGGACCGGGGGCACCAGGGCCGTACAGGCGATCAGCGATCAGCGATCAGCGATCAGGCGACGATCAGTCGATGCCCGGCAGGATGTGGGGCTCGGCCAGGTCGTCCTCGTAACCCGCCAGGCGGATAGGGGCCGAGCGCGCCCACACTTCGAGGCTGCCCAGCTCGCCGGTGCGCCGCTGCCGTTCGAAGGGTTCCGCCGGCCGGGTTTCCTGCTTCGTCAGTTCGGGTGTCACCGCGCACTCCTTTGTGTCGCGTCAGAGGGGAACGTAGAGCCGTTCGGTCGCGGTGGCGCCGGTCATCGGGCGGGACCGCGGCCGGGGTGGGCGGCCTGTCCCCTGGCCGGCTGTGGAGCGGGTGTCGCTCCGGTGGCCGGCCGTGGGCCCCAGCCTAACCAGATGAGCGCGGTTGCGCTCTACCGGGCTCCAAAGTGTGACGCGTTCGGGTGACGGAGACCGAAAAAGCGCCCTTTCCGGCGGAAAGGGCGCTCTTGCTCGCGGGACGGCCGGGCGGCCGTCTACCACTTGCCGGGGAAGTAGTCCTTCATGAAGACGCCGTACAGGTCCTCGCCCGCCTCGCCGCGCACGACCGGGTCGTAGACGCGGGCGGCGCCGTCGACCAGGTCCAGCGGGGCGTGGAAGCCCTCCTCGGCGAGCCGCAGCTTGTCGAAGTGCGGGCGCTCGTCGGTGATCCAGCCGGTGTCGACTGAGGTCATGAGGATCTTGTCGGTCTCGAACATCTCCTGGGCGCTGGTCCGCGTCACCATGTTCATGGCCGCCTTGGCCGCGTTGGTGTTCGGGTGTCCGGCGCCCTTGTAGCCGCGGTTGAAGACGCCCTCCATCGCGGAGACGTTCACGACGTACGCCCGGCCGCTCGCGGCCTGCGCCGCCGCCTTCGCCATCGCCGGGCGCAGGGCGCTGATCAGGATGAACGGCGAGGTGTAGTTGCAGAGCTGGGTCTCCAGGAGCTCCACCGGGGAGATCTGGTCGATGGTCTGCACCCAGGTGTTGGTGTCCACGACGTCCGGCAGCAGACCGCCGGCGTCGATCGCGGTGCCCGCCTGGTACTGCTCCAGGCTCGCGTTGCCCGCGACGAGGGCGAGGTCGGCGACCTTCTGGGCGTCGAGGCCGCTGGTGCCGGCGGGCAGCGCGGCGAGGCCGTCGACCGCGCCGGAGTTGAAGGCGCCGATGACATGGTGGGCGGGCAGCTCGCCGGCCGGGAGCGGCGCGGACTCGCCGTCGACCAGGGCGGCGTACGCGGACGGCAGCCGGCGCACGGTCTGCGTGGCGTTGTTGATCAGGATGTCGAGCGGGCCCGCGGCGGCGACCTGCTCGGCGAGGGCCACGGCCTGCGCCGGGTCGCGCAGGTCGATGCCGACGACCTCCAGGCGGTGCAGCCACTCCGCGGAGTCCTCCATCGCCTTGAAGCGGCGGATGGCGTCCTTGGGGAAGCGGGTGGTGATCGTGGTGTGCGCGCCGTCGCGGAGCAGCCGCAGCGCGATGTACATGCCGATCTTGGCCCGGCCGCCGGTGAGCAGGGCGCGCTTGCCGGTGAGGTCGGCGCGGGCCTCCCGCTTGGCGCGGTTGAGGGCGGCGCAGTCCTGGCAGAGCTGGTGGTAGAAGTAGTCGACCTCGACGTACCGGGTCTTGCAGGTGTAGCAGGACCGGGGGCGCTGGAGTATGCCCGCGATCCGGCCGGCCTCGGTGACGGAGGTGGGCAGCAGGCCCTCGGTCTCGTCGTCGATGCGCTGCGCGGAGCCGGTGGCGGTGGCCTCGGTGACGGCGCGGTCGTGCGCGGTCTTGGCGGCGCGGCGCTCCTGGCGGCGGCGCTGCTTGACCGTGCGGTAGATGCCGGCGGTGGCGCGGCGGACGGCGATCGCGTCCGGGTGGTCGACCTCGATCTTCTCCAGCTCGTCGAGGACGCTCAGGCAGACGGCCAGGCGCTCGGGGTCGATGCCCGGGCCGTGGTCCTGGTTCTCTTCGGTCACCGTCATGGCCGTGGTCGTTCCTCGATCGCTCGCGGGCGGGCTGCCGCCGGGGGTCTTGAAACGTCAACTTTACGGAGCGGGGGGCCGCCGCTCCAAACCCGTACCGGGGGCGTGGTCGAACACACAGTCGCCGCAGAGGCCGCCGGAGGCGGAGCGGTAGTAGAGGCAGCAGGTGGTGCGGCGCAGGGCGGGCCCGTGGAGGGTCCGGGCGAGGTCCGGATGGTCGAGGAGGCCCTGGACGAGGGCGGCGGCCCGGTCGGCGGTCGCGGGCCGGCCGTGGCGGCGGGACCAGCGGACGAGTTCGCGCAGCGCGCCGGCGAGCGCCGACCCGGCGTTGCCCCAGAGCAGCCGGGGCGAGATCCGCGTGTCGCGGGCGAAGGCCGCGTGCAGCGGGACGAGGTGGGCCTCGTGGACGGCCTCGCGGAGCGCGGCGACGGTACCGGGCCGGGTGTCGCTCCCGGACCACCAGAGGTCGTCCGGGGCGGAGGCGGCCGGGTCCCAGTGCAGCGCGGCGGGGTCGAGGGCGGGGAAGCGCCCGTGCAGGGCGGCCGGACCGAGGGCCGTGGACCAGAGGCGGGCGGCGAGCCCGAGGTGGGCGACGGACGCGCCGACGCGCCGCTCGGCCGCGCCGAGCGCGGCGGTGACCCGGTCCACGCGCGCGTGGAGGGGCGCGTCGCCGGCGGGGTCGCGGTCGCCGGCGTAGAGCCGGGCGAGCGGGCGGTGGTCGCCGCCGGCGGGCGGCGGGGCGGTACGCAGGACGAAGAAGCCGCCGAGGTCGGGCGGGCTGTCGCCGTCGGTCACTGCTCCCCCTGGGTGTTGGTCCGGTCGCGTCCGGGCGGGTCGGTGACGTTTGGGCGACGGTATCGCGGTTCCCGTCCGGCGCCGGTTCGCGTGCGGTCCAAAGTGGACCGGGAGACGGAGGTACTGGCTCGGGATGAGTCGTGGGCGTGCGGGGGCCGCGTGCGACCGGTACCGCCTCCCGGGAGGGAAAGCGGCCGATTCCTCCCGCTTTCACCTGCGATGACGTACGCCCCGGGGTGTACGGGTCCGCCGCGTACTGCGTCGGCGGTACCGGTGAAGGCGTTCCCTGGTCTGACGACGGGAACGGCCTGGCGAGCGATCGTGGAGGGTATGAGTCCGCTCCTGCTGTCCGTCGTCCTGTCGCTCGTCTCCGCCGTCGCGTACGCGGGCGCGGCGATCGTGCAGGAACGGGTCGCCGCGACCGCCGCCGGCCTGACGTACGCGCCGCTGCGCAACCCGGTCTGGTGGGGCGCCGTGCTGCTGAACGGACTGGGCGCGGCCCTGCACGTCGCGGCCCTGGCGTACGGTCCGCTGAGCGTGGTGCAGCCGCTGGGCGCGCTCACCATCGTGTTCGCGCTGCCGATGGCCGCCCTGTTCGTCCGTCGGCGGGCGGGGCGCCGGGCCTGGCACGGGGCGCTGATGGCGACGGCGGGGCTGGCGGGTCTGCTGAGCGTGACCGAAGGCGGCGAGGGGCGGACGCCCGGCGGCGGGGAGCGGTGGCTGCTGGCCGGGGCCACCTTCGCCGTGGTGGCGGCGCTGTTCGTGCTGGCGCGGCTCGCGGGCCGCGTGGCGCTGCGCGGGGTGGCGCTGGCGGCGGCCGCGGGGGTGGCCTTCGGTGTGGCGTCGGTGTTCACGAAGGCGGTCGCCGAGGAGTGGTCGGCGGACGCCCCGCTGGCCGAGTGGGGTTCCGCGCTGGTCCTGTCGGCGCTGGCCGTCACGGGCCTGCTGCTGTCCCAGGCGTCGTACCGGGGCGCGGGGCTCGCCGCCCCGCTCGCCACGGTGACCGTGGTGAACCCGGTGGTGGCGGCCACCGTCGGGCTCACGCTCTTCGGCGAGGGCTTCCGGTACGGGGCGGCGGGCACGGTGGCGGCGCTGGTCTGCGGCGCGGTCGCGGCCGGCGGTCTGGTCGAGCTGACCCTCGACCGGCTGGCCCGCCCCGGCGGGGACGGGCCGTCCGCGTCAGATGGAGACCCCGCGGGCCCGGAGATAGGCGAGGGGGTCGATGTCGGAGCCGTACCCGGGACCGGTCCGCACCTCGAAGTGGAGATGCGGCCCCGTGCTGTTGCCGGTCGAGCCTGAGCGCCCGATGCGCTGACCGCCGGTGACCCGCTGCCCCTCGCGGACGGAGAGGGCGGAGAGGTGGGCGTACTGGCTGTAGCGGCCGTCGTCGTGGCGGACGACGATCTGGTAGCCGTACGCGCCGCCCCAGCCGGCGGAGACGATCCGGCCGTCGGAGACGGCCATGACGGTGGTGCCGGTGGGCACGGGGAAGTCGACGCCGGTGTGGTAGCCGCTGGACCAGGACGAGCCGGGCTTGCCGTAGCGGGTGCCGACGTCGCCGGAGACGGGGGCGGAGTAGCGGTCCTCGCGGGACGCGCTCTGCGGCTTGGGCTTCGGCTTCGGCTTGCTCTCGGCCTTGGGCTTCGGCCTGCTCTCGGGCTTCGGCTTCGGCTTGCTCTCCGCTCTCGGCTTCGGCTTGGTCTCCGGCTGGGGCCGGGGCTTGGCCTGCGGCTTCTGGGCGGGCTTGGTGGCGGGGGCCTGGGCCGCCTTGGCGGGCGGCTTGGCCTGCGGTGCGGCGGCGGGCTTGACCGCCGGGGGCTTGGTGGCGGGCGCGGACGCGGCGGGCGGCTTCGGCGTCGTGGGCGCGGCGGCGGACGGCGGCTTCCGGGGCGCGAGCGGCTTGGCGGGAGGGAGCCGGGGGGCCTCGGGGCGGGCCTCCGGCTCGGCCGGCGGGCGCGGCGGGGCGGAGATCCGGAGGGTGAGGCGCTGGCCGGGGTGGATGAGGTCGGGGTCGTCCCCGACGACCTTGCGGTTGATCTCGTACAGGCGCTGCCAGCCGCCGCGGACCCGTTCGTCGCGGGCGATCCCGGAGAGGGAGTCGCCGGGGGTGACGGTGTACATCTCGCGGACGGCGGGGACGGTCGTCGGACCGGGCTTCTCGGGCGCGGCCTGCGGTAAGGCGCGCTGCGCGGGCAGCGAGGCGGTCCGCACGTCGTTCCCGCGGCCCTCGCCGCCGGTGGTGTCCGGCGCGGGTCCGCCGCGGGCGAGGCCTGCGCGGCTGCCGCAGGAGGGCCAGGCGCCGGGGCCCTGACCCTTGAGGACCCGCTCGGCGACGGCGATCTGCTGGTCCTTGGAGGCCAGGTCGGCGCGCGGCGCGAACTCGCGTCCGCCGTACGCCTCCCAGGTGGACTGGCTGAACTGGAGGCCGCCGAAGTAGCCGTTCCCGGTGTTGATGCGCCAGTTGGAGGAGGACTCGCAGGACGCGACCTTCTCCCAGACGTCCAGCGAGGCGGCCTCGGCGGCGCCGGCGCCGATGAGCGGCAGGGCGATGCCGGCGCCTCCGACGGTGGCGGTCAGCGAGGCGCGGTTGATGCGGCTCGGCTGGTGGCGGCGGTGACGTCCGCGTACGGCCATGGGCCCCCCTTGAACACAGCGACGGCGATCCAAGTTACGGGGGTCGCACGCTGTGTGACAAGCGGGTCGCCGAAGTCTGCCACCGCGCCGGAGTCGCGTACGTCAGCGGGGTGTTGCCGCTCTGCCCGGGGCCACACCCGTCCGGGCGCGCCCGGCGGGCCCGGGCTGCGGCTGCGGTTCCGGCGGCGGTACGGGCCCGCCGGGCTGCGGCGGCGCGGGCGGCACCGGGTCGGGCGGGGCGGGCACCGGGTTCGGCGGCGGAACCGGCGGGGGCGACGGCTCCGGCGGCGGGATCGGCGAGGGCGGCAGCGGGTCGGGGTACGGATGGGTCATGACGGACCTCCCGGTCGACGGTCTCCCCCCGGCGGGCCTTCTACCCCCGATTTCCAGGGTGGCACCGCCGAGTCCGCCCCGGCCCGCCGCGCGCCTCCGTACGGGTCACCCGGCGGTGCGGGCGACCGCCGTCACCACAGCCCGGGGGTGGCCGCGAGCTGCCGCTCCGCCGCACGGACCAGCCCGGCCGGGGCCGGCGGGGCCTCGTCGGGGTGCCGCTCGGCCCACCGGGCGGCGTACGGGCAGAGCGGCAAGACGGGGACGCCCTCGCGGGCGGCGATCGCGTAGCACTCGCGCACGAGCGCGCCCGCGATCCCCTTGCCCTCGTGGCCGGGCTCGACGACCGTGTGCACGATGACGAGGGCGTGCGGCTCCTCGTCGAGGGCGAAGGAGACGATCACGCCGGCGAAGTCCTCGCCGACGTACGCCTCCAGCCGCCCCCTCTCCCGCACGTTCCGGATGACCGGCTCGACCGCCCGCTGCTCTGCCATGCGGACCGCTCCCTGGCTCAGACCTGTGCCGGCACCGCGTGCGGCGGACGCACGGTGTCGCTGCCGGGCACGGGCGCCGAGGCGTCGGCGCCCAGTTCCACGATGCGGTTCGCGGCGTCGACGTGCACGACGCGCGGCACGTACGCCCGCGCCTCCGCGTCCTCCATCTGCGCGTAGCTGATGAGGATCACCAGGTCGCCGGGGTGCACCAGATGGGCGGCGGCCCCGTTGATCCCGACGACCCCGGACCCCCGCTCGCCCTCGATGACGTAGGTCTCCAGCCGGGCCCCGTTGGTGACGTCGACGATGTGCACGAGCTCGCCGGGCAGCAGATCGGCGGCGTCCAGCAGATCGGCGTCGACGGTCACGGAACCGACGTAGTGCAGGTCGGCCTGGGTGACGGTGGCCCGGTGGATCTTGGACTTGAACAGAGTGCGCAGCACTGTGGACTCCTCTGAGACGGCTCCCTGCCTGCTTCGTGCAGGTCAAGGGCGTCGTCGACCCTACACCGACGGTCCCGTCCGGTGTTTGTGAGGAACATCGCTGCGGTCGGGCTGGACGGTTCCCCCGTCCGGGATTTCGCGCCGCACCGGCGCCTGCTGAGACGGCCTCCCCGGAACGTGCGGGGACTCATGCTGACCGGATGCCGACTTGCCTGGTGTCCCATCGGACGTTGAGTGCCTCCGCACACGGACGGCGTCCGCCCACGCACCACTGAACTGGCGTACATCGACGTCGTTCCGGTTTACGGAACACGGCCCTCTGGCCCTCGGCGGGTTGACGCTCGGCCGCTCCCGACGTGGCCTCACCGCCTGTCGCCGGCCCGATGCTCCTCGGCAGCGTGGAATCGCGAGCGTCGGCCTCGCGAGCCGGAGGCGAGGCAGGCCCCCCGACCGACGGCGGATCACCGTCGGGTTGCGCCGCCGCGAGGAGCAGAAAGCGGCGAACCTCGGGGGGAAGCCGGGAAAGCCTGGCTGCCTTGAAGGACTCCTCCGGTCGTGGGGGTGCCCGACCACCGGTCGTGTCTCGGCCGTGGCCGAGAGCAGGCCCAGGACCGCCAGTCCGAGGTGCAGGTGATCGGGAGAGGGCCCCGGACGGCGCCCCAGAGCCGCGCCCAGCGCCTCCCACTGCGGCTGCGGCAGCCCGCCGAAGTGGCCCGTCAGCGAACTGGTCAGGTGCTGAAGCCCGGCGAAGGACACCTCGGCCTCTGGCCCGGTGTTCTCCACTCGCAGGACCTGCGAGTTGCCGAACTCTGTCCCTACGTTCTCCAGCAGCGTGGTCTTCCCGATGCCCGCTTCCCCGTGCCGCACGAGGACACCGCCCGTGCCGGCGCAGGCCTGCGTGATGAGCTGCCTCAGCGCAGCGATCTCCGTGCTCCGACCGAGCAGCGCCTGGGCCCCCCGCGCCGGCCGCGCGCGCAGCATGTCACCTCCCATGGTCCGCCAGCTCGTTTCCTGTACGTGTGCCTCGCCGAACGGCGGGCATGTGCTTCTCGATCCTTGGTCAGGCTCGTCTACGGACCGTCTATGAGCCTTCTACGCGGGCCTGCCGCGTAGGCGCTCGCCGGAGCCGGTGGTCGGTGCGGGAGCGCTCTTCTCCCGCGGGCGGCCGGGCGACGTTCTCCGCCGGTCGGGTCCGGGCGACGTTCTCCGCCGGTCGGGTCCGGTCGAGATCCGGAAGACGCCCATCAGCCCTCTCCCGGGTGAGGACACCTGGACGAGCTGCCTCCCGAGCCATGCCACCACCCCGGCCACCAGCGCCCCTTGCCGGTTCCGGCTGTGCGAGGAAGCCGTCACCCCAAATATGTTGCCAGCCACGTAACCCCGCGCTACTTTTAAGTGGTCGGCCACATAAGTGGTCGGCGGGTCCTCTCCCTGGAGCACGCCATGACGGTCACGACCACGCCCGAGACCCCCGCCCGCCCCCCTTACGACCCGGAGCTGAGTGCGCTGCTCGCCGGCAGCCCGCTGCCCTCCGCGATCACCGCGGAGATGATCGAGCCGCTGCGGGCCGCGCCCTTCACCGCCCCGATCGAGGACCTCCTCAGCACCCGCGCCCTGGACCACCGGGTCGTCACCGTCCCCGGCCGCGACGGCGACCTGACCGCCTCCGTCTTCACCCCACGCGGGAAGACCACCGCCGGCGCGGGCATCTACTTCCTGCACGGCGGCGGCATGATCATCGGCGATCGCTTCACCGGCATCCAGAACATCCTCGACTGGGCGCTGGAGCACGACGCCGTCGTCGTGTCCCTCGACTACCGCCTCGCTCCCGAGCACCCCGCGCCGACCCCGGTCGAAGACGCCTACGCCGGCTTCGCCTGGACCGCCGCCCACGCCGCCGAGCTCGGCATCGACCCCGGGCGCATCCTCCTCGCCGGCACCTCGGCCGGCGGCGGACTCGCGGCCGGCACCGCCCTGCTCGCCCGCGACCGCAAGGGACCGAAGGCGCTGGCGCAGCTGCTGATGAGCCCGATGCTCGACGACCGCGACCGGACGGTCTCCACGCTCCAGTACTCCGGCACCGGCACGTGGAGCCGGGAGAGCAACACCACCGGCTGGACCGCGCTGCTCGGCGACCTCCGCGGCACCGACGCCGTCTCCCCCTACAGCGCCCCCGCCCGCGCCACGGACCTGTCCGGCCTGCCCCCCGCCGCCATCGACGTCGGCTCCGCGGAGGTCTTCCGCGACGAGGACGTCGCCTACGCCTCCCGCCTGTGGGCCGCCGGCGTCCAGGCCGAACTCCACGTCTGGGCCGGCGGGTTCCACATCTTCGACGGCGCCGCCCCCGCCGCGGCCCTGTCCACCGCCGCCCTCGCCGCCCGCACCGCCTGGGTGCGCCGCACGCTCACCGCCTGACCCCGCGCCGCGGCCCACCGGATCGGCCACCCGAAAGAAGAGGCGGGCACCGCCCGCCGAGGAGGACATCATGACCATGCCCTACCTGGCCCAGACCGAGAACCAGCAGAAGCTGGAATGGCTCGACGGCGGAACGTTCTCCGTCCTGCTCGACCAGGACGCCACCGACGGGCAGCTCACCGTGGGCCGCTTCGACGTCACCAGAGGCGAGGCCCCGCCCTTCCACCTGCACACCCGCGAGGACGAGGTCTTCATGCTCCTCAAGGGATCGGCCCTGGTCTGGGCGGGAGAAGAGGAACACGAACTGCGCGAAGGCGGAATCGTCTACCTGCCGCGCAACACCCCCCACTCCTACCGCATCACCTCCGAACGCGCCGACCTCCTCATGATCGCCACACCGGGCGGCATCGAGGGCATGTTCCGGCACGCCGGGCGCGACCTGAGCACGCCGCGCCCCGACGACTTCACGATCCCCCGCTCCCTCCTCGCCGAAGCGGCGGACCTCTACGGCGGCGTCATCCTGGGCCCGCCGCGCTGACCCCGCACCGCCACCAGGCACCTCGTGCCCTGGCGGCCGGCGGCGGAATCCGGGCCCCGGCATCCCTCAAAGGCCCGGACCGACCGACGGACCCGACATCCCCGTACCTTTCGCATCATTCAAGTGGCTAGCCACTAAATCCTGCACGTCTGATGCGCCGCACCACCTCACCGGGTGGCGGCGCCGGAGGAGTAGTCATGAAGGCCATCGTCTTCGATCGTTTCGGCAGCGCCGATGTCCTGCGCCAGACGGACATCGAGATCCCGCGTCCCGCGCCCGGGCAGGTGCGCGTCCGCGTCAAGGCCGCCGGGGTGAACGCCCTTGACGGCAAGATCCGCTCCGGTGCGCTGGAGGCCGTCTTCCCGACCCGGCTGCCCGCCGTGCCCGGCCTGGAGGTCGCCGGCATCGTCGACGCCGTGGGCACGGGCGTCACCGGCCTGCGCGTAGGGGACGAGGTATTCGGCTGGTCCGACACCGGCTCCTACGCCCAGTACGCCCTGGCGACCACCGTCGCCCCGAAGCCCGCGGCCCTCGGCTGGGCACACGCCGTCGCCCTGCCCGTCGCCGGCGAGACCGCCGACCGCGTCCTGGCCCTGCTCGACGTCACAGCCGGGGAAACCCTGCTCGTGCACGGTGCTGCCGGAGCGGTGGGCACCGTGGCCGTCCAGCTCGCGCTCACCCGAGGCGTCCGCGTCATCGGCACCGCCGGCCCCGCCAACCAGGAGTACGTCGCCTCGCTCGGCGCCACCCCCACCCTCTACGGCGACGGTCTGGTCGACCGGGTACGGGAACTCGCACCCGACGGCGTCGACGCGGTGCTCGACATCGCCGGCAAGGGAGCCCTCGAAGACTCCCTCGCCCTGCGCGGCACCCGCGAGCGCATCGTCACCCTCGCCGACTTCCGAGCCCACCAGCTCGGCATCACCTTCGCCGACGGCCCCCAGCAGCGCTCCGCGAGCCGCCTGACGGCATGGGCCGGCGCAGCCGCCGCCGGCGACCTGATCACCACCGTCACCACCCGCCCGCTCTCCCAGGCCGCCGAAGCCCAGCGCATCAGCGACAGCGGCCACAGCCGAGGCAAAATCGTCCTCACCACCGACTGACCCGCCCCGACCGCCCCGACCGCCCCGACCGAAGGAACTGCACCATGACCACCCGCCACCTCCCCTCCACGGCCAGCCAGGGCGCGCTCAGCTACGCGATCTTCCAACTCGCCCGCGTACACCGCGGCCATGCCTCCGCCATGCTCCGCGAGATGGGCCTGCACCCCGGCCAGGAACTCCTGCTCATGCAACTCCTCGACCGCGACGGCCAGTCCCAGTCCGAACTCCTCGAATCCGTCGGTCTCGACCACTCCACCGTCTCCAAGTCACTGCGCCGCATGCAGGACGCCGGCCTCCTCACCCGCGAGCCGGCTCCGCACGACAAGCGCGCCATGATCGTCCACCTCACCGACAAGGGACGCGCCATGCGCCGACCGATCGAGGAGATGTGGAAGGCCCTGGAGGAAGCCTCCGTCCACAGCCTCTCCGCCCAGCAGGCCGAGGAGTTCACCCGCACCGCCCACGCGATCGCTGACGCGATGACCAGCCCGCGAACCCGCCCGGACACAGCCCAGAAGTAACGTCGCAGCCGTCATCGGTCGCGCGGCACCCATCGTCAGGGCCTCCTGGCACGCGCTGTCGTCCTCGTCCTCGTACCAGTCCGCGCCGATCAGCCGGTCCCGGAGGCCTTCGAGGCCGAACTCGTCGTGGGCGCGTCGGCAGCCCAGGGATTCGAGGTCGGCGGTGGGGCGGTGGCGGGAAGCAGCCTGGACGTCGATGAGGTCGCGGACGGCGGCTCGGTAGTCGGCGAGGGCACGGACCTTGGTGCCGGTCAGGTCGTCGCTCGTCACGCGCTGTCTCGCCGCAGAGTCGCGGTCGCGCGCCGCCGTCCGGTTGGGTTGATGGGCTCCAGTCCGTCTGGCAGGGTGCGGACATCGAACGGGAGGGCCCCATGCTGAAGCAGGTCGCCGAGGGTGTGCTGGTCCACCGGAGTGAGTTGCTCGAGAACAACACCGTTGTCGTGCAGGGCAGTGACGGCGTGCTCCTCGTGGACGCCGGGATCACCGGTGCCGAAATGACCTGCCTGGCCAGCGACCTTCGAGAGCTGGGCCGGCCCGTGGTGGCAGGGTTCTCGACGCATCCTGACTGGGATCACGTGCTCTGGCACGCCGAACTCGGCGAAGCGCCCCGTTACGGCACAGCCCGCTGCGCGGACTTCATGCGGGATGTGTTGTCGAACGCGGACTGGAAGGCCGGCGTCGCCGCGGGGCTGCCGCCGGAGATCGCCGAGGACACACCGCTCGACCTGTACGGCCTGATCACAGGTCTGCCCGCTGAGACCGCGGAGCTTCCCTGGGACGGCCCCAAGGTGCGGATCATCGAGCATGCGGCGCATGCCCCGGGCCATGCGGCCCTGTTGATCGAAGAACGCCGGGTTCTCGTCGCCGGCGACATGCTCTCCGACGTCTTCGTTCCCATGCTCGGCGACACGGGTGACCCGATCGAGGACTACCTGGCCGGGCTGGGGCTGCTCGAGGGCGTGGCGGACGACGTCGGCGTCCTCGTCCCCGGACATGGGTCCCTCGCCAGGGGTGAGGAGGTACGCGCAAGGATGAAACGGGATCGAGCGTACGTGGAGGACCTGCGTGACGCCCGGGTGTCCAGGGACCCGCGGGTCGTATCGCCGAAAGCCGGCTGGGAGTGGACGAGCGGCATCCACGAAGGGCAGGCCCGCAACCTCGCCCGCCGAGGCAAGCGCGACGGGACGCCTCGCTAGGCTCTGCCGTCACATGCCCCGCATCAGTCCGAGAACGGGGGGGCGAAGGCCGCTGCCTTGGCGAAAGTCGTTCAGCGGCCCGCGGACTTGTCGGTGCCTCCTTCTACGCTTCCCGCCGTGAACACCGATGATCTTTCCTGGCAGGCCCACCATTACGGTGGCCTGCATCCTCGAAAAGTGGATCTCCTGCTGGAGCACGGTCGCCTGGACCTGATGATCCAAGCAGCGGAAGAGCGCGGGGAGTGGTTCTGTGCCGAGCGCGCGGCGCAGGAGCTGTCCCGGACGGGTTCGTTCCGTCGGGCTGTCGAGGTGGTCGAGCCGTTCGCCGCTCTCGGGTGGCGGCCGGCCCTCCGGGCGAAGGCGAACGTGCTGCTGCGAGCGGGGCGGACGGACGAGGCCCTGGATCTGGTCCGCCCTGACGAGGAGGGGCGTACCTCGGAGTACGTGTGCCGGGACTTCGCCGAGCTGCTCGTCACAGCGGGGCGGGTTGACGAGGCCGTCGATCTGCTCGTGCCGCATCTCGGGGGGTGGTGGATCCGGTCGGTGCTGGTGGAGATCACCGAGGGGCAGGGCCGCGATGAGCGGGTGCTGGAGTTGATCGCCCCGCACGCCGAGACCGCACGGCAGGCCCTTGAGAAGAGCCGTTGGGCCTCCAGCGACGAGGACGTCCTGGTGCTCCAGGCTCGGATGCTGGAACGTATGCACCGTGCCGACGAGGCGATACGCGTCCTCGGGGCGGACATAGCCGTGAAACGCTGTGGCACCGAGAACACCCTGACCGCCTACGCCGAACTGCTGTCACGCCACGGCCGGCTCGACGATCTGCGCGAGCTGGCCACCGGAGAGCACGCCCACACGGTCCTGGACATCTTCGCCGGTGCCCTCCGCGACTGCGGCCGGGCCGACGAGGCCGAGACGGTGACGCGGGAGGCCATCGCCGCTGACGACTGGGTCGGGTACCGGGCCTGGCTCTCGGTGACCCTCCTGCAGGACGGCCGGTTGGACGACGCGATCGCCGTGGCCGAACCCGGCTTCAGCTGGTACGACTGCTCCAACCTCCTGGCCCCGCTCGTCCACACGCTTCTCGGCCGTCCCGAGGAGCTGCTCCGCCTGCTCGACCATCCCCTCACCGTTCCCCACCACGATCATGAGGAGTTCCAGCACGGGTGGCGGGCCTTCGCCCTCGCCGGCCTCGGTCGTGCCGAGGAAGCGATCGCCGTGGTCGAAGCCCACCCGGACCCGTTCCGCGACCCCCGCCTCGTCAGAGCCGACCTCCTCAGCACCGCCGGCCGCCTCGCGCAGGCCGAGGCGGAACTGCGGGACCTGGGCACCGTCGAAGCGCGTGAGGATCTGTTCGAGGTCCTGGTCAAGCAAGGACGAGCCGCCGAGGCGGTCACCGTCCACCCCACCGTCGCCGAACAGCGTGCCGCCAGGACGAAGACCGCATCAGCCCCCCTGCGGGAGGACGGGTACTCTGCGGAACCCCCCTTTTGACGATACGCTCAAATGATCTTGGCAGCTGTCGCCCTCGCCTCACTCCTGATGTGGCGTGACATGTGACGACAGAACCTCGTGCCGAATCCGGCAACGTCGGCCCGGTCGGCGACGGCCCGTAGGCGCTGGTCGACGGCGTGGCGGTTTCGCCCGATGATCTGCGGGCGCCGCCAGGTCACCACGGAGCCCGCTCCCCCGCGGACTGTCCGCAGTAACCGCCGGCCTCTCGTCGTCATGATGCCGCGTCTGCACACACGTGCCGCCACCCACATCGCTTGGTGGTCCGATGCCGCTGGAGCGTCAGGTTCAGGAGGAGTCGCCGGAGTCGGCCGCGAGCGTCTTGCCCTCGACGCCTGACCGTGTGACGCCGTCGACTGCCACGCAGATACCGAAGACACGATCGTGGCTGGTCCAGCCGTTGATGCGGCCACGGTTGTTGCTGATCTGCACCCGCTTCCTGGCGGCGTCCACGGACGACACCAGGTGCAAGTAGACCGTCCCGGCGACACGGGCGAGGACGATGTCCCCGACCTCCAGCTTCGACGGGACGACCGGAGCGACGACCACCTGCTGCCGACTGCGTATCAGAGGGACCATCGAGGAGCCGCTGGGCCGGAACGCCACCGTGGCGCCGCCGGCGACCCTGCCTGCTACTGCATCCAATGCACCCATCCGGTGATCGTGGCAGATTCCCCCTGGGTCACCCCACCGATTTCCTTCTCCGTCTCCACAGGCGAGGCGAGCGTTGCCTGATGCGGCGCTAGCGAGCTGCTTCCGTCACAAGACGCCCCTGTCAGTGAGCCTCTTCAGAGCTGGCAGCGCTGAACGCGTGGGGCTGTCCACCCGCACCTTGCGGGTTCTTGGCCGGGGAACCGACGGCCGGGCGCCGGAACACCGGGACGCGGTGGCGGCGGCTTCCCGGATTCCCAGGGAACACTGTCGGAGACGTACCGGCATGGGCACTCCGCGCAGCCGGGCGCGTACGCGGTGCGTGCTACGGGTTCTGAGGGTTCTTCCGGTTCCGGAGGTGATACAGCCTCCGCGTCCCGTCAACGACGAGGCCCGTGCCCGCGAGGATGGCGAAGGTCGAGGAGGGGACGGCGGTGATCGTCTCCGTCAGGTAGAGGGCGAGAAGCGCTGCGCCCGCCACGATGGCTCCGCATGCGGTCCATCTGTGCATTTCCTGGCTCCTGTGGGTTCTGTGGACGGCGCTGGAAAGGGTGGGGCGCTGAGCCTCCGCTCTTGTGGTACTCAGTTCGTGGTCCGCACCAGCGCATGTTCCTGTAGGAACGCCGGCCACGGTACGTCTTCACCCGTGAGTACCTGGGTCCGGAGAACTTTCCGGACCACCTACCCACCTTGATGGCGTGGGTCCGGGTGCGGCCGAAGAAGCCTACGGCCGTGCCCCCGCCGGCCGCCGAGAGCGTACCTCTCCAGGTCTTGCGGCCTGAACTGTCCCAGGAGCCGTGGCGCGGGGCTTCCACACGGTGCGCCGGGCCCTCCAGCGCACGAGCCTGCTGGTCTTGACGCTTCCCCACTTCTGGTGGCGCCCAGGTCACCGGTGGCGGACTCGACGGTACGGGCCAGCATGCCCGTGGCCGTGTCATCCGTTGTCGCAGGCGTGGGTGCGGTCGGTGCAGATCCTGTCGGCGGTGTCCTCGACGGTGGTGGGACGCCCGGTCGCGTCGTAGCCGCCGGGCCGTTTCTCGCGCGTCAGGGAGCCGTCGGCGCCGGCGTACGAGGTCTGGCGGCCGGGCTTGTCGTACGCCTTGGTGAGGATGCCTCCGGTCGGGGAGCCGTCTTGTCGGCGCGGCCGGTGGCGGGAGCGTCAGGACGGCTCCGGGACCGCTTGGCCGATGCCGCCGGCGTCGTCCGTTCCCGTGAGCCAAAGGCCGCCAGCGGGGGTCTGATGCGCCCCGTACGTGATCGGCGCCAAGCTTCGCGGGCACCGGCTCGGCGGTGCCAGGGCGCACGACTGCCAGGGGCGGTGGAGGTCGGGGTGGTGGCGTCGACGGTGTGTCGTCGGTCCGGGTGCCGGGGCGGAGCGGATGCCGGTCTGTCGGGGGCTTCGGCTGTGTGGGGCGGTGCGCCCGCCGGTGGGGGCCGGCGGGCGGGCGGGGTCAGCGGAGGAGGGCTACCGCCGCGTGGTGGCCGGGGGGTACGGCCACGTCGGCGAGGTACCAGCCCGGCGGTGCGGCCGGGGCCGGGCCCGCGCCGACGTACTCCGCCGCGGGGTCGGCGCCGAGTCCGACCCCGAGCCCCTTCAGGTACGCCTCCTTCCGCGTCCACACGCGGGCGAACGCGTCCGGGGCGCGCGCCACTGCCAGTGCGGCCAGTTCGGCGGCCTCCGCCGGGTGCAGCACCTCCGCCGCCTCGGTCACCAGGTGGGGCGGCGGGACCCGCTCGATGTCCACGCCCACCGGTCCCGCGGCGACGGCGATCAGGCTCAGGCCCTCGCAGTGCGAGAGCGAGAAGTGCAGCCGGCCGTCCGGCAGGACGGGCCGGCCGTGCGCCTCGCCGCAGCAGGGGCACGGCGCCCGTTCCATGGTCACGCTGCGCGGCGCGACCCCGAGGTGGGCGCCGAGCAGCCGGCGCAGGCCGACGTGGGCGCACAGGTAGGTGGCGCGGTCGCCGGGCCGCCGGAACTCCTCCGCGCGGGCCAGCTCGGCCGCGTCCAGCACGAGCGAGGCGTACCGGGCGGCGGTGTCCCGGTGCGCGTCGGTGGCGACCAGCCACAGCTGGGGCCGCAGCGGGCGGACCCCCGGCGGCCGAGGCAGGGCGGCCGGCAGCGGCGGGAGCGCCGCGGGGCGGAGGAGGACGGGCCCGGGCTCGTACAGCTCGGGCGGGGGTGCGGGGGTCAGGGGAATCATGTCTGCCTCACACGGACGTGACGGTGGACTCCGGGGCGGTACGGATCCGGTCGGGGGCGCTCCGGCCCGGGGCCTTCTCCGGCGCGGCGCGCAGCGCGACGGCCGCGGCGATCGGCGACACCAGGGCGACACCGGCGCACAGCAGCCAGGTGCCGGTCACCCCGAGGTGCAGGGAGACCGGGGTGAACAGGGCCAGGGACAGGGGCGCGGCCCCGATCCCGGACAGCGCGAACGTCGACATCGCCGCACCCATCTTCCCTTCGGGCACCGCCTGCTGATAGGCCGTCACCAGCGCGGGGCCGTTGAGCCCGGAGAGCAGGCCGACGGCCGCGGCGGTCCCGGCGAGGACGCCCGGCGAGGGGACGAGCGCCATCGCGCCCATGCCGGCGGCCAGGCCGACGCCGGTCACCACGAGCTTCACGGGCGCCGGGACGCGGTGCGCGAGGGCGGCGCCCAGGGCGGCGGAGGCGAGGGCCCCCGCGCTGAAGGCGGCGAGGACGACGGCGACCGCGCCCACGCCCCAGCCGTTCTCCGCGGCGCGCAGCGGCAGGGCCACCTCGGCCGGCCACAGGAACGCCAGGTCCATCGCGAAGCAGGCCACGAACATCCACCGCAGGCGCGGGTGGGCGGCGAGGAGCCGGAAGCCGTCGCCGGAGCGGCGCAGCAGCGAGGGCCCCTGGGCGGCCGGCTCGGGCCGGGGCATGCCCCGGGTGACGTGGGCGGCGCAGGCCAGCCACAGGACGCAACCGGCCGCCGCCGCGCCCAGGGCGACCGGCAGGCCGCCGACCACCACCAGCCAGGCGCCGAGCGGCGCGCCCGCGATCGGCGCGAGCCGCAGCACCATCGAGAAGAGGGAGTTGGCGCGGCCGAGGTGCTCCTTGGGCGCCAGGTACGGCAGGAGGACGCCGGCGGCCGGACCGGTGAGACCGAGGAGGACGCCGTCGGCGAGGGCGATGACCACCAGCGGCCACAGGGTGTGGGTGGTGGCCGTGACGACCGCGCCGGCCGCCAGGACGGCGACCCGGACGCTGGTGGCGCGCAGCAGCAGGGCGCGGGGGCCCAGGACGTCGGTGAGGGCGCCGCCGAAGAGGAGGAGCAGGGCGCGCGGCAGGGTCGCGGCGAGCGTGACGGCGGTGACGGCGCCGCGCCCGCCGAGCTGCACGGCGGTCCAGCTCATGGCGATGAGGAGGGCGAAACTGCCCGCCTGGACGGCGGCTTGGCCGGTGACGAGGCTGCCGAGACGGCGCCAGTCGATGCCGGGTGCGGTCGGGTCAGTGGTGGGCGCGGCCATGGGGTCGGCTTCCTGTGCGGGGGTGGTCGGTGGGCGGGTGGGAGCGGGGGCGGACCGGGGTACGGCGGGGGGCGGGGG
>JOFO01000050.1 GCA_000721275.1 Microtetraspora glauca | reverse complement strand
TGGCACCTGCCCAGAATCACTGGCTTGCGTCAGGACGGCAAGGCAATTGGACCGAACACACGCACACGCCCGGTGATCATTTGTCAGACAGGCCCTAGGCGGACCGCGGGACCAGGACGTTCTCGCCGCGCCGGCCCGCGGTGTAGTCGAGGACGTTCTGGACCGTGGTGTCGATGATCTGGCCCACGGCGTCCTCGGTGTAGTACGCCTGGTGGCTCGTCACCACCACGTTCGGGAAGGTGACCAGGCGGGCGAGGGTGTCGTCCTCGACGCCCGCGAGGGACTTGTCGAGGAAGAAGAGGCCGGCCTCGGCCTCGTAGACGTCGAGGCCGACGCCGGCGAAGCGGCCGGCGCGCAGTTCGGTGACGAGGGCGTCGGTGTCGATGAGGCCGCCGCGGCTGGAGTTGACCAGGAGGGCGTCGTCCTTCATGGCCTTGAGCGCGGCGGCGTCGAGGAGGTGGTGGGTGGCGGGCAGCAGCGGCACGTGCAGGCTGACGAGGTCGGACTCGGCGAGGAGCCGGTCCTTGTCGACGTACTCCATGCCGAGGGCGGCGCAGGCCGGGTTCTCGGCGACGTCCCAGCCGAGCAGCCGCATGCCGAAGCCGTGGGCGATCCGCGCGAACGCCTCGCCGATCTTGCCGGTGCCGAGGATTCCGGCGGTGCGGCCGCGCAGGTCGCGGCCCATCAGCCCGTCGAGGCGGAAGTCGAAGTCGCGGGTGCGGTTGGAGGCGCGGACGATCCGCCGGTTGACGGCCATGGCGAGCGTCCAGGCGAACTCGGCGACGGAGTACGGCGAGTAGTACGAGACGCGGGCGACGGTGAGGCCCAGGCGCTCGGCGACCTCCAGGTCGATGTTGTTGAAGCCGGTGGAGCGCTGGGCGATCATCTGGGTGCCGCCGGCCGCCAGGGTCTGCAGGACCCGGTGGTCGAGGATGGCGTTGACGCTGGTGGAGATGACCTCGTAGCCGGCCGCGATGGGCGCGGTGTCCTCGGTGAGGAAGACGTCGAGGCAGCGGACGTCGTGGTGTCCGGCGAACGCCTTCTCGATGATCGGCCGCTCGTCCGCCTGCACGCCGAATGCCAGGATCTCCACGCCCGTCCTCCCGTTGACGAAAACCGCACGAAAGCCGCATACGCGCCCGAATATACGGCTCCGTCCGGCCGGCCGCCCGGCGCCCGGCCGGTCAGCCCTCGTCGAGCCCGCGCTCGATCGCGTACCGGACGAGCTCGACGCGGTTGTGCAGCTGGAGCTTGCCCAGGGTGTTCTGGACGTGGTTCTGCACGGTCCGGTGGGAGATGACGAGCCGCTCGGCGATCTGCTTGTAGCTGAGGCCCTTGGCGACCAGCCGCAGCACCTCGGTCTCGCGGTCGGTGAGGCGCGGCGCCTCGGGCTCCCCGGCGCCGGCGGCGGGCGCGGGCTCGGAGGCGAGGCGGCGGTACTCGCCGAGGACCAGGCCGGCCAGGCCCGGGGTGAAGACGGGGTCGCCGGCGGCGGTGCGGCGGACGGCGTCGATCAGCTCCTCGGTGCTGGCCGACTTCAGCAGGTAGCCGGTGGCGCCGGACTTCACGGCCTCCAGGACGTCGGCGTGCTCGCCGCTCGCGGAGAGGACCAGGACCCGCAGCCCCGGCAGGGTGCCGACCAGCTCCTTGCAGACCTGGACGCCCGGCTTGGCGGGCAGGTTCAGGTCCAGGACGAGGACGTCGGGGGCGGCGGCCGGGGCGCGGCGGACGGCCTGCTCGCCGTCGCCGGCGGTGGCGACCACCTCGAAGCCGGACTCGGCCAGGTCGCGGGCGACGGCGTCCCGCCACATGGGGTGGTCGTCGACGACCATCACCCTGATCGGCCGCGGCTCCTGGTGCTGGACCTCGTTCACTGCTCTCCTGCCTTCCCCCGTGCGTCCCGCGCCGGTCGCGGGACCTTCAGTTCGACTTCGGTGCCCTGACCGGGGACCGAGATGAGTTCGGCGGTGCCGCCGAGGTCGCGCAGCCGCCCCCGGATGGAGAGCGCCACGCCCATCCGGCCCTCGCCCTCCGCCTCGGCGAGCCGGCCCTCCGGGATGCCGGGCCCGTCGTCCCGGACGGTGACGATGACCTCGTCGTCCCAGTCCTCGACCAGGATCCACGCGCGCGCGTCCGCGCCCGCGTGCACCCGCACATTGTCCAGGGCGGCGCCGACGGCGGCGGCCAGTTCACGGGCGGCGGCGGACGGCAGCGGGACGGGCACCCCGGGGTCGGAGAGGGTGACCCGGGCGCCGGCCCGCGGGGCGAGCAGGGTGCGCAGGTCGACGGGGGTGCCGTCGCCGGGCTCGTCGTCGACCTCGACGACCCGGACGACCGCGCCCTCGGACTCGTCCTCGGAGACGTGGCTGGTACGGGTGAGACCGCCGGCGACCAGGGTGCGCAGGGCGACCTCCTGCTCGCCGGCCATCCGGCCGAGCTCGGCGGCCTCCCCGCCGAGCGCGGTGCCGCGCCGCTGCACCATGGCGAGGACCTGGAGGACGCTGTCGTGGATGTCGCGGGCGAGCCGCTCGCGCTCCCGGGTGGCGGCCTCGATCTCCAGGGCGCGGGCGAGGGTGCGCTCGGAGGCGCGGGCGACCTCGACGACGTAGCCGATGGCGATGGAGGCCACCCAGACGAGGATCACGTTGTGGACGGTGTCCCGGCTGGGGTGGGCGCGCTCGATGATGTTGGCGACGGCGACGAGGGAGGAGGCGAGGCCGGCCCAGCGCCAGCCGCCCTTGATGGCGTAGGCGAGGACGGAGCCGGCCGTCCATATGGTCGGCAGGGTGGGGCCGTCGACGGACTGGGCGTGGGCGTCGGCGAGCGGGGTGAGGAGGATGCCGGTGAGGGCGAGCGTGAGGTCGGCGACGAGGAAGCGGCGGGTGCAGCTGGCCGCGTTCGCCACCTTGGGGAGGGTGGCGAGGGTCCAGACGCAGAGCACCGCGAGATAGGCGACGGCGATCCAGGGCCGCTCGTAGCGGTCCCGTCCGGTGGCGAAGATCAGCACCGCGTACACCATCGTCAGGACGCGGTAGCCGGTCAGCGCCCGCCACAGCGGCTGCTCGACCGACATGCGCACGACACGCTCGCGCTTGGCCATCTCCCCCACCCCCCGCCGGCGCCCCTCGACGGGAGCGTCAGGCGCCGGACTCTTCCCGTGCGGCGATCTCCGCCTTCACGGCCTCCTTGGCGGCCTTCTCGGCCTCCGCGATCTGCCGCTTGGCGGCGGTCGCGTAGATGTCGACGTACTCCTGCCCGGAGAGCTTCATGATCTCGTACATGACCTCGTCGGTCACCGAGCGCAGGATGAAGCGGTCGCCGTCCATGCCCTGGTAGCGGGAGAAGTCCAGCGGCTTGCCGATCCGGATCCCGGGGCGCATCAGCTTCGGGACGATCTTGCCGGGCGGCTGGATCTTCTCGGTGTCGATCATGGCGACGGGGATCACGGGGGCGCCGGTGGCGAGCGCCACCCGGGCGAGGCCGCCGGGCTTGCCGCGGTAGAGCCGGCCGTCGGGCGAGCGGGTGCCCTCGGGGTAGATGCCGAAGAGGCCGCCGCCCTCGATGACCTCGATGCCCGCCTTGATGGCGGCCTCGCCGGCGCCGCGGGCGCCCGAGCGGTCCACCGGGAGCTGGCCGACGCCCTTGAAGAAGGCGGCGGTCAGCCGGCCCTTCACGCCGGGCGTGGTGAAGTACTCGGCCTTGGCGATGAAGGTGACCTTGCGGTCGAGCACCGCGGGCAGGAAGAAGGAGTCCGAGAAGGACAGGTGGTTGCTGGCGAGGATCGCCGGACCCTCGGCGGGGATGTTCTCCAAGCCCTCCACCCAGGGCCGGAAGGCCAGCTTCAGGGAGCCTCCGATGGAGAACTTCATCGCGCCGTAGATCAACTCGCCATGCCTTCCGTGTGCCGTCGTGACGACTTTATCCCGTACCGGCGCACCGGCCCCGCTGCGGCCCTGGTCGGGTGTCGGTCCGGTCGCGTACCGTGAAGGTCCTTTCCCCCATCGCCGTACGGCTCGGGCGCCCGGCGCGCCGGAGCCGCGACCGAACAGGAGACCCCGGTGCCGGTCCTTCCCGGAGCCGAGCCGTACCGCCGCGAGGGCGGCGAGGTCGGCGTCCTTCTCTGTCACGGATTCACCGGTTCCCCGCAGTCGATGCGTCCGTGGGCCGAGTACCTGGCGGACCGCGGCCTCACGGTGTCGGTGCCGCTGCTGCCCGGCCACGGCACCCGCTGGCAGGACATGCAGCTGACCACGTGGCACGACTGGTACGCGGAGGTGGACCGGGCGCTGCGGGAGCTGACCGCGCGCTGCTCGGCCGTCTTCGTCTTCGGCCTGTCCATGGGCGGGGCGCTGACCCTGCGGCTCGCCGCGAAGCACGGCGACGCGGTGCGGGGCGTCGTCCTCGTCAACCCGGGCAACAAGGTGCACGGTGTCGCCGCGCACGCCCTGCCGGTGGTGCGGCACCTGGTGCCGACGACGCGGGGCATCGCCAGCGACATCGCGAAGGAGGGCGTGACCGAGGTCGGCTACACCCGGGTGCCGCTGCACGCGGCGCACTCGCTGCGGCGGTTCTTCCGGCAGGTGGACGCGGAGCTGCCGCAGGTCACCCAGCCCCTCCTGCTGCTGCGCAGCCCGCGGGACCACGTGGTGCCGCCGGCCGACTCGGCGCGGATCCTCGGCCGGGTCTCCTCCACGGACGTGAAGGAGGTCCTGCTGGAACAGAGCTACCACGTGGCGACGTTGGACCATGACGCGGAGAGGATCTTCGAGGAGAGTCTGGCGTTCGTCGAGCGTCTCGCCCCGGAGCTCGTGGGCGGGAAGGGGAGCAGGAGCGGTGGCTGACCAGCAGGACGGCGGCGAGCGGGAGCCGCAGCCCATCGACGAGGAGGCGGCGTGGGCCGCGATCGTCGCCGGGTACGGCGAGGAGCCCGCGGATCCGCCGGGGACGCGGCCGTTCCGGCCGATCGAGAACCTGAGGCTGCCGGAGCCGGAGGAGCTGGACGCCCGCGAGGCCGGGTCCGCCTCGGGCGGGGACGTGCCGAAGCCGGACAAGCCGAAGCCGGACGGGCCGCGGCGGGAGGCGCCGCAGCGGGAGACGCCGTCGCCGCTCGCGCCGGAGCCGGAGCCGGGCCCCGACTCGGGTGACGAGGGGGACGAGAAGCCCGCGCTGGGCAGTTCGGTCGTCTTCGCGCCCGGGGTGCGGGTCGGCGGGCCGCGCGACTACAGCCTGGCGGAGCCGGAGCCGGAGCCGGGCGGCGACGGGGACGACGGCGAGGGGCACTTCGTGCCGCCGGAGCCGCCGCCGCTGCCGGAGGCGGACACCACGACCAAGTTCGCCTGGCTGGCGGTGGTCGGCGGTCCGGTCCTGATGCTGGTCGCCGTGCTGCTCCGGTGGGACATGACGTGGTGGCTGACCACCCTGTGCGTCGGCGGCTTCCTGGGCGGTTTCGTGACGCTGGTGGCCCGGATGAAGGGCGACGACGAGGACGGCGACGGGTACGACGACCCGGGCCGCGGCGCGGTGGTGTGACCCGGCTCAGGCGGCGGGCGCGCGGAGCCTGACCGCCGCCAGCACCGGCAGGTGGTCGGTGGCGGCGGCCAGGTCCGCGGGGTCCGGTTCGGCGGGCACGCCGCAGCCGAGGAACTCGACGCCGTCCGTGGCCAGGACGGCGTCGACGCGTGCGCGGGGACCGGCGGCGGGGAAGGTGTGCTCGCCGCCCCGGGGGGTCGCCTCCCAGCCGTCGCGGAGGCTCTTGGCGAGCCGGGTGAAGGCGGGGCCGCCGGGGCGCTCGTTGAGGTCGCCGGCGACGATCGTGTACGGGGTGTCCAGCGCGGCGACCCGGTCGAGGACCAGGCCGGCCTGGGCGTACCGCTCGTCCTCGCGCAGGCTCAGATGGCAGCTGACGAGGCCGAGCCGGACGGCGCCGAAGCGGACGACGGCGGTGGCGAGGCCACGCCGGTGCAGGCCGGGGGTGAGCGGCAGGAGCACGTCCTCGGTGCGTTCGACGGTGGCCCGCAGCGAGCAGAGCAGCAGCGGACCGGCGGCGGTGGCGCCGCCGGAGAGCACGACCAGTTCGCTCTTGGCGGCGAGCCGGGCGGCGTGCTTGCGCCAGCGGAAGAAGCGCGGCGCCTCCTGGGCGAGGACGACGTCGGGCGCGCAGGCGCGGATCACCCGGGCGAGGGCGTCCTCGTCGTCGCGCATCGAGCGGAGGTTGTAGCTGAGGATCCGGACCACGGCCGAGCCGTCGGGCTCGGTACGGGAGGCGGGCAGCGCGCCGGTCGCGTCGAGGGCCATCCGCCCACCATAGGCGGGATGCCCGCCCCGCCCCAGGGGGCGCGGCGGGCATCGGCCCGGACGGTGCGGAGGTCAGCCCTGGCGGGCGAGGTCCGCGGCGCCGACCAGGCCGGCCTTGTTGCCGAGCTGGGCGGCGAGGACCTGGGCGTGCGGGCGGTAGCGCCCGCCGATCAGCCAGCGCCGGAAGGACTTCCGGATGGGGTCGAGGACGAGTTCGCCCTCGTCGGAGACGCCGCCGCCGACGATGAAGGCGGACGGGTCGAAGAGCGAGGCGAGGTCGGCGAGGCCGGCGCCGGCCCAGCGGGCCAGCTCGCGGAAGGAGTCGATGGCGACCGGGTCCCCGGCGCGGGCGGCCTCGCTGACGTGCTTGCCCTGGACGCCCTCGGGGGTGCCGTCGCCGAGCGACAGGAGGACCTCGGCGTTCTCGGGGGTGGCGGCGGCGCGCTGCCGGGCGTACCGGACGAGGGCGCGGCCGGAGGCGTACTGCTCCCAGCAGCCCTGGCTGCCGCAGCCGCACAGCAGGCCGTCGGGGACGACCCGGATGTGGCCGAACTCGGCGGCGACGCCGAAGCGTCCGCGGCGCAGCTTGTTGCCGATGATGATGCCGCCGCCGAGGCCGGTGCCGAGAGTGATGCAGATGACGTCCTCGTGGCCCTGGCCGGCGCCGAAGCGGTACTCGCCCCAGGCGGCGGCGTTGGCGTCGTTCTCGACGACGACGGGCAGGCCGACGCGCTGCTCGACCTTGTCCTTGAGCGGCTCGTGCCGCCAGTCGATGTTCGGCGCGAAGAGGACGGTGGCGCGCTTGTCGTCGACGTATCCGGCCGCGCCGATGCCGACGGCCTCGATCTGGTGGCCCTTGCCGGCCTCGGAGACGGCCGCGCAGATGGCGTCGACGATGCCTTCGGGGGTCGGCGGGGTGGGCACCGTGTGCGTGTCGAGGATGCTGCCCTCCTCGTCGACCACGCCGGCCGCGATCTTCGTGCCGCCGATGTCGACGCCGATGGTGAGTCCCATGAAGTCCCTCAGTATTCGGTCGAGCCCCGCTAGGGCCCACCGTACCCGAGGGGAGGGGCCGTCCTGATCAGTCCAGGTCGATGGGGCGGCCGGTGACGGGGCCGTCGCCGTCGTCCTCGTGGTCGTCGGCGCCGGTCTCGCGGGGGGTGCCGGAGGCGCGGCGGGGGTCGTCCTCGTCGAGGCCCGCGCCCGGTCCGGGGCCCCGGGTCCAGCGGGTCTCGTGGCCTTCGACGGCCGAGCGGTAGGCGGCGAGGAGTTCGCTGCCGGCGGCGGCGAGGTGGTCGAAGACCTGCGGGTTGCGCTCGATGACGGGCTCGACGACGGCCTTCGCCTGGTTGACGAGTCCCTTGACGGTCTCGGCGGCCTGGGCGGCGGCTCCGGCGGCCTGCTGTCCGCCGAACAGCGGGGCGGCGGCGCCGAGTCCGCCGGTCAGCTTCTCGGCGACGGCCTCGAAGAGCCGGCGGAACTCCTCGGCGGGCGAGCCGGGTTCCTGGCCGTGCTCGGCGCGGCGGCGGGTCTTCTCCGCCGCCAGGTCCTCGGCGCACGCCTCGGCCCAGGGGTCGTGGTCGCTGCTCATGGCGCTCTCCTCCGTCGCTTCCCTTCCTCCGACGGTACACGCCGGGGGCGCCGGTCAGGAGGGCTCGGGCCAGAGTCCGGGGTCGGGGGCGAAGCGGATGGCGAGGTCGCCGTCGACGAGGCCGGCGCCGGTGACGGTGCAGCGGCGGAGGGCGGGCGGCAGGGGCAGGGCGCGGCGGAAGGGGCCCGCGCCGAGGAGGAGTTCGTCACCCCTGCGGACGAGGGAGAGTTCCGCCTTGACGGCGCCGGGCAGCGGGAGGTGCCAGACGAGGACGCCGTCCTCGGCTCGCCGGTCCTCGACGGTCGGCGCGGGCGCGGGGACGGGCGGCAGGCCGGGGCGTACGGCGGCGAGCGGGGCGAGGTCCTCGGGTCCGCGCGGGTCGCGGCCGAGGTGGGGCAGTTCGTGCAGGAGGTCGCCGGCCTCGGCGCGGAGGGTCTCCAGGTGCCGGTGCTGCTGGGTGGTGAGGGCGGTGAGCCAGGGGTCGTCGGAGGCGGCGGGGAGCAGCCGGTTGGCGATCACGGCGTCGAGGGCGAGGCCCTGGACGGCGAGGCCGAGGCGGGCGTCGCGGAGGGTGGCGGCGGCGGCCGGGCCGGGTTCGAGGACGAGCCGGACGGTGGTGGCGGGGGCTTCCAGGGCGGTCTGGACGGCGGCGAGCTCGCGCTCCCAGCGGGCGGTGGTGTCGTACAGCCACTGGGCGGGCATGGGGACGCCGGCGAGCTGGGCGAGCATCGGGCGGAGCGCGCGGGCGGCCTGCCGTTCGGGCGGCAGCAGGCGGCGCAGGTAGCGGCGGAGCTGGGCGGGGAGGGCGAGGACGGCCAGGGCCTCGTGGAGCGGCGGCAGGTCGACGACGGCGAGGTCGTGGTCGCCGGCGGCGGCCTCGCGGACGGCGCGGAGCAGGGCGAACTCGCGGCTGCCGGGCGGCTCGGTGAGTTCGGCGTCCTCGAAGGGGGTGGCGCCGAGGAGGTCGAGGACGGTCCCGGAGCGGTCCTGGAGGGCGAGGAGTTCGCGCCGGAAGTCGCCGGCGGGGTCGGGCCGCAGGACGGTGAGGGTGCCGGGCCCGGCGGCGGCCGCGGCGGACTCGGGGCCGGGGTGCTCCGGGCCGGCGCCGGCCGGGACGAGCAGCACGCGGCGGCCGGCGCGGGCCTCGGCGAGGGCGGTGGCCGTGGCGATGGTGGTGCGCCCGGCGCCGCCGGTTCCGGTGACGAGGATGATCCGCATGCGGGTGACGCTATCGCGGCCCCGCGGGGGCTCAGGCGCCGGATTCGACGCGCTTCTTCAGGCCGGCGAGGGCGCGGTCGATGATGACCTTCTCGGCCTTGCGCTTGATCATGCCGAGCATGGGGATCTTGACGTCGACGGTGAGCTGGTAGGTGACCTCGGTGCGGTCGCCGGCGAGCGGGGTGAGCCGGTAGGAGCCGTCGAGGGAGCGCAGCATCTGGGACTTGACCAGGGTCCAGCTGACCTCGTGGGCGCCGGTCCAGGTGTAGGCGAGGGTGTGGTCGTCCTTGATGGCGCCGGCGTCGAGGACGAGCCGGACCTTCTCGGCGCGGCCGGCGTCGTCGGTGGACAGGACCTCGGCCTGGGTGACCTCACCGGTCCAGTCGGGGTAGCGGGCGAAGTCGGCGATCACGCCCATGACGTCGGCCGGCGCCGCCTCGATGGTGATGCTCGAGCTGGTGTGTTCGGCCATCGCGGTGGCTCCTCCACTGTGCGGTCCGGCGGACGTACCAAGGGCACACACGTGCCGACGGAAGGCTATCGCGCCCCCGCGGCCGCCCCGTCACCACTCCAGGGCGAAGGGGCGGCCGGTGGCCGCGAAGTGCCCGACGTTGACACATTCGGTGGCGCCGATCCGCATCCGGCGGGCGAGCGGCTGGTGGACGTGGCCGAAGAGCGCGTAGCGGGGGCGGGTGCGGTGGAGGGCGTCGAGGAGGGCGCGGCTGCCGCGTTCGAAGCGGCGGGCGACGGTGTCGTAGGTGAGGTCGGGGACGTCGGGCGGGATGTGGGAGCAGAGGACGTCGACCTCGCCGAGGGCCTCGACCTTGGCGGCGTACTCCTCGTCGGAGATCTCGTAGGGGGTCCGCATGGGGGTGCGCAGGCCGCCGCCGACGAAGCCGAACACGAGGCCGCCGAGCTCGATCCGCTGCCCGTCGAGGACGGTGGTGCCGGGGCGGGCGTACTCGGGCCAGAGGGCGGGGATGTCGACGTTGCCGTAGGTGGCGTAGGTGGGGGTGGGGAAGGCGGCGAAGAGTTCGGCGTACTGGCGGCGGACGGCGGCCTCGATGGCGGTGTCGCGGTCCGTGTCGAGCCCGTCCCACAGGCGGCGGGTGAGGTCGCGGGCCTCGTCGAAGCGGCGGGCGGTGCGCAGCTCGACGATCAGGTCGGCGTTCGCCGTGCCGAAGAGGTCGGGGAAGATGCCCCGGCTGTGGTCGGCGTAGTCGAGGAACAGGACCAGGTCGCCGAGGCATATGAGGGCGTCGGCGCCGTCGCCGGCCCGGGCGAGGGCGCCGGTGTTGCCGTGCACGTCGCTGACCACGTGGACTCGCATGGGCCCCACCTTAGGGGGTCGGACCTGCGGTTACTTGGGAGTCGGGAAAGCTGTGGATTACTGTGCGGAGAGCAGCGTCACGCCGGTGTGACGCACGGAACATCTGGCCGGGACCCCCTATCGGGAACCACGTACTGGTGGGTAACGTCCGGGCAGTCCACAGTCGTGCTCACCCCCACCGAGCACCTGCCCGATCATGGACCGCACTGGTGCATCCACACAGAGCCGTGGCACCGGAGCCCGATGAGGAGCAGCAGTCTTGCGCGAGTTCAGCCTTCCGGCCCTGTACGAGGTCCCTTCGGACGGCAACCTGACGGATCTCATCCGCCGCAACGCCTCCCAGCACCCAGACGTCGCCGTGATGAGCCGCAAGGCGGGCGACGGGTGGACCGACGTCACGGCCAGGGACTTCCTCGCCGAGGTGCGCGGCGTCGCCAAGGGCCTGATCGCCGCCGGGGTCGAGGTGGGCGACCGCGTCGCGCTGCTCTCCCGCACCCGGTACGAGTGGGTGCTCCTCGACTTCGCGATCTGGAGCGCGGGCGGCGTCACCGTGCCGGTGTACGAGACCAGCTCGCCGGAGCAGATCCAGTGGATCCTCGGCGACTCGGGCGCCACCCTGGCGATCGTGGAGACCGCGGCGCACCAGGCGTCCGTGGAGTCCGTGCGCGCGGGGCTGCCCGCGCTCAAGGGCGTCCGGCAGATCGAGGACGGCGCGGTCGCGCGGCTGACCGAGACCGGCGCGGAGGTCTCCGACGAGACGCTGGACGCGCGGATGTCGGCGGCGACCGCCGACGACCCGGCGACCATCGTCTACACCTCGGGCACGACGGGCCGCCCCAAGGGCTGCGTGCTGACCCACCGGGCGTTCTTCGCCGAGTGCGGCAACGTGGTGGAGCGCCTGAAGCCGCTCTTCCGCACCGGGCACTCCTCGGTGCTGCTCTTCCTCCCGGCCGCGCACGTCTTCGGCCGGCTGATCGAGGTGGCGTCGGTGATGGCCCCGATCCGGCTGGGCTGCCTCCCCGACATCAAGACCCTCACCGACGAGCTGGCGTCCTTCCGCCCGACGCTGATCCTGGGCGTGCCGCGGGTCTTCGAGAAGGTCTACAACTCGGCGCGGGCCAAGGCGCAGGCCGACGGCAAGGGCAAGATCTTCGACAAGGCGGCGCACACGGCGATCGCCTACAGCCGCGCGCTGGCCACCCCGCAGGGCCCGTCGCTGGGTCTGCGGCTCAAGCACAAGCTGTTCGACAAGCTGGTCTTCTCGAAGCTGCGGGCGGTGCTCGGCGGCCGGGGCGAGTACGCGATCTCCGGCGGCGCGCCGCTGGGCGAGCGGCTCGGCCACTTCTTCCGCGGCATCGGCTTCACCGTCCTGGAGGGCTACGGCCTGACGGAGTCGTGCGCGGCGACCGCCTTCAACCCGTGGGACCGGCCGAAGATCGGCACGGTCGGGCAGCCGCTGCCGGGGTCGGTGGTGCGGATCGCGGACGACGGCGAGGTGCTGCTGCACGGCGAGCACATCTTCACCGGCTACTGGAACAACGAGGCGGCGACGGCCGAGGCGCTGGCGGACGGCTGGTTCCACACCGGTGACATCGGCACCCTCGACGAGGACGGCTACCTCGCGATCACCGGCCGGAAGAAGGAGATCCTGGTGACGGCGGGCGGCAAGAACGTCGCCCCGGCGGTCATCGAGGACCGGATCCGCGCCCACGCCCTGGTGGCGGAGTGCATGGTGGTCGGCGACGGGCGTCCGTTCGTCGGCGCGCTGGTCACCCTGGACGAGGAGTTCCTGGGCCGCTGGGCGAGCGAGCACGGCAAGCCGGCCGGCGCCGGCGCCGCCGTGCTGCGCGACGACCCGGAGCTGCTGGCCGAGGTGCAGCGGGCGATCGACGACGGCAACGCGGCCGTGTCCAAGGCCGAGTCGGTCCGCAAGTTCCGGATCCTGGCCTCCCAGTTCACCGAGGAGGCGGGCCACATCACCCCGTCGCTGAAGCTGAAGCGGAACGTGGTGGCGAAGGACTTCGCGGACGAGATCGAGGCGATCTACGCCAAGTAGGGCGGACGTGAGGGGCCCGGCGCGACCGCGCCGGGCCCCTCACCCGTGTCTACAGCAGGTCCCTGAGCCGCTCGGCCAGCAGGTCCCAGCGCCACTTCTCCTCCACCCAGGCCCGGCCGCGCTCGCCCATGCGGGCGCGCAGCTCCGGGTCGAGCAGCAGGGTGGTGACGCGGTCGGCGGTGTCCTCGGCGGACTCGCCGCGGACCACCCAGCCGGTCTCGCCGTCGAGGACGGCGTCGGGGGCGCCGCCGGAGTCGCCGGCGACGACCGGCAGCCCGGTCGCGGACGCCTCCAGGTACACGATCCCGAGCCCTTCGACGTCGAGGCCGCCGCGCCGGGTGCGGCACGGCATGGCGAAGACGTCGCCGGCGCCGTAGTGGGCGGGGAGCTCCGACCAGGGCACGGCGCCGGTGAAGCGGACGGAGGCGGCGACCCCGGTCTCGGCGGCGAGCCGGCGCAGGTCCTGCTCGTACGGGCCGCCGCCGACGATCAGCAGCACCGCGTCCGGCACCCGCTTCAGGATCCGCGGCAGGGCGCGGATCAGGGTGTCCTGGCCCTTGCGCGGCACCAGCCGGGAGACGCAGACCACGACCGGGCGGTCGGTGAGGCCGAGCCGGGCCCGGACCTCGTCGCCGCCGGAGCCGGGGTGGAAGGTCTTCTCGTCGACGCCGGGCGGCAGCTGCGTCATGCGGCCCGCGGCGGCCGGGGTGAGGGCGGAGGCGATCCGGGAGCGGGTGTACTCGCCGAGGTACGTGAGGGTGTCGGTGCCCTCGCCGATCCGCCGCAGCAGCTGCCGGGCGGCGGGCAGCTGCGCCCAGCCGGCCTCGTGCCCGTGGGTGGTCGCCACCAGCCGCTTCGCCCCGGCCCTGCGCAGCGCGGGACCCATCAGCCCGAGCGGCGCGGCGGCGCCGAACCACACCGACTCGCAGCCGTGCTCGCGCAGCAGCGCGGTCGCCCGGGCGGTGACCCGTGGTGTGGGCAACAGCATGGTGGTGCGGTCCCGGACAACCGTGAAAGGCTGTTCGGCGTCGAACAGAGCGGTGGCCTCCGCCCCTTCGCGGCCTCGCTTCCACGTGGAGGCGTAGACCACGAGCCGGTCGGGGTCCAGTCGCAGCGCCATGTTGTGCAGGAACGCCTGGATTCCGCCGGGACGCGGCGGGAAGTCGTTCGTTACGATCAGGGTCTTGTGCATCGTGACAGACAGTACGTGATGGCGCGCGATCGCACCCTACGCCCGGCACCACCCCCCTCCGCGCGAGCGGACCGACAGGACAGGAACAGGACAGGTATGACGGGCGCAGTGGGGACCGGCTCGCGCACGGCTGGGCGGCTGCGGGAGCTGCGCCTCCCGCTCGGCCTGTGGGCACTGACCAGGATCATCCTCCTGGTGTGCGTCTTCAAGATCGTGGTGGTTCCGGGACCGGACGTCACCAGCGACGTGGAGCAGATCTACCAGAGCTGGTACGAGGTCCTGAAGACCGGCACCTACCCGCAGGACGACGTCACCTGGCAGTACCCGCCGGCCGCCGCCCTCGCGATCCTCTCCCCGGCGCTGCTGCCGTTCCTCGGCTACGCGTCCGCGTTCTTCGTGCTGGCCCTCCTCTGCGACGCCCTCGTCTTCGGGCTCCTGGTGCACACGGGCGGCCGGCCGGGCCGGTCGATGCGGGGCGCCTGGCTGTGGCTGGCGGCGGTGCCGCTGCTCGGCCCGACCGCGTACGCCCGCTACGACATCATGGTGACCGCCGTCGCCGTCGCCGGGCTGCTCGCCGCGATCCGCAGCCCGCGGGTGCTCGGCGCGCTGGCCGGTTTCGGCGCGGTCCTCAAGGTCTGGCCGGCGCTGATCCTCGCGGGCACCCCGAAGGGCCGGGCGACCTGGCGCTCCTGGCCGGTGGCGGCCGGTGCGGCGGCCGGCGTGCTGGGCCTGTGCATGCTGTGGATGCCGGGCGGCCTGGCCTTCCTCTCCTTCCAGAGCGAGCGGGGCACGGAGGTGGAGTCGCTGGGCGCGATGGTCTTCCACGTGGCCCGGCACTTCGGCTGGGACGGCGAGGCGCGGATGAACTACGGCTCGATCGAGTTCCTCGGCCCGTACGTCTCCTGGGTGTCGAAGGGCGCGATGGCGCTGACCGTCGCCGCCTTCGGCTGGCTGCTGCTGTGGCGGTTCAAGGCGCGCCGCTTCACCTCCTCGACGGTCGCCGACGCGGCCTTCGTCGCGGTGCTGCTCTTCACCGCCACGAGCCGGGTGATCTCCCCCCAGTACATGATCTGGCTGGTCGGCCTCGCCGCGGTCTGCCTGGTGTACCGCTCCAGCCGGATGCGGACGCCCGCGTACCTGATCCTGTGGGCGACGGCGGTGACGCAGTTCGAGTTCCCGGTCTGGTTCTCGCACGTGACGCAGAGCGACTGGCTGGGCATCGGCGTGCTGTTCCTCCGCAACGGCCTGCTGATCGCGGCGACCCTGATGGCCTGCCGGATCCTGTGGAAGCACACGGTCACCGGGGCCGGCACGGTCATCCCGGTCCCCGAGGACGAGCCGGAGCGCGAGAAGGTCCTCACCGGCTCGGCCTGACCGGCGCCGGCTCAGCCCAGCCGCTCCCGCAGATAGCTCCGCCAGGCCGCGGTGAACTCCTCCGGGGTGGTGTCCAGCACCTCCCGGAGGGCGAGCTCCACCGCGCCGTCGCGGGACGGGTGGGCGCCCACCGCGCGGTAGAGGGCGGTCAGCCGGTCCTCGCCCCAGCGGTCGGCGACCATCGCGCAGACCAGCCAGCCGGTCTCGTAGGCGCGGGCCAGCGCCTCGGAGTCGCCGGAGAAGGCGAAGTCGCCGTCCTCGGGGAGGGCGGCGGGCTGCTCCCCGGCCCGGACGGCGCGCCGCAGCTCGGGGGCGCCCTGGGCGGGCGTCCGGCCGGAGCCTCGGTAGGCGACCCAGTCGGCGAAGCCCTCGGAGAGCCAGACGGGCGTGGACGGCGTGGTGTGGGCGCGGGTGGCGACGTGGACGGTCTCGTGGGTGAGGATCAGCTCCCGGCCGAAGGAGCCGAGCACGCCGTACGCGTCCGGGTTGACGATCACCCGGTCCGCCGGCGACGTGGGCCGGCGCTCCGTCTCGCCGGTGGTGACGGCCGCTATCCCCCGGTACTGGGAGCCGTCCACCGCGAGCAGCCCGCCCATCGCGTCGAGGGAGGCGGGGACGAGGACCAGGACCCGCCCGGGCCACTCCTCGCTCCACACCGCGTCGACGGCGGGCACCGCCCGGTCGGCGAGCCGGGCGATCTCCGCCAGCCGGTCCCGGTCCTGTCCGACGCCGAGGACGAGCGAGCGGGCCCCGCGCACCGACGCGACCGGGCCCTGCTCCCAGAGCCGCACCGGGGCGCCCTCGGCGGGCCGCTCGCCGGCCACGTACCAGCGCCCGTCCCGCTCCACGAGCTCCATGACCCGGCCGGCCTCCTGCGGGCCCCGGTCGTACCCCTCGACGCGGTGGCCGCGCTCGACGCGGGCGGTGAGCCGGTCCTCGCCGGTCCGGTCGACGCCGGTCACGCGGTAGCTCCAGCCGGCCAGCGGGACCTCGGCGAGCCGGCGGAACTCGGTCCGCGCGGCGGCCCGGTGGGCGGGGTCGGCGGCGGCGAGCCAGGCGGTCTCGTCGCGGGCCAGCAGCGCCTTCGCGTGCCGGTCGAGCAGGGCCTGGACCTCGCGGAGCGCCGGGTCGGCGGGCCGGGCGGCGGTGGAGCAGCCGACGAGCGCGGCGAGGGCGAGGAGCAGGGCGAGCAGCGCTCCCCCCGGCCGTCGCGCGCCGCGCCCCTGTTCCACCACGCCCCCGATCGTACGGAAGGGTGACGGGGTCACGCCTCCCGGAGCGGCGGCGCCCTCCGCTCAGGGCCCGCTCAGAGCCGGGTCACCGTCACGTGGGACATCATGTTCACGGGGTCGTAGCGGACCCGCGCGCCCGGGTAGGGGGCGTGGATGACCTGCCCGTTCCCGGCGTAGATGCCGACGTGGCTGGCGTCGCCGCGGTACGTGACGAGGTCGCCGGGCTGCGCCTGGGACAGCGGCACCTGCCGGCCGGCGTGCCGCTGGGCGGCCGAGGTGCGCGGCAGGCTGATCCCGGCCTGCCGGTACGCCCAGACCATCAGCCCCGAGCAGTCGAAGGCGGAGGGGCCGGTCGCGCCCCACACGTACGGCTTGCCGACGGCGCTGCGGGCGGCCATGACGGCGGCGGCGCCGCGCGAGTCCGCCGGGCCGAGGTCGGCGGCGGGCGGCGGTTCCTCGGCGGGGCCGCCGGAGCGCCCGCCGGAGCGGGAGGCCCGCTCGTAGTCGGCGCGCTCGGCGGCGGTGAGGGAGGCGAGGACCCGGCGGGCCTCGGCGAGCTTCCGCTCCACCGACCGCTTGTGCCGGGCGACCTCGGCGCGGCTGCGCTCCAGCTCGCCGAGGGCGATGCGGGCCTCGGCGCGCTCCTGGTCGAGGCGGCGGCGCTCCTGCTGGAGCTCGGAGAGGGCGGCGGTCTGCCGGGCGGTGACCCGGTCGAGGACGGAGGCCCGGTTCAGGTAGCTGTCCGGGTCGGAGGAGAGCAGCAGGTCGAGGGTGGGGTCGAGGCCGCCGGAGCGGTACTGGGCGCCGGCGAGCGCGCCGAGCGCGCCCCGCATCCGGTTGATGCGCTCCTGGCCGCGGGCGAGGCTGTCCTGCGCCAGGCTCACCTTGCGGCGGAGGGCGTCGGCCCGCTCGTCGGCCCGGTTGAAGCCCTCGGCGGCGCGCTCGGCCTCCTCGTAGAGGCGGTCGACCTTGGCGCGGGTGGCCTCGGTGCCGGCGCCCGGGTCGGCGGTCGCGGGGACCGCGCCGAGGGAGGCCGCCGCGGTGGCCGCGGCGGCTGCGGTCAGGACGGTGACCCGGGCGGGTCGGCGGTGGGAGGCCACGGCTCGCGCTCTCCGTTCGGCTCGTGTGCGGACTGGCGCCGCAGACAGTAGCCGCTCCCCCGGTCGCGTCCAACGAAGGCGCCGGGCACACAAAATGACGCCCCGCCGGAGATCACGAGGTCACCGGCGGGGCGTCAGGTCAGCTCGGGGCGCCGCGAACCACCCGTTCGGGCGGCACGGGCCGGGCGGGTCAGCCGCCGATGCGGACGCCGAACTGGAACGTGCCCATGTAGTTCATCGACTCGTAGCGGACCACGGCGCCCGGCTTCGGGGCGTGCAGGATCGTGTTGTTGCCCGCGTACAGGCCCACGTGCGACAGGCCGTTGAAGAAGACCAGGTCGCCGGGCTTGAGCTGGCTGCGGCCGATCTTGGTGCCGTCGTTCTGCTGGGTGTAGGTGACGCGGGAGAGGCGGACGCCGGCCTGGCGGTAGGCCCACTGCGTCAGACCGGAGCAGTCGTAGGCGTTCGGGCCCTCGGCACCGGACTGGTACGGCTTGCCGAGCTGGGTGGCGGCGGCGGAGAGGGCGGCGGCGCCCAGACCGCTGGCCGCGGCCTCGTTGCCGAGCTCGACGCGCGGGGCGGCGGCGCGGGAGGCGCGCTCGGCCTTCGCGGCGCGCTCCTGCTCCTCCTGCTGGATGCGGGCGCGCTCCTCGGCGGTGAGGGTGTTGAGCAGCTTGCGGGCCTCCGCGAGCTTGCCCTGGATCTTCTTCTTCTTGTCGCCGAGGGTCTTGCGGACGTCCTCCAGGTCGGCGAGCTTCGCGGTCGCCTCGGCGCGCTCCTGGGCGAGGGCGCGCTGCTTGTCCTGGATGGTGGCGAGGACGTCGGCCTGCTGGTCGGTGACCCGGCCGATGGCGGACGCCTTGTCGAGGTAGTCGTCCGGGTTCGAGGAGAGGAAGAGCTGGAGCGCCGGGTCGATGCCGCCGGAGCGGTACTGGGCGCTGGCGACCGAACCGATCTGGTCCCGGAGGGTGTTCAGCTCCTGCTGGCCGCGCGCCACGCGGTCCTGGATCTGGCCGATCTCCTTCTGCAGCTGGCCGCGGCGCTCCTCGGCCTGGCTGTGCTGCTCCGTGGCCTCCTCGGCCTCGTGGTAGAGGTCGTCGACCTTGGACTTGACCTCGTCGATCTTGGGCTTGGGGGCCGCCTGGGCTCCGGTCTGGGCGGAGAACGCGACGGCGGCGGCCGCGGTCGCGGTGAGCACGGTCACACGGGTGCGGCTCGGCTGCTTGGGTCGACGGTGGGACGCCACGAAGGCGAGCTCCTTCTTCCTCGAGCCGCCCGGCCGGTCAGGGGCAGGCGGTTCCCCCACGGATCGCCCGGACGGGTGATCAACCGCGTGGAGGTTCGAGGCCCGACCCTAGTGACCAAGTTGTGATCAGTTCAAATCCCGACGGCAAAAAACTCGCTCACGCACCACTTTATTTACACGCATCACACGGCCCGTGACCGGCACTTGACGATCCGCCATCCATAAATCGGGCATACCAAACAAGAGTTGCTTCCCGGGCGAGTCATCACGAGAGCCGTGAAAGGCGCTTGAGGAGCAGAGCCGACGCCACCGGCCGGGCACCGGCCTTCGCGACGCCGTCGGCGACCTCGCGGTCGGTGGAGACCACCACGACCGGCCGGCCAGGCGGTTCGGCCCGCACCAGCTGGCGGATCAGCTCGTCGGCCGTGACGCCGGGCTTGGAGAACAGCACCCGCACCCCGCGCGGCGGCGCGAGCAGCACCGGCGCGGCCAGCTCGGCCCCGTCGAAGACACAGGTGACCTCGGCGCCGGAGCGGGCCGCGAGCGCGGAGAGCCCGCCGAGCAGCCGCAGCCGCTGCTTCTCCAGCGGCATCGTCGGATAGCCGGTCTTGGTGACGTTGTAGCCGTCGACGACGAGATGGGTCTGCGGCAGCGACAACAGCTGGTCCAGCAGCGCCGGATCGGTCTCCGACAGCGCGCGGGCCGCGAGGTCCTTCGCGGACATCCGGCCCGGCTCCACGGCGTCCACGGTGTCCGCGGGGTGCACCGACACCGGCGGCAGGGCCAGTTCGCGGCGCAGCCCCTGGGCCGCGTCGAGGACGGTGTCGAGCAGCAGCCGCAGCCGCATGTCCTCCACCGAGCGTCCCTCGCGGGCCGCCCGGCGGCTCGCCTCCAGGGCCGCCTCGACCTCGCCGAGCCGGGCCCTCAGCCGCCGCGACTCGCTCTCCGCCGCGGACACCTGGGCCGCCGCCTCGGCGCGGACGGCCTCGATCTCCGCCTGGGCGCGGCGCAGCGCGGCCTCGCCCCGCTTCACGTCGCTCTGCGCGCTGCGCAGTTTGCGGTGAAGCGATTCGGCTTCCTTGCGGGCGGCCTCCAGGTCGTGCCGGAGCTGCTCGGTCTCGTCCCGGGTCCGCTCCCGGGCGGCGGCCAGTTCCTCGCGGAGCCGCTCCAGCTCGCGCCGGCCCGCCTCGTCGGCGCGCTCGGCGTCGGCCCGCTGGACCTCCTCGCCGGCGGCGGCCACCAGCTTGGCCCAGCCGGGCGGGCGGAGCACGTACGCGGCGGCGGCCACGTCGACGGGGTCGGCGGCGGCCGGCGGGGTGCCGGTCTCGACGGCGCCGGCCAGCTCGGGCTGGGTCTGCCGGAACCGTTCGCCGATCCGCTGCCGGAAGAGCGGATCGCCCTCCAGCGCGGCGGCCATCGCGTTCCCCGCGAACTTGGCGCGCCGGCTGGCGGTGAAGCGGGCGTACTGGCGCAGCGGGGCGGGCAGCTCGGCGACGGTCAGGCCGCCGAAGGCGTCGGCGACCAGCGCGATCACCCGCCGCCGTACCCCCTCCGGCAGGGGACGGTCGAGCGTCTCGGCAGCGTCGGCCGCCGCGCCGGCCGGTTCGTCACCGTGCGCGGGCTGCTCCACGATCCGTCACCCCTACTGTCGTCGGCGCGGTCCGTCAGGACTCCGCGCCCGGCCTGTCCACGAGCTCGATCTGGTCCACCGCGTTGCACCAGCGGCAGCGGACCGACTCGATGGTCTCACTGAGCACCTCGCGCTCCTCGACCTTGGGCTCCCCGGCCAGGTCCAGATGGACGTACTCGACGACCTTGGACGAACGCGTCACGTCGAAGCGGGTCAGGTTGCCGCAGAGGGTGCAGCGCCAGCGGGTCTCGTCGGTCGGCAGGGGAACCGTCGTCATGGTTGCCGTCCTTCTTCCTGTCGTGGTGTACCAGGTGCGGGAGCCGCGGTGCGCCGTCGGACTGCGGTGCTCGATCCCGTAACCCTACGGCCTCACGGGAGCCGCCCGGCCCGGCGAGGCACTCTGTCCCCTTCGTCCGTTCTGGGCCATGATCTGTCCATGATCGACTGGCGAGGCACGGCCCTGGGCGCCTGGCGCGGCGTCCGCACCGGACCCGCGGTGACCTACGGACTGATCGCCGCCTGCTGTCTCCTCTTCATTGTCAGCCCGGTCTCCGGGCTGAACCCGGCGTACGGCACCGGGGACGAGGTGCTGGCGGCGCAGAGCGCCTACTTCCGGCGGTGGGGGGTGGTGCCGGCCGAGCTGACGCGCGGCGAGCCGGGCGCCCTGCTCACCCCCTTCACCGCCCTCTTCGTGCACGGCGGCTGGCTCCATCTGCTCGGCAACATGCTCTTCCTGTGGGTCTTCGGGGCGATGGCCGAGGAGCGGATGGGGCACGTCGAGTTCGCCCTCTTCTACCTGGGCACCGGCTACGTGGCCCTGTCCGGCTACGCCCTGGCGCACTCCGGCAGCGAGCAGACCCTGGTCGGGGCGTCCGGGGCGATCTCCGCGGTGCTCGGGGCCTTCCTCTTCCTCTTCCCCCGCTCCCGGGTGACCAGCCTCTTCCCCTTCCTCTTCTTCCTGCCGCTGCGCTTCCCGGCCTGGGCGGTGCTGGTCTTCTGGTTCACCATCCAGTGGCTGGCCGCGCGGACCGCGGGAGCGGGCCCGGGGGTCGCCTACCTGGCCCACGTGGTGGGCTTCTCGGCCGGCTTCCTCTACGCCTGGGTGCGGTTCCGGGGTGGGGATAGAGTGAAAACCCCAGCAGCGGCGACCGAGGGAGACAGCCAGCCGTGATCACCGCGATCGTCCTCATCAAGACCAGCGTGGACCGCATCCCCGAGATCGCGGAGTCGATCGCCGCGCTCGAGAACGTCAGCGAGGTCTTCTCGGTGACCGGTACGTACGACCTCATCGCAATGGTCCGGGTGCCGCGCCACGACGACCTGGCCGAGGTCATCCCCGGCCGGATCAGCAAGATCCCGGGCGTCGAGGCCACCGACACGCACGTCGCCTTCCGGACGTACTCGCAGCACGACCTGGAAGCGGCCTTCGCCATCGGCCTGGAGTCCTGAGCCCCGTCCCCGCCGGCGCCCGGATGAAGGAATCCTCATCCGGGCTTCATGCGGGGACGCGCCCGCGCGTCCCACCCTGGCGACCATGTCCTTCACCCACCGCATGGCCGGCCTCGTCGCCGTCGTCGCCGTCCCGCTCGGCATCGCGGCCACCAGCTACGCGCTGACCGACGAGCCGGAGGCGCCGCGGGTCCCGCCCGCCGTCCACCTCCCCACCCCGCCGACGCCCACCGGACCCGCCGCGCCGACGCCCGGCGCGCCCGCGCAGACCACGCCGGCGGGGACCGCACCCGCGTCCCCCACCGGTACGCTGCCCGCCCCCACGGCACCGTCGGCGCCGCCGCCCTCCGACTCCGTCGTGCCCGGGCCCTCCGCCACGGGCGACGACGACGATGACGACCACGAGTGAAGCGCACCTACCACCGGCTCTCCGCCCGCGTCCGCATCCTGCTCTGGCTGCTGCTGGTCATGGCGGTGGCGCTGGCCGCGGTCGCCGTGGTGACCCGCACCCTGCTGCTGCGGGACGCCGACCACCGCATCAACCAGCTGCTCACCCAGGAGACCGGCGAGTTCGCGAACTTCGTCGAGCAGGGCGTCGACCCGGACACCGGCCGGCGCTTCACCGACCCCGAGGCGCTGCTGCGGGTCTTCCTCCAGCGGCAGTACTCCGACCCGGACGAGGAGCTGCTGGGCCTGGTCGGCACCGGCGGACCCGGACCGCGGGTGGTCCGGCAGTCCCGGGACATCCCGAGCCCGCTGCCGCTGCACCGCGACCGGCCCTCGCTCGACGCCGTCGCCGCCGCCCCGGAGTCCTCGGGGCGGCTCGACCGCGCGCGGGGCGAGGTGCGGTGGGCGAAGGTGCCGATCGAGACCGGCGGCCCGCCGTCCGCGTTCGTCGTCGCCTTCCACGCCGACCGGCAGCAGGCCATCGCCGACGAGGCGTTCCGGATCCTGCTCGCCATATCGGGGGTGGCGCTGCTGCTGACCACCGGCATCGGCTGGGTCGTCGCGGGCCGCATCCTGGCCCCCGTCCGGGTGGTGCGGACGACCGCCGCCGAACTGACCGAACGGGACCTCACCCAGCGGATCCCGGTGCAGGGCAAGGACGACATCGCCGCGCTCGCCGAGACCTTCAACGCGATGCTCGACCGGCTGGAGCGGGCCTTCGCCGGCCAGCGGCAGTTCGTCGACGACGCCGGGCACGAGCTGCGGACCCCCATCACCATCGTCCGCGGGCACCTGGAGCTGATGGGCGACGACCCGGCCGAACGGGCCGAGACCGTCCGGCTCGTCACCGACGAGCTGGACCGGATGAGCCGGATCGTGGAGGACCTGCTGCTGCTCGCCAAGGCCGAGCGGCCGGACTTCGTGCGCACCGAGCCGGTGCAGCTCGGCGAGCTGACCGCCGACGTCTTCGTGAAGGCCCGGGCGCTGGGCGACCGCGACTGGGTGCTCGACGGGGTGGCCGACCGGGAGGCGCGGCTCGACGCCCAGCGGATCACCCAGGCGATGGTGCAGCTCGCGCAGAACGCCGTCCAGCACACCGTGCCGGGCGCGCGGATCGCGATCGGCTCGCGGAGCACCGCCGGACGGATCGAGCTGTACGTGGCGGACCGGGGCCCCGGCGTGCAGGAGCAGGACGCGGCGGTGATCTTCGAACGGTTCCGGCGGGGCACCGCCCGGCGCGGGGCCCGCACCAGCGGCGCCGGGCTCGGGCTCGCCATCGTCCGGGCGATCGCCGAGGGGCACCGGGGCGGCCGGGTGGAGCTGCGCCCGACCGAGGGCGGCGGCGCCACCTTCGTACTTGTCTTCGAGGAATGAAGATCCTCGCGTCGCAGAGGATCTTCAGAGAATCCGTAGGGGATCCGCAGAGGATCCGCAGAGGAGAGACCATGAACCGCGTCCTGATCGCGGAGGACGAGGAGCGCATCGCCTCCTTCGTCGAGAAGGGCCTCCGGGCCAACGGCTTCACCACCACCGTCGCCGCCGACGGCGACACCGCGCTCGCCTGGGCGCTCACCGGCGGCTTCGACCTGATGGTCCTGGACATCGGACTGCCCGGCCGGGACGGCTTCACCGTCCTGCGGGAGCTGCGCGAGGCCCGGGCCACCCTGCCCGTCCTCGTCCTGACGGCCCGCGACTCGGTACGGGACACGGTGGCCGGCCTGGAGGGCGGCGCCGACGACTGGATGACCAAGCCGTTCCGCTTCGAGGAACTGCTGGCCCGGATCCGGCTGCGGCTGCGCACCGCCGCCCGCGCCCCCGAGGTCACCGTGCTGCGCAGCGGCGACCTGAGCCTGGACCTGCGCACCCGGCGGGCCCGCGCCGGCGACCGCACGGTGGACCTGACGGCCCGTGAGTTCGTGCTGCTGGACCTGTTCCTGCGCCACCCCGGACAGGTGCTCTCCCGGGAGCAGATCCTCTCCCACGTCTGGGGGTACGACTTCGACCCCGGCTCCAACATCGTGGACGTCTACGTCCGGGCGCTCCGCAAGAAGCTGGGCGCCGAACGGCTGGAGACGGTCCGGGGCATGGGCTACCGGATGCCGTGACGCGCCCGGCCGGCGCCGCGTGAAGCCTCCTTCATCCACGGCTCATCGACGGCTCACCGGCCGCCCGGAGGGTGGTTCCCGTGACCCTCTCCCTCCGCCAGACCGTCTGGCTCTGCCTCGCGCTCAGCGTCTGCGCGGTGCTCGCCGTCCCCGGCACCGCCCCCGGGCTCGGCGGCGAGGCCCGGCTGACCCTGGCTGTTTTCGCCCTCGCGACCTGCGCCTGGATCGCCGCGCCCGTCGACGACACGTACATCGCGCTGGGCGCCGGACTCGCCCTCACCGTCACCGGCGTGATCAGCGCCGACACCCTCTTCGCCACCCTCGGCGACGCCACCGTCTGGCTGCTGATCTGCGCCTTCGTCCTCGCGGCCGCGGTGACCAGGACCGGGCTCGCCGGCCGCGCCGCCGCCTTCCTCGTCACCGGCGCCGGCAGCGTACGCCGGCTGGTGCACCTCGCCACCGCCGCGCTGGTCGTCACCGCCTTCGCCGTCCCCGCCACCTCCGGGCGGGCCGCGCTGGCCCTGCCGGTCTTCCTGGCCCTCGCCCAGGCGCTGGCGGACCGGCGGCGGCTGGTGGTGATGCTGGCGCTGCTCTTCCCCACCGTCATCCTGCTGTCGGCCGTCGCCACCCTGATCGGCGCCGGCGCCCACCTCATCACCGTCGGCGTGCTCCTGGAGCAGACCGGCGAGTCCCTGGGCTTCGCCCGCTGGCTGGTCCTCGGTCTGCCGCTCGCCGTCGTCTCCTCCCACCTGGCCGCCGAGGCGGTCCTCCTCACCACCACCCGCCGGGAGGACCGGCGCGCCCCGGTGCGGATCACCGTCGCCGCGATCCAGGAACACTCCCCCACCCCGGTGTCCGGGCCGCTCTCCCCGCCCGAGCAGCGCTGTCTGCTGCTGCTCTGCACCGTGGTGGTGCTCTGGTGCTCGGAGCCGCTGCACGGGGTGTCGCCGGCGGTGGTCGCGCTGATCGGCGCGGTGGTGGCCTCGTCTCCCGCGCTCGGCACGGTCCGGATGAAGGACGGGCTGAGGTCGGTGCCCTGGCCGATGCTGCTCTTCATGGCCGCGACCATGGCGATGGGCGTGGCGCTGGCCGAGTCCGGCGCGGCCGGGTGGCTGGTCGGCGGACTGCCGGACGGGGTGCCGCCGTGGGCGTTCCTCGCCGTCGTCGTCGCCGTCAGCACCGCCGCCCACCTGGTGCTCCAGTCCCGCTCCGCTCGCTCCTCGGTGCTGGTGCCGCTAGTGGTGGCCGCGGCGGCCGGCGCCGGGGTCAACCCGGTGGCCGCCGCGCTCGCCTCCACCGCCGCCGCCGGCTTCTGCCAGACCCTGCCCGCCTCCGCGAAACCCGTCGCCCTCTTCGCCGAACCGCCGCACGGCGTGCCCTCCTTCACCCCGCGCGACCTGCTGCGGCTCTCCGCCGTGCTCGCCCCGCTCAGCGCCGTCCTGGTGCTCTGCTTCGCCCTGTTCGTCTGGCCGCTGCTCGGCGTGCCCGTCCTCCTGGAGTCCCAGCCGTGAGTCTGCACATCGCCGTCGCCCCCAGCGGTTTCAAGGAGTCCCTGTCCGCGCCGGAGGCCGCCGAGGCCATCGCCGAGGGCCTGCGCCGGGTCCGCCCGGACGCCGTCGTCGACCTGATACCGCTGGTCGACGGCGGGGAGGGCACCGCCCGGGCGCTGGCCGCCGCGACCGGCGGCAGGCTGCTGCCCCGGGTCGCGGCCGGCCCCCTCGGCACCCCGGTCGAGACCCACTTCGCGCTCCTCGACCGCTCCTCCGCGGTGGTCGAGATGGCGGCCGTCGCGGGCCTCTCGCTGGTGCCGGCCGACCGACGCGACCCGGGCGCCACCACCACGTACGGGGTGGGCGAGCTGATCCGGGCCGCGCTGGACGCCGGAGCCCGCCGGATCCTCGTCGGCTGCGGCGACTCCGGCACCTCGGACGGCGGAGCGGGTGCGCTCCAGGCCCTCGGCGCCCGGCTCCTGGACGACGGGGGAGTCGAACTCCCCCTGGGTGGCGCCGCGTTGACGCGGCTCGCGCGGATCGACCCGGCCGGGCTCGATCCCCGGCTCGCGGCCACCGAACTGCTGGTGGCCTGCAACCCGTACAACGTGCTCACCGGCGAGCGGGGCGTGGCCCGGGTCTTCGGCCCGCAGAAGGGCGCGGGCCCGGAGCGGGTCGAGGAGCTGGCGGCGGCCCTGGACCGCTGGGCCGGCCTGCTCGTACGGGACCTGGGCGCGCCCCCCGGGGTGGGTACGGCCCCGGGGTCCGGGGCCTCGGGCGGGCTCGGCGCGGGTCTGGCCGCGCTCGGCGCCCGGCTGCTGCCCCGGTTCGAGGTGCTGCTCGACCGGATCGACCTGGACGCCCGGCTGGCCCGCGCCGATCTGGTGATCACCGCGGAGGGCACCCTGGACGGGCAGACCGTGCGGGGCAAGATCCCGGCGGAGGTGGCCCGCCGGGCCAAGGCGCACGGGGTGCCGGTGCTGGCGCTGGCCGGGACGCTGGGGCACGACGCGCACGAGGTGCGGGCGGCCGGGGTCGACGCGTACGGCTCGATCCTGCCCGCACCGGTGGCCCTGCCCGAAGCCCTGGACCGGGGCGCCGAGTTCCTGGCGGACGCGGCCGAACGGGCCCTGCGGATGGTCCTGGTGGGGACCCGGCTGGCCGCCTGACCGGCCGGGCGGTCAGCCGCGGTCGGGGACGCAGCGGCCGTCCTCGGTGCGGTACGTCCACCGGGCGCCGTCGCGGACCAGCTCCTTCACCGCGCCGACGAACCGCTCGACGTGCTCGTCGGGCGTGCCGGCGCCGAAGCTGACGCGGATGGCGTTGAGCGACCTCTCCCCCGGGTTCGCCTCGGGCGCGCCGCACTCGCCCGGGTCCTGCGGGTCGGAGCCGAGCAGGGTGCGGACCAGCGGGTGGGCGCAGAAGAGGCCGTCGCGGACGCCGATGCCGTACTCGGCGGAGAGGGCGGCGGCGAAGTGCGAGCTGTTCCAGCCGTCGACGACGAAGGAGATGACGCCGACGCGCGGGGCGTCGTCGCCGAAGAGGGAGAGGACGCGGACCTCGGGGACGTCGGCGAGGCCGGCCCGGACGGTGTCGATGAGGTGCCGCTCGCGGGCGACCAGCGTGTCGAAGCCGGCCTCGGTGAGCGCCTTGCAGGCGGAGGCGATGGCGTAGACGCCGATGACGTTCGGCGATCCGGCCTCGTGCCGGGCCGCGGTGGTGTGCCACTCCACGTCCACGCCGCCGTCGGTCCGGCGGGCCACGGTGCGGGAGGCGCCGCCGCCGGCCAGGTACGGCTCGGCGGCCTGGAGCCAGTCGGCGCGGCCGGCGAGGACGCCGGAGCCGAAGGGCGCGTACAGCTTGTGCCCGGAGAAGGCGACCCAGTCGACGTCGAGGTCCTTCACCGACACCGGGTGGTGGGGGGCGAGCTGAGCGGCGTCGAGGACGATCCGGGCGCCGTGCGCGTGGGCGGCGGCGGCCAGTTCGCGGACCGGCCACAGCTCGCCGGTGACGTTGGAGGCGCCGGTGACGCAGACCAGGGCGGGACCGTACGGGTCGCGGTCGGCGAGGGCGCGCTCCAGGGTCTCGACGGCCTGGGCCGGGGTGCGGGGCGCGTTGAGGTAGGTGACCCGGGCGTCCTGCCACGGCAGCAGGGAGGCGTGGTGCTCGGTCTCGAAGACGAAGACCTGGCAGTCGGCGGGGATCACCCGGGCGAGCAGGTTGAGCGAGTCGGTGGTGGAGCGGGTGAAGACGACCTGGTCGCCGTCGCGGCAGCCGAGGAACTCGGCGACGGTGACGCGGCTCTGCTCGAAGAGGTCGGTGGAGAGCTGGGAGAGGTAGCCGGCGCCGCGGTGGACGCTGCCGTAGTACGGGGCGTAGGCGGCGACGTCGTCCCAGACCCGCTGGAGGGCGGGGGCGCTGGCGGCGTAGTCGAGGGCGGCGTAGGCGACCTCGCCGCCGGTGACGAGCGGGACGGTGACGTCGCGGCCGAGGACCGGCAGCGGGCCGGTGCAGCAGGCGTCGGCGGACTCGGTGACGGAGGAGGAGGCGGCGGCGGCGGTGTTCGGGCGTGCGGACATGGCGGTATCTCCCGGCAGGACAGGCGAGTGGCGTGAAGGGGCCCGCAGCAGGGCAGCGCGAAACGGCGTGCCGCGTACGGGTGTTGCCTCGACGTGCGGCACGAGAAGGGCCGTACGGAGGGGGAAAAGGGGCCGGAGGCCCTAGCGCATTCGCTTGCTCACGAGACCGCTCCCTCGAGGACCAGGACCCCAGGGATACGCAGGGGTCCGCGCTTGCCGAGGACCTTGCTGTCCACGGCCTGGTCTTCACCCGGGGCACCCCGCCACGGACGGAGGGTTGCCGGACAGCCAGCCGGGGCTTGAGGGCTGTCGCTCATGACCTGTCGCCGAACGTATGCCACCGCTCGCGGTCCGCGCAACCCCGTCCGCATTCCGGGACGGGGTTCTCACGGACCGCGCGGCGGGCGGTCAGGCGTTGCTGGCGGCGATCCAGCGGTCGAGGGCCGCGCGGGCGGCCCCGGAGTCGATGGACTCGGCGGCCCGCGCGATGCCGGCGCCCAGCCGCTCCGCGAGGGTGCCCTCGCCGGGCTCCACGGCGGTGAGCGCCGCCGCCGCGTTGAGCAGCACCGCGTCCCGTACCGGCCCGGTCTCGCCGGCGAGGAGCCGGCGGGCGACGTCGGCGTTGTACGAGGCGTCGGCGCCGCGCAGCGCCTCCAGGGGCGCGTAGCCGAGGCCCACGTCCTTCGGGTCGAAGACCTCCTCGCGGACGGCGCCGTCGCGGACCACCCAGACCCGGGAGGTGCCGGTGATGGTGAGTTCGTCGAGGCCGTCGTCGCCGCGGAAGACGAGCGCGGAGTTGCCGCGCTCGGCGAAGACGCCGGCGACGATCGGCGCCATCCGCGGGTCGGCGACGCCGACCGCCTGGGCCTTCACCCGGGCGGGGTTGGTGAGCGGGCCGAGCACGTTGAAGGTGGTGCGGATGCCGAGCTGGCCGCGGGCGGCGGCGACGTGCCGCAGCGAGGGGTGGAACCGCACCGCGAAGCACATGGTGATGCCGGCCTCCTCGGCGACCTGGGCCACCCGGGCGGGGGTGAGGTCCAGGTTGATGCCGAGCTTCTCCAGGACGTCGGAGGAGCCGGAGGCGGAGGACGCGGCCCGGTTGCCGTGCTTGACGACACGGGTGCCGGTGCCGGCGACGACGATCGACGCCATCGTGGAGATGTTGACGGTCTTGGCGCCGTCGCCGCCGGTGCCGACGATGTCGACGGCCGGGCCGGGCACCTCGATCGTGTTGGCGTGGGCGTACATCGTCCGGACGAGTCCGCTGATCTCCTCGACGGTCTCGCCCTTGGCGCGCAGCGCGACCATGAAACCGGCGATCTGGGCGTCGGTCGCCTCACCGCTCATGATGAGGTCCATCGCCCAGGCGGTGTCGTCGGCGGAGAGGTCCTTCCCCTCCAGCAGGCCGTTCAGGAGGACGGGCCAGGAGCGGCCCGCCGTGGTCGGTCCTCCAGCGGGGGTCACAGCGCTCATGGCAGCTCCTGATGATCGTGCGGTGGATACGGGTCCAGCCTATCGATCCACGGGTACGGCAAAGAGCCCCGTCCATCGAATGGACGGGGCTCTCGCCGTGGCGACCTGCCTCAGGAGGTCAGGAGGGGATCAGTGGTGGCCGTGGCCGCTCTGGATCTCCTTGTACTCCTCGAGGGTGGGCTTGGCGACCTGGTTGTCGTCGCCGTAGTAGCCCTTGCTGAGCTTGACCCGCAGCTTCTCCATGGCGCCGACCTTGCGCTGGACGCCGTTCTCGTCGACGGCCGGCGGCAGCTCGGCGGGCGCGTACTGCTCGTGCGCGGTGAGCTTGTACAGCTCGCCCTGGCTGAGCGGCTCGTGGACCTCGACGAACTCACCGTGCGGCAGGCGCTTGATGATGCCGGACTCGCGCCCGTGCAGCACCTTGTCCTTGTCCCGGCGCTGGAGGCCGAGGCAGATCCGCTTGGTGACGATGAACGCGATGACCGGGCCGGCGAAGAAGAAGATCCGCACGAACCAGGTGATCGAGTTGATCGACAGGTGGAAGTGGGTGGCCCAGAGGTCGTTTCCACCACCGACGAGCATGATCATGTACGCGGTGATCCAGGCGACACCGAAGGCGGTGCGCGTCGGAGCGTTGCGCGGGCGCTGCGCGATGTGGTGCTCGCGCTTGTCGCCGGTGATCCAGGACTCGATGAACGGGTAGACCGCGATCGCGCCGAGGACCAGCGGGAAGAGCACCAGCGGGATGAACACGCCCAGGACCAGCGTGTGGCCCCAGAGGTTGATCTCCCAGCCCGGCATGACACGGATCAGACCCTCGGCGAAGCCCATGTACCAGTCGGGCTGGGCGCCGGTGGACACCTGGTCCGGGCGGTACGGGCCGAGCGCCCAGATCGGGTTGATCGAGGCGATCGCCGCGATGACCGTGATGACGCCGAAGACCAGGAAGAAGAAGCCTCCCGCCTTCGCCATGTACACGGGGAGCAGCGGCATGCCGACGACGTTCTTGTTCGTCCGGCCGGGGCCCTCGAAGTGCGTGTGCTTGTGGACGAACACCAGGATGAGGTGCGCGACCACCAGGCCCAGCATGATGCCGGGGAGCAGCAGCACGTGCGCCGAGTAGAACCGGGCCACGAAGTCGCCGCCGGGGAACTCGCCGCCGAAGAGGAACATCGACAGGTACGTGCCGACGATCGGCACGGACAGGATCGCGCCCTGCATGAAGCGGACACCGGTGCCGGAGAGCAGGTCGTCCGGGAGCGAGTAGCCGGTGAAACCGGTGAACATGCCCAGGAAGAACAGCAGGAAGCCGAACAGCCAGTTGATCTCACGCGGCTTGCGGAACGCGCCGGTGAAGAAGACGCGCATCATGTGCACGAACATGCCGGCGAGGAAGATCAGCGCCGCCCAGTGGTGGATCTGCCGGATCAGCAGACCACCGCGCACCTCGAACGAGATGTGCATGGTCGAGTTGAACGCCTCGGACATGAGCTGTCCCTGGAGCGGGACGTACGGTCCGGCGTACTCCACCTCGTTCATCGACGGGTGGAAGAACATCGTCAGGTAGACGCCCGTCAGGATGATGATGAGGAAGCTGTAGAGGCAGACCTCGCCCAGCATGAAGGACCAGTGGTCCGGGAAGATCTTCCGCATGTTGGCCTTGGCCAGCGTGTAGATCCCCAGGCGGCCGTCGGCCCAGTCGGCGATCCGCTCTCCGGCGGGCGCCTTCTTCTGCGTGTTGGTCACAGTGCTCATCCGCGCTCCCAGAATGCGGGACCGACGGGCTCGTCGAAGTCGCCGTGCGCTTCGAGGAAGCCCTTGTCGTTCACGCCGATCCGCAGCTGCGGGAGGGCGTGACCGGCCGGGCCGAAGATGACTCGGGCGCCGTCGGACAGGTCGAAGGTGGACTGGTGGCACGGGCAGAGCACGTGGTGCGTCTGCTGCTCGTACAGCGAGATCGGGCAGCCGACGTGGGTGCAGATCTTCGAGAAGGCGACGATGCCCTCGTGCGACCACTCGAGCTCGCGCTTGTCCTTGATGTCCTCCGGCTGGATCCGGACGATCATCAGGGCGGCCTTGGCGATCTCGGTCTGGAAGTTGTGGTCGTGCTCCGAGAGGCCCTCGGGCATCGCGAAGGTCAGCGAACCGACGGCGACGTCCTCGGGACGCAGCGGCTCGTGCGTGTTCATGTTGATGAGCAGCTTGCCCTTGGCCCACAGCGTGCTGCGGAGCTTCTTCTCGGGCAGCGGACCCATGTCACGCAGCAGCACCACGCCGGAGAGCGGCACCAGGGCCAGCGCGCCGAACAGGGTGTTGCGGATGAGCTTGCGGCGGCCGAAGCCGGACTCGGCGGCACCGGCCGCGAAGTCCGCCATGACCTTCGCCTTGACCTCGGGCGACGCCTCCATCGGGTGGCGCTCGTCCGCGACCTCGACGTCGGACATCAGGGTGCGGGCCCAGTGGACCGCGCCCGCGCCGATGAAGAAGAGGGCGAGGCCGAGGGTCCAGCCCAGCGCGAAGTTGAGCGCGGACACGTGGCCGAACGGCCAGATGTACACGATCTTGTCGACCGGGAAGATCACGTACGAGGCGATGAAGCCGACGGTGGCCAGCATCGACAGCACGAACATGAACGCGACGGCGCGCTCGGAGCGCCGGGCGGCCTTCTCGTCGATGTCCTGGACGCGCGGCTTGTGGGGCGGAAGGCCCGGGTCGGCGAACGGGTTGTCCGCGACCTTCACCGCGCCGTGCGCGGTGTCCTGCCCTGCCGGCAGGTTCTCTTCTGGAATCTCTTGGGTACTCATGACTTCTTGGCCTTAGCGGTGTGGGCCGCGACCCAGATGGCAACTGCGATCAGCGCACCCAGACCGAAGATCCAGGCGAACAGGCCCTCGGAGACGGGGCCGAGGCCACCGAGCGAGAGGCCGCCCGGGCTGGCGGTCTTCTCGCCGTTGACGGCCTGGACGTACGCGATGATGTCCTTCTTCTCCTGCTCCGGCATGGTCGTGTCCGGGAAGGAGGGCATGTTCTGCGGGCCGGTCTGCATGGCCTCGTAGAGGTGCTTCGGGCTGACGCCCTCAAGGGTCGGGGCGTACTTGCCGTGCGTCAGCGCGCCGCCCTCGCCGGTGAAGTTGTGGCACTGCGCGCAGTTGGTGCGGAACAGCTCGCCACCCTTGGCGGCGTCGGCACCCGCGGGGTCGTACTGGCCTTCCTTCGGCGTGATCGGGCCGGCACCGAGGGAGGCGACGTACGCCGCGAGCTGATCGATCTCAGCCTGCGTGTAGATGACCTTCTTCCTCGGGACCTGGGCACCCGGCTGCTGCGCCGGCATACGGCCGGTGCCGACCTGGAAGTCGACGGCCGCGGAGCCGACGCCGACCAGGGACGGGCCGTCAGTGGTGCCCTGACCGCCGGTTCCGTGGCAGCTGGCGCAGCCGACGGAGTAGAGCTTCTTGCCCTCCTCGATGGCGAGGGACTGGGCGGTTTCATCGGCCTTCGCCGTGCCCGCGGGCGCGAACGCGGCGTACAGCCCCCCCGTGGCCGCCAGCGCGAGAAGTAGGACGACGACCGCCGCCAGCGGATGGCGTCGTCGTGCGGAGAGCTTTTTCACGGATTACCCCGGTGTCAGGATCTTCTGCGTCGATGCTTGCTGGATGTCGGTCCGCCGTGACGGGCGGTGACCGACTACTTGATCATGTAGATCGTGGCGAAGAGGCCGATCCAGACGACATCGACGAAGTGCCAGTAGTAGGACACGACGATGGCGGCGGTTGCCTGCTCGTGAGTGAACCTCTTGGCGGCGTACGTCCGGCCCAGGACCAGCAGGAAGGCGATGAGACCGCCCGTCACGTGCAGGCCGTGGAAGCCGGTGGTCAGGTAGAACACCGTGCCGTACGGGTCCGACGAGAGCGACAGGCCCTCGTGCTTGACCAGCTCGGTGTACTCGAGGACCTGGCCGCCGATGAAGATGGCACCCATCACGAACGTGATGATGAACCACGTCCGGAGCTTCTTCACGTCACCCCGCTCGGCGGCGAAGACGCCGAGCTGGCAGGTGAGGGAGGAGAGCACCAGGATCGTGGTGTTGGTCGCCGAGAACGGGAAGTTCAAGGCGTCGGCCTTTTCCGCCCAGAACTCGGGACCGGTCACCGATCGCAGGGTGAAGTACATCGCGAAGAGGGCCGCGAAGAACATCAGCTCGGAACTCAGCCAGATGATGGTTCCGACGCTGGTGAGGTTCGGTCGATTGACCGACGGGTGCGCGTGCCCGGTATCTACTGTCGTTACTGTCGCCACGACCGACATTATGTCGGTCGCTTATCCCGCCCTCACTCCGGGGGGTGCCGTTCGGAGTGTCAGAGGGGTGTGTCCAGCCCGAACGGCCCATCCGCGGGGCCTCCCGGCACCCTTCGAACAGGTGTTGAACGGGTGTTGACGGGGTGTGGAGCGGAGTAGCATCCCGCGCACCGGTCGAGGACGACCGGCCCGCCTTCCGGACGGAGGAACGATGCAGTCGAGTGCCACGGTCCTGGTCTACAGCGACGACGCGAACACCCGGGAGCAGGTCCGGCTCGCCGCCGGGCGGCGGCCCGCGGCGGACGTGCCCCCGGTGGAGTTCGTGGAGTGCGCCACGCTCCCGGCCGTGCTGAAGCGGCTGGACGAGGGCGGGATCGACGTCTGCGTCCTCGACGGCGAGGCCGTCCCGGCGGGCGGCATGGGCGTCTGCCGGCAGATCAAGGACGAGGTCTTCCGCTGCCCGCCGGTGCTGCTGCTGATCGGCCGCCCGCAGGACGCCTGGCTGGCCACCTGGAGCCGCGCGGACGCCGCGGTCACCCTTCCGGTGGAACCGGTCGAGTTCGCCGCGTCCCTGGCGACCCTGCTGCGCACCCGCCTCTCGATCGACGCGTGACCCCAGCGTGACCCCTGCGCGCGGCGCGGCGACGGGACCCCTGTGCCCGAGCATGCCGCGCCTCGGCGAGTGAGCCGAAGGGGCGCGACGGTGTCGGGACGGCGAGCGCGCGCAGGCCCGTGAGGAACGAGCGGGCCGAGCACGGTCGCCGTCCCGACACCGTCACCGAGCGCCCCGGAGGCGAACCGAGCCCCTAAAGGGACGGCCGGAGGCGGGCCTTGGCGTCCTCGGTGGCCGTGGGGTCGCCCTTCTCGGCCACCAGGGCGCTGCCGCGGCGCCACTTGTCCCAGGACAGGTTCCAGTCGCCGAAGCCGTTGCCGAAGGGGTCCATCGTCTCGCCGTAGCTGTTGACGGTCTTGACGATGTCGCCGGGGCGGACGGTCTCGTAGAACCAGGCGGCGTTGCCGGTGGACATGCCGACGCAGCCGTGGCTGACGTTGGCGACGCCGTGGGAGCCGACGGACCAGGGGGCGGCGTGGACGTACTCGCCGCTCCAGGTGACCCGGGTGGCGTAGTAGACGGGCAGGTCGTACGACTCGGAGCTGCCTTCGGCGATGCCGATGCTGGTGCCGCGCATCCGGACGTAGTACTCCTTGCCGAGCACCACTTTGATCCCGTTACGGGTGGAGAAGCCCGGTTTCCCGGTGGTCACCGGAATGGTGTTGATCACTTCTCCGTTGCGCCGGACCGTCATGGTGTGGCTGCCGGCGTCGGCGACGGCCTCGATCCGGTCGCCGATCTTCAGCCGGAGCGGCTTCGACGGGCCGCCGTAGAGCTTGTCGCCGACGCGGAGGCCGTCCAGGTTGCCGGTGACGGAGACGAGCGCGCCGGCCGGCCAGTACTCCTTCGGCCGGAAGTGCAGCTTCTTGTCGTCCACCCAGTACCAGGAGCCTTCGACGGCGGGCGTGGAGCGGACCTTGAGGGCCCGTTCGACGACGGCGCGCGCGGCCCGGTCCTTGACGGGGAGGCTCAGGTCGGCGGTGATCGGCTGCCCGACGCCGTACGTGCCCGCCTCCGGCCCGAAGGTGACGGTCAGGGCCCTTTTGGCCGGTGCCGTCTCGAACGTGTACGTACGGGCGCCAGGGGCGCCGTCCGCGTCCTCCGTGGCCACTCGGACGGTGTAGCGGGTCCCGGCGGCCAGGGAGGCCGTGGAGCGCCAGCTGCGCCCGTCGGCGGTGAGTTCGCCCGCCAGGTGCCGGCCCGCCGCGTCGGTGGCGGTGACGTCGGTGATCCGCCCGTCCTCGCCCTTGGCGGTGATCTCCAGCGGCTTCGCCGGGTCCAGCCGGGTGCCGTCGGCCGCCGCGAAGGCGATCTGGTCGGCCGCGTCGTACGGACTCGCCGACAGCGGATGCCCGTCCGTGCCGCCCGCGCACGCCGACGCGCCCGCGGTGACGACGAGGGCCAGGAGCGTGCAGCTCAGAACAGTCCGAATGCGCGGCGTGTCGTTCATGACCTCACGCTAAGGACAGTTGCCCGCGCGGGCGCGCCGAGCGCGGCAAAAGAGGGGCCCGGCCGCTTCGCGTACGAAGTGACCGGGCCCCTCGGGGTGTTGCGGGGTGTTACTGGTTCTGGTTCTCACCGCGGTAGAACTCGAAGACCCAGCCCCAGATGCCGACCAGGATCAGCGGGGCGGAGAAGTACATGATCCACCAGCCCATCGCGATCGACAGGAAGGCGAGCGCGCCACCGAGCGCCAGCGACAGCGGCTGCCAGCTGTGGGGGGCGAAGAAGCCCACCTCGCCGGCCTCGTCCGCGACGTCGGCCTCCTTGTCGTCCTGCGCCATCGCGTCGACCCGCTTGGCCGTGAAGGCCAGGTAGTAGCCGATCATGATGGCCAGGCCGAAGGCCAGGAAGAGCGCCGTCGTGCCGACCGGCTCCTTGGACCAGACGCCGTACACGACCGCCATGGCAAGGATGAAGACGCTCAGCCAGATGAACATCTTGCCCTGGATCTTCACTTGCCGGCCTCCTTGCTGCCCGTGAGGGCCGCGGCCTCGTGCGGCTTGTTCTCGAGCTGGTCGACAGCCGCGATCTCAGGGTGGTGCAGGTCGAACGCGGGCGATTCCGAGCGGATGCGCGGCAGCGTGAGGAAGTTGTGCCGCGGCGGCGGGCAGGACGTCGCCCACTCGAGCGAACGGCCGTAGCCCCAGGGGTCGTCGACCTCGATCTTCTTGCCGTACTTGGCGGTCTTCCACACGTTGTAGAAGAACGGCAGCATCGACAGGCCGAGGAGGAAGGACGAGATCGTCGAGATCGTGTTCAGGGCGGTGAAGCCGTCGGCGTCCAGGTAGTCCGCGTAACGGCGCGGCATGCCCTCGGCACCGAGCCAGTGCTGCACCAGGAAGGTGCCGTGGAAGCCCACGAACAGCGTCCAGAACGTGATCTTGCCGAGGCGCTCGTCAAGCATCTTGCCGGTGAACTTCGGCCACCAGAAGTGGAAGCCGGAGAACATCGCGAAGACGACGGTGCCGAAGATGACGTAGTGGAAGTGCGCCACGACGAAGTACGAGTCGGAGACGTGGAAGTCCATCGGGGGCGAGGCCAGGATGACGCCGGTCAGACCACCGAAGGTGAAGGTGATCAGGAAGCCGACGGCCCAGAGCATCGGGGTCTCGAAGGACAGCGAGCCCTTCCACATCGTTCCGATCCAGTTGAAGAACTTCACGCCGGTCGGTACGGCGATGAGGAACGTCATGAAGGAGAAGAACGGGAGGAGCACGCCACCGGTGACGTACATGTGGTGCGCCCACACGGTCACGGACAGACCGGCGATCGCGATGGTCGCGGCCACCAGACCGATGTAGCCGAACATCGGCTTGCGGCTGAAGACCGGGATGACCTCGGAGATGATGCCGAAGAACGGCAGGGCGATGATGTACACCTCTGGGTGTCCGAAGAACCAGAAGAGGTGCTGCCAGAGCAGTGCGCCGCCGTTGGCCGCGTCGAAGACGTGGGCACCGAACTTGCGGTCCGCCTCGAGGGCGAAGAGCGCCGCCGCCAGGACCGGGAAGGCGAGCAGGACCAGGACACCGGTCAGCAGCACGTTCCAGGTGAAGATCGGCATGCGGAACATCGTCATGCCCGGGGCGCGCATGCAGATGATCGTGGTGATGAAGTTGACCGAGCCGAGGATCGTGCCGAAGCCGGAGAAGGCCAGACCCATGATCCACATGTCGGCGCCGACACCCGGCGAGCGGACGGCGTCCGACAGCGGGGAGTAGGCGAACCAGCCGAAGTCGGCCGCACCCTGCGGGGTGAGGAAGCCGGCCACCGCGATGATCGAGCCGAAGAGGTACAGCCAGTACGCGAACATGTTCAGCCGCGGGAACGCCACGTCGGGCGCGCCGATCTGCAGCGGCATGATCCAGTTGGCGAAACCGGCGAACAGCGGCGTCGCGAACATCAGCAGCATGATCGTGCCGTGCATCGTGAACGCCTGGTTGAACTGCTCGTTCGACATGATCTGCGTGCCCGGACGGGCCAGCTCGGCGCGCATGAAGAGCGCCATCAGGCCGCCGATGATGAAGAACACGAACGAGGTGACCAGGTACATCGTACCGATGGTCTTGTGGTCGGTGGTGGTCAGCCACTTCACCACCACATTGCCGGGCTGCTTGCGGCGGACGGGCAGCTCGTTCTCGTACGAGTCCTCAGCCGCGGCACCCTTGGTTTCGTTGGGGATGCTCACAGTTGGTTCTTCTCCGCGTTCCTGGCCGGGTCCGTCTGCTCGATGCCGGACGGGATGTAGCCGGTCTGGCCCTTCTCAGCCAGCTCCTTCAGGTGCGCCTGGTAGCGCTCCGGGGAGACCACCTTGACGTTGAAGAGCATCCGGGAGTGGTCGACACCGCACAGCTCGGCGCACTTGCCGAGGAAGGTGCCCTCCTGGGTCGGGGTGACCTCGAAGACGTTGGTGTGACCCGGGATGACGTCCTGCTTGAAGAGGAACGGCACCACCCAGAAGGAGTGGATGACGTCACGCGAGGTCAGGACGAACCGGACCTTCTCGCCCTTCGGCAGCCACAGCGTCGGGCCCGGGTTGCCGGTCTGCGGGTTCCGGTCGCCGGGGATGCCGGCGTCGTAGACGCCGCCCGCGTTGTCCGGGAACTGCTTGATGAACTTGTCCGGGATCGACGCGAGGTTCTTGTCCTTCTTCGCGTCGCCCTCGACGCCGGGGACGTCCTCGACGTAGTTGAAGGCCCAGCTCCACTGGTAGCCGACCACGTTGATGGTGTGGGCGGGCTTGTCCGAGAGGGCGAGGAGCTTCGACTCGTCACGCGCGGTGAAGTAGAAGAGCACCGAGACGATGATGAGGGGGGTGACCGTGTACAGCGCCTCGATGGGCATGTTGTAGCGGGTCTGCGGAGGTACCTCGACCTTGGTCCTGCTGCGCCGGTGGAAGATGGTCGCCCACAGGATGAGGCCCCACACCAGGATGCCGGTGAGGAGCGCGGCGGCCCAGGAGCCCTGCCAGAGGGAGAGGATCCGAGGCGCCTCTTCCGTGACGGGGGTGGGCATGCCAAGGCGGGGGAAGTCTTCCCAGTTGTACGAGCAGCCGGTGGCTGTCGCCAGGATCAGGCCCGCAGTCAGCACCTGCGGCAGCTTCCGCCGCATCGGGCGCCGCGACGAGCGGTCGGAGCCGTTGGGACTCACGTAGCGCCTTCCCGAGAGTCTCGGCCCGCGTTTGGTCGGCCACGGCCGTCCGTCTCGCTGGTCGGTCGCCGCCCCGGCCGCGGGCAGGGGTTTGGATGTTTATGCGGACCAAACCCTACTGGACGCTATTTGGGGTCGCGCGGGGAGGGTGCCCAACGCGCCGTCCGAGTCCCCGAAGGGGTGGACGCGAGCCTTCCGGAGACCGGCGGGAAGCGCCCGTCCGGGGGGCTGGGGGCGGAGGGGGAGGGGGAACTGACGCGGGTTCATGGGG
>JOFO01000049.1 GCA_000721275.1 Microtetraspora glauca | reverse complement strand
CCTCCTGGGCGCACCCGCAGCCGCAGCCCCAGCCGCCCGTCGCCGCCGCGTCCGCCGCCCCCGCCGACCCGCAGGGGCAGCAGCCGGTCGTGCCGTGGAAGCCGCCGGTCGAGGACCCGTTCCTGAAGGCCGCGCGCGAGCAGGCGTCCGCGCCGCCGGCCGGGCTCGGCCGCCGGCTCCTCGCCCGGCTGGTCGACACGCTCCTCCTCGGCGCGATGGCCGCCGGCGCCGGCTACCCCTTCGTCAGCGCCGCCCTCGACCACATCCAGGAGAAGATCGAGGCGGCCAAGCAGAGCGGCGTCACCGTCCAGGTCTGGCTCGTCGACGGCACCACCTCCGTCCAGTTCGGCATCGCGCTCGGCCTGCTGTTCGTCCTCGGCCTGCTCTACGAGGCGCTGCCCACCGCCAAGTGGGGCCGCACGCTCGGCAAGAAGCTGTGCGGGATCCAGGTCCGGGACATCGAGGCGCACGAGCCGCCGGCCTTCGGCCGGTCGCTGCGCCGCTGGTTCCTCTACACCTTCCTCGGCGTGCTGGTGATCGGCGTGCTCAACGCGCTCTGGTGCGTCTTCGACCGCCCGTGGCGCCAGTGCTGGCACGACAAGGCGGCCGGCACCTTCGTCGCCCGCGCCTGACCCCGCCGGCCCGCCGGGGGAGGCGGTCCCCCGAACGGGGGCCCAGCCGTTGCGGGCCCCCGGCGGCCGGGATGCGATGCCCCCATGAGCACCGACCAGCCGCCGCCCGGCCCGCCCCCCGACGACGACCCCTTCGCCAAGCGGCCCCCGCAACCGCCCCAGGGCCCCCCGCCGGGCCCTCCGCCCGGCCCTCCGCCGGGCGGGAGCCCGTACGACAACCCGTACCCGCCGCCGCCCCCGTACGGCGGCTACGGCGGCGGGTACGGCGGCACCGACCCGCTCTCCGGGATGCCGCCGCTCGCCGAGACCGGACGGCGCGTCCTCGCCCGGCTCATCGACTGGGTGATCATCGCGGTGCCGCTCGCGCTCATCGGCATCCCGTTCGACATCTACGACCGGGCGACCGTCGACGGCGACGACCTCCAGGCCACCTGGACCGGCGGCGGCCAGCTGGTCTTCCAGCTGCTCACGATCGTCGCCTACGTCACGTACGACACCGTGCTCACGGCCCGGGACGGGCAGACCGTCGGCAAGCGGCTGATGAAGCTGCGCACCGCCATGCTCAACGACGGCTCCACGCCCCCGATGAGCCAGTCGCTGCTGCGCGCCCTCGTGCTGTGGCTGCCCGCGCTGATCTGCTGCGCGTGCCTGTGGCCGCTGCTCATCCTCATCCTGATCATGGTCGACAAGCCCTACAAGCAGGGCCTGCACGACAAGGCGGCGAAGACGGTGGTCGTCACCGTGCCGCGGTAGTCACGGCCGGCACCGCCGGCGGTACGGACGGAGTCTCACGGACCGGTCCGGGTATCGGCTCCCGCGCCCACCTGCGCGGCCGGTACCCGGGCCGCGTCGTTCCCGGGCCGGGCGCCGCCGGCGCCGGGGGTCTTGACGGGCCGCGCGCCGCCCGGCATCGTCACCGCCACGAGGACGCCGAGCAGCAGTCCGGCCAGACAGGCCAGGGTGACGCCGAGCGGTCCGGTGGCGCCGGTCAGGAGCAGGAGCGCGGCGGTCGCGAGGACCACGACGGCCGAACCGTAGGCGTACTGCGCGGCGTTCGGACGCTGCATGACGGATACCGTCCCTCCGGACTCCCGGTCGACTCTACGACGCTCGATGCCCGGGCGGAACGCCGGGTAAGCGTGACCTGACGCACGGGGCCGGAGCACGGGGGGCGCACGGGTGGCACGCCCGGGCACGGGCCGCCGGGAGACGACCGCCGGCACCCGAACGTCACCCGCGTTTCCCCGGATTGACCGTCCGCATTCCGGATTCCGGCACCCGCATAGTGCACTTGGTGTGTGCAAGTCAAGATCTGTCTTTTCTCGCCTCTCTCCGGTCGAATGTCGTCACTTGTGACGCGCGACCCCTGCCGGACGGGACACCCCACCTTCAGGTCCCGAGGCGTGGGCGCCGGGGAGGGAACGACACCAAGTGACCAACAGACGACGGGTGATTCGGGCGTCCGCGGTCGTCGTGGCGCTCGCGGCCACCGCCGCCACCGCCTCGACCTTCAGCACCGCCTGGGCGAACGAGAACGGCACGATCGCGGCGGCGGACGTCCGCCACGACCCGGCTCCGGGCCACGACCACGACCACGGCAAGACCGCGGTCGACCACGACCTCGACGGCCCCTTCAGCAAGCAGCAGGCGCAGCAGCGCAAGGCCGCCCTGGAGCAGGTCCTCAAGGGCGAGGCCAAGGTCGAGCGCCGCGGCGGCTCGCAGGTCGTGAAGCTCGACGCGAAGAAGTACGTCGAGCTCGGCCGTGAGAAGACCGACAAGATCTTCACCATCCTGGTCGAGTTCGGCGACCAGGTGGACAACACCACGCTCGTCGACCGCAAGGACGACGACACCACCGAGCTCAAGCCGAAGTTCGGCGGCCAGCCCGGCCCGCTGCACAACGCGATAGCCGAGCCCGACCGGTCGAAGGACAACTCGACCGCGTGGCAGCCGGACTACGACCAGAAGCACTTCGAGGACCTGTACTTCGGCACCGGCAAGGACCCGAAGACCGGTCAGCCGAAGCAGTCGCTGAAGACCTACTACGAGCGCACCTCGTCCGGCCGCTACTCGGTCGACGGCATGGTCTCCGACTGGGTCAAGGTCCCCTACAACGAAGCCCGTTACGGCTCCAACTACTGCGGCCAGACCAACTGCGCCAATGTGTGGGACACCGTCCGCGACGGCGTCAACGCGTGGGTCGCGGACCAGAAGGCCCAGGGCAAGTCCGACGCCCAGATCAAGGCCGACCTGGCGTCCTACGACCAGTGGGACCGCTACGACTTCGACGCCGACGGCAACTTCAACGAGTCCGACGGCTACATCGACCACTTCCAGATCGTCCACGCGGGCGAGGACGAGTCGGCGGGCGGCGGCGTCCAGGGCACCGACGCCCTGTGGGCGCACCGCTGGTACGCGTACGGCACCAGCGCCGGCAAGACCGGCCCGGCGAACAACAAGGCCGGCGGCACCCCGATCGGCGACACCGGCATCTGGGTCGGCGACTACACGATGCAGCCCGAGAACGGCGGCCTCGGCGTCTTCGCCCACGAGTACGGCCACGACCTCGGCCTGCCGGACCTGTACGACACCGCGGGCGGCGAGAACTCGACCGGCTACTGGTCGCTGATGTCCTCCGGCTCCTGGCTGGGCCTGGGCAAGGACGCCATCGGCGACATGCCCGGCGACATGACCGCCTGGGACAAGCTCCAGCTCGGCTGGCTCAACTACACCAAGGTGAGCGACGAGGCCCGCAAGGCGGACTCCACCCACAAGCTGGGCGTCTCCGAGTACAACACCGCGAACCCGCAGGCGCTCCTCGTCGAGCTGCCGAAGAAGGCCGTCACCACCGACATCGTGGCCCCCGCCGAGGGTGCCAAGCAGTGGTGGAGCGGCATGGGCGACGACCTCAAGAACACGCTGACCCGCCCGGTCGACCTCACCGGCAAGTCGTCCGCCACCCTGAACCTCAAGGGCTGGTACGACATCGAGGCCGAGTACGACTACCTCTACACCGAGGTGTCGACGGACGGCGGCGCCAACTGGACCGCCCTGGACGGCACGGCCGACGGCAAGCCGATCGACCGCGACGCGGCCGGCACCCCGGCGCTCTCCAGCGTCTCCGGCGGCTACAAGTCCCTCGCGTACGACCTCTCGGCCTACGCGGGCAAGAAGTTCGACCTCCGCTTCCGCTACCAGACGGACGGCGGCCTGGCGCTCAAGGGCTTCGCGGCCGACGCCATCTCGCTGACCGCCGACGGCGCCACCGTCTTCTCGGACGACGCCGAGGGCGGTGACAACGGCTGGACCGCCCAGGGCTTCACGCGCATGGGCAAGGGCTTCACCAACGAGTACGAGCAGTACTACATCGCCGAGAACCGCCAGTACGTCTCGTACGACGCCACCCTCAAGGTCGGCCCGTACAACTTCGGCTTCACCGGCGACCGCGAGAACTGGGTCGAGCACTACCCCTACCAGAACGGTCTGCTCATCTGGAAGTGGGACCTGTCCCAGAAGGACAACAACACCTCCCAGCACCCGGGCCAGGGCATGATCCTCCCGATCGACGCCCACCCGACGCCGCTGAAGTGGCACGACGGCACGCTGATGCGCAACCGCGTCCAGGCGTACGACTCGCCCTTCGGAACGTACCGGACGGACGCTTTCCAGCTGCACCTGAAGGACGTCCCGACCTGGGTCCGCTCGCAGCCGGGCAACCCGGTCTTCGACGACCGCAAGGGCACGTACTGGTACGAGGAGACCGCGCGCGCCGGCGTGCAGGTCACTGACACCAACACGAAGATCCAGGTCGTCAAGGAGCCGAAGAACGGCCGGACGATCACGGTCCGCGTGGGTCCGTCGACCCGTTGATCGACTAGCGTCACAGTAAAACCGCAGGTCACAGCATGATCGGCCGTCGCCCTCTAGCGGGCGGCGGCCGATCGTGTTTAGGTGCAGCTGACCGAGTCCGCACGGACTCTCTTATTGACAGTCGGCTCACGGGGGAGTGGTTCCGCATGCCCGGTGGAGGGTTCTGCAAGTTGCCGGGAGGCAGTGTGGTGGTCGCGATAGGGCTGCCCAGCCCGGCCGGCGACGGCGTGACCGTGCGCTTCCTCGTCCACGCCGCGAACCGGGCCAGGGCCCTGACCAGGCTCCGGAACCTGGGCCTGCGGTCGGTTTATCTGCGGGGGAACGCGGAGCCGCCCACCCCGGACGAGATCACCGCCGTGCTGCACCACCCGGACGGGCTGCTGTGGCGGTCCACCCCGGGCGCCGTCGCGGAGCTGTGGCACCCGGCCCGCGCCCTGCCGAAGGCCCCGGCGGCCTGAAGCCCCGGCGGCCTGAACCGGCGCCTCAGGCGACGACCGGCTCGCCGGTCAGCTCCACGCCCGCCGCGCGCAGCTCGGCGAGGGCCCGGTCGGTGGTCTCGCGGGCCACGCCGGCCGTGAGGTCGAGCAGGACGCGGGTGCGGAAGCCCTCGCGGGCCGCGTCCAGGGCGGTGGCCCGGACGCAGTGGTCGGTGGCGATGCCGACCACGTCGACCTCGGTGACGTCCCGCTCGCGCAGCCACTGCGCCAGGGTCCGCCCGTTCTCGTCGCGCCCCTCGAAGCCGCTGTACGCGGCGGCGTACGCGCCCTTGTCGAAGACGGCCTGGACGGCGCCGCCGGCGACGGCGGGCGCGAAGTTCGGGTGGAAGCCGACGCCCTCGGTGCCGGCGACGCAGTGCGCCGGCCAGGAGGCGACGTAGTCCGGCGCCTGGCCCTCCGGGGCGAAGTGGGCGCCCGGGTCGATGTGGTGGTCGCGGGTGGCGGCGACGTGCTGGTAGGCGCCGCCGGCCGCCTCGCCGATGAGCTCGGTGATGGCGGCGGCGACGTCGGCACCGCCCGTCACGGCGAGGCTGCCGCCCTCGCAGAAGTCGTTCTGTACGTCCACGACGATCAGTGCGCGGTGCATGGCGGGTCCTCGGGTGGTCGGAACGGGTGGCCCCGAGCCTAGAGACTCCGCCTCCGCCGCGGGAGGGGCCGTCCCCGGGCTCTGGACGTATCTCTAGATGTACTCCGTCGGGAGCACCGGCTCGCCGCGGGAGAGCTGCATGGCGGACATCGGGAGGCCGGCGCGGGCCGCGATGTGCCGGCTCCGGGCCGCCTCCAGCGGCTCCCGGGCCACCACCTCGCCGCCCTTGACCAGCTCGACGAGGAGCCGGTCGGCGGCGAGCGCGTCCGGGACCGGCCCGGTTCCGACGACCTCGGCCTCGGCGACCCCGTGGGCGTCCTTGCGGCGCGCGGCCCACTTCCGGCCGCCGACGGACGCCTTGCCGCCCAGCGACTTCTTGGCGACGGGGACCAGCGGGGCCTTCGGGTCGGCCGAGGCGGCGCGGGCGACGAGCTTGTAGACCATCGAGCAGGTGGGGTGGCCGCTGCCGGTGACGAGCTGGGTGCCGACGCCGTACGCGTCGACCGGCGCGGCGGCCAGCGAGGCGATGGCGTACTCGTCGAGGTCGGAGGTGACCACGATCCGGGTGTCGCGGGCGCCGAGCTCGTCGAGCTGCTGGCGGACCCGGTGGGCGACGAGCAGCAGGTCGCCGGAGTCGATGCGGACGGCGCCGAGCTCGGGCCCGGCGATCTCGACGGCGGTGCGGACCGCCTCGGCGACGTCGTAGGTGTCGACGAGGAGGGTGGTGCCCCGGCCGAGGCTGTCGACCTGGGCCCGGAAGGCGTCCCGCTCGCTGTCGTGCAGCAGGGTGAAGGCGTGCGCGGAGGTGCCGACGGTCGGGATGCCGTAGCGGAAGCCGGCCGCGAGGTCCGAGGTGGAGTCGAAGCCGCCGACGTACGCGGCCCGGGAGGCGGCGACGGCGGCCAGCTCGTGGGTGCGGCGGGCGCCCATCTCGATCAGCCGGCGTCCGCCCGCCGCCGCCGACATGCGGGAGGCCGCGGCGGCGATGGCCGAGTCGTGGTTGAGGATCGACAGGATCACCGTCTCCAGCAGCACGCACTCGGCGAAGGAGCCCTCGACGCGCAGCACGGGGGAGCCGGGGAAGTACACCTCGCCCTCGGGGTAGCCCCAGATGTCGCCGGAGAAGCGGTAGCGGGACAGCCACTCCAGGGTCGGCTCGTCGACGACGGCCCGCTCGCGCAGGAAGCCGAGGACGGCCGGGTCGAAGCGGAAGTTCTCGACGGCGTCCAGCACCCGGCCGACGCCCGCGAGGACGCCGTAGCGGCGCCCCTCGGGCAGCCGCCGGGTGAAGACCTCGAAGACGGAGTGCCGGTCGGCGGTGCCGGCCCGGAGGGCCGCCTGGAGCATGGTCAGCTCGTACTGGTCGGTGAAGAGCGCGGTCGACGGCACGTCCACCGGGAGCCCAAGGTCCGCAGCGTTCATGCCGATGATGCTACCGCACTATTCGTCAGTCTGACGAATAGTGCGGCGGTGTCGCCGGAGGGGCGGCCCGTTTGTGCGACCGGGGGGCCCGGGTGGCAGCATGGGACAAGTGAGCATCGCGCCTATCGAGATCGAACGGACCGAGTCGGCCGAGGAGGTCTCCGCGGTCGTCGAGCCCGACGTCCCCTGGGTCACCCTCGTGCACAACGACCCGGTGAACCTGATGAGCTATGTCACCTACGTCTTCCAGACGTACTTCGGCTACTCCAAGGACAAGGCGCACAAGCTGATGCTCGACGTGCACAACAAGGGCCGCGCGGTGGTCTCCAGCGGCACTCGCGAGGAGATGGAACGGGACGTGCAGGCGATGCACGGCTACGGACTGTGGGCCACGCTCTCCCAGGACCGCGGCTGATGGCCGGCCACTTCGAGGCCGTGCCGGGCGGCGGGGCGGCCGTCGCCCTCGACGAGGTCGAGGTCTCCATCCTGCGCTCGCTCGCCGTCCAGCTCCTGGAGCTCATCGGCCCCGGCGACGAGCCCGCCGAGGACGCCGACCCGCTCGCCGCCCTCTTCGCCGAGGGCCCCAGCGAACCCCCGTCCGACCCCGCCCTGCGCCGCCTCTTCCCCGACGCGTACGCGGACGACAGCGAGGAGCTGCGGGCCGCCGCGGCCGACTTCCGCCGCTTCACCGAGAACGACCTGCGGGCCCGCAAGCGCGACGACGCCCTCGCCGTGGTGCGCGCCCTGGACGGGCTGGCCAGCGAGGGCCCGGAGGAGCCCGCGGTCCTGAAGCTGACCCCGGACGAGTCCCGGTGCTGGCTCGGCACCCTCAACGACCTGCGGCTGACGATCGCCACCCGGCTGGACATCACCGAGGACGAGGAGAGCGAGCGGCTCTACCGGCTGCCGGACAGCGACCCGCGCAAGCCGATGGTGATGGCGTACCTCTGGCTCGGCGCGCTTCAGGAGTCACTGGTGGAGACGCTGATGTCCTGAGGGCGCGGCCCCGGCGCGCGACGGCGGGATGTTCGCTCAGCGGACGCTCAAATCCGGATAACGAACTCGTTATCCGAGCGGGCACCTTGCCGTCTTGTGTCCCTTTTCTCCCCCTCTTTTCGTGGCGTGCGCCACACGCTTCTCCCTCGATCGCGCCCCGCCCCGTGATACACCTTCACGACCACTCGGGGACGCCACCCCTGTTCCCGAGGGCGCTTGAGCCGGCTGACCGCCGGCGGCACTCCATCCACATCCGGGGGGATCAGGACCTGATCCGCGGCAGACGCAGTCGCGCGGATCAGCATGGAGAAAGGCGCACCACCATGACCTCAGTGCGGGTCGACAAGCAGCACGACGGCAATGAGGCCGCGGACTCCGCCTCGGGCGAGGGTTACCACCGGGCACTCGGCGCCCGCCAGATCCAGATGATCGCGATCGGCGGAGCCATCGGCACCGGCCTCTTCCTCGGAGCGGGCAAGGGCATCTCCAAGGCGGGCCCCAGCCTGATCCTCGCGTACGCCCTCGCGGGCCTCGTGATCTTCTTCATCATGCGGGCGCTCGGCGAGCTCCTCATGTACCGCCCCGTCTCCGGCTCCTTCTCGGAGTACGCGCGGGAGTTCATCGGCCCCTTCGCGGGCTTCGTCACCGGCTGGACGTACTGGCTCTTCTGGGTCGTCACCGGCATCACCGAAGTCACCGCCGCGGCCACCTACATGACGTACTGGTGGGACATCCCGCAGTGGATCTCCGCCCTCGTCTTCACCGTGATCCTCTACGGCGCCAACCTGATCTCCGTGAAGCTCTTCGGCGAGCTGGAGTTCTGGTTCTCCATGGTCAAGGTCACCGCCATCGTCGGCATGATCCTGATCTGCGCCGGCATCCTCACCCTCGGCTTCTCCGACGCCGGCGACACCGCCTCGATCACCCACCTGTGGGACCTCGGCGGCTTCTTCGCCGGGGAGAACGGCATCGCCTCCACCCTCATGACCCTCCAGATGGTCATGTTCGCGTTCCTCGCCGTCGAGCTGGTCGGCGTGACCGCCGGCGAGTCGAAGGACCCGAAGACCGTCCTGCCCAAGGCCATCAACACCGTGCCGTGGCGCATCGCCGTCTTCTACGTCGGCGCGCTCATCATGATCCTGTCGGTCGTCCCGTGGACCGAGTTCCAGCCGGGCGTCTCGCCGTTCGTCGCCGCCTTCGAGAAGATGGGCCTCGGCATCGGCGCCGCCATCGTCAACTTCGTCGTGCTGACCGCGGCCCTGTCGTCCTGCAACTCGGGCATGTACTCCACCGGCCGCATGCTGCGCGACCTCGCGCTCAACGGCCAGGGCCCGGCCTTCTTCACCCGCCTCACCAAGAACGGCACCCCGCTCGTCGGCACCACGTTCTCGGCCGCGCTGATGATGGTCGGCGTCTGGATCAACTACCAGTGGCCCGGTGAGGCGTTCAACTACGTCGTCTCCTTCGCCACCATCTCCGGCATGTGGGCCTGGATCATGATCCTGGTCTGCCAGATCCGCTACCGCCTCAAGGCCGACCGCGGCGAACTGCCCCAGTCCTCCTTCAAGGCCCCCGGCGGCATCTGGGCCAGCGCCTTCGCCCTCGCCTTCATCGCCCTGGTCGTGGTGACCATGGGCATGGACGCCGGCAACCGCGTCGCGCTCTACGGCGCACCGGTCTGGGGCCTGCTGCTCGCCGTCTCCTACCTGGTGCTCAAGGCCCGCAACCCCGAGGGCGCCGCCTTCGCCAAGCGCTCCTGACCTGCACCGTCTCGGCATCCGGGCCGTCCCGTACCACTCCTCGGTACGGGGCGGCCCGTCTGCTTATCCTGTCGTCATGCTGACCATCACCCGGGCCCTGTACGACCGGATCGTGGAACACGCCCGCGCGGACCACCCCGACGAGGCCTGCGGCGTCGTCGCGGGACCCGTCGGCTCGGGCCGCCCCGAGCGGTTCATCCCGATGCTCAACGCCGCCCGCTCGCCCACCTTCTACGAGTTCGACTCCGCCGACCTCCTCAAGCTCTACCGCGAGATGGACGACCGGGACGAGGAGCCCGTGATCATCTACCACTCGCACACGGCCACGGAGGCGTACCCGTCCCGCACCGACATCACCTACGCCAACGAGCCCGGCGCCCACTACGTCCTGGTCTCCACCGCCGACACCGACGGCTCCGGACCCTTCCAGTTCCGCTCGTACACCATCGTCGACGGGGTCGTGGAGGAGGAGGACGTCAAGGTCGTGGAGGAGTACGCCTGAGGGGGACACCCCCCGGGGTACCGAGGTCCTGTCCGGAAGGCGGTCGGAAATCATCCAGCATCTGAGATCACACTCCGGATCCCGGACCGGGAATCGATACGATGACCGCATGGTTTCCCACGACGTGAGCGCAGACACCCCGAGCACACCGCTGCTCGTGGCACGCCTGCACGTCGACCTCTGCCGCCTCGCCAGCGCGATCTGTCCGTCCCGCGCCGCGCGCTGAAGCGCCGGCCGAGCGCACGTACGTACGACCCCCCTCCGCGCGGGGGCCCAGCAGCGCGCCCACCACGTCACGTACACGTCCTTCCGACAGGAGCCCACGCCCATGGCCATCGAGGTCCGCATCCCGACCATCCTCCGCACCTACACCGACGGCCAGAAGGCCGTCGAGGGCAGCGGCGCGACCCTCGCCGAGCTCTTCGCCGACCTGGAGACCCGCCACGCCGGGATCGAGGCCCGCATCGTGGACGACGGCAAGCTCCGCCGCTTCGTCAACGTCTACCTGAACGACGAGGACGTCCGCTTCCTCGACGGCATCGGGACCAAGCTGGCCGACGGCGACAGCGTCACGATCCTGCCGGCCGTCGCCGGCGGCATGGTCTGATCCGATGCGGTACGACTCCCCGCTGGCGGCGGTCGGCAACACGCCGCTCGTCCGCCTCCCCCGGCTCTCGCCCTCCGACGACGTCCGCATCTGGGCGAAGCTGGAGGACCGGAACCCGACCGGCTCGGTCAAGGACCGCCCCGCGCTCCACATGATCGAGCAGGCGGAGAAGGACGGCCGGCTCACCCCCGGCTGCACCATCCTGGAGCCGACCAGCGGCAACACCGGCATCTCGCTGGCCATGGCCGCCCGGCTGAAGGGCTACCGCATCGTCTGCGTCATGCCCGAGAACACCAGCGAGGAGCGCCGGCAGCTGCTCACCATGTGGGGCGCGGAGATCATCGCGTCCCCCGCGGCGGGCGGCTCCAACACGGCCGTCCGCGTCGCCAAGGAGCTCGCCGCCGACCACCCGGACTGGGTGATGCTCTACCAGTACGGCAACGAGCACAACGCCGGCGCGCACTACGCCACCACCGGCCCGGAGATCCTCGCCGACCTCCCGTCCATCACCCACTTCGTCGCCGGCCTCGGCACGACGGGCACCCTGATGGGCGTCGGCCGCTACCTCCGCGAGCACAAGCCCGACATCAAGATCGTCGCCGCCGAACCGCGCTACGACGACCTCGTCTACGGGCTCCGCAACCTCGACGAGGGCTTCGTGCCCGAGCTGTACGACGCCTCCGTCCTCACCACCCGCTTCTCCGTCGGCTCCGCCGACGCCGTCACCCGCACCCGCGAACTCCTCCAGCAGGAGGGCATCTTCGCGGGCGTCTCCACCGGCGCGGCCCTGCACGCCGCGATCGGCGTCGGCAAGAAGGCCCTCAAGGCCGGCGAGACCGCCGACATCGCCTTCCTCGTCGCCGACGGCGGCTGGAAGTACCTCTCGACGGGCCTCTACACCGCCGCCACCACCGAAGAGGCCATCGCCACGGTCCAGGGCCAGCTCTGGGCCTGACCCGCTAACGGGCGAGGTGGCGGACCTGGTCCCACACGACCGGGTCCGCCTCCCCGACCCGCCGCCGGAACCCGCCCAGCGGCACGTCCCGCAGCTCGTCCGGCTCCAGGAAGCTCGGCCGCCCCCGCGCGTCGCCCACCGCCCCCGGCGGCAGCGCGATCACCCCGGGCCGCTCGTCGTGGTACCTGCTCGTGATCTTCGCGACCCGCGCCAGATCCCCCCGCACCGACAGCACCAGACACGGCCGGTCCTTCGCACCGGGCCCGTCCTCGAACGGCACCTCGGCCCACCAGATCTCCCGCGCCCGCGGCTCTCGCGCCCCCGGCGGACGGGCCGGCGCCGGCGGACGCGCCCGCGGCCGGGTCCGGGCACCGGCGACCGCCACCGCCAGCGCGATCACCACGACCGCGACCAGCGCGGGCCACCACGACGTGTCCATACCCCATGACGTTACCGGCGCCCCGGTCACCGCGCCGCCGCGCCCCGCCGTCCATCCGAACCGGTGACAGTGCCCGTGAGTTCGCCCACAACGGGCCGCCACGAAGGAGCGACCGGCCCCTGTGCGCCTTACTCTCGTCTGACCGCACGGCCTCCCCCCTCCCCTCTGCGTGCCTGACCGCACCCGTCCACGGAGGTTCACGCTCCTATGAAGCTCACCGTCGTCGGCTGCTCCGGGTCGTTCCCGTCCGCGGAATCGGCCTGTTCGAGCTACCTCGTCGAGGCCGACGGCTTCCGGCTGCTCCTCGACATGGGCAACGGCGCCCTCGGCGAGCTGCAGCGCCACATCGGCCTGTACGACCTGGACGCGATCTTCCTCAGTCACCTCCACGCGGACCACTGCATCGACATGTGCGGCTACTTCGTCGCCCGCTACTACCGGCACGAGGGCGGCCGCTGCGACGCGCTCCCCGTCTACGCCCCCGAGGGCGCCGAGCAGCGCCTGACCACGGCGTACGCGGACACCCCGTCCTCGTCCTCGATGAGCGAGGTCTTCGACTTCCGCACCCTGCGCCCGGGCACCTTCGAGCTGGGCCCGTTCACCGTCCGCACCGAGAAGGTGTGCCACCCGGTGGAGGCGTACGGCATCCGGGTGGAGCACGGCGGCCGGTCCCTCGCGTACTCCGGCGACACCGGCGTCTGCGACGAGCTGGACGAGCTCGCCCGCGGCGTCGACCTCTTCCTCTGCGAGGCGTCCTTCACCCACGGCAAGGAGGACATCCCGGAGCTCCACCTCAACGGCCGCGAGGCCGGCGCGCACGCCGCCCGGGCCGGCGCCGGCCGCCTCGTCCTCACCCACATCCCGCCGTGGACGGATGGCGAGCGGAACCTCGCCGACGCCCGCGCGGTCTACGACGGCCCGGCGGAGCTGGCGAGGGCGGGCGCGGTCTACGAGGTCTGAGCGTCGGTACGGACACGGCGTCCGAGCGCCGGTACGGTCACGGCTCCGAGCGTCGGCGGACACGGGGAAGGCCCCGGAACCTTCGGGTTCCGGGGCCTTCCGTCGTACGGGGGAGGGGCTCACGCCTTGGTGAGGTCCTCGACCTCCTCCTCGGGCTCGCGGCCCGGGGTGGGGAGGTTGAACTTGGTGATGGCGAAGCGGAAGACCACGTAGTAGACCGCCGCGAAGACGAGACCGATCGGGATGATCAGCCACGGCTTGGTCGCCAGGCTCCAGTTGAGCAGGTAGTCGATGCCGCCGGCCGAGAAGGTGAAGCCGGCGTGGACCCCGAAGGCCCAGGTGACGGCCATCGAGACGGCGGTCAGGACCGCGTGCACCGCGTACAGGACCGGCGCGATGAACATGAAGGTGAACTCGATCGGCTCGGTGATGCCGGTGACGAACGAGGTCAGCGCGAGCGAGACCATCATGCCCATCACGGCCTTGCGGCGCTCGGGGCGGGCGGCGTGCGCGATGGCGATGGCGGCGGCCGGGAGGCCGAACATCATGATCGGGAAGAAGCCCGACATGAAGATGCCGGCGCTCGGGTCACCGGCGAAGAAGCGGTTGAGGTCACCGTGGACGACCTTGCCGGCGGCGTCGGTGAAGTCACCGATCTGGAACCAGGAGACCGTGTTCACGAACTGGTGCATGCCGACCGGGATCAGCGCGCGGTTGATGAGGCCGAAGAGACCGGCACCGGCGGCGCCGAGGCCCGTCATCCACTCGCCGAAGCTGGAGATGCCGTTGCCGATGGGCTCCCAGACCAGGCCGAAGACGACGCCGACGAGGGTGCCGACGAAGGCCATGATGATCGGGACGAGGCGGCGGCCGTTGAAGAAGCCGAGCCAGTCGACCAGCTTGGTGCGGTGGTACTTCTGCCAGATGACCGCGGAGATCAGACCCATGAGGATGCCGCCGAGGACACCCGGGTTGTTGTACTTCGCGGCGATGTCCTCGCCGGGCTGGATGACGGCCTCGGCGACCGGGAACGCCTTCAGCACGTTGCTGTAGACCAGGAAGCCGACCAGGGCGGCCAGCGCGGTGGAGCCGTCGGCCTTCTTGGCGAAGCCGATGGCCACACCGATGCAGAAGAGCAGCGGCAGGTTGTCGAAGACCGCGCCGCCGGCGGTGGCGAAGACCGAGGCGACCTTGTCCCAGCCGAGCCCGTCCTTGCCGAAGACGTCGGGCTGGCCGAGACGGAGCAGAATACCCGCGGCCGGCAGCACGGCGATCGGCAGCTGCAGGCTGCGACCGACCTTCTGCAGGCCCTGGAACAGGCCGGATCCGCGCTTCTTCGCGGGAGCGGCGGCCTGGGCGGTGGCCGTACTCATCAACTTCCTCCAGTAGGCAAGGCGCCGCCAGAGGACAGTGAAAAGGGGGTGACGGCGGCGTCTCGGGAACGCGGTGGTCTGGACCGCGTGGTCTACACCAATGAGTGGTGTAGACCAGTTGTAGCACGTGAGACTTAGATAAGGAACCTGCGAATTTTTGGTACGCGGGCATAGTGATGAAGGCGTGACAAAAGGCCCCCGGACCACAGGTCCAGGGGCCTTCCCACGCCGCCGCCGAGGGTGCGAAAGCCCCGGCGCGGACGGGTCCTACTTCACGTTGTCCCGCTCCAGCTGCTCCTGCACCTCCTCCGGCTCCCGGCCGGGCGTCGGCAGATTGAACTTGGTGATCGCGAACCGGAAGATCACGTAGTACACGACCGCGAAACAGAGCCCGATCGGAATGATCAGCCACGGCTTCGTCGCCAGGTTCCAGTTGATGACGTAGTCGATCAGACCCGCCGAGAAGCTGAAGCCGTCCTTCACCCCCAGCGCCCACGTCACCGCCATCGACACACCCGTCAACAGCGCGTGGATCGCGTACAGCACCGGCGCGATGAAGAGGAACGAGTACTCCAGCGGCTCCGTGATCCCCGTGACGAACGACGTCAGCGCCACCGACAGCATCAGACCGCCGACCTCCTTGCGCCGGTTCGGCCGCGCGCAGTGCGTGATCGCCAGCGCCGCCGCCGGCAGCGCGAACATCATGATCGGGAAGAACCCCGTGGTGAACTGACCCGCCTCCGGATCGCCCGCCAGGAACATGCTGATGTCACCGTGGACCGTCGTCCCGTCCGGCTTCGTGTACGTACCGAACTGGAACCAGATGGGCACGTTCAGGAACTGGTGCAGACCGATCACCAGCAGCGCCCGGTTCGCCACCCCGAAGATGCCCGAACCCCACGCGCCCAGCCCCACCAGCCAGTCGCTGAAGCTCTCCAGCGCGTCACCGATCGGCGGCCAGATCCACAGACACAGCGCCGCGAACGCGATGCCCACGAACGCCATGATGATCGGCACCAGCCGGCGCCCGTTGAAGAAGCCCAGCCAGTCCACCAGCTTCGTCCGGTGGTACCGCTGCCACAGATACGCCGCCAGCAGACCCATGATGATGCCGCCGAAGACACCCGGATTCTGGTACGTGTACCCCGCGAAGGCGTCGTCCGCCCCCAGGCAGCCGCCCCCCACGTCCTTCGTCCCCGCCGGACAGTCCTTCGGGAACTGCCGCAGCACCGTGTAATAGACGAGAAAACCGACCACCGCCGCCAGCGCCGTCGAACCGTCCGACTTCTTCGCCATGCCGATGGCCACACCGATGCAGAACAACAGCGGCAGCCCCAGACTCCCGTCGAGCAGCGCGCCACCCGCCCCCGACATCACCTTCGCGACGTTGTCCCAGCCGAGACCGTCGGCGCCGAAGACGTCCGGCTGCCCCAGCCGGTTGATGATGCCCGCGGCCGGCAGCACCGCGATGGGCAGCTGCAGACTCCGGCCCATCTTCTGCAGACCCTGGAAGAAGCCTCCCCACGAGACCTTTCCGGGCGCCTTCCCCCGCCCGGCTGCTGCGCTGTCGGTACTCATCGGCGACCTCCCTGTCCCGGAACAACCCCGGGCCGCATCACGTTGCACACTGGTGTAGACCACTTGCGGTAGGCTCCGGGAGCCCGCAGAGGACAGGCCGCCGGTGATCGTCATCATTCGGCAGAACGGCGGCACTCGCTCGCGAAGTTGGGCCAACCGTGGGTTACCGTGACAACGCGGACCGCCGGTGCGCCGAGATTCGCGTGTCCCGCGAACGGAACGGACAGGGAGAAACACATGGCCAGCAAGGCTGAGAAGATCGTCGCCGGGCTCGGCGGCATCGACAACATCGAAGAGGTCGAGGGCTGCATCACCCGCCTCCGCACCGAGGTCGCCGACGCCGCCCTCGTCGACGAAGCCGCCCTCAAGGCCGCCGGCGCCCACGGCGTCGTCAAGATGGGCACCGCCATCCAGGTCGTCATCGGCACCGACGCGGACCCCATCGCCGCCGAGATCGAAGACATGATGTGAGCAGCTGACACCAGCTGACGAGGGCCCGTTCCGGCAGGGGAACGGGCCCTCGTGCGTCACCCCCGCCCGACCCGGCACCCCCCGCCCGGGGAGCTAGGCTCGTCCCATGTCTCGCATCGACGGCCGTACCCCCGAACAGCTCCGCCCCGTCACCATCGAACGCGGCTGGAGCAAGCACGCCGAGGGCTCCGTCCTCATCTCCTTCGGCGACACCAAGGTCTTCTGCACCGCCTCCGTCACCGAAGGCGTCCCCCGCTGGCGCAAGGGCAGCGGCGAAGGCTGGGTCACCGGCGAGTACTCCATGCTCCCCCGCTCCACCAACACCCGCGGCGACCGCGAATCCGTCCGCGGCAAGATCGGCGGACGCACCCACGAGATCTCCCGCCTCATCGGCCGCTCCCTGCGCGCCGTCATCGACTACAAGGCCCTCGGCGAGAACACCATCGTGCTCGACTGCGACGTCCTCCAGGCCGACGGCGGCACCCGCACCGCCGCCATCACCGGCGCCTACGTCGCCCTCGCCGACGCCGTCGCCTGGGCCCAGGCCAAGAAGCTCGTCAAGCCCGGCCGCAAGCCCCTCACCGGCACCGTCTCCGCCGTCTCCGTCGGCATCGTCGGCGGCACCCCCCTCCTCGACCTCTGCTACGAGGAGGACGTCCGCGCCGACACCGACATGAACGTCGTCTGCACCGGCGACGGCCGCTTCGTCGAGGTCCAGGGCACCGCCGAGGCCGAGCCCTTCGACCGCGCCGAACTCAACGCCCTCCTCGACCTCGCCGCCGCCGGCTGCGCCGACCTCGCCGACCTCCAGCGCAAGGCACTCGACGCCACCCTCTGAGCACAACCCCACGCGACCCTGAGACACCCCCTAGGGGAGTTCTCAGGGAAACCCCGCAGAACTGTCCGGCCCCCGGAAGGCGTCCTTTACGGCGAAGGGCGCGCGGCAATACCGTGCGCCCCGTCCGTACACACGCTGCTAGGGGAGGACCCGAAAAGTGAAGCGCCGCCGCACCCTGACCCTCGCCGTCGCTACGGCGGCCGCACTGACCACCTTCGCCCTCACCGGCTGCGAGGCCATCGACAAGGCCATGGACTGCGTCGCCACCGCCGACGCCATAGCCACCTCCGTGGGCAAGCTCCAGGACGCCGTCGCCAACGCCTCCAACGACGTCACCCAGGTCGAGGAATCCCTCAACGCGATCTCCACCGAACTCGGCAACCTCAAGAACACCACCGGCGACGCCGACGTCTCGAAGGCGGTCGACGACCTCACCAAGGGCGTCGAGACGGTCCGCGACGCGGTGAAGAACGGCGACGCCACCCCCGACATCACCCCGATCACCTCCGCCGCCTCCGAGCTGGGCAAGGTCTGCACCCCGGGATAATCGGGGGCATGACCCGACAGCGCCTGATCCTCGCCACCCGCAACGCGGGCAAGATCACCGAACTCCACGCGATCCTCGCCGACGCAGGCCTCGACCTCGACCTCGTCGGCGCGGACGCGTACCCGGAGATCCCCGACGTCAAGGAGACCGGCGTCACCTTCGCCGAGAACGCCCTCCTCAAGGCCCACGCCCTCGCCCAGGCCACCGGCCTCCCGGCGGTCGCCGACGACTCCGGCCTCTGCGTCGACGTCCTCGGCGGCGCCCCCGGCATCTTCTCCGCCCGCTGGTCCGGCACCCACGGCGACGACAAGGCCAACCTGAACCTGCTGCTCGCCCAGCTGTCGGACATCGACGCCCCCCACCGCGCCGCCCACTTCGCCTGCGCCGCGGCCCTGGCCCTCCCCGATGGCACCGAGCGGGTCGTGGAAGGCCGCCTCGAAGGCACCCTCCGCCACGAGCCCACCGGCACCCACGGCTTCGGCTACGACCCCATCCTCCAGCCCGAGGGCCACGACGTGACCTGCGCGGAACTGACCCCGGCGGAGAAGAACGCCATCAGCCACCGCGGCAAGGCGTTCAGGGCGCTGGCGCCGGTGATCCGGGAACTGCTGGGCTGAGCCCGGAACGTGAACGGCTCAGTGCAGGGACTGCACTGAGCCGTTCGAACGTACGCCCGGTCGGATTCGAACCGACATACGCGACCACCTAAAGATCGCCGCTCACCGGGTGGCGTACGGGCGCGTGCACGCTGCCCTACTTTACTCGCCGTCCGCCCCGGCACCAGGTGTCAGTGACCGCATGGCAGTTGGGGCACAGCAGGCGGAGATTCTCACGTCGATCATCGCTCCAGTCCCCGTTGAGGTGGTCGATCTCCAGGGCCAACGGCTCACCGAGCCACTCGGGCCCGATTCCGCACTCCTTGCACGTTTCCGGTGTGCCGATCTCCTTCAGCGCGCGGCGCAGCGTTCTCGTGCTCGTCCGACGCCTGTTGCCGTGGCGTACCAGCACGTCCTCCGGCGGCTTCGCACGGGGGCCACGTTTGCCCCTCTGGTGTCCTTGACCGAGGAAATGAGCGGTCGACAATCCCTCCTCGGCGACCCAGCGCCGCAGATTTGCGCGCTGCGCCCCGCTGTCCGCCCGACCCAGACGGCGCAAGGCATCCCGGACGGAGACTGCCGCGGCAACCGCATCCCGCAACTGACGCGTGTTCGGCCGGTCCCTCCGGCCGCAGGGCGGAAAGTGCGAGACGTCGATGCCGAAGCGGGCGAAGCGCTTCATCAGGTAGCGCGGCAGGTTGTCGTAAGGCTCGGTCCCGAGGAAGGTCATGACCTCGTCGAGGTCGGAGCATCGGGCCGCCGCCTCGCTCAGTCGCTCGCGTGTGTACCGTACGCCGGCCGTCATCGGGTGCGCCCCTTCCCGCGTCCGCGATACGTGTCCGTCGCCGAGTGGCAGTTGGGGCAGAGGAACCGCAGGTTCTCGATGCGGTTGTCGCGCCAGTCGCCGTTGATGTGGTCGATCTCCAGCCGGAGCGGACGGTCACGCCAGACGCCTTCGTTGCCGCACCTCGCACACTGCTTTCGTACCCCCACCTCCGTCATCGCCCAGGCGAGGCGGTCGCTCGGGACACGTCGGGCCTGGGGGCCGGTCTGCCGTACGAGGAAGCCCTCGGGTGTTCGTGGGCGCCGGGGCCTGCCCTGCTGGGAAGGCGCGCGGAAGTGCGAGATGTCGATCCCGTACGCCTTGATCCGGCGGCTGATGTGCGTGTGCTGGCCGCCCACGACATCCACCCCCAGCCGCCGCAGCACTTCGCACATGTTCGTGGACGCCGCCACCGCTTCCGCCAGCACCTCCCGCGTCCACCGCACCCCTTCCCGTTCGAAGTGCGACGTGTCGACGCCGAGCTTCTTCATCCGGTCCCGGAGGTACCGTCGCGAACCGCTCTTCGGATCCACCCCCAGCCGCTCCAGCGTCTCCGTCAGCGTCCGCGACCCTCGCGCCGCCGATTCCAGCCGGTCCTTCGTGTACGGACTCGTCCCCATCGGAATGGACCCCCTCCCCAGTACGGATCTCGCACGGACTAACGAGCCGAAAATCGGACGGTTACGCCGATCGCGTGCGGAATGCGGACGGGCCCGCGCCCCCGGGGTCGGGGGTGCGGGCCCGTCGGAGGGTGCGGCGCGCCTCAGATGCCCAGGTCGCGGATGATCTTGGCGACGTGGCCGGTCGCCTTGACGTTGTAGAAGGCGTGCTCGACCTTGCCGTCCTCGTCGACGACGACCGTCGAGCGGATGACACCGGTCACGACCTTGCCGTACAGCTTCTTCTCGCCGAAGGCGCCGTACGCCGCCAGGACCTCCTTGGAGGGGTCGCCGACCAGCGTGACCTTGAGGTTCTCCTTCTCGCGGAACTTCGCGAGCTTCTCCGGCTTGTCGGGGGAGACGCCGATCACGTCGTAGCCGGCGGCGGCCAGCACGTCGAGGTTGTCGGTGAAGTCGCACGCCTGCTTGGTGCAGCCCGGGGTGAGGGCCGCCGGGTAGAAGTAGACGATGACCTTGCGGCCCTTGTGGTCCGCGAGGGAGACCTCGTTGCCGTCCGCGTCGGGAAGGGTGAAGGCGGGGGCGGTGTCGCCGGGCTGCAGTCGCTCGCTCATGGCTCGCTCTCCTGGGGGTGTGCGCGTACGTGATGAGCCTAATGGGGGTCGGGGACGGCCCTCCGGCGGCGGAACTGACAGACTGTCCGTCAACGACCGGAATACGACTACGGAGGCAGCGCGGTGTCGGACGCCAGGACCCCTGCGCAGATCGAGGCGGACATCGTCCGCCGGCGCGACCAGCTCGCCGTCACGCTCGACGAGATCGGCATTCGGATGCACCCGAAGACGATCATCGGAGACGCCAAGGCCAGGGTCGCGTCGACCGTCGACGAGACGGCCGGGCGGGCGTTCGTCGCCGTGAACCGCGTCGTCTCCGACGTGAAGGCGCGCTTCACCCACGAGGACGGCGCCCCCCGCCTGGAGCGGGTCGTCCCGGCCGCCCTGGTGGCCGTGGCGGTGGTGGGGCTGCTGCTGAGCTCCTCCCGGAAGCACAAGGGCTGAGCCGGGGCAGGTAGGTTCGGTCCCGTGAGCGAGAACACCCACGACAAGCTGCCCATCCGGATGCTGCACGACCGGATCCTGGTCCGCACCGACACCCCCGAGGGGGAGCGGCGCTCCGGGGGCGGGATCCTGATCCCGGCGACCGCCGCGGTCGGCCGCCGCCTGGCCTGGGCCGAGGTGGTCGCGGTCGGGCAGAACGTCCGGACCGTCGAGATCGGCGACCGGGTGCTGTACGACCCGGAGGACCGTGCCGAGGTGGAGGTGCGCGGCGTCGCGTACGTGCTGATGCGGGAGCGGGACCTGCACGCGGTGGCGGCGGACCGGTTCCAGAGCACGGACTCGACAGGGTTGTACCTGTAGGGGCGGATGGAGCGGCCGGGGGCCCTGGTGACCGGTGTCACCAGGGCCTTTGCCTGTGTTTTGCTAGGCTGGAGGGACCCCGACGAGACGCGCCGTACCGGGTTCGAAGCGAAAAGACGACGCAGCTGTCCCGTTCCCGTCTCGCGGAGGTTCGTCGTCATGGCCTGGGTTCTTCTGATCGTCGCCGGTCTGCTGGAGGTCGGCTGGTCGATCGGCATGAAGTACACCGAGGGCTTCACCCGTCTCTGGCCCAGCGTCTTCACCGCGGCCGGGATCGTCGCCTCGATGGTGCTGCTGTCGCAGGCCGCCAAGACCCTTCCCATCGGTACCGCCTACGGCGTCTGGGTGGGCATCGGCGCGGCCGGTGCGGCGGTGCTCGGCATGGTGGTGCTGGGTGAGCCGGCGACCGCCGCGCGGATCTTCTTCGTGGTGCTGCTGCTGGTGGCCGTGGTCGGTCTGAAGGCGACGTCCGGGCACTGACGGCCTAGCGGCCGGGGTGCCTGCCGGGCCGTACGGGCCTCGCGGCTCCGGGGCCCGCCTCGCCCGTCCCGACCCCCTCGTACCAGCCCGCGTCCTCTGCGTCCTCCGCGTCCTGCCTGTCTTCTCCGTCCTGCCCGTCGTCCCCCTCCGGTCCGTCCGGGACCGGGGGGACCTCGGGGAGTTCGGTGCCCGGCATCGGGCGGAGGTCGAAGTCGCGGGCGGGGGTGTCGGCGAGGGCTTCGCGGGTGAAGCGGGCCCAGATCTCGGCCGGGGGGCCGCCGCCGTTGACGCGCGGGAGGCCGAGGGCGCCGTAGAGGGGCTGGTGGGCGCCGGTCTCCGGGTCCTGGCCCATGAGGGCGACGACGGTGGCGAGTTCGGGCGTGTAGCCGGCGAACCAGGCCGCCTTGTCGTCCTCGGCGGTGCCGGTCTTGCCGGCCGCGGGCCGTCCGGCGGCGAGCGCGGCGGTGCCCGTACCGGTCTCGACGACGCTGCGCAGGACGGCGGTGGTGGTGTCGGCGGCCTCCCGTCCGACGGCCTGCCGGGGTTCGGCGGCGGGCAGCGGCAGCGGTTCGCCGTCGCGGCTGACGGCGGCGACCAGGGTGTGGTCGGCGCGCCGTCCGTGCGCGGCGAGGGTCGCGTACGCCTGGGCCATGTCGAGGACGCTGGCGGTGGCGGGGCCGAGGGCGATGGAGGGGGAGGCGGTGAGGTCGGGCGTGGTGGCCGGCACGCCGAGGGCGACGGCGGTGCGGCGGACGCGCGCGGGGCCGACGTCGACGGCCATCTGGGCGTAGACGGCGTTGACGGAGAGGTCGGTGGCGGTGCCGACGGGGATCTCGCCGTAGCTCTCGCCGTCCTCGTTGGCGGGGTCGTACGGGGTGCCGGGCCAGCCTTCGACGGGGCGGCGGTCGGTGCCGTCGTACAGGGTGTACGGGGTGATGGGTTCGCCGTGCTGGGTGCGGGCGCCGTTCTGGACGGCGGCGGTGAGGACGAAGGGCTTGAAGGTGGAGCCGACCTGGTAGTCGCGGCGGGTGGCGTTGTTGACGTACTGCCGGGTGTAGTCGACGCCGCCGTAGAGGGCGACGACGCGGCCGGTGGCGGGTTCGACGGCGGCGGCGCCGGCGCGGACGTACCGGTCGGCGGGGTGGACGGCCGGGTCGAGGCGGTGGGTGACGCGTTCCTCGACGGCGCGGACGAGGGCGGCCTGCCGGTCGGGGTCGAGGGTGGTGACGATGCGGAAGCCGCCGCCGGCGAGGGTCTTCTCGTCGATGATGCCGCGGCTGGTGAGGTGGTCCTCGACGGCCTGGACGAGGTAGCCGCGCTGGCCGGAGAGGCCGGTGGCGGGGCGGGCGGTCTGCGGGTCGGGGAAGCGGAGGGCGGCGCGTTCGCCGGGGGTGAGCCAGCCTTCCTTGACCATGCCGTCGAGGACGTACGCCCAGCGGGCGAGGACGGCGGGGCGGTTCTCGGGGTGGGTGGTGACGTCGTAGGCGCTGGGGGCCTTGAGGAGGGCGGCGAGGTAGGCGCCCTCGGCGGGGCCGAGGCGGGTGACGTCCTTGCCGTAGTAGGCGTGGGCGGCGGCCTGGACGCCGTAGGCGTTGCGGCCGAAGTAGCTGGTGTTGAGGTAGCCCTGGAGGATCTCGTCCTTGGTCTTCTCGCGTTCGAGCTTGATCGCGATGAAGAACTCCTTGGCCTTGCGGGTGAGGGTCTGCTCCTGGCCCAGGTAGTAGTTCTTCACGTACTGCTGGGTGATGGTGGAGCCGGACTGGCGGCCCTTGCCGGTGAGGGTGTTCCAGGCGGCGCGGACCATGGCCTTGGGGTCGACGGCGCGCGAGGTGTGGAAGTCGCGGTCCTCAGCGGCGAGGACGGCCTGCCGGACGCTGAGCGGGACGCGGTCGAGCCGGACGTTCTCGCGGTTGACCTCGCCGTCGCGGGCGAGGACGGTGCCGTCGCGGTAGAGGTACAGGTTGGACTGGGCGACGGCGGCGGCGTTGGCCGGCGGGATGTCGACGAGCAGGTAGCCGGCGGTGAGGGCGCCGGCGAGGAGCAGTGCGCCGAGCAGGGTGAGCCCGGCGGCGGCGCGCAGGAGGCGGCGGGGGAGGGAGCGCCGGGGGCGGCGGCGCGGACCCCGGCCGGGGGTGCCGGGGGTGGTGAGGGTGGGGTCCCTCGGTTCCCAGCCGGGGTCCGCGCCGTCCCGGTCCGCGTCGAACGGGTTCGCGCCGTCCGGGTCCGCGTCGACTGGGTCGGGGGGTGGTGGGGCGGGGGAGGGGGAGTGCAAGGAAGGGGACATGGCACCACATAGTGCACATAAAGCGGTCGAAACGCCCGAAGGTGGGGGGTGAGCGGCGCCCGATCCGTCGCGAAAACCGCTCGCGGCGGTGTGTCCCGGACCACTAGGGTCGTGCGCTTCGCCCTGTCCTGACCGTTCCCTCCCCCCTCCCCACCGCCTCCTCCCCCTCCCCCCAACTGCCGGCATGCCCCCGCGTCGTCCTCCGGGGTCGTGCGGCCTCCCCATGCCCATGTCCACGCCCTCAGAAGGGAAGGAGCTCCATGCTGCGGCTGTACGCGACCGTGGCCGCGGGCGGCTTCCGCCGGTACGCCACCTACCGGGTGGCCACGCTGGCGGGCCTGTTCACCAACACGGTCTTCGGCTTCGTCTTCTCGTACACCTACATCGCGCTGTGGGCCGAACGCCCCCAGCTCGGCGGCTACTCCATGTCCGACGCGCTCGCCTACGTCTGGATCGGCCAGGCCCTCATCACCGTCTGCGGCCTCATGGGCGGCGGCTTCGAGGACGAGCTGATCGAACGGATCAGGACCGGCGACATCGCCGTCGACCTCTACCGCCCCGCCGACCTCCAGAGCTGGTGGTGCGCCGCCAACGCCGGCCGCTCCGCCTACCAGCTCCTCGGCCGCGGCACCGTGCCGCTGCTGATCGGCGCGGCCTTCTTCGGGTTCACCCTTCCGGACGGTCCGGCCGGCTGGGCCGCGTTCCTGCTCGCGGTGGTCCTCGGCTCGTTCGTCTCCTTCGCGCTCTGGTACCTGGTGGCGATGAGCGCGTTCTGGCTCCTCGACGGCCAGGGCGTGGTCCAGGTCGCCTGGCTGACCGGCCTGTTCTTCTCCGGGATGCTGCTCCCGCTGAACGTCTTCCCCGGCGCCCTCGGCGAGGTCGCCCGGGCGCTGCCCTGGGCCGCGCTGCTGCAGGTGCCCGCGGACGTCTACCTCGGCCGGTACGGGGACGGCGCGGGCCTCCTGCGCGCGTACGGCTTCCAGCTCGGCTGGCTCGCGCTGCTGCTGGCGGCGGGCCGCGCGGCCCAGGCGGCGGCGACGCGGAAGGTGGTGGTGCAGGGTGGCTGAGCGGTTCCCGGAGACGTATCCGAGCGGGGCGGCGGAGCAGCCCCGGGCGGGGGACCGGTCCGCGGGCGCGCGGCGCTTCGGCGCGGGCGACGCCCTCCGCACGTACCGGATGGTCGCCGGCATGTGGATCCGGTCCACGATGGCGTACCGGGCGTCCTTCGCCCTGACGCTGGCGACGTCCTTCTGCGTGACCTTCTTCGACTTCGTCGTGATCCTGCTGATGTTCGGGCAGGTCCGGGGGCTCGGCGGCTTCTCCTTCGCCGAGGTCGCCTTCCTGTACGGCACCACCGGCACCGCCTTCGGCATCGCGGACCTGACGCTGGGCTCGCTCCAGCGGATGGGGCGGCGGATCCGGGACGGTTCGCTCGACGTGTTCCTGCTCCGGCCGGCCCCGTTGCTCGCCCAGGTCGCGGCGGACAAGTTCGCGCTGCGCCGGCTCGGCCGGGTGCTCCAGGGGCTGATGGTGCTGGTGTGGAGTCTGGTGCTGCTGCGCGACGAGGTGGCCTGGACGTGGGTCAAGGCGCTGGCGGTGCCGGGGATGGTGGTCTGCGGGGCGGCCATCTTCATGGCGGTGATGGTGCTGGGCGCGTCGGCGATCTTCTGGCTCCAGGACGCCGCCGAGGTCACCAACTCGTTCACGTACGGCGGCAACACGCTGCTCCAGTACCCGCCGACGGTGTTCGCGCAGGACTTGGTGAAGGGCGTGGTGTACGTCGTGCCGCTCGCCTTCGTGAACTGGCTGCCCGCCCTGTACGTCCTCGGCCGTCCCGCCCCGGCCGGGGTGCCGTCCTGGGCCGCCTTCGCCGCGCCGCTCGTCGCGCTGGTCTGCTGCGGGCTCGCGGGCCTGGCGTGGCGGGCGGGCGTCCGTTCGTACCGATCGACAGGAAGCTGAGGCCCCCGTGCACGACGAACTGCCCCTTATCGAACCGTCCCGCATCGAACCGTCCCCTATCCCGCTGCCCGGCGTCGAACCGACCCCCGCCGGACCACCCCTCATCGAACTCGACGGCATGGAGAAGACCTTCACCGTCCGCCGGAGGGCGGGCCTGCTGCGGCGGGAGCGGCGGGAGGTCCGCGCCGTCGACGGCATCTCGTTCACCGTGGACCGCGGCGAGATGGTCGGCTACATCGGTCCCAACGGCGCCGGGAAGTCCACCACCATCAAGATGCTCACCGGCATCCTCACCCCCAGCGGCGGCCGGCTCCGCGTCGCCGGCATCGACCCGGCGCGCGAGCGCACCCGCCTGGCGCGCCGCATCGGCGTCGTCTTCGGGCAGCGGACGACCCTCTGGTGGGACCTGCCGCTGCGGGACTCGTACCGGCTGACCCACCGCATGTACCGGATCCCCGACGACCGCTTCCGGGAGAACCTGGCCCGCTGCGTCGAGCTGCTCGACCTCGGCGACCTCCTCGACGTGCCGGTACGCCAGCTCTCCCTCGGCCAGCGGATGCGCGGCGACATCGCCGCCGCGCTCCTCCACGACCCGGAGGTGCTGTACCTGGACGAGCCGACCATCGGCCTCGACGTCGTGTCGAAGTCCCGGGTGCGCGCCTTCCTGCGGGAACTGAACGCGGAGCGCGGCACCACCGTCCTCCTCACCACCCACGACCTCACCGACATCGAACAGCTCTGCTCGCGGGTGATGGTCATCGACCACGGGCGGCTGATGTACGACGGTGATCTCGCCGGTCTGCACGAGGCCGGCGACGGCGAGCGGATGCTCGTCGTCGACCTGGCGCGGGAGCTGCCGCCGATCGAGGACGTGCCCGGCGCCCGCTTCGTCCGGGTGGACGGGCCGCGCCAGTACCTGGCCTTCCCGGCGTCCGCGTCGGCGGCGCCGCTGGTGGCCGCGGTGGCGGCGGCGTATCCGCTGGTGGACCTCTCGGTGCGGGAACCGGACATCGAGTCCGTGATCGCGAAGATGTACGGGGGAACTCGTGAAGGCCGCCGGGAGTCCCTGAAGTAAGCCCCTGATGGAGGCGGGCAGGGAGGTCGGGCAGGCAATGGTGAGTTTCTCGTACACGGCCGCGGACGAGGAGAAGAGCAGAGGCGTCCGCAGAATGAAGGCCCTGGCGACGGGCCTGCTGGCGCTGGTCGCGGTGGTGTACGCCCTCGCGACCTGGGCCGAGAACAGCGGGGCGGGCGCCTGGGCCGGATACGTCGCCGCGGCGGCGGAGGCCGGGATGGTCGGCGCGCTCGCGGACTGGTTCGCGGTGACGGCCCTCTTCCGGCACCCGCTCGGCCTGCCCATCCCGCACACCGCGATCATCCCCACGAAGAAGGACCAGCTGGGCGCGTCGCTCGGCTCGTTCGTCGGCGAGAACTTCCTCTCCGCCGACGTCGTACGCGGCCGGCTGCGGGCCCTCGGCGTGGCGCGGCGCCTCGGCGGCTGGCTGGCCGAGCCGGCGCACGCGGACCGGGTGACGGCGGAGGCGGCGACGGCGCTGCGGGGCGCGCTGACGGTGCTGCGGGACGCCGACGTGCAGGCGGTCGTCGGCGAGGCGATCACCCGCCGCGCCGACCAGGCCGAGGTGGCGCCGGGGCTCGGCAAGACCCTGGACCGCATGGTCACGGACGGGGCGCACCGCCGCGCGGTGGACCTGGTCTGCGCCCGCGCCCACGACTGGCTCGTCACCCACGGCGACTCGGTGATGGACGCGGTGCAGGGCGGTGCCCCGGGGTGGACCCCCCGCTTCGTGGACCGCAAGGTCGGCGAGCGGGTCTACAAGGAGCTGCTGCGGTTCGTGACGGAGATGCGGGACATGCCGTCGCACCCGGCGCGCGGCGCCATCGACCGCTTCCTCACGGACTACGCGGCGGACCTCCAGTCCGACACGGAGACCCGCGCCCGCGTCGAACGCCTCAAGTCGGACCTGCTGGCGCGCCCCGAGGTGCAGGACATCATCGCGTCGGCGTGGGCGTCCGTCCGGGCGCTCATCCTGGCGGCCGCCGAGGACGACCGCAGCCAGCTCCGCCTCCGCGCCCGCGCCTCCCTGATCTCCCTGGGCAAGCGCCTGGCGTCGGACCCCCAGCTCCAGCGCAAGGTCGACGGCTGGCTGGAGTCCGCCGTGACCCACCTGGTCACCACGTACCGCTCCGAGATCACGTCGCTGATCACGGACACGGTGGCCGGCTGGGACGCCGACCAGACCTCGAAGAAGATCGAGGCCAACATCGGCCGCGACCTCCAGTTCATCCGCATCAACGGCACGGTGGTCGGCGCCCTGGCCGGCCTGACGATCCACACGATCAGCCACGCCCTGGGCGCCTGACCGGCCCGGCCGACCGTCCCTTCACCCCCGGTCGCGGGTGGCGGCGGTCCCTGCCTCGGCTCGATTCAGCCCCGGTCGCGGGTGGCGGCCCAGGACACGGCGGCCATCCCGCCGGCGACGGAGAACACGGCGGGCCAGGCCCCGACCTTCTTGGCCAGCGGATGCGACCCGCCGAACGCCGCCACATAGGCCGCCGACAGCCCCACGGCCGCCTTCACCCCACCCACCCGCTGCCACTCCCGCGCCGCCACCCCACCAGCCACCGCCAGCACCACCCCACCGAGCGGCCTCTTCTTCGTCCACCGCGCGACGGCGTAACCGCCGACGAGCCCGGCGGCGGCAACGGCGGGCGAGAGGGTGCGGGCACTGGGCATGGCGGGGCCTTCTTCCTGTCGGAGCGTGGTCGTGCTTCGGGCGTACGGGGTGAGCGGTGGGCCCCTTAGCCGGCGGCAATCGTCGTGTAGGTCCACACGTCAGCCGGAAGTTCATGCTGAAGCTTCCAGGTGATGCCCATCGGCTTGCTGCCCTTGTGGGCGACGTACTCAGCGGGGCCGAGCAGCATCCAGGGCTGGGGGCCTCCAATGTCGGTCTTCTTGTAGCGGCGCACGAAGAGGAGGACGTGTGAACCGTCCGCCTTGTGGGTTTGGTAACGACGCCCTGTAGTCGACGTCTCGGAGGTCCGGTTCTGAGATTCCCAGTGGAAGAGGGTCTGGCTCAGGGCGTAGTCGTGATACCGAGTCTGCGGAGAGAAGTCCTTCTCGTCCTTTTCGAGGGTGATGAAGAGGGCGTCCGTGTGGATGCTTTCGCACCACTTCACTCCCTCGCGGAAGTGGCCAGGGACATCGCGGTCCACGAACGCCTGCCCGAGGGCGGGCAGGATTTCTTCGCGACTGTAAGAGGCGTGGACGGTCAAGGGGAGGCTGGCGAGTGGGCCCGTCAGGCTGATGGGGACATGATCGAGGCGGTCCAAGGCAAGGGCCAGGACATGGCGGAGTTCTTCGCGGACGGCGCTATGGCCACGGAGGGATTCCAACCCCTCCTCGTAGCTGGCGAAGCCACTGAGAGGCCAGAGCGAGAAGTACAACATGCGAGCGTAAGCTTGATCGCGCTCGCTCAGATCGCTGTAGCGGGGGGCGTCGTCGGCCAGAATTCTTGAGTAGGCGGCAATCCGGGCAGGGTCGTCGGCGTGGAGGAAAGCGGAAACGCGCTTCAGGAGTGCAGCTTCCCCCTCGGGCGCGTCCTTCGGGAGCAGGCCAGACCGGCGGAGGAGGCCCGTCCACGAGTTGCCGTTGCCGCGGTAGATCTCTTTCAGTTCGCGACCGCTCTCGTGGAGGTACGCAGCGAGGTGCTTCTCGCCGTAGCGTCGGACTTCCTGAGCGAGTTGCGTGACGTTGACGCTGATCTGGCTGCGGATGTTGTCGATGATCGTGTCCTTGGCTTTCGCCTCAAGGATGATCTGGCAGCCCGACGGAAGTTGGGGGAACTCGTGCTCGATGTTGGCGAGGAGACGGTTCCGCGTCAGGTTGGTCAGGGCACGGAACTGTTCTTCGAAGCGGAACTCCTTGCGGTGCTGGCCGATGAAGTCCAGAACCGTCAGGACGGCCTTGTTCTCGGTGCGGCGCAGCCCGCGGCCCAGCTGCTGAAGGAAGACCGTGGCGCTGGAGGTCGGCCGGAGCAGCAGGAGAGTATCGACGTCGGGGATGTCGAGCCCTTCGTTGAAGAGGTCGACCGAGAAGATCACTTGGATGTCGCCGGCGCGAAGGGCCGCCAAGGCCTCCTTACGCTCCTCCTGCGGTGTCTCTCCTGACAAGGCGACCGCTTTGAGGCCGGCGCGGCAGAAGAAGTCCGCCATGAAGGCGGCATGGGCGACCGAGACGCAGAAGCCGAGTGCGCGCATCGCGCCCGGGTCCGCCACTTTGTCTTGCACGGCTTGGACGACCAGCCGTGCCCTGGCGTCGTTGCCGGTGAAGAGGTTACTGAGGGCCGACGCATCGTAAGCCCCCCGCTTCCACTCCACTGCGCTGAGGTCAGTGTTGTCGGTGATTCCAAAGTAGTGGAACGGGCTCAGGAGGTCGTTCTCCAGTGCTTCCCACAGCCGCATCTCCGCCGCGATGCGCCCGTCGAAGAATTCATCCTGGACGTTGCGGCCGTCCATGCGCTCCGGAGTGGCGGTGAGACCCAAGAACTCCAACGGCTGGAAGTGATCGATGATCTTCTGGTAAGTTGACGAGACACCGTGGTGGAACTCGTCGATGACAATGATATCGAAGTGGTCAGGGGGCAGCTGTTCGAGTCTCTGCGCCTTCAGCGACTGAACGCTGGCGAAGACGTGCTTCCAGCCCTCAGGAACGAGACCGCTGTGCAACTCCTCGCCGAAATTGGCGTCCACCAGCACGTCCTGGTAGGTGCGCAGGGACTGCCGCAGAATCTCTTGCCGATGGGCGACGAAAAGCAAGCGCAGATCACGGCCGTGCTGCTGCCGAAGATGCTTGTAATCGAGTGCCGCCATGACGGTCTTACCCGTACCCGTCGCCGCCACAAGCAGGTTGCGGTGCCGGTCGTGCACCTCGCGCTCGACCTGAAGGCGCTCCAGCATGTCCCGCTGGTGAGGGAACGGTCGCACCTCCAGGCCCGACAGGGTCAGGCGCTGCTCGGAGCCTGCGCCCGGCCCCTTGCCACGCCCCGCCAAATGGAGTGCTTCGGTGAGTCGAGCGGCGTCTCGGTCGGGGTCGTACGCCTCGAAGGCCGGGTCGTTCCAGTAGGCGTCGAAGGTGGCCTCGAACTTGCGGAGGACATCCGGGGTGGCGACTGACGACAGGCGGACGTTCCACTCCAGGCCATCCAGCAGGGCAGCCTTCGAGAGATTGGAGCTGCCGACATAGGCCGTGTCGTAGCCACTCGCGCGACGGAAGAGCCATGCCTTGGCGTGGAGGCGCGTCGATCGGAGTTCGTAGTTGACCTTGACCTCGGCATTGAACTGCCGGATGAGACGGTCCAGTGCCTGACGCTCGGTAGCTCCGATGTAGGTCGTCGTGATGACCCGTATGGGAACGCCTCGGGCATGAGCGGCTTTGAGTGACTGCTCAATGACCCGTAGCCCGTGCCACTTCACGAAGGCGCAGAGGAGGTCCACTCGATCAGCTGTGGCGAGCTCCGCCCGCAGCTCGAAACCTAGGCTGGGGTCTTCAGGAGCGTTGGTGAGGAGAGCAGTCTCCGTGAGGGGCGTGGCGGGGCGGATGCGATACGCGCCTTCGGATTCCCGTTCCGCTATGGCGAGGAGCTGCCGGGGGCCATCGGCGACGAGCTCGATCCATTCGCGGGCGCCTTCGATGGTGTTCATCGATTCGAGGACGTGGTTCGCCACGTGAACGTGCTCGGACGTGGGCAGCCCTTCCAAGATACGGCGCACCGTGTCGGCTACGTGCTTGGCGAGGACACGGGCGGAGGATTCCGGACCGACGACGTCGTCGATCGCATGCCAGCCTCGATCCGCGAGCGCCTTGAGCTGCGCTTCCAGACGCAGCGTCACCAATTGCTCGTAGAGCCCTGAAACCGGTCCGTCGGGACTCGACAGCTCGCTCATGGCTTCCTCCCCCTCCGTGGTCAACCGTCCCATTGGTATCAGGTGTCACGGACAGGACCACCGTTGCTGAGCCCCCCCCGCGGCCCCTCAGCCCCGCCCGTGGCACTCCCCGTACGTCCTCTCCGAGCCGCACCAGCACGGGGCCGTCGGGAGTGGGGGCCAAGGGGTGGCGCGGGCTCGGGCGGCGAGGGTGGTGGCGTATTGGGGGAGGAGGTCGGCGTTGGCGGGGGTGGAGGCTTCCGAGGCGGCGAAGGCTTCGTAGGAGGGGACGGTGGCGCGGACGATGCCGAGGTTGGGGGTGCCGGCGGCGGAGAGTTCGCGGAGGGAGGCTTCGATGTCCGTCAGGTGTGCCTGGTACGTCGGGTACTCCGTCTCCAGTTCCGGGTACGCCGCGAGGAGTTCCGTCAGTTCCGGTTCCGGCCAGTGGAGGACCGCTACCGGGAACGGGCGGGAGAGGGCCGTGCGGTAGGCGCCCAGTTCGGAGCGGAGGCGGGTGATCTCGGCCTGGAGTTCGGCCGGGTCGGAGGAGCCGAGGGACCAGAGGCGTTTCGGGTCGTGGAGTTCGTCGAGGGGGACCGCGCCGGAGTGGAGGCGGTCCGCCAGGGTGTCCCAGGTGTCGTGGTCGCGGGCCAGCATGCGGCGGACGCGGTGGCGGGTGGTGAGGAGGGAGACGGTCGGGTGGGGGAGTTCCGCCTCGCCGTCCACCAGCAGGGTCGCCGCTTCGGTGAGCGTCGCCTCCGCCGCCTCCAGTTCGTCGTGGGCCTCCAGCGTCTGCGCCGCGATCTCCCACGGGGCCGCCTCCGCCGGGCGCGAGCGGCGCAGGCCGTCGATGATCGCCCGCGCCTCGGCCTCGTGCCCGTACTCCCACAGGTTCGCCGCCTTGAGCGCGCGGATCAGGTGCGGGGCGGCCGGGTCGCCGGACAGCAGGTCGTCGTAGAGGGCCGTCGCGCCCGGGCGGTCGTCCGCCAGTTCCAGGTGGGCCGCGGCCTGGAGCAGCAGTGGCTCGCGGTCTCCGGGGTACCGCGCGGCGGTGCGCAGCAGACGGTCGGCTTCGGCGGCGTGGGCGGCGGGCGTGTCGGGGCGCATGCCCTTCACCGTACTGCTGTACGGCCCTGGAGAGTTGGCGCCGCAGCGCTTATCGTGCCGGGCGTGCGGGGCAGGGGACGGGAGAGGATACCGGTCGTCGTCCAGGCGCGCTCGGGGCGCCGTGGGCTCGCCCGCGTGCTCTGGCTCGCCGCCGAGACCGTCGTCACCTGCGGTGTTCTCATCCTGCTGCTGGTCGTGCACCAGCTGTGGTGGACCAATCAGCAGGCCCGTGCCGAGGCGGGGGAGCGGGTCGCCGCGCTGGAGCGGGAGTGGGGGATCTCTCTTCCGGATCGTGAGACGGTCTCCCCTTCGGTTTCACCCTTCCCTGACTCCTCTGTCGGTCCTTCTTCTCCTTCGGCGGGTGTGCCGTCGGCCCCGGCCAGGGCGTCGCCTCCGCCTGCCGTCCCGCGTTCCTCCCCCGCCTCCCCCGTCTCCGGCGACGCCTTCGCCGTGCTGCGGATCCCGCGGATCGGGCTGAGCGTGCCCGTCGCCCAGGGCATCTCCAAGAGCAAGGTGCTCGACAAGGGGTACGTCGGGCACTACCCCGGCACCGCCGCGCCCGGCGCCCCCGGGAACGTCGCGCTCGCCGGGCACCGGAACACGCACGGCGAGCCGTTCCGGTACGTGAACCGGCTGCGGAAGGGCGACGAGATCTCGCTGCGGACGCGGGAGGGCACGTACACCTACCGCGTCGACCAGATCCTGCCGGTCACCTCGCCGCGCGACACCGGTGTCATCCAGCCGGTGCCCCGGTCGATCGTGAAGCCGTCGTACGGGTACTCCAAAGCCGGGCCCTACCTCACGCTCACCACCTGCACGCCCGAGTTCACCTCCCGTTACCGGCTCATCGTCTGGGCGACCCTGCGACGGTGACGGCGGCGCCCGCCAGGGCCAGGGTCGCCGAGGCCGCCACGGCCGCGTCGGGGCCCGGCCCCGAGAGGGCCAGCATCAGGGCCACGCCGGCCGCCGAACCGATGTACCGGGCCGTGTTGTTGGCGCCCGAGCCCATCGCCGCGCGTTCCGGGGGCACGGAGTCGACCGCGAGGCGGGGCAGCGCGGCGTTCAGCAGGCCGCTGCCCGCGCCCGCCACCACCAGGCCGGCGACCAGGCGCGGCCAGGGCAGGCCCGCGGAGTCGAGGGCGCCGAGGAGGGCGAGGACGCCGGCCGCCGACAGGACGAAGCCGAGGGCCAGTTGGTACGCGGCCGGGACGCGGCCCGCGAGCCGGCGGGCCTGCAGCGCGACCACGAACGACGTGCCCGACCAGAGGAGGAAGAGCCAGGCCGTCGCCGCCGGGGCCATGCCCGCACCGTGCTGGAGCAGCGCCGGCACCACGCTGAACAGGCCGATCACCGCCAGCCCGGTGAAGAGTGCCCCCAGCGTCGCCACCCGGAACTCCGGCCTCCGCAGCAGTCCCAGGTCGATCATCGGCTCCGCCGCGCGCCGCTCCACCCGCAGGAACAGGGCGGTGAGCGCCACCGCCGCCAGCAGGAGCAGCCCGACCGGCGGGCGCAGCCAGCCGTCCCGGCCCAGCGTCAGGGCGGTCAGCAGCGCCGCCGTCGCGAGGGCGAGCGTCGTCGCCCCCGCCAGGTCGGGACGCGGACGCCCCCGGCCGTTCGAGGCGCGTGCGGTCGGGCCGGAGGCCGTACCGCCGCCGAGCAGGCGGGCTCCGGCCGCCGCCGTCAGGAGGGCCGCCGCGCCCAGGACCGCGTACGCCAGCCGCCAGTCCAGCAGGCTGAGGCCCGCCGTGAGGAGCGGGCCCAGCGCGATGCCGCCGCTCACCGACGCGCCCCAGACGCCGGTGGCCCGGATCCGGTCGCGGCCCGAGGGGTACGCGTCGGCGAGCAGGCCCAGGCTGCCCGCGAGGACGGCCGCGCTCGCCGCGCCCTGTGCGACGCGGGCCGCCGTGAACAGCGCCGTCGACCCGGCGGCGGCGCCGAGCGCGGTCGTCACGCCGAGGGCCAGCGTGCCGAGCAGGAACACCCGGCGCCGGCCGTGCGCGTCGGCCAGCGCGCCCGCCACCAGGAGCAGCGCGGCGAGGCCGAGCGGGGTGCCGTTGAGCAGCCACGCCTGCGCCGAGGCCGGCGTCCCGAACGCCTCCGCCGTCGCCGGCAGGGTCAGCATCGGCGCCGTGTAGTTCATGAGCGCGAGGGCGGTGGCGAGGCCGGTGACGGCGAGCGTGGCCCGGCCGGGGGAGCCGGGGGAGCGGGAGGCGGTCGTGGTGGTCGGTGAGGGAGTGGGGCGGGGTGTGCGCACGGGACCTCCACCCGGTCGCGATGAGTGGGTTCGGTGATTGAACTCACGAGGGGACTCGCACTCTACCCTCCTCGGTTCGTTGAATGAACCCCCTTCGGTACGCTGGGGGGCATGGCCCTCGGCAAGGACTACGCCCAGCAGCAGTGCTCCATCGCCCGCGCCCTGGAGGTCGTCGGCGAGCGCTGGACGCTCCTGGTGGTGCGCGACGCGTTCTACGGCGTCCGCCGCTACAGCGACTTCCTCGCCCACCTCGGCGCCCCCCGCGCGGTCCTGGCCGCGCGCCTCCAGGCCCTCGTCGATGCCGGGGTCCTCGACCGCCGCCGGTACCAGGACTCCCCGCCCCGCGACGAGTACGTCCTCACCGGGCGCGGCCTCGCCCTCTGGCCCGTGGTGTGGGCCCTCGGCGCCTGGGGGCGGAACGAGATCCCCGGCACCCTCCCGCTGCGGCTGTTCCACCACGCCGACTGCGGCACCGAACTGGACCGCAGCGGCGCCTGCCCCGCCTGCCGCGTCCCCGTCGACCCCGCCGACATCGAGATGCGGCCCGGCGAGGGCCTCGACCCCGACCCCGCCGAACCCGTCGCCCGCGCGCTCCTCGCCCCGCGCCGCCTGCTCACGCCGCTGGACCCGGCGGCGCGCTGAACGGACGTCACGACCACCTCCACGCGCGGGCCGGGAACTCTCCCGTACTCCCGTTCGTCTTCCCCGGCGGACAGTGAGTTCCGGGGAACGGGGGGCGCGATGAGCGGGAGTCTGGTCCTGCGCCGACTCGCGCCCCCCGTCCACCCGCGCCCCAGCGCCCACCAGCGCACCGGCGCGGCCCCTGCCCGCCGGCGGGCCGGCGCGACCGCCGCCCTCCTGCGCCGGGTCGCGTCCCGCGCCCTCCTCCCGGTCCTGCTCCTCGCCGCCTCCGCCGGGCTCTTCCTCGCGGACGGCTCCCTCGGCGGGACCGTCGGCGTCGCCGTCTCCGCGGTCGCCGCCGCCTCCGCCGCGCTCTGCGGCCTCGTCGGCGCGCGTACGGCTCCGGTCGCGCCGGCCACCCGCGTACGCACCGCGCTGCGCGAGCGGGCCCGGCGCACCGCCTTCCTCCCGCAGCGCGACCCCGACGCCGCCGGCCGACGCCGGCCCCGGGCACCCGGACGTTCCCTCCCGACGGCCGCGTAGGGGCCGCCGCGTCACGCGCGGCGCACGCCCCTTCGCGCGGTCCGTCCTGCCGAGATCCGTCATCCCCGGCACGACGAACCCCGGAGGGTTCCCTTGTCCTTCTTCCCCGCCCCCTTCCTCGACGCCTTCTCCGACCTCGTCGGGCGCCTCGCCGCGCTCCTCCAGCCCGCGTTCGGCGGCGCCGCGACCGCCGCCGCCGTCGTCCTCCTCACCGCCCTCGTCCGGCTCGCCGTCCACCCCCTCTCCCGCGCCTCCGTCCGGGGCCAGCAGGCCAGGGTCCGGCTCGCGCCCCGGGTCGCCGCGCTCCGCGAGAAGCACAAGAACCGCCCCGAGCGGCTCCAGCGGGCCCTCCTCGAACTGCACGCCGAGGAGAAGGTCTCGCCGTTCGCCGGGATCCTGCCGGCGCTGCTCCAGGCGCCCGCCTTCCTCCTCCTGTACGCGCTCTTCTCGTCCGGCGACCGGATGGCCGGGCACACCCTCCTGGGCGCGCCGCTGGACGGCCGCTGGACCGGCGCGCTCGGCGACGGCGGGCCGTTCGGGCGGGCCGGGCTGGTGTACCTGGCGCTGTTCGCCGTCGCGCTCGGGATCGCCGCGTACCAGTACCTCCGGACCCGGCGGGAGATGGCGAAGGCGCCCGCCGGGGCCGGCACGCCGCCGGCGCTCGGGCGGATCCTGCCGCTGCTGTCCTTCGGGACGGTCGTGACCGCCGCCGTCGTCCCGCTCGCCGTCGGGCTCTACCTGGTGACCAGCACCGCCTGGTCCGTCGTCGAGCGCGCCCTACTCATGCGTAAGGGTCCGCAGGCTGAACGGGGTCTTGCGGGCTGAACGGGAGTCTTGGAGGATCGGACGATCCTCCGATGGCCGCACTCCATCGGCCGGGGCACCGAAGGGCCTCCCCCCGGGCCCACCTCGACCACAGGGAGAAGACCATGAAGCTGCTGCGAGTCGGCCCGCCGGGCGCCGAGCGCCCCGCCCTCCTCGACGGGGACGGGACGCTCCGCGACCTGTCCTCCTTCACCGACGACGTCGACGGCCGGCTGCTCTCGGACACCGCGACCCTCGACCGGATCCGCGCCGCCGCCGAGGCGGGCGTGCTGCCCGCGTACGGCGGTTCCGGCGACGCCACCGGGCTGCGGGTCGGCCCGCCGGTCGGCCGGATCGGCAAGGTCGTGTGCATCGGGCTGAACTACCACGGCCACGCCGCCGAGACCGGGCAGGCCACCCCCGCCGAGCCGGTCGTCTTCCTCAAGGCCGCCGACACCGTCGTCGGACCGGACGACACCGTGCTCGTCCCGCGCGGCTCGGTGAAGACGGACTGGGAGGTGGAGCTGGCGATCGTCATCGGCCGCACCGCCCGCTACCTGGAGACCGACGAGGAGGCTTTGGCGCACGTCGCCGGGTACGCGCTCGCGCACGACGTCTCCGAGCGCGAGTTCCAGATCGAGCGCGGCGGCACCTGGGACAAGGGCAAGAACTGCGAGACCTTCAACCCGCTCGGGCCCTGGCTGGTGACCGCCGACGAGGTGCCCGACCCGCAGGACCTCACCCTGCGGCTGTGGGTGAACGGCGAGCTGAAGCAGGAGGGCCACACCTCCGACCAGATCTTCCCGGTCGCCGAGGTCGTCCGGTACGTGAGCCGCTTCATGACGCTCTACCCGGGCGACGTCATCAACACCGGCACGCCCGCCGGCGTCGCCATGGGGCAGCCCGACCCCAAGCCGTACCTCCGCCCCGGCGACGTCGTCGAGCTGGAGATCGAGGGCCTGGGCCGCCAGCGCCAGGAACTGAAGAGCGCCTGACCCGGCGGGCGCCCGCCCCGGTGGGCGGCTGACCCGGCGGGCGCCCGCCCCGGTGGGCGGCTGACCCGGCGAGAGCATGCCCCGGTGGGCGCCCGGTCCGTCCGTGCACCCACCGGGGTGGCCGATTCCGGCGGCCCCGCGTGGGTGCCGCCATTTCGGCACATTTTCTGCATATTGCGACATATGGAACACTCGACAGCCGCCCGCGCTCCCCGCCGCACCGCCCGTCTCGCCCTTTCCGCCGCGACGGCGGTCGCCGCCGCCGGCGCCCTCGTCGGCGGCCTCGCCGCCACCGGCGCCGCCGATCCCCTGCCCGGCGGGCTCGGCCCCTGCGTCCCGGGAAAGTGCCCGCCCTCCTACCCCGACATCAACAACGGCGCCGTGCTGTGGCGGGACAACGGCGTCAACGTCTTCGTCGGCGGCGACTTCCTCGTCCGCGAGGCCGCCGCCGAGGCGGAGGGCAAGGTCGTCGTCCTCGGCGGCTTCGACCAGAACAAGCGCGCGGGCGTCTCCGCCGTCTACAACGTCGGCGTCGCCGGCGTCGGTTCGCGCGTCGTGCCCGACAACGGCACCGACTTCCTCACCGTCGGCAAGGACCTCACCGTCGCCGCCGGACAGCGCCTCCTCACCGAGGAGGGCTCCGTCTCCGGGAAGACGCGGTACGCCGGCACCGCCACCGGCACCGTGGTCCCGGCGCCCGTCAAGGACGCCGGCGCCGCCGCCCCGTACACCGCCCTGCGCGGCGAACTCGGCGAGGCCAGCCAGTGCTACGCGTACGTCGGCGGGGCCTCCCGCACCCCCACCGGCACCGCCGTCAACAACGGCTCCGAGACCGTCTTCACCGGTGACGGCACCTCCGCGCTCCAGGTCTTCACCGTCGACTTCGACCTGGAGTCGGCGAGCGGCGGACAGCAGGGCATCCGCTTCGAGAACATCCCCGAGAACGCGACCGTCCTCGTCAACGTCCTCGGCGAGGACCGGACCGTCGACACGTACATCGGCGGACTGCCGGGGCTCCGCGACCGGCTGCTGTGGAACTTCCCGGACGCGACCCGGGTGAAGTTCGAGGGCACCGCGCAGTTCGCGGGCAGCGTGCTCATCGGCAACCCGGCCAGCACCGCGACGATCACGATGCCGGGCATGAACGGCCGGTTCTTCACCACCGGCAACCTGACCCACGCGTCCGAGCCGGGCGGGGGCGGCGGCCAGGAGATCCACAACTACCCGTTCAACGGCGACCTGCCGGCCTGCGACGAGGACAACCCGACCTCCCCGACGCCGACCTCCCCGACGCCGACGACCCCGACCCCGACCGACACGACGCCCACCCCGACGGAGCCGACCCCGACGGAGCCGACCCCGACCGACACCACCCCGACCCCCACGGAGCCCACTCCCACGGAGCCGACTCCCACGGAGCCGACTCCCACGGAGCCGACTCCCACGGAGCCGACTCCCACGGAGCCGACTCCC
>JOFO01000048.1 GCA_000721275.1 Microtetraspora glauca | reverse complement strand
CGACGGTGGCGCGGCCGGCGTCGGCGGAGATCAGGGTGGAGAGGATCTTCACGGCGGTCGTCTTGCCGGCGCCGTTCGGACCGAGCAGGGCGAAGACCGATCCGGCCGGGATGGCGAAGTCGACGCCGTCGAGGACCGTCTTCTCGCCGTACGCCTTGCGGAGGCCGGTGGCGGTGATGGCGGCGGGCACGGGTCGGCCGTCCGCCGCGCTGATCATGGGCATGACAGAAGAAGGCATGGGGCCCTCCGGTCGAAGGGGGTGAAGGGTGAAAGTGCAGGGGGTGGTGCGGGCAGGGGGTGAGGGGGCGTCAGGCGCGGGCGCGGCGGACGTCGATGTTGCCCCAGTTGCTGCGGGCGCGGATCCTGACCGTCTCCTCGGACTCCTCCGGGGCGTCGGACGCGGTGAGCGCGTTGCGCACCTGGCCGTGGTTCGAGCTGACGTCGAGCCAGGCGGCGGTGCCCTGTCGGACACCGACCTCGATGGAGCCGTTGGACGTCTCCAGCTGGACCTCGCCGCGCGCGACCTCGGCGACGCGGAGGCTGCCGTTGGTCGCGGTGCCGGTGACGTCCGATCCGGCGCGCATGACCTCGATGGCGCCGTTGGCGCCGTTCACCCGCAGTGCGCCGGTGACGGTGTCGACGATCGTGCTGCCGTGCGAGTTCTTCAGGACGGCGGGACCGGAGATCGTACCGACGCGCAGGCTGCCGCTGCTGGCGGTGAGGTCGGCCGCGCCCTCGATCCGGTCGACGCTGGTCGAGCCGTGCGCGGCGTTCAGCGTCAGCGGGCCGGTGGTGTCGAGCCGGACGTCGCCGGCCGCGATCTTGACGCGGGTCTCGCCGAGCCGGCCCTCGCCGATCAGGGAGGCGGCGGCGCTGTTGACGTCGACGGCGGAGCCGGCCGGCAGGTCCACCGTCACGTCCACGATGCCGCCGCGGCCGAGCAGGCTGGGCTTGGGGGTCTTCAGGGTGAGGACCCCGCGGGCGTACGTGACCTCGGTCTGCTCGGCCGCCCGCACGTCCAGGTCCTTCTTCGCGTTGCGCGGCCGGACCTCGACGACGGTGTCGGGGCGGTCGCCCGCGGTGAACTGGAGCGAGCCGGCGTACAGGTAGGCGGTGACGGAGATCGGTGCGGGCGTGTCGAAAGAAGGCATGGCTGTGCCGTCCTCTTGGGTCGTCGGGTCCGTCCCCGCTGGTGGGGGCCGTGAGGGGTGGAAGCGGGCGGGCGGGTGCCGGGCGGTGCCTAGCGGACCCAGCCCGTGATGCTCTGTCCGGTGGCGCGGCTCTTCTCGGGGGTACGGGGGGCGGTGCCGCCGGCGACCGCCGTCGACACGGCCCGTACCAGCCAGGCGTTGACCGACAGGCCCTCGCGGGCGGCGGCCTCCTCGGCGCGGGCCTTGAGGTGGGCGGGCAGGCGCAGGTTGACGCGGGCGGTGCCGCCCTCGTCGCCGTCGGGGGCGGCCGGGGCCGGGACCGGTTCGGCGGCGGGGGCCGGCTGGGCGGGGGCGGCACTGTCGGTGGGCGGCGGTGTCACCACGAAGTCGGGGTCGAGTCCGCGGAGCCGTACGTCGACCGAGCCGGGGGCGAGTTCGCGGGTGATCTCGTCCATGGCGGCGGAGAGCACGTTGAGCATGGTCAGGCGGGTCGCCGACTCCAGGGGGGCGGTGAGCCGCTCGGCCAGTTCGCGCGCTTCGTCGCCGCCGGCTTCGGCGGCCACCGCGAGTTCGCGGCGGAGGCTGTCGACGTACGGGGTGAGGTCCATGACGCCATCATGGCACCACTATGGCGCCATGCGCAACCCTTGGTGGTGCCATGTGGCGCCGTGTGGCGCCAAGTGGAGCCATGGATGGCACCGATCGGTGTCGCGATGGCGCCGCATGGCGCCGCTTGCTGGTGCAGTGGTGTCACGTGGTGCCTGTGTCGGCGCCCCGCGGTGAGTTCGGCGGCGCCCAGGCGGCGTACCGCGACCGCCGCCCCCGGGCCGTCACTTGTCCAGGTCAAACCGGGCGTCCGCGAGTGTCCGGCGCCGACGCGGCGCGTAGAACGCTATGCGGGGCGCCCGGGGCGGTCGTCCCGCCCCGTCCCCCTGCCCGTCGGCGGCACCGCGCCCCGCGCCCGCCGGCCTCAGACCGGAGCTGCACACGATGACCGACACCGGTGACGTGATCACCTGCCCGTTCGACTTCAGCGAGGCGCTGGAGTTCGACCCCTCGCTCACGGCGCTCATGGCCCGCGCGTCCCCGTCCCGCATCCGGCTCCCGTACGGCGAGGCCGACGCCTGGCTGGTCACGGGCTTCGACGGCGTACGGCAGGTGACCACCGACGCCCGGTTCAGCCGGGCGGGCATCGTCCACCGCGACTACCCGCGGCTGACGCCGGAGCCGATCGTCTCGCCCGAGTCCATCAACGTGATCGACCCGCCGCGCAGCAGCCGGCTGCGGCGGCTGGCGTCGCAGGCCTTCGCGCCCCGGCGCGTGGCGGGCATGCGCGGGGCGATCGTGGAGCTCACGGACCGCCTGCTCGACGAGATGGAGGCGGCGGGCAGGCCGGCGGATCTGGTGCGCCACCTCTCGGACCGGCTCCCGCAGGAGACCATCTGCGAACTGCTCGGCATTCCCGGCGGCGACCGGCCCCGGATGCAGGAGTACGCGCACCGGATGCTGGCCACCGACCAGGAGAGCCGCCGGGCCGCCGCCGACGCCAAGGCCGCGCTGCGGGCGTACTTCGGCGACCTGGTCGACGCGCGGCGGCGCGCCCCCGGTGACGACCTGATCAGCGCCCTGGTCGCGGCCAGGGACGGCGAGGACACGTTCGACGACGGCGAGGCGGCGGTCATGGCGCTGACGCTGATGCTCAGCGGGCACGACACGGCCACCTGCCAGATCAGCAACATCGCCTATCTGCTGCTGTCCCGGCCGGAGTTGGCGGACCCGCTCCGGAGCCGTCCGGAGTCCCTGCCCGCCGTCCTGGACGAACTGCTCCGCTTCATCCCGTTCCGCAAGGGCGTCGGCATTCCGCGCGTGGCGCTGGAGGACGTCGAGCTGGACGGGGTGAAGATCCGCGCCGGCGACTTCGTCCACGTGTCGTACCTGACGGCGAACCGGGACCCGGAACGCTTCGAGGCCGCCGACACCGTCGACCCGGACCGCACCCCGCTGCCCCACATGACCTTCGGCTGGGGCAACCACCGCTGCATCGCCGTGCCCCTGGCCATGGCGGAACTGGAGGTGGCCTTCGGGCGGCTGCTGGCGCGGTTCCCCGGACTGCGGCTGGCGGTCCCCGCGGACGAGGTGCGCTGGGACGCGGCGACCATCCGGCGCTTCCCGGTCAGCCTGCCCGTGACCTGGTAGGCGGGCGGCGCGGGGGCCGAGCGGGACGGGGAGCGGCGGTCGCCGCCCCCGTCCCCCGGCTCGCACCGGCCTGGCCCCGAGCCGTCGGCCATACCGTCAACTCCCCTCCCCTGACGTGTGGTTGACGTCAGGTCTGGACCAATCTACGGTCGGCGGGAGCGCGCGCCCTGCCCCGGAACGCCCCCCCCCCACGTCCCAAGGAGCACCGCATGCCAGGCTCACGGATCGCCCGCGCCCTCGGCGCGGGCGCGACCGCCCTCGCCGCCCTCCTCGCCACCGTCACCGCCGGCTCCGCCCCCGCCGCCGCCACCCCGGCGGCGAGCGCCACCGCCGACACCTGCGCCCTCAAGCCCCGGCCGGCCGGGAAGGTGCTCCAGGGGTACTGGGAGAACTGGGACGGCGCCGCCAACGGCGTCCACCCGCCGTTCGGCTGGGTCCCGATCGACGACCCCCGGTTCGCCGCCCACGGGTACAACGTCGTCAACGCCGCCTTCCCCGTGATCCGTTCCGACGGCACCGTGCTGTGGGAGGACGGCATGGACAACACCGTCCGCGTCTCCACCCCGGCGGAGATGTGCCGCGCCAAGGCCGCCGGCGCGACCCTCCTCATGTCCATCGGCGGCGCCGCCGCCGGGATCGACCTCAGCTCCCGGGCCGTCGCCGACCGCTTCGTGGAGACGATCGTCCCGATCCTCCAGAAGTACAACTTCGACGGCATCGACATCGACATCGAGACCGGCCTCGTCGGCAGCGGCAGCATCACCACCCTCTCCGCCTCGCAGGCCAACCTGATCCGCATCATCGACGGCGTCCTCGCCCGCATGCCCGCCGGCTTCGGCCTCACCATGGCCCCCGAGACCGCGTACGTCACCGGCGGCAGCGTCGTGTACGGCTCGATCTGGGGCGCGTACCTGCCGGTCATCAAGAAGTACGCGGACAACGGGCGCCTGTGGTGGCTGAACATGCAGTACTACAACGGCAGCATGTACGGCTGCGCGGGCGACTCGTACGCCGCCGGCACCGTCGCCGGCTTCACCGCGCAGACCGACTGCCTCGACCGGGGCCTGGTCGTCCAGGGCACCACGATCCGCGTCCCGTACGACAAGCAGGTCCCCGGCCTGCCGGCCCAGCCGGGCGCCGGCGGCGGCTACATGACGCCCTCCCTCGTCGCCCAGGCGTGGAACCACTACGGCGGGCGCCTCAAGGGCCTCATGACCTGGTCGGCGAACTGGGACGGGTCGAAGAACTGGACGTTCGGCGACAACGTCAAGCGGCTCCAGGGCCGTTAGCGCCGCCTTCCCGCCGCGCTCCCTCCCGCCGCGCGCATGCTGCCCGGCCCTCGCGTGTTACCCGCGGGTACGCCATGATGGCGGCATCCGACGACGACCGACCCCGGGGGCTGAGGCAGCGGTGACCATCGAGAAGCGGACCACGGTGCACGTCTTCCGGGACGACTCCCTCGGCGAGCACGACGCCGTCGGTCTCGCCCGGGCGCTCCGGCGGGGCGAGGTGAGCCCCGCCGAGGTCGCCCGGGACGCGGCGGCCCGCGTCGAGGCCGCGGCGGGACTCCACGCGGTGCAGACCCCGCTCGACCTGCCGGCGCTCGGCGGCGGGACCGGCGGGGCCTTCGCGGGCGTACCGACGCTGGTCAAGGACAACACCGACTACGCGGGCCTGCCCACCGGCCACGGCAGCGGCGCCTTCACGCCCCGCCCGGCCCGCCGGCACGCGCCGTTCGTGCGGCAGCTCCTCAGCACCGGCGTCACCGTCCTCGGCAAGACCCGGCTGCCCGAGTTCGGGTTCAGCCCGACCACGGAGTACGAGGCGGCCGAACCGGTCCGCAACCCCTGGCACACCGGGCACTCCGCGGGCGGCTCCTCCGGCGGAGCCGCCGCGCTCGTCGCCGCCGGCGCCGTACCGCTCGCCCACGCCAACGACGGCGGCGGCTCCATCCGCATCCCCGCGGCCTGCTGCGGTCTCGTCGGCCTCAAGCCGACCCGCGGCCGGATGGTGCCCAACGAGCAGAGCCGGCACCTGCCGGTCGACCTGGTCGTCGACGGCGTCGTCACCCGCACCGTCCGCGACTCCGCCGCGTTCCTCGCCGCCGCCGAACGCCACCACCGCAACCCGAAGCTGCCGCCGGTCGGCCTCGTCGAAGGGCCCTCCGACCGCCGGCTGCGGATCGGCTACCTGCTCGACTCGCCCAACGGCGTCCGCTGCGACGACGACACCCGGGCCGCCGTCACCGACACCGTCGCGACGCTGCGGGGCATGGGCCACACCGTCGAACCCGTCACGATGGACCTCGACCCCCGCTTCACCGAGGACTTCCTCACCTACTGGGGGATGCTCTCCTTCCTGCTCGGCGCCACCGGCCGCACGTTCGGCGCCGACTTCGACCGGCGCCGCATGGACGGCCTCAGCCGCGGGCTGCGCGAGGAGTACGTGAAGCGCTGGCGCGACACCCCCGGCGTGGTCCGGCGGCTGCGGCGGACCAAGGTGGCGTACGCGGCGGCCCTGCGCGGCCTCGACCTCGTCCTCACCCCGGTCCTCGCCCGCACCACCCCTCCGCTCGGGCACCTCGCGCCCTCCGTCCCGTATCCCGTCTTGGTCGAGCGGATCCTGGAGTACGTCGCCTTCACCCCGGTCGACAACGTCGTGGGCACCCCGTCCCTCTCCCTGCCCAGCACCCGCACCACCTCCGACGGCCTCCCGGTCGGCGTCCTCCTCTCCGGCCGCCCCGGCAGCGAACGCGTCCTCCTGGAGACCGCGTTCGCCCTGGAGGCCGAGCGGCCCTTCCGGCGCGTCCAGGACGTCCGGGCGTGACGTCGAGCGGGTGACGGCAGGTGCCCGTGGCGGAGGTTCGCCCCGTCGGCCCGCGCCGCGCGCAGCAGAGTGGGCGCATGGATGTCGAGCAGGTGACCGGCGAGCTGTACGGGCTGCGGCCGTCCGAGTTCACGGCGGCCAGGGACGCGTACGTCGCCGAGGCGCGCCGGGCGAAGGACACGGCGGCGGCGAAGGCGATCGCGGCGCTGCGGCGGCCACCGCTCGCCGTCTGGGCGGCGAACCTGCTCGCCCGGGAACGGCCGGACGACGCCGGGCGGTTCCTAGCCCTCGGCGAGGCGCTGCGCGACGCCCATCGGACGCTCGACGGCGAGCGGCTGCGGGAGGCGAGCCGGCAGCAGCACCGGCTGGTCGCCGCGCTCGTCCGCACGGCCGCCGGCCTCGCGGAGCGGTCCGGGCATCCCCTGAGCGACCCGGTGCTCGGTGACGTCGAGCGGATCCTGCACGCCGCCCTGGCCCTCCCGGACGTGGCCGGACCGTGGGCGGCGGGGCGGCTGACGGAGATGCCGGAGACCGCCGTCGGCTTCCCCGCCGTCCCGCCCGGGACCCTGCCGTCCAGGCCCCCGGCCGCCCCGGCGAAGGCCGCGAAGGACCGGGAGACTAAAGAGCTGAGAGAGACGAAACAGCCGAGAGAGACGAAAGAGGCGAGAGAGGCGGAGGCGGAGGCGAAGGCGGCGGAGGCCCGGGCCGTCCTCGCCCGGCGGGAGCGGGACCGGGACGCCGCCCGGGAGACGGCACGGGCCGCGGCGGCGGCGGCCGAGGAGGCCGCCGACCGGCTGCGCCGCGCCGAGCGGGAGCGGGACGAGGCCGCCGGGGCGGCAGCCGCGGCCGGGGAGGCGGCGGAGCGGGCCGCCACGGACCTCCGGGCCGCCGAGCGCGCGCTGGAGCAGGCGCAGGAGGCGGCCGAGGCGGCCGGGGTCACCAGCCGAAGCGGCGGTCCACGACGGCGGCGAACTCCTCGAAGCTGAGGACGCGGTCGCCGTTCTGGTCGGCGGCGTCGAAGAGGGCGGCGGAGTCGTCGTCGCCCCCGACGCCCCAGAAGGGGATGACGCCCCGGGCCGCCAGGGTGGGCCCCTTCTCCCGCAGGGCCCGGATGACCTCGGTCCGGGTCAGGGTGCCGTCCTGGTCGAGGTCGAGCGCGTCGAAGAGGATGCGGGCCTTTTCGCTCATCGGGTGTCCTTGGGTCGGTCCGGGGCCGGGGTGGTACGGGGGAGGACGCGCCGGACGCCCGACGGGTTGCCCGGGGGCCGGTACCGGACCGCGTACGGGCGGAGCGGGCCGCACGCCACGGGCCGCGCCGGGCCGGGGCTCGCCCGGGGCGCCGGGGACTGTCTAGGCTCTGCCCATGGCGACCTCCTCCGACCCCGAGCTGCTGGTCCTGCACGCCGTACGGCTGCGGGGCATGACCACCGAGGCGGAGGCCGCGGCCCGCTACGGCCTCGACGCGGACGCCGTCGGCGAGCTGCTGCTCGACCTCCAGGCGTACGGGCGCGTGACCCGCGGCGCCTTCGCCGGCACCTCCGGCTGGAGCCTCACGGACGCGGGCCGGACGGAGGGGGAGCGGCTGCTCGCCGCGGAGCTGGCCCGGTCGGGGCACGGGCCGTTCGTGCGCGAGCGGTACGAGACGTTCCTGGCGTACAACGCGCGCTGCCTCACGGCCTGCACCGACTGGCAGCTGCGGCCCGACGGGAACGGCCGGCTGGCCGTCAACACCCACGCCGACCCGGCCTGGGACGGGCGGATCCTCGACGAGCTGACCGTGCTCGGCGGCGTCATCGACACCCTCGCCGCCGAGCTCGGCTCCCGGCTGGACCGGTTCTCCGGCTACGGCGACCGCTTCACCACGGCGCTGGCGCGGGTCCGGCGGGGCGAGTTCTCGTGGGTGGACCGGCCCCGCGCCGACTCCTGCCACACCGTCTGGATGGAGCTCCACGAGGACCTTCTGGCGACCCTCGGCATCCGCCGGGGCGAGGAGCCCGTGCCGCCGTCCGCCGGCTGAGCGCGCCGGGCGGCGGCGAGGACGAAGGTGACGGTGATGAGCAGGGCCCAGGCGCCGAACTTCGCGACGGAGACGGGCCGCCAGCCGTCGAGCTGGTCGGGGTAGCTCCAGGCGCCGACGTAGGTGGCGGCGTTCTCCGCGATCCAGAGGAAGAAGCCGATGAGGACGAAGGAGAGCGCGAGCGGCATCCGGAGGTCCTGCTCGCCGACGCGGAAGCGGACCCAGGTGCCGGCGGTGGCGATCAGCAGCAGGGCGGCGAGCACCCAGCGGGCGTCCGGCAGCCAGTGGTGGCTGAAGAAGTTGAGGTAGACCGCCGCGGCGAGGACCGCCATGATCCGCGGCCGGTAGCCGGTCAGGCGCAGGTCGAAGAGGCGCCAGGCGCGGCAGACGTAGCTGCCCACGGCCGCGTACAGGAAGCCGCCGTAGAGGGGGACGCCGCCGACCTTGGTCACCGCGTCCTCCGGGTAGCTCCAGGACCCCATGCGGACCTTGACCAGTTCGAAGAGCAGGCCGATGAGGTGGCAGACGGCGATGACGGCGATGTCGCGCCCGCTGTCCCAGCCGAGCCGCCAGGCCAGCACGGTGAGGACGACGCCGTAGCCGAGGAGCAGGTCGTAGCGGGCGACGGGCAGGTCGGGCAGGAGCGTCGAGACGGCGATGCCGCCGATGAGCGCGACGGCGAAGGCGCAGCAGCGCGCCTCCGTGAGCGCGAAGCGCAGCAGCTGGCGGAGGCCGTGGGTGATCCGGTCCATGCGGGAGGGGACGCGCTCGCCCGGGTGTGCGGTTTCCGGACCGCGGGCCGGTCAGGGGTGGTTGTGGTGGTGGGCGCAGCGCGGGGCGGTGAGCAGCCGGCGGACCATGTCGCCGGCGGTGGCGGCGTCGCGGGCCTCGGCGGGGAAGAGGAGCCGGAGGTCGCAGTGGCCCTCGCCGTACTCGCAGCGGAGCGAGACGGCGTGCCGGTCCATGGCGAGCGGGAGGGCGCGGACGACGCCGTGCGGGAGGCGGGAGCCGGCGAGGACGACCAGGTCGGAGACGAGGTCGGGGTGGGCGTCGGCGAGGTGGGTGAGGAGCGCGGCCTCTTCGAGGGCGAGCGGGTCGGGGGCGGCGAGGGCGTACGCGGCGGGGTCGACCTCCACGGTCCCGGCGCCGGTGCGGAGGGTGACGCGGGTCAGGTCGAGGCGGAGCGCGCCGAGGTCGCCGGGGACGGCGGGGGCGAGCCGGCCGGTGAGGGCGACGCGGGCCCGGACCCGGTCGCGGAGGGCGGTCGGGGCGATGTCGGTGAGGTCGACGCGGACGTCGAGCACGCGGAGCGGGGCGTGGTCGAGGTGATCGGTGAGGGGGGTGTCGGCGGGCGGGTGGAGGGTGATCCGGCCGCGGGCGCCGACGGTGTGGGCGCCGAGGAGGTCGTAGGTCTGTCCGTCGAGGGTGAGGGAGAGGGAGATGGCCCGGGCCAGGACGGAGCGGACCTGTTCCGCGGCGGTCTGCTGCGGCAGGACGGGGGAGGGGGCGGCGCTCACGGTGACTCTCCTCGGTCAGGATTTTAGGTAAGGCTAACCTAACCAACCCGGTCCGGGGCTGTCCAGAACTCCTGCGGCGGCGTCCGGCGGCGCCCAACCCGTCGCCGACCGGGGTCTGTTGATCCGACAAGTCCGGTCGATCCCGTGATATTGCCTAAGCAGGGATCGAGGAGTTCGTCCCGTTCTGGTGGGAAAAGGGGTCGTCGATGGCGCAGGACGCACAGGGGCCGGACGGCCGGCGGGGCGGCGGCAGACGGACCGGCGGAAGGAAGCCCGGCGCACGCCGGATCGGCGTCCGGGGCGGCAACCGGTGGGGCGGCCTGCCGGTGACGGCGGACCTGCCCGATCCCGAGGGCGGTCATCCGGCCCGTACCGACCGGGTGGTCTTCGGCGTCACCGCCGTCCTCACCCTCGCCTTCCTGGTCTGGGGCGCGACGGCGACGGACAGCCTGGAGTCGGCCTCCGGCAGCCTGCTCGACGGGCTGATCCGGGACGGCGGCTGGGCGTTCATGCTCGCGGCCTCCGGATTCGTCGTCTTCGCGCTCTGGCTGGCCGTCAGCCGGTACGGGCGCATCACCCTCGGCCAGGAGGACGAGGGCCCGGAGTTCCGCACGGTCTCGTGGATCGCGATGATGTTCAGCGCCGGCATGGGCATCGGCCTGATGTTCTACGGCGTGAGCGAGCCGCTCGCGCACTACGGCACCCCGCCGCCCGGCACCTCCCCGGCCGACTCCGCCGAGCGCATGCAGACGGCGATGGCCACCACACTCTTCCACTGGACGCTCCACCCGTGGGCGATCTACGCCGTCGTCGGCCTCGCCATCGCGTACTCGACCTTCCGCCGCCGGCGCCGGCAGACCATCAGCGCCGTCTTCGTCCCGCTCATGGGCGAGCGCCGGGCGTTCGGCGGACCGGGCCGGGTCATCGACATCCTCGCCATCTTCGCCACCCTCTTCGGGTCCGCCGCCTCGCTGGGGCTCGGCGCGCTCCAGATCGGCAGCGGCGTGGAGGAGCTGGGCTGGCTGGAGAAGACCGGGACCGGGCTGCTCGTCGGCGTCATCGCGGTGCTCACCGTGGCCTTCGTGCTGTCGGCCGTCTCCGGCGTCGAGAAGGGCATCCAGTGGCTCTCCAACACCAACATGGTGCTGGCCCTGCTCCTGGCCGTCTTCGTTCTCGTGGCCGGGCCCACCGTCATCGTCCTCGACCTGCTGCCGACCTCGATCGCCGCCTACCTCGGCGACCTGCCCCAGCTGGCCGGTCGCACCGAGGCCACCAGCGGCGAGAACATCCACGCCTGGCTGGGCAGCTGGACCGTCTTCTACTGGGCGTGGTGGATCTCCTGGACGCCCTTCGTCGGCATGTTCATCGCCCGGATCAGCCGGGGCCGGACGATCCGTCAGTTCATCGGCGGCGTCATCCTGGTGCCGAGCACCGTCAGCCTGGTGTGGTTCGCGATCTTCGGCGGCACCGCGATGCGGCTCGGCGAGCAGGGCGAGCTGACGGGCGAGACCACCCCGGAGGGGCAGCTCTTCGGACTGCTCCAGGAGTTCCCGGCGGCGGGCGCGATGAGCCTGCTCGTGATGGTCCTCGTCGGCATCTTCTTCGTCTCCGGGGCGGACGCCGCCTCCATCGTCATGGGCACCCTGTCGCAGCGCGGCGCGCTGGAGCCGACCCGCCCGGTGGTGATCTTCTGGGGCGTCGTCACCGGCGCCGTCGCCGCCGTCATGCTGCTCGTCGGCGACGGCCAGGGCGACGCGCTCGCGGGCCTGCAGAACCTGACGATCCTCGTCGCCGCCCCGTTCGTCCTCGTCATGACCGGCATGTGCGTGGCGCTCATGCGGGACCTGCGCGAGGATCCGCTGATCGTGCGCGGCCGGGTCGGCAAGGAGATCGTCGAGGTCGCGGTGATCGCCGGACACGAGAAGTACGACGGCGACTTCGAGCTGCGGATCGGCCCCGGTACGGCCGACGGCTCTCCCGGCGGCGCCCCGGGCCGCCCGGGCGCCGCCGACGGCTCCCCGGACGGGCCGCCGGCGCCGGCCGGCACCACGGGCCCGCGCTGACCCCGGGTGCCGGGCGGGCGTCAGGGGCTGACGGAGCGCCAGATGCGGTCCGGGAGGAGCCGGGCGGCCTCTTCGAGGTCGACGTCGCCGAGGGTGAGCCAGCGGCGGGCCATGCCGACGACGGGGCCCAGAACCAGGGACTCGATGACCGGGGTGGGCAGGTCGGCCAGCGTGCCGGCCTTGCGGTGCCCGTCGAGCCACTGCTCGATCGGCGTGAGCCGGGCCTCCTGGTTGTCGCGGATCTCCCGGGCCCGGGCCGCGCCCTCCTGGTCCGCGAAGGGGGAGTGCAGCAGGCGGGCGGCGGCCGGCTGGGTGCGGACGAAGTCGAGGTACGCGTGCACCACCGCCTCGATGCCCGGGCGGGCCTCCCGGTGGGCGAGCAGGGCGCCGCCCACCTCGCCGAGGAGACGGCCGAGCCAGCGCAGGGCGAGGGCGGTGATCACCCCGTGGAGATTGCCGAAGTGGTGGTAGACGCTGCCGGTGCTGACCCCGCTCAGCCGGGTCAGCGCGGAGACGGTGAGGCCGGCCTCGCCGTCGCGCGCGTACAGGTCGAGCGCGGCGTCGAGGACGCGCTCGACGGTGGCTTCGCCGCGCTGCTGCTTCGGGCTCATCGAGCGGGGTGCCCCTTACGTCGTGTGCCATCCCTGGCCGGTTGTTCCGTACCAGGTCAGCATAGGAGGCGCGGACGGCGCCGGATCCCGCGGCGCTGCGGAGCCGGGCCGGACCGGGGGCTCAGGCGAGGGCCAGGAACAGCTTCTCCAGCTCCGCCTCGCTCATCGGAGGCGCGTCGGCGTCGCCCGACAGGCACTGCCGCATCCCGCTCGCCACAATCTTGAACCCGGCCCGGTCCAGCGCCCGGGAGACGGCGGCCAGTTGCGTCACCACGTCCTTGCAGTCGCGGCCCGCCTCGACCATCGCGATCACCCCGGCCAGCTGTCCCTGGGCGCGGCGCAGCCGGTTCAGCACCGGGGCCATCGCCTCGTCGTCGACCTGCACGGCCGTTCTCCCTTCTGCTAGGCCCCCGGTGCCCCAGAATACCCCGTGGGGTATCAAAACGGCTTGTATCGCTCATGTCGGTTTCGGTGTCAGGGGGCGGGGTGCTCACTGCTGGGTGAGGACCAGGACGCCCATGGCCATGACGAACCAGCCGAACGCCGTGCGGAGGGCGCTCTGCGGGACGCGGCCGGCGAGCCGCGCCCCGGCCAGGCTGCCGGCCACGGCCGTTCCCGTGACCATCAGGGTGAGGCCCCAGTCCAGGGAGGCGCCCGCGAGGTGGCCGGCGAGCCCGGCGAACGAGTTCATCGCGATGACCAGGAGCGAGGTGCCCACGGCGGCGGCCATCGGCAGTCCGCCGAAGAGGCCGAGGGCCGGGACGACGAGGAAGCCGCCGCCCGCGCCGACGAAGCCGGTCACCCCGCCCACCGCCGGTCCGACCGCGGCGAGGAGCCGCAGCGGCGGGTCGCCGTCCCGCACCCGCGCCGGCCGGGCGCCGCGCGCGGGCCGCAGCATGGCGGCGGCCGTGACGAGCATCATCACCGCGAACGCCACCAGGAGGACGGTGTCCGGGACGTACGCGGCGGCCCGGCCCCCGCCGTACGCGCCCGCCATGCTGAGGGCGCCGACGAGCAGCCCGGTCCGCCAGCGCACGCGTCCGGCCCGGGCGTGCGCGGCGAGGGCCGCCAGGCTGGTGACGCCGACGACGAAGAGCGAGGTGGCGATGGCCTCCTTGGCGTCCTGGCCGGCGAGGTGGACCAGGATCGGGACGGTGAGGAGCGAGCCGCCGCCCCCGAGGACGCCGAGGCTGAGGCCGACGAGCAGGGAGGCGGCGACGACCAGTACGGTCACCGGGCGCTCCGGAGCTGCGCGAGCACGGTGTCCAGGCCGGTGCGCGGGCCGCGGTTGTACGGCAGCCGGGACAGCAGGACGCCGAGGGCGCAGGTGTTGCTGAGGGCGGCGTAGGTGAGGCCCGCGCCGACGGCGGTGCCGACGAGGTGGACCCCTGGCACGACGAGCCCGGCGAGGCCGGTCACCAGGACGACGGACCCGGCGACGAGCCGGACCTGGCGCTCCATCTCCCACCGCTCGGGGCCGCGCTCGACGGGCGCCCCGGCCGCCTCCCAGGCCGTGATGCCGCCGTCCAGGACCCGGGGCTCCGTCAGGCCCGCCTCGGCGAGGGCCCGTTCGGCCTCGCGCGCCCGCTGCCCGGAGCGGCACACCAGGACGACGTCCCCGCCGAGGTGGTCGCGCAGCTCGGCGCGGTGCGCGCGGAGGGTGGCCAGCGGCACGTTGACGGAGCCGGCGATGTGGGCGGTGCGGAACTCGCCGGGCGTGCGGACGTCGACGAGGCGCGGCGCGCGGCCCTCCTGGACGAGGCGGTGCAGGACGGCGGGGGAGAGGGGGGTGGCGGTGGTCACGGTGGCTCCGTTCGTCGGGGGGAGAGAGAAGAGGGGCGGAGGTGGGCGGTCAGGCGGCGTCGCGGGGCGCGGTCAGCGCCCAGGCCGCGTAGCCGCCGAGGATGTCGGAGACGTCCTGGAAGCCGCGCCGGCGCAGCAGGCTGGCGGCGATGGAGGAGCGGTGGCCGCCGGCGCAGTGCAGCACGAGGGGCCGGTCGGCGGGGAGTTCGGCGGTGCGGTGGGGGAGTTCGGCGAGCGGCAGGTGGACGGCCGCGTCGATGAAGCCCTCGGCCTCCCGCTCGCCCTCGGTCCGGACGTCCACGACGAGCGGCGGGCGCGGGCCGGCGAGGGCGGTCCGCAGCCGGGCCGCGGTGATCCGGCTCGCCGGGGCGACCTCGGCGGCCAGTGCCTCCAGGGTCGTCCCGGGGTCGGGGAGGTAGCCCTCGGCGCGGTCGAAGCCGACGCGGGCGAGGCGGGTGACGACCTCCTCCTCGCGCCCTTCCGGGGCGAGGACGAGGAGCCGGTCGGCGGGGTCGAGGACGGTGCCGGCCTGCTCGGCGAAGCGGCCGTCGGCGGGGACGTTGACCGCGCCGCGCAGGTGCCCGGCGGCGAACTCCTGCGGGTCGCGGGCGTCGACCACGACCGCCCCGGCCGCCCGCAGCGCGGTGAACGCGGCGAGGTCGAGCGGGCGGGCGGCGGTCTCGGCGTCGTACCGGCGGCGGTCGCGCCGGTTGAGCGCGGCGTCGTAGGCGAAGTAGCCGGGGGCGGCGGACTGGCCGGCGGTGACCAGGGCCACGAAGTCCTCGCGGCTCATGGGCGCGCAGGCGTAGTTGGTGGCGCGCTGGTCCCCGATGGTGGAGGACTTCTCCGCCGACAGGTGCTTGCCGCAGGCCGAGCCGGCGCCGTGGGCGGGGAAGACGCGGACGGCGTCGGGCAGTCCCATCAGCTTGTTCTGGACGCTGTCGTGGAGCATGCCGCCCAGTTCCTCGGCGCTGACGCCGACCGAGGCGAGCAGGTCGGGCCGGCCGACGTCGCCGATGAAGAGGGCGTCGCCGGTGAGGACCCCGTACGCCACCTCGTCGTCGGCGTGCTCGTACACGAGGACGCTGATCGACTCCGGGGTGTGCCCGGGGGTCTCCATGATCTCCAGGACGACGTCGCCGAGCGGGATCCGCTCGCCCTCGGCGAGCGGGCGGATCGGGTACTCGGTCTCGGCGCGCCGGCCGTAGCCGATCCAGGCGCCGGTGCGGTCGGCCAGCTCCAGGTGGCCGGCGACGAAGTCGGCGTGGAAGTGGGTGTTGATGACGCCGGTGACGGTGAGCCCGCGGGCCTCGGCGTCGGCGAGGTACTCGGACACGTCGCGGCGCGGGTCGACCACCACGGCTTGGCCCGTTCCCTCGTCGGCGATCAGGTACGAGGCGTGCGACAGGCAGTCGAGGTAGTACTGGGCGAAGATCACGGCGGAACCTCCCGGAGACGCTGATGAAATACCCCCCTGGGTATCGATGTCTCCGACCGTACGGGGCTGTGTCGCATCGCGTCAAATACCCCCCCGGGTATCTCGCGTCACAGGGGTCGCCGCCACGTTCATATACGGGTGGGGGTATTCTGACCTGCGGCGCGCAGCGAAAAGGGGCACCGCCACCCCCTCCGGCGATGCCCCTTCCCGTGCGCGTCGCGTCGCGTCCCCCGATGTCGGGTCAGGGCTCGTGGGCGTGCGAGGTCACCGCGAACGTCTGTGCCAGCAGCACCTGCCCGGCCCGCCGCTGGAGCCGGTCCGCCAGCGCGCGCAGCCGCGCCCCCTCGGAGGCGGGGATCGACAGCGCCACCGCCGCCGTCTCCGCGCCGACGGTGATCGGCACCGCCGCGCACGCCGTCCCGAGCGCGTACTCCTGGTGCTCCAGGACCGGGAGCCGCCGCGGCAGCGCGGACAGCCGCCGCTCGAAGTCGCGCCGGACCCGCACCGTGTAGGGGGTGATCGCGGAGACCGGGTGGCGGCTCAGGTGGTCGCCGCGCTGCTCCGGCTCCAGCTGGAGGAGCAGGCTCTGGCCGGCGGCGTGGGCGTGCGCGGTCGCCCGGAAGTCGGCCCACTCCTCGACCGGGGGCCGCGCCGGGTTGCCGGAGACCGCTCCGAGCTCGACCTCCCCGTCCCGGTACTGGACGAAGTAGACGGCCGCGTCCAGGTCCAGGCTGAGGGCGTCCACCCAGGCCTGGACCCCGAGCGCCGGCTGGTGCGCCGGGGCGCCCGGGCCCCGGCGGAGTGGCGCGACGAGCGTGTAGACACCGTTGTCGTGGCGGACCAGGCCCTCGTGGACCAGCGTCCGCAGCAGGTGGTACGCCGTCGGCAGCGGCAGCACCGCCTCGCGGGCCAGCTGCTTGGCGTTGCCCGCGCCGCCGCGCCGCTCCAGCTCGTCGAGCAGCCGTACGGCCCGGCGTACCGACTGGATCAGGGTCGGTGCCGTGCCGCCTTCCCCCTCGCGTTCGCGCATGCGTGTCCTTTCCCGCGCGCGGAGCACTGTGCTCCGGGTCCATGATCGGACAGTGAACCCCGCATCACATACCGTCAGGTAGCCGGGGTGTCGGAACCGGCCGCGCCCCCTCCACGTGGTGCACTGCGGAAACGATCACTTCCGAAAGGACGTTCGTGAACACCCAGCACTCCGGCGCCTCCCGCCGGACCGCCCTCGCCCTCGGAGCGGGCACGGCCCTCACCGCCGCCCTCGGACTCGCCGGCGCCGGCTCCGCCCACGCCGCCGCGCCCCGCCGCACGGAGGAGCCCGTCGTGGCCCGCCTCCGCGCCCTGGAGGAGCAGTACGGCGCCCGCCTCGGCGTCCACGCCCACGACGTGCGCAGCGGACGCACCCTCGCCCACCGCGACCGCGAGCGCTTCCCGATGTGCTCGGTCTTCAAGACCCTCGCCGCCGCCGCCGTCCTCCGTGACCTCGACCACGACGGCACCTTCCTGGCCCGCCGCATCACCTACACGGCCGACGACGTCCAGCGCTCCGGCTACTCGCCGGTGACCGAGCACCCCGACAACATCGCGGCCGGTCTGACGGTTTCCCAGCTCTGCGACGCCACCATCCGGTTCAGCGACAACACCGCCGCCAACCTCCTCCTGCGCGAGCTCGGCGGCCCCACGGCCATCACCCGCTTCGCCCGCTCGATCGGCGACCCCGTCACCCGGCTCGACCGCTGGGAGCCGGAGCTGAACTCCGCCGAGCCCTGGCGGATCACCGACACGACCTCCCCGCGCGCGATCGCCAGGACCTACGGCCGGCTGGTCCTCGGCCGGGTCCTGGAACCGGCCGACCGCGCCCTCCTCACCGACTGGCTGCTCCGCAACACGACCAGCGTCACCCGCTTCCGCAAGGGCCTGCCGGCCGACTGGACCGTCGCCGACAAGACCGGCGGCGGGAAGTACGGCGGCAACAACGACGTCGGCGTCGTCTGGCCGCCGGACGGCGGCCTGATCCTGCTGTCCGTCCTCACCACCCGGTTCGAGCGGGAGGCCCCGGGCGTGGACGAGCTGGTGGCCGCCGCCGCGGCGATCGTGGCGGACGAACTCCGCTAGCGGGACGCCGGATCAGACCTCGGTGGCCATGTCGTACGTGATCCACATCGTGCGCGTGGCCACCTGGTCGTACTTGGAGCGGGCGCGGTGGTTGTCGTCGGCCGTGATCCAGCGGACGACGCTCCAGCCGCGCTCCGCGCCGATCCCGCGCAGCGCGGCGAGCAGCTGGTCGGCCGCGCCGGTGCCGCGGCTCGCCGGGTCGACGAACAGGTCGTCGAGCCAGCCGCCGACGCTGGCGGACAGCGGGCGGGCGAAGGGCCGGAAGTGCGCCAGCCCCACGAGCCGCCCGCCGGCGTCCTCGGCCACCAGGCCCTCCACCTCGTGCGCCGGGTCGTGGATCCAGGACCAGACGCGCCGCGCGGCCTCCTCGGTCTGCTCGACCCGGTAGAAGTCGGCGTACCCCCGGTACAGGGCGCGCCACTGGTCGAAGTCCTCCTCCCGGACCGGACGGACCCGGACGGCGGCGGTGCCGTTGTTGGTGTCGGTGTCGGTGACGGACATGAACGCTCACTCTCCTCACGCACCGCGCCCTGCGGTGCGCGACCAGTGGATCACGGCGCCGGTTCAGGGCTTCAGGGAGGAGGGGTCGGGTTCGATCAGCGGCAGGTGCTCGCGGAGCGCCTTCGCCCACGATCCGTCGGAGACCATCGCCGCGATCGCCGACTGCACGCGGCCCCGCAGCGGGCTGCCCTCCGGCAGGCCGATGCCGTACCGCTCCTGGCTCAGGGCGAACCCCGCGAGCCGGAAACTCCCCTGGTACGCCGCCCGGGCCGCGTAGCCGGCGAGCAGGGCGTCGTCCGTGTACACCGCGTCGAACTGCCCGCTCGCCAGGCCGGCGACGCACTGCTCGTACGAGTCGGAGCCCGTGAGCACCGCGTCGGGGGCCACATTGCGCACGGCGAAGTAGGAAGTGGAGCCGGTGACCGCGCACACCGTGCGCGACGCGAGGTCGCCGGGCCTCCGCACGGCGGTGTCCCCGCTCCTCACCAGGGCGTCCTGATGGGCCACCAGATAGGGCCCGGCGAAGTCGACCAGCTCCTCCCGCCGGTCGTTGACCGTGTACGTCGCCACCACCATGTCCACGGTGCCGTTGCCGAGCAGCGTCTCGCGCGCGGCGCTGGAGACCTCTTTCCAGACGATGTCGGCGGGGTCGTGCTTCAGTGCGCGGGCCACGTAGGTCGCGACGGCGATCTCGAAACCGGTGTACGTGCCGTCCGGGCGCCGGACGCTGAGCCCGGGCTGGTCGGCCTTCACGCCGATGACGAACTTCGGACCGCCGCCGCCGCTTCCGGAGTCCGAGGCCGAGGGCGAGGGCGAGGACGAGGCGGAGGCCGGGGGAGGGGTGGAGGAGGCGGACGGGCCGGCGGCGCCCCGCGCCCCCTGGCCGGGCTCGTCCTCGGGCCAGAGCGCCCAGGTGACCCCGCCGCCGGCCAGCGCGAGCGCGACGCCCGCCGCGAGGAGCACCGTCGCCCTGCGCGGCCTGCGCGGCCTGCGGGGACGGGTGGCGGCGCCGGACGGAGCGGGCGGACCGGACGGAGGGGGCGGAGGGGGCGGGTCCGCCGGGCCGGGTGGACCGGAGGTGCCCGTGGTGCCGGGCCCCTCGGGCGGGACAGGCGGGTTCGCCGGGACGGGCGGGGGCGGTGGGGCGATGCGGTACGAGGTCGGTGCCGGCTCCCGGGCCGGGGCGGCGTCCCGCGGGCCGGTGTCCGGCGCGCCGGCCGCCTCCGCCAGCAGCCGGTCCAGCTCCGCCGCGTCGGGGCGGGCGGCCGGGTCCCGCACCAGGACGGCCATCAGCGCGGGACCCAGCGGGCCCGCGCGGTGCGGCGGCGGGACGTCCTCCGCGAGGACCGCCGCGAGCGTGGCCAGCGTGTGGGCGCGCCGGAACGGGTTGTGGCCCTCCACCGCCACGTACAGCGTCATCGCCAGCGACCACAGGTCGGCGGCGGGCCCGCCGTCCTCGCCGCGCACCCGCTCCGGTGCCATGTAGTCAGGGGTGCCGATGACCGAACCGGTGGGCGTCAGCGCGGTCGACCCGTGCAGGGACGCGATGCCGAAGTCCGTCAGGACGGGGGCGCCGTCGGGGCGGAGCAGGACGTTCGGCGGCTTCACGTCGCGGTGCTGGACGCCCGCCGCGTGGGCCGCCCGCAGTCCGGCGAGCAGGCCCCGCCCGAGGACGGCGGCCTCGGCCGGGCCGAGCGGACCCCGGTCGAGCCGTTCCTGGAGGGAGCCGCCGGGGACCAGCTCCATCACGATCCAGGGGTACGGGGCGTCGGGGCCGGCCGCCTCGACGACGTGGTGGATCGTCACGACGTTGGGGTGGGCGAGCCGGGCGAGCGCCCGGGCCTCGCGCAGCACCCGGGAGGCCAGTGCGGCGGCCGCCGCCGGGTCGTGCTCGGCGAGGCCGGGGTCGGAGGGCCGGACCTCCTTGACCGCGACCTCGCGGTGCAGCACCCGGTCCCGGGCCCGCCACACGAGCCCCATCCCGCCGCCGCCGAGCCGGTCCAGCAGTTCGAACCGTCCGTCCACCACCCGCGCCACGCGCCGCCCCCCGTCCAGCCGTCCCGCCCGTCCCCCTCCCGGGTCGCGGGCCCCGCGCCGCACTCTGCCACAACCCGGCCCGGTGGCGCGGCCGTTGACCGGCACCCCCGGGACGGCCCGCGCCCGGACGGGGCGCGCGGGGGCGCGGAGGGAGTGCGGCGACCGCGGCCGGGGCACGCTCCCGGTGCCGGCGGGAGGAGGCCCCGCCCCGCCCGGCCCGGCACGCACCCGTCGCAGTACCGAGGAACCGAGGTGAGGAACCGCGTTGGCGACCGACCGTCACGGCACCACCCTGCACGCCTGCACGCCCGAGGGGGCCGCGCACCTGGACCGGGCCGTGGAGGCCCTGCTCTTCTTCCGGCCCGAGGTCTCCGGGGCCGTCGAGGACGCGCTCGCGGCCAGTCCCGCATCGCCCGACGCCCAGGCGTTCGCCGTCTATCTGGGGGTGCTGGGCACCGAACACACCGCCGCCGCGGCGGCCCGCACACGCTTCGGGCGGTATCTCGCCGACCGCGACACGAGCGCCCTGCCCGCACGCGAACGGCTCCATCTGGCCGCCGCCGGGGCCTGCCTCGCGGGGGACCTGCACGGGGCCGGCGACCTGCTGGAGGAGCTGTCGCTGGCGTACCCGAGGGACGTGCTCGCACTGTTCGCCGGGCACCAGCTGGACTTCCTCACCGGGGACGCGGTCCGGCTGCGGGACCGGATCGGCGGCGCCCTGTCCGCGTGGGGGAGGGCGGACCCCGCCTGGGGGCCGCTGCACGGCATGTACGCGTTCGGCCTGGAGGAGTGCGGGCACTACCGGCGCGCGGAGGAGGTGGGACTGGCGGCGGTCGAGCGGCATCCGGCGGACGTGTGGGCCGTGCACGCCGTCACCCACACGTACGAGATGCAGGGCCGGGTCGCCGAGGGGGTGGCCTTCCTCGACGCGCGGACGGACGACTGGACCCGCGGCAACTACCTGACCGTGCACAACTGGTGGCACTACGCCCTGTTCTGCCTGGAGGCGGGCGCCGAGGAGACCGCGCTGCGCGTCTACGACGCCGCCGTCCACCCTCCGGAGTCGGCCGGGCTCGCGATGGAACTCCTGGACGCCGCGGCGCTGTTGTGGCGGCTGCGGCTGGCCGGGCGGGAGGAGCCGGAGCGCTGGGCGCGGCTCGCCGACGCGTGGGCGGGGCGGGCCGACCCGCCGTTCTACGCCTTCAACGACGCCCACGCGGTGATGGCCTACGTGGGGGCGGACCGGATCGCGGAGGCGGAGGCGCTGGTCGCCGACCGCCGGCGCTGGCTGGCCGAGGGCGGCGCGGAGCGGCGGACGGTCGCCAACCACGCGATGACGGCCGAGGTCGGCCTGCCCGTCTGCGAGGCGCTGGTGGCGCACGGGAAGGGCGACCACGCGGCCGTGGTGGAGCTGTTGTGGCCGGTACGGCGCCGGATCCAGGTCTTCGGGGGCAGTCACGCCCAGCGGGACGCCGTGCAGCGGACGCTGCTGGAATCGGCGCTCGCCGCCGGCGACCACGACCGGGCGCGGCTGCTGCTGAGCGAGCGGGACGGGCTGCGCCCGGACAGCCCGTACACCTTGCTGGGGCGGGCCCGGCTGGCCGACGCGCTCGGCGACGCGGCGCTCGCGGCGGTGGCGCGGGAGCGGGCGGCGGGTGCGGTGAAGGGGTTGCGACCGGCGGCGCCCGGGCTCGGAACCGTACCGAACGCACGCCGCTGAGCGGCCCATTCGGTCCCGGATGAGGGGCCTGGCGTCCGCCTCCCCGCGTTCCCTCGCGGAGGCGGACGCCAGGCCGGCGCAACTGACCCGTGCACAAGGGTTGTCAGTGCAATTTCACATTACTATGTTACACCTCGCGCGGCGGTCGTCTGTCCGTCAACTCCCGTTCAGGCTCCGCCGATCGGCCGCACCAACCCCCCTCATCCCCACCCTCATCCAGGAGACCTCGTGTCCCAGCACAGAGTCGTGCGCTCCTCCCTCCTCGCCACCGCGATCGCGGTGACCCTGGTGGCCTCCGCCGGCCAGGCCGCGACCCAGGCCGCCGAGGCGCCCGCGCCGCGCGCCGCCGGTGCCTCCCTGCCCGGCGCCTTCGCGCCCGCCGCCGAGCCGCACCCCTTCGACGAGGTGGAACGATTCGCCAACGCACGGTCGGCCAAGCCCGCCCCGGCCCCCGCCCCCGGCGGCACCGGCGACACCCGGGCCCGCGTCCCCGGCCAGGCCGAGAAGAGCGCCAAGGGCACGGCCGAGCAGCAGGCCGCCCCCGCAGCCACCACCCTCGTGGCAGGGGTCCCGTGCACCCTGGACGGGGTCGCCGGGCTCTCCCCGACCGCGTTCGCCGACTTCCTCGCGGACCCCGCCGTCACCGCCGACGGCTGTCTGAACGGCCTGATCTGGACCTGGGACGCGCGCCTCGCCCGGGTGATGTCCGACGCCCACGTGCAGGCCGTCGCCCAGCGCATATCCGCCCTGGCCGCCGCCCACGACGGCCGCAACTCCTCCCACCTGGAGGAGATGTTCACCTACCTCCACGCCGTCGCCTACCACGACTTCTCGCGCCCCGAGATCGACATCACCGACGCCCCGACCGTCGACGCCGTCCGCCGCGCCATCGCCGCCTTCGGCTCCGCCGCCCGCACCTTCGACGTCACCGCGTCCAACGCCCGCACCCTCCGCGAGGCCCTGTACGCCGGCAGCGCCCCCGGCCTGCGCCGGCACCAGCTCGGCCTCATCACCAAGGTGCTCGCCACCATGGACCCGGCCCACCCCGCCACGCACCACGATCCGACCTGGGCCGGCGCCGCGCTCGCCGCGCTCTCCGTCAACTACCTGGGCATCTACTCCGGCAACCAGGACGCCGCCTTCCACGCCGCCGTCGCCGCCGACCCGGCCTACCGCGCCGCCTTCAAGGCGTTCGCGGGCCACACCCACCTCAAGGGCACCGCCAACGCGTGGGTCGTCCGCGACGCGCTGAGCGAGTACGGCCGCTTCGGCGAGGTCGCCGGCCTGCGCGGCGGCATCGTCGCCGACCTCGGCGCGCTGATCGGCCCCGTCGAGTCCGCCTGGGGCTCCGGCAGCCAGCCCTGGACCAAGATCGTCTCCTGGCTGAACTTCTACGACGCCTGCGCCCCGTACCGCGTCTGCAAGGCCGACATCGAGGCCCGGATCTTCCCGTACACCTACACCTACGACACCGGCACCGGCGCCGCCCTCAAGGTCCGCACCGGCCTCGACCGCGCCACCGTCGACCAGCTCTACTACGCGAGCAAGCAGGTGAAGGCGCAGTTCCACCGCGTGGTCGGCAGCGAGCAGCCGCTGGCCGGCGACCCCAACAGCACCCTGAACATCGTCCTGTACGGCTCGCGGGCCGACTACGAGAACTACCACCCGATCCTCACCGGGTACGACACCGACAACGGCGGCATCTACATCGAGAACGGCGCCACCTTCTACACGTACCAGCGCCGCGTCCCGCAGGACTCCTCCCTCACCCTGGAGGAGCTGTTCCGCCACGAGTACACCCACTACCTCAACGGCCGCTTCGCCGTCCCCGGCTTCTTCGGCCAGGGCCCCTGGTACCAGGGCGACCGCACCACCTTCATGGACGAGGGCACCGCCGAGTTCTTCGACGGCGCCACCCGCGACGACGGCATCGCCGTCCGCAAGTCGCTGGTCCGCGGCATCATCGACGACACCGCCGGCGGCGGCCCGCGCATGACCGTCCGGCAGATCCTGCACGCCACGTACGACGGCGACGGCTTCCGCTTTTACGACTACGCGGGCACCTTCTTCACGTTCCTGTGGACCGAACGCCCTTCGCTGATCCGCGAGATGTACACCCGGCTGCGCGCCGACGACGTCGCCGGCTACGACGCCTGGCGGGAGCGGCTGAGCTCCGACGCGGCGCTCCAGCAGGCGTACGACCGCTTCCTGGACGCGCAGATCGCCCAGGCCGACCGGCTCTTCGTGCCGAACACCACCTTCACGCCGAACGCGCAGCTCACCGCCTCGACCGTCGCCGCCGTGCGGACGGCCTTCGCGAACGCCACGTACAACACCCCGGCCTGCGGCGAGAACGGCGAGCCCGGCAAGCGGCGCTTCGTCTGCACCGGCCGGATCACCGCCAACCTGACGGACGCGGCCAGTGACGACCGCACCTTCAAGGACATGTCCGAGACGGTCGACTACTTCCTCCTCGACCGCGCGGGCGTGGCGCTGAACAACCTGGCCGACATGAACTGCAGCTTCGGCCCGGTCCAGATCTGGTCCAACCGGGTCGCGGGCACGTCGGACTTCCGCTGCGAAGGCCCGCTGCGCAGCTGACCGCACCGTCCCCGTGCCCAGGGGCCGCACCCCTGGGCACCCACAGAAGAATGTGACATCTTACTGCCGTGCCCAGGAGACACTCCCCGGACGTCGTGGTCATCGGCGCGGGCGTCGTCGGTGCCGCGTGCGCCTATTACGCGGCCCGCTCGGGACTCACCGTCGCCGTGGTCGACCGCGGTCCCGTCGCGGGCGGCACCACCGGCGCCGGGGAAGGCAACCTGCTCGTCTCCGACAAGGAGGCGGGCCCCGAGCTCGACCTCGCGCTGCTGTCCACGAGACTCTGGCGCGCACTCTCCGCGACACTCCCGCCGGAGACCGAGTACGAGCCCAAGGGCGGGCTCGTCGTGGCGCCCGACGAGCCCGCCCTCACGGCCCTCCGCACCTTCGCGGAGGGCCAGCGGGCGGCCGGCGTCGACGCCGCCGAGATCCCCGCCGACCGGCTCGCCGACCTCGAACCCCATCTCGCCCCCGGCCTCGCCGGCGGCTTCCACTACCCGCAGGACGCCCAGGTCCAGCCCGCGCAGGCCGCCGCCCGGCTGCTCGCCGCCTCCGGCGCCGCGCTCCACCTCGGCGAGGAGGTCACCGCGATCCTCCGCGACCCGTCCGGCGCCGTCCGCGGGGTGCGCACCGCCCGCCGCGAACTCCTCGCCCCCGCCGTCGTCAACGCCGCCGGCACCTGGGGCGGCGAGGTCGCCCGGCTCGCCGGCGCCCACCTGCCCGTGCTGCCCCGCCGCGGCTTCGTCCTCGTCACCGAACCCCTGCCGAGGGTCGTCCGCCACAAGGTGTACGCCGCCGACTACATCGCGGACGTCGCCAGCGGCTCCGCCGCCCTCCAGTCCTCCGCCGTCGTCGAGGGCACCCCCGGCGGGCCCGTCCTCATCGGCGCCACCCGGGAACGCGTCGGCTTCGACCGCATCCTCTCCACCGAGGCGCTGCGCCGGCTCGCCGCCCAGGCCGCCGCGCTCTTCCCGGTCCTCGCCGGCGTGCAGGTTCTCCGCGCGTACCACGGCTTCCGCCCGTACCTCCCGGACCACCTCCCGGCGATCGGCGCCGACCCGCGCGTCCCCGGCCTCCACCACGCCTGCGGCCACGAGGGGGCGGGCATCGGCCTCGCCCCCGCCACCGGCGTCCTCGTCGCCGCCGCCCTCACCGGCGCCGCGCCGCCGCTCGACCCCCGGCCGTTCCGCCCCGACCGCGCCTCCGGGCCCGTGGACACCCCTCTCCAGGAGCAGAGTTGAGCCACCACACCCCGCGCGCCCTCGTCGGCGGCGCGCCGCAGGAGACCTTCACCTTCCGCTTCGACGGGCGGGAGATCCCGGCCGCCGCCGGCCAGACGGTCGCCGCCGCCCTCTGGGGCGCGGGGATCCTCGCCTGGCGCACCACCCGGCACGGCGGCGAACCGCGCGGCGCCTTCTGCGGGATCGGCCAGTGCTTCGACTGCCTCGTCACCGTCGACGGCACCCCGAACCGCCGCGCCTGCCTCGTCCCCGCCCGCCCCGGCGGCCTCGTCACCAGCCAGGAGGGAACCGGCCATGACGACCTCGCCGTCTGACCTCGCCGCCCGCACCGACCTCGCCGTCGTCGGCGCCGGGCCCGCCGGGCTCGCCGCCGCCGTCACCGCCGCCGCGCTCGGCCTCACCGTCACCCTGCTCGACGCGGGCACCCGCCCCGGCGGCCAGTACTACCGCCACCCCGACCCGGCCCTCGGCGCCACCCGCCCGCAGGCCCTGCACCACGACTGGGACGCCTTCGCCCGCCGCGAGGCCGAGCTCCGCGCGTACGAACGAGCGGGCCGCGTACGTCATCTGGCCTGTCATCAGGTGTGGAGCGTCACCGGCTCCGGCACCGACTGGACCGTCCACTCCCGCACCGACGAGACCGCCGCGGCGCCCGTCCGCGCCCGGGCAGTGCTCCTCGCCACCGGGGCGTACGAACGCCAGCTTCCGTTCCCCGGCTGGACCCTGCCCGGCGTCGTCGGCGCCGGAGGAGCCCAGGCCATGCTCAAGAGCGGCCTCGTCCTCCCGGGGCGCAGGGTCGTGGTCGCCGGCAGCGGGCCGCTGCTGCTGGCCGTCGCCGCCTCGCTCGCCGCCGCCGGCGCCCGCGTTCCCGCAGTCGTCGAGGCCGCCGGGTACGCGCCGTACGCCCGCCACACCGGCGCCCTGCTGCGCAACCCGGCCAAGCTCGCCGAAGGCGCCCGCCACGGCGGCGCGCTGCTCCGCCACCACGTCCGCCCGCTGCTGCGGCACGCCGTCGTCGAGGCGCACGGCACCGACCGGGTCGAGGCGGTGACCGTCGCCCGGCTCGACCGCGACTGGCGGCCCGTCCCCGGCACCGCCCGGCGCATCCCCTGCGACGCGCTCGCCGTCGGCCACGGCCTGGTCCCCGAGCTCTCCCTCGCCACCGCCCTCGGCTGCTCCACCCGCGCCGCCGCCGACGGCACCGTCGCCCTCGCCCTCACCCCCGGCCTGCGCACCTCGGTGCCGGGCGTGTGGGCGGCGGGCGAGACCGGCGGCGTCGGCGGCGCTCAACTGGCCCTCACCGAGGGCGAGATCGCGGCCCACTCGATCGCGCGGCGGCCCGTGCCGCCCGCCCTCGCGCGGCGCCGCGCGAGGCTCCGGGCCTTCGCCGACGCCATGGGCGCCGTGCACCGGCCCGGAGCGGGCTGGACCGGCTGGCTCCGCGAGGAGACCGCCGTCTGCCGCTGCGAGGAGGTGCCCGCCGGGCGCGTCCGCGAGGCGGTGGAGGAGCTGGGCGCCACCGACGCGCGCACGGTCAAGCTGCTGACGCGGGCCGGGATGGGCTGGTGCCAGGGCCGGATGTGCGGCCCGGCCGTGGCCGCGCTGGCCGGCGGCGCGCCCGCGCCCGACCGGCGCCCGCTGGCCTGCCCCGTCCGCCTGGGCGACCTCGCCGAACTCCCCGCCGAATAGACCCTTTTCGCGCCGCCGCGCCCTTGTGGCCGCCGTACGCCGCTCAATAAAATGTCACACACTACAAAGGAGTACGTCACGATGCCCGACACCCGCACCCGCCCCTGGCACGGCATCATGGTCGCCACCGCCCTGCCGCTCCGCGCCGACCTCTCCGTCGACCTCGACGCCTACGCCGCACACGTCCGGTGGCTCCTCGCCCACGGCTGCGACGGCGTCGTCCCCAACGGCTCGCTCGGCGAGTACCAGACCCTCACCGACGCCGAACGCGCCGCGGTCGTCCGCACCGCCGTCGAGGCCGCCGGCGACGGCTCCCGCGTCATGCCCGGCGTCTCCGCCTACGGCTCCGCCGAGTCCCGCCGCTGGGCCGAGCAGGCCGCCGAGGCCGGCGCCGGCTCCGTCCTCCTCCTGCCGCCCAACGCCTACCGGGCCGACGAGGAGGCCGTCCGCGCCCACTACACCGAGGTCGCGCGGGCCGGGCTGCCGGTCGTCGCCTACAACAACCCCGTCGACACCAAGGTCGACCTCACCCCGGCCCTCCTCGCCCGCCTCCACGCCGACGGGAACATCGTCGCCGTCAAGGAGTTCAGCGGCGACGTCCGCCGCGCCTACGAGATCGCCGAACTCGCCCCCGGACTCGACCTCCTGGTCGGCGCCGACGACGTCCTCCTGGAACTCGCCCTCGCCGGCGCCGTCGGCTGGATCGCCGGCTACCCCAACGCCCTGCCCGACTCCGCCGCCACCCTCTACCGGGCCGCCGTCGCCGGCGACCTCGCCACCGCGCTGCCGCTCTACAAGGCCCTGCATCCCCTCTACCGCTGGGACTCCAGGACCGAGTTCGTCCAGGCCATCAAGCTCTCCATGGACCTCGCCGGCCGCCCCGGCGGCCCCACCCGCCCGCCGCGCCTGCCGCTCACCGGCGCCGCCGCGACCGCCGTCCGCGCCGCCACCGAGAAGGTCCTCGCCGAAGGACTCCGCTGACCAGGGGAGACCCAGCTCATGCGCACCCGACACGTCTACCACGCGGTCGACTCCCACACCGAGGGCATGCCCACCCGGGTGATCACCGGCGGAGTGGGGGTGATCCCCGGCGCCACCATGGCCGAGAAGCGCCTCCACTTCACGGAGCACCGCGACGACCTGCGGACCCTGCTCATGTACGAGCCGCGCGGCCACGCCGCCATGAGCGGCGCGATCCTCCAGCCCGCCACCCGCCCCGACGCCGACTACGGCGTCCTCTTCGTCGAGGTCTCCGGCCTGCTCCCGATGTGCGGCCACGGCACCATCGGCGTCGCCACCGTCCTCGTCGAGACCGGCATGGTCCCGGTCACCGAACCGGTCACCACCGTCCGCCTCGACACCCCGGCCGGCCTCGTCTCCGCCGCCGTCCGCGTCGAGGACGGCGCCGCCCGCTCCGTCACCCTCACCAACGTCCCCGCCTTCAGCGCCGGACTCGACCTCAAGACCGAGGTCCCCGGCCATGGCACCGTCACCTACGACCTCGCCTACGGCGGCAACTTCTACGCCTTCGTGGAACTCGACGCCCTCGGCCTCCCCTTCGACCGCGCCCGCAAGAACGATCTGCTCACCGCCGGACTGGCGATCATGGACGCGATCAACGCGGGCGACGACCGGCCCGTCCACCCCGAGGACCCCGCCGTCGCCGGCGTCAAGCACGTCTACCTCGCCGCCCCCGGCTCCGACGCCACCCGCTCCCGGCACGCCATGGCCATCCACCCCGGCTGGTTCGACCGCTCGCCGTGCGGCACCGGCACCAGCGCCCGGATGGCCCAGCTGCACGCCCGCGGACAGCTCGCCCTGGACGCCGACTTCGTCAACGAGTCGTTCATCGGCACCGAGTTCACCGGCCGGCTCGTCGCCGAGACCACCGTCGGCGGCCGGCCCGCCGTCGTCCCCACCGTCACTGGACGCGCCTGGATCACCGGCACCGCCCAGTACTTCCTCGACCCCACCGACCCCTTCCCCGCCGGCTTCCTGCTGTGACCGCTCCACCGGCCCGCCCCGGGTGAGAAACGTGACATTGTACGCTGGGCGCCTGCGGATTCTCGGAGGAACGGCGTGGGTGAACGGCGTGGGTGACCTGAAGCAGCACAGTCTCATCAAGGCCCAGGAGCGGCTCCGCGACCAGGTGGGCCACGCGCTGCGCGCCGCCCTGACGGCCGGTGAGCTGAAGCCCGGGTCCGTCTACTCCGCCCCGGGCCTCGCCGCCGAGCTCGGCGTGTCGGCCACCCCCGTGCGCGAGGCCATGCTCGACCTGGCCCGCGAGGGCCTGGTGGAACCGGTGCGCAACAAGGGCTTCCGGGTCACCGAGGTCAGCGAGCGCGAGCTGGACCAGTGCACCGAGCTGCGCATGCTCATCGAGGTTCCGACCGTCGGCCGGGTCACCGAGACCGCGACGGCCGAGCAGCTGGAGGCGCTGCGCCCGCTCGCCGAGCAGATCGTCGTCAGCGCCCGGGAGCACGACCTCATCGGCTATCTGGAGGCGGACCGGCGGTTCCACCTCACCCTCCTCGGCCTGTCCGGGAACGACCGGCTGGTGGAGACCGTCGGCGACCTGCGCAAGCGGTCCCGCCTCTACGGCCTGACCGGTCTGGACGAGGCCGGCAAGCTGGTCTCCTCCGCCGAGGAGCACGTCGAACTCCTCGACCTGATGATCGCCCGCGACCGGGCCGGCGCCGAGGCGTGCATGATGCGCCACCTCGGCCACGTCCGCTCGCTGTGGGCCGAGGCCCGTGACGAGCCGGTCGAGCCGGCGGCCGGCGCGCTGCGCTCCGTGCGCAAGGGCTGAACCCCCGGGCACGCGAACGGCGCGCCGCCCTCCCCCCGGGGAGCGCGGCGCGCCGTTCGCGCGTTCCGGTGCGGGCGGAGATCAGGCCGCCGGGGCCGGGAAGGTCGGGTACTCGACGCCCGAGACGTGCTGGACGACCCGGATGACCTGGCAGGAGTAGCCGAACTCGTTGTCGTACCACAGGTACAGGATCGCGTTGTCGCCGTCGACCTTGGTCGCGCCGGCGTCCACGATGGAGGCGTGGCGCGAGCCGACGAAGTCCATCGAGACGGCGTCGGGGGCCGTGGTGAAGTCGATCTGGCGCTTCAGCGGCGAGTGCAGCGACACGTCGCGCAGGTACTCCAGGACCTCGTCGCGGGTGGTCTCGCGGCCCAGGCGCAGGCTGAGGATGGCGATCGAGACGTCCGGGACGGGGACGCGGATCGAGCTGCCCGTGATCGGGGCCTTCAGTTCCGGCAGCGCCTTCGCGACGGCCGAGGCGGCACCGGTCTCGGTGATCACCATGTTCAGCGGCGCGGAACGGCCGCGGCGGTCGGCCTTGTGGTAGTTGTCCAGCAGGTTCTGGTCGTTCGTGAACGAGTGGACGGTCTCCACGTGACCGCGCAGCACGCCGTACTCGTCGTCCATCGCCTTGAGCGGCGGGACGATGGCGTTGGTGGTGCAGGAGGCGCAGGACAGGATCTGCTCGTCCGGCTTGATGGTGTCGTGGTTGACGCCGTGCACGATGTTCGGCACGTCGCCCTTGCCGGGCGCGGTCAGGACGACCTTGTCGATGCCGGGGCGCAGGTGCTTGGACAGGCCCTCGCGGTCGCGCCACTTGCCGGTGTTGTCGATCAGGATGGCGTTCTCGATGCCGTACGCCGTGTAGTCGACCTCGGACGGGTCGTTGGCGTAGATGACCTTGATCGTGTTGCCGTTGGCGACGATCGTGCCGTTCGCCTCGTCGACCGTGATCGTGCCCTGGAACTGGCCGTGGATCGAGTCCCGGCGCAGCAGCGAGGCGCGCTTCACGAGGTCCTGCTCGCCGCCGCCGCGCACGACGATGGCGCGCAGGCGCAGGCCGTTGCCCGAACCGGCCTTCTCGATGAGGAGGCGGGCGACGAGGCGGCCGATGCGGCCGAAACCGTAGAGGACGACGTCCCGGCCGTCACGGCGCTCGATCTTGTTCTCGCCCGTGGCGCCGGCGACGGCCTCCGCGGTGAACTCCTCGACCGTCAGGCCGCGCGAGTCGGCCTTGTACTCGGCGGCGAGCATGCCGATGTCGATCTGCGACGGGCCGAGGTCGAGCGTGGTGAGCGTCTGCAGGAAAGGCAGCGTCTCGGTGACCGAGAGCTCCTCGCCGGCGATCTGGCGGGCGAAGCGGTGCGTCTTGAGGATGCTGACGACCGACTTGTTCACCAGGGAGCGGCTGTGGACCAGGACGGTGACGTCCCGCTCCCGGTGCAGCTTCCCGATGATCGGGATCATCGACTCCGCGATCTCCTCACGGTTCTTCCAGCTGGTGAACGAGTCATCATTGACAGTCACAAGAGTTATCTTTCGAGCTAGACGGCGCTCATATGGTAACCCGGGGGTCCTCGGCCCCCACAAGGGGGCCCGAACGTCTGTCCCCCAGCTCACACTCACGGGTCGCGGCCGGGGGGATGTCAGGCGAAGGCGTACGCGCGGAAGGCCTCCTGGACGCGCGCCAGCGGCGCCGGGTCCCGGGTCACGTACAGGCGGTTGGTGAGCAGCACCGCCCAGCGGGCGCGGGCGGGGGAGACCCACATCGCGGTGCCGGTGAAGCCGAAGTGGGCCCAGACGTCGTCGGCCGGCCCGGTGCCGGGCGCCGGGTGCCACAGGAGTCCGCGCGGCGGGGCGAGGGCGCCGGTGCCGACGCGCAGGGAGGCGGCCGTCCAGGCGGCGGAGAAGGTGCCGGGCGGCGGGGACAGCACCCCGCGCAGGAAGCGGCCGGTGTCGCCGGCCGTGGTGAAGACGCCGGCGATCCCGCACGCCCCGCCGAGGAGCCGGGTGGAGAAGTCGTGGACCGTGCCCCGCAGGTGCCGGCCGGTCTCCTCGTCGTACTCGGTGGGCGCGCAGCGCGCCGCCTCCGCGGGCGGCAGCGGACCCCAGCGGGTGTCGCGCATGCCGAGCGGCCCCCAGACCCGTTCGCGCGCGAGCGCGGCCAGCGGCCGGCCCGTCAGGTGCTCGGCCAGCCAGCCGAGCACCAGCGCCGCCCGGTCGGTGTACGCGACGGCCGCGCCCGGCGGGTGCCGCAGCGGCTCCGCGAGCACCCCGTCCCGGACGTCCTGCGGGTCGGAGCCGTACAGGAAGCGCAGATTGGCCCGGAGCGGCATCCCGGCGGTGTGGGTGAGCAGGTGGTGCGCGGTGACGGCACCGACCGGCCGGCCGGCCGCCGCCGGCCAGAAGGTGCCGAGCGGCGCGGACAGGTCCAGCTTTCCGGCGTCGACCAGGGTCCCGGTCACCGCCCAGACCGAGAGGATCTTCGTGAGGCTGGCGACGTCGTAGAGGGTGTCCGGGCGGACCGGCTCCTCGGGGCGCGCCGGGTCGAGCAGGCCGACCGCGCCGGCCGAGCGGGTGCCGGCGGCGTCACCGACCGCCCACACGGCCCCCGGGCACACGCCGTCGCGGACCGCCCCGGCGAGCAGCCGGGCGTAGGGGGGAACCTCGCTGCGCTCCGCCACGGACGCCTCCGGCAGGGCTCGGAGCGGCCCGGTCCGGCCGCACCCGGGATGCATGCCCGCCCGCGACGGGGAGGACACCGTTCCGGGCGGGCCGCCCGCCGGGAGGCACGGCGGCCGGCCGGCGGCCGGCGTCAGTTGCAGACGACCTCGTCGCGCGGGGTGTAGTGGGTCTTGAAGGTCTCCCGCTTGACCTCCTCGCCGCCGTTCTTGAAGACGCGGTCGACCGCGATGTCGAAGCCCTCCAGCGGCGCCTGCGGCACGCACTTCTCGCCGGTGGCCTCGCGCTTCTCCGGCTTCGTGATGTTCGTGCGCGGACCGGCGACGGCCTCCACGGAGTCGTACTTCTTCGTGCCGTAGAAGGTGATGGTCACCGAGGAGTCCGTGGCGCTCGCCGCGATGTAGATGGGCTTGCCCGTGTCGTTGCGGAACCGCTGGTCGAGGCTGCCCCAGGCGACGGTGGCCTCCCGGCCCGCCGGGTAGCGCTCGATGTAGAAGGAGTGGGCGCCGTACTCGACGGGCTGCACGCCCGCGAAGAAGACCGCGTTGAAGACCGTGGTCGCCACCGCGGACACGCCGCCGCCGGGCGCCTCCTGGTACCGGCCGTCGAGGATCATCGTGCCGTCGACGAAACCGTTCTCCTCGGTGCGCTCGCCCACCGTCTCGTTGAAGCTCCACACCTCGCCCGGCTGCACCAGCGAGCCGTTGATCAGCTCGGCGGCCCGGCCGATGTTCACCGTCCGGTACGGCGCCGTGGGGAAGTTCACGGTGAACGAGGACATCTGCTCCTTCAGGCCCAGGGAGGCGAGCGTGGCCGAACTCACCTGCGGCTGCGTGACCTTGGTCGCCACGGCGGCGGTACGGGCCGCGTCACCGGTCCGGGTGAGCAGCGGTTCCACCGCGGTGCCCAGCGCCCGCTCGGTCACCTCCCGGCCCGGCCGGCCCTCCTTCACCACGACGACCTTGCCGTCCCGCACGCCCAGGGTGCCCTCCACCGGCGCGCCCGTCATGGCGGCGAGCGGACGCGCCACGTCCGGGTCGCGCAGCAGGCCGGTGGTGTCGAGGGAACCGGACAGCCGGCCGTCCTTGTTCTTCACGGCGATGTGGTCGCCGAGGGTCTCCGGGGTGATCCGCAGCCGCTCGTCGCCGACGGTCAGCGTCACCGGACCGGAGACGGCCGGCTTCGCGTACGCGTCGAGGAAGCGGGTGATCTCGGCGTCGGGCAGCTTCGGCTGGGTCACCGACACCGGGAGGCTGACCGCGGCGGCGCCGGAGGCGGCCGGATACGCGGACCGCAGCGCCTCGGCGGCCTTCGCGGTGTCGAGCTTCTGCCCGGCGACGGAGCGGGTGGCGACGGCCTTGCCGTCCCGGAACGCCACCGAACCCTCCTTGACGGCCCGGTCGTTCTCCTTCGCCAGCGCGGCGACGGCCGCGTCGGTCTTCGCGGCGTCGTGGGCGAGGACCGGCTCGATCTCGCGGTCGCCGGGCGAGAAGAGCCGGCCGATGACGGTCACCGGGTCCTTGGACGGGTCGGCGGCCCGCTCGGCGGTCGCCTCCGCGTCGACGGACAGTCCGGCCGCGGCCGGGACCACGCTCTCCGCCCGCTCGCCGATCCGCACCGGGATCGGCGCGGTCCACGCGGCGGGCGCCTGCGCCCGCAGCCGCTCGGCGGCCTCGGACTTGCTCAGGCCGCCTATGTCCACGCCGGCGACCCGGGTGCCGGCGGATATGTCGTCGCCGGTGGCCACGAGACCGGCCACGTACAGCCCGCCCGCCGCGACGGCGACGACACCCGCGGCGATCACGGCCGTCCGCCGGCGTGGGCGGTCACCGGCCGAGGTCGTCGGGGCATGGTCGGTCCTGGGGCGGGGCACACGCTCTCCCGGGTGCGTCGGGGACGGGGGATCCTCACGACGGTACGCCGAAAGAGTGTCAAATGCACATAAAGCTGTGCTGACCTGCGATGATACGCCCCGGAACGTCCCCGTCACCCAGCGTGCCCGCCCGCCCGCGCCGGGCCCCCGGACCCGCCCCGCCCGTCCCCGCCGGACGCGGTTACCCTGGGCGGATGCCCGCCGACGTCCCGCTCCCCTCCCCGCCGTCCGCGTCGCCCCCGAGCGGCGGCGGCCCGCGGTCGGTGGAGCGGGCGCTGGAGCTGCTGGACCTCGTGGCCGACGCGGAACGGGCCGTGAGCGCCAAGGCGCTCGCGCGGACGCTCGGCTGCTCGCTGTCCACCGTGTACCACCTCGCCGGGCCGCTGCTCGCGCGCGGCCACCTCGTCCGGACCGCCGACGGGTACGCGCCCGGGCCCCGGGTCCCCGCCCTGCACCGCGCCCACCTCCGCCACCACGGCCTCGGCGCCCCCACCGGCGAACTGCTCGGGCGGCTGCGCCGGACGACCGGAGCGGAGGTGTACCACACCGCCTACCGCGACGGGCTGATCACCGTCGTCGACACCACCGCCCCGGTCACCGACACCGCCCACCCCTTCACCCCCGGCCCCGAGGCCCGCGCCCACGCCACCGCGCACGGCAAGGCGCTCCTCGCCGCCCTTCCGCGCGCCCGGCGCCGCCGCTACCTCGCCGAGCACGGCATGGCCCGCTTCACCGAGCGGACCATCACCGGCGCCGAACGCTTCGAGGCCGAGATGGCCGCCGTCCGCGGCCAGGGCTACGCCGTCTCCGTCGGCGAGGCCGACCTCGCGTACACCTGCCTCGCGGTCGCCGTGCCCAACCGCGGCGACGGCATCGTGCACGCCCTGTCCGTCTCCCTGCCCACCGCCGACTTCGCCCGCCGCCAGGGCGCCGTCCGGGCCGCGCTGGCCCGCGCGGTGCCGGACTTTCCGGCCCTGCCGGAAACCTGACCGGCCCGCCTGGCCCGCGCCGGGCCGCCCGGCGCAGCCTGACGGCATGATCTTCATCGCCGTACGCTTCACCGTCCGCCCCGACCTCGCCGACCAGTGGCCCGACCTGGTCGCCGACTTCACCGCCGCCACCCGCGCCGAGCCCGGCAACCTCTTCTTCGACTGGTCCCGCGGGGTCGACGACCCGAACGTCTACACCCTTCTGGAAGGCTTCGCCGACGAGGAGGCCGGCGCCGCCCACGTCGCCTCCGCGCACTTCACCGCCGGACTCGCCGCCATGGCCGGAGCCGTCGCCGCCACCCCCGAGATCATCCACGTGAAGTCGGACCAGGACGGGTGGGGCCCGATGGCGGAGCTCGCCCCCGCCGGCGCCTGATCCCGGCGCTCGCCGAACCCACCGGCACCCGCCCGCCCGCCTGATAGGTTCGCCGCACAGCACGGGCGGGCGGCGGTCCCGGGGCCGAGGGGAGAAGCGGCAGATGGCGGTGAGCGGGCGACAGACCGGCAGGCCCACCCTGGAGGAGGTCGCGGCCCGCGCCGGCGTCGGCCGCGGCACCGTCTCCCGGGTCATCAACGGCTCCCCGAAGGTCAGCGCACAGGCCAAGGCCGCCGTCGAGAAGGCCGTCGCCGAACTCGGCTACGTCCCCAACCGGGCCGCCCGCGCCCTGGCCGGCAGCCGCACCGACGCCGTCGCCCTCGTCGTCCCCGAGACCGAGGCCCGGCTCTTCGCCGAACCGTACTTCCTCGACATCATCCGCGGTGTCAGCACCGAACTCGCCGACGCCGACAAACAGTTGCTGCTCACCCTGATCCGCAGCGACCAGGAGCGGCAGCGCTTCGAGCAGTACCTCGCCGCCCAGCGCGTCGACGGCGTCCTGCTGGTCTCCGTGCACGCCGACGACCCGCTGCCCGACCAGGTCCGCGCCCTCGGCCTGCCCGCCGTCCTCAACGGCCGCCGCCGCGAGGACGAGCCGGTCGCCTTCGTCGACTCCGACAACACCGGCGCCGGCCGCACCGCCGTCGCCCACCTCGCCGCCCGCGGACGCACCCGCGTCGCCACCATCACCGGCCCCCTCGACATGTACGGCGCCCGCTGCCGCCTCGACGGCTACCGCGAGGGCCTGGCCGAGGCCGGCCTCCCCGCCGACGACGCCCTCGTCGCCACCGGCGACTTCACCGAGGAGGGCGGCCGGCGCGCCATGCGGGAACTCCTCGGCCGCGCCCCCGACCTCGACGCCGTCTTCGCCGCCTCCGACGTGATGGCGGCCGGCGCCCTGGCCGTGCTGCGCGAGGCCGGCCGCCGGGTCCCCGACGACGTCGCCCTCGTCGGCGTCGACGACTCCGCCGTCGCCCGCCTCATGGACCCGCCGCTCACCAGCGTCCGCCAGCCCATCGAGGAGATGGGCCGCACCATGGCCCGGCTGCTGCTGGCCGAGATCGCCGCCCCCAGCGAGCCCGACGACCAGCCCCGCCGGATGCTCCCCACCGACCTCGTCGTCCGCGGATCCTCCTGACGACGGCCGCCCACCGCCCCGGCGTGTCGTTCGGGTGATCCCAGCAGGCGCCCCGGCCGCCCGTGGGTTCGAATCGGGTCATGGCTTCCAACGACAGGCGCACGGGCGGCTCCCCGAAGCCGCCCCGAGCCGGTGACACCTGGTGGTACGCCGCCGTGGCCGGCGAGGCCGCGGGCTCCTTCAGCGCACGGGTCCGCGCCCGCACCCGGCGGGCCTGCCTCGGGGCCGTCCTGCTCCTCACCGTCGTCTACGCGGGCCTCGTGCTCACCGCCACCGGCCGCCGCTGGGGCGACGCCGCCGTCACCGGCCGGCGCGCCGACACCCGGATCGCCGCCTTCCTCCGCGACCACCCCTCCCTCGACGGGGCCGCCACCCTGTCCCTCGTCCTCGCCTGCGTCCTCCTCCTCGGCCTCGGCCTGGTGCGCCGGCGGTACGCGCCCACCGGCGCCGCAGCCGGGGCCGTCGCCGTCGCGGTCGCCGTCGCCGGACTCCTCCAGCGGTACGCGCCCCGCCCCCGGGCCGCCGAGACCGCCGGGGCGCTCGTGCCCAGCGGCTTCCCCAGCGTCACCGCCACCCTCGCCTTCGGGACCGCCTTCGCCCTCGCGCTCGTCGTGCCCCGGCGGTCCCGCGAGCTCGTCGTCGGCGCCGCCACCCTGTGGGCCGTCGTCCTCGGCGCGTACTCCGTCGCCGCCGGCGACCACCGCCCCGGCGACGTCATCGCCGCCGCCCTGCTCGCCCTCGCCGTCCAGTGCGGCCTGATCGCCCTGCTCGCCCGCCGCGGCAAGGTCCGCCCCGGCATCCGGCACGGCACCACCGCGCGCGGCCTGCCGGTGACGCTGCCGCTCGCCCTGCTCGCCGCCGGCGGGCTCGCGGCCGGGTTCCTGCTGCTCGGCGACACCCTCGGACTGCCCGCCGCCGCCCCGTACGACCCCGACGAGCTGCGCCTCGCCCACCGCTGCGGCCAGGCCCTCGCCGCCGGCGTCGGCGCCGCCTGCGGCCTGGCCCTGCTCCTCCTGGTCCGCCACGTCGACCTGTCCGGCGGCCCCGCCTCGTACCGGCTCGGCGGACCCCTCATCGAGGATTCCGGAGCCCCCGAGCAAGGAGAGCTCGTGGGGCCCTTTACGGAGAACCGCGATCACGAGATATCTTGATGTCGAGCAATCTCGCATACGCAGACGTGGAGCGGAGCACCTGGTGACTGACTCGACCATCATCTACACCCACACCGACGAGGCGCCGGCCCTGGCGACGTACTCGTTCCTGCCCGTGATCCAGGCGTATGCCTCCACGGCCGGCGTCACGGTCGAGACGCGTGACATCTCGCTCGCGGGCCGCATCATCGCGAGCTTCCCCGAGTTCCTGGAGGAGGGCCAGCGCATCGGCGACGCCCTCGCCGAGCTCGGCGACCTGGCCAAGACCCCCCAGGCCAACATCATCAAGCTGCCGAACATCTCGGCCTCGATCCCGCAGCTGAAGGCCGCGATCGCCGAGCTGCAGGCGCAGGGCTACGCCCTCCCGGACTACCCGGACGACCCGAAGACGGACCAGGACAAGGACGTCCGCGCCCGCTACGACAAGGTCAAGGGCTCCGCCGTCAACCCGGTCCTGCGCGAGGGCAACTCCGACCGCCGCGCCCCCGGCTCGGTGAAGAACTACGCCAAGAACCACCCGCACCGCATGGGCGCCTGGACCTCCGAGTCCAAGACGAACGTCGCGACCATGAGCGAGAACGACTTCGCCGGAACCGAGAAGTCCTTCGTCGCCGCCGAGGACACCACCCTCCGCTTCGAGCACGTCGCCGCCGACGGCACCGTGACCGAGCTGCGCGCCCCGCTGAAGGTCATCGCCGGCGAGGTCGTCGACGCCGCCGTCATGCGGGCCGCCGCGCTGCGCACCTTCCTCTCGGAGCAGGTCGCCCGCGCCAAGGCCGAGGGCGTCCTCTTCTCCGTGCACCTCAAGGCCACGATGATGAAGGTCTCCGACCCGATCGTCTTCGGCCACGTCGTGCGCGCCTTCTTCCCGAAGACGTTCGCCGCCTACGGCGCCGACCTCGCCGCCGCCGGCCTCTCCGCCAACGACGGCCTCGGCACCGTCCTCAACGGCCTCGACGCCCTCCCGAACGGCGCCGAGATCAAGGCGTCCTTCGACGCCGAGCTCGCCGACGGCCCGGCCCTCGCCATGGTCGACTCCGACAAGGGCATCACCAACCTGCACGTGCCGTCCGACGTCATCGTCGACGCCTCGATGCCGGCCATGATCCGCACCTCCGGCCACATGTGGGGCCCGGACGGCCAGGAGGCCGACACCCTCGCCGTCCTCCCGGACCACAGCTACTCCGGCGTCTACCAGGCCGTCATCGAGGACTGCAAGGCCAACGGCGCCTTCGACCCGGCGACCATGGGCTCCGTCCCGAACGTCGGCCTCATGGCGCAGAAGGCCGAGGAGTACGGCTCCCACGACAAGACCTTCGAGATCGCCGCCGCCGGCACCGTCCGCCTGGTCGACGCCTCCGGCACCACGGTCCTGGAGCAGGAGGTCGCCGAGGGCGACATCTTCCGCGCCTGCCAGACCAAGGACCTCCCGATCCAGGACTGGGTCAAGCTCGCCGTCACCCGCGCCCGCGCCACCGGCGCCCCGGCCGTCTTCTGGCTGGACGAGAACCGCGCCCACGACGCGCAGCTCATCGCCAAGGTGAAGGAGTACCTGCCGCAGCACGACACCGAGGGCCTGGAGATCAAGATCCTCGCCCCGGTCGAGGCCACCAAGTACTCCCTGGAGCGCATCCGCCGCGGCGAGGACACCATCTCCGTCACCGGCAACGTCCTCCGCGACTACCTGACCGACCTCTTCCCGATCCTGGAGCTGGGCACCAGCGCCAAGATGCTGTCGGTCGTCCCGCTGATGGCGGGCGGCGGCCTCTTCGAGACCGGCGCCGGCGGCTCCGCCCCGAAGCACGTCCAGCAGCTCGTCAAGGAGAACTACCTCCGCTGGGACTCCCTCGGCGAGTTCTTCGCCCTGGCCGCCTCCTTCGAGCACCTGGCCACCACCACGGGCAACGCCCGCGCCCAGGTCCTCGCGGACACCCTGGACCGCGCCACCGGCACCTTCCTCAACGAGGACAAGTCGCCGACCCGCCGCATCGGCGGCATCGACAACCGCGGCAGCCACTTCTACCTGGCCCTGTACTGGGCGCAGGAGCTGGCCGCGCAGACCGACGACGCCGAGCTCGCCAAGGCGTTCGCCCCGCTCGCCGAGACCCTCACGGCGAACGAGCAGAAGATCGTCGACGAGCTGAACGCCGTCCAGGGCTCCCCGGCCGACATCGGCGGCTACTACCAGCCCGACCCGGCCAAGGCCGCGGCCGTCATGCGCCCGTCCGCCACGTTCAACGAGGCCGTCGCGTCCCTCGCCTGATCAGGCACCCGACGCGTCGCCGCCCCGGCCGGAACCCCTTCCGGCCGGGGCGGCCCCGTCGGTGGCGCGTAGGCCATCCGGGTGTGACCCTGGAGGGCATGAGCTGGGCATCTTGGACGACCGCCGGTGTCTACACCGGGCGTGGTGGGGTGCTGACCGTCGAAGGCGGAATCGTCACGGGCGACCTGACCGTGCACACGACCTTCGCCGACGGTGAGGCACGCGTGGCCGTGCAGTACAGCGGCGCATCCGACTGGTTCACCATGTCGGGCAGTCCCGTCCCCTGCGCCTCCGAGGAGGAGAGCCGAGACCTCCACGACGTCGTCGTGGAAGCCGTCAGAGAGGGCCACGGGGCGACCGTCCCACGGCTGCCCCATCCGACCGGCTAGAGCCGTCCGGAGCGGAGCCGGCCACACCCTTCCGGAGCCGGCCTGAGGCTTCCGGAGCCGGCCGGAGCCGGAAAAAAGTGTTATCCCTGCCCGGTCCCACGGGTCTCCACCAGGACGGGGACGCGGAACCGGGGACAAGGGAGCACCATTCATGCACAGCGACGAGCAGCGCACCACCGCCCTGGTGGAGGCGGCGCGCGACGGCGACCCGCACGCCAGGGAGGAGCTGGTCCGCACCTGCCTGCCGCTCGTCCACAACGTGGTCGGCCGCGCCCTCGACGGGCACGCCGACACCGACGACATCGTCCAGGAGACCCTGGTCCGCGCCCTCGACGGGCTGCCCGCGCTGCGGGACCCGGCGCGCTTCCGGTCCTGGCTCGTCGCCATCGCCATGAACGGCGTCCGCCGCCGCTGGCGGGAGCGCCGCCAGGCGCCCGTGCCCGGCCTCGACCGGGCCGTCGGCCTCGCCGACCCGGCCGGCGACTTCACCGACCTCACGATCCTGCGCCTCGGCCTGACCGGCCAGCGCCGCGACGTCGCCCGGGCCACCCGCTGGCTCGACGAGGACGACCGCGAGCTGCTGTCCCTGTGGTGGCTGGAGGCCGCCGGCGAACTCACCCGCGCGGAACTCGCCGAGGCCCTCGGCCTGGAACCGGCCCACGCCGCCGTCCGCGTGCAGCGCATGAAGGAACGCCTGGAGACCGGCCGCGCCGTCGTCGGCGCCCTCGACGCCCGCCCCCGCTGCCCGGATCTCGCCGCCGCCCTCACCGCGTGGGACGGCCGCCCCTCCCCGCTGTGGCGCAAGCGGCTCGCCCGCCACCTGCGCGACTGCCGCGCCTGCGCGGCCGGCCGCGACCGCCGGGGCCTCGCCCCCGTCGAGGGCCTGCTCGCCGGCATCGGCCTCGTCCCGCCCGTCGCCGTCCTCCTGGACGCCGGTACGGCCCCGGCCCACGCGGCCGAACCGGTCGGCCTGGCGGAGCCGATACCGCCGGCCGCGCCCGCCTGGACCGCCGGGCGCCGGGCCGGGGCCGGAGCCGCCGGAGTCGCGGCCGTCGCCGTCCTCGGGGCGCTCGTGCTGACCCTCCCCGAACCCGCCGACCCGGGCCCCGCACCCACCCGGCCCGCCGCCGCCCCTCCCGCCACCACCCCCGCTCCGACCCCCACCCCGTCCCGGACGCCGACCCCCACCCCGACGCCCGCGCCGGTCACCGCCACCGCCACCCGCCCGGCGCCCACCACGGCCGCGCCGACCCCGTCCCGTACCGTCGCGCCGGCCCCGGCCGACCCGGGCGAGCGGGTCACCGCCCTCGTCAACCGGCTGCGGGCGGAGGCCGGTTGCGGACCGCTGCGGACCGACGCCCGGCTGACGGCCGCCGCCCGCGCCTACGCCCGGGACATGACGGACCGCGGCTACTACGGACACGCCAGCCCCGAGGGCGAGTTCGCGGACACCCGGATGACCGAGGCCGGGTACCGCTGGTCGGCCTGGGCGGAGAACCTGGCCCAGGGGCAGCGGGACCCGGCGGACGTGGTCGCGAGCTGGCGGGGCGACGCCGCCCACCGGCGCAACCTCCTCGACTGCTCCTACCGCGACACCGGCGTGGCCGCCGTCCCCGGCCCGTCCGGCACGGTCTGGGTGCAGAAGCTGGCCGCGCCCGCGCCCTGACCGCGCCTCAGCCCCGGGTGCCGAAGTCCTGGACCCACCACGGCCCGTCGGCGGTGAGGGCGACGCCGACGCCGATGTCGCGGAACGAGCAGTTGAGGATGTTGGCCCGGTGGGCCGCGCTGCCCATCCACTCCTCCATCGCCCGCTCCGGCGTCTTCGGCCCCTTGTGGATGTTCTCGCCCCACGCCGACCAGTCGTAGCCGTGCGCGCTGATCCGGTCGCCGCCGTCCCGCCCCTCCGGGCTCGCGTGGGCGTAGTAGTCACGGGCCGCCATGTCGTCGGCGTGGCCCTGCGCGGCCCTGGCCAGCCGGGCCTCGGAGCGCAGCGGGCCGCAGCCGGCCCGGCCCCGTTCGGCGTTGACGAGCGCGACGACCTCCTGGCCGTAACGCGTCGCCCGGGAGGGCGTCTTCACGGGTGCGGCCAGGGCGGCGCCGGTCTGCGGGACGAGCCCGCCGGCGGCCGTGCCGGCCCCGTCTCCCCGGGCGGCGGCCGGGGCCCGCGGGGCCTCGACGAGGGCCCGGGGCGAGGTCAGGAGTGGCGAGGAGACGCCACTGGGGCGCGTATCGACGTGCGGCAAGCCGAGTATCAGCCAGTGAT
>JOFO01000047.1 GCA_000721275.1 Microtetraspora glauca | reverse complement strand
GGGGTTCCCGGGGTGGGGGTTCCCGGGGCGGCGGGGGCGGTGGGTGAGTCGGGGACGGGATCGACGGCAGGGCTTGTCATGAGCAGGAGATTAGGCAGTCGGCGCGCGTCCGGCCAGGAATTCTGCCCGTATCCGGGCAGGAGCGGCCGGGAGCGCGCCGCCGGACGGCTACTTCTCGCCCTCGCCGGTCGCCTTCAGCGCCAGCCACAGCTCCATCCGGACGTCCGGGTCGTCCAGCGACCGCCCGAGGATCTCCTCGACCCGGCGCATCCGGTACCGCAGGGTGTGCCGGTGCACCCCGAGGTCGGCGGCGGCGGCGTCCCACTGCCCGTGCCGCGAGAGCCAGGCGCGCAGCGACGCGACGAGGTCGCCGCGGCCGGTCGCGTCGTGGTCCCGCAGCGACCGGAGCATGCCGTCGGCGAAGGCCCGTACGGCGTCGTCGGCGAGGAGCGGCAGCACGGAGCCGGCCGCCAGGTCCTCGTGCTCGACCAGCGCGCGGCCCCGCCGGCGGGCCACCGACAGGGACTGCTCGGCCTGCTTGTACGCGGCGGCGGCGGTCGCCGGACCGGCGGTGGCGGAGAGCCCGACGACGATCCCCGCGTCCTCGGCCTCGCGCTCGGCGTACCCGGCGGCGGCGGTGACGACCGCGCCGCCGTCGCCCGCCAGCACGACGAGCCGGCCGTCGCCCTCCGGCACCGTGAGCACGGCCTCGCCGGCGCGGGCGGCGGCGGCCTCCAGGGCCTCGGCGAGGACCGGCAGCGGGGGCTCGGCGGTCGCCTGCTCGCCGCCGGCCGGCTCGGCGACGAGCAGCCGGAAGGGGGCGTCGAGGAGGCCGCCGTACACGTCGCCGGCGACGGTACGGGCGTGCTCGGCCTGCCCGGCGAGCATCATGCGCAGCACGGCGCCGCCGAGCCGGTGCTCGGCGGCCTGGAGGGAGCGGGAGCGCTCGGTGGTGAGCGTGAGCAGCGCGATCGCGGAGTGGACGGCGTACCGCTCGGCGGTGCCGAGGGGCGCGCCGGTGCCGACGGCGAGCGCGCCGCGGACCCGGCGGCCGGTGCCGAGCGACTGGAGCTCGATCCGGTCCTCGGTGCCGCCGACGACGGCGCTGGCGGGCGCGGGGCGCTCGCGCAGCCGCTCCACGTCGGGGGTGAGGCGGGCGGCGCGGCGGGCGGCCCACTCGGGCGCGACGGCGACGACGCTGCCGGCGGCGTCGTAGAGCGCGGCCCAGCCGTCGACGTGCGCGGCGAGCCGGGCGACGACGGCGTCCGGGCCCTCGGCGAGCGCGGCCCGGGTGAGCTCGCGCTGCGCCTCGAAGCCGGCCGTGACGGCCCGGTACTGGTCGGCCGCGATGGCCGCCGACACGGCCTTGCTGATGGCGAGGAACGGGGTGCGGCGCGGCACCTCCAGGAGCGGCAGGTGCTCGGCGCGGGCGGCGTCGAGCAGGGCGTCCGGGATGGCGTCGTAGTTCACGCCCACGGCGAACCCGAGCCCGACCACCCCGGCACCGAGGAGCCGCCGCACGTACCGCCGCATCGCCTCGCCGTCCTCGGCGTCCAGCGTGAGGGCGGTGGTCAGCAGCAGCTCCCCGCCCTCCATGTACGGCACGGGGTCGGCCAGCTCACTGACGTGCGCCCACCGGACGGGCGTGTCGAGCCGGTCCTCGCCGGCCCGGACGACGAGCCGGAGGGAGGAGTGCTGAACGAGCGAGGCGAGGGTGGGCGGCATCGGGAACCGGCGGACCTTTGAGCGCGACCGGACGCGGACGACTCCACACCCGGCGGGGTGACACCGCTGGGGAGGGCGGCGCACCTGATTGTGCCAGGGCGGCCGGGGGGCCGCTCTCAGCTGCGCAGGTCCACCAGGAGCGGCGGGGTGTGCTCGCCCCGCACATGGGTGAGGGAGAGGACCGCGTGGCCGGGCGGCACGCCGTGCGCGAGGTCGGAGGCGGACCAGCGCTCGCGCTCGACCTCGCGGACGGTCACGGCGTCGGTGGTGACGGCCCGGCCGGTGACGAGCTTGCGCACCGCGTGCGCCACCCGGGTGAGCGGTTCGTCGGACCGGACGGTCCGGCTGGTGACGTCCCGGGTCTCCACCCACTCGGTGCCCCAGGTCTCCGCGAACCGCTTGCCGTCCCAGGTGGTGACCCCGGCGAGGGCGAACCGGCAGCCGACCGCGCCGAAGAGCGGGGTGCGCAGGTGCTCGGGGACGTCGTCGACGGTGCGGAGGCCGAGGACGACGCCGGCGTGGGCGGAGCGCAGCCGCTGGAGGCCGCGGACGGTCGCCGCGGTCAGCGTGTGCGCGGCGTCGTCGAGCACGAGGCAGGCGAAGCGGGACCGGTCGGTGCGGCCGGCGGTCCGGCCGAGGAACTGGGCGAGCACGAGCCGGGCGAGGAGCCGTGAGGCTTCGGCGTGTCCGGACTCCGGCAGGTCGATCCGGACGCGCACGGGGTGCTCCAGGGCGCGCATGGTGAACGGCGTGGTGGCTCCCGAGGTGTCGAAGAATCCGGCGAAGGCGGGGCGGTCGAGCGGGGCGATCCGGTCGGCGAGGGTGCCGGCGGGGTCGCCGTCCGTGCCCTGCTGCCGGGCGCGGGAGTCGAGTTCGCGGACGAGGGAGGCGTGGCCGGCCGTGTCGAGGGAGGCGCGCAGGTGCTGGAGGAGGGCGGGGGCGCCGTCGAGGAGTTCGCGCAGCTCGGGGACGGAGGGGAAGCGGCCGTGGACGGCGTGGAAGGGGCCGAGGAGCTGGGCGAGGGTGGTGGTGGCCCGGCGGGTGTCCATGGTGTCGGTCGCCAGGACGTCGGCGAGCAGCGCCGCCGCGCGGTCGGGGTCGGTGGTGCCGCCGTAGAGGTCGAGGTCGTGCGGGGAGGAGGGGTCGCCGACGCGGATGACGACGTCGTACGCCTCGTCCGGGCCGAGCGGTGCGGTGTCGGAGCCGACCACGACGACGGCGGCCTGTCCGGCGAGGGCCTGGAGGGCGAGGGACTCGACGACGGGGCGGACGACACGGGTGGTCTTGCCGCTGCCCGAGGGGCCGACGACGAGCATGCCGGTGCCGAGCACGTCGGGGTCGAGGGCGAGGCCGGTGGTGCGGCGCGCGTACGGGTTGCGGTCGGTGTCCGCGACGGTTCCGAGGCGCACCTGCCGGACGGCGAGGTCGTGCGTTGCCGTGCGGCCGGCCAGGAAACGGGCGCCGGACGGGTGCGGGAAGGCGGCGGCACCGTGCGCGTGGACCTCGCGGACGAAGGCGGCCTGCCGGTCGGGGGCGTGGCCGGTGTTCTCCCAGGCGGCCCTGATCCGGGCGAGGTCGATGTCGTTCATGACGCCGGAGGCCGCGTCGGCGGCGAGCCGGTCGGCCGCCTCGTCGAGCCCGGCGGCCCGCAGTTCGGGCCAGGCGGAGAGGTCGGCGGCCGGCGAGGAGGGGGTCGTGGCCGGGGTGGCGCCGGGCCGCGGGGTGGCCCGGCGCAGGGCGAGCCAGACGAACGGCAGGGCGGTGGCGACGGTGAGCAGCAGGGTGGCCGTGTCCTCCATCTTCTGGTTGGCGAAGACGGCGTCCGGCGACGTCAGGTCGTACGGCAGCATCGAGAGGACGAGGGGCCGCAGCGGCAGCCAGTCGCCGCGGACGAGCGTGACGGTGAGGAGGCCGGCGAGCGCGGCGAGGACGAACTGGGCCCGGCGTCCGTACTCCAGGGCGAGCCGGTTCCAGGCGTACGGCCAGCGTCCGAAGCGGCCGATTCCGGCGAAGACGCCCGCGAAGAGAAGGAAACGGTAGACGGCGAGGGCGACGGGGCCTCCGGTGCCGGGCTCGGGCGCCCCGCCGAGCGGGCGCCACCAGTCACCGGGCGTGAAGAGGCGGATCGGCACGCTCCAGTACGGGATGTAGCCGTTGCGGAGCAGCGACCAGAACAGGACGGCCACGAGGAAGGAGATCGTCGCGCCCGCGAGCACGGTCCGCAGCGGGGTCTCGTCCGGCGCCCGGTCGGGCCGGGGCACGTGCCCGTGGCGCCAGATGCCCGGGGCGGCCTCGGGCCGGGGCGTCCGCAGCCAGTCGGCGAACGCGGTCCGGCCCCGGGCGGCGGCCGGCGCGGCGGCGGCCGGCGCGGCGGCGGGCTTCGGGGGTCCAAAAGGAGGCGCGGAAGGCGGCGCCGTGGCCGGCATCGGTGGGACGGCGGCCGGGGCGGCGGCCGGGCGGGGGATGTCGGCGGGCGGGCGCCCGTCGTGTGTGCTCCGCGAGCCGTGCGTGCCCTCGAACTCCATGTCCCCTGCCCCCTGGCCCTTCGACTCCGCGGCGCTGTCGTCCGGGCCCAATCTAGAGCCTCGGCCCCGGATCATGCCCCGGATGAGGGCGATGGCACGGCGTCGCCCCGGACAACGGCGCGTATGGCCGATACGGACAAGGACACGCCGGGACCACTCCCATCCGTCGCATGCGCAGGGCCGGTGGCCCCGCCTAGCCTGCGGAGGAAACCCGCAAGAGCGTCCAGATCACCCCAGGAGCCCCGCATGAACGCTGTCCCGCAGGAGCGGCGCGTCGTCACCGCCATTCCCGGTCCGAAGTCGCAGGAGCTTCAGGCTCGCCGGCTGGACACCGTCGCCGGGGGCGTGGGGTCCACGCTGCCGGTGTTCACCAAGCGCGCGGGCGGCGGCATCATCGAGGACGTCGACGGCAACCTGCTGATCGACTTCGGTTCCGGCATCGCCGTGACCTCCGTGGGCGCCTCCGCCGAGGCCGTCGTGCGCCGCGCCTCCGCGCAGCTCCAGGACTTCACCCACACCTGCTTCATGGTGACGCCGTACGAGGGCTACGTGGAGGTCTGCGAGGCGCTGGCCGAGCTGACCCCGGGCGACCACGCCAAGAAGTCGGCGCTGTTCAACTCGGGCGCCGAGGCCGTCGAGAACGCCGTCAAGATCGCCCGTTCGTACACCAAGCGCCAGGCCGTCGTCGTCTTCGACCACGGCTACCACGGCCGGACGAACCTGACGATGGCGCTCACCGCCAAGAACATGCCGTACAAGCAGGGCTTCGGTCCGTTCGCGCCCGAGGTGTACCGCGTGCCGGTCGCCTACGGCTACCGCTGGCCGACCGGCCCGGAGAACGCCGGTCCGGAGGCCGCCGCCCAGGCGATCGACCAGATCACCAAGCAGATCGGCGCCGACAACGTCGCCGCGATCATCATCGAGCCGGTCCTCGGCGAGGGCGGCTTCATCGAGCCGGCCAAGGGCTTCCTGCCGGCGATCGTGAAGTTCGCCAACGACAACGGCATCGTCTTCGTCGCCGACGAGATCCAGGCCGGCTTCTGCCGCACCGGCCAGTGGTTCGCCTGCGAGGACGAGGGCATCGTCCCGGACCTCATCACCACCGCCAAGGGCATCGCGGGCGGTCTGCCGCTCGCCGCCGTCACCGGCCGCGCCGAGATCATGGACTCCGTCCACGGCGGCGGTCTGGGCGGCACCTACGGCGGCAACCCGGTGGCCTGCGCCGGTGCGCTCGGCGCCATCGAGACGATGAAGGAGCTGGACCTCAACGCGAAGGCGAAGCGCATCGAGGAGGTCATGAAGGGCCGCCTCACCGCGATGCAGGAGAAGTTCCCGGTCATCGGCGACATCCGCGGCCGCGGCGCCATGATCGCCATCGAGCTCGTCAAGGACCCGGTGACGAAGGAGCCGGCCGCCGAGGCCGCCGCCGCGCTCGCCAAGTACTGCCACAACGAGGGCGTCCTGGTCCTCACCTGCGGCACCTACGGCAACGTACTCCGCTTCCTCCCGCCGCTGGTCATCGGCGAGGACCTGCTCAACGAGGGTCTGGACGTCATCGAGTCGGCGCTCGCCGCGCTCTGAGCGACGGCCGTGGCCCACACGGTGTGAAGACTCTGTGGGGGGCCGATGGCGGGATGCGTTTCCCGCTGTCGGTCCCCTTCTCCGTGCCGTACGGTCTTCTCCAGATGAGAGAAACACCCAGGGCGGAGCCTCCCCAGCCCCGCCCGCACCGTGCCGCAGCGCACACCTCCGGGGCCTCGTGCCCCGGGACTCCTCACCGATCGGATGGCCGCCCGCCCCACACCCCCCGGGGCGCGCGGCAGCCCGATCCCCTCGGCCGCCCCGGAACCACCCCCCCTGTTCCAGGGCGGCCGGCTCTCTTCTCGGCGCTCGTCGCCCTCGCCGTCGTGACCTGGCAGGTGCTCGTCCACGGCCCCTTGGCCAGGCTCGACGAGCGGGTGTCCCGCTCGCTGGTGGACACGGTCCCGCGGCGCCTCTCCGAACTCGCCTCCGACCTCGGCAACCTGACGGTCGCGCTTCCCGTGCTGGCCGCCGCGGCGGCGTACGCCGTCTGGCGCGGCCGGCGGCGGCAGGCGCTCTTCGCGGTGCTCGCGATGGCCTGCGTACCGCTGCTCGTCGTCCCGCTGAAGGAGTGGACGGCCCGGCCCGGTCCGCTGGAGCCGTGGGCGCACGGCTACTACCCGTCCGGTCACACGGCGACGGCGATGGTGGCGTACTTCGGCGCCGCGTACCTGGTGTCGCGGCGGCTCGTCCCCGTCGCCGCCGTGCTGACGGCGGTGACGGGGACGGGCCTGGTGCTGCGGGGCTTCCACTGGCCGCTGGACGTGCTGGCCAGTCTCTGCCTGGGGTTCCTCGTCCTCGGGGTGGTCAGCTCCAGGGGTACGCGTCGAAGTTCCGGCTGAACTCCCAGTTGTTGAAGCGGTCCCAGTTGATCGACCAGGTCATCAGGCCGCGCAGGGAGGACCAGGTGCCGCGGGTCTGGTAGGTGCCGCAGTTCTGCTTCTTGGTGAGGCAGTCCAGGGCCTTGTTCACCTCGGCGGGGGTGGTGTGGCCGTTGCCCGCCTGGGTGGAGGCGGGGAGGCCGATGGCGACCTGGTCGGGGCGGAGGCCGGGGAAGAAGCGGTCGGCGTTGCCGGCGACCGGGAAGCCGGCGAGCAGCATGTCGGTCATGGCGATGTGGAAGTCGGCGCCGCCCATGGAGTGGTACTGGTTGTCGAGGCCCATGATCGGGCCGGAGTTGTAGTCCTGGACGTGGAGCAGCGTCAGGTCGTCGCGCAGGGCGTGGATGACGGGGAGGTACGCGCCGGCGCGCGGGTCCTGGCCGCCCCAGGGGCCGGAGCCGTAGAACTGGTAGCCGAGCTGGACGAAGAAGGTCTCGGGGGCCATGGTCAGGACGAAGCCCGAGCCGTACTTGGCCTTGAGGGTCTTGACCGCCTGGATCAGGTTCACGATCACCGGACTGGTGGGGTTGCGGAAGTCGGTGTCGCCGGTCTGGAGCGAGAGCGAGTGGCCCTCGAAGTCGATGTCGAGGCCGTCGAGGCCGTACTCGTCGATGATCTTCGAGACGGAGGCGACGAAGGCGTCGCGGGCGGCCGTGGTGGCGAGCTGGACCTGGCCGTTCTGTCCGCCGATGGAGATGAGGACCTTCTTGCCGGCGGCCTGCTTGGCCTTGATGGCGGCCTTGAAGTCGGCGGGCGACTCGACGTTCGGGCACTCGGTCTGCGGGCAGAGGCTGAAGCGGATGTCGCCGGAGGTCACCGACGTCGGCTCGCCGAAGGCGAGGTTGATGACGTCCCAGGAGTCCGGCACGTCGGCCATCCGGGTGTAGCCGGAGCCGTTGGCGAAGCTGGCGTGGAGGTAGCCGACGAGGGCGCGGGCGGGCAGCTGGCCGCCGGGGTTGCCGCCGCCGGAGGTGGTGGTGGCGGTGACGGCCGTGGACCGGGCGGACTCGCCGGCGCTGTTCACGGCGGAGACCTGGAAGCTGTACGCGGTGTCCGGGGCGAGGCCGGTGGCGGTGTACGAGGTGCCGGTGGCGGTGCCGACGGCGGTGCCGCCGCGGTAGATCCGGTACGAGGTGGCTCCCGCGACCGCGGGCCAGCTGAGCGGCACCGAGGTGGCGGTCGGGCTGCCGGCGGTGAGGCCCGTCGGGACGGCGGGGATCTGGACCGGGTCGCCGCCGGGGCCGTACAGCGAGAGGTCGTCGGCCTGGTAGGCGGGGGTGCCGTACCAGCCGTGGGTGTAGACGGTGACGGAGGTGGTGTTCGCGCCGGTGGTGAAGGTCTTGGTGAGCTTCTGCCAGTCGGGGGCGGACTGGGTCCAGGCGTACCCGTCGGTGGTGCCGGTGCCGGTGACGCCGAGGTGGACGTAGCTGCCGCGGACCCAGCCGCTGAGCGTGTACGCGGCGTTCGGCTTGACCGTGATGGTCTGGGAGCACCTGGCGTTGTCGCCGCCGGCGGGGGTGGCCTGGAGCGCCTTGGTCCCGCTGCGGACGGGCGTGCCGACGGCGGCGCCGCTGCCCGCCGTGCAGGTCCAGCCGTCCAGGCCGGCCTCGAAGCCGCCGTTGCGGGCGAGTTCGGTGTCGGCGGCCTGGGCGGCCGGGGTGAGCGCGGCGAGGCCGCCGACGGCGAGCGCGCCCGCCAGCAGCAGGGTGAGAGGTCTGGTGCGGTCCACGACTGCCTCCGGGGGTGGGGGAACGGAGTGGAGCGCGGCATAGCATGGTCCAGACCAATCAAGTGGTCAAGACCTCTCGGCGACACGGGGGTTGGGGAGGGCGGCGTCAGGAGGCGCTCCCTCCGGGCGGCTGCGCACGGGCCAGCTCGCCCGCGGCCTCGTGCATGGCGAGTTCGAGCAGCGAGGGGTCGGTGAGGGTGCCCCGCCCGTCCGGCAGCACCAGCCAGCGCACTCCCCCGGTCAGCCGCCCCGGGTACGGGACGACGATCCAGGTGCCGGGGCCGGCGCCGCGGACCCCGGTGCCGAGCCAGCGGGCGGCCGTGCCGGGCGGGACGAAGAAGCCGGTCCGGGAGTCGCCGAAGTCGGCGAGGACCGGCCCCGGCCGGTCGACCAGGCGGGTCAGGACGTCGAGGGTGGGATGGCCGAGCTCGCCCGGCAGGATCAGCACGTCCCAGCGCCGGCCGGCGGGCAGCAGGGCGACCCCGTGGGGGTTGCGCTCCCACTCCCAGCGGCAGGCGTCCGGATCCGGCGCGACCGCGGCCAGCCATTCCACCGCGGCCTTGACGCCGGAGGCCCCCGTAGCTGTCATCGTGCGTACTCCTCTCCATGGGGACGCGCGGAGTGCGCGTCCACACGGAGAGAGCGCGAGGGTCCCCCGCTCTTACGCGGGTTTCCCTACCCACCGGTTGTGATCTGAATCACACCGGCGGCTGTGCGGTCAGCTGTCGAAGCCGAGGCCCAGCTTGTCCATCGCCTTGAGCCACAGGTTCCGCCGCCCGCCGTTGGCGTCGGCGCGGGCCAGCGACCACTTGGTGATCCCGATGCCGGCCCAGGCGATCGGCTCCGGCGGGAACGGCAGCGGCTTGGAACGGACCATGTCCAGCTCGGTGCGCTCGGTGCGCTCCCCCGCGAGCAGGTCGAGCATCACCTCGGCGCCGAAGCGGGTCGCGCCGACACCGAGCCCGGTGTAGCCCTGCGCGTACGCCACCTTGCCCTGGTGGGCGGTGCCGAAGAAGGCCGAGAAGCGCGAGCAGGTGTCGATCGCGCCGCCCCAGGCGTGGCTGAAGCGGACCCCCTCCAGCTGCGGGAAGCAGGTGAAGAAGTGCTCGGCCAGCTTCAGGTACGTCTCCGGGCGGTGGTCCATCTCCGCCTGCACCTTGCCGCCGAAGCGGTAGATGGCGTCGTAGCCGCCCCAGAGGATCCGGTGGTCGGCGGTGATCCGGAAGTAGTGGAACTGGTTGGCGGAGTCCCCGAGGCCCTGCCGGTTCTTCCAGCCGACCGACGCCAGCTGCTCGTCGGTCAGCGGCTCGGTGACCAGCGCGTAGTCGTAGACCGGGACGGTGTACGGGCGCAGCCGCTTGACCAGCGAGGGGAAGACGTTGGTGCCGAGGGCGACCCGGCGGGCGGCGACCCGGCCGTACGGGGTGCGGACGGCCATGCCGGAGCCGGCCGACACCAGGTCGAGGCCCGGGGTGTTCTCGAAGATCCGGACGCCGAGGTCGAGGCAGGCGCGCTTGAGGCCCCAGGCGAGCTTCGCCGGGTGGAGCATGGCGACGCCGTCGCGGTCCCACAGGCCGCCCCGGAAGGTCGGCGAGTTTACCTCGGCCCGGACGGCGTCCTGGTCGAGGAGGGTGAGGCCGCCGGCGAGGCCGAGCCGCTCGGCCTCCTCGTACCACGCGTGGAGTTCGTCCACCTGGTACGCCTCGGTGGCCACGTCGATCTCGCCGGTGCGCTCGAACTCGCAGTCCAGGGAGTAGCGGGCAACGGCCTCCTCGATGGCGTCGAGGTTGGCCGCGCCGAGCCGTTCCAGCTTCGGCAGCTCGCCCGGCCAGCGGGCGAGGCCGTTGCCGAAGCCGTGGGTGAGGGAGGCGGCGCAGAAGCCGCCGTTGCGGCCCGAGGCGGCCCAGCCCGCCTCGCGGCCCTCGATGAGCACGACGTCCTGGGCGGGGTCGCGCTCCTTGGCGAGGAGCGCGGTCCACAGTCCGCTGTAGCCGCCGCCGATCACCAGGAGGTCGCACTTCTCGGTGCCGGTGAGGGCGGGCAGGGCGCCGGGCTTGCCGGGGTCTTCCAGCCAGAAGGGGACGGGCTGGGCGTCGGAGAGAGATCGTGCAGCGAGACGCATGGCGACTGGGGCCATGGTTTCCAACTCCTTCGGTGCCTGAGACGGCCTTCGCTCAGGCTGTTGCTGTTTTCCTGCGCCGGTTCGTGATGATCTGGCCGGCCACGACGATCAGTACCGCGAGGGCGAACATCGCGGTGCCGATGACGTTGATCTGAACGGGGGTTCCGCGCTGGGCCGAGCCCCAGACGAACATGGGGAAGGTCACGGTGGAGCCCGCGTTGAAGTTGGTGATGATGAAGTCGTCGAACGAGAGCGCGAAGGCGAGCAGCGCGCCGGCGGCGATGCCGGGCGCGGCGATCGGCAGGGTGACGCGCAGGAAGGTCTGCGCGGGGCCCGCGTAGAGGTCGCGGGCGGCCTCCTCCAGGCGCGGGTCCATGGACATGACCCGGGCCTTGACCGCCGTCACGACGAACGACAGGCAGAACATGATGTGGGCGATGAGGACCGTCCAGAAGCCCAGCTCGATCCCCATGTTGAGGAAGAGGGTGAGCAGCGAGGCGGCCATCACGACCTCGGGCATCGCCATCGGCAGGAAGATCAGCGAGTTGATCGCGCCGCGCGCCCGGAAGCGGTAGCGGACCAGCGCGAAGGCGATCATGGTGCCGAGGACGACGGCGCCGACCGTGGCCCAGGCGGCGAGCTGGAGCGAGAGCGTCAGCGACTCGCACATGTCGGCGACGCCGCAGGGGTCCTTCCAGGCGTCGAGGGAGAACTGCTGCCAGGAGTAGTTGAAGCGCCCGTTCGGCTTGTTGAACGAGAACACCATGACCACGACGTTCGGCAGGATCATGTACGCGAGCGTCAGCAGGCCCGCGATGACGACGAGGTTCTTGCGCAGCCAGGTCATCAGACGAGGTCCTCCGTTCCGGCCTTGCGGATGTAGACGGTGACCATGAACAGCACGATCGCCATGAGGATGAAGGACAGGGCGGCGGCCGTCGGGTAGTCGAGGACGCGGAGGAACTGCGACTGGATGACGTTGCCGATCATCTTGGTGTCGGTGGAGCCGAGCAGTTCGGCGTTGACGTAGTCGCCGCTCGCCGGGATGAAGGTGAGCAGGGTGCCGGAGACGACGCCGGGCATCGACAGCGGGAAGGTCACCTTGCGGAAGGTGGTCGCCGGGGAGGCGTAGAGGTCCTGGGCGGCCTCGTGCAGCCGGCCGTCGATCCGCTCCAGGGAGGTGTAGAGGGGCAGGATCATGAACGGCAGGAAGTTGTACGTGAGGCCGCAGACGACCGCCATCGGGGTGGCGAGCACCCGGTCGCCGTCGGTCCAGCCGAGCCAGCTGGTCACGTCGAGGACGTGCAGCGCGCCCAGCGCGTCGACCACGAGGCTGTCGTCGGCGAGGATCGTCTTCCAGGCCAGGGTCCGGATGAGGAAGCTGGTGAAGAAGGGCGCGATCACCAGGACGAGCAGCAGGTTGCGCCAGCGGCCGGCCTTGAAGGCGATGAGGTACGCCAGCGGGTAGCCGAGCAGCAGGCACAGGAAGGTCGCGGTGCCGGCGTACAGCAGCGAGCGCAGCAGCTGCGGCCAGTACTCGGCGAAGGCGTCCAGGTAGGTCGGGAAGTGCCAGGTGACCTTGAAGCCCTCTTCGAGGGAGCCGGTCTGCACCGAGGTGGACGCCTGGTAGACGAGCGGCAGGGCGAAGAAGACCAGCAGCCACAGGATGCCGGGGAGCAGCAGCCAGTAGGGGACGAGCCGCTTGCGGGTGGGAGGCTTGCGCAGGACCGGCTCCCCGGCCGGCGCGGGAGCCTCCTTGGCGACGGTGGTGGTCACGCGGCGTCCTCCACCGTCTCCACGCCCGCGTCGATGTCCTGCGCCGCGTCGAGGCCGAAGGTGTGGGCCGGGTTCCAGTGCAGGACGACCTCGGCGCCGGGGCGGAGGCGGGCGTCGCGCTCGATGTTCTGCTCGTACACCTGGAGTTCGGCGCCGGCCGGCGAGTTCACCACGTACTGGGTGGAGACGCCGATGAAGGAGGAGTCGGCGATGCGGCCGGTGACGCGGTTGCGGCCGTCCGGGATCTCTCCGGCGTCGTCGGCGTGCGTCAGCGAGATCTTCTCCGGGCGGACGCCGACGAGGAGCTTGCCGCCCTGGCGGACGGCGTCGGTACAGCGGTCGCCGGGGACCCGGAGCTTGCCGCCGCCGGCCGTGACGACGACGTCCGCGCCCGTCTCGGCGACCTCGGCCTCGATGAGGTTGGAGGTGCCGAGGAAGTTGGCGACGAAGGTGGTCCGCGGGTTCTCGTACAGCTCGGCGGGGGCGCCGAGCTGCTCGACCCGGCCGCCGTTCATGACCGCGACCTGGTCGGCCATGGTCATGGCCTCCTCCTGGTCGTGGGTGACGTGCACGAAGGTGATGCCGACCTCGGTCTGGATCCGCTTGAGCTCCAGCTGCATCTGGCGGCGCAGCTTGAGGTCGAGGGCGCCGAGCGGCTCGTCGAGGAGCAGCACCTGCGGGTGGTTGATGAGGGCGCGGGCGACGGCGACGCGCTGCTGCTGGCCGCCGGAGAGCTGGTGCGGCTTGTGCTTCGCCTTGTCGCCGAGCTGGACGAGCTCCAGCATCTCGTCGACCTGCTTCTTCACCGACTTGATGCCGCGCCGGCGCAGGCCGAAGGCGATGTTCTCGGAGATGTCCATGTGCGGGAAGAGCGCGTAGGACTGGAAGACGGTGTTGACCGGCCGTTTGTACGGCGGGAGGTCGGTGACGTCCTTGTCGCCGAGGAAGACCGTGCCGGTGGAGGGGTCCTCCAGGCCGGCGATCATGCGCAGGGTGGTGGTCTTGCCGCAGCCGGAGGCGCCGAGCAGGGCGAAGAAGGAGCCCTGCGGCACGGTGAGGTCGAGCGGGTGGACGGCCGTGAAGGAGCCGTAGGTCTTGCTGATCCCGGTGAGTCGGACGTCGCCGCCGGTGGTCTTGTCAGTCATGGGTTGCGGTCCCGGATCGTGGTGAGGGGGTGGACGACGGCTCAGGCGCCGATGAGCTTGGCGAACTTCTCCTCGTACGCCGTCTCCTCCTCGCCGGTCAGCGAGCGGAAGGCGCGGGACTTCTTGGCCATGGCCTTGTCGGGGAGGATCAGGGTGTTGGCCGCGAGCTCGGGGTCGATCTTGGCCAGTTCGTCCTTCACGCCGTCGACGGGGCAGACGTAGTTGATGTAGGCGGCGAGCTGGGCGGCGTTGGGGAGCTCGTAGTAGAAGTCGATGAGCTTCTCGGCGTTGGCCTTGTGCCGGGCCTTGGCGGGGACGAGCAGGTTGTCCGTGGACGTGATGTAGCCGGCGTCCGGGATCGTGTACTGGATGTCCGGGTTGTCCGCCTGGAGCTGGATGATGTCGCCGGCCCAGGCGAGACAGGCGGCGATGTCGCCCTTGTCCAGGTCGGAGGTGTAGTCGTTGCCGGTGAAGCGGCGGATCTGCTTCTTGTCGACGGCCTTCTGGAGGCGGCCGATCGCCGCGTCGAAGTCGGCGTCGGTGAAGTCGCCCGGGTCCTTGCCGAGGTCGAGCAGGGTCATGCCGATCGTGTCGCGCATCTCGGTGAGGAAGCCGACCCGGCCCTTGAGCGCGGGGTCGTCGAGGAGCCGGCTGACCGACTCGATCTTCTTCCCGCCGGTCGCCTTCACGTTGTAGGCGATGACGGTGGAGATGCCGGTCCACGGGTACGAGTAGGCGCGGCCCGGATCCCAGTCGGGGCGGCGGAACTGGGCGGAGAGGTTGGCGTAGGCGTGGGGCAGGTTCGCCGGGTCGAGCTTCTGCGCCCAGCCGAGCCGGATGATGCGGGCGGCGAGCCAGTCGGTGACGCATATCAGGTCGCGGCCGGTGTCCTGGCCGGCCGCGAGCTGCGGCTTGATCTTGCCGAAGAACTCGACGTTGTCGTTGATGTCCTCGGTGTACTTGACCTTGATCCCGGTGCGCTCGGTGAACGCGTCCAGGGTGGGGCGGGACTTCTCGTCCTCGCTGACGTCCATGTACTCGGTCCAGTTGGAGAAGGCGAGGGTCTTCTCCTTGGCCGAGAAGTCGGTGGACGCCGGGCCCCCGCCCTCCCGCTTGGCCGGCGGGATGCCGCAGGCGGTGAGGCCGGCCAGGCCGCCGACCGTGAGCGCGCCCACGCCGCCGGCCCGCAGCAGCGAGCGGCGGCTGAGCGCGCCGCGGCCGCTCGTCATGCTGCGCCGGATCGCCGCCAGCTGCGCGGCGGACAGGCGGTCGGGCTCGTACTGCTCCATGCGCTGTGCCCTTTCGGGATGGTTGCGCCGCTGGTCGGGCGGCTGGCTGCTATCGGTCCCCGAAGATCGTGCGGTGCCAGTCCTTGGCCGCCACCGCCGTGTTGTCGAACATCACGTGCTTGACCTGCGTGTACTCCTCGAAGGAGTAGGAGGACATGTCCTTTCCGTAGCCCGACGCCTTGTATCCGCCGTGCGGCATCTCGCTGATGATCGGGATGTGGTCGTTGACCCAGACGCAGCCGGCCTTGATCTCGCGGGTGGCCCTGTTCGCCCGGTAGACGTCGCGGCTCCAGGCGGAGGCGGCGAGGCCGTACGGGGTGTCGTTGGCGAGCCGGATGCCCTCGTCGTCGGTGTCGAAGGGCAGGGCCACCAGGACCGGTCCGAAGATCTCCGACTGCACGACCTCGCTGTCCTGAGCGGCGCCGGTGATCAGGGTGGGCCGATAGTATGCGCCGTTCTTGAGCTCTCCACCAGGGGCTTCGCCTCCGGTGACGACGGTCGCGCAGCCGCGGGCCCGCTCGACGAAGCCGGCGACCCGGTCGCGCTGGACGTGCGAGACCAGCGGGCCGAGGTCGGTGGCGGGGTCGCCGGGGTCGCCGAGCCGGACGGTCTCCATGAGCTCCGCGACGCGCTGGACGAAGGCGTCGAAGAGGGGGCGCTGGACGTAGGCGCGGGTGGCGGCGGTGCAGTCCTGGCCGGTGTTGATGAGGGAGGCGGCGACGGCGCCGTGCGCGGCGGCCTCCAGGTCGGCGTCGTCGAAGACGACGAAGGGGGCCTTGCCGCCGAGCTCCAGGTGGAGCCGCTTGACCGTGGCGGTGGCGACCTCGGCGACCCGCTTGCCCACGGCGGTGGAGCCGGTGAAGGAGGTCATGGCGACGTCGGGGTGGCCGACGAGGTGTTCGCCGGCCTCCCGGCCGGAGCCGGTGACGACGTTGACGACGCCGTCGGGGATGCCCGCGTCGGTGGCCGCCTGGGCGAACATCAGGGACGTCAGCGGGGTCAGCTCGGCCGGCTTCAGGACGATGGTGTTGCCGGCCGCGATCGCCGGGAGGATCTTCCAGGCGGCCATCTGGAGCGGGTAGTTCCAGGGGGCGATGGAGCCGATCACGCCGATCGGCTCGCGCCGCACGTACGAGGTGTGGTCGCCGGAGTACTCGCCGGCGGACTGGCCCTGGAGGTGGCGGGCCGCGCCGGCGAAGAAGGCGGTGTTGTCGATGGTGCCGGGCACGTCGAACTCGGTGGTGAGCCGGATCGGCTTGCCGCACTGGACGGATTCGGCGCGGGCGAAGTCCTCGGCCCGCTCGGCGAGGATGCCGGCCAGCCGGTGCAGGGCGTCGGAGCGCTCCCCGGGGGTGGCGCCCGCCCAGCCGGGGAAGGCGGCCTTGGCGGCGGCCACCGCCTCGTCGACGTCCGCCGTGGAGGCGAGGGTGTAGGTGAGGACGGTCTCGCCGGTGGCGGGGTCGACGACGCTGTGCGTCCGGCCCGAGGTCCCGGGGCGGAGCCGTCCGCCGATGTACTGCGCGCCGTCCGCGAAGCGGTCCGTCGCCTGGAAGCGGTTGCCCATGACGCTCTCCGTTGTCCCAGCTCGAATTGAGTGCCGATCCTGACAGAGGGGTCAGGCTCGAACAAGTGATTCCGTTGTTGCCTTTTGGTTACTCGACGGATTCGGTCGACCAAGTGTCGAGGTCCCGGGAAAATCTCCGTACGGAGTGTCGGTCGCGCCTGCCAGACTCGCGTGCATGATGACCATCGAGGCGCTGACGGAGCAGGTCAGCAGGGGTGAACGGGTGAAGTGGCTGCACTTCTGGGGCCACCGGCCGGCCCCCGACGGACGGCTCACGCAGAGCTGTCTGAGCCAGTGGTGGCCGTCGCCCTTCGTGGTGGACGGCGTGCGCTACGCGACGGCCGAGCACTGGATGATGGCGGAGAAGGCGCGCCTCTTCGGCGACGCGGAGGCGGAGCGGACGGTGCTCGCCGCCCGCACCCCGGCCGAGGCGAAGAACGCCGGCCGGCTGGTCCGCGGCTTCGACGAGACCGTGTGGGCGCGGGAGCGCGCCGGGATCGTGGTGGCCGGCAGCGTCCACAAGTTCGCCTCGGACCCGGGGCTGCGGGACTTCCTGCTCGGGACCGGTTCCCGGGTGCTCGTGGAGGCGAGCCCGCTGGACCGGGTGTGGGGCATCGGGCTCGCCGCCGGCGACCCCGGCGCCGCCGACCCGGCCCGCTGGCGCGGGCTCAACCTGCTGGGCTTCGCGCTGATGGAGGCGCGGGAGCGGCTGCGGGCGGGGGCGGGTTCAGCCCCGGTCGGCGACGGTGAGGACCGCTGAGGTCCGGACGCCCCCGTCGGTCTCCTCGTACTCGCCGTAGCTGGTGACCGCCCACACGACGAGGGCGATGACCGCCGCGCCGAGGACGGTGGAGATCACGCCGAGGACGATGCCGGCGGTGGCGGCGCCGCCGTTGCTCGCCTCGCCCCGGTGGGCCCGCTTGCGGCCGAGGATGCCGAAGATCAGGGCGAGGACGCCGAGCACGATCGACGGGACGCCGTAGAACCAGAACACGCAGGTCCCGATGATGCCCAGCACCATGCCGGCCGTGCCCATGCCGTTGTTCTGGCCGTGCGCCGGGCCGTAGGGCAGCGGGGCGGCCGGCGGGTAGCCGTACGAGGAGGCGACGGGCGCGGCCGGGTAGCCGTACGCGGTCGGGGCGCCGGCGCCGGGGCCCGGGTAGCCGTAGCCCGCCGGAGCGGCCGGGGGGCCGTACCCGGCCGGCGGCGAGGGCGTCCCGTACGCGGCGGGGCCGCCGGGGGCGACCGGAGGCGGCGGCAGCTCGGCGCCGGCCGCCTCGCCGGTGGGTATCGAGGTGATCGTGGGCTGCTCGTGGACCGGGCGGTCCGCCGGGGCCCGCTTCGCCGGCCGCACCCGGGCCTCGGACCGCTCCGGCGGGGCCCACGGGTCGTTCGCGCCCCGGTCCTGCGGGCTCGGATCGGCGGTGTCGGACATGCGGGGCTCCCTCCGTGGTCCCGTCATGCTACGGCGTGCCGTCCGGCCCGCGGGCGCCCGGCCTACGATGACCCGATGACCGACCTCCACCCCTTCATCGCGGGCCTGCCCAAGGCGGAGCTGCACGTCCACCACGTGGGCTCCGCCTCCCCCCGGATCGTCTCCGAGCTGGCCGCCCGGCATCCGGACTCCAAGGTCCCCACGGACCCGGAGGCGCTGGCCGACTACTTCACCTTCACCGACTTCGCGCACTTCATCGACGTGTACCTGTCCGTCGTGGACCTGGTGCGCACCCCGGAGGACGTCCGGCTGCTGACCTTCGAGATCGCCCGGGACATGGCCCGGCAGAACATCCGCTACGCGGAGCTGACCGTCACCCCGTACTCGTCCACCCGCCGCGGCATCGACGAGCGGGCGTTCATGGCGGCGATCGAGGACGCCCGCAAGGCGGCGGAGGCCGAGTTCGGCACCGTGCTGCGCTGGTGCTTCGACATCCCCGGCGAGGCCGGCCTGGAGGCCGCCGAGGAGACCGCGCGGCTCGCCACCGCGGACGGCGTCCGCCCCGAGGGCCTGGTCTCGTTCGGTCTCGGCGGCCCGGAGATCGGGGTGCCGCGCCCGCAGTTCAAGCCGTACTTCGACCGGGCCCGGGCGGCCGGGCTGCACTCGGTGCCGCACGCCGGCGAGACGACCGGCCCGCAGACCGTCTGGGACGCGATCCGCGACCTGGGTGCCGAGCGCGTCGGCCACGGCACCAGCTCCGTCCAGGACCCGGAGCTGCTGGCGTACCTGGCGGAGCACCGGATCGCGCTGGAGGTCTGCCCGACCTCCAACATCGCGACCCGGGCGGTGGCCACCCTGGACGAGCACCCGATCCGCGCCATGGCCGACGCGGGCGTGCTGGTCACCGTCAACAGCGACGACCCGCCGATGTTCGGCACCGACCTCAACACCGAGTACGCCGTCGCCGCCCGCCTCCTCGGCCTCGACGAGCGGGGGCTCGCGGCCCTCGCGAAGAACGCCGTCGAGGCGTCCTTCCTGGACCCGGCCGGCAAGCGGCGGCTGGCCGCCGAGATCGACACGTACACGGAGGACTGGCTGGCGCGCTGAGCCCCGGCGAAGAATGGGCCCCATGCGATCTGTCACTGTCGTAGGCCACCGCGGCGACCCGTACCGCGCCCGGGAGAACACCCTCGCCTCGATCGGCTCCGCCTTCGAGCGGGGTGCGGACGCGGTCGAGGTCGACGTCCGGCTCACGAAGGACGAGGTGCCCGTCCTGCTCCACGACGACACCCTGAAGCGCCTGTGGGGCCACGACCGGCGGCTCTCCTCGCTCACCCACGCCGAGGTGCGGACCCTCACCGGCGGCGGGGTGCCGACGCTCCGCGACGCGCTCCGGGCCGCCGGGGAGCGCCGGCTGATGCTGGACCTGCCGGGCGGGAACGAGGCGTCGGTCCGGAAGATCGTCGGCGCGGTCCGCGAGGCCGGCGCCGGCGAGCGCGTCTTCTACTGCGCGGGCGCGGTCGCGATGCTCCAGGTGCGGGCGGCCGACCCGCACGCGGAGATCGCGCTCACCTGGACGTCGCTGGCCCCGCCCCGCAAGGTGCTGCTCGACGCGGTCCGCCCGAAGTGGCTCAACTACCGTTTCGGCCTGGTGGGGTCGGCGCTGGCCGAGCGGGTGCACCGGGACGGGCTGCTCGTCTCGGCCTGGACGCCGGACACCCGCAGGACCATGCGTAGGCTGATCGCGAACGGGGTCGACTCGATCACCACCAACCGGGTCGACGTCCTCGCCGCCGTCCTGCGAAAGGCTCCCTGATGAACGACCGGATCCGGACCGACATCGCCCACAACGCCCGGGTGTGGAACTACTGGCTGGGCGGCAAGGACAACTATCCCGTCGACCGCGCCGTCGGCGACCAGGTCGTCTCGTTCCACCCGAGCATCGGCGAAGTGGCCCGCGCGGACCGGGCGTTCCTCGGCCGGGTGGTGACCCGGCTGGCCGCCGGGGGGACCCACCAGTTCCTCGACATCGGCACCGGCCTGCCGACCGCCGACAACACCCACGAGGTGGCGCAGCGGGTCGTGCCGGACGCCCGGATCGTCTACGTCGACAACGACCCGATCGTCCTCACCCACGCCCGGGCGCTGCTGACCAGCTCCCCCGAGGGCGTCACCGAGTACGTCGACGCGGACGCGCACGAGCCGGAGAAGATCGTGGCGGCGGCCGGCGAGGTCCTGGACCTGTCCCGGCCGGTGGCGGTGCTGATGCTCGGTCTGCTCAACTTCGTGCTGGACACGGACGAGGCCCGGTCGATCGTCCGCACCCTGATGGCGGCGGTGCCCTCCGGCAGCCACCTGGTGGTCACCCATCCGACGCTCGACCCGGAGCTGGGCGGCGAGGGCAACGAGGCGGCGATGGCGTTCTGGAACGAGAACGCCACCCCGCCGATCACCGCCCGCACCCGCGAGGAGTTCGCGTCCTTCTTCGACGGCCTGGAGCTGCTGGAGCCGGGTGTCGTCTCGTGTGCCCGCTGGGGCGCTCCGGACGCCGCCGTGGTGGCCCAGTTCGGCGCGGTGGGCCGCAAGCCGTAATGCGGATACGGGGGGTGGCGCAGGCCCGCGAGTGGGGCGCCGCGCATCCGGCGGCGGTGGACGCGGGGCTGGCGCTGCTGGTGCAGGCGGCGGTGACGATGCCGTTCGTGGTGCCGCGCGGGCCGGAGCTGCCGCCGGCGACCTGGGAGGCGTACGGGCTGACGACGCTGACCGTGCTGCCGCTGGTGTGGCGGCGGCGGGCGCCGATGGCGGTGCTGCTCGCGGTGCTGGCCACCAGCGGGCTGTACCGGCTGGCGGTGGACGGGCCGGGGCAGCCGCTGCCGTACCAGGGGCTGGTGTGCCTGCACGCGGTCGCGGCGCTCGCGCCGGCCCGGCAGCGGGCGGTGGCGGGGGTGCTGATGCTGGTCTCGGTGCCGGTGTCGGTGTGGCTGAACTCGCGGTCGGCGCGCGAACTGACCTTCTCGCTCTTCGTGTTCGCGGCGGCCTACGTCTCGGGCCGGCTCACCGACGCCCGGCAGCGGGCGCAGGCGGTGGAGGCGGAGCGGGCGGCGGCCCGGGAGCGGGCGCGGATCGCCCGCGAGATGCACGACATCCTGGCGCACGCGGTGAGCCTGATGGTGGTGCAGGCGGAGGCGGGTCCGGTGGCGGTGCGGAAGGCGCCGGAGCGGGCGGAGGCGGCGTTCGAGGCGATCTCCGCGACGGGGCGGGACGCGATGGACCAGCTGCGGCGGATGCTGGGGGTGCTGCGGGACGAGGACGGCGGCGCGGGCCGGTCGCCGCAGCCCGGTCCCGAGGAGCTGCCCGCGCTCCTGGAGCGGGTGCGGGCCGGCGGTCTGGAGGTGCGGTACGAGACCTCGGGGGAGGTGGCGGGGCTGCCTGCGGGGCTCGCGGCGACGGTGTACCGGATCGTGCAGGAGGCGCTGACCAACACGGTGCGGCACGCCAGGGCCCGTACCGCCACGGTCCGGGTCGACCGCTCCCCCGGCCGGGTCACCGTCCTGGTGCGCGACGACGGGCGGGGTCCCCGGCCGTCCCCAGGGCGCGCCGCCGGGCACGGACTGGCCGGGATACGGGAGCGGGCGGCGGCGCACGACGGGACGGCGACGGCGGGCCCGGGCCCGGGCGGCACCGGGTTCGAGGTGCGGGTGGACCTGCCCGTGCCCGCGCCGGCGGAAGGGGGTGCGCGGTGATCCGGGTGGTGGTGGCCGACGACCAGGAACTGGTGCGCAGCGGCTTCGCGCTGATCCTCGACGTCCAGGACGACATCGAGGTGGTGGCCGAGGCGGCCGACGGGGCGGCGGCGGTGGAGGCGGTGCGGCGGCACCGGCCGGACGTGGCGCTGCTCGACATCCGGATGCCCCGGCTGGACGGGATCGAGGCGTGCCGGGCGATCACCGCGGAGAGCGCCTGCCGGACGGTGATGCTGACGACCTTCGACTCGGACGCGTACGTGTACGAGGCGCTGCACGCGGGGGCGAGCGGCTTCCTGCTGAAGGACGTGCGCCGGGACGACCTGGTGCACGCGGTCCGGGTGGTGGCGGCGGGCGACTCGCTGCTCGCGCCGTCGGTGGCCCGGCGGCTGGTGGAGCAGTACACGGCGGGCGGCCCGCGCCGGCCTGCGGCGCCGGACCCGCGGCTGGACGTGCTGACGGGCCGGGAGCGGGAGACGCTGCTGCTGCTCGCGCGGGGCCTGTCGAACGCGGAGATCGCGGCGGAGCTGGTGGTGTCGGAGCACACGGTGAAGACCCATGTGGGCAACGTGCTGGCGAAGCTGGGGCTGCGGGACCGGATCCAGGCGGTGATCTGCGCGTACGAGACGGGCCTGGTGACGCCGGGCCCTCCCCCGCGCGGGGGAGGCGCGGGCGGCTGACCTCCCCCGCTCCGGCGAGGGGCGGGCGGGGCGGGTCCGCCGGTGCGGGCGATCCGCCGGCCGCCGCCGCTCAGCAGGATGGAGCCGTCGAGAACAACGGCTCGTCCCACGGGAGTTGACCATGAAGAAGTCCGCCCGCGCCCTGCTCGCCACCGCCCTCGTCCTGGGTGTGGCCGCGGGTCCGTCCGCCCTCTCCCCCGCCGTCGCGGCGCCGGTCCCGCCTGCCGCGGCGGTGACGGCGGGTCCCGATCTGTCGGCGGTGATCTCCGGGCTGCCGCGCGCCGACGCGACGGCGGCGCTGGTCCGGGTCGGCGGCACCGAGGGCGGCTGGGCGGGCGGCGCGGGGGTGCGGGACCTGGAGTCGGGGGCGCCGGCCGATCCGGCGGGGCGGTTCCGGGTCGGTTCGGTGACGAAGGTGTTCACGGCGTCGACCGTGCTGCAGCTGGCCGCCGAGGGCCGGATCGACCTGGACCGCACCGCCCGCTCGTACCTGCCGGAGCTGATCCCGGGCCGCTACGCGACGGTGACGGTCCGTCAGCTGCTGAACCACACGCACGGCATCCCGGCGGCGGGCCTGCCGGGCGGCACCGTGGAGGAGTGGTACGAGCGCCGCTTCGAGGTGCACGAGCCGGAGGAGATGGTCCGCCGGGCGACCGCGAAGGCGCGGGAGTTCCGCCCCGGGACCCGCCAGCACTACCTGAACATCGGCTACACGATCGCCGGGCTGATCGTGGAGCGGGTGACGGGCGACGCGTACGAGGAGCAGCTGGAGCGCCGGATCCTGCGCCCGCTCGGCCTGCGGGACACCTACGCGCCCGGCCGGGAGACCGTGATCCGGGGGTCGTACAACCACGGCTACCAGCTGATGCGGCGGGAGGACGGGACCACGGGGCTGCGGGACGTGTCGGAGTGGGGGGTCACGGACGGCTGGGCGGCCGGCGACCTGGTGTCGACCACGGCGGACCTGGAGCGGTTCACCCGGGCCCTGTTCGCGGGGCGGGTGGTGCGCGGTCCGCTGCTGGAGGAGATGTTCACGCTGCCGGAGGTGACCGACTTCGGGTCCGGCGAGCCGGCGGCGTACTCCGCCGGCCTGTCGGTGAAGCGGCTGGGCGGGCGCGAGGTGTGGGGCAAGACGGGCGGCCGGTGGGGCTACAACACGGCCGTCGCGTCGACCCGGCACGGGGAACGGACCCTGGTCTACAGCGTCAACGCGACGGACGCGAAGGGCGAGGGGATGAACCGCACGGCCCTGGAGCTCATGCTGGCGACGTACGGACTGCCGTCGGAGTGACACCGCCCCGGGCGGCCTCCAGCCGCTTGACGAGCCGGCGCCTGGCGGCCGCTCCGCTCACAGGCCCACGAGGGAGTTCCAGCGCTTGGCCATGGCCGGGCGTTCGGCCGAGGTGATGTCCCGGGCGACGGCGAGCCGGCCGCGCATCTCCCGGTCGGGGAAGATCAGCGGGTCCTCGGCGAGCGCGGCCAGTTCCTCGTCGCCGGAGTCGGCGAGGACGGCCTGGGCGGCCGGGACCGGGCAGACGTAGTTGACCCAGGCGGCGAGTTCGGCGGCCACCTCGGGCTCGTAGTAGTAGTCGACCAGCTTCTCGGCATTGGCCTTGTGGCGCGCGAGGTTGGGGATCATCAGCGACTCGGCCCACAGCTCGCCGCCCTCCTCGGGGACGACGAACGCGATGTCGGGGTTGTCGGCCTGGAGCTGGATGACGTCGCCGGAGTACGCCTGGCAGGCCAGCACGTCGCCGCTCGACAGGTCCTTGATGTAGTCGTTGCCGGTGAAGCGGCGGATGTGCTTCTCCCGCACCAGCTTCTCGACCTGGTCGCACACGGCGCCGAAGTCGTCCTGCGTCCAGCGGGTGATGTCGGCGCCGTTGCCCCGCATGAGCAGGGCGATCGACTCGTCGAGGCCGGACAGCAGCGTCACCTTGCCGCGCAGGTCGGCGTCCCACAGCTGGCGGGTGGAGCGGATTTCCCGGCCGAGCGCACGCCGGTTGTAGGCGATGCCGGTGATGCCGGACTGCCAGGGCACGGCGTGGAGCCGGCCGGGGTCGAAGGCGGGGCGGAGCAGCTGGGGGTCGAGCCGGCCGGCGACGTGCGGCTGGGCGGCGCGGTCCATCCTCTGGACCCAGCCGAGGCGGACGAAGCGGGCGGCCATCCAGTCGCTGACGACGATGAGGTCGCGGTCGGTGGCCTGGCCGTTCATGAGGGCGGGGCCGACCTTGCCGAAGAACTCGTCGTTGTCGTTGATCTCCTCGGTGTAGCGGACGGAGATCCCGGTGCGCTTCCGGAAGGCGTCGAGCGTGGGCCGCCGCTGCGGATCGTCGTCGTCGGTGTCGATGTAGAGCGGCCAGTTGGCGAAGGTGACGCTGCGCTCGCGGTCGGACAGGTCGCGGCCGGCCCGGTCGCCCTCGGCGACGTAGGCGGGCTTCACGCCGCAGGCGGCGAGCAGGCCGCCGGCTCCGGCGGCGCCGAGGCCGCGGAGGAGGGACCGGCGCGGAAGGGGGTTCCTGGCTATCGCTCTCACCCGCGCAGCTTCGCGCCCGCCGCCGGGACCCCGCAATGGACGCTCCGTCGAGCGGGACGGCACGGCCCCGACACCTTGTCGATCATCGGATCGGCGGTGCCGGGGCCGTACGCGGGCCTACCGGGGGGTTCAGCCCAGCGAGGTCATCACGTGCTTGATGCGCGTGTAGTCCTCGAAGCCGTACGCGGAGAGGTCCTTGCCGTAGCCGGACTTCTTGAAGCCGCCGTGCGGCATCTCGGCGACCAGCGGGATGTGGGTGTTGATCCACACGCAGCCGAAGTCGAGCGAGCGGGACATGCGCATGGCGCGCTGGTGGTCCTTGGTCCAGACGGAGGAGGCGAGGGCGTACTCGACACCGTTCGCGTACTCCAGGGCCTGGGCCTCGTCCGCGAAGGACTGGACGGTGATGACCGGGCCGAAGACCTCGTTCTGGACGATCTCGTCGTCCTGCTTGAGGCCGGAGACGACGGTCGGGGCGTAGAAGTAGCCCTTGTCGCCGACGCGGTGGCCGCCCGCCTCCACCTTGGCGTGGGCTGGGAGGCGGTCGATGAAGCCGGCGACCTGCTTCAGCTGGTTGGCGTTGTTCAGCGGGCCGTAGAGCACGTCCTCGTCGTCCGGCTGACCGGTCTTCGTCTCGGCGGCGGCCTTGGCGAGGGCGGCGACGAACTCGTCGTGGATGGACTCGTGGACGAGCACGCGGGTGGCGGCCGTGCAGTCCTGGCCGGCGTTGAAGAAGCCGGCGACGGAGATGTCCTCGACGGCCTTGTCGATGTCGGTGTCCTCGAAGACCACGACGGGGGCCTTGCCGCCCAGCTCCAGGTGGACGCGCTTGACGTCCTTGGCCGCCGACTCGGCGACCTGCATGCCGGCGCGGACGGAGCCGGTGATGGAGGCCATCGCCGGGACCGGGTGCTCGACCATGGCGCGGCCGGTCTCGCGGTCGCCGCAGATGACGTTGAAGACGCCCTTGGGGACGATCGAGCCGATGATCTCGGCCATCAGGACCGTGGACGCCGGGGTGGTGTCCGAGGGCTTGAGGACGACCGTGTTGCCCGCGGCGAGGGCCGGGGCGAACTTCCACACGGCCATCATCATCGGGTAGTTCCACGGCGCGACCTGCGCGCAGACGCCGACCGGCTCGCGGCGGATGATCGAGGTCATGCCCTCCATGTACTCGCCGGCCGAGCGGCCTTCGAGCAGCCGGGCGGCACCCGCGAAGAAGCGGATCTGGTCCACCATCGGCGGGATCTCGTCGCTCGCGGTGAGGGCGACCGGCTTGCCGGTGTTCTCGACCTCGGCGGCGATGAGCTCCTCGGCGCGCTCCTCGAAGGCGTCGGCGATCTTGAGGAGCACCTTCTGGCGCTCGGCGGGCGTGGTGTCGCGCCAGGCGGGGAAGGCGGCCGCGGCGGCCTCCATGGCGGCGTCGACGTCGGCCTGGCCGGAGAGCGGGGAGGTCGCGTACGCCTCGCCGGTGACCGGGTTGATCACCTCGATGGTGCGGCCGTCGGCCGCGTCGCGGAACTCCCCGTCGATGTAGTTGCGCAGCCGGCGCAGCTCGGTGGTCACTTGCCACCCCTCCTGTCACGTTCTGTCTTCGCACGACCTTGTGCGACGTCCCGATGGGTGAGACGTCTCAGCCTACTGGTTCGGCTGACGCTTTCAACAGCCCCGAGGGCCCTCCACTTCGGATTCAGTTCCGTCACGGGCCCGAGACAACGAATTACATCGCTCTAGGGTTGCGCGACTGCGCATCTCGGTGCACAGTGAAGACGTGGCCAGTCGAAGCACAGACTCCAGAACCGGAACCGGTTCGTCCCCGACGATCGATGCCGTCTCCCTGGCGATCATCGAGCAGCTCCAGGAGGACGGCCGCCGTCCCTACGCCGCCATCGGCAAGGCCGTCGGCCTCTCCGAAGCGGCCGTGCGGCAGCGCGTCCAGAAGCTCCTCGACCAGGGCGTCATGCAGATCGTCGCCGTCACCGACCCGCTCACCGTGGGCCTCCGGCGACAGGCGATGGTCGGCATCCACGTCGAGGGTGACCTGGATCCGGTCGCGGAGGCGCTGACGGACATGCCCGAGTGCGAGTACGTGGTGATGACCGCGGGCTCGTTCGACCTGATGGTGGAGATCGTCTGCGAGGACGACGACCACCTTCTGGAAGTGATCAACAAGCGGATCCGCACGCTCCCCGGCGTGCGCTCCACCGAGAGCTTCGTCTACCTGAAGCTCAAGAAGCAGACCTACATGTGGGGAACCCGATAGCCGTGAGCCAGGACCGCAGCGACCTTTCGAAGTCCGCCTACGACCACCTGTGGATGCACTTCACCCGCATGTCGTCGTACGAGAACAGCCCCGTCCCCACCATCGTCCGCGGTGAGGGCACCTACATCTACGACGACAAGGGCCGCAAGTACCTCGACGGCCTCGCCGGCCTGTTCGTGGTGCAGGCCGGACACGGCCGCACCGAGCTGGCCGAGACCGCCATGAAGCAGGCCCAGGAGCTCGCCTTCTTCCCGGTGTGGTCCTACGCCCACCCGAAGGCCGTCGAGCTGGCCGAGCGCCTCGCGAACGAGGCCCCCGGCGACCTCAACAAGGTCTTCTTCACCACCGGCGGCGGCGAGGCGGTCGAGACCGCCTGGAAGCTCGCCAAGCAGTACTTCAAGCTGACCGGCAAGCCGACCAAGCACAAGGTCATCTCCCGCGCGGTCGCCTACCACGGCACCCCGCAGGGCGCGCTGTCCATCACCGGCCTGCCGGCCCTGAAGGCCCCGTTCGAGCCGCTGGTGCCCGGCGCCCACAAGGTCCCGAACACCAACATCTACCGCGCGTCGCTCTTCGGCGACGACCCGGTGGCCTTCGGCCGCTGGGCCGCCGACCAGATCGAGCAGCAGATCCTCTTCGAGGGCCCCGACACCGTCGCCGCGGTCTTCCTGGAGCCGGTGCAGAACGCCGGCGGCTGCTTCCCGCCGCCGCCCGGGTACTTCCAGCGGGTCCGCGAGATCTGCGACAAGTACGACGTGCTGCTCGTCTCCGACGAGGTCATCTGCGCCTTCGGCCGCCTCGGCACCACCTTCGCCTGCGACAAGTTCGGCTACGTGCCGGACATGATCACCTGCGCGAAGGGCATGACCTCGGGCTACTCCCCGATCGGCGCCTGCATCATCTCCGACCGCCTGGCGGAGCCGTTCTACAAGGGCGACAACACCTTCCTGCACGGCTACACCTTCGGCGGCCACCCGGTCTCCGCGGCCGTGGGCCTCGCCAACCTCGACATCTTCGAGAAGGAGAAGCTCAACCAGCACGTGCTCGACAACGAGGGCAACTTCCTGTCGACGCTGCAGAAGCTGCACGACCTGCCGATCGTCGGCGACGTCCGCGGCAACGGCTTCTTCTACGGCATCGAGCTCGTCAAGGACAAGGCCACCAAGGAGTCCTTCAACGACGAGGAGACCGAGCGCGTCCTGTACGGCTTCCTCTCCAAGGCGCTGTTCGACAACGGCCTGTACTGCCGGGCCGACGACCGCGGCGACCCGGTCATCCAGCTGGCTCCGCCGCTGATCTCGGACCAGTCCACGTTCGACGAGATCGAGCAGATCCTCCGCGCCACCCTCACCGAGGCCTGGACGAAGCTCTGATCCCGCCCGGTCGCGCCGCCCTCACGGCGTGACCCCCCGGCCCGGGCATGCCGCCATCCGAGTGGATGGCGGCGGCCCGGGCCGCGTGCTGTCCGTACAAACGGATCCGAATACTTACGGTGCCCAGTGACCGACCGGCCCGCCCGTCGTTCCCCCGGACGGGGGAACGCAACAATCGGATCCGACATCGAGGTGTACGCGATGGCCCCACCGGACAACGACGTGCTCTGGGCGCGTTCCCTGCACTGCTCCCTGGGCGGCACCCAGGCCCTCAGCGGCGTCTCCGTCGGCGTCCGCGAGGGCGAGATCCTCGCCGTCACCGGCCCCCGCGGCAGCGGCAAGACCACCCTCCTGCGCTGCCTCTCCGGCGAACTCGCCGCCCAGAAGGGCGAGGTCTGGTTCAACAGCGCCCCGGTCCACACCCTCTCCCCCGCCGCCCGCGAACGGCTCCGCCGCGAACGCTTCGGCTGGATCGGCCCCGAGCCCGGCCTCGTCCCCGAACTCACCGCCTGGGAGAACACCGCCCTCCCGCTGCTGCTCCGCGGCGTCCCCCACCGGGCCGCGCGGACCGCCGCCGGCGAATGGCTGGACCGCCTCGACATCGGCGCCTGCGCCCGCACCCGCCCGCACGCCCTCACCCGCTCCCAGCGCCAGCGCACCGCCATCGCCCGCGCGCTCGCCGCCGGACCCACCGTCCTCTTCGCCGACGAACCCACCGCCGCCCTGCACCGGGCCGACGGCGCGCAGGTGCTCCGCACCCTCACCGCCGCCGCCCGCTCGCACGGCATCACCGTGCTCCTCGCCACCCACGACGGCGAGGTCGCGGCGCTCGCCGACCGGGCGGTCACCCTGCTGGACGGACGCCGGACCGGCAGCCTGCCGCCGGCCTCGGGGGCGGAGGGCGTCGCCGCGTGCTCGCTCTCCGTCTAGTCCGCGGCTCCCACCCGCTCGTCCAGCTGCGGCGGCTCCTGGTCGCCGCGGCCGCCGCCGGCGTGGGCTTCCTGCTGCTGTGCACCCTCGGCTACGCCGTCGGCCACCCCGAGGACTCCGCCGCCTCCGTGCTGCGGCTCCTCTGGTGCGTCCTGCCGGTCGCCGCCACCGTCCAGTTCGCCGTCGCCGTCGCCCGCACCGACCCCGCCACCCGGCCCCGCCCCGGGCTCTCCTCCCTCGGCCTCGGCCCGGCCCGGCTCACCGCCATCGCCGCCACCTCGACCGCCGTCGCCTGCACCCTCGGCTCCATGGTGGCCCTCCTGGTCTACCTGCACCTGCGCGGCGACCTCACCGGCCTCCCCTTCGACGGGGCCGCCGCCGGACTCCTCGCCGCCGGACAGCCGCTGCCGCTGGCCGCCGCCCTCACCCTGCTCGCGGTCGTCCCGGTCGCCGGCGCCACCGCCGCCGCCCTCGCGCTGCGCCCCCGCACCGGCGCCCCCGCCCCCGAGGGCGCCGCCCGGCCGGTGCCCAGCGGCCTCCCGTGGGGCGTCGCGCTCGTCGCCGTCGGCCTCGCCGTCGAGACGTACGCCGGACAGGGCGGCGGCACGGGCGTCGCGCTCCCCGGCCGCTTCGACGGCTCCCCCGCCGGCGTCCTGGCCGGCTGGGTCCTCACCGCGGCCGGGCTCGCGCTCGCCGGACCCGGCCTCACCCACCTGTGCGGCCGGCTCCTGCAGGCCGCCCGGCCCGGAGCCGTACGTCTCCTCGCCGGCCGGGTCCTCATGGACGAGGCCACCCGCATCGGCCGCCCCCTCGGCGTGGTCTGCGCGGTGCTCTCCGGCACCCTCGCCGCCGCCACCCTGTACGGGGCGGGCGACGGCGGCACCGCCTTCGGGCCGCTCACCGGGCTCGGCGCCGGCGTCGTCCTCGCCTGCACCACCGCGACCCTGCTGACCGCCGCCCTGGAGTCCCGCCAGTGCCGCGCCCACACCACCGAGGCACTGGCCCGGCTCGGCGCCCCGCCGACCGTGCTGCGCACCGCCGCCCTGCTGCGCGCCGGGGCGCTGCTCGCCCTCTTCGTCCCCCTCACCTGGCTGGTCGGCGAACTGGCGGCGCTGCCGCTGACCGCCTGACCGGCCCCGGCATCCGGCGCGCCGCGCCGCCCCGGGCCGCCTATCGTGGGCCCATGGCGACGCCCCCACCGCCGCGCGTCCCGCACCGGCGGGACCGCGAGATCCACACCCTGGACGAGTTCGACGCGTCGCTCGCCCGGCCCGGCGGCCTCGCCGGGCAGCGGGTCCAGTCCGTCGACCTCACCGACCGCACCTTCGCCCTCCTCACGGCCTCCGCCGCCGGCACCGTCTTCCTCGGCTGCCCGATGGAACCGGAGGCGGCGGCGAAGGTGCGGGCCGACGGCGCGCTGGTCTTCCCGCCCGTCCCCGACCTCCCCTTCGACCCGTACCGCAACCGGCTCTACACCCCCGGCGAGCTGTACGAGGGCGTGACCGGCCCCGCCGGCTACGCGGACACCCCCGACGCCCGCACATACGCCTGGTTCGGCGCCACCCGCGGCGACGGCGACGTCTTCGCCTCCCTGCTCCGCTCGCTCCACGACGACGCCGTCGGCGACGCCCTCGACGAGCACCTGGCCGGCCTGCGGGTCGTCGGCGTGATGGGCGGCCACGCGATGGCCCGGGGCACCGAGGCGTACGCGGGCGCCGCCCGGCTCGGCCGCTCCCTCGCCCGCGCCGGCTACACCGTCGCCACCGGCGGCGGCCCCGGCGCGATGGAGGCCGCCAACCTCGGCGCGTACACCGCCCCCTTCGACGACCCCGCCCTCACCGAGGCGCTGGCCCTCCTCGCGAAGGCCCCGTCCTTCGTCCCCTCCGTGACCGAGTGGGCCCGCGCCGCCTTCGCCGTACGCGACCTGCTGCCCGGCGGCGGGGACTCGACCGGCATCCCCACCTGGTTCTACGGCCACGAACCGCCCAACGCCTTCGCCGGCCGCGTCGCCAAGTACTTCACCAACGCGCTCCGCGAGGACGGCCTGCTGGCCCGCTCCACCGCCGGCGTCGTCTTCCTGCCCGGCGCCGCCGGCACCGTCCAGGAGATCTTCGCCGACGCCACCCCGAACTACTACGAGTCCCTGGGCGCCCCCACCCCCATGGTCCTGGTCGACCGCGCCCACTGGACCACCCGCCTCCCCGCCTGGCCCCTCCTGGAGACCCTGGCGGCGGGCCGCCCGATGGCCGCCGCGATCGCCCTGGTCGACAGCGTCGACGAGGCCCCGGCGGCCCTGGCCCGGCTCTCGGGGTCCTAGCTAGAGGTCCTGGTCCAGCACGACGACCTCCTCGGCGCGGAACGCCACCGCGACCTCCGCGCCCTGCTCCGGCACCTCGCGGAGCGGGAACTCCGCCTCCAGCGGCGGACCGTCCGCCGGGCGGAGGACGACCGTCACGTGGTGCCCGCGGAACGTGCGGGCCTCGACCCGGCAGGCCAGCCCCTCGGCCGCCACGCGCACCCCCGCCGGACGGACCAGCAGCCTCCGCTCGCCCTGCGGCGCGCCGGCCGGGACCGGGATCCGGCCCCAGACCGTCTCCGCCGCCGTCCCGGCGACGGTCGCCGGGACCACGTTCTCGAAGCCGAGGAAGCGGGCCGTGAACTCCGACCCCGGCCGCTGCCACACCTCCAGCGGGGTGCCCGCGCGCACGATCCGCCCGTCCCGCATCACGACCACCCGGTCCGCCAGCGCGAACGCCTCCCCCTGGTCGTGGGTGACCGCGAGGACCGTCGTCCCGAGCCGCCCGAACAGCGACCGCAGCTCCACCACCAGCCGCTCCCGCAGCCCCCGGTCCAGCTGCCCCAGCGGCTCGTCCAGCATCAGCAGCCGGGGCCGGGCCGCCAGCGCCCGGGCCAGCGCCACCCGCTGCTGCTCGCCGCCGGACAGCGCGGCCACCGGCCGGCGCCCCGCCCCCGGCAGCCCCACCAGCTCCAGCAGCTCCGCCACCCGGGCGTCCCGCTCCGCCTTCGGCACGCCGTGCATCCGCGGCCCGAAGGCCACGTTCCCGGCCACGTCCTTCTGCGGGAACAGCTGGTGGTCCTGGAACATCAGCCCCACCCCGCGCCGGTGCACCGGCACCCCCGCCTGGTCCGCCCCGCCGAGCAGCACCCGGCCCGCGTCCAGCGCCTGGAGCCCGGCGACCGCCCGCAGCAGCGTCGACTTGCCCGACCCGCTCGGCCCGAGCACGCACACGATCTCGTGCTCGGCGACCGTCAGGTCCACCGCGTCGAGCACCGCCCGCGCCCCGAACCGTACGGTCGCTCCCTCAAGGGTCAGCATCAGAACTCCCCGGTGGTCCGGTCGGTGCGCAGCCGCTCCAGCAGCAGCAGGGACACCGCGCACACCACCATCAGCATCGTCGACAGGGCCATCGCCTGCCCGTAGTTGAGTTCGCCCGGCCGGCCGAGCAGCCGTGCCACGGCGACCGGCAGCGTCGGGCTGTCGGGCCGGGCGATGAAGACGGTCGCGCCGAACTCGCCGAGCGACACCGCGAACGCGAACCCGGCCGCGATCAGCAGCGCCCGCCGCACCAGCGGCAGGTCCACCTCCCGCCAGGCCCGCCACGGCGACGCCCCGAGCACCGCCGCCGCCTCCCGCAGTCGCTGGTCCACCGCCCGCAGCACCGGCAGCATGGTCCGCACCACGAACGGCACCCCGACCAGCGCCTGGGCGAGCGGGACGAGGATCCAGCTGGCCCGCAGGTCGAACGGCGGCTCGTCCAGCGTGATGAGGAAGCCGAAGCCGACGGTGACCGCCGACACCCCGAGCGGCAGCATCAGCAGCGCGTCGAAGCCCCGCACCAGCCGCCCGGCCCGCCGGGTGAGCGCCGCCGCCGCGAGCCCGCCGATCACCACGGCGATGGCCGTGGCGGCGACCGCGTACCGCAGCGAGTTCCCGACCGCCTCCAGCGGCGGCACCAGGAACGTGCCGGCCTCGTCGAGCGAGCCGAGCGCCCGGTAGTAGCGGAGCCCGTACCCCTCCGGCGTGGCGAAGGAACGCTCCACCAGCACCCCGAGCGGCAGCAGGATCAGCAGCACCACCGACAGCAGCACCGCGCCGAGCAGCGCCCACTGCCCGGCGCCGCGCGGCCGGCGCGCGGTCGACTCCGCGGCGACCAGCCGGAGCGCCGTCTCCCGGCGCCGTACCGTCCGCGCGTGCACGGCGAGGATCGCGCCGACGGCCGCGAACTGCGTCAGGGTCAGCACGGCCGCCGTCCGCAGGTCGAGCAGCCGGGCCGTCTGCCGGTAGATCTCCGCCTCCAGCGTCGTGTACGCGTCCCCGCCGAGGATCTGCACGACGCCGAACGAGGTGAAGGTGAAGAGGAAGACCATCAGCGCCGCCGCCGACACCGCCGGCGCCAGCGCGGGCAGCGTGACCGTCCGCCACGCCGTCCACCGCGAGGCGCCGAGCACCCGCGCGGCCTCCTCCTGGCGCGGGTCGAGCTGCGCCCACAGCCCGCCGACGGTCCGCACGACGACCGCGTAGTTGAAGAAGACGTGCGCGAGGAGGATCGCCCACACCGTGGTGTCGAGCCGCAGCCCCCACAGCGCGTCGGTGAACCCGCCCCGTCCCACCAGCGCCAGGAACGCGGTGCCGACCAGCACCGTGGGCAGCACGAACGGCACGGTGACGACGGCCCGCAGCGCGTTCTTGCCGGGGAAGTCGAAGCGGGCGAAGACGTACGCCCCCGGCAGCGCCACCAGCAGCGTCAGCCCGGTGGAGGCGGCGGCCTGCCAGACGGTGAAGCCGAGCACGTCGAGGATGTCCGGCCGGCTCAGGGTCGCTCCGAGCGCGCCCGGGTCCCAGACGCCGTCCGGCCGCAGCCCGCGCTCGACGATCGACACGACCGGCCACGCGAAGAAGACGGCGAAGAACGCGACGGGCAGGACCATCAGGCCCAGCCGCGCCGCGCTCCCCCGCCGGTCGCGCGTCACCTGAGGAGCGACGACCACTGCTGGATCCACGCCTCGCGCTTCTCGGCGATCTTCTCGGGGGCCATCGTCTCCGGCTCGTCGATCACCACGCCGTGCTGCGTGAACAGCTCCGGCAGGGTGGCGTCCTTCACGACCGGGTTGACGAACATCTGGAGCGGCATGTCGTCCTGGAACGTCTTCGAGACCAGGAAGTCGATCAGCGCCTTGCCGCCCTCGGGGTTCTTCGCGCCGTTCAGCAGGCCCGCGAACTCGATCTGCCGGAAGCAGGTGCCGGCGGACACCCCGGTGGGTGCCTCCTTGGGCTGCGGGTCGGCGTACAGCACCTCGACCGGCGGGCTGGAGGCGTAGGAGACGACCAGCGGGCGGTCGCCCTTGGCCTCCTTGCCGCCGGCCGAACCGGAGAACTCCTGGTTGTAGGCGAGCTCCCAGCTGTCGACGGTCTTCACGCCGTTGGCCTTCAGCTTCGACCAGTAGTCCTGCCAGCCGTCGTCGCCGTACTCCGCGATCGTGCCGAGGAGGAAGCCGAGGCCCGGGGAGGACCGCTCGGGGTTCTCCACCACGAGGAGGTCCTTGTACGCCGGCTTCGCCAGGTCGGCGAAGGTCTGCGGCGGCGCCAGCTTCTTGTCGGCGAAGTACTTCTTGTCGTAGTTGACGCAGATGTCGCCGGTGTCGACCGGGGTGACGCGCTTGTCGAGCTTGAGGGCGTCCGGGATCCGGTCGGCGCCCTTCGCCTCGTACTCCACGAAGATGCCGTTGTCGACGGCGCGGGAGAGCAGCGTGTTGTCGACGCCGAAGAAGACGTCGCCCTGCGGGGAGCCCTTGGTCAGGATCTCCTTGTTGACGGCCTCGCCCGCGTCGCCGGCCTTCAGCACCTTGACGGTGAAGCCGGTCCGCTTCGTGAACTCGGCCAGCACCTCCTTGGAGGCGTTGAAGGAGTCGTGGCTGACGAGGGTCACGGTCTTCGGCGCCGGCGACCCGGACTTGCCCGCGGCTTCGCGGACGTCCTCGGTGGAGCAGGCGGCGAGGCTCGTGGCGCCGAGCGCCGCGGCCAGCGCGACGGCGGCGGCCTTCCTGATGTGCATCGTGGTACTTCCTCCTGGGTGGGACCAGGAAGAGACGCGGCCCTGCCCGCGGCCGGGGACCGGACGCGGGCAGGGCGCAACAGCTCGAGTTACGACCGAACTTCCTACCCGGAATGACCCGGGCGAGGTTCAGAGGGTCTGCGGTCTACGGTCACCGCACTCTCAGCGCTGTGGCGCTCCCCTGTCGGAATATGCAGATGTGTTCGAGCACAGGGTACAAGGTCAGCGCTCGGCCGCCGCCAGCTGTCCACAGGCGCCGTCGATCTCCTGTCCGCGGGTGTCGCGGACGGTCACCGGCACGCCGTGCCGGGCGATGGCCTCGACGAACGCCTTCTCGTCCTCGGGGCGGGACGCGGTCCACTTCGAGCCGGGCGTCGGGTTGAGCGGGATCAGGTTGACGTGGACCCGCTTGCCCTTGAGGAGCCTGCCCAGCAGGTCGCCGCGCCAGGCCTGGTCGTTGATGTTCCGGATGAGGGCGTACTCGATGGAGATCCGGCGCCCGGACTTCTCGGCGTACTCCCAGGCCGCGTCCAGCACCTCCCGGACCTTCCAGCGGGTGTTCACCGGCACCAGGGTGTCCCGCAGCTCGTCGTCGGGGGCGTGCAGCGAGACCGCGAGCCGGCACTTGAAGCCCTCGTCGGCGAAGCGCAGCATGGCCGGCACCAGGCCGACGGTGGAGACGGTGATGCCCCGCTGGGAGAGGCCGAGGCCGTCGGGCTCGGGGTCGGTAAGGCGGCGGATGGCGCCGACGACCCGCTTGTAGTTGGCGAGCGGCTCGCCCATGCCCATGAAGACGATGTTGGAGAGCCGCGCGGGCCCGCCGGGCACCTCGCCGTCGCGCAGGGCGCGCATGCCGTCGACGATCTGGTGCACGATCTCGGCGGTCGACAGGTTCCGGTCGAGGCCGGCCTGGCCGGTGGCGCAGAACGGGCAGTTCATGCCGCAGCCGGCCTGCGAGGAGATGCACATGGTCACCCGGTCCGGGTAGCGCATGAGCACCGACTCGACGAGCGTGCCGTCGTGCAGCCGCCACAGCGTCTTGCGGGTGGTGTCGTCGTCGCACGAGATGTGCCGGACCACCGACATCAGGTCGGGCAGCAGCTCGCCGGCCAGCTTCTCCCGCGCGGCGGCCGGGATGTCGGTCCAGGCGGCGGGGTCGTGCGCGTAACGCGAGAAGTAGTGCGTCGACAGCTGCTTGGCGCGGAACGGCTTCTCGCCGATCGCGGCGACGGCCTCCTTCCGCTCCGCGGGCGTCAGGTCGGCGAGGTGCCGCGGCGGCTTCTTGGCTCCGCGCGGGGCGACGAAAGTGAGTTCTCCGGGCAGCGGACGAGCCACGACGGCGTCTCTCCTCAAACAGGCACGAGGTCGGACGTCCCGCGGCGGCGGGGAGCACGGCACTGCGGTGCCGGAGCGACCTCACTGGACCGTCCCCGCGGCGGCGAGGACGACGAAGGGCCCGGGGCACACGCCCCGAGCCCTTCCAGAGTACCCCGCTGCCCGTCAACCCGTTCCGGCGAAGAGCACGGGCACGGCTCAGCCCGTGCCCACGAACAGCGCGAGCAGCAGCCACACCACCGGCGCCGTCGGCAGCAGCGAGTCCAGGCGGTCCATGATGCCGCCGTGGCCGGGGAGCAGCGTCCCCATGTCCTTGATGCCGAGGTCCCGCTTGATCATCGACTCGCCGAGGTCGCCGAGCGTCGCGCTCGCCGCCACCGCCAGGCCGAGGAGCAGGCCCTGCCACCAGGTGCCGCCGTCGATCAGGAACTCCATGCACAGCGCGCCGGCCGCCATCGCGAAGGCCACCGCGCCGAACAGGCCCTCGCGGGTCTTGCCGGGGCTGATCCGGGGCGCCAGCTTGTGCTTGCCGAAGCGCCAGCCGACCGCGTACGCCCCGGTGTCGCTGACCACCGTGAGCAGCAGGAAGGTCAGCACCCGCCACGGCCCGTCGTCGGCGGTGAGCAGCAGCGCCACGAAGGTCGCCAGGAACGGCACGTAGAACGCGGCGAAGACGCCCGCCGTGACGTCCTTCAGGTAGCCCTCGGGGGGCTCCGTCATGCGCCAGACGAGCACCGCGAGCGCCGTGAGGGCCATCGCGACCCAGGCGCCCTCGGGGCCCCGTACGTACCCGGCGACGACCATGGCCGCGCCGCCGACCGCGAGCGGCACCAGCGGCGCCTTGATCGCCTTGCGCTCCTGGAGCCGGGAGGTCAGCTCCCAGAGACCGACGACCACGGCGACCGCTATCACGCCGACGAACGCCGGCTTCCAGATGAACAGCGACGCGATGATCACGGCCCCGAGACCGACGCCGACCCCTATGGCCGCGCCCAGGTCGCGGCCCGCGCTCTTCTTCTGCCGCGGCGCGCGGGCCGGGGACGGCGGAGGAGGCGGGACCGGGCCGGGCATGGGCTCCTGCGGGTGCTCGTGCGGAGTCTCGTCACGGAACAGGGGACCGCCCGTGTGAGCGGCCCCCCGTCCGTGTCCGTCCTGGAATCCGCCGGCGGGTACGTCGGGCACGATGGGCATGGGGCGAGTCTGCGCCGCCTGGTGCCGATCGTGGGCGGGACCCGCCGGGGCAGGCCCCTGGTCGGGTCCGCCGAGACCTGAACCGGCCGCCGGCGCCCCCCAGGATGAGTCGTTCATCAGACCTCGAGGAGCTCGGCTTCCTTGTGCTTCAGCAGCTCGTCCACCTGCGCCACGTACTTCGCGGTGGTGTCGTCGAGCTCCTTCTCGGCGCGGCGGCCCTCGTCCTCGCCGACCTCGCCGTCCTTGACGAACTTGTCGATGGTCTCCTTGGCCTTGCGGCGCACCGAGCGGATCGAGATCTTGGAGTCCTCGGCCTTGCCCTTGGCGACCTTGATGTAGTCGCGGCGGCGCTCCTCGGTGAGCTCCGGGAAGACCACCCGGATGATGTTGCCGTCGTTGCTCGGGTTGACGCCGAGGTCCGAGTCGCGGATGGCCTGCTCGATGTTGCGCAGCGCGCTCTTGTCGAACGGGGTCACCACGGCCATGCGCGGCTCCGGCACCGAGAACGAGGCCAGCTGGTTGATGGGGGTGAGGGCGCCGTAGTAGTCCGCCACGATCTTGTTGAACATCGCCGGGTGCGCACGGCCGGTGCGGATCGCGGCGAAGTCCTCCTTGGCGACCACGACGGCCTTCTCCATCTTCTCCTCGGCCTCGAGGAGGGTCTCTTCGATCACCACTTGCTCCTGCGTGTCGTCGCGTTGTGTCCTGCACGGTGTACGACCGGCAGGGCTGTCGTCCAGCCCCGTGCGGGGCGGTTCCCGTATGCGGTCGGGCTCAGGCCCGGGTGCCCTGGTCGCTCACGAGTGTGCCGATCTTCTCACCCGTCACGGCGCGCGCGATATTGCCCTCGGCGAGCAGTTCGAAGACGAGGATCGGGAGCTTGTTGTCGCGGCACAGCGTGATGGCGGTGGCATCGGCGACCTTGAGGTCGCGGGTGATGACCTCGCTGTACTCCAGGGCGTCGAACTTGACCGCGTTCGGGTTGGTCCTCGGGTCGGAGTCGTAGACGCCGTCCACGCCGTTCTTGCCCATGAGGAGGGCCTCGGCGTCGATCTCCAGGGCCCGCTGGGCGGCGGTCGTGTCGGTGGAGAAGTACGGCATGCCCATGCCGGCGCCGAAGATCACCACGCGCCCCTTCTCCAGGTGGCGCACGGCGCGCAGCGGGATGTACGGCTCGGCGACCTGGCCCATGGTGATGGCCGTCTGGACGCGCGAGTCGATGCCCTCCTTCTCCAAAAAGTCCTGGAGGGCGAGGCAGTTCATCACGGTGCCGAGCATGCCCATGTAGTCGGAGCGAGCCCGGTCCATGCCGCGCTGCTGGAGCTCGGCGCCGCGGAAGAAGTTGCCGCCGCCGATCACGATCGCGATCTGGGCTCCGTCCCGGACGACGGCCGCGATCTCACGCGCGATGGCGTGCACGACGTCGGGGTCGACACCGAGACCGGTACCGCCGGAGAACGCCTCCCCGGACAGCTTCAGCATGTAGCGGCCGAGCTTCTTGCCGCTTTTGTGGTCGTCGCCCTGTACGGCGCCCTGATTCATGGAGATCTCCTCGTGCACATACGAAGAAGGCCATTGCCTGGGTCCCTCGTGGGTTTCCCGTGCGGCAATGGCCTCCTCGTCACATCTGCGGTCGTGCCGCGCGGGGCGGTCCGACTGTCTCAGACCCTACCCGGGTCCGGTGTCCGTCGCGTGTGGGCGAACGGACTCAGATGCCGACCTTGATGCGGGTGAAGCGCTTCAGGGTGACACCGGCCTCGGTGAGGACCTGCTGGACGGACTTCTTGTTGTCCAGGGCGTACGGCTGGCCGAGCAGCGTGGCGTCCTTGAAGAAGCCGTTGACGCGACCCTCGACGATCTTGGCGATCGCGGCCTCGGGCTTGCCCTCGGCGCGGGTGGTCTCCTCGGCGATGCGGCGCTCGGACTCGACGACCTCGGCCGGGACGTCCTCACGGGTGAGGTACTTCGGCGCGAAGGCGGCGATGTGCTGCGCGACACCCTTGGCGACCTCGGCGTTCTCCTTGTCGAACTCGACGAGGACACCGATCTGCGGCGGGAGGTCGGGCATGGTGCGGTGCATGTACGCGGAGACGTAGCCGTCGGCGTACGCGGCGAAGCGGTCGAGGACGATCTTCTCGCCGAGGTTGGCGTTGGCCTCGTCCACGAAGGCCTGCACGGTCTTGCCGGGCTCGATCTCGGAGGCGAGGAGCGCCTCGATGTCGGCCGGCTTGGTGGCGGCGACGTGGGCGGCGAGGGCGTCGGCCACGGCGAGGAACTTGTCACCCTTGGCGACGAAGTCCGTCTCGCACTTCAGCTCGACGAGGACGCCGGAGGTGTTGTCGTCGGCGATGAGGGAGACCACGGCGCCGTTCTCGGCGGAGCGGCCCTCGCGCTTGGCGACACCCTTCTGGCCCTTGATGCGCAGGGCCTCGACGGCCTTGTCGACGTCGCCGTCGGCCTCTTCGAGGGCCTTCTTGCAGTCCATCATGCCGGCGCCGGTGAGCTCACGGAGCTTCTTGACGTCAGCGGCGGTGTAGTTCGCCATGAGTCTGTTTCTCTCTCGAAGTCAGAAAGATCTACGAAGATCTGCGGCGGGACGGCGGGGGCTTCGTGAGCCCCCGCCGTCACCTCCGAGGTGTTCCGGAGTGCGGAAGGGTCAGGCCTGCTCGGCGGCCGGGGCCTCGGCCTCGGCAGCGGGGGCCTCGGCGGCCGGGGCCTCGGCGGCGGGCGCCTCGGCGGCGGCCGGCTCGTCGGCCTTCTTCTCACCCTCGAGCAGGTCGCGCTCCCACTCGGCGAGCGGCTCGCCGGCGGCCTTCTCGCCCGGCTTCGAGTCACCGGTCGCGGCGCCGGAGCGGGCGATGAGGCCCTCGGCGACGGCGTCGGCGATCACGCGGGTGAGCAGGGTGACGGAGCGGATCGCGTCGTCGTTGCCCGGGATCTTGTAGTCGACCTCGTCGGGGTCGCAGTTGGTGTCGAGGATCGCGACGACCGGGATGTTGAGCTTGCGAGCCTCGCCGACGGCGATGTGCTCCTTCTTGGTGTCGACGATCCAGACGGCGCTCGGCACCTTCTGCATCTCGCGGATGCCACCGAGGGTCTTCTCCAGCTTGGCCTTCTCGCGCGAGAGGACCAGGAGCTCCTTCTTGGTGAGACCCGAGGCCGCGACGTCCTCGAAGTCGATCTGCTCGAGCTCCTTGAGGCGCTGCAGACGCTTGTAGACGGTCGAGAAGTTGGTGAGCATGCCGCCCAGCCAGCGCTGGTTGACGTACGGCATGCCGACGCGGGTCGCCTGCTCGGCGATGGCCTCCTGGGCCTGCTTCTTCGTACCGACGAACATGACGGAGCCGCCGTGGGCCACCGTCTCCTTGACGAACTCGTAGGCGCGGTCGATGTACGACAGCGACTGGAGCAGGTCGATGATGTAGATGCCGTTGCGCTCGGTGAAGATGAAGCGCTTCATCTTCGGGTTCCAGCGACGGGTCTGGTGACCGAAGTGGACGCCGCTCTCCAGCAGCTCCCGCATCGTGACGACGGCCATGGCCGTATCTCCTTGAGTTTCTCGGTTGTGTTCCTGACGCCCCGGCGCGCCGTGCCACGAAGGACCGAAAGGCGCTGCCACCGTGCTCCAGGAGCGGGGTGGCGGGGCGTGCGAAGTCGACCCGGTGACCCGGGTCGCCATAGGAAGTGTACGGGACCCCGGGAGCGCCGGGTGACGACGCTGTCCACAGGTCCCGGCCTGTCCACAGAAATCGGCGCGGGCCGCCGGGGGCCGCGCCGCCCGGGGAGGCTCGTCCCATGCAGCTCACGACCGTCTTCCTCGTCCTCGCCCTGCTCTGGCCGGTGGGTCCGCCGGCCCCCGAGGTCCTGCGCGGCTGGCACCCGCCGCCCGGCCCGTACGCGGCGGGGCACCGCGGGGTCGATCTCGCCGCTCCGCCGGGCACCGTGGTGCGCGCCCCGGCCGCCGGGACGGTGACCTTCGCGGGTCCGGTGGGCGGCCGTGGGGTGGTCACGCTCACCCTCGCGGGGACGGGCGCTCCCCCGCTGCGGACCACCTTCTCGCCGGTGGTCCCGCTGGCCCGCCGGGGCGACCGGGTCGCCGCGGGGACCCCGATCGCCGAGGTCGCCCCCGGCACGCACTGCGCGGCGTCCTGCCTGCACTGGGGGCTGCTGCGCGGCCGGGACTACCTGGACCCGCTGCTGCTGACGGCCCGGCCCCGGTCGCGGCTGCTGCCGGTCAGGGACGCGGGCCCGTGACGCCGTGGAGGGCCATGGTGACGGCGGCCTCGGCGATGCTGCCGGGGTCCTCCGCCGCACCGAGCTCGATACGGCGGACGGCGGCGTCGACGACGCCCTGGAGGAGCATGGCGCCGAGGCGGGGTTCGGTCATGCCGAGGCCGGCGAGGGCTTCGACGACCATCGCGACGAGGCCGCCGTGGGCGGCGCGGATCTTCTCGCGGGCGCCGTCGTCGAGTTCACCGGCGGAGATGGCGACGACGGCGCGGTGGCGGCGGTCGCCGACGAGTTCCAGCTGGGTGCGCACATAGGCGGCGACCTTGGCCTCGGGGGTGTCGGCGGCGGCCATGGCCCGCTCGACCTCGGCGGCCCAGACGGGGAAGTCGACCGCGCACAGCTCCTCGACGACGGCGGCGCGGGAGCGGAAGTACTCGTAGACGGACGAGCGCGCGAGGCCGGTGCGCTCGGCGAGCGCGGGGAAGGTCAGGGCCTCCGTCCCGCCCTCGGACAGCAGGGCGCGCGCGGCGTCCAGGAGGGCGCCGCGCTGCATGGTCCGGTGCTCGGCCACGGAGGCCGCTCGAATCCTGGGCACGGCTCCACTGTACGACCGGTGCGGCGGGTCAGCGGCCGACGTCGGCGAGCTTGGCGCGAAGCTGCAGGACGGACTTGGTGTGGATCTGGGAGACGCGGCTCTCGGTGACGCCGAGGACGTGGCCGATCTCGGCGAGGGTCAGGCCCTCGTAGTAGTAGAGCGTGACGACGGTCTTCTCCCGCTCGGGGAGGGTGTTGATGGCGCGGGCGAGCAGCCGGCGCAGTTCGCGGTCCTCGGCGACCTCGACGGGGTCGTCGGCGGCGGTGTCCTCCAGGGTGTCCATGAGGGAGAGCCGGTCGCCCTCGCCGCCGACGTGCAGCAGCTCTTCGAGGGCGACGACGTTCGCCAGGGACAACTGGCTGAAGACGGCGTGCAGTTCCTCCAGCGGGATGCCGAGCTCGGCGGCGACCTCGCCCTCCGTGGGGGTGCGGCGGAGCTGGGCCTCCAGGGTGGCGTAGGCGCGTTCCACGTTGCGGGCCTTCTGGCGCACCGAGCGGGGGATCCAGTCGAGGGCGCGGAGCTCGTCGATCATCGCGCCGCGGATGCGGGTGATGGCGTACGTCTCGAACTTGATGGCGCGCTCGACGTCGAACTTCTCGATGGCGTCGATGAGGCCGAACACCCCGGAGGAGACGAAGTCCGCCTGTTCCACGTTGGACGGCAGGCCGACGCTGACGCGTCCGGCGACGTACTTGACGAGGGGCGAGTAGTGCAGGATCAGCTGTTCCCGCAGCCGCTCGTCGCCGGTGGCCTTGTAGGAACGCCACAGCTCTTCGAGGGAGGTCGGCGCGGCCGGCCGCACGGTGCCCCGGGCTGCGGGGGGCACCGCGGCGCGGTCAGACCCGGAGGTGTGCTGGGGCATGCGTCGCCTTGAGCCGTTCTGCTGTCGGGTGCGTCGGTCTGGGTGTCCGGTGGGGAATCCTGGTGAGCGTAGCGTGAGTGGGCAGTCGCGGTGAGCGAACGGGAGCGGATCGCGCCGGTCCGGGGGGACGTGGTCGGCCACATCTTCGAACCGGGGCCGTGGCGCGCGTCGGCCCCGCCGGTGCGGCCGGGATGACTCGGTTCCTCATCGGCATCACCTTTTCACCCGAATGCGCCGGGTCAAGGACCGCCTCGCCGCGCGTTCGACCCCGGCTTGCCGCTGTTCGTCAACCTCCATCCGTCGCCGTCCCGCTCGGCGTGACCGAGCGCGTGGAGCTCGTAGAGCCGGGCGAGGGCGTCGTCGGGGGTGGTGCCGGCGCGGCGGGCGATCTCGGTGGCGGGTGCGGGCGGGTGGGAGG
>JOFO01000046.1 GCA_000721275.1 Microtetraspora glauca | reverse complement strand
GATGGAGTCCTTGCCGCCGGAGAACAGGATCACCGGCCGCTCGAACTCGCCCGCCACCTCACGGAAGATGTGCACGGCCTCCGACTCCAGCGAGTCGAGGTGCGACAGCGCGAACGGGCTGTCGGTGGTGTCGTGGGCGTGAGCGACGGTCGTCATGCGAGACCCCTCTCGGTGAGCAGCGCGTGGAGCTGCGCCGCCGATTCCTGCACGGTCTGGTTCTGGGACTCGATCCGCAGATCGGGCGCCTCGGGGGCCTCGTACGGGTCGTCGACGCCGGTCAGGCCGGAGATCTCGCCCGCCGCCTGCTTGGCGTACAGGCCCTTGACGTCACGGACCGAGCAGACCTCGACCGGGGTGGCGACGTGGACCTCGACGAAGGCGGTGCCCTCGGCCTGGTGCCGCTTGCGGACCGCCTCGCGGCTGTCGGCGTACGGGGCGATGACCGGCACCAGCACGGTCACGCCGTGCGAGGCGAGCAGTTCGGCGACGAAGCCGATCCGCTGCACGTTGGTGAACCGGTCCTCGCGCGAGAAGCCGAGACCGGCGGAGAGGAACTCGCGGATCTCGTCGCCGTCGAGGATCTCGACGCGGCGGCCCTCCGCGCGCAGCCGGCCGGCCAGCTCGTAGGCGATCGTGGTCTTGCCGGCGCTCGGCAGGCCGGTGAGCCAGACGGTGGCACCGGTCACGTTTTTCTCCAGGGGGGTGTCGGGGGTGGTCATCAGCCGTGCAGCCCGCATTCGGTCTTGGCGCGGCCGGCCCAGCGGCCGGCCCGGGCGTCCTCGCCGGCCTCGACCCGGCGGGTGCAGGGGGCGCAGCCGACGGAGGCGTAACCGTCCATGAGGAGCGGGTTGGTGAGGACCCCGTACTCGGTGACGTAGGCGTCGACGTCGTCCTGGGTCCAGCGGGCGATGGGGGAGACCTTCACCTTGCGGCGCTTCTCGTCCCAGCCGACGACCGGGGTGTTCGCGCGGGTCGGGGACTCGTCGCGGCGCAGCCCGGTCGCCCACGCGGTGTACGAGGTCAGCCCCTGCTGCAGCGGCTGGACCTTGCGCAGCGCGCAGCACAGGTCGGGGTCGCGGTCGTGCAGCCTCGGGCCGTACTCGGCGTCCTGCTCGGCGACGGTCTGACGCGGGGTCAGGGTGATGACGTTGACGTCCATGACGGCCTCGACGGCGTCCCGGGTGCCGATGGTCTCCTCGAAGTGGTAGCCGGTGTCGAGGAAGACGACGTCCACGCCGGGCATGGCGCGGGAGGCGAGGTGGGCGACGACCGCGTCCTCCATGGAGGAGGTGACGCAGAACTTCGGGCCGAAGGTGGCGGCGGCCCACTGGAGGATCTCCAGCGCGGAGGCGTCCTCCAGGTCCCGGCCCGCCTGCTCGGCGAGCGCCTTCAGCTCGGCGTCGGCGGTCGCCTCGGTGACCTGAGCGTTCGTCATATCTGTTCCCCTCCCGTGGTGTTGCCGGAAGTGCCGGGGGCGAGGAGCCCCAGGAACTTCAGCTGGAAGGCTCGACTGCACGCGGCGCATTCCCAGGCCCCGTGCCCCTGCTCGCCCGGCCGCAGGTCCTCGTCCCCGCAGTAGGGGCAGAAGAACGGCGCGGCACGCTCGCTCATGACAGGGCCTCTTCGGAGGCGCGGGCCGCCCAGGTGGCGAAGCGCTCGCCGTCCTCGCGCTCCGCCCGGTAGCGGGTGAGGACCCGCTCGACGTAGTCGGGGAGTTCGGCGGAGGTGACCTTGAGGCCGCGGACCTTGCGGCCGAAGCCGGCCTCCAGGCCGAGGGCGCCGCCCAGGTGGACCTGGTAGCCCTCGACGCGGTTGCCGTCGTCGTCCAGGACCAGCTGGCCCTTGAGGCCGATGTCGGCGACCTGGATGCGGGCGCAGGCGTTCGGGCAGCCGTTGATGTTGATGGTCAGCGGCTCGTCGAAGTCCGGCAGGCGGCGCTCCAGCTCGTCGATGAGCGAGGAACCGCGGCCCTTCGTCTCGACGATGGCGAGCTTGCAGAACTCGATGCCGGTGCAGGCCATGGTGCCGCGCCGGAACGGCGACGGGGTGACCCGCAGGTCCAGCGCCTCCAGGGCGGCGACCAGCGACTCGACCTGCGCCTCGACGACGTCGAGGATCAGCATCTTCTGCTCGGCCGTGGTGCGGACCCGGCCCGAGCCGTGCGCCTCGGCGATCTCGGCGATCTTGGTGAGGGTGGGGCCGTCCACGCGGCCGACGCGCGGGGCGAAGCCGACGTAGAAGTTGCCGTCCTTCTGGCGGTGCACGCCGACGTGGTCGCGCCAGCGGCCGGCCGGCTCCGCCGGGGCGGGCCCGTCGGTGAGCTTCCGCTTCAGGTACTCGTCCTCCAGGACCTGGCGGAACTTCTCCGCGCCCCAGTCGGCGACGAGGAACTTCAGCCGGGCGCGGTTGCGCAGCCGGCGGTAGCCGTAGTCGCGGAAGATCGAGATGACGCCCTCGTAGACGTCGGGGACCTCGTCCAGGGAGACCCAGGTGCCCAGGCGGACGCCGAGCTTGGGGTTGGTGGAGAGGCCGCCGCCGACCCAGACGTCGAAGCCGGGGCCGTGCTCGGGGTGGACGACGCCCACGAAGGAGATGTCGTTGATCTCGTGCGCCACGTCGAGGAGCGGCGAGCCGGAGACCGCGGACTTGAACTTGCGGGGCAGGTTGGAGAAGTCCTTGTTGCCGACGATGCGGCGCTGGATCTCGTCGATGGCGGGGGTGCCGTCGATGATCTCGTCCTCGGCGATGCCGGCGACCGGCGAGCCGAGGATGACGCGCGGGGTGTCGCCGCACGCCTCGGTGGTGGACAGGCCGACCGCCTCCAGGCGGTTCCAGATCTCGGGGACGTCCTCGATGCGGATCCAGTGGTACTGGACGTTCTGCCGGTCCGTGATGTCGGCGGTGCCGCGGGCGAACTCCTCCGAGATCTCGCCGATCACCCGGAGCTGCCGGGTGGTCAGCCGGCCGCCGTCGATGCGGACGCGGAGCATGAAGTACTCGTCGTCCAGCTCCTCCGGCTCCAGGACGCCGGTCTTGGTGCCGTCCAGCCCCTGCTTGCGCTGGGTGTAGAGGCCCCACCAGCGCATGCGGCCGCGCAGGTCGTTGGGGTCGATGGAGTCGAAGCCGCGCTTCGAGTAGACCGTCTCAATGCGTGTCCGCACATTGAGACCGTCGTCGTCCTTCTTGAACTGCTCATTGCCGTTCAGCGGGGTGAAGTGCCCCACGGCCCACTGACCCTCGCCACGGTGGCGCCCGGTCTTGCGGCGGGCGGCGGCGGGAGTGGGGTTTTCCGGGGTGGCGGCCATGGCGTCTTGTCCTTCGGGACTGCGGGAGGGCGGCTCTGACCTGCACACTCGCGCGCAGAACAGAGAGTGGCGCGGCGGTGCGCAGCAGGGTCGGGCAGAGAGGGGGGGGAGCGGCGGTGCTGGCGTGTTCAGCGCGCCGGACAGATGGCGCTGGACATGCGGCCGAGGTCGACGTGCCGCCGACTCACCAAGGCAGTTCCAGTTCCAGGCATGGCGGAAGCGTGTCACGGGACTTTGGACCCAGTCCAGCATCGTCCGTTATGTGGACATGAAAGTATCACTTAATGAGACGGTGTGGTCTGGGTCACGCGAAAGGGGCCCTGATCAGGGCCCCTTCGGTGCGGACGCGGACGGCTCAGGCGAGCGCGCCGGGCCACGGACCCGGGGTTGCGGTCTCCTCGATCTCCTCGACCTTGGTGTCGAAGAGGCGGAAGCCGCGGCGCTCGTAGTTGGCGACGGCGTGCGGACCGTCCAGCGAGCAGGTGTGCAGCCACACCCGCTTCGTCGGCTCCCGGTCCGGCCAGCGCTCGGCCAGGTCCCAGGCGCGCCGGACGCCCTCGGTGAGCAGGTGGCCGCCGAGGCCGCGGCCCCGGAAGGCGGGGATCAGCCCGAAGTAGACGATCTCCACGACCCCGTCGTCCTGCGGGTCGAACTCCACGTACCCGGCCGGCGTCCCCCGGTCGTACGCCACCCACACCTCGGCGCCCGGCTTCTCCGCGATCTCCTTCCACTGCGCGTAGCTCAGCGGCAGCCGGTCGCCCCAGTGGATGTCACCGCCGACCGCGGTGTAGAGGAAGCGGCTGAACTCGGGGGAGGGGACCTCGGCCCGGCGGACGTCGATCCCGTCGCCCTCGGGAACCCGGGCCGGACGGAGGTCGTCGGGCGAGGTCTGCTCGAGGGACCAGGTGGTGAGAGTGATGCTCATGTGCCTATCGCATCATGCGGAGCGGCGGATTCCCAGGGCGGACGGGTCCCGAACCCGTCACCCCGCCCCGCGGCCCGGACGGGGTGTCCAGCATGCGGACAGGAGGTGGGCGGGCCCCTCGGCGCGGGCGTCAGACGCGGGTCGCCGCGCGGACCGCCGGGGCCGTCGAGTGCGGAAGCAGGTCCACGGGGTCGTCCGGGCGCAGCACCTCCACCGCGATCTCCTCCCGGAAGCGGTACGGGCGGTGCGCCAGGACGCCCGCCAGGGTGCGGCGCACCCGCGACATCTCGGCCCGGACCGTCACCGTCCGCGTCCGGTCCCCGAACACGTCCTCCGCCAGCTCCGCCGCCGTCCGCCCCTCCGGGTGCAGCGCCAGCGCGTACAGCAGCTCCGCGTGGCGCGGGCTCAGCTCCTGCTGCCAGCTCCCCGCCGCCCCGGACACCGCGACCGTCCAGCGGCGCGGCCGGCTCAGGTCCAGCACCACGCGGCTCGCCGCGCCCGACTCCGTACCGGCCGGGGCGGTGTCCTCCTGGACCCGCAGCAGCCAGCCGCCGGGCAGCGGCTCCACCGCGCACAGGCCGAGCGACGGCAGCCAGACCGTGCCGGCGCCGAACGACTTCGGCAGCACGATCCGGTCCACCGGCGCCAGCCCCGTCACCGCCGCCGTCCAGCCGTGCGGGTCGACCGCGACGGCCCGGCCGCCCACCCGGCACAGGATCGGCGCCGCCACCTGCCGCAGCCGCTCCACCGTCGACCGGTGCCGCTCCCGCATCTCGGCCTCCGCGAGCCGGGCGACCGAGCCGACGAGCGCCAGCATCGACGGGTGGAAGGTGGAGGCCGGCCCGCTGACGTCCAGCACGCCCAGCAGCCGCTGGTCGCGCGGGTCGTGGACGGGCGCGGCGGCGCAGGTCCAGTTGTGCAGCGCGTGCACGTAGTGCTCGGCGGAGTGCACCTGCACGGCCCGCCGGGTCGCGAGGGCGGTGCCGACCGCGTTGGTGCCGGTGGTGCCCTCGGTCCAGGCAGCGCCCTCCTCCAGGCAGATCCCGTTCGCCTGCCGCATCACCGAGGGATGGCCCTCCCGCCACAGCACCCGGCCGTGCTCGTCGGTCACCACCATGATCTGGAGCGAGGCGTCGGCGATCCCGGCCAGACCGGAGCTGAGCGTCTGCATCACCTCGGCGAGCAGGGTGCTCCGCCGCCGCTGCTCCAGCTCGTCGCGGCGCAGCAGGACGCTGCTGGTGCCCTGGTCGGGGTCGAGGCCGAGCCGGGCCATCCGGCGCCAGGACGCGTCGATCTCCGGGCGGGGCGCGATCGGCGGCGTCCGCCCGGCCAGCGTCTCCTCCCGGACGACGTGCAGCAGACGGGCCGCCTGGACGGCGTCCATGGTGGCCAGACGCTTCATGTCGAGCCGCGTGTTGTTCATCGGTCCCTCCCCGCCACCCGGGGTGCTGTATCGGTTCTGCAGTTCCGGGCGGATGACCGGTCGTGCCTGAAGGCGCCTGACGGCCCGTCCGGAACGCCCCGGGACGGGCTCGCAGTGTCGCGGGTCCATCGTGCCGTCCGGAAGCCCTCCACGGAGCCCGGTTCGGGTAATCCTGCAACCCTTTGCAACTCTGTCCCCGGACCGCCCCCGTGGGTGAGGGTGATGACGGCGGGTGGTGGTGCCGTGTCGGCGCAGCACCACCCCCGCCTTCCGCGCGTGCCGACCCCGCACCCCGCCGACCGGGCCGCCGGGTCCACCCCTGGTACGCGCGGCTCAGCCTCCCGCGCCCCCCGCCCCGCCGACGTACCGCCGCGCCACCGCGCTCACCGCCCGGGCCGCCCCCAGGCGTCCGTCAGCCCCGACGCGACCGCCTCGCCGAGCAGCCGGTACCAGGACGGATGGAAGTCCACCTCGTCGATCCGGTGACCGTACCGGTCGTGGGTCCGCAGCCGCGGCGGGAACGCGTTCGCCTGCTCGGCCCACTCCCGGACCTGCGCCGAACCCGTCGCCCGGCCCAGCTCCCGCAGCTCCCGGCCGGCCTCGCCGGCGAGCTCCGCCGGCAGGTGCCGCGCGACCGCCTCGGACAGCGCGCGGTCGGTCGCGTAGACGTCGTACCCCACCAGGGGCGGAGCCTGGTCGGTCACTGTGGGGGAGGCCGCTTCCATGCCGATACGGTAAGCAGGTGCAGGCAGCAAGCGAAACACCCGAACGGCCGGAGCGGCGACCGTGGAGCAGGCTCCACCGGGCCCGCGTCCTCTACCGCAACGTCTCCAAGCGGAAGATGGTCTGGCTGCTCCTCAAGGACACCGTCAACTCGTGCATCGAGTACCGGATCCTCGGCCTCGCCGCCGAGGCCGCCTTCTTCACCCTGCTGTCCCTGCCACCCCTGCTGCTCGGCCTGATCGCCCTCCTCGGCTACGCCGACGACTGGACCAACACCGACACGGTCGCCAGCATCCAGGAGAACATCCTCCGGGCGGCCGGCACGGTCCTCTCCGACCGCGGCGTCCGGGAGATCGCGCAGCCCGTCCTCGACGACATCACCCAGGCGAAACGTCCGGAGCTGGTCTCCCTCGGCTTCGCCATCGCCCTGTGGTCCGGCTCCCGCGCGGTGAACGTCTTCATCGACACCATCACCGTCATGTACGGCCTCGACGGGCACCGCGGCATCGTCAAGACCCGGCTGCTCGCCTTCCTCCTCTACCTCGTGGCGCTGCTCATCGGGGCGGTGGTGCTGCCCCTCGCGGTCGTCGGCCCCGACCGGGTCGTCGAACTCGTCCCCTGGGGCACGGACGTCGTCTCCGTCCTCTACTGGCCGGCCGTCATCCTGCTCTCCATCGCCTTCCTCACCACGCTCTACCACGTGTCCGTCCCCGTCCGGTCACCGTGGATCGAGGACATCCCCGGCGCGCTCGTCGCGCTCGCGATGTGGGCGCTCGGCAGCTTCCTGCTGCGGATCTACCTGACGAGCCAGGTCGAGGGCCCCACCATCTACGGCTCCCTCGCCGCCCCCATCGCGATCCTCCTGTGGATCGGCGTCGCCGCCTTCGCGGTCCTCGTCGGCGCGGCCGTCAACGCGGCGATCGACCGCGTCTGGCCGTCCGTCGCCACCGCCGCCGCCCGCGAGGCCAACGAACGCGCCCGCGCCGTCCAGGCGGCGGAGCTCGTCGCCCGCATCCGAGCGGAGGCGGAGGACGTCGACGAGGACGACCCCGACATGCCCTCCGAGTTCCCCGAACGCTGGTCCAGGTTCCTCCCCCCGGACGACGTCAAGGCCCGCCTCCACACGGGCTGGGAGAAGGACTGACCCGCCTACCCTGGGACGGATGTACGAGGAGCGCCCCGCCCGGCTCGGCGGCGCCGTCCTGTGGACCCGGACGGCGCCCGCCCCCGTGGTCTCCGACGCCCTCGTCGTGCCCGACGGGTGCATGGACCTGATCTGGGCCGACGGCCGCCTCCTCGTCGCGGGCCCCGACACGCGCGCGTACCGCGCGGACACGCCCGTGGCCCGCTACGCCGGCCTCCGCTTCGCCCCCGGCGACGCCCCCCGCCTCCTCGGCGTCCCCGCCCGCGAACTGCGCGACCTGCGGGTGCCGCTCGCCGCACTGTGGGGCGACGCCGCGGCGCGGCGGCTCGCCGAACGGATCACCGACGCGCCCGACCGGGCCGCCGCCCTGGACGCCCTCGCCCTGCGCAGGGCCGCCGACGCCCCCGCACCCGATCCGCTGCTCCGGGCCGTCGTGGCCCGCCTCGCGGCCGGCCGCACGGTCGCCGAGACGGCCGGCGCGGTCGGACTCGGCGCCCGGCAGCTGCACCGCCGCTCCCTCGACGCCTTCGGCTACGGCCCCAAGACCCTCGCCCGCGTCCTGCGCCTCCAGCGCGCCCTCGCCCTGGTCCGGTCCGGCGTGCCGCACGCGGAGGCGGCGCTCCGCGCGGGCTGCGCCGACCAGGCCCATCTCGCCCGCGAGGTCCGGGCCCTGGCCGGCACGACCCTCACCGCCTACGCGCGGGCGGCGGGCACGTCCGCGAAGAGCGACACCCCGGAGCCGTCCGGGTCTAGCACCACCGCGTAGCGCTGCCCCCACACCGCGTCCCACGGCTTCAGGTGCCCGGCGTACCCGGCGGCGACCAGCTCCCCGTACACCGCGTCCACCTCCTCCGGCGCCCCGCAGCGGAAGGCGAGCTCGACCCGGCCGCCGCCCGTCGGCCGCGTCCAGCCGGGGTCGAAGGAGCGGACGGTGTCCTCCGTGTCCCAGGCGATCCGCAGCCCGCCCGGCAGCACCGCCTCCACGTGCGGGGCGGACTCCGCGCCGGCCGGGACGTCGATCCCGAGGCGCCGGTAGAAGGCGAGCGAGGCGGCCATGTCCGAGACGACGAGGCCGACGAGGTCGAGACGAGGGGTGAGTTCCATGCCGCCACGCTAGGCGCGCCGCACGCCACCGGTCTTGTACGGATCGGACACGCGCGCCCGCTCCCGCTGCCGCCCGGCGGGCATCCGTTCGGCGGTCCCGGCAGCTGGACCGGCAACATGACGCCAGCGATGCCGATTCTGTGACGCCGCGTCAGCGCAGCGTGATACCCGTTCTCCCAGGATCGCGACACGGCGCCGGGAGATCCCCGGCGCCTTCCCCTGGGAGGACCCCTGATGCGCAGTCGAGTCGCCGCCGTGACCGCCACCGTGGCCGCCGGAATGATCGCCCTGGCCACCCCCGCCTCCGCCGCCCCCGCCGACAAGCCGCAGGTGCTCAGCAGCTGGACGCAGACGACCGCGACCAGCTACAACGCCTGGGCCGCCGCCCGCTCCAACCAGAGCGCCTGGTCCGCCTACGGCTTCGACTGGTCGACGGACTACTGCTCCTCCTCCCCGGACAACCCGTTCGGCTTCCCCTTCCAGATGTCCTGCGCCCGCCACGACTTCGGCTACCGCAACTACAAGGCCGCCGGCACCTTCAGCGCCAACAAGGCCCGCCTCGACGACGCCTTCTACGCCGACCTCAAGCGCGTCTGCACCCGCTACTCGGGCCTGACCCGCACCTCCTGCGACTCCACCGCCTGGACCTACTACCAGGCCGTGAAGACCTTCGGCAGCAGCCCGGCCAACCGCTGAACTTAATTCGGTGGTGCGCGTGACCCGGGGCGGACTATGGTGCAGCCATGTCCGTCCCCGGGGGACGGCACGCGCACGCGTCAGCACGCGTCAGCACGTAGAGAAGAAGCAGGAGGTGAGGACATTGATGACGGTCACGGTGCCGGGCTCTGCCCGCATGCAGGAGTTCATCGTTCCCACCCCTGTGGTCTCCGGCTGACGCCACTCGACTCTCCCGCGCGCGTCGCGCGCGATCCGGCCGGGGCCACCCTGTGAAGGGTTTCCCTTGTCTTTCCCGCTTTCCTCCAGCACCACCACCTCCACCTCGAACACCTCCGCCTCGCTCGACGCGCACGGCTGGGACTCCGGCTGGGCCGAGAGCTTCGCGCCGTACGCCGCCCAGGGGCTGGTCCCGGGACGGGTGATCCGCGTCGACCGCGGGCAGTGCGACGTCGCGACCGCCGACGGCGTCGTCCGGGCCGACACCGCGTTCGTCACGCCGCACGACCCGCTGCGGGTGATCTGCACCGGCGACTGGGCGGCCGTCGACCCCGAGGGCGCCGGCGACCCCCGGTACGTGCGGGCCTGCCTGCCGCGGCGGACCGTGTTCGCCCGGTCCACCTCGTCCAAGCGGTCCGAGGGACAGGTCCTCGCCGCCAACGTCGACCACGCCGTCATCACCGTCTCGCTCGCCGTCGAGCTGGACCTCGGCCGGATCGAACGGTTCCTCGCCCTCGCGTGGGAGTCCGGCGCCCAGCCGGCCGTCGTCCTGTCCAAGGCCGACCTCGTGTCCGACCCGGTCGTCCTCGCACACCTCGTCGAGGACGTGCGGGCGGTCGCCCCCGGCGTCGAGGTGCTGCCGCTCAGCTCCGCCACCGGGGACGGCATCGACGTCCTCGCGGCGCTCGTCTCCGGCGGCACCAGCGTCCTCCTCGGCGTCTCCGGCGCCGGGAAGTCCACCCTCGCCAACGCCCTCGTCGGCGAGGACGTCATGACCGTGCAGGCCGCGCGGGACGTGGACGGCAAGGGCCGGCACACCACCACCACCCGCAACCTCTTCGTGCTGCCCGCCGGCGGGGTCCTCATCGACACCCCCGGGCTCCGCGGCGTCGGGCTGTGGGACGCCGAGGCCGGTGTCGGACAGACCTTCGCGGAGATCGAGGAACTGGCCGCCGACTGCCGCTTCCACGACTGCTCCCACGAGTCCGAGCCGGGCTGCGCGGTCGCCGCCGCGCTGGAGGACGGGACGCTGTCCGCACGCCGGCTCGACAGCTACCGCAAGCTGCTCCGCGAGAACCAGCGGCTCGTCGCCAAGACCGACGCCCGGATGCGCCAGGAGATCCGCAGGGACTGGAAGCGCAAGGGCGCCGAGGGGCGCGCCGCCCTGGCCCTCAAGCGCGAGGGCCGGCTGCGGTAGGCGCCGAGCGCCGTGTCCGAATCCCGCCAGTGTGCGGCGGCGCACCGCCGCACACTGGAGGCATGACGGACACCGACGCCACCGGCGACACCCTCTACCAGGCGGTGAGCAGCAGGGACGCGCGGTTCGACGGGGAGTTCTTCTTCGCCGTGCGGACCACCGGCATCTACTGCCGGCCCAGCTGCCCCGCCGTCACGCCCAAGCGGCGGAACGTGTCCTTCTTCACCACGGCCGCCGCCGCCCAGGGCCACGGCTTCCGGGCCTGCCGCCGCTGCCGGCCCGACGCCGTGCCCGGCTCCGCCGAGTGGAACGTGCGGGCCGACGTCGTCGGGCGGGCGGTGCGGATGATCGGCGACGGCGTCGTGGACCGGGAGGGCGTGCCCGGGCTCGCCGTGCGCCTCGGGTACAGCGCCCGGCAGGTCCAGCGCCAGCTCACCGCCGAGCTGGGCGCCGGCCCGATGGCGCTGGCCCGCGCCCAGCGGGCGCACACCGCCCGGCTGCTGCTCCAGACCACCGCGCTGCCCGTCACCGAGGTCGCGTTCGCGGCGGGTTTCAGCAGCATCCGGCAGTTCAACGACACCATCCGGGCCGTGTACGCCCGCACCCCGACCGAGCTGCGCGCCGAGACGCCCGGCGCGCCCGGCCCCAAGGACGCGGCGGGCGTGCCGCTGCGGCTCGCGTACCGGGGGCCGTACGCCGCCGGGGAGGTCTTCGACCTGCTGGCCGCCGAGGCGCTGCCGGGCGTCGAGGAGGTCACCGGGCCGCCGGGCGACCGCACCTACCGGCGGACCCTGCGGCTGCCGTACGGGCCCGGCGTCGTCGCGGTCGGCGAGCGGTCGGCCGGCCGCTGGCTGGAGGCCCGGCTGCACCTCGCCGAGCTGCGCGACCTCACCACCGCCGTGCACCGGCTGCGCCGGCTCCTGGACCTCGACGCCGACCCGTACGCGGTCGCCGAGCGGCTGGGCGCCGACCCGCGGCTCGCCGCCGTCGTCGCCGCCCGGCCGGGCGTCCGCTCGCCGGGCGCCGCGGATCCGGAGGAGTACGCGCTGCGGACCGTGCTGGGCCCCGAGGAGTCGGCCCGGGTGCTGGCCGCGTCCGGCGTCCCGCTCGACGCCCCCGACGGGACGCTCCGGGCGCTGTTCCCCGCCCCGGCCGCGCTGACCGGCCACCCGGTCGCCGGTCCGCTGGCCCGCGCGCTCGCCGGCGGCGCCCTGCGCCTCGACCCGGGGGCCGACCGCGACGAGGCCGCCCGCGTCCTCGGAGCCGTACCCGGCGTGGACGCCCGCGCCGCCGCCCGGATCCGCGTGCGGTCCCTCGGCGACCCGGACGTGCCGGCGCCGGACGGGCCGGACGCGCCGGAGTGGGCGCCGTGGCGGTCGTACGCCCAGCGCTACGGGGAGCTCAGCCCCGGATGACGGCGCCCGCCCAGGCGCCGACGATCAGCAGGCAGGCGAAGAGCTCCACCAGCACGCTGGTGCCGCCCGCCCGCATGACCGCGCGGGTGGCGGCGCGGGCCTGGCCGTGGCCGCCGAGCCGGCGCCGCTCGCACAGGTAGATCCCGCCGACGAAGCCGGGGACGGCGCCGGCCACCGGGAGCAGGACGAAGCCGAGGAGCGCGCCCGCGCCGGCGTAGCCCAGGGTGCGGCGGGTGAGCCCGGCGCCCCGGAAGCGGCGCGGCGGCAGCTGCCAGACCACCACCTGGGTGAGCAGCAGCAGGGCGGTCGAGGAGACCAGCAGGATCCACGCGAGGCCGGTCTGCTCGTGCAGCGACCACCACAGCACGGCGGCCCAGACGAACCAGCTGCCCGGCACGCCGGGGGCGAGCACCCCGGACAGGCCGAGGAGCATGACCGCCGCGACCATCAGGAGCTGCCACACACCCACGGTGCCAGCCTCTCCCGGCCGGGCCGTTCCCGCAGGCCGCGAGGGCCGATGGGGTGGGCCGGCCGGTCAGGTCCGGGCGACCCAGCCCTTCTCGTACGCGTGCCAGCCCAGCTGCAGCCGGGTGGTCACCGCGGCCAGCTCCATCAGTCCCTTCACCCGCCGCTGCACCGTCCGCAGTCCCAGGTCCAGCTGCTTGGCCACGCTGGCGTCCGTCATCCCGGCGAGCAGCAGGGAGAGGATCTCCAGGTCGGTGCTGTCCGGGCCGGGGGCCTGGTCCTCGGTGATCTGGGCGCCCGCGCCGAGCCGCAGCGGCAGCGCCTCCCGCCACACCGACTCGAAGAGGCCCATCAGCGACTCCAGCAGCCCGCTCGCGTGCACCACCAGCGCGGCCGGCTCGGCGCCGCGGCCGGTGAGCGGGACCATCGCGAGGCTGCCGTCGGCCACCACCAGCTTGGTCGGCACCCGGTCGACGACCCGGATCCGCTCCTCGCGGCCGAGCGCCGCCGACAGCTCCAGCAGGCCGGAGGGGAGGGTCAGCACCTCCCGCTCGATCACCACCCGGTAGCGCACGCCGCGCCCGGCGGCCAGCTCCTCGGCGTCGTTCTCCAGTCCGGAGACGGCGATCGGCTTGCCCGTGACGAGCGCGCAGACCTCCTCCTGCGCGCCGAGCTGGAGCTGGAGGAAGCGGTGGGTGACGGCGCTCGCGCCGGTCACCACCTCGACCAGGTCGTGCACGGCCGGCTCGGTCGCCTCCGCCCGGTACTCCTCGGCGAGCATCGCCGCCGCCAGCTCGGCCTGCTCCAGCTCGTGCCGCTGCTGGGTGAGGAGCGCGCCGAGCGCGACGCCGGGCGGCGCGGCCACCCAGCGGCCGGTGCGGGCGGAGGACTGGGCGGCGAGCCCCTGCGCCTCCAGCCGGCGCAGCGACCGCTCGACGTCGGGCTCGGGCAGGGAGAGCCGGTGCGCCAGGTCGGTGACCTCGGCGGCGCCCAGCGCGATCAGCGCGCGGTACGCGGACTCCTGCCGCTCGTCCAGTCCTATCGCTCCCAGCATCGGTTCCCGCCCCTCGCCGTGCCGCCGGCGCGCCGCGCGCGAGGGTCCGCGCCCGTGCTCCGGAGGCATTCGTTCCGTTGGTGACCTGGCGGGAAACGGCCACGGCGTATTCCCGCCTCTCCCATCATCCCTGTACCGCCCCCGGCTCTGCCAAGGTGGCGCCACCGCAGCACCAACCGCCTCCGGATACAGGTGACTTGCGCCCAGTTGTCCGGAATCAGATGGGGAGAGCGATGCGCCCGATTTCGCGTACGGCCCTGGGGGCGGCGACCGCCGCCGTCCTGGCCGTCACCGCGGCCCTGCCGTCCGCCGCGGCCCAGCCGCCGGCCGGCGGCGCCACCGACCGCCCGCTGGTGGGCAGCGAGGCCCAGGCCCGCGCCGGAGAGAGCGGCGAGACGGGGGCCCGGGGGAGGCCCGCCACCGTGACCCTGGTCACCGGCGACCGCGTCCTGGTCACCCGCGACGAGCGGGGCAACCCCGCCGCGACCGTGCTGCCCCGCGCGGACGGCACCGTCCCGCTGGTCCAGACCCGCCGCTCCGGCCGGGACCTGTACGTCTACCCCGAGGACGCCACCGGCGCGCTCGCCGCCGACCGGGTCGACGAGGAGCTGTTCAACGTCACCGGCCTGGTCCGCCAGGGCTACGACGACGCCTCCACCGCCACCCTCCCCCTCATCGCCGTCTACGGCTCCGGCGTCACCGCCCGCACCGCCCCCGCCGCCCCGCGCGGCGCCCGCCGCGGCCAGGTCCTCGCGACCATCGACGGCGTCGCCCTGCAGGCCGACAAGAAGCAGGCCGGCGCCTTCTGGTCCGACGTGTCCGCCCCCGCCGCCCGCTCCGCCGCCGCCGGCATCGAGAAGCTGTGGCTGGACCGCAAGGTCGAGGCCACCCTGGAGCACTCCACCCGCCAGGTGCACGCCCCCGAGGCGTGGGCCGCCGGCTACGACGGCACCGGCACCACGGTCGCCGTCCTCGACACCGGCGCCGACACCGGCCACCCGGACCTGAAGGGCCGGATCGCCGCCTCCGAGAACTTCACCGACTCCGACACCGCCGAGGACCGCGGCGGCCACGGCACCCACACCCTCTCCACCGTCGGCGGCTCCGGCGCCGCGAGCGGCGGCACGCACAAGGGCGTCGCCCCCGGCGCCCGGCTCCTCAACGGCAAGGTCCTCAACGACTACGGCTCCGGTGCCACCTCGTGGATCATCGCCGGCATGGAGTGGGCCGTCGCCCAGGGCGCCGACGTCGTCTCCATGAGCCTCGGCAACCCCTCCGAGACCGACTGCGACGACCCGATGAGCGCCGCCGCCGAAGAACTCGCCCAGAGCGAGGGCACGTTGTTCGTCGTCGCCGCCGGCAACGCGGGCCCCGCCCTCAACTCCGTCTCCTCACCCGGCTGCGCGCCCGGCGTCCTCACCGTCGGCGCCACCGACCGCGACGACACCACCGCCTGGTTCTCCAGCCGCAGCCCCGCCGCCAACGACGCCCACACCCTCAAGCCGGAGATCGCCGCCCCCGGCGTCGGCATCTCCGCCGCAGCGGCCGGCGGCCGGGGCGTCCACGCCTACCGGGCCATGTCCGGTACGTCGATGGCCACCCCGCACGTCGCCGGCGCCGCCGCGATCCTGAAACAGCGTCACCCGGACTGGACCGCGCAGCAGTTGAAGGCGGCTCTGGTCGCCTCCGCCGACAGCTCCGTGCCCGGTGACGTCCGGGAAACGGGCGGCGGGCGGCTCGACGTCAAGGCCGCGGTCGACCAGACCGTCCTCTCCGCCCCCGCCGTCCAGGGCGGCACTTTCGCCTGGCCCCAGGACCGCACCGACCGCACCACCGTCACCGTCCCCTACACCAACACCGGCGACCGGCCCGTCACCCTCCGCCTCGCCGTCGAGAAGGTCACCGGCAACGACGGCTCCGCCGTCCGGTCCACCGTCGCCCGCCTCGGCAGGCGCACCGTCACCGTCCCGGCCGGCGCCACCGTCCGGGTCCCGCTGGCCCTCGACCCCACCGCCCGCCTGGAGCGCGCCCAGTACGGCGACGTCACCGGCCGGGTCGTCGCCACCGGCCCCGGCGGCGTCCACGTCTCCACCCCCTTCGCGCTCTACGTCGAGCCCGAGACGGTCACCCTCCGCGTCAAGCTGATCGACCGCCAGGGCAGGCCCGCCGACGGCGCCTCCTCGCTCGACGTCATCGGCCTCGACACCGCCACCGGCGAACGCCGCTTCAACGAGGGCGCCGCCGACCAGGTCTTCCGGGTCCGCCCCGGCTCCTACTTCCTCACCTCCTTCGTCACCACCCGCGACACCGGCGAGGGCGCCACCCTGGACGACTCCCTCACCCACCTCGCCCGCCCGCAGCTGGAGATCAGGGACGACACCACCGTCGTCCTCGACGCCCGCACGGCCTCCCGGCTCTCCGTCCGCACCGACCGGCCGACCGAACTCCGCGGCGCCACCCTCGCGTTCGCCCGCTCCTGGGACGACACCTGGGCCCACGCCGGCACCGCCATCGGCCCGCGCACCCTCCGCGCCTACTACGCCTCCGTCGAAGGCGAGGCCCGCGACGGCGCCTTCGAGTCCGGCAGCTACTGGCGCGCCGCCGCCCCGCAGATCACCTCACTGCGCACCGGCGACGGCCTCGCCCTCCACCCGGTGACCGCCTCCACCGGCTCCGACAACCTCGACGGCACCGGTTCCGCCGCCCTCGCCGACGCCGGCGGCGGCACCCCCGACGAGCTGAAGGCCGCCGGCGTCCGGGGCCGCCTCGCCCTCGTCCGGATCCCCGACGACACCACCGCCGTCGGCACCCTCGCCCGCAACGCCAAGGCCGCCGGCGCGCTCGGCGTCGTCGTCCACCACACCACCCCGGCCCGCTGGTACCCGGCCGGCGGCCTCACCGGCGCCGGCCTGCCCGTCCTCGCCGTCCCGGCCGCCGAGGCCGCCGCGCTCCGGGAGAAGCTCGCCGCCGGCGAGGTCACCCTGCACTGGCGGGCCACCGCCCGGTCCCCGTACGTCTACAGCCTCGCCTTCCCCGAGACCGGCGAGATCGACGGCGAGCGCCGCCACCGGGTCCGCGACGCCCGCCTCGGCCGCTCCGACGTCACCTACGGATCGGCCGGCGTCGCCGCGGACTTCATGAACTTCCCCGCCGCGCACCGCCCGAACGGCCTCCGCGTCGGCTTCGCCGGCCTGGAGACCGTGCCCGCCCCCGGCACCCGCACCGAGTACCACACGCCCGGCGACACCACCTGGCAGCAGATGACCGGCAGCAGCTTCCCCTACGGCGAGCTGATGATCGGCGACCTGCACCGGTACGCCCCCGGCGAGCACCGCACCGAGGACTGGTACGGCGGCGTCCTCGTCCCGACCGCCCCGCTCGACGACGCCGGCGCACCCGTCCTCGTCTCCGAACGCCAGGGCAACCTCATCGGCTTCGCCGCCGCGATGTGGGGCGACGGCAGCCACCACGCCGAGCCCGGCTCCTTCGGCGACATCGGCAACCTGCGGCTGCGCCGCGACGGCGAGACCATCGGCGAGACCGGCTGGCCGTCCGGCGTCTTCGAGGTGCCGGCCGAGCGCGGCACATACGAGCTGGAACAGAACACCATGAAGCTCGGCAACCGGAACTGGGCCCGCTCCACCTCCGTGCGGTCGATCTGGAAATTCACCTCCCAGCTCGACGAGACGGTCTATTCTCAGGGCATCCCGATTCTCTTCCCCCGGTACGACCTGCCGGTGGACGGACTCAAGACCCTCGCCGCCACCGACGGCCAGCGGATCCGCCTCGGCGTCACCGGTCACGCCGGCTACGAGGCACGCACGCTCACCTCGGCACGGCTCTCGTACTCCTACGACGGGGGCGAGACCTGGACCGAGGCCCCGGTCGCCCGGGACGGCGGCGCGTGGGTCGCGACCGTGGACCACGCGGGCGCGGCCGGCGCGCAGGTCACCCTGAAGACCGAACTGACGGACGCCGGGGGCAACTCCGTCACCCAGACCGTGGTCCGCGCTTACGACGTGCGCTGACCACGCCGGTCCGCCGGACGTCCTTCCCGTGGGGGGTGGGGTCGTCCGGCGGACCACCCATTCGCAGCAACGGTTTTCTCGTGTCCCGTTTTCCCGGGCCGCCCGCGGTGGACAATAAGGGCATGACGCAGCAGGGGGACAACTGGTGGGACGCTCTCTACGACGACACGGCCGAGGACACCGCCCCGGCCTCCCCGGCCGCCGCGGGTGACACCCTCGACGCCCGCTTCGCCTCCGCCACCCGCGCCACCGCACCCGAGCCCGTGACCCCGCCGCCCGACGGGGCGCCCCCCGCGGCGCCCCCGCCGCCGGCCCACCCGGCCGTGCCCGCCCCGCCGGCCGCGGAAACCCCCCGGCCGGCCCACCCGGCCCGCCCGGTCCTGCCCCCGCCGCCCGCGGCCCCGGCCCGGGCCGCCGAGCCGCCCGCCGTACCGCCGCCGCCCGCCGCCCCGCCCCGGCCGGCCGCCGCGCCCGCCGTGCTCGGGCCCGCGCCGTGGGAGGCGCCCGTCAGTGGGCCCCGTACCTTCCCGTCACCGCCCGCGCCGCCCGCGCCGCCCGCGTCCGCGCCCGGGCCCGCGCCCGAGCCGGAGCCGCGCGGCGGGGACGTCACCGTGCTGGTGGAGGCGCCCGGGGGCAACGAGCCGACCGTGCAGGTGTCCATGCCCCGGCCCCGCGCCGGGTTCGTCGGCAGCCGGCCGCCCACGTACGAGGCCGAGCCCACCGCCCTGCCCGCCGCGCGCCCCGGCGAGCTCGGTGACCTGGTCGCCGACACCGTCCTGGACGGCGCCCGCTACGGCACCGCCACCCTCCGCGCCGCGTCCGTGCGCGGCGACTCCGCCCGCTACCGGGGCGAACCCCGCCGGGACGCCCTGCTGACCGCCCGCTTCGGACACGAGGAGACCGCCCTCGTGCTGGTCGCCGTCGCCGCCGGCTCCCGCGCCGCCGACGACGCCCACCTCGCCGCCGCCGACGCCTGCCGCTGGATCGGCGAGGCCGTCGGCCGCAGCCACGCCCGGCTCTCCGAGGACATCCGCACCGGCCGCCGCGGCGACCTCAAGTCGGGGCTGCACCGGCTCACCGACCGCACCTACGGCCGGCTCCGGGCCCGCGCCGCCGACCGGGGCCTGGCACCCGACGCGTACACCGCGACCCTCCGCTGCCTGCTGATCCCCGCCGACCCCGACTGCCGCACCCGGGTCTTCTTCGGGATCGGCGGCGGCGGTCTCTTCCGGCTCCGCGACGGCGCCTGGCAGGACATCGAGCCGCTGCTGCCCGACCCCGCCTCCGTCACCGGAGCGCCCGTCGTCGGCTTCGGCTCGACCCCGCCGCACGGCACCCCCGAGGCCACCGAGGAGGGCGACCGGCTCACCATGGACCTCGGCATCACCACCGCGCCCGGGCCGCTCGTCGAGGAACCCGTCCCGCCGCCCGCCGAACCCTTCCGGTTCCGCGCCTCCGTGGCCCGTCCCGGCGACACCCTGCTGCTCGCCTCGCCCGGGCTCGCCGAGCCGATGCGCGGCGAACCCGAGCTGGCCCGCGAGCTGGCGGCCCGCTGGGGCGGCACCGAACCGCCCGGCCTCGCCGCCTTCCTGGCCGACACCCAGCTGAGGGTGACGGGGTACGCCGATGACCGTACGGCGGCGGCCGTCTGGGAGGCGTGAGACGCCGCGCCGTGTGTTGATGGACCCATGGCCAAACAGAACGTAGCGGAGCAGTTCGTCGACGTCCTCGTCCGCGCCGGGGTCCAGCGGCTCTACGGCGTGGTCGGCGACAGCCTGAACCCGGTCGTCGACGCCATCCGGCGCAACCCCGCCATCGACTGGATCCAGGTGCGGCACGAGGAGACCGCCGCCTTCGCCGCGGGCGCCGAGGCGCAGATCACCGGCCGCCTCGCCGCCTGCGCCGGCTCCTGCGGGCCCGGCAACCTCCACCTCATCAACGGCCTGTACGACGCCCACCGCTCGATGGCCCCCGTCCTCGCGCTCGCCTCCCACATCCCGTCGAGCGAGATCGGCCTCGGCTACTTCCAGGAGACCCACCCCGACCAGCTGTTCCGCGAGTGCAGCCACTACAGCGAGCTGATCTCCAGCCCGCAGCAGATGCCCCGGCTGCTGCACACCGCCGTCCAGCACGCCGTCGGCCGCGGCGGCGTCTCGGTCGTCGCCCTCCCCGGCGACATCGCCGACCAGCCCGCGCCGGAGAAGGTGTCGAGCAGCGCCCTCGTCACCTCCCGCCCCACCGTCCGCCCCGGCGACACGGAGATCGACGCCCTGGTACGGATGATCGACGCGGCCGAACGGGTGACGCTCTTCTGCGGCAGCGGCACCGCCGGCGCGCACGCCGAGGTGATGCAGTTCGCCGAGCGGCTCAAGGCCCCCGTCGGCCACGCCCTGCGCGGCAAGGAGTGGATCCAGTACGACAATCCCTTCGACGTCGGCATGAGCGGCCTGCTCGGCTACGGCGCCGCCTACGAGGCCACCCACGAGTGCGACCTGCTGATCCTGCTCGGCACCGACTTCCCGTACAACGCCTTCCTCCCCGACGACGTCCGGATCGTGCAGGTCGACGTGCGCCCCGAACACCTCGGCCGCCGCTCCCGGCTCGACCTGGCCGTGTGGGGCGACGTCCGGGAGACCCTGCGCTGCGTCACGCCCCGGATCCGGCCCCGCACCGACCGGCGCTTCCTGGACAAGATGCTGAAGAAGCACGCCGACGCCCTGGAGGGCGTGGTGAAGGCGTACACCCGCAAGGTGGAGAAGCACGTCCCGATCCACCCCGAGTACGTCGCCTCCGTCCTGGACGAACTCGCCGACGACGACGCCGTCTTCACCGTCGACACCGGCATGTGCAACGTCTGGGCGGCCCGCTACCTCACCCCCAACGGACGCCGCAGGATCATCGGTTCCTTCAGTCACGGCTCGATGGCCAACGCGCTGCCGCAGGCGATCGGCGCCCAGTTCACCGACCGGGGCCGGCAGGTCGTCACGCTCTCCGGCGACGGCGGCTTCAGCATGCTCATGGGCGACTTCCTCACCCTCGTTCAGTACGAACTGCCGGTGAAGATCGTGCTGTTCAACAACTCCTCGCTCGGCATGGTCGAACTGGAGATGCTGGTCGCCGGACTGCCGTCGTACGGCACGGGCAACCGCAACCCGGACTTCGCGGCCGTCGCCCGCGCGGCCGGCGCCTACGGCGTCCGCGTGGAGAAGCCCAAGCACCTGGCGGGCGCCCTCAAGGACGCCTTCAAGCACAAGGGCCCCGCCCTCGTCGACGTCGTCACCGACCCCAACGCCCTCTCCATCCCGCCGAAGATCAGCGCCGAGATGGTCACCGGCTTCGCCCTCTCCGCCAGCAAGATCGTCCTGGACGGGGGAGTGGGCCGGATGCTCCAGATGGCCCGTTCCAACCTGCGGAACGTGCCCCGCCCCTGAGCCGCCGGAGCCCGGCGCATGCCGGCGGGCTCGCGGGGCAGCATTCCCCGTGAGTCCGTTCGACCGCGACCGTGGGTGGGGGCTATGGCCGGGAACGCACGACAGCCGACTCGACTGCTCAGAAAGGTGGGGGGAGCCGACCTGACCGCGGTGCCGGAGGTCCGCCACGCCTTACGCGAACTCCTCGGCGGCTGGGGCGGACCCGGCGCCGGGGACGTGGCCGAACTGCTCACCAGCGAACTCGTCACCAACGCGCTGGTGCACACCGCCCACGGGGCGATCGTCTCCGCAGAGGTCGACCCGGACCGGCTCCGGGTCGAGGTCCGCGACTACGAGCCCGGGCTCGCGGCGCCGCCCGTACCGCCCGCCGACGACGGTACGCACGGCCGGGGGCTCCTCCTCGTCAGGGAACTCGCCGACTCCTGGGGCGTCGCCGCGCGTGACTCCGGCAAGGTCGTCTGGTTCGAACTGCACGGCGGGGCCGCCTGAGAGGCGGCCCCGCCGTGCGGTGACGCGGTCCGTCAGCCGAGCTTCCGCTCCATCTCGGAGATCTTCGCCTCCAGATCGTCGAGCAGCAGCCCCTGGGTGTCGTCCTCGGCGGTGAGGTCCACCCGCCGGGGCTCATCGTGGCGGACGGCTTGCAGGGAGGGCCGGGGGCGCAGCGGCAGTTGTCCCGGGTCCGCTATGGCGGGTTCCGCGACGGCGGCGGACACCGCGGCCGTCGCGGAACCCGGCCCGGACCCCGGGGCCTGACCCCCGGAGGTCCCGGCGGTGGCGGACAGCGCCGCCACCTCCACCTGCCGCCCGCCGCGCCCGAAGGCCCGGTGCTGGCGGTTGAGCGCCTTGATCCGCGCCCGGTCGAGCTTGGCCTGCTCCCGCCGGCGGATCCGGTTCTGCTCCTTCTCCCGCCGGTCCTCCCGGACCTCGTCCACGGCCTCGTCCAGGGTCCGTACGCCCTCCAGCAGCATCAGCGACCAGGCGGCGAAGGTCTCCCGGGGGGCCCGGAGCCAGCGCACGATCCGGATCTGCGGCAGCGGGCGGGGCACCAGGCCCTGCTCGCGCAGCGCCGCCCGGCGGGTCTGCTTCAGCGCCCGGTCGAAGAGGACCGCCGCCGACAGGGACATCCCCGCGAAGAACTGCGGGGCCCCGTCGTGGCCGAGGCCGCGCGGCGCGTGCACCCAGTTGAACCAGGCCGCCGCGCCCGCGAAGAGCCACACCAGGAGGCGCGAGCCGAGGGCCGCGTCACCGTGGCTGGCCTCGCGGACGGCGAGCACCGAGCAGAACATCGCGGCCCCGTCGAGGCCGAACGGCACCAGGTACTCCCAGCCGCCGGTCAGGTTGAGGTTCTGCCGGCCGAAGCCGACCAGGCCGTGGAAGGAGAGCGCCGCCGCGACGGCGGCGCAGCAGAACAGCAGCCCGTACGAGGCGAATCCGTAGATGGCCTCCTTGCGTCTGCGCCGCTCCTCGCTGCGCTCCCAGGAGTCCTCGGCCGCGGCCTGGTCACCGGCGCGCCTGCCGCGCGCGAGCACCGCCACCGCCGTCAGGATGCCGGCCACCATCACGCCGCCCGGAAGCAGCCAGTCCAGCGATATGTCGGTCAGTCTCATGCGGTGTCCCTCGCATCGCAGTGGGGCGTTTGGCCGCCCATACTGTCCGACCGACCGGCGGGCTCACGGGGTTTCGGGGCAAGAGCACGCCAACGGGGGCTCAGGGCATACGAATAGGTACCTTCTGCTCGAACGGAGTTCGGTGAAGCGGGAGTTGTGTTCGATTCGCGTCACTCGTGCGGGTGGTGTGAGGCGGGTGGGGCGGCGGACGGCTCAGGCGGTCGCCGCGAGCCGCCGGACCCGCTCGGCGTCACAGGTGCGCGGACAGGTGAGACAGGTGTCCTCGGGGCGCAGCGTGTAGAAGAAGCAGCAGGCGACCCGGTCCCGGGTGGGCCGCGGCGCGCCGTCCGGCCCCTCGGCGCCCGGCAGCGGACGGAACCCGGCGCCGCCCGCGTACGGCTTCTCCGGCCTGCCGCCCGACCCCGGCAGCAGCGCCTCCAGCTCGGCCATCGCCCGCTCCTCCTCGCCGAGCAGGGCGCCGATGTACCAGAGGCTCTCCACGATCTCGTCCGTCACCATGCCCCACAGGGCCCGCCGGCCGCGCCGCATCCGCGGACCGAAGCCGGCGAGCAGGGCCTCGAAGTGCTCGGCGAGCGAGGCGCGCACCTCGGCGCGCAGGGCGTCCTCGTCCGCGACCACCCGGGCACCGGGCAGCGCGGCGGCGGGGTCGCCGGGGAGGCAGGCGAACTCCTCGACGCGGACCGCCATCCGGCCCCGGGTCCGCTGGAAGGAGACGGCGCCGGCGGGCAGCCGGGGGACCCGGCGGTGCAGGAACCAGGGGACGGTCACCAGGAGGCAGGCGGGCCAGGCGTACCGGTGCAGCCCGAAGCTCGCGACGACGTCGGGGCGGGCCCGCTGCCCGTAGTCCCGGAGCACCTGCGCGTCGTCCCAGGCGAGGAAGGCGTCCAGGGCGACCCCGCCGGCGGCGAGGTCGCCGGCCCGGACCCAGCCGGCGCCGCTCGGCAGCGGCGCGTCCCCGGCGGTCTCGTCCACGCCCAGGCCGGGGAACACCTCGGTGAGCCGGGCGTACGCCGCCGCGACGGGTGAGGCGGGCGGGGAAGGCAGCAGGGCGGGGACGGTCATGCGGACCACCGAATCGCGATCGTTAGCAGGTTAGCCTTACCTTACCCGAAACGGCATCGCGTCTCACCACCTGGTGACCCCTCCCCACCTGCGCCTCCGGGCGCGGCGCCGCGGAACGGTCCGTTCGCCTATGGTGCACAGGGGACCCCGGTATCGCGAGCCGGGCCCGGCACGAGGCCGCAGGAGGACCCGGGTGGAGCAGGGCGCAGCGCGCGAGCGGGCGACGGACGGGGCGTCCGTGCGATTCGGCGACCCCGGGGACCCCGGCGACGGGCGGCGGGACGACGCGTACGGGACCGCCGGCACCGCCCGCGTCCCCGGCCAGGCCCGCGGCGAGCAGCCCCGCCCCGCCCGCGGCCCCGGGGCCGAGCAGGCCCGCGGCGAGCACACCCACGGCGAGGCCCCGTACCCCTTCCCCGGCGACGGCCCGCGCACCGTGCGGCGCCACTCCGTCCGGGGCCAGATCCTCGACGCCCTGCGGACCGCCCTGGTCGCCGGCGAGCTGCGCCCCGGCGAGGTGTACTCCGCGCCCGTCCTCGGCGAGCGGTTCGGCGTGTCCGCGACCCCGGTCCGGGAGGCCATGCAGCGGCTCGCCGTCGAGGGCGCCGTCGAGGTCGTCCCCAACCGCGGCTTCCGGGTGATCGTCCGCACCGCCCGCGAGCTGGCCGAGCTGGCCGAGGTACGGGCGCTGATCGAGGTCCCCGTCATGCTCCGGCTGGCCCGCACCGTCCCGGCCGGCCGCTGGGCGGAGCTCCGCCCGCTCGCCGAGGCCACCGGCGCCGCCGCGGCCCGCGGCGACCGCGCCCACTACGCCGAGACCGATCGCGCCTTCCACCGCGCGGTCCTCGCCCTCGCCGGCAACGACCAGCTCCTGGCCATCGCCGACGACCTGCACCGGCGCTCCCAGTGGCCGCTCCTCAGCGCCCCGGTCCCGCGCCACGCGGACCTCGTCGCGGACGCCGCCGAGCACTCCGCGCTCCTCGACGCCCTCACATCCCAGGACCTGCCGGTCGTCGAGCGACTGGTACGTGAACACTTCACCGGCTCCGACGGCTGAGGCACCGCCCCCGGTTAGGGTGGATCGATCATGTCAATCCCAAGGGACCCAGGGGGAATTCGGATGACTCCGATGACGCGGACGACGAGGACAGGTTTACGGGGTGCGGCCGTCGCGGCGGCGCTGCTGACCGGCCTGACGGGCTGCGGAGCGGGCGACGCGCTCGACGCGCTCGACGAGGCCACGGGAGAGGGCGCGAACATCTCCCTCGACGCCACCGGACTGCTCCGCGCGCTGCCGCGGAACTCCGACATCGGTGACGTCTACGTGGGCGGCGAACCGGTCACCGCCCAGGGCGCCGACGCCGCCGAGCTGTGCGCCAAGCGGACGGACGCCACCTGCGACGGCGTGACCGTCGCCGGACTGAAGGAGAGCGTGGTCCGCGGCTCCTCGTCCGAGGACCGGATCGACTTCACGCTCCTCGTCTTCGGCACCCAGGAGCAGGCCACCGCCCACGTCGAGAAGATGACCGCCGGCTGGAAGAAGCCCGACGTCGAGAAGCGCCGCTCCGTGAAGCCGGTCTCCTTCGACAGCGGCGCCGACACCACCGACGCCTTCACCTACGCCGACCCGGCCGGGACGCACGTCTACATGCGCGTCGGCTCCGTCGTCTCCGCCGTCGCCGGCAGCGGCGTCACCGCCGAGAACGTCCAGACCGCCGCCCGGATGCAGGCCGACCGGATCAGGACCATCGCGGCCGGCCACGACCCGAAGAAGTGACACCCCCCGGGGAGACCGGTCCCGCGACGGGCGGTCTCCCCGGGCCCCGCGCCCACTAAGGTCAGGGGCGTCAGCCCGCTCGCCCGCGCCGCCCGTGAGGTCGCCCCATGCCGTCCGCGATCCCGTCCCCGCCGGACGGACGCCGACCCTCCGGTACGCGCCCCGAGGCCGCCGCCCTGCTCGGCTGGCTCACCGACCCCGACGCGCCCCGCCTGTGCCTGGTCACCGGCGCCCCCGGCAGCGGCAAGACCGCCCTGCTCGGCTGGCTCGCGGCGCACGAGACCCGGGCCCGGCGCGGCCGGGCCAGGACCGACCGGATCCTGGTGCCGCTCGCCGGACAGAGCGCCCTCGGCGTCGCCTGGACCCTCGCCGACCGGCTCGGCGTGGTCGCCCGGACCCCCGCCGACCTCGCCCCCACCCTCGCCACCAGCGAGGCCCGCCGCACCGGCCGGACCGTGCTCCTCCTCACCGACCTGCACGCCGCCGCCGAACCGGACGCCGTCGCCGACCTGCTCGCCGGGCTCGCCGAACTCGGCCGGCTGCGGCTCGTGGTGGAGGCCCGCACCGGCACCCGGCAGCCCCGGGCCGCCCGCACCACCGTCGTCGACCTCGACGGCGACGGCGACGCCGCCGCCCCGTCCGCCCCGCCCGCGCCGCCGCTCCCGGACCTCTCCGACCCGGCCGCCGTCTGCGCCGCCGACCCGCTCCTCGTCACCACCGGATACGCGACCGCCTCCGCCGACGACCACGGCGGACTGCGGGACGCCTGGCTGCGGGCCGGACAGGCGCTGTGCGCGGCGGACGGACCGGCCGGCCGGGCGCTGGTGCTGCTCACCGCGCTCGGCGACGGCGCCGACCCCCGGCTGCGGCCGGCCCTCGCGGAGCGGGCGGCCCCGGCGCCGTGGCGGGTCCGGTGGGCCCGGCACCGGGGCGACGTCACCCCGCCGTGGCCGGGCCCGGTCGCCGTCCTCGGCGCCACCGCCGGCGGGCCCTCCGCCGAGCTGGTGCTGGTCGGCGACCGCACCGGCACCGTCCGGCTGCTGCGGGAGGCCGACGCCTCCGCCGCCGGACGGCTCGCGCACCGGGCCGGCGGCGGGATCACCGCGCTCGCGCCCACCGCCGACGGCACGGTCCTGCTGCTCGACGAGCGCGGCCGGCTGCACACCGTACGCGGCACGGCGCCCCGCCCGCCCTATCTGGAACGGCTCACCGAGGCCGTCTCCACCACCCTGTCCCGGCACCCCGGCACCGCGCTCGCGGCCATCGCCGGCTCGGTCGTGGTGGGGGACCGGCTCGGCTCGGTGCACGCGTTCGGCGTCAACGGCCTCCACCAGGCCGCCTCGCACAGCGGCCGGGTCACCGCCGTGACCGCCGTCGACTCCGAGACGCCGTTCGTCTGCTCGGGCGGTGCCGACGGCACCGTACGGCTCTGGACGCCCGGGCGCCCGCCGGTCCCCGAACCGCTCGCCGAGCGCCGGTCACCGGTCGTCGCCCTGCACGCCGCCCCCGCCCCCGGCGGCCCGCTCGTCGCGGCGGCCTGGGCGGACGGCCGGGTCGAGCTGATCCCCGCCGAGGGCGGCCGGCGGCGCGCCTTCCGGCCGGGCCCGGCGGTCCGCGCCGTCGCCGTCACGGCCACCGGCGCCCTGCTCGTCGGCACCGACGAAAGCCTCATCTGCCTGGAGCCGCAAGGAAAGTGAGGCCCCCTCAGGTGGCTCTCACAGGGCGGTACGGGGCGTGAGCTGGGACGCCAGCCAGGTGGGGACGCCGCCCAGCAGCCGGAAGAGCCGGCGGGCCTCGGCGCGCAGCCGGCCCGCCTCCGGTTCCGTCTCCGTCTCGGCCAGCGCCGTCAGCGCCGGAGCCGTCCCCACGAGGTAGCCCAACTCCTCGCGGATCCGCAGCGATTCGGCGAAGCCGTGCCGCGCCTCGGCCAGCTCGCCCTCGCGCAGCGCGAGGCCCGCGAGATGGCGCCAGGTCGAGGAGAGCAGCAGCGAGTCGCCCTGCGCGGCGGCCCCCGCGTGCGCGCGCCGGTACGCCGCCCGGGCCGCCTGCGGGGAGTCGCCCAGGTTCTGCGCCATCAGCCCGCGCCGGTAGTCGAGCAGCGGCCGGCCCGGCTCCGAGGGGGCGATCAGCGCCGCCGCCCGGCCCAGCGCCATCCGGGCCTCGTCGGCCCGGTCCCGGACCCCCAACAGCGTGGAGGCGTAGGCGAGATGGCCACGCTCGCAGGCCGCCGCCCCGCGTTCCTCGTCGCTGCTCGCGACCGCCTCGGCGGCGCGCAGCGCCTCCTCGGCCTCGGCCCAGCCCTGTTCGGTGTAGAGGCAGCGCTCGATCAGCAGCGCGGCCCGTTCGAGCGCGGCGGCCGGTTCGTGGGCGCGGGGGGCGAGCAGCGCCGCCGCGTCGGCCCAGCAGCCGCGGGAGCGGAGCCGCCACACGGCGGTCTCCACCGGAGTCTCCTTGCCGTGGGCGGGGGACGGAACTGCGCCGCCCCCTGATTCGGAACCAGACATGGCGGTGTCCGCCACATTGCCCTCCCCGAGCGCGCCATCGAGCTGTTGAGTAGGACGGCATCTCAGCACGAACGGACGTACCCGGCCAAGGGGTCGGGTGAAAGATTTCACAAAGCCGTGGGAGCGCCGTGACGCCCCGCCGGAACCGGGTCCGACGGGGCGTCAGGGGCCGCCGATGCCCGTGATCACGGCGGTGATCAGGGAGGGCGGTGGTGCGGCGGACCGCGCGGCGGAGGCCGCCGCGGGGTCCGTCCGCCACTCCTCCGGACTCAACCGAAGGAGTGAATTCCGGATCGCCCGCGGGCGGGCGGTCAGCTCATCCGCAGGGCCAGGAAGAAGTCCAGCTTGTCCTCCAGGCGGGACAGGTCGCGCCCGGTCAGCTGCTCGATCCGGCCCACCCGGTAGCGCAGCGTGTTCACGTGCAGGTGCAGCCGGGTCGCGCACCGCGTCCAGGAGCCGTCGCAGTCCAGGAACGCCTCCAGGGTCGGGATCAGCTCCGCCCGGTGGCGCCGGTCGTAGTCCCGCAGCGGGTCCAGCAGCCGGGCCGTGAAGGCGCGCCGCACGTCGTCCGGGACGAACGGCAGCAGCAGCACGTGCGAGGCCAGCTCGTGGTGGCCGGCGGCGGCCACCCGGCCGGGGCGGGCGGCGGCCACCCGGCGGGCGTGCCGGGCCTCCTCCAGGGCGCCGCGCAGCCCCTCCGCCGAGTGCACGGCGGCCGAGACGCCCAGCGTCAGCCGCCCGTCGTCGGCGAGGCCGGCCGACAGCGGAGCCCGTACCGCCGCCAGCAGGGCGTCGGCGTGCAGGCCCAGGGCGGGCGCCGGGCCGTCGTCCTCGCTCTCCGGGATCGGCCCGGCGGCCAGCGGCACCAGCGCGATCGCCTCGTCGCCGGTGTGGGCGACCGCGATCCGGTCGGCGGAGTCGGCGCCCACCGTCGCCGGGTCGACCAGGATCTCCTCCAGCAGCGCCTGGGTGACCGGGCCGGGCTCCACCGGCGGCTGGCCGCCCTCCTGGTCCCACTCGACGCGGGCCACGACGACCTGCCAGTGCGGGGCCGCGCCGAGGCCCGGCAGCAGCACCGGGGCGGCGACCCGCAGCCGGGCGGCGATCTCGGCGGGCGCGGCGCCCGTCTGCACCAGCTCCAGCACCTCCTGGGCGAGCCGGCGGCGCACCGTCCGGGCCGCGTCGCGCCGGTCCCGCTCCACCGAGATCAGCTGGGTGACGCCCTGGAGCAGGTCGAGCCGGGCGGCCGGCCAGTCCCCGGCGTCCGCCTCGACGGCGAGCAGCCAGTCCGACAGCACCGTCTCGCGGACGTCCCGGGAGGCGGGTGCGGCGGCCCGGGAGGTGTTCCGGATCGGGAAGAGCGAGTACGCCGTCCCCCGCACGCTCAGCCGGTGCGGGCCGCGCCGGCCGGTCCGGGTGGCCGCCAGGTGCTCGCCCGCCAGGGACGCCGCGAGCGCCGGGTCCAGCGGCTCGCCGGCGCCGGCGATCTGCCGCCCGGTGGGGGAGAGGACCCACGCGCGCAGGTCCAGGTCCGAGCCGAGCAGGTCCAGGACGGCCTCCGGGCCGCCGCCCGTCGGGCCCGAGGTCATCAGGCGCCGGTGCCGGTCCACCACGGCCGCCAGGTCGCCGGCCCGCTCGCCGGAGACCTGTCGAACAACGTGTTCGGTGATCGTCGCGAACGCAACGGATTCGTTGACCGCGAACAGCGGCAGCCGGTGGCGCGAACACGCCTGTACGAGATCGTCGGGGATGTCGCCCAGCTCGGCCTCGCCGGCCGCGAGCGCGGCCACCCCGGCCTGCCCGAGGATCCGGACGAAGGGCTCGGCGTCGGCCGGCTCCCGCAGCCAGGCCAGGCCGGTGAGGACCAGCTCGCCGCCGGACAGGTACCTGCTGGGATCCTTGAGGTCCGTGGTCATCACGCCGCGGACGGAGCGGTCCAGCTCGTCCTCGCCGCCCAGCAGGCGCAGCCCGAGCGCGTCGTTCTCCAGCAGTGCGCGCAGCCGCATCGTGTCGCCGCCGTTCCTTCGAGTGGGGAGTGGGTGGTGGGTGTCGAGTATTCGACGGGTGGGACGGGGACGGTGGTGCCGCCGTTTCCGGGGGGAAACAGCGAGGTGACCGATCCCCGTCTTTCGTTCGAATCTACAAGACGTGCCGGGGCACCGGCCAACTCCTTCATGGTTTCGGTGGCTGCACACGGGCCCGGACGGGCTTGTGTACTAGGCCACACACCGCGTGAACAGGACATGAACACCGAAGTCGAGGGCCGAACGCCCCCCGGGAACCAGTCGTCCGTCCCCCGATCACCAGAATCACTAGAAGAGAGCCACCATGGACTTCCTTCGCCCCGCCAGCTGGGAGGAGGCGCTCGCCGCCAAGGCCGAGCACCCCACGGCCGTGCCCATCTCCGGCGGCACCGACGTCATGGTCGAGATCAACTTCGACCACCGGCGGCCCGCGTACCTCCTGGACCTGAACCGCATCGAGCTGCTGCGCGAGTGGGAGGTCGGCGAGGAGAACGTCCGGCTCGGCGCTTCCGTTCCGTACACGCAGATCATGGAGAACCTGCGGGCCGAACTGCCCGGCCTGGCGCTCGCCTCGCACACGGTCGCCTCCCCGCAGATCCGCAACCGAGGCGGCGTCGGCGGCAACCTCGGCACCGCCTCCCCGGCCGGTGACGCCCACCCCGCCCTCCTCGCCGCCGGCGCCGAGGTCGAGGTCGAGTCGCAGGCCCGCGGCAGCCGGTTCATCCCCATCGACGAGTTCTACACCGGCGTGAAGCGCAACGCGCTCCAGCCCGACGAGCTCATCAAGACCGTCCACATCAAGAAGGCGGACGGCCCCCAGCAGTACTCCAAGGTCGGCACCCGCAACGCGATGGTCATCGCCGTCTGCGCCTTCGGCCTGGCGCTGCACCCGGAGACCCGCACCGTGCGCACCGGCATCGGCTCGGCCGCGCCGACCCCGATCCGCGCCAAGGAGGCCGAGAACTTCCTGAACGCGGCCCTGGAGGAGGGCGGCTTCTGGGACAGCGGAAAGATCATCACCCCGTCGATCGCGAAGCAGTTCGCCGACCTGTGCTCGGGCGCCGCCAACCCGATCGACGACGTCCGTGGCACCGCGAAGTACCGCCGCCACGCCGTCGGAATCATGGCCCGCCGCCAGCTCGGCTGGACCTGGGAGCAGTACCGCGGCTCCGGCCGCACGCTTGAGGGAGCTGCCTGATCATGCGCGTCAACTTCACCGTCAACGGCCGCCCGCAGGAAGCGGACGACGTCTGGGAGGGCGAGTCCCTCCTCTACGTGCTCCGCGAGCGGCTGGGCCTGCCCGGCTCCAAGAACGCCTGCGAGCAGGGCGAATGCGGCTCCTGCACCGTCCGCCTCGACGGCGTGCCGGTCTGCTCCTGTCTGGTCGCCGCCGGCCAGGTCGAGGGCCGCGAGGTCGTCACCGTCGAGGGCCTGGCCGACTTCGCCAAGGAGCGCGCCCAGCAAGCCGGTTGCGGCACGGGCGCCTGCGGCACCTCGCTCGACGAGGCCAAGCGGTGGGAGGCCAAGCCCGGTCAGGACTCCCAGACCGGCGAGGGCGTCGAACTCTCCCCGATCCAGCAGGCGTTCATCGACGCCGGCGCCGTGCAGTGCGGCTTCTGCACCCCCGGCCTGCTCGTCGCGGCCGACGAGATGCTGGAGCGCAACCCGTCCCCGACGGACGCGGACATCCGCGAGGCGCTCTCCGGCAACCTCTGCCGCTGCACCGGTTACGAGAAGATCCTCGACGCGGTCCGCCTCGCGGCCGCCCGTCAGGGAGAGGCGGTCTGACCATGGCTGGCACCACCACGGGCATCCCCCGCGACGTCACCCAGAACCACGTCAAGGGCGGCGTCGGCGAGTCCACCCTCCGCCCCGACGGCACCCTGAAGGTCACCGGCGAGTTCGCGTACTCCTCGGACATGTGGCACGAGGACATGCTGTGGGGCCAGGTCCTGCGCTCCACCGTCGCGCACGCCGAGATCGTGTCCATCGACACCTCCGAGGCCCTCACCATGGACGGCGTCTACGCCGTCCTCACCCACGAGGACCTGCCGGCCGCCAAGAACTACGGCCTGGAGTTCCGCGACACCCCCGTCCTCGCCTACGGCAAGGTCCGCCACCACGGCGAGCCGGTGGCCCTCGTGGCAGCCGACCACCCGGAGACCGCGCGCCGCGCCGCCGCCAAGATCAAGGTCGAGTACCGCGAGCTCCCGGTCATCACGGACGAGGCGTCGGCCACCGCCCCGGACGCGGTCCTCGTCCACGAGAACCGCGACGACCACCACGCGCACCACGTCCCGCACCCCAACATCGTGCACCGCCAGCCGATCATCCGCGGCAACGCCGACGAGGCCGCCAAGCGCGCCGACGTCATCGTCAAGGGCGAGTACACCTTCGGCATGCAGGACCAGGCGTTCCTCGGCCCGGAGTCCGGCCTCGCCGTACCCGCCGAGGACGGCGGCGTCGACCTGTACGTCGCCACCCAGTGGCTGCACGCGGACCGCGAGCAGATCGCCCCCTGCCTCGGCCTGCCCCTGGACAAGGTCCGGATGACCATGGCCGGCATCGGCGGCGCCTTCGGCGGCCGCGAGGACATCTCCATGCAGATCCTCGCCTCGCTGCTCGCGCTGCGCACCGGCAAGCCCGTCAAGATGGTCTACAACCGGTACGAGTCCTTCTTCGGGCACGTCCACCGGCACCCGGCGAAGCTCTACTACGAGCACGGCGCCACCAAGGACGGCAAGCTCACGCACATGAAGTGCAAGATCGTCCTGGACGGCGGCGCCTACGCCTCCTCCACGGTCTCGGTCGTCGGCAACGCCTCCTCCCTCTCGGTCGGCCCGTACGTCATCGACGACGTCGAGATCGAGGCGATCGGCCTCTACACCAACAACCCGCCCTGCGGCGCCATGCGCGGCTTCGGCGCGGTCCAGGCGTGCTTCGCCTACGAGGCCCAGATGGACAAGCTGGCGGCGAAGCTGGGCATGGACCCGGTGGAGTTCCGCCAGATCAACGCCATGGAGCAGGGCACGCTCATGCCGACCGGCCAGGTCGTCGACTCCCCGGCCCCGGTCGCCGAACTGCTCCGCATGGTCAAGGCCCGCCCGATGCCGCCGGAGCGCCAGTGGGAGGCGGCCGGCGAGGGCGCGGACGTCCGCGCGCTGCCGGGCGGCCTCTCCAACACCACGCACGGCGAGGGCGTCGTCCGCGGCGTCGGCTACGCGGTCGGCATCAAGAACGTCGGCTTCTCCGAGGGCTTCGACGACTACTCGACCGCCAGGGTCCGCCTCGAGGTCATCAACGGCGAGGCCGTCGCCACGGTCCACACCGCGGCGGCCGAGGTCGGCCAGGGCGGCGTCACCATCCACGCCCAGATCGCCCGCACCGAGCTCGGCGTCCAGCAGGTCACCATCCACCCCGCCGACACCCAGGTGGGCTCGGCCGGTTCGACCTCCGCGGGCCGCCAGACGTACATGACCGGCGGCGCCATCAAGAACTCCTGCGAGCTCGTCCGCGAGAGGGTCCTGGAGATCGGCCGGCGCAAGTTCGGCTCGTACCACCCGGCGTGGGCCAACGCCGAACTCCTGCTGGAGGGCGGCAAGGTCGTCACCGACGGCGGCGAGGCCCTCGCCACCATCGCGGACGTCCTGGAGGACCAGGCCGTGGAGGTCGAGGAGGAGTGGCGGCACCGTCCGACCCAGGCCTTCGACCTCGTCACCGGCCAGGGCGACGGCCACGTCCAGTACGCCTTCGCCGCGCACCGCGCGGTGGTGGAGGTCGACACCGAGCTCGGCCTGGTCAAGGTCATCGAACTGGCCTGCGCCCAGGACGTCGGCAAGGCCGTCAACCCGCTCTCCGTGGTCGGCCAGATCCAGGGCGGCACCACCCAGGGCCTGGGCGTCGCGGTGATGGAGGAGATCATCGTCGACCCGAAGACCGCGAAGGTGCGCAACCCCTCCTTCACGGACTACCTGATCCCGACGATCCTCGACACCCCGACCATCCCGGTCGAGTACCTCGAACTGGCCGACCCCAACGCGCCGTACGGCGTCCGGGGCATCGGCGAGGCCCCGACCCTGTCGTCCACGCCGGCCGTCCTCGCGGCGATCCGGAACGCGACGGGCCTGGAGCTGAACAAGACGCCGGTCCGCCCCGAAGCGCTCACCGGCACCCTGTAGGACCCTCCGGGCGGTGCGTGCCTCCCAGGAACGTCACACTTCCCTCCCCGCCCGCACCGCCCGGAGCAGCAGGACCCCGCAGTACCCGCAGGACCAGCAGGACCGCAGTACCGAAGGATCCGCAGCACCCGCAGTACCCCGTTCGTCTCGGGCCGTCCCCCGGGTCGTGCAGCCAACAGCGTTTCCCAAATCCCGCCGATACGAGTCCCCCTCGGGCGGGTGCCCCTTTGAACCTTGGGAGTAGGCCCCATGACCCAGTCGTCTGTGGAGCCGAAGACCGCCGCGGAGGACGCGGGCTCCGGCTCGCGCAACCCCGCCGGGCGGTCTTGGCTCGACCGGTACTTTCACATCTCGGAGAGAGGATCCTCCGTCGGCACGGAGATCCGCGGTGGCGTCACCACCTTCATGGCGATGGCGTACATCCTCCTGCTCAACCCGATCCTCCTCGGAGGCCCGGACGTCGACAAGAACGTCCTCGCCGCCTCCGCCGTCATCACGGCGACCGCGTTCGCGGCGGCGGTGACCACCCTGCTGATGGGCTTCGTCGGCAAGGTGCCGCTCGTCCTCGCGGCGGGCCTCAGCGTCTCCGGTGTGCTCGCCACCCAGGTCGTGCCGCAGATGACCTGGCCGCAGGCGATGGGCATGTGCGTCGTCTACGGTGTCGTGATCTGTCTCCTGGTCGTCACCGGCCTCCGCGAGATGATCATGAACGCCATCCCGCTGCCGCTCAAGCACGGCATCACCATCGGGATCGGCCTCTTCATCGCCCTGATCGGCTTCAACAAGGCCGGCTTCGTCGGCGCCGGCCCGCAGTTCGGCCCGCCCGTCACCCTTGGCGCCGGCGGCGAACTGGTCGGCTGGCCCGTCCTGATCTTCGCCGTCACCCTGCTCGCGATCTTCGCCCTCCAGGCCCGCAAGGTGCCGGGCGCCATCCTCATCGGCATCGTCGCCGGCACCGTCATCGCGCTGATCGTCAACGCGATCGCCGACATCCCGGCCAAGGGCCCCGGCTCCTGGGCCAACGGCTCCCCGGAACTCAAGGGCAGCGCGGTCTCCACCCCGGACTTCTCGCTCTTCGGCGACGTCGACTTCGGCGGCTGGGGCGACGTCGGCTACATCACCGTCGGCGTCATCGTCTTCACCCTGGTCCTCGCCGGCTTCTTCGACGCCATGGCCACCATCATCGGCGTCGGCACCGAGGCCAACCTCGCCGACGACAAGGGCCGGATGCCCGGCCTGTCCAAGGCGCTGTTCATCGACGGCGCGGGCGGCGCGATCGGCGGCGTCTCCGGCGCCTCCGGCCAGACCGTCTTCGTGGAGTCCGCCACCGGCGTCGGCGAGGGCGCCCGCACCGGCTTCTCCTCGGTGATCACCGGCCTGTTCTTCGCGGCCTGCCTCTTCTTCACCCCGATCACCCAGATCGTGCCCCGCGAGGTCGGCTCCGCCGCCCTGGTCGTCATCGGCGCGATGATGATGATGAACGCCAAGCACGTGAACTGGGGCGACAGCTCCGTCGCCATCCCGGTCTTCCTGACCGTGGTGCTGATGCCGTTCACGTACAGCATCACCCCGGGCGTCGCGGCCGGCGTCATCGCCTACACCGTCATCAAGGTGGCGCAGGGCAAGGCGCGCGAGGTCGGCGCGTTCATGTGGTGCCTGACCGCGATCTTCATCGTGTTCTTCGCCCTTCACCCCATCGAGGGCTGGCTGGGCGTCAGCTGACGCCCCCCGCCCTCCCCACACCGCCAAGGAGACCGACATGCTGGACATCGCCGAAGAGCTGCACCGGTGGGTCGAGCAGGGACGCGACTTCGCCGTGGCCACCGTGGTGGCCGTCGGCGGCAGCGCGCCCCGCCAGCCCGGCGCCGCCCTCGCCGTCGACAGCGAGGGCACGGCGATCGGCTCGGTCTCCGGCGGGTGCGTGGAGGGCGCGGTGTACGAGCTGTGCCAGGCGGCGCTCGACGACGGCGAGGTCGTCGTGGAGCGCTTCGGCTACAGCGACGAGGACGCCTTCGCGGTCGGCCTGACCTGCGGCGGCGTCATCGACATCCTCGTCACCCCGGTCCGCGGCGGGGTCTTCCCCGCCGCGCTGGCCGCCGCCGTCTCGGGAGAGGCGGCGGCCCTCGCCCGGATCGTCTCCGGCCCCGGGGACCTGCTCGGCCAGGCGCTCCTGGTCCGCCCGGACGGCTCGTACGAGGGGAAGCTCGGCGGCCACCCCGAGCTGGACCGCACCGCCGCCGCCGAGGCCCGCGCCCTGCTGGACGCCGGCCGCACCGGCACGGTGGAGATCGGCGAGGACGGCAGCCGCTGCGGGCAGCCGCTGACGCTGCTCGTCGAGTCCTCCGTCCCCGCCCCCCGCATGATCGTCTTCGGGGCGATCGACTTCGCCTCCGCCCTCGTCCGGGTCGGCAAGTTCCTCGGCTACCACGTCACCGTCTGCGACGCCCGCCCGGTCTTCGCGACGAAGGCCCGCTTCCCCGACGCCGACGAGGTCGTCGTCGAGTGGCCCCATCGCTACCTGGAGTCGACCGAGGTCGACGGCCGGACCGTGCTGTGCGTGCTCACGCACGACGCCAAGTTCGACGTCCCGCTCCTCCGGGCCGCCCTCAGACTTCCCGTCGCCTACGTCGGCGCGATGGGCTCCCGCCGCACCCACGAGGACCGCAACCGGCGGCTCCGCGAGGTCGGCGTCACCGAGCTCGAACTGGCCCGGCTTCGCTCCCCGATCGGCCTCGACCTCGGCGCCCGCACCCCCGAGGAGACGGCCCTGTCGATCGCCGCGGAGATCGTCGCCGACCGGCGCGGCGGCAGCGGCGCCTCGCTCACCGGCGCGCACACCCCCATCCACCACGACGGCCCCGACGCGCCCGTCGCGGGCCGCATCGGCTCCGTCGCCTAGGGCGCCCCAGGAGCGTTTGCACCGGCGGCGCCCGTCAGGGCCGGGCCGTGCGCTCCCGTACGGTCTCCGCCCAGGCCGGGGCCGCCTCCGCCGGGCCGGGCTCCTCGCGGCGCCCGCCGCGCGCGAAGAAGTCCGCCAGCGGCAGCAGCGCCGCGCCGACCGTGACCGCGTCCGGGCCCAGCGTGCCCATCCCGAGACTCACCCGCGCCGCCGGGTACGCCAGCGCGTACGCGCGCGCGTGCTCCTCCACCTCGGCCAGGAAGCGCGGGCCGAGCAGCAGCCCGGCCCAGCCGCCGACGAGGATCCGCTCCGGCTGGAAGAGGTTGACCAGGTCGGCGAAGCCGGCGCCCAGGTACTCGGCGGTCTCCGCCAGCACGGCGACCGCCGCCGGGTCCGGCGTCCCGCCGTCCGCCGGGCGGGCCGCGGCCACCAGCGCCGCGAGCGCGGCCTCCTCGCCCGCGCCGGCCGGCGGCTCGCCGCCCGCCTCCCGCCACCGCTCGACGAGCGCCCCGGCACCGGCGTACGCCTCCAGGCAGCCGCGGGCGCCGCAGCGGCACCGCCGGCCCCGGACCCGCACCTTCAGATGGCCCCACTCCAGGGCCCGGCCGGGCCCGGACGGGTCGGTGGTGACGCAGGCGCCGACGCCGGAGCCGAACAGGGCCACGACCGCGCTGCCCGCGCCCCGGCCCGCGCCGAACCACATCTCGGCCTGGCCCAGCGTCCGGGCGCCGTTGTCGATCCGGTACGGCACCCCGGCCGGCAGGTCGACCCGCTCGCGGAGCAGCCGCTCCAGCGGGACCGCGTCCCAGCCGATCGTCTGCCCGTGCACGACGGCGCCGCCCCCGGCGGGGTGCTCGACGATCCCGGGGACGCCGATGCCGACGCCCAGCAGTGACTCGGCGGGGACGGCCGCCGCGCGCAGCACCTCGGCGACGCCGTCGCGGATGAGGTCGACGACGGCCTCGACCTCGTACCGCGCGGCGCCCCGCCCGTCCGGGTCCAAGGGCCGCTCGGCGCGGGCGAGTTCGGTGAGGGTGAGGTCGAAGAGCTCGACCCGGACCCGGGTCTCGCCCACGTCCACGCCGATCATGCGCCCGCTGCCCGGGGCGATCCGCAGCAGGATCCGGGGCCGGCCGCCGGCCGAGTCGACGCTGCCGGCCTCCTCGACGAGCCCCTCGGCGACCAGCTCCGCCACCACGTTGCTGACGGAGCCGGAGCTGAGCCCGGTGGCGGGGCCGAGCGAGAAGCGGCTCAGCGGGCCGTCGAAGTACAGCCGCCGGAGGACCGCGGTGCGGTTCTCGCGCCGCAGGTCCCGGACGGTCCGGCCGGTCGGTCTGGTCACTGGCGTCCCTCGCGGTGAGTGGGCGGATCGGGCGGGTCGGGCGGTGCGTCCGGGGCGGGCTCAGGCCCGGCGCAGCCCGCTGAGCAGCAGCTCGGCCAGCTGGTCGTACGCCTCGGCGTCCGCGAGGCCGGTGGCGGCGGCCACCTGCCGCCGCTGGATGCGGACCATCACGGAGGCGATGACGTCGGCGGCGAAGGCCACGTGGACCTCCCGGAAGACGCCGGCGGCGACGCCCTCCTCGATGAGCTGCTGCACCCGGCCGGCGGCGGCCCGGGTGTTCCGCTCGTACACCTCCGCGGCCGGTTCGAACGCGGCCACGTCGTCGAAGAACTGCGGGGACACGGGGGCCAGTTCGGCGGAGACGGCCCGCAGATAGGCGGAGAGCCGTTCGGCGGGCCCGCTCGCGGCGGCGAGGCCCGCCTCGACGCGGGCGGTGGCGCGCCGGAAGAAGTGCACCACGGCGGCCCGGACCAGCTGCTCCTTGCTGCCGGCCAGGCCGTACAGGGTGCGCTTGGAGCAGTGCAGCCGGGCGGCGAGGTCGTCCAGCGTCAGCCGGGCGAAGCCCTCGCCCACGAGCAGGGCGACCAGGTCCTCGAAGAGGGCGGAACGGCGCGCCGCTCCGCGCCCCGTGAGCTTCGGGGTGTCGGTGGCGGAGGTCTCGATCACCCGAACAGTATGCCGGGCCACCCGGCCGGAGGGGTTCCTTCCACTCACGGATGCGCTATTTTTAGCGGTACTGGAGTACCAGTCCTAGTACCACTTTGCGCGCCGATGGAGTCGCCATGGATGTCGACCGCCTGCTCCCCACCCCCGAGGCGGCGGACCTCATCGCCCTCACCCGCGAGATCGCCGACCGCGAGCTCGCGCCCCGGGTGGACGCACACGAGGCAGCCGAGACCTATCCCGACGGGCTCTTCGCCACCCTCGGCCGGGCCGGGCTGCTCGGCCTCGCCTATCCCGAGGAGTACGGCGGCGGCGGCCAGCCGTACGAGGTCTACCTCCAGGTCCTGGAGGAGCTGGCGGCCCGCTGGGCGGCCGTCGCCGTCGCGACCAGCGTCCACACCCTCGCCTGCCACCCGCTGTACGCCTTCGGCACCGACGCCCAGAAGGAGCGCTGGCTCCCGTCGATGCTGGAGGGCCGGCTCGTCGGCGGCTACAGCCTCTCCGAGCCGCAGGCCGGCTCGGACGCCGCCGCCCTCGCCTGCAAGGCGGAGCGCCAGGAGGACGGCCGGTACCGGATCACCGGCACCAAGGCGTGGATCACCCACGGCGGCAGGGCCGGCTTCTACGCCCTCTTCGCCCGCACCGCGCTCGGCGGCCACGGCGTCTCCTGCTTCCTCGCCCCCGGTGAGACCGAGGGCCTGTCCTTCGGGGCCCCCGAGCGCAAGATGGGCCTCCAGGCGGTCCCCACCACCTCCGCCTACTGGGACGGCGCCCTCATCGACGGGGACCGGCTCATCGGCGCCGAGGGCCAGGGCCTCCCGATCGCCTTCAGCGCCCTCGACAACGGCCGCCTCGGCATCGCCGCCTGCGCCACCGGCCTCGCCCAGGCCGCCCTGAACGCGGCCGTCGACTACGCCAACGAGCGCACCACCTTCGGCCGCCGCATCGTCGACCACCAGGGCCTCGGCTTCCTCCTCGCCGACATGGCCGCCGCCGTCGACGCCGCCCGCGCCACCTACCTCGACGCGGCCCGCCGCCGCGACCTCGGCCGCCCCTTCAGCCGCCAGGCCAGCGCGGCCAAGCTGATCGCCACGGACACGGCGATGAAGGTGACCACGGACGCGGTCCAGGTCCTCGGCGGCTACGGCTACACCCGCGACTTCCCGGTCGAGCGCTACATGCGCGAGGCCAAGATCATGCAGATCTTCGAGGGGACGAACCAGATCCAGCGACTGGTCATCAGCCGGGGACTGGCGCGCGCGGAGAAGTAGCCGTCCGGATCCGTGTGCCCCTCCGGCGTTGATTTCGTGTTGAACCAATTCGGGCGTATGCTCGGATCCGCCACCCCGGTACGCCTGTGTTCCCCCGTTTCAGGCGCACCGGGGTCCGGCATTTTCCGGGGCCGGGGCCGGGGCCGGGGGCGGGGCCGTGCCGGGCGGGGCTAGCGCGCCAGGGCCGCCGCGCCCGCGCGGGCGTACTTCTCGTCCAGGTCGCCCGAGGGGGCGCCCGCCACGCCGATGCCCGCGATCGGGGCGCCCTGCGCGGTGACCGGGGTGCCGCCGCCGAGGAAGAGGGTGCCGGGGATGTCCTTCAGCCGCGGCGCCTGGGCCAGGCGGCCGGCGAGGACCGAGGTCGGGGCGTTCCAGGACACCGCCGTGTACGCCTTCCGCTCCGCCGACACGGCGGACTGCGGGCCCGCGCCGTCGCCGCGCAGGGTGACGAGGGTGGTGCCGTTCCGGTCCACGACGGCGACCGTCACCCGCTGGTTCTCCGCCTCGGCCGCCGCCAGCGCCGCCCGGGCCGCCTCCGTCGCCGCCGCGACCGTCAGGTGCTGCGCGGTCGTCGTGCGCGCGCTCGCGGCCTCGGTGACGGCCGCGGGGGCGGCGGCCTCGCCGCCGGCGCTCGCGGAGTAGGCGCCGACGCCCGCCAGGCCGACGGCGACGATCGCGCCCCCGGTCATCAGACGGGTCCGGTGGGACTTCTTCACGTGCTTCACAGGGCTTCCGCTCCAGGGGGGTCGGGGACGAAGATCGACTGACGCTTCATCCTGGGTGCCGATCCCGCCCCCGCCCGTCGGCGCACCGGCTGCGGGCCGCGCCCGGATCGGTGGACCCCCGGGTCCACCGATCGGATGACCCCCGTCCCGTCCGCTCCGCGCACGGGGTTCTATGGTGGCGGCGCAGATCGCGCAGACCGCGCGGTCCCCCGCGGGGACGCGCCCCCGGTCCGGCGGCCAACCCGCCGGCAGGGTCACCCGCACGACACGAACGAGGAGTTCCATGGACATCGCCGGCTCCGCCGCTCTCGTCACCGGTGCCGCCTCCGGGCTCGGCGCCGCCACCGCCGCCGCGCTCGCCGCGCGCGGCGCCACGGTCTACGGGCTCGACCTGGAGAAGGCCGTCGCCGCCGCCGGCGCCCTGCCGGAGGGCGTCCGGCTGCTCGCCGCCGACGTGACCGACGAGGAGCAGGTCCGCGCCGCGCTCGCGGAGATCGACGCCGACGGCGCCGAACTGCGGCTCGCGGTCAACTGCGCCGGCATCGCCCCCTCGGCCCGTGTGCTGGGCCGCAAGGGCCCGCACGACCTCGACCTGTTCCGTACCGTCGTGAACGTCAACCTGGTCGGCACCTTCAACGTGATGCGGCTCGCCGCCGAGTCCATCGCCCGGCACGAGCCCGACGCGCACGGCCAGCGCGGCCTCGTCGTCAACACCGCCTCGATCGCCGCCTTCGAGGGCCAGGTCGGCCAGATCGCGTACGCCGCGTCCAAGGCGGGCGTCGCCGGCATGACCATCACGGCCGCCCGCGACCTCGCCCAGTTCGGCATCCGGGTCGTCACGGTCGCCCCCGGCATCGTGGACACCCCGATGATGGCGGGCTTCAGCGAGGAGATCCGGGCCGGACTGGCGGCGAGCGTCACCTTCCCGCAGCGCCTCGCCCAGCCGGAGGAGTACGCCCGCCTGATCACCATGATCGCCGAGCACGACTACCTCAACGGCGAGACGATCCGGATGGACGGCGCGCTGCGGATGTCCGCCCGCTGACGCACCCCCTGCCGAAGGGGCCAGAGCACTCGGTGCCGGAATATTCCGGCACCGAGTGCCGCACGGAGGCGGCCGCGATGTTAGGTTCGTGCCATGGCAGCAGCGGCGACGAACCCCCGGACCACCCCGAAGCCCGCGATGCGGGACTCCCTCATCGCCGCGGCCTTCCAGCTCTTCCTGGAGCGGGGCTACGAGCAGACCACCGTCGACGACATCGTCACCCTCGCCGGCGTCGGACGGCGCTCCTTCTTCCGCTACTTCCCGTCGAAGGAGGACGTGGTCTTCCCCGACCACGAGCAGTGCCTCGACGACATGACCCGCTTCCTCGCCGCCAGCGCCGACACCGACGACCCCGTCGTCCGGGTCTGCGACGCCGCCCGCCTGGTCATGCGGATGTACGCCGAGAACCCCACCTTCTCCGTCCAGCGCTACCGGCTGACCCGGGAGGTCGCCGGGCTGCGCGCGTACGAACTCTCGGTCGTCTGGCGGTACGAGAAGACCCTCGGCGACTACCTGAGGACCCGCTGGGCCGACCGCAGGGACGGCACCCTGCGGGCCAACGTGGCCGCCGCGGCCGTCGTCGCCGCCCACAACCACGCCCTGCGGCACTGGCTGCGCTCGGGCGGCGAGGGCGACCCCCTCGAAGAGGTGGACCGGGCCCTGGAGTTCGTCCGCGCCACCTGGAGCCCGGACGCGCCCGGCGGCGCCCCGGGCGAGACCCCGGCCGGCGGCGACGAGGACGTGGTGGTCGTCATCACCAAGCGGTCCACCCCGATGTGGCGCGTGGTGCGCGAGGTGGAGTCGAGCCTCGGCGAGAACTGAGAGGGGCCGCAGTATCTCAGATTGAGGGAACTGAGGTCTTTCTTTGCTGGCACTGAGTGCCATATCTTGGGCTCCATGCACGGTCGAGCCGCCGAGTGCGAGGAGAAGGCATCGTGTTCCACACGGGACTGAGGACCCCCGGCGCCGCCCGGACCGAGGAATCGGCCGCCGGCACCGATCTCTACTTCCAGCGCTGCGCCTGGTGCCGCACCACCACCTTCCAGCGCCTGCTCTGCCCGACCTGCGGGTCGACCGACCTCTCGCCCCAACTCAGCGAGGGGGAGGGCGTGATCACCGTCCGCAGGGCGCACACCGCCGCCGAGGCCGACCTCTGGCCGGTCCACATGGCCGAGGGCTTCGTGGTCCGCTGCCGGGTCGACGGGCCCCCGCACGCGGTGCGCCCGGGCGTCCGGGTCAAGCTCGCGAGCGCCGCGGACACCGGGCGCCGGCCGGTCGTCCGGCTCTGCGAGGAGGTCCCGCTGGACGGCTGGATCTGAGCCTTCCGGGCAGCCGGAAAGGGGGTGGCACAGAGTGCCACCCCCTTCGTCGTGACCGACGGCGTCAGCGCGCGCCGATCTCCTCGGTCAGCTGCGGCAGCACCTCGAAGAGGTCGCCGACCACGCCGTAGTCGACCAGGTCGAAGATCGGGGCCTCCGGGTCCTTGTTGACCGCGACGATCGTCTTCGACGTCTGCATGCCGGCCCGGTGCTGGATCGCGCCGGAGATGCCGGCCGCGACGTACAGCTGCGGCGAGACCTGCTTGCCGGTCTGGCCGACCTGGTTGGAGTGCGGGTACCAGCCGGCGTCCACGGCGGCGCGGGAGGCGCCGACGGCCGCGCCGAGCGAGTCGGCCAGCTTCTCGACGACCTCGAAGCCCTCGGCGGCGCCGACCCCGCGACCGCCGGAGACCACGATGGCGGACTCGGTCAGCTCCGGGCGGCCGGTGGAGACACGGGCGGTGCGGGAGACGACCGTGGCCGCGTTGCCGGTGAAGGCGACGGTGACGTTCTCGACCGTGCCGGCGGCCGGGGCGGCCTCCGGGGCGGCGGAGTTCGGCTTGACGGTGATGACCGGAACGCCGTGCGAGACACGGGACTTGACCGTGTACGAGGCGGCGAAGACCGACTGCGTGGCGACCGGGCCCTCCGGGCCGGCCTCCAGCTCCACGGCGTCGGTGATCAGGCCGGAGCCGAGGCGGAGCGCGACGCGGGCCGCGACCTCCTTGCCCTCGCCGGAGGAGGTCACCAGGACGGCGGCCACCTCCTTCTCCCGGGCGATCTGGGCCAGCGCGTCGACCTTGGGGACGACCAGCTGGTCGGCGAACTCGGCGCCGTCCGCCACGTAGACCGTGGCGGCGCCGTACTCGGCGGCGGTGGCGGCCACGGAGGCGGCGCCCTCGCCGGCGCCGAGGACGACCGCGGACGGCTCGCCCAGGCGGCGGGCGAGGGTGAGCAGTTCGAGGGCCGGCTTGCGGACCGCACCGTCGGCGTGGTCCACGAGAACCAGGATCTCAGCCATGTTTCCTTGCTCCTGAGGTGGGGTGACGGGCGATCAGATGAACTTCTGGGCGGCGAGGAACGCGGCCAGCTGCTTGCCGCCGTCACCGTCCTCGTTCGTGACGATCGTGCCCTGGGTGCGGGCCGGGCGGGCGTCCGCCGACTCGACCAGCGTCCAGGAGCCGGCCAGACCGACCTCGTCCTCGTCGATCTCCAGATCGTCGAGCTCCAGCTCCTCGACCGGCTTCTTCTTGGCGGCCATGATCCCCTTGAAGGAGGGGTAACGGGCCTCGCCCGACTGGTCGGTGACCGACACGACGGCCGGCAGCGGGGCCTCGACCAGCTCGGTGGCGGCGTCGCCGTCCCGGCGGCCCTTCACCACGGCGCCGTCCACCGAGACCTCGGAGAGCAGCGTCGCCTGGGGCAGGCCCAGCCGCTCGGCGAGCAGCGCCGGCAGCACGCCCATGGTGCCGTCGGTCGAGGCCATGCCGCAGACGACCAGGTCGAAACCGGTCTTCTCCAGGGCCTTCGCGAGGATCGCGGAGGTGGCGATCACGTCGGAGCCGTGGATGGCCTCGTCGTTGACGTGGACGGCCTTGTCGGCGCCCATCGACAGCGCCTTGCGCAGGGCGTCCTTGGCGTCGTCCGGGCCGACCGTCACCACGGTCACCTCGGCGTCGTCGGCCTCCTCGGAGATCCGCAGGGCCTGCTCGACCGCGTACTCGTCCAGCTCCGAGAGGAGGCCGTCGACCTCGTCGCGGTCGACGGTCAGGTCGTCCGCGAAACCGCGGTCGCCGGTGGCGTCGGGAACGTACTTCACACAGACAGCGATCCTCAGGGTCACGGCCTGGCTCCTTTCAACGAGCGGATGGTTACGGGAGGTTGCGGGCCATGACGATGCGCTGGACCTGGTTGGTGCCCTCGTAGATCTGGGTGATCTTGGCGTCGCGCATCATGCGCTCGACGGGGTAG
>JOFO01000045.1 GCA_000721275.1 Microtetraspora glauca | reverse complement strand
CTCTTCGTCGGCAGCGTCAGATGTGTATAAGAGACAGGAGTCGTCGGGGGTGTGGTGGGAGGAGTCGTGGGCGGGGTGGTCGGCCCGGCCGTGTCGCAGGCCGTGCCACCGAGGGTGAAGGCGGTGGGGGCGGTGTTGGCCGCCGTCCAGGAGGCGACGAAGCCCGTCGTCACCTTGGCGCCGGTGTCCAGCCGGCCGTTCCAGCTCTCGTTCGCGACGGTGACGGCGGCGCCGGACTGCGTCCACCTGCCGCCCCAGCCCTGGCTGACCCGCTGGCCGGCCGGGAAGGAGAAGCCGAGGCTCCAGCCGTCCAGCGCGGTGCTGTGGTTGGTGACGGTGACGGCACCCTGGAAGCCTCCGGACCACTGGTTCGTGACCGAGTACTCCACGGTGCAGACGGGTGCGGCCGCGGCTCCTGAGGCCGTACCCACGACGGCGAGCGCGGTGCTCGCCGCCGTGACCGCTGCTCCGGCGAGCAGCGCGGTGAGACGTGGGGGATGGCGCATGAGCGAGTCCTCACGGCGAGGGCACGCGTCCTGCGGCGTGCCGACGGGATGGAATCGCTCCCACTGGTCGGGCAGACCGTAGCGGCAACAGCCGCCAAGGAAAAGAGGAGTTGGGTAAATTCCTCGGCACCCGCCTTCGACTCTTCACGCATCTTGACGTGGTTGCGTCACGCTTGCACAGTGGGAGCGCTCCCACTGGTTCAGGGCTTGTTCCCATGCCCTCCCCGTACCGCCGAGCACCGCCTCCGCGCAGGTCGACCACCGCGCGAGCACCGCCCCGCACCTCCCCGTACGGCCGCTCTTCGCACACCCCCACCACCCGAGCCGCGAGGAGATCCACCGCATGCCACGCCTGAGACCACGCCGTCCGCGCCGGCACCTGACCGCGCTGACCGCCGCGCTCGCCCTCCCCCTCGGCCTCCTGGCCGCCGGCGCCGGCGCCGCCACCGCGCAGGCCGCCGCCGTGCAGTGCAGCGTCGACTACAAGACGAACGACTGGGGCTCCGGCTTCACCGCCGAGCTCACCCTGACCAACCGGGGAACCGCCGCCCTGAACGGCTGGACGCTCACCTACTCCCACACCGGTGACCAGAAGCTCACCAACGGCTGGAACGGCGTCTGGTCCCAGTCCGGCAAGAACGTCACGGTCACCAACGCCGGCTGGAACGGCACCGTCGCCCCCGGCGCCGCCGTCACCACCGGCGGTCAGTTCACCTACACCGGAACCAACGCCGCGCCGGCGGACTTCGCCGTCAACGGCACCCGGTGCGCCGGCGCCCACCAGCCGCCCGTCGCCGTCCTCACCAGCCCCGCCGCGGGCGCCGTCTACACCGAGGGCACCGCCGTCCCGCTCGCCGCCACGGCCGCCGCGGCCGACGGCGCCACCGTCGACAAGGTCGAGTTCTACAGCGACACCACCCTGCTGGGCACCGACACCACCGCGCCGTTCACCCACAGCGCGGCCGGTCTCGCGGCCGGCGCCCACTCGCTCTACGCGAAGGCGTACGACAGCCAGGGCGCCTCCGCCGAGTCCGCGCCGGTCGGCATCACCGTGGCCGCCGGGCCCGCGCTCGTCGCCGCCCCCGGGCAGCTGGCGGTCCGCCAGGGCTCCTCCGGCACCTTCGACCTGAAGCTGTCCACGGCCCCGGCGGCGAACGTCACGGTCACGGTGGCCCGCGCCTCGGGCAACACGAACCTGACGGCCTCCCCGGCCACCCTCACCTTCACCCCGGCGAACTGGAACACCGCCCAGAAGGTGACCGTCTCCGCGGGCGCCACCGGCACCGGCGTCGCCGTCTTCGCCGCGACCGCCCCCGGCCACGCCAAGGCCGAGGTCCAGGTTACGCAGCTCGCCGCGGACTCCACGTACGACGCCCGCTTCCTCGACCTGTACGGGAAGATCACCAACCCGGCCAACGGCTACTTCTCGCCCGAGGGCATCCCGTACCACTCGGTCGAGACGCTGATCGTCGAGGCCCCCGACCACGGGCACGAGACGACCTCGGAGGCGTACAGCTACCTGATCTGGCTCCAGGCCATGTACGGCAAGATCACCGGCGACTGGACCAAGTTCAACGGCGCGTGGGACACCATGGAGAAGTTCATGATCCCCACCCGCGCCGACCAGCCCACGAACTCCTCCTACAACGCCTCGAAGCCGGCCACCTACGCCCCCGAGTGGGACCTCCCCTCGCAGTACCCGGCCCGCCTCGACTCCGGCGTCACCTCCGGCTCCGACCCGATCGCGGCCGAGCTGAAGAGCGCCTACGGCACCGACGACATCTACGGCATGCACTGGATCCAGGACGTCGACAACGTCTACGGCTTCGGCAACGAGCCCGGGAAGTGCTCCGCCGGACCGGCGGCGGCCGGCCCCTCGTACATCAACACCTTCCAGCGCGGCCCGCAGGAGTCCGTCTGGGAGACGGTCACCCATCCGACCTGCGACAACTTCACCTACGGCGGGAAGAACGGCTACCTCGACCTCTTCACCGGGGACGCCTCCTACGCCAAGCAGTGGAAGTTCACCAACGCCCCCGACGCCGACGCCCGCGCCGTCCAGGCCGCCTACTGGGCCGACCTGTGGGCCAAGGAGCAGGGCAAGGGCGCCCAGGTCGCCGCCACCATCGGCAAGGCCGCCAAGATGGGCGACTACCTGCGGTACGCCATGTTCGACAAGTACTTCAAGAAGATCGGGAACTGTGTCGGCCCGGTGGCCTGCCCGGCCGGCACCGGCAAGGACAGCGCGCACTACCTGATGTCCTGGTACTACGCCTGGGGCGGTGCCGTCGACACCTCGGCCGGCTGGTCGTGGCGGATCGGCTCCAGCCACAACCACAGCGGCTACCAGAACCCGCTCGCGGCCTACGCGCTCAGCGAGTACGCCCCGCTCAAGCCCAAGTCGGCCACCGGACAGGCGGACTGGGCGACCAGCCTCGACCGGCAGCTGGAGTTCTACCGCTGGCTCCAGTCCAGCGAGGGCGCCATCGCGGGCGGCGCCACCAACAGCTGGCAGGGCCGCTACGCCACCCCGCCGGCCGGCACCCCCACCTTCTACGGCATGTACTACGACGAGAAGCCCGTCTACCACGACCCGGCGTCGAACCAGTGGTTCGGCTTCCAGGCGTGGTCCATGGAGCGGGTCGCCGAGTACTACCAGCAGACCGGGAACGCCGAGGCGAAGACCGTCCTCGACAAGTGGGTCACCTGGGCGCTGTCGAAGACCACGGTCAACCCCGACGGCACCTTCCGCATCCCGTCCACCCTCCAGTGGTCCGGCGCCCCGGACACCTGGAACCCGGCGAACCCCGGCGCCAACACCGGCCTGCACGTCACCGTCGCCGACTACACCAACGACGTCGGTGTGGCCGCCGCCTACGCCAAGACCCTCACCTACTACGCGGCCAAGTCCGGCCACGCGGAGGCCAAGCGGGTCGCCAAGGCCCTCCTCGACGGCATGTGGGAGCACCACCAGGACCCGCTGGGCATCGCCGTGGAGGAGACCCGCGCCGACTACAGCCGCTTCGACGACCCGGTGCACGTGCCGACCGGCTGGACCGGCGTGATGCCGAACGGCGACGCGGTGAACTCCGCCTCCACCTTCGCCTCGATCCGCTCCTTCTACCAGGACGACCCGGCCTGGCCGAAGATCGAGGCGTACCTGGCGGGCGGCGCCGCCCCCGTCTTCACCTACCACCGGTTCTGGGCCCAGGCGGACATCGCCCTGGCCATGGGCTCGTACGCGGAGCTGCTCGAATAACAGCCCGCCCCGCGCGAGCGGGCTCCGCGTACGACGAGGCCGGGCGGTCCCCCAGAAGGGCCCGCCCGGCCTCCGGCCGTAGGATGCCGCTGACCACCGCCGCCGTGCCCGCGCACGGCGGCGCCACGGCACCCCGGGGGGAACACTTCATGGACGCGTACGACGTGCCCGTCGGTCCGGCCGCCGTCCGCGGGCCCCGCCACCGGTTCCGCGATCCGGCGGGGCGCCCGTGACCGCCGCCGGCCCCCGGCGGGAGGGGGACGCCGCCGAGTTCCACGCCTTCTTCGACCGCCACTACGCCGAACTCGCCCGCCTCGCCCACCTCCTCACCGGCGAGACCGACGCCGCCGACGACCTCGCCGCCGACGCCATGCTCGCCCTCTGGCACCGCTGGGACCGGGTCCGCGCCGCCGAACACCCCGCCGCCTACGCCCGGGGCGTCGTCGCCAACCTGGTCCGCACCCGCATCCGCGGCACCGTCCGCGAACGCCGCCGGATCGCCGCCTTCTGGGACCGCCGCCCCGAGCACACCGAGGACCCGGACGTGCCCGCCGTCCTCGACGTACGGACCGCGCTGCGCGCCCTGCCGTTCCGCAAGCGCGCCTGCGTCGTCCTCCGCCACGCCTTCGACCTCTCCGAGCGCGACACCGCCCTCGCCCTCGGCGTGTCGGTCGGCACGGTCAAGAGCCAGACCGCCAAGGGCATGGCGGAACTCCAGAGACTGCTCGGCGACCGGGCCGCCACCGAACTCGCCGCGGGGAGACGCTGATGGACGAGACAGAGCTGCGCGGCGAACTGCGCGACGCGGCCCGCGCCCACCGGCCCGACCGGGCCCGGATGCTGGCCCGGGTCGAGCGGGGCATGGCCGCGCCGCCGCCCGCCCGCACCCCGTGGGCGGGCCCGCGGCCCGGCCGCCGCCGCTGGACCGTGACGGCCGCCGTCGCCGCGACCGTCGTGGGCGTCGTCGGCGCCGGCGGCCTCGCCGTCACGGCCCTCCGGGACCGGCCCGCGCCCCCGGCGGGCGTCGCCGCCGCGCCCGGCCCGGCGGCCCGCGCGACCGGCACCGTCGACCCGGGCAGCAACCGGTGGTGGGCCCAGAGCGACCTGGCCGTCACCACGGACACCGAGGTCACGGGCCTCGCCGTCGAGGTGCGGATCGCGCTCACCGGCGGCGTCGCGAGCACCGGCCACTGGCAGACCCGCCCCGCCGGCGACTTCACCGTCACGGTCGCGGAGGAACCCGGCTTCCTCGTCTACAACTGGACCCTGGCGCCGGGCCGCGCGGTCCCGCCCGGCCCGCACACCTTCGCCGCCCAGTACAACCACGCGGAGGGCGTCCGGGACGCCTCCGCCGACACGTACACCGTCGTCCTCACCGGCCGCGACGGCGGCCGGACCACCCTGCGCGGCGGCTTCGGCTGACCACGGCCGAAGGCCGGCGCGAGGCCGGCCTTCGGGTGCGTGGAGGGCGAAGGCGTCACATGCCGCCGCGCGGTCCGCCACGCTCGTCGTCGTCACCGGCCACGACGGTGTCGTCCGTCTCGACCTCGATGCGCTCCTTGCGGACCTCTCCGGTGACCGTCCGTTCCTCGGTCACGTCGTCCGTCTCCAGGCGGACCCGCTCCACCGGAACCGCCCGCGTCTCGACGACCGGGCGCTCCTCGTGGAGGGTCACCTCGTGCTCGGCCTCCGAGATCTCGGGGCCGGACAGGGCCTCGTCGCGGTTGGCCTCGGTGATCGGCTCGCGCACCACCCGCACCTCTTCGCGGTGCACCGGCACGGTCTGCTGGACCTCCTCGGTGACGACGTACTTGCGGAGCCGGACCCGGCCGGTCTCGACCTCTTCGGTGCCGACGTGCAGCTGCTCCTCGGAGCGGGTCATCGCGTCGTCGGTGCCGGTCCCGAGGTCGTCCCGCATGCCGGTGCGGCCGGTCATGCCCGCGGCGCCGGTCGTCCCGGCCATGCCGGCGGTTCCGGTGGTGTCGTCCATCCGGTCGGTGGTGTCGCCGGTACGGCCCGTCCCGGCGGCACCCGCCATGCCGGCCGCGCCCGCGGTGCCTGCCGTGCCCGCGGTGCCGCCGTGGGCCCAGCCCTCGTCGCCGGGCTCGTTGGCCCGCCGCCAGGCGTCGTCCCACTGGATGCCGTAGTACTCGTAGAGACGCTGCTCCTCGCGCTGGTCCAGATGCCCCTGGTCGTCGACGTCCACGTGCGGCGCCCCCTTGACCCGGTCCTTCGGGTAGGGGACCTCCAGGTGGTCCTGGACCACGGAGGCGTCCTTGATCGGGATGAAGGTCTCGTTGTTGCCGAGCAGGCCGGTCTTGACCGTGACCCATTCGGGACGGCCGGTGGCGTCGTCGAGGTAGACGCTCTTGGCGTCACCGATCTTCTTGCCCTCGGTGTCGTAGACGGGGTGGTCCAGCACGGTCGGTATCTGTTCGTGGGCGATCATGGCACCCTCCATGCGGTTCGTCGCGGTCTCTGCGCGACTAACCGGCCACCTTGGCCGAAAACCCCCTTCCGTACGGCAAAAAAGGTTGATTTCTGTATTTCATCGCTCAAGCGGCATTCCGGCGTCAGGAGCCGGGTGTCCAGTCGCCCAGGTACGCCGCCCGCGTCGCCGTCGCCGCCTGCGCGGGGGTGAGCAGCGGCCGGTTCTCCGGCACGGTGACCTCCGCGCCGCGCCCCTTGTTGCGGTACTCGGCGAACCGCTGCCGCTGCCACGGATGGGCGTCCCGCATGTTCGCGTACGGCGCCACCGCGTCGATCCCCGGACCCAGCACCGACTCCCGCACCACCAGCGAAGGCCACGCCGTGGGGTCCGAGCCCGGCACCCACGGGCGGGCCAGCTTGTAGTACCCGTCGGGGGCCTCGCTGGTCACCCGGCAGCGCGAGGCGAGGAAGCCGTACGGGTTGGCACGGGCCGTCGACGGCGCGAACACGAAGCCGTACGGCGCGCCCGCCAGGTCCGGGCGGACCAGCGTCCGGAAGTGGCAGTGCTCGAAGACGGCCGTGGCCCGCCCGAAGACGAAGTCCACGTCGCCCTCGGCGTAGCAGTGCGCGTAGTACTGCCGGGCGAACGCCCCCAGGGACGTCGAGTCCGCGTACAGCGTGTCCTGGTGGCCGAGGAAGCGGCAGTGGAAGAAGGCCGAGCGGTCGCCCTGCGCCTTCACCGCCACCGCCTGCGTGCCCGGGTTGCCGGGCAGGTCGGTGCGGAGGAAGTCGTTGGCGAAGGTGACGGCGTGGGCGGTGAAGTCCGCCGCCTGGAGGGTGACCGTCGCGGAACCGCTGGTGCCGTACGTACCGGAGCCGTCCGGCTTCGGCGTGCCCGCCGCGTTGTCGTACACGACGACGACGTCCCTGGCGTCCCCGGTCGCCCCGATCCAGGTCATGCCGGTCCGGGCGGGGCCGACGGAGACGGTCTCCCGGTACGTGCCGGGCGCGAGCACCAGCGTCCAGCCGGCGCCGTCCGCCGCGCCGACCGCGGCCTGGACGGACGTGTGGTCGCCGAGGCCGCCCGGGTGCACGTACAGCGTCCGGTCCGACAGCCGGGCGGCGGGCGAACCGTACCGGCCGAAGGGACCGGCCGGCCGCTCCGAGGCGAGCGCGGGCGCCGCCGGCAGGGCGAGGGCGGCGAGGGCCGCGCCGGTGCCGGCGAGGAAGGCGCGGCGGCCGAACGGGGGGTGCGGGAGGTGGTGCGAGGGCATGCGGGGGCTCCTTCGCGAAGGGGTTGTTCGGGAAGCGGAGGGTTCTCTCCGGGAAGCGCGGGGGTTCTCCGGAGAAGAAGTCCGGGCCGGGGTGGGCGCGACGGGACGGGGATGGCCGCGCACCGCCCCGGCCCGGGGTGTGGGGGGGAGGGCCGGGCGTCAGCGCAGCCGGCCGGCGCCGGCGTGGCGGCCGACGAGGGCGGGCACGGCCCGCGGGTGGTCCACCCGGGTGCGCAGCACCGGAGTCCAGCCGGCGTCACCGCGCAGCGCCTCGGCCGGGAACTGCTCGTTGTGGACGGCCAGCAGGTCCACCGGGCGCCCGTTGACGTAGTTGCCGGTGGTGGTGACGGGCGCGTCCTTCCACTTCTTCAGGATCTGCCCGGCGGGGACCTCCGGCGCCAGCGTGAAGGCGTTCTTCTCCGCGTACAGCTGCGACTCCAGGCCGATGCCCAGGCTGTACACGTAGCCCGTGTCCGGCACCCGGAAGTGGTTGTTGTACGCGTCGACCTGGCCGAAGCGGACCCGGGGCGCCCGCTCCACCACGTCGTCGAAGAGGTTGTGGTGCAGGGTGACGCGCAGCTTCCCGCGGTCGGTGGCGCCCGCGCTGTCGCTGTTGCCGATCATCAGCGTCTTGTCGTGGTCGGTGAAGACGTTCCACGAGACGGTGACGAGGTCGGCGCCGCGCACCACGTCCAGTTCGCCGTCGTGCTGCTGGTAGACCTCGCCGTAGTACCGGGGCAGCGAACTGTCCGGGTACCGGCCGTCGGTGAACGTGTTGTGGTCGATCCACACGTGGGTGGAGCCGTACACGACCAGGCTGTCGTACTCGGAGTTCCAGGCGCCGGTGGCGCCGTCCGTCGGGTCCCACTGCGGGAAGCAGTCGAGCGGGCTCTCCAGGGTCAGGTTGCGGATCACGACGTTGTCGACGCCGGTGACCTGGAGGCTGCCGCCGAGGATCGCCGCGTCCCGGCCGACGCCGACGATCGTGGTGTTCGCGGGCACCTTGACCTTGACGGCCTGGCCCTGGGCGGCGGCGGAGGCGGCGCGCAGCTCCTCCTGCGGGCCGCTGACCTCGTTCTCGTACCCCCACACGGCGGGGTCGTAGTCGGCGAGGTACCGCTGGAAGTCGTAGCCGGGCGCCTCGAAGGCGGCGCAGCCGTCCTCGACGGCGTCCAGGGTGCCGGCGACCTTCACGATGCGGGGTTCGGTGCCGGGGACGGCGAGCGCGGCCCGGAGCTCCGCCCAGGTGGTGACGGTGAAGACGCGGGAGGCGTCGGCGGCGGCGCCGCCGGTGGTGCCGGTGCCGCTGGACGCCCAGCCGTCGCCGGCGGGGAGGGTGGCGCGGGCCGGGTCGGGTCCGCCCGGCCGGCCGGGGTGGGCGCCGGCGGCGGGGGCGGTGACGGTGAGGACGAGGGCGGCGGCGGCCACCGCTCCCAGCTTCGTGCTTCTGTTCACGCGCGGTTCTCCTCAGGATGCGGATGGGGCGGCCGGGGGCCAGGTGATCCGGACGGCGGGGACGGGGTCGTCCAGCCGGCGGGTCTCGCGCGGGGCGAGGACCCGGGTGCGGAGCAGTTCGCGGGCCACGAGCCGGGCCACCTCGATCGCGCCGGGCGGGTTGAAGTGGGTGTTGTCCTGCTCGGTGGCGGTCCAGTTGAAGTACGTCTTCGTGCCTTCCGGGCCGAGCCGCTGCCACAGCTCCAGCGACAGCGCCTCGATGTCGAGGAGCGGGGTGCCGGAGGCGGCGGCGACCGCGCGGGCGGCGGCCGGGTAGTCGCCGAGCGAGCGCTGCGCGGTGCCGGCGGCGTCGAAGCGGCGCCGCTCCACGGAGGTCGCGATCACCGGCCGGGCGCCCCGGGCGCGGGCCGTCTCCACGAAGACCCGCAGGTTGTCCTGGTAGGCGCCCCAGGGGGCGGCGTACCGGGCGGCGTCGGTGCTCTTGGCGTCGTTGTGCCCGAACTGGACGAGGAGCACGTCGCCGGGGCGGAGGGCGTCCGCGATCGGCGCGAGCCGGCCCTCGTCGAGGAAGCTCTTGGTGGAGCGGCCGTTGACCGCGTGGTTGGCGACGGTCAGCCCGTGGTGCAGGAAGAACGGCAGGGCCATGCCCCAGCCGGTCTCGGGGGCCGCGTCGGCGTACTTCTGCGCGGCGGTGGAGTCTCCGGCGACGAAGAGGGTACGGCGGCGGGGGGTGCCCCCGGCGGCGGGCTCCCCGGTACGGGCGGCGGCCGGCCGGGCGGCCAGGGCGAGCACCAGGCCCGCCCCGGCCGCGACCGCCTCGCGGCGGCCCACCGTCACTTCTTCTGGGCCTTCCACTCGGCCTGGGCCTCGTTCAGCTGCTCGGCGAGGGAGTCCGCGAAGTCCTTCGCCGACATCGTGCCCAGCAGCACCTTCTGGAAGTTGGCCTCGTTGTCGGCCTTGGAGATGGTGTTCCAGTCGGGCAGGTAGTACGGCAGCTGGACGATGGTCGCCTTGCCGCTGAACAGGACCTCGGCGGCCAGCTTCGTCGGCTCGGCCTCCTGGACCCACGGGTCCTGCGCCGCCTCGGTGTTGGCGGGGATGGCGCCGGCGGACTTGTTCCACTTGGAGTTGGACTGGTGGGAGGCGGCGAACTCGATGAACTTCCAGGCGGCGGCCTTGTTCTTGCTGGAGGAGAACAGGCCGAGGCCGTCGACCGGGTTGGAGACCATCACGCGGGTGCCGTCGTCCCGGGTCGGGTTCGGGATGCCGCGGAACTTGTCGGTGCCCAGAGCCTTCACGTGGTCCTGGTACGAGCCGAGGTTGTGGTTCAGCATGCCGATCTCGCCGCTGTCCCACTGGGCGACCATCTTGGTGAAGTCGTTGTTGACGTCGGCCGCCGGGGTGTTCTTCTTGAACAGGCCGACGTACTTCTCCAGCGCGGCCACGTTCTCGGGGGCGTTGACGGTGGTCTTGTCGCCGTCCCAGAACTCCTGGATGCCGCTCTGGCCGTACATGGCGTCGAGGGCCTGGGCGATGGAGCCGGCGCCGCCGCGGATGGTGTAGCCGAAGCGGTTCTTGTCCTTCGCGGTGAGCTTCGCGGCCGCCTCGTAGAACTTCGTCCAAGTGCTGGGCTCGCCGAGGCCGGCCGCCTTGAAGAGGTCGGTGCGGTAGTAGAGGACGCCGTTGCTGGCCGAGGTCGGCACGGTGAACAGCTTGTCCTGGCCGCCGGCCGCCTTGACGGAGTCGAGCATGCCCTGGTTCAGCTTGCCGAACAGGGAGCTCTTCTCGATCCGCTCGTCCAGCGGCTCCAGGGCGCCCTGGGCGGCGATCCCGGCGAGCATCGCCGCGCCGACGCCGCCGACGTCCGGCAGCGCGCCGCCCTGGATGGCGGTGTCGTACTTGGACTGGACCTCCTTCGAGGCGACGCCGACGTACTCGACGTCGATGTCCGGGTTCGCCTTCTCGAAGTCGGCGATGATCTCCTTCCACACGTCGGTCCGGACACCGCCGTTGTTGTCCCAGAAGGTGATCTTGCCCTTGCCCGATCCCTCGGCTCCGGCGTCGCCGGCGCCGCCGCTGCCGTCGTCACCACAGGCGGTGGCGGTCAGCGCGAGGACGCCGGAGAGGGCGAGGGCGAGGGCGGCTCTGCGCCGTCCGGGGAAGATGGTCATCGTCGGCTCTCTTCTCTCGGGGTGGTGCGGGGGATGGGGGTGGAGCGTGGGGGTGTGCGGGCCCGCCGGGGCGCGGCGGGCGGTGGCGGCGGCCGGCGTCAGCGGGCCAGGGTGCGGAAGCCGGTGAACACGCCCGTCCCGGCGTGCCCTTCGCCCTCCGGGGCGGCGGCGAACAGGCCGAGCAGGGCGCCCACCCACCGCCAGGGGGTGGCCGCGAACTCGGGTCCGAGCCGGACGGGTCCGGCACCGGCGTCGAAGGAGAAGCGGCAGCGCGCGTCGGCGGTGACCTCGATCCGCAGCAGCGCCTCGGCGGAGTCCAGCGGCACGGCACGGGCCGCGTCCCGCTCCCGGTCGGCGTTGCCCGGCGCGAAGCGGTGGGTGAGCGCCACCCCGCCGCCGGCGTCCCGTTCCAGGCCGATCCAGGCGTACGCGTCGCCGAGCACGACCAGACCGGCCCGGGCGCCCGGAGCCCTGGCCTCCAGCCGCAGCCGGACCTCGACGGTCCGGGCCCCGGCGGGCAGCCGCTGCGTCAGCACGTGCGGCACCGACCGCAGGTCGCCGGCCCGCTCCGTACGGACGCATGCGAGCCGCAGCCCCTGCCCCGGGTGCGGGCTCGTCCAGTCCGCGCCCGGGTTGGCGGTCCACGACCACTGCGGTCCGAAGGCGCCGCCCGGGAAGGCGTCGTCCACGGCCGGCCGGGCCGGGGGCGCCGGCGGCAGGGCGGGCTTGCGGTGGACGCGTACGGGGGAGCCTTCGTCGCCCAGCACCGGCCAGCCGTCCGCGTCCCAGCGCATCGGCTGGAGGTGGACGAGCCGGCCGTGGGCGCCGGTCTGCTGGAAGTGCAGGAACCAGTCCTCGCCGGCACCGGTGCGCACCCAGCCGCCCTGGTGGGGGCCGTTGACGTCGGTGTCGCCCTGGGCGAGGACGATCCGCTCCTCGTACGGGCCGAAGAAGGACTCCGCGCGGAAGGCGCCCTGCCAGCCGGTGGCGACGCCGCCGGCCGGGGCGAGGATCCAGAACCGGCCGTCGTGCCGGTACAGCTTGGGCCCCTCCAGGGTGAACCAGCCGGGGATCAGGTCGGCGTCGACCAGCGTGGCGCCCTCGTCGAGGACGTGGGTGCCGTCCGGGCTCATCCGGTGACCGGTGAGCCGGTTGTTGAAGCCGGCCCGGGACTTCGCCCAGCCGTGCACCAGATACGCCTCGCCGGTCTCCTCGTCCCACAGCGGGCACGCGTCGATCAGCCCCCGGCCCTCCTTCACCAGGTGCGGCCGGGACCAAGGACCTTCGAAGGCGGGGGAGTTGATCTGGTAGACGCCGTGGTCGGGGTCGCCCCAGAAGATCCAGAAGCGGCCGTCGTGGTGGCGGAGGGACGGCGCCCACACCCCGCGGTCGTGCCGGGGCAGGGCGAACTCCTCCTCGGGCACGAGCCGTTGCAGAGCGTGCCCGGCGAGCGTCCAGTTGACCAGGTCGCGGGAGCGCAGCAGCGGCAGGCCGGGGGCGCGGCCGAAGCTGGAGGCGGTGAGGTGGAAGTCGTCGCCGACGCGGAGCACGTCCGGGTCGGACCAGTCGGCCGCGAGCACCGGGTTGCGGTACGTGCCGTCCCCCAGGTCGCCCGTGACGGCGGGCACCGTCGTCCCGATCACGACGCCACCGCCTTCCGGGCCAGGGCCGCGGCCCCGTCCCGGTCGAGCCGCCCGTCGGCGACGACGGTGACCACCCGCCGGACGAACGTCCCGCCGGCCGGGACCGCCAGCCGCTCCTCGTACGCGAGGGAGGAGCCGACGCCGGGGTACTCGGCGGCCCGCACGAACCACGGGTCGCGCCGGGTGGCCTCCGTCGCCCCGGCGAAGACCAGGCTCCAGCCGTCGCCGCACATCGCCACCCAGTCGGCGCGGACGCCGTGCACCGCCTTCTCGCCGTCCGCGCCGGAGCCTGAGCCGTCGGAGCCTGGGCCTGGGCCGCCGGAGCCTGAGCCGTCCGCGCCCGGGCCGAACACCTCGGGTGCGGCGGCCTCCTTGGGGGCGCGCCAGAAGAAGCCGCCGTAGGCGGCGCCGGGGCGCCCGTTGGTGGCCGGGCTGCCGATGGACAGGTCGCGGCCGGAGACGTTGGCGACGGAGAAGGTCAGGTCCAGGGCCCACGCCGAGTCGGTGAGCGGGACCGCGGCGACCGTGCGGTGCTCGGCGAACAGTCGCTCCCCTCCGGCGGTCCAGCTCACCTCCTCGACGAAGCCGTCCGGGTCGCACAGCTTGAAGCCGTCGTGCCGCTGCGCGCCGTGGTTGTCGAGCGCGACCGGCCCCCGGCCGCGGACGAAGGTGCGCCCGCCCCAGAAGTTGTGCCCGTCGACGTCCGGGACGGCGATCCCGGCGCCCAGGTGGTGGACGTGGTCCGCGGGCAGCACCTCGGTGACGGCCCGCCCGGCGAGCGTGGTCACCGGGTGCAGGTACGGGCGCGGCGCGTGGCCGGCGGCGAGCGCCGGGCGGGTCACGCAGTGGGCGACCGTCCGGCCCCCGACCCGCAGGGCGACGGTGCCGCCGGTGCCGTTCACCGGACCTCCGCCGGGGCCGGCGACGCCCAGGGGGCGCCGAGCTCGGAGTAGAGCCGGAGCTGTTCGGCGCTCGCGTCGACCAGCGCCTCCACGCCCGTCACGACCCGCCGTCCGGCGCTCCCGCCGGCCTCGGCGCGCCAGTGGGCGGCGGGCAGCGGCAGCGGGTCGGGCGCGGTGCGGACCGCCTCGACGACCCGCATGAACGCGCCGGTCGCGTCCGGCGGCACGAGCAGCGGGGCGCCGTCGGTGACGTGCGCGACCAGGTTCTCCAGCAGGTCGGTGCGGCCGTACGTGGTCTCCTCCGGGCCGTGTCCGGCGCGCTGGAGCAGGACCCGGTCCTCGCGGTACCAGAAGGTGATCCGGCCGCGGCTGCCGTGCACCACCACGTACGGCTCGCCGGTCCTCTCCGCGCACAGCGTCGCGGCCACGGTCACCGGCAGCCCGGCGGCGGTGGTGACGCGGACGGCGGAGGTGTCGTCGGACTCGATGGCGTGGGCGTGGAACAGCTCGGTCTCCACGCCCGCGACGTCCTCGGCGCGGGGGGCCCCGGCGAGGGCGAGGGCGGTGGCGACGGCGTGGGCGAGCGGGTTGGTCAGCGCGCCGTCGACGACGTCGACGCCGTCGAGGCGGCGCCGGCCGGCCCAGGGGGCGCGCCGGAAGTACGCCTCGTCGCGGACCCAGGCGCCCGCCGCGCCGACGCCCAGCACCTCGCCGATCTCGCCCCGCGCGATCAGGTCGCGGACGGCGGGGACGGCGTGCGAGCCGAGCGACTGGAAGCCGATCTGGCAGGCCCGGCCGGCCGCCGCGACGCCGTCGGCCATCCGGCGGAACTCGGCGTACGAGGGGGCGGGCGGCTTCTCCAGGAGGACGTCGGCGCCGTGCCGGGCGGCGGTCAGCGCCATGTCGGTGTGGGTCTGGATGGGGGTGCTGAGCACCGCCAGCCGCGCGCCGGTGGCGGCGAGCAGCGCCGCGAGGTCGTCGGACTGGGCGGGCGCGCCGAGCCCGTCGAGCTCGGCGGCGTCGAGCGGGCGCAGCTCGCAGACGCCGGCCAGGCGGACCAGGCCGAGCCGTTCCAGGCGGTGGATGTTGAGGAGGTGGCTGCGGCCGTGGCCGCGGGCGCCGGCGAGGACGACCGGGAGGGGGTCTCGTACGGGCACGGTGCTCATCCCTTCACCGCCCCGGCGCTGAAGCCGGTGACGAGCCACTTCTGGATGAAGGCGAAGACGATGACCACGGGGACGGCGGCGATGACGCCGCCGGCGGCGAGCGCGCCGAGGTCGACGCTGTCCGCGCCCATCAGGGTGTTGAGGCCGACCGGGATGGTCTGCTTGCTCTGGCTGCTGAGGAACATCAGGGCGAAGAGGAAGTGGTTCCAGGCGTGGACGAAGGCGAAGGAGCCGACGGCGACCAGGCCGGGCCGCAGCAGCGGCAGCACGACGATCAGGAAGGCGCGGAACCGGTTGCAGCCGTCGACCCAGGCGGCCTCCTCCAGCGAGGGCGGCACGTTCCTGATGAAGCCGCTGATGAGGATCATCGACAGCGGCAGCTGGAACACGGTCTCGGCGAGGATGACGCTGCCGATCGAGTTGATCATCCGCAGCTCGGCGAAGATCTGGAAGAGCGGGACGAGCAGCAGGGCGCCCGGCACGAACTGGGAGCACAGGAGGGCCAGCATGAAGCCCTTCTTGATCCGGAAGTCGAAGCGGGCGAGGGCGTATCCGCCGGCCAGCGCGACCAGCGTGGTGCTGATGAGCACGGCGACGCCGATGATGAGGCTGTTCTGGAAGAACACCCCGAAGCTGCGGTCGGTCCACACCTTCTCGAAGTGCGCGGTCGTCATCGGCCAGGGCAGCAGCGAGGTGGAGCCGGCCGGGCGGACGGCGAAGAGGAAGATCCAGTAGAACGGGACGAGGGTGAAGACGAGGTAGACGCCGAGCGGCAGGTAGATCTGCCACCGGGGGACCTCGTCCCAGGCCCGGTGCCGCTTGCGGGCGGTGGCGGGCGGGGTGTCGCGCGGGGGCTGCGCGGGACCGGTGGTCCCGGCGGCGGGCGCGGTACGGGTGGGGGTGGCCGCGGCGGTCACTTGCTGTCGCCTCCGAACTTGCTCAGGCGCAGATAGACGATCGAGCAGAAGAGAAGGATCACGAACGCCACCGTGGTGAGGGCGGAGGCGTAACCGAAGTTGTGGGCGTCGACGCTGGTCTCGGCGACGTACAGCGGCAGGGTCGTGGTGACGCCCGCGGGGCCGCCGCCCGTCAGCGTGTACAGCAGGTCGACGTTGTTGAACTCCCACACCGCGCGCAGCAGCGTGGACAGCACGATCGCGTCCCGGATGTGCGGGAGCGTGATGTGGAAGAACTGCCGCAGCCGGCCCGCCCCGTCGACCTCGGCGGCCTCGTACAGGTCCTTCGGCACCGACTGGAGGTCGGCGAGGATGAGGATGGCGAAGAAGGGCACGCCGCGCCAGAGGTCGGCGACGATCGCGGCGGGGAAGACGGTCGCGGTGTCGGAGAGCAGCGAGGTGCCGTACTCGCCGATGCCGAGGTCCGCCAGGTAACGGGTGATGCCGGTCTGGGAGTTGTAGAGCAGCACCCAGATCGCCGAGGTGAGCACGCCGGAGACGGCCCACGGGGAGAAGACCAGGGCCCGGCCGAGCGCGCGGCCGACGAAGGTCTGGTTGACGATGAGGGCGAGCGCGAGCCCGAAGAGGAGCTGGAGCGTCACCTCCACCACGACCCACTTGAGGCTGAAGGACAGCGTGCCCCAGAAGTGCGGGTCGTCCGTGAAGATCTTCGTGAAGTTGTCGAGGCCGGCGAAGCCGTTCCGCCAGGGCTTCGTGGGGTTGTAGTGCTGGAGGCTGTAGTAGAAGACGCTCAGCACGGGGTAGGCGATGAAGCCCAGCATGAGCAGCCCCGCGGGCGCGATCAGCAGGTACGGCAGTCGGCGGGGGGTCGCTCCCGTGCGGCGGCGCTCCCGTGCCGTGGCGGTGCGGGGCGGTTTGGTCACAGCTGTGGCCATGACGGCGGCTCCGTTCTCGGGCGGGCGGTGCAACGGTTCGGAAAGCGCTTGCTGTCGCCGCCCGTCGGGGCCGGGCACAGGAGAGGCGCTTCGCGAACGGCGTTCGACAGGTCGAACAACGCGGGCGGTCGGGCGGTGCGGAGGCGCGGGGTCAGCCCGCGTAGGGTTCGGGGGTCGTCCCCGGCCGGGCCAGGAACGCGAAGTCGCAGCCGGTGTCGGCCTGGGAGATCTGCTCCATGTACAGCGCGCCGTAGCCGCGCTCGTACCGGGCCGGCGGCGGCGTCCACGCGGCCCGCCGGCGCTCCAGCTCCTCGTCGGAGACGTGCAGATGGAGCGAGCGGGCGTCGACGTCGAGGGTGATCGTGTCACCCGTGCGGACCAGCGCGAGGGGTCCGCCGACGTGCGACTCGGGCGCCACGTGCAGCACGCACGCCCCGTAACTCGTCCCGCTCATCCGGGCGTCCGAGACGCGCACCATGTCCCGCACGCCCTGCTCCAGCAGGTACTTCGGGATCGGCAGCATGCCGTACTCCGGCATCCCCGGACCGCCCTTCGGGCCCGCGCCGCGCAGCACCAGCACGTGGTCCGGGGTGATCCCGAGCGCCGGGTCGTCGATGGTCCGCTGCATCGTCCGGTAGTCGTCGAAGACGACCGCCGGACCGGTGTGCTTCAGGAACCGCTGCTCCATGGCGACGTGCTTGATGACCGCCCCGTCCGGGCACAGGTTGCCCCGCAGCACCGCGAGCCCGCCCTCGGCAGCCAGCGGCCGGTGCCGCTCCCGGATCACCTCGTCGTTGTGCACGAGCGCCCCGTCGAGCTGGTCGCGCAGCGTGGCGTGCGAGACGGTCGGCCGGTCCAGGTGGAGCACGTCCGCGATCCGCGACAGGAAGCCGGGCATCCCGCCCGCGAAGTGGAAGTCCTCCATGAGGTACGCGCCGCCGGGCCGCAGGTTCGCGAGCACCGGCACCGTCCGCGCGATCCGGTCGAAGTCGTCCAGCGTCAGCTTCACCCCGGACCGGCCGGCCATCGCGATCAGGTGGATCACCGCGTTCGTCGACCCGCCGAGCGCCAGCACGGCGGCGACAGCGTCCTCGTACGCCTCCCGGGTCAGCAGCCGCGACAGCCGCAGGTCCTGCCGCACCAGCTCCACGATCCGCATCCCCGACGCGGCGGCCATCCGGTCGTGCCCCGAGTCCACCGCCGGCACCGACGAGGCACCCGGCACCGTCACGCCCAGGGTCTCCGCCGCCGCCGTCAGCGTCGACGCCGTCCCCATCGTCATGCAGTGACCGGGCGAGCGCGCCAGACCGCTCTCCAGCTCGGCCATCTCGCAGTCGCCGATGGTCCCGGCCCGCCGCTCGTCCCAGTACTTCCACATGTCCGTGCCGGACCCCAGGGTCTCGCCCCGCCAGTGCCCCGGCAGCATCGGCCCGGCCGGCACGAACACCGTCGGCAGGTCCACCGACGCCGCGCCCATCAGCAGCGCCGGCGTGGTCTTGTCGCAGCCGCCCATCAGCACCGCCCCGTCCACCGGGTACGAGCGCAGCAGCTCCTCCGTCTCCATCGCCAGCAGGTTGCGGTACAGCATCGGCGTCGGCTTCTGGAACGTCTCCGACAGCGTGGACACCGGGAACTCCAGCGGGAAGCCGCCCGCCTGCCACACCCCCCGCTTCACGGCCTGCGCCCGGTCCCGCAGGTGCACGTGACAGGGGTTGATGTCCGACCACGTGTTGAGCACCGCGATCACCGGCTTGCCCAGGTGCTCCTCGGGCAGGTAGCCGAGCTGCCGAGTCCGCGCCCGGTGGCTGAACGACCGCAGCCCGTCGGTCCCGTACCACTGGTGACTGCGCAGCTCGTGCGGCTGCTTCGCCGCGCCCCCCGTCATATCGGCCACCCGCCCGCGATGGCCGCGACCTCGGCCCGCGCGTCCTCCGGCAGCTCCCGGCTCGGCGGCCGGATGTCCCGCCGGCACAGCCCCAGCGACGCCAGCGCCTCCTTCACCACGGTCACGTTGTCCGCGTTCCCGTTCGCGGCGCGCAGCTCCTCGAAGCGGCGGATCCGCTCCCACACCTTCATCGCCGTCCCGTAGTCGCCCGCCCGCAGCGCCTCCAGCATCTCCAGCGAGAGCGCGGGGGAGACGTTGACCAGACCGGACGTGAAACCGGTCGCGCCCGCCGAGAAGTACGAGGGCGCGTACGGCTCCGCCAGACCCGCCACCCACACGAACCGGTCCAGGCCCGCGTCCCGGGCGAAGCCGGCGAACCGGGCCGCGTCCGGCACCGCGTACTTCACGCCCACCACGTTCGGGCACGCCGCGCCCAGCTCGGCCAGCCGCTCCCCGCTCAGCTGCGGGTTGCGGACGTAGGGGACGACCCCCAGCTCCGGCACCGCCTCCGCGATGGCCCGGTGGTAGTCGACCCAGCCGCTCTCGGAGACGTACGGGTGCACCGGCTGATGGACCATCACCATCTGCGCGCCCGTCTCCCGCGCGTGCCGGGCCGCCTCGACCGCCGTCGGCACGTCGTGCCCGACGCCCACCAGGACCGCGGCCCGGCCCGCCGCCTCCGCGACGGTGGCCTCGGTGACCGCGCGGCGCTCGTCGGGGGTGAGGGCGTAGAACTCGCCGGTGTTGCCGTTGGGGGTGAGGGTGCGCACCCCGCCGTCGAGCAGCCGGCGCAACAGCGCCCGGTGGGCGGCGGAGTCCACCCGGCCGTCCTCGGCGAACGGCGTGACCGGGATGGCCACGACGTCGGCGAGGGCGGCCCGAAGGGTCTCGAAGGTCATCGTCACTCACTGTCCAGGGGGTTCGGGGTGTTCTCGGGGAAGGCGCGCGCCACGAACGAGGCGATGTGCGCGTGCACCGCGCGGCGCGCCCCGTCGGCGTCGCCCGCGGCGGCGAGCCGCAGGATCTCCTCGTGCTCGGCCGCCTCGCGCTCCCAGGAGGGGACGGCGGCCCAGGCGACGGTGGAGACGAGCGCGGCCTGGTCGCGCACCTCGTCGAGCATCTGCCCGAGCAGCGGGTTGCCGCAGGGGAGGTAGAGCGCGCGGTGGAACGCCCGGTTCGCCAGGGAGCGTTCGGCGGGGTCCTCGGCGGCGGCGGCCCGCACGAGCGCCTCGCGGGCCTCGTCGAGCGGAGCCCCGGAGGCGACCGCGCGGCGGACCGCCTCCGGCTCCAGCAGCAGCCGGACGTCGTACACGGCCCGGGCCATGTCCGCGTCGACCATCCGCACGGTGACGCCCTTGTACTGGCTCATCACCACGAGCCCGCTGCCCGCGAGGGTCTTCAGCGCCTCGCGCACCGGCGTCTTGGAGACCCCGAACCGCGCGGCGAGCTCGGCCTCGACGAGCGCCTGCCCGGGTCTGAGCCCCCCGGTGAGGATGTCGTGCTTGATCGCCTCCAGGACGTACTGCGTCCGGGAGGGGATGGGGCTGGGGGCATAGGGCATCGGCGCACTCTCAGATCGGTCGTGTATCGCGTCTCATATATGACGTACGAAGTGCAACGGGCATGAAGCTAGGGGGACGTCGATGTTTCGTCAATGCTTCGCGCAGGGTTCGTAGAAAGCGTTTTCTGCGCGTGATGCAGGAGGGGACGCGGGGTGGCGTAAGAGGAGGGGGCCGATGGGGAGCGCGGCGGAAACGGGACTGCCGTACGGGGGGGACGGAACGCGCGCCCGCGCGGCGGGTGACCGGACCGGGCCGACCCCTTCGTGCCTTCGGTGCGCGTCCGTCATGGGCCTCGGGGGCAGGTCCCGGCGGGGCCCCGCCGGGGTCGGCCGGCCCCCGACGACCGCCGGGGTGTCCCGGCCGGCACGTACCGCGTGGCGTACGCGGAGGGGGCCCGGTGGCACCGCGCGGGAACCGGACTGCCGTACGTGGTACGGGCCTTGGGCCCGGGCGGTGTGGAGGGCGACGGATGGCCCGCACCCGGCCCGCTCCGGAGCGGGCCGGGTCCGCTGCGAGCTGCTCGCGGGCCCGGGTGCTCGTCCGGGGGTGCCGGCTCGGCCGGGCCTTCCGCACCGGTGCGCCTCGCGGGCGCGGCGGGGCGCTCGCGGGCCTCGGGCTGCGCCGGTCCTCCGGCTAGCCGGGGGTGATCGCCGTCTCGATGTGGGCGAGGTGGGCGGCGAGGAGTTCTTCGAACGCGGCGGGGCGGTCCGCGCCCAGGGGGCGGATGTCGCGGGCGAAGTGGGCCAGGGCGGGGAAGCGTTCGGGGTCGGCACCGAGCACCGCGACGCGGAACAGCTCCATGCCCTGCTCGTACTCGTCCGGGCCGATGGTGCTGACGCCCGCCTCGGAGGCGATCAGCGCCGCGATGAGGACCGCGAGCCGGTGGTAGCGCACCGGGATCTCCTCGTCGGGCAGCCCCGAGCTGCGCAGGGCCTGCAGCACCTCCTCCAGGACCAGCCGGGAACCGGCGCCGCCCGACGCGTACCGCCCCCATACCGCCGCGAGTTGGGGCTGCCGGCCGAAGGCGTCCCGCAGGCGCAGGGCCAGGGCGGTGAGGCGCTGCTTCCAGTCCCCCTCGGGCCGGTAGCCCTCCATCGCGGTGAGCAGGATCCGGTCCGCGACCGCGCGCAGCAGCTCGGTCTTGCTGCGGAAGTGCCGGTACAGGCTGGAGGAGTCGGTCCCCAGGACCGCCGCGAGCCTGCGCACGCTGAACGACTCCGCGTCGCTCGTGCTCAGCAGCTCCGCCGCCGCGTCCAGGATCTCCTCGGTCGTCCAGCGCCTTCGGCCCGCCATCCCCGCTCCTCTCGTCGCGTCAAAACCCCAGACTACCGCTGCACTTGGCGATGCACGCACCGCGTGCATAATGAGGGCATGAGCGCGCGCAGCTCTGTTCGCACAGCCCCTGCGAAAGGACACCTGACGTGAGCAAGTCCCTGGCCTTAACGGCGCTGGACGCCGCCCTGGAGGACGTCCACCGTGCCGGAATGCCCGGCGTGTTCGCCGAGGTGCGGGACGGCGACCAGGTCTGGCGCGGCGCCGCCGGCGTCGCCGACCTCGCCACCGGCCGTCCCGTCACCGCCGGCATGCTGCACCGCGTCGGCAGCGTCACCAAGACCTTCACCGCCGCCGCCGTGCTCCAGCAGGTCGAAGCCGGCCGCATCGGACTGGACACGCCGATCGCCCGGTACCTCCCGGAACTGGTCCCCGGCGAACCCGGCGAGGCGATCACGGTCCGGATGCTGATCGACCACACCAGCGGCCTCGCCGAGTACCTCCCCTACGCCTACCCGTCCCTCAAGGCGTTCCCCGTCCTCGCGGACACCAGCCCTCAGAGCCTGGACGACCACCGCTACACCCGCTTCGACCCGCTCGACCTGATCGCCATGGGCGTCTCCGCGCCTCCCGCCAGTGCGCCCGGCAGCAGCCCGGGCCTCTACTCCAACACCAACTACCTGCTTCTCGGCCAGCTGTTGGAACGGGTCACCGGCACCACGGCCGAGCGCTGCGTCACCCGGAACGTCATCGAACGCGCCGGCCTCCGGGACACCTTCTTCCCCGACGAGCCCGAGATCGACGGTCCGCACGCGCGGCTCTACGAGGCGTGGTTCGGCATGATCGACCCGCCGCGCGACTACAGCGTCTACGACATGTCCTGGACGGGCGTGACCGCCTCGCTCGTCTCCACCGTCACCGACCTCAACCGCTTCTACCGCGCGCTGCTCGCCGGCGAGATCGTCAGCCCCGCGTCACTGGAGCAGATGCGGCGCGTCGTCCCGGTCATCTCCCAGGAGAGGAAGGTCATCGACTACGGCCTCGGCATCTACCCGACGCGGGAACCCGGCCACCCCGACTACTGGGGCCACGGCGGCACGGTCTGGGGCGGCGGCGCCTTGGCCGTGATCCGCGCCGACGGGCAGCGGCAGATGGCCGTCGCGATGAACCTCCAGCGCTGGAACCGGCTCGACTCCTCCGGTGTCCCGCAGCCCCATCCCATCGATCACGCGCTCGCCGCGTTCTCCCGCCTGGCGATGTACGGCTGACGCGGGGGACTCGCCGACGGCGGGAGCGTGGGGTGGGCGTGGCCGGCCGCGCCCACCCTGCGGTGATGTACGCCGTGCTCCGGGCGAGGTGCCCGGGGCGAACCCGCGCCCGACCGCTTCCCGTTCGCCGCGGCTTGAACGACCGCGACCGTCGGCCGCAGGCCCGTACCCGTGCCGGTGCCCGTACCCCTGCCGGGTGTCCGGCGAGGTGGCGCTGGTGGCCGCGTCAGCCACTGCCTTCCCCGCCCCCGGCCGCGCCGCTGGTGACCAGCGCGATGTACTCCAGGCGCACCGCGAACACCCCGTGCCCCGTCGCCGCCGTGTGCGCCGCGCAGCCGGCCGCCCCGTCCACCGGCCGCGGCGTCGGTGCCGCCTCCCACACGCACCCGCCGTCCATGCAGCGCGCGGTCATCGTGACTTCCGACTCCGGCCCCGGGTGCGGGCCCATCCGGTAGGCCGGAACCACGCTCACGGCAGCTCCCGCTCCCCGGGAAGCCTCGACTTCTTGTCGGTGTGCGGGTGGTTGCGGATCTCGACCCGGCAGTCCGCCGCGGCGGAGTGGTCGTGCACCCGCCGGTGGGCGCGTTCGTGTTCGGCCGCGATCGTGCAGGTCACGCAGCCGGGTGCCGGCAGGGCCGGCGGGACCAGGTCCACCGAGAGGACGACCGGCGGCTCCGGAAACCGCTGCGGCGGCGGATCGGCGGCGGCCGGCACGGGCGTGGTCAGTACGCGGATGAGTGCGCGCTCCTCGTCCGTCGGCCGCCGCAGCTCCGCCGGTACGGCCGTCCACTCCGCGCCGCCGCCGGGCCGTTGCAGGTGCACGAACTCGCCGTCCCAGGCGATCACCTTCCCGAGCCGAGGCCGGCCACCGGGCGTGTCCGCCGCCATGAACGTCCCGAGGTCCGGGACGGGACCTGGGCGGTCGTGTGCGGGCATGGGGGCTCCTCCCTCTCTGTAGCGGATTCGCTACGGGGTGCACCCAGCGTGACCTACAGTCGAAATGCCTTCAACGGACAAACGCCTGAGGGAGAGTTGTGGTCTATCGCAAGGTCCTGGAGCCGGACCGTGGGCCCATGGCTGCGTACGGAGCGCGTCTGCGCAGGTTGAGGGAGGAACGGGGGTGGACGCAGGAGGAACTGGCGGTCCGAACGAAGTACTCCAGCAAGCACATTTCCGCTGTGGAAACTGGTACCCGACCCTCAACTCTCAGATTTTCGGGAGCTCTCGACGAGGCGTTCGGGCTGACGGGGACAGATCGGTCGTTCGACCGCGAGTGTCAGCAGTTGCGGCACGGTGTGCTCATGGAGGGCTTTCCGGAGTACGTCCACCAGGAGCGCAGGGCCAGCGAGATCCGACTCTTCGAGATCGGGCTCGTCCCGGGTCTCTTGCAGACACCGGAGTACGCGCAGGCGTTGGCGGATGCCTCGGTCGCGCGAGGGGCGGCGACCGCGGAACAGGCCGCCGGTCGCTTGGCCTTCCTGTGCGAGCGTCAAAAGATCCTGGAGAGGGAGCGACCGCCGATGCTCTTCGTCGTGATGGACGAGAGCTGCATCCGGCACCTCGTCGGTGGTCCTCGCGTGATGGCGGCGCAGCTTCGCCAGCTCGTGGAGTTCGCGGCACGTCCGTTCACGGTGCTTCAGGTGGTGCCGTTCGTGGCAGGAGAGCGGCGCGCGTTCAACCGGCCCGTGACCTTGGTGACGCTGCCCGATCGAGGGGTGCTCTCGTACGCCGAGTCCCAAGCTCAGGGCAACTTGGAGCGGGAAAGCGGAGCCGTGTCCTCCATGCTCACCGCCTATCATCAACTCGCGGCCGAATCGCTCTCGCAGGCGGACACCGTGGCCATGATCGAGGAAGTGCGAAAGGGCATGCTGTGATCCTCCACTGGTTCAAGTCTTCCTACAGCGCCGACGGCGGACAGTGTGTCGAGGTCGCCCACAACCTCGTCCCCACCCACGACCTCGTTCCCCTCCGCGACTCCACGCGCCCCGCCGGCCCGACCGTCACCGTCTCCGCCGCCGCGTTCACCGCCTTCCTCGAAGCGGTGAAGCGGTGACCCGCCCCGCACCCGTTCCCCGCGACCCCGCCCCCCGCGACCGCGCCCAGCGGGTCGCCGACGTGCGGGCGCGGCTGGAGCGGGAGCTGGACGTCTGGGTCGCGTCCGCGGGGCCCGGCGCCGCGCCGTATCTCGTGCCGCTGTCGTTCTACTGGGACGGGGCGGACGTCTGGCTCGTCACGCGCCTCGGCAACCCCACCGGACGGAACCTCGCCGCCCACCCCCGTGCCCGGCTCGCCCTCGGCGACACCCGGGACGTGGTGCTGCTGGACGGCGACGTGACCGCGTACGCCCACGACGAGGTCCCGGAGGCGGTCGCCGACGGGTTCCGCGCCAAGACCGGGTGGAACGCGCGGCGTTCGGGGCCGGCGTACCGCTGGTTCCGGGTGCGGCCGACGGACCTCCAGGCGTGGCACGAGGAACCGGAGTTGGCCGGGCGGCAGTTGATGGCCGACGGGCGATGGGTGGAGGACTGACGGGGCCCCGGTTCTGGTAGAACACGCGTATGACGTACAGGTTCGTGGCGAACATCGCGTATGGATGGCACGAGGACCTGCCGCCGGGCGTGCACGTGCCGACGGCCGGCGTCGCCGAGTCGGCGGACGAGGAGAGCTTCGCGCTCGACTTCCAGGGCGGCGCGGAGGAACCGGACGAGCAGGACGTCCGCCTCGGCATGGACTCGTACTGCGTGATCACCCCCGATCAGAACGCCGCGTACGGCTGCGTGCGCACGGTGGAGCTGGAACGCGGCCTGCTGCGGGTCACCTTCGACCCCGCGTCGCTGGAGGACCTGGGGCTGAACGACCCGGTGCTCGAGGCCGTCCTGCACGCGCCGGCCGAGGACGTGGCCCGGATGCGGGAGGCGCTGAAGCGCATCCTCGCCTACGGCCGCCCCGGCGCGGTGCCGATCGTGCTGGACGCGTGACACCGGGCGCCCGTCGGGCGGGACGAGCCGGAGGCCAGGGGCCGCGGGCGGCGGCGAAAAGCAGGTGCGGGGGAGCGGCGGGCGGGCGTAAGGTGCCCGGCATGTCCAGCCCCGAGGCATCCAGAGCGGGGGGCCCGCGGTCACGCCGCCGGCCCCAGCACCCCCGCACGTCCTGAGCCGGTGCACCCGTCACCGACCGCCGCCGCGCCCCGCGCCGCGCGGCCGGTCGGGCGTGCGCGGCACCCGGAGCGAGCGGGGGAGGCGGGCCGGCGGCGGTGACGCGACGACGTCACCCGTCCTTCCCGCCGTACCGCCTCGGAGCCTCGGTGTCCTTTTCTCGTTCCTCGCGTTCTCCCCTGCAGCTTCCGCTGCCCCTGTACCTGCTCGCCCTGGCCGTCTTCGCCATGGGCACCTCGGAGTTCATGCTCGCCGGCCTGCTGCCGGACCTCGCCCGTGACCTGGGGGTGAGCGTCGGCGCGGCCGGCGCGCTCACCTCCGCCTTCGCCGTCGGCATGGTCATCGGCGCGCCGCTCATGGCGGTGCTCGCCCGGCGCAGGCCGGGCCGGTCCGGGCTGCTCGCGTTCGTGCTCGTCTTCCTCGCCGCGCACGTCGTCGGCGCCGTGACGACCAGCTTCGCCGTCCTGCTGCTCAGCCGCTTCGCCGCCGCCCTCGCGAACGCGGGCTTCCTCGCACTCGCCCTCACCACGGCCACCGCCATGGTCCCGGCCGACCGCAAGGCGCGGGCGCTCGCCGTCCTCCTCGGCGGGACGACCGTCGCCACCGTCGCCGGGGTCCCCGGCGGCGCGCTGCTCGGCGCGCTCGCCGGGTGGCGGGCCGCCTTCTGGGCCGTGGCCGCGCTGTGCGTGCCCGCAGCCCTCGGCGTCCTGCGCGGCGTCCCCGAAAGCCGGCGACCCGAACCGGTCGCGCTGCGCGCCGAGTTCGCGGTGGTGCGGGCGCCCCGGCTGGTCCGGGTCATGCTGCTCGCCGCGCTCGTGAACGCCGCCACCTTCGGCGCCCTCACCTATCTGGCGCCGGTCGTCACCGGCCCGGCCGGGCTCTCCGCCCCCTGGGTCGCCGCCGCCCTCGTCCTGTTCGGCGCGGGCTCCTTCACCGGGGTCACCGTCGCGGGCCGGTTCGCCGACCGGCACGCGGACCGGCTGCTCGCCGCCGGCGGGCCGCCGCTCCTCGCCGGATGGCTGGCGCTCGCCGCGCTGGCGGACCGCCCGGCGGCCCTGCTGGCGCTGCTGTTCGTCCAGGGGGCGCTGTCCTTCGCGCTCGGCGCCACGCTCATCGCGCGCATCCTGTACGAGGCGGCCGGCGCGCCCGCGCTCGCCGGCGCCTACGCGACGGCCGCGCTCAACGCGGGGGCCGTGGCCGGTCCGCTGCTGGCCGGGGCCGTGCTGGCCCGGCCGACGGGCCCCTTCCTGCTGAGCGCGGGGCTCGTGGCCGCCGCGCTGGTGTGCGCCGCGGTCAGCGGTAGTCGTCGGGGTGGTCCTGCATCCACGTGTGGATGAAGTCGCGGGTGGCGACCAGCTCCTTCTGGTGCTTCTTCAGGTTCTCGAAGGAGCTGTCCCCGCCGAGGGTCCTGTTCAGTTCCGCGATCCGGGCGATCGGTTCGGGGAAGTGACCCGGCCCCTTCGGGTCGGCCTTCATGGCCATGTCCATCTCCTGGACCTCCTTGTGGACGCGGCCCAGGAAGGATCGGCAGTCCGTCGCGCAGGACTCGTTGAGCGTGGCCTGGAGGGTGGCGAAGGCGTCCCGGACCTTCTCCCCGGGGGCCGGTGCGGACGGGTCGTACGTGGTGGGCGCGGCGGGCGGCGTGGAGTCGCCGGGCAGCGCGCCGGGGTCCCCGGCGCCGGCCGCGGGCCCGGTCGTCGTCGCCCCGGCCGTCGCGGAGGGACGGGGAGCGCTCTGGTCCACCCGGTCGATCTCCTGCACCGTGGTGCAGGAGACGGCGAGGGCGGCGAGCGCCGCGGCGAGCAGGGCGGCGCGGCGGTGTACGGACGTCGTGCTGGTCACTGGTTCCCCCCAAGTGTTCGATCACGCGAGCCTAGCCGCCGGCGCCGGCGGCGGGCACCGTACGGCCCCCCGAGCGTCCCGGAGCACATGCCGCGGCAACCTTCGCGGCGTCGGCGGCGACAGAGACGTAGCCACCGTCCCGAGGCGCAGCAGGAGGTGACCGTCCCCGTGGACCTCGTACCGGCACGCGGCTCGGACGCCCCCGCCCCCGACCGCTGCGGCGCCGCCGTTCTGGAGGAGCACCCGTGACCGGACCCGCCCACGGCACCTGGGAGCCCGCGCCCGCCACCCGCCGGGAGGACGCCTTCCCCGCCGGGAACGGCCGGCACGGCGCCCTCGTGTACGGCGACCCGTGCGACGACCGCGTCGTCGTCACCCACCGCGCCCTCGTCCGGCCCCGCCACCGGTCCGGCGACACCGCCGGCCCGCCCCCTCCCGCCGCTCAGGACGCCCTCCTGGCCGGCGGCCCCGTCACCGGCCACCCCGCCTTCCTCACCCGCGTCCGCGCCGACGCCCCCGAACCGGCCCCCGGCACGCGGCGCGCCGTCGACTTCGCCACCGGAGTCGTCACCGCCACCGCCGGGCGGCGCACCAGCCGGGTCCTCGTCTCCCGCGCCGACGACGTCCTCGTGCAGTACGTCACGGAGCCCGGGCCCCGCGTGCACGTCGCGCTCGACCACCGCCTCGACGGCGCGCCCGCCGGCCTCACCGCCGCCCGCGGCATCGAGACCGCCCACGGCGAGACCGTCCTCACCCTCCACACCCACCACCCCGGCTCCGGCCCCGGCCACACCGGCGTCACGCTCGTCGTCCCCGACACCGGCCGGACCGTCCTCACCGACCGCGGCGTCCGCGTCGACGGCGCCCGCCGGCTCCTGCTGCTCACGCGGGTCCGCCACCACGACGGCCCCTATGACCCGGCCGGCGAGACCGCGGCGCTCCGCGCCCTGGCCGGAGAGGACGGCCCCGCCGCCGCGTACGCCCGGCTCCACGACCGGCACACCGCCCTGCACCGCGCCGCCTACCTGCGGGTCGTCCTCGACCTCGGCGCCGATCCCGCCGAACGCGCCCTGCCGGGCTCCGTCCTGCTCGCCCGGCCCGCCGGACCCGCCCTCCTGGAACACCTCTTCGCCGCCGGCCGGCACCGGCTGCTCGCCGCCTCCGGGCTCCCCGACCCAGCCTGTCTCCCGTCCCCGCCGCTCGTGGAGGCCCTGGTCCGCTCGACCCCCGGCCGGCTCGTCCTGCTGCCCGGCCCGCCGCCCGGACCCTGCGTCCGGGGCCGGCTCGCCGGGATCACGACCCGGTTCGGCGCCCGCCTCGACCTCACCTGGGCGCCGGCGACGTACACCTGCGTGCTCTACCCCGAACGGGACGCCACCGTCGAACTCCGCGCCCCGGGAAGGGAGTCGCGGCAGCTGACGCTCCGGGCGGGCGTGCCGCACACCGTGACGGGGGACCGGCCGGCGCTGGCGTGAGCGGTGCGGCCCCGCTCGTCAGCCGGACGCCTTCGCCGGGGCGCGCAGCACCTCGGTGAGGGCGGCGATGCTGTCCTCGCCGTGACCGGCGTCGGCGGCGCGCCGCACCAGGTCGTGCAGCGGCGCCAGCCAGGAGGTGTCGACGCCCGTCTCCGCCGCCAGGGCCGCGTCGTCGTCGGCGGCGGTGAGGAAGAGGTTCACCGAGGACGCGCCGTCCCCGTAGTCGCCCCGGTCGATCTCCGCCGCGTACACCGGCAGCAGCGACTTGATCATGTCCAGCCACTTCTCCGAGAACCGGACCATGCTCTCCGCCGTCAGCCCCCGGGACCGCAGCGCCGCCGCCCCCTGGAAGAACCCGGCGAGCGCGGGCAGCAGGGTCGAGCCCACCGCCATCTCGTACAGCGCCGCCAGGTCGGGCTCGTCCCCGAGGTGCACGGTGTCCCCGCCCAGCACCCGCAGGGTGTCCCCGTACGTGTCGAAGGCCCCGCGGTCGCCGCTGTAGCAGAGCAGGGTGTCGGGCGCGCCGACCGCCGACGGCACGTTCTTCACGGCTCCGCAGAGCACCCGGGCGCCGTGCCCCGCCGCCCAGGCGTGGAACGCGCGGGCCTCGCCGGGCGCCCCGCTGTTGAGGGTCACGAGCGTACGCCCCGCCAGTTCGGCGGCGGCCGGCTCCAGGGCGGCGCGGGTGGCGCCGAAGGTCGACAGGCAGACGACGACCAGCGGGCTCGCGGCCACCGCCGCGGCCGGCGAGGGCGCGCGCCGCGCGCCCCGCTCGACCAGCGGCGCGGCCTTGGCCGCGGTCCGGTTCCAGACCGTCGTCGGGTGGCCGGCGGCGAGGAAGGCCGCCGCGAGGGCGCTGCCCATCGATCCGAGGCCGATCACGGTGACGGGGGTGCGGTGGTGCTCGGGCATGCCCAACTCCCGGGTACGCGTGGTGGGTCGGGCGCCGGAAACCCGCTGCTCGGGTGCCCCGTGACCATCGTCTGCGCACCCGTACATTGGATCAAGTACCGACATTTCTGTCCGGTACGCACAAGCATGTGGGCGGAGGGGACGGGCGCGGTGAGCGGACGGAAGTACACCTGCGGGCTGGACGCGGCCATCGCGGTCATGGGCGGCAAGTGGAAAGGGCTGATCCTCTTCGCCCTGGGGGAAGGGCCGCTGCGCTACGGGGAGTTGCGCCGGGCGGTGCCGGGGATCAGCGAGCGGATCCTCATCCTCCAGCTGAAGGAGATGGCGGCGAGCGGACTGGTCCACCGCGAGGCGCACGAGGAGGTGCCGCCGAGGGTCGTGTACTCCCTCACCCCGTTCGGGCGCTCGCTGAACACCGCCCTCGCCCCGCTCGGCGCCTGGGGCGAGGAGCACCTGGACCGCATCGAGCGGCTGGGTCCGTGACCGGGCCCCCGGGATGCCGAGCGGCGCCGGGGGCCCTTGCGTTCCCCGTCCTACCGGTGGGCGAACCAGCCCGCCGCCGGGAGCAGCCGGCTGTCGTAGTCGAACAGCGCCTGGTTCTCCCACGCGTTGCCCGACGACGGGTCGGCCGGGTCCCAGCCGCTGCCGGCGACCGCGGTCCAGGCCGGCTCCCAGTAGACGACGCCGAGGCCGCGGCCGTTCGGCACCGCCTCCACGACGTTCATCACGTCCCGCAGCCACGCCGCCTGGCCCGCCGGGGAGGCCGGGTATCCGGGGACCAGCTCCGTGTCGCGGTCGATGATGTTCTCGTGTGCGTCCTCGCTGTCCAGCCGGAACGGGTACGCGGTCTCCGCCACCATCACCTTCTTGCCGTAACGCGCCGCGACGTCGTCCATGTTGGCCTGGAGCGAGGCCAGCGAGCCGTGCCAGTAGCCGTAGAAGGACAGCGCGATCACGTCGTAACTCACGCCCTGGGCGGTGGCGTTGTCGAACCAGGTGCGGTAGAGCGCGTTGTCGCCGCCGTTGGCGAGGTGCAGCGCGATCTGCGTCGACGGCGACACCGCCCTGGCGGCCGAGACGCCCGACTTCAGCAGCCCGGCGAGCTGCGCCCAGTGGGACGTCGACCCCTCCGGCCACAGCATGCCGGTGTTGATCTCGTTGCCGATCTGCACCATGTCGGCCGTGGTGCCCTGCGCCTTCAGCGCGCTGAGGACGTCATACGTGTGGTCGTACACGTCCGTCCTCAGCTGAGGGTAGGAGTGGCCCGCCCACGCCGCCGGCTTGGACTGGGCGCCCGGGTCGGCCCAGACGTCCGAGTAGTGGAAGTCCACCAGCAGCTTCATGCCCTGCGCCTTGATGCGCTTCGCCGTCGCCAGCACCCGGGCCTTGCTGTTGTAGCCGTCCGCCGGGTTCACCCACACCTTCAGCCGGCCGTAGTTCGCGCCCGCGCCCCGCAGCAGCGCCACCGGGTCGCCGCCCGCCCCCGACGCGTTCCTGTACGTGGCGCCGAAGTCCTCGTTCTTCTTCAGCGCGGAGAGGTCCACGCCCTTGACGCCGAGCCCGGTCGCGCCGGGGGTGAGGGCCAGGTCGTCCACGTTCAGCCAATTGCCCGCCTTGGCGTCGGAGTTGACGCTGACCGTGCAGCCGCCGCCGACGACCTTCACCGACGTCACGATCCGCACCCACGAGCTCGTCGTCACGGGCAGGTCGGTGCGCTGCTCGGCGGACCCGCAGTTGCGCAGCGCGAGGTAGGCCGCGTTCTGCCCGCCGCCGGAACGCACCCAGGCGCTCAGCGTGTACGTGCCGTCGGCGAGCCCGCTGAGGTACTGGTACGTCTCCACCTGGTAGGCGGACGACGACCAGTGCGACAGCCGGTGGCCGCCGCCGCGCCCGCCGGCCTCGGTGAAGGAGGCGGCGTTCTGCCCGGTGGCCGAGTAGGTCGACCAGCCCGACGGCGTGGCCGTGCCGGTGCCGTCGGCCTCGAACCCGGTGTTGGTGAGCGTGCTCGCGGCCACGGCCTGCCGCGCGGGCAGCGGAGCGAGCAGCAGGCCCGCGCCGAGCGCGGTGGCGAGAGCGGCGGAGCGGATCCGGAAACGGCCTCTGGTGATGCGTCGCATCGCCGGTGTCCCTTCGACGGTGACGGATGTGGGGCTGCGCTGTTCCTCGAAGAAGAATTGGGGAGTTGGGGGGCGGTGCCGGACGTCAGCCGGCCAGGCGGACGACCCGGACCGCGCCCGCAGGCACGGTGAGCGTGCCGGTCGTCGCGTCGCCGGTGAGGAGTTCCGTGCCCGCGCCGTCCAGCGGCACCTTCGCCTCCTCGCCGGTGTGGTTGAGGACGAAGACGTAGTGGCCGTGGGCGCCGGCCCGGCGGACGACCTCCACGTCGCGCGGGAGCGCGGCCCGGCCGGGCACCCCGGCGTCCTCGCAGGCCGCCGCCACGATCGCGTCCAGTGACGCCGCGTCGAGGCGGGTGGAGACGTACCACGCGGTGCCCCGGCCGAGGCGGTGCCGGGTGACGGCGGGTCCGCCGGCGGCCGGGCCGTCCGCGTACGTCCAGACGGTCTCGGCGCCGCGCGGCCGGACGAACTCGGTCCACACGTCACCGGTGAGCACCGCCCCGCCGGGGCCGGTGAGGCCGACCCGCTGGTGGTCCAGGAGCGGCGACCACTCGTCGACGGTGAGACCGAGGACGTCCCGCAGGGCGCCCGGGTAGGCGCCGGGGTGTACGGCGTCGTGCTCGTCGACGATGCCGGAGAAGTACGAGACGACGAGGGTGCCGCCGTTCTCGACGTACTCCCGCAGGTTCCGCCCGGCGGCCTCCGTCATCAGGTACAGCGCCGGGACGACGACCAGCGGATAAGCGGACAGGTCGGCCTCGGGGTGCGCGAAGTCCACGGTGAGGTGCCGGTCGTAGAGGGTCTCGTAGAAGCTGTCGGCGCGCTCGCGGGCGTCGTGCGCCTCGTTCGGCCGCCACTCCAGCCGCTGCGCCCACCAGGACTGCCAGTCCCACAGCATCGCCACGTCCGGGACGGTCCGGGTGCCGCGGATCTCCTCCAGCGCGCCGATCCCGGCGCCGAGTTCGACGACCTCGCGCCAGATCCGGGTGTCGGTGCCGCCGTGCGGGACCATCGCCGAGTGGAACTTCTCGGCGCCGCGCCGGGACTGCCGCCACTGGAAGAACATCGCGCCCTCGGAGCCGCGGGCGACGTGCGCGAGGGAGTTGCGGGCCATCTCGCCGGGGCGCTTGGCCGGGTTGCGGGGCTGCCAGTTGACGCCCGACGTCGAGTGCTCCAGGAGCAGCCAGGGCGCGCCGCCGGCGACGGAGCGGGTGAGGTCGGCGGCCATCGCGAGGTTGACGTGGGTGCGCCGGCCGTCGGTGATCAGATAGTGGTCGTTGGTGACGAGGTCGACCTCGCGGCCCCACGCCCAGTAGTCGAGGGCGTCGCACTGGCTGAGCGCGGTCATGAAGTTGGTGGTGACCGGGATCCCCGGGGACAGCGCGTGGAGGACGTCCCGCTCGGCGCGGAAGTTCTCGCGGATCGTGGCGTCGGCGAAGCGCCGGTAGTCGAGCTTCTGGGCGGGGTTGCCGGCGGTCGGGGTGGTGCGGGGCGGCAGGATCTCCTCGTACGTGCCGTACCGCTGGCCCCAGAACGCCGTGCCCCAGGCTTCGTTGACGGCCTCGACGGAGCCGTACGTGGCGTCCAGCCAGCGCCGGAAGTGCGCGGCGCAGCCGTCGCAGTAGCAGGCGCTGACGGGCACGCCGTACTCGTTGTGGACGTGCCAGAGGGCGAGCGCCGGGTGGCTCGCGTACCGGCGGGCCAGCTCGGTGGTGATCCGGACGGCGGCCTCGCGGTAGGCGGGGGAGCTGTGGCAGATCGCTGCGCGCGAGCCGTACGCGAGGCGGACGCCGTCGGCGGTGACCGGCAGCGCGTCGGGGTGCGCGCGGTAGAACCAGGCGGGCGGCGCGACCGTCGGGGTGCCGAGGTCCACCCGGACGCCGTGGGCGTGCAGCAGGTCGAGGACCCGGTCGAGCCAGCCGAAGTCGTACCGGCCCGGCTCGGGCTCCAGGAGCGCCCAGGAGAAGATCCCGACGCTCACCAGGGTGACGCCGGCCTCCCGCATCAGCCGCACGTCCTCCTGCCAGACGTCTTCCGGCCACTGCTCGGGGTTGTAGTCCCCGCCGAACGCGAGCCGGGTCAGGCCCTGGGGGGTCGTCGGCGACATGAGTCTCTCCTGAACGAACGGAACGAACGGAACGAACGGAACGAGCGGAACGAGCAGTACGAACAGAACGAACCGAAGCGAGTTTCTGGGAACGTGCACACACCTGATGCCGATGCGGCAACGCAACATAACCGCACAGGAACAACCATTGACAAGTGTCCGGAACGTTTCTCTACTGTGAACGCTCACAGATGCATGGTCGGCCTCCCCGTCCGAGGGAGAGGCCCCTTTTGGTCAGGGAGAACCACCCATGCCCCAGCTCACGCGCCGCAGCCTCGCCGCCGCCACCGCCGCCCTCCTCGGCGCCACCGCGCTCACCGCCTGTGGATCCGACTCCGGCTCCGGCGACGGGACGGGCGCCGCCTCCGGCCCGGTCAAGCTCACCTACTGGGCCTGGGCGCCCGGCATGGACAAGGTCGCCGCTCTCTGGAACGCCGAACACCCCGACATCCAGGTCACCGTCCAGAAGCAGGCGTCCGGCGACGACCTCGTCACGAAGATCATCACGGCGGCCAAGGCGCACAAGGGCCCGGACCTCGTCCAGGCCGAGTACCAGGCCCTGCCCACCCTCGTCAGCAACGACGCCCTCGCCGACATAGCCGACCAGGTCGAGGGCGCCGAGAAGCACTTCGCGCCCGGCGTCTGGCAGCAGACCACCTTCGGCGGCGACGCCGTCTACGCCCTGCCGCAGGACTCCGGCCCGCTGATGTTCTTCTACCGCGAGGACCTGTTCCGGAAGTACGGCCTCACCGTCCCCACCACCTGGGACGAGTTCGCCGACACCGCCCGCGCGCTGAAGAAGAAGGACCCGGAGAAGTCCCTGACCACCTTCTCCGCCAACGACTCCGGCCTCTTCGCCGGCCTCGCCCAGCAGGCCGGCGCGAAGTGGTGGACCTTCGAGGGCGACACCTGGAAGGTCGGCATCGACGACGCCGCCACCCGCAAGGTCGGCGACTTCTGGGGCGGCCTCGTCGAGGAGGGCGCCATCGACAACCAGCCGATGTACACCCCCGCCTGGAACAACGCCCTCAACACCGGCGAGCAGATCGCCTGGGTCTCCGCCGTCTGGGCCCCCGGCACCCTCGGCACCGCCGCCCCCGCCACCCAGGGCAAGTGGGCCATGGCCCCCCTCCCGCAGTGGAGCGAGGGCGAGAACGCCACCGGCAGCTGGGGCGGCTCCTCCACCGCCGTCACCGCCGACTCGCCGCACAAGGAAGCCGCCGCGAAGTTCGCCACCTGGCTGAACACCGACCCCAAGGCGCTCGCCGCCCTCGTCAAGGAGAGCGGCATCTACCCCGCCGCCACCGCCGCCCAGACCAGCGGCGCCCTCGCCCAGGCCCCCGCCTACTTCGCCAACCAGCCCGACTTCTACGCCAAGGCCGCGGAGATCGCGAAGACCACCGCCCCCGCCGCCTGGGGCCCCAACGTCAACGTCGCCTACACCGCCTTCAAGGACGAGTTCGGCAAGGCCGCCAAGGCCAGGACCAAGGCCGCCTTCGGTACCGCCCTCACCGCGCTCCAGGAGACCACCGTGAACGACCTCGCCGAGCAGGGCTTCGAGGTCGCCAAGTGACGCAGCCCCCCAAGGGCGTGCGCCGGCCGTACGGGGCCGAGGCGGCCCCGTACGCCCACCCGTCGCCCACCGCCACCCGCAGGCGAGCACGAAGCGCCCCCTACCTCTTCCTCCTCCCGGCCGCCGTCCTCTTCGTCCTCTTCTTCGCGCTGCCCATCGGCTACGCCGTCTGGCTCAGCCTCCACAAGACCCGGATCAAGGGCAACGGCCTCGGCAAGGGCGCCAAGTCCGAGGTCTGGGCCGGCCTGGAGAACTACGCCTCCGCCCTCACCGACGGCGAGTTCCTCGCCAGCGCCCTGCGCGTCCTCGGCTACGGCGCCCTCGTCGTCCCCGTCATGCTCGGCCTCGCCCTCCTCTTCGCGCTCCTGCTCGACTCCGAGCGCGTCCGGGGCCGCTCCTTCGCCCGGCTCGCGATCTTCCTCCCGTACGCCGTCCCCGGCGTCATCGCCGCCGTCCTCTGGGGCTTCCTCTACCTGCCCGACGTCAGCCCCCTCCACCACCTCCTGGAGAAGGCCGGCCTCCCGCGGCCCGACCTCATGGACGGCGGCCCGCTCTACCTCGCGATGTCCAACATCGCCGTCTGGGGCGGCACCGGCTTCAACATGATCGTCATCTACACCTCGCTGCGCTCCCTGCCCGCCGAGGTCTTCGAGGCCGCCAAGCTCGACGGCTGCTCCGAGCTCCAGATCGCGCTCCGCATCAAGATCCCGATGGTCGCGCCCTCCCTGGTCCTCACCTTCTTCTTCTCGATCATCGCCACCCTGCAGGTGTTCAACGAGCCCACCACGCTCCGGCCGCTCACCAACGGCATCCCCTCCACCTGGAGCCCCCTGATGAAGGTCTTCAACGACGCGTTCACCGGCGGCAACATCCACGCGGCCTCCGCCACGGCCGTCGTCCTCGCCCTCGCCACCTTCGCGCTCTCCTTCGCCCTCCTCCGGATCTCCCACCGCCGCACCGCACAAGGAGCCGGCCGATGACCGGACCCGCCTCCCCGACGCTCCGCAAGGCGGCCCCCGCCGCCGGCACCACCCCCGGCGTCCCGCAGGCCCCGCCACGCCCCCGCCGCACCGCCCTGCTGCCCACCGCCGCGCTCGTCCTCGGCGCCCTCTACTGCCTGCTCCCCGTCGCCTGGGTCGTCGTCGCCGCCACCAAGGCCGACGACGAGCTGTTCTCCACCTTCAGCTTCCTCCCCGGCAGCGGCCTCGGCGACAACCTCACCGACCTCACCGCCTACCGCGACGGCATCTACTGGCGCTGGATGGGCAATTCCGTCCTCTACGCCGGCCTCGGCGCCGCCCTGTCCACGGTGGTCTCCGCCTTCGCCGGCTACGCCCTCGCCGTCTACCGCTTCCGCGGCCGCGAGCTCTTCTTCAACGTCATGCTCACCGGCGTCCTCATGCCGCCGGTCATCCTCGCCATCCCGCAGTACCTGCTGATGGCCGAAGCAGACCTGACGGACAGCCACCTCTCCGTGCTGCTGCCGCTGATCCTCTCCCCGTACGGCGTCTACCTCGGCCGCGTCTACGCCGAGGCCGCCATCCCGAGGGAGCTCGTGGAGGCGGGGCGCATGGACGGCGCGGGGGAGTGGCGGATCTTCAGCCGGATCGCCGTCCCGATGCTCGGCCCCGGCCTGGTGACCATCTTCCTCTTCCAGTTCACCGCCATCTGGAACAACTTCCTGCTGCCGTTCATCATGCTCGGCGACGACGAGAAGTTCCCCATGACCGTCGGCCTGTTCACCCTCCTCAAGCAGGGCGCCAGCCAGCCCGCCCTCTACACCCTCGTCATCACCGGCGCGCTGCTCGCGATCGTCCCGCTGATCGCCCTGTTCCTCGTCATCCAGCGGTTCTGGAGCCTCGACCTGCTGTCGGGCGCCGTAAAGTCCTGAACACCGGGGAACGAGGGGAAACACACAGCATGAGCACAGCAGCGAGCAGGCGCCGCCCCGTCACGATCCACGACGTCGCCCGCGAGGCCGGCGTCTCGCGCGGCACCGTCTCCCGCGTCCTCAACGGCGGCCACTACGTCAGCCCCGCGGCCAAGGCGGCCGTCGACGCCGCGATCCGAAGAACGGGGTACGTCGTCAACCGGCACGCCCGCTCGCTGATCACCGGCAGGTCCGACTCCGTCGCCTTCCTGCTCACCGAGCCGCAGGAACGCTTCTTCGAGGACCCCAACTTCAACGTCCTCCTGCGCGCCTGCACCCAGGCCCTCGCCGACCGCGACATCCCGCTGATCCTGATGATCGCGGGCACCGAGGACGAGCGCCGCCGCAACCTCCGCTACATCGAGGCCGGCCACGTCGACGGCGTCCTCCTCGTCTCCAGCCACTCCGGCGACCCCGTCGTCGCCCGGCTGCACGAGGCCGGCGTGCCCGTCGTCGCCTGCGGCAAACCGCTCGGCCAGACCACCCGCATCGGCTACGTCGCCGCCGACGACCGCGACGGCGCCCGCGAGATGGTCCGCCACCTGTACGCCACCGGACGGCGCCGCATCGCCACCGTCACCGGCCCGCTCGACACCCCCGGCGGCGTCGAACGGCTCGCCGGCTACCGCGAGACCCTCGCCGCCTGCGGGCTCCCCGTCGACGAGGAGCGGATCGTCACCGGCGACTACAGCCGCGCCAGCGGCGCCGAGGCCGCCCGCGTCCTGCTGGAGCGGGCCCCCGACACCGACGCCGTCTTCGTCGCCTCCGACCTCATGGCCCAGGGCGTCCTCGACACCCTCGCCCGCGCCGGCAAGCGGGTCCCCGAGGACATCGCCGTCGGCGGCTTCGACGACTCCCCGGCCGCGCACGCCTCCCAGCCGCCGCTCACCACCATCCGCCAGCCCTGGGACCGGATCAGCGCCGAGATGGTCCGCACCCTCCTCGCCCGGATCGCGGGCGAGGACCCGGCCACCGTCATCCTCCCCACGGAACTGGTGATCCGCGCCACCACCTGACCGCGCGCCCCGCCGCAGCCCGCGGGCCCCGGGCCCGGGACGAACTCCCGGCCCCGGGGCCTCCGCGCGTGCGGGGTGCGCCGCTCAGCGCCGCACGCCGAGCAGGTGCTCCAGGGCCAGCTGGTCCAGCCGCTCGAAGGCCATCGAGCGCGCGGCGACGGCGTCCGCGTCGAAGGTCTCGTACGCGGTCGGGTCGGCCAGCAGCCCGGCCAGGCCGTCGGCGGCGGTGGGCACGGCCAGCTCCGGCAGCCGGGACGCGGCGAGGGCGGCGACGACCTCCGGGTCGGCGCGGAACGCCGCCGCCCGCTCCTTGAGGATCAGGTAGTTCCGCATGCAGTTCTTCGCCGACTCCCAGACGCCGTCGAAGCCGTCCGTGCGCACCGGCTTGAAGTCGAAGTGGCGCGGGCCCTCGTAACCCGCCGACTCCAGCAGGTCGACCAGCCAGAACGCCTGCCGCAGGTCCCCGGCGCCGAACCGGAAGTCCTGGTCGTACTTGATGCCGGACTGGCCGTTGAGGTCGATGTGGAACAGCTTGCCCGCCCACAGCGCCTGCGCGATGCCGTGCGGGAAGTTCAGCCCGGCCATCTGCTCGTGACCGGTCTCCGGGTTGACGCCCACCAGCTCCGGGCGCTCCAGCCGCTCGATGAAGGCGAGGGCGTGGCCGATGGTGGGCAGCAGGATGTCGCCGCGCGGCTCGTTCGGCTTCGGCTCGATCGCGAACCGGAGGTCGTACCCCTGCTCGGTGACGTACTGGCCGAGCAGGTCGAACGCCTCCTTCATCCGGTCCAGGGCCACCCGCACGTCCTTCGCCGCGCCCGACTCGGCGCCCTCGCGCCCGCCCCAGGCGACGTACACCCGCGCGCCGAGCTCGGCGGCGAGGTCGATGTTGCGGATCGTCTTGCGCAGGGCGAAGCGGCGGACGTCCCGGTCGTTGGCGGTGAAGCCGCCGTCCTTGAAGACCGGGTGGGTGAAGAGGTTGGTGGTGGCCATGGGGACCTGGAGGCCGGTGCGGTCGAGCGCGTCCCGGAACCGCTTCACGACGGCGTCGCGCTCCGCCTGCGGCGCGCCGAAGGGGATGAGGTCGTCGTCGTGGAAGGTGACGCCGTACGCCCCCAGCTCCGCCAGCCGCTCGACCGACTCGACCGGGTCGAGCGCGGGCCGGGTCGCCTCGCCGAAGGGGTCGCGGCCCTGCCAGCCGACGGTCCACAGGCCGAAGGTGAAACGGTCCTCGGGGGTGGGGGAGAAACGCTCGGTCATGGTGGGGTCCTTCTCCTTCACGGGGCCGGCGGATGCGGGCGCGACGCTGGCGGCCGGATTTGTTTTCTGCGATAACTAATACGCCAGGGCGCCCCCGGACGCCAGACCCCACGAGCAGCAGACCCGAGAGAAGAGGCGAGGACGTGCCCGTCAACCGCTCCGTCGTGATCGGCGTGGACAGCTCCACCCAGTCCGCCAAGGCCGTCGCCGTCGACACCGCCACCGGCGAGGTGCTGGGCCTCGGCCGCGCCCCGCACACCGTCACCGGCACCGGCGGCGCCCGCGAGAGCGACCCCGAGGAGTGGTGGACCGCACTCGTCACCGCCGTCCGCGCCGCCGTCCGCGAAGCCGGGACCGCCCCCGGCGCGGTCACCGCCGTCGCCGTCGCGGGCCAGCAGCACGGCCTCGTCGCCCTCGGCGCCGACCACCGGCCGCTGCGCCCCGCCCTCCTCTGGAACGACACCCGCTCCGCGCCCCAGGCCGCCGCCCTCACCGACCGCCTCGGCGGCCCGCGGGCCTGGCTCGACCGCACCGGCTCGGTGCCCGTCGCCTCCATGACCGCCGCCAAGTGGCAGTGGCTCCGCGAGCACGAACCCCACCACGCCGAGGCCACCGTCGCCGTCCGCCTCCCGCACGACCTCCTCACCGAACGCCTCTCCGGCGAGGCCGTCACCGACCCCGGCGACGCCTCCGGCACCTGCTGGTACGCCCCCGCCGTCGGCACCTACGACCCCGGGATCCTGGACCTCCTCGGCCTCGACCCGGCGCGGCTGCCCGCGCTCGCCCCGACCGGGGCCACCCGCGCCGGCGGCCTCACCGCGGCCGCCGCCGACGCCCTCGGCCTGCCCCGCACGGTCACGGTCGCCGCCGGCACCGGCGACAACATGGCCGCCGCCGTCGGCCTCGGCCTCGGCGCCGCCGGCCTCCTCGACCACCCCGTCGTCAGCCTCGGCACCTCCGGCACCGTCTACGCCGCCACCCGCGCCCGCCCCGCCGACCCGGCCCTCGCCGGCTTCGCCGCCACCGACGGCACCCGGCTGCCCCTGGGCTGCACCCTCAACTGCACGCTCGCCGTCGACCGGTTCGCCGGCCTCCTCGGCCTCGACCGCGAGGACGCCCTCCCCGGCGGCGGGACCGTCGTCCTCCCGTACCTGGACGGCGAACGCACCCCCGACCTGCCGGCCGCCTCCGGCCTCGTCACCGGCCTGCGCCACACCACCGACCCGCGCGCGGTCCTCGGCGCCGCGTACGAGGGCGCCGCCTTCACCCTGCTGCGGGCCCTCGACGGCCTCCTCGCCGCCTGCGGCCTCGACCCCGCCGACCCGGCCGTCCGCGACCGCCCGCTCCGCCTCATCGGCGGCGGCGCCCGCGGCCGGACCTGGACGGACACCGTCCGCCGCCTCTCCGGCCGCCCCCTCGTCCTCCCCGCCGCCACCGAACTCGTCGCCCTCGGCGCCGCCGCGCTCGCCGCCGGCGCCGCCACCGGCGAGGACCCGGTCGCGATCGCGACGGCCTGGGGCACGGGCGCGGGCGAGACCCTGCCGGCCGTCACCCGCGACGAGGAGACGTGGGGACGGATCGAGGAGGTGCTGGGGGCGGCGGGGCCCACGCTGCTGAGCTGAACCGAGCTGCTGCGATAGGCGCGGGCGCGGCGCGCGACGGCCGCCGGCGCGCCCTGCTCCCCGCCCGGTGACGTGCGGAGACGTCCTACGGCCGGGCGGGCGACGCCGACTTCGCCGCCGCGACGAAGGCGCGGACCAGGGCGTGGTCCTTCACGCCGGGCGCCGACTCGACGCCGCTGGACACGTCGACGCCCCACGGGCGGGCGGCGGCGACGGCCTCGGCGACGTTCCCGGGGGCGAGGCCGCCGGCGAGCAGCCAGCGGCCCTCCGGGCGGGCCGCGTCCAGGAGGGACAGGTCCCAGCGCGCACCGGAGCCCGCCTTCGGCGAGTCGAGCAGCAGGATCTCCTCGCCCAGGGCGCCGACGCGGGTGTCGGGCCCGTCGGCGAGGGCGGTCGCCCGCCACAGGTGCGGGAAGACCGCGGCGGCCGCCTCGAACTCGGCGCGCCCGTAGGCCCGGCCGTGCAGCTGGAGCGCGTCGAAGCCGAGGTCGGCGGCGATCCGGGCGGCCTCGGCGGCCGGGGTGTCGTTGACGACGAGGACCGAGACCACGCCGTCCGGCACGTGCGCGACGAGCGCCGGCACCCGGTCCCGGTCGAGCCCGCGGACGCTGGTCCCGCTGATCACCAGGCCCACCGAGTCGGCGCCCGCCTCGGCGGCCACGTCGATGTCGGCGGTCGTGGCGAGCCCGCACACCTTCACGAACACTCTGTCGCTCCTCTGCTCCGGTCCCGGCCCCGCCGAGCCTACTGCCCCGGTCCGCGGCGCCGATCCGCCCGCCTCCCGGGGCCGCCTCCCGGGCCCTGCTCCCGCGCGCGGGGCCGCCGAAGGGGCGTTTCCGCCCGAGCGAAAGGGGCGACTAGGCTCACGCTCACCATGAACCAGCCCACGGAACCCAAGGCCGACAAGTCGGGCGTGCGCCGGCACAACCTGAGCCTCGTCCTCAGGACCGTCCACGACGCCGGCGAGACCACCCGGGCGGCCGTCGCCGCCCGCGTCGGCCTCACCCGGCCCGCGGTCTCCTCGCTCGTGGAGCAGCTGCTCGACCTCGGGTTCCTGGTCGAGTCCGGCAAGACCTTCAGCGGCCAGGCGGGCCGCCCCGGCACCGTCCTCAAACCGGCCGGCACTGGCCCCGCCGGCCTCGGCGTCGAGATCAACGTCGCCTACGTCTCCGTCTGCCTGGTGGACCTCACCGGCACCGACCGGATCCGCCGCACGGTGCGCGTCGACAACCGCGCCGCCGCCCCCGAGGTCCTCGCCCGCGCCGCGGGCGTCACCGCCGACGCGCTCGCCGAGGCCGAGGCGCTGGGCCTGAGCCCGGCGGGCGCCGCGCTCGCCCTGCCCGGCCTGGTCTCCGGCGGCACCGTCCGCCAGGCCCCCAACCTCGGCTGGCACGACACCCCCGCCGAACGCCTCTTCGGCGACGCCCTCGCCGCCGCCCGCCCCGCCGCCGCCGGACTCCCCGTCGCCTCCGACAACGAGGCCAACATGGCGGCCCTCGCCGAACTCCGCTTCGGCGGCGACGGCACGCCCCGCACCTTCCTCCACCTCACCGGCGAGACCGGCGTCGGCGGCGCCGTCGTCGTCCACGGCGAACTCCTGCGCGGCGCCCACGGCTTCGCCGGCGAGATCGGCCACCTCGTCGTCGACGCCGGCGGCCCCCGCTGCCGCTGCGGCTCCCGGGGCTGCCTGGAGCAGTACGCCGGACAGGCCGCGCTGCTGCGCGCGGCGGACGCCGCCGACGTCGACGACCTCGCCGCCCGCGCCGGGCGCGCCGACCCGCGGGCCCTCGCGGCCCTCGCCGAGGCCGGCCGGATGCTCGGCCGCGCCCTCTCCGGAGCGGTCAACCTCCTCGACCCCGAGGCCGTCGTCCTCGGCGGCGTCTACCCCCGGCTGATGCCCTGGCTGGCCCCGGCCGTCACCGCCGAACTCGCCGAACGGGTCGTCTCCGGCCTCTGGCCGGCCGGCGCCCCCCGGCTGCGCGCCGCCTCCCCGGCCGCCGACGCCGCCCGCGGCGCCGCCGCCCTCGTCCTGCGCGACGTCCTCGCCGACCCCCTCGCCCACACCCGCTGAACGCCGGTCCACCGGACCGAAAACCGCAGGTGACGGCGGCGGACCCCCGGCTAGGGTGCGGGGATGCCGGACATCGTCATCCCGCCCAAGCCGCGCCCCGGAGACCGGGTCGCCGTGCTGTCGCCCGCCGCCGGACTCCCCGACGTGCTGCCGCTGCCCTTCGAGTGGGGCCTGCGGCGCCTGTCGGAGCAGTACGGCCTCGTGCCCGTCGAGTACCCGACCACCCGGAAGCTCGGCGCGTCCGCGCGGGACCGCGCCGCCGATCTGCACGCGGCCTTCGCCGACCCCTCCGTGAAGGCGATCGTCGCCAGCATCGGCGGCGACGACCAGATCACCCTCCTCCCGCACCTCGACGACGCGCTGATCCGCGCGCACCCCAAGCCGTTCTTCGGCTTCAGCGACAACACCAACCTGCTCATGCGGCTGTGGAACCTCGGAGTCGTCGGCTACCACGGCGCCTCCGTGATGACCCAGTTCGGCCGCCCCGGCGCCGTCCACCCCGTCACCGACGCGTCCGTGCGGGCCGCGCTGTTCGGCTCCGGCCCGTACGACCTGCCGGCCCCGACCGACACCAACGACGTCGAACGCCCCTGGGAGGACCCCCGCACCTTCGACTCCGCGCCGGTGATGGAGCCCGCGGGACCCTGGCACTGGCACCGGGCCGAGCGGGTCGCCGAGGGCCGCTCCTGGGGCGGCTGCCTGGAGGTCGTGGCCCAGCTGCTCATGGCCGGACGGGAGATCGCGGAGCCGGAGGCGTACGAGGGCGGGGTGCTGTTCCTGGAGACCTCGGAGCTGCTGCCGTCCGCCGACGAGGTGTTCCGGATCCTCCGCACGATGGGGGAGCGGGGCCTCCTCGCCCGCTTCTCCGCGCTCCTCATGGGCCGCGCCCGCGCCTGGTCCTTCGACCGCCCGCTCGACCCGCCCGCCCGCGCCGCCTACCGGGAGGCCCAGCGCGCCGCCGTGCTCCGCGCGCTCGACGCGTACGCCCCCGACACCCTGGCCGTCCTCGACGTGGACCTCGGCCACACCGACCCGCAGGTGGTGATCCCGTACGGCGGCACGATCCGCGTCGACGGCCCCGCCCGCCGCGTCACCGTCACCTACTGACGCCCGCCGGCGGGCAGTCGAGACGGGGGTCACGCCGCCCGGGCCTTGTCCGGCGACGCCGGACGGCGCGTACGGTGGCGTGACCTTCCCCCCAGCGGACTGAGGAGCCGGAGCGCGCCATGGTCACCTTCACCTCCCGGGACGGCGTCCGCGTCCACGTCCACACGTGGCTCCCCGAGGGGCCCGTGCGCGGGGTCGTGCAGATCGCGCACGGCATGGGCGAACACGGCCTGCGCTACGCCCCGTTCGCGGAGCACCTGGCCGCCCGGGGGCACGCCGTGTACGCCGCCGACCACCGCGGCCACGGGCGGTCGATGCACGCCGGGCCCGGCCACCTCGGCGCCGACGGCTGGAACCTGCTCGTCGCCGACCTCGCCGCCCTCACCCGCATCGTCCGCGAGCGCCATCCGGGCGCCCCCGTCGTGCTGTTCGGGCACAGCATGGGCTCGTTCGCCGCCCAGCAGTACCTCCTCGACCACGCGGAACTGGCCGACGGGGTGGCCCTCTCCGGCACCACCGCCGTCGACGCCCTCCTGCGCGCCCTCGCCGAGGCCCCCCGCTCCGCGGCCGGGCCCTTCGGCCCCTTCAACGCGCCCTTCGCCCCCAACCGCACCGAGGCCGACTGGCTCAGCCGCGACGAGCGGCAGGTCGACGCGTACCTCGCCGACCCGCTGTGCGGCTTCGGCCTCGACCTCCAGGGACTCGCCCTCATGGCGGACGCCGCCGGCCGGCTCGCCGCCCCCGCCGGCATCCCGCCGGACCTGCCCGTCGCCCTCTTCGTCGGCGACCGCGATCCGCTCAACGGCGGCCTCGCCCACACCGACCTGCTCGTGTCCCGCTACCGGGAGGCCGGCCTCACCGACCTCGTCTACCACCGCTACGAGGGCGCCCGCCACGAGGTCCTCAACGAGACCAACCGCGCCGAGGTCGTCGCCGACGTCACCGCCTGGATCGCACGCGTCACCGGCTGACCGGCCCCGGCGCCGGGGGGTTCAGATCCGGACGCCGTGCCCGCGCAGATACCGCAGCGGATCGACGTCCGCGCCGAACGACGGGCCCGTCCGCACCTCGAAGTGCAGGTGCGGACCCGTCACCCGGCCCGTCGCCCCCGACCGCGCGATCCGCTGCCCGCCCGACACGCTCTGCCCGGCGGACACGTCGATCCGGGACAGGTGCGCGTACTGGGTGTAGCGGCCGTCCGGATGACGGAGCACCACCTCGTAGCCGTACGCGCCCGCGTACCCCGCGCGGACCACCCTGCCCGGCCCCACCGCCCGCACCGGCGTCCCCGTCGGCACCGCGAAGTCCTGGCCCGTGTGGTAGCCCCGCGACCAGGAACCGCGCTGCCCGTAGAAGCCGGTGAAGACGTACGACTCCACCGGCGCCGTCCAGCCGCGCGCCGTCGTCCCGCCCCCCGGCGCGGGCCGCGACGGGCGCTCCGCCGGGGCCGTGCCGGAACCGCCGGTGCGCTGCTCGTACTTCCAGCGGTGCGAGGTCCAGTACCAGTGCCCGCCGGAGCGGAACCAGTACACGCGGTCGACGGCGTCCCACCCCTGCCGCCCCCGGAAGACCGGCTCCCGGGACCGCCCCCCGGGCGCGGCGGTCGCGTCCGCGCCGCCGGTGCGCTGGAGGTAGACGGCCTGGTGGCCGGTCCAGCGCCACTCGCCGGCGGCGTTGCGGAACCAGTAGCGCGAGCCGTCCCAGCCGGCGTGCGCCGGGGCCGGTTCGGCGGCGGCCGTGCCGGTGCCCGCGGCGGTCAGGGCGACCAGCCCGGCCGCCGCGACCACCGCGCGGCGCACCCCGTGCAGGGACGTCGCGGAGTGCGCCGCCCGCGCGGCCTCCAGCCGGGTCGCGAGCGCGTCCGCCGCACAGCCGGGGCAGGCGCAGTCCTCGGGCGTCTCGTCGGTGAAGCCGGGCGTCTCCAGGCCGGTCCCGGCGGTGGTCTTCTCCACGGTCACTCCTCGTCGGGGCGGGGCAGCTCGCCCCGCCGGGTGCAGAAGGCGACGGTCAGGTCCTTGACCAGGGCCTGCCGTTCGAAGTCGTCCAGCTCGACGAGGCCGCGCGAGGTCAGCCGCGTCACCGTCTCGTCCACGGCGTCGATGACGCCGGTGAGCACCGACTCCCGGTGCCGGGCGTCCAGCACGGCGAGCTGTCGGCGGTGCATCGCGGCGGCCACCTCGGGCGCGTACGCGATCCGGGTGGGCTGGGCCGAGAAGACGGCGACGCCGACCGGCCGGCACTCGGCCGCCAGCAGCCGGGTCAGCGCGTCGCCGACCGCCTCGGCGTTCCGCAGCGTCGGCGACCCGGCCTGGAAGGCGTCGGCGGGCAGCTGGGACAGCACGCGCGCGGTGGCGGCCTCCACCTGTTCCCGCAGATAGCCGAGGTGGTCGTCGACGGCGTACAGCGCGCGGGCCGTGTCGCGCACCGACCACACCACGAGCACCACCACCCGCAGCGCCGAACCCTCCGCGTCCACGGCCGCGATGGGCTCGCTGCGCCAGTGCCGCAGCCGTACGTCGACCCGGCGCCGCAGCACGAAGGGGCTGATCCAGACCAGGCCGGTGCGGCGCACGCTGCCCCGGTAGCGGCCGAACAGGGAGAGCACCCACGCGGAGCCGGTACGCCCGCGCGTGAGGCCGCCGAAGCAGACCACGGCCAGCGCGCCCAGACCCGCGAGGGCGGCCCACTCCCAGGGCAGGAGGTGGGCGGTGCGCAGCGGCCGGGCCCGCCAGAGGAGGGCGGCGGCGCTGCCGAGGGCGGCGGTGCCGGTGAGGACGGCGAGCCAGCCGGGGGCGGCGGGGCCGGGGCGTTCGGTGAGCCCGGCGTCGGCGGGCGGGTGCCGGCGGGACGGGGCTTCGCCGGCGAGGGGGTGGGCTGCCGGTGCGGCGGGCCGGGCGGCGTCCTCGGGGGGCCGGGCCGGCGCGTCCGCGGTGCGGCCGGTGTCGGCGGGGGAGGCGGGGGAGGCG
>JOFO01000044.1 GCA_000721275.1 Microtetraspora glauca | reverse complement strand
GGGCGGCTGCGGATCGAGCTGCGGGGGCGGCGGCGGGTGCGGTGGCGGGGGTGACTGACGGGCCGTCCGGGCGGCGGGCGGCGGGCGGGGCGGGATCGGTCCCGTGAGCACCGGTGCCGATCGCTCGGCGATCGATTCTGTTTGAACAATTGAACTGTGGGGTCCCCGAAGGGGATGGAAACCACGGCAAGTTGGGTAAAAACGCTGCGAGTCGTCCGGTGACCGTGGTTCTCTCGCTCCTGTCAGAGACAGCCCTCGGACCGTGTGTGGACCCGAGCCGGCGATTCCCCCACTCCCGTTGACTTCCTCTCCGGGGCGCCCCCGGCCCACCCGCCAACCGTGTTTGCGGAGCCGACCCATGCTCACCACCCTGAAGACCTCCTACACCGACACGCGCGCGGCCGACCTGGCCTGGGCGCTGGGCCGCGAGCCGCTGCCCGCCCTCGCCGTGCTCGACCTCGAACTCACCGGCGCGAAAATCCAGTTGAGACTGCTGGGCGCCTCCCACCAGGTCCTGCTGGAGGAGGAGGGGCGCACCTGCTCCGAGACCGTCGCCTGCATGCCGGGCAGCAGCACCCCGCTGCCGCTCGGCGTCTCCAAGCGGATCGGCGAATGGGAGTACGAATTCGCGGCCCGCGTCGAGACGCTCACGCGGGGCTCGTTCGCGGGCCGGGCGCAGGAACTGCTCGCGCTGGTCGCCGACCATCCGCACGGCCTGGCCGGGACGTTCCCCGGCTCGCCGCACGCCTTCACCGCGATGCTGGCGCAGCGCCACGAGGGCCAGGTGCGGTGGCGCACCTGGCACGCCTACCCGCAGGAGGGCCAGCTCGTGGTCACCCGCACCCGGATCGGCGCCCGTATGCCCGCCACGCTCTGATCGCACCCCCCACGGGCTCCAGGTGCACTCGTGTGGGTGACAAGGGGCGCGTGGGTCGTGACGTAGCGTTACTGCATGATCGAGCCGACCGTGACCCTGCCCCCCACGAGGGTGCGGCGCCGACCGCCACCGCGGCCGCGCGACACGGTGCGGTGGCCGGTCCTCGCCGTGGTCTTCGTGTGCGCCGCCTGCGGACTCGTCTACGAGCTGGAACTCGTCGCGCTCGCCTCGTACTTGATCGGCGACTCGGTCACCCAGGCGTCCGTCGTGCTGTCCGTCATGGTCTTCGCGATGGGTGTGGGCTCGCTCCTCGCCAAGCGGCTGCGCTGCCGCGCCGCCGTCGGCTTCGGCCTGGTCGAGGGCGCGCTCGCGCTGCTCGGCGGCACCTCGGCCCTGGTGCTGTACGCGTGCTTCGCCTGGTTCGGCGAGGCGCGCTGGGTCCTGGTGGCCTTCTCGCTCGCCATCGGGGTGCTGGTCGGCGCGGAGATCCCGCTCCTGATGTCGCTCATCCAGCGCGTGCCGGAACGGTCCGTCGGCACCGGCCGGCCGGGCCGGGCCGGGCGGCCCGCGCCGGACGGCGACCCCGAGGACGCGGCCGGCACGGTCGCCGACCTGTTCGCCGCCGACTACGTGGGCGCGCTCGTCGGCGGCCTCGCCTTCCCGTTCCTGCTGCTGCCCTGGCTCGGGCAGCTGAGCGGCGCGCTCGTCACGGGCGCGGTGAACGCGGTCGCGGGCGCCGCCCTGGTGCTGTGGTTCTTCCGCCGCGACCTCACCGCCCGTGGCCGCGCGCTCGTCATCGGCGTCAACCTCGCGGTCCTCGGGGTGCTGGCCACCGCCACCGTCCTCGTCGACGACTTCGAGGAGGCCGCCCGCCGGGCCGTGTACGGGGAGCGGGTGCGGGTCGCCGTGCACACCGACCTCCAGGAGGTGGTGGTCACCGGCGGCCGGGAGGGCCCGCCCGACCTCTACCTGGACGGCCGGCTGCGGGTCTCCGGCGCCGACGAGCACCGCTACCACGAGGCGCTGGTCCACCCCGCGATGAACGGGCCGCACGCGCGCGTCCTCGTCGTCGGCGGCGGCGACGGCCTCGCCGCCCGCGAGGTGCTGCGCTACCCCGGGGTCCGCGCCGTCACCGTCGTCGAACTCGACCCCGGCGTCGTGCGGCTCGCCCGCACCGACCCGGCGCTCGCCGCGCTCAACGGGCACGCGTTCCAGGACCCGCGGGTGCGGGTGGTGCACGCCGACGCCTTCCTCTGGCTGAGGCGCGCCGCCGGCCACGTGCAGGAACGGTACGACGTGGTGATCTCCGACCTGCCCGACCCCGGGATCACCTCCAGCACCAAGCTGTACGCCCAGGAGTTCTACGGCCTCGCGGCCCGGGTCCTCGCCGACCGGGGCCGGCTCGTCGTGCACGCCGGACCCGCCACCGACCGGCCGCACGCCTACTGGACCGCCGACGCCACCCTCCGCGCCGCCGGCTACGCCACCCGGCCGTACAGCACCGAGGGCGGCACCCCCGGCTTCGCCGCCGGCCCCGACCGCGCCGACCGGGACAGCGACGCCCGCCCCGAACCCGACGACTGGGGCTTCCTGCTCGCCGTCCGCGGCACCCGTCCGCCCGCCCTCGGCCTCGCCGCCGACGCGCCCCCGCTCCGCTCGCTCGCCCCCGGCGACCTGGCCGCCGCCGCCCGCCGCGCCGAGCGGACCCGGATCGCCGGGCTGCCGCCGTCGACGCTGGTGCACCCCCGCTACGGCCACTGAGCGGGCGACGCCGGGCACGGCACCCGGGACGAACGGGCGACGCCGGGCGCCCCGCTGAGTAGGCTCGGCTCCCATGGAGCATGAGGTGTTCGTCCCGGTCCCGGCCGAGGCCCTGCGGGCCGCCCTCACCGACCCGGACCGGGTGGCGCGCTGCCTGCCCGGCTTCCAGCGCGACGCCGCCGAGGCGCCCGCCGGCGCGGAGGACCTGGCCGGGCGGCTCCGGCTCCGGGTCGGCGGCCACACCATCACGTACCGGGGCGGACTGCGGATCGTCGAACGGGACGGCGCCATCACCTACGAGGCCGAGGGCGCCGAGGCGCGCGGCAAGGGCGTCGCCGAGGTCTCCCTGACCGTCGTCCTCACCCCGGCGGCCGACGGCACCGGACTCCTCTTCACCGGCGCCCTCACCGCCACCGGCCGGCTCGCCGAACAGCCCGAGGAGGCCCGGGACGCCGTCCGCGCCCGGCTCCTGGACGCCTTCGTGGCCGCCGCCGCCGAGATCGCGGCCACCGGCGGCGCGACCGCCGGGACGGCCCCCGGCGAGGACGCGGGCGCGGCAGCCGGTGAGGACGTCCCCGACGGCGCCACCGCCTTCGCCACCGGCGACTTCGACGGCGGCCCCGGCTTCGACGACGACGTGTTCCCCGAACCGGGCCCGCCCGCCGACGCCCCCGCCGGCCCCCCGGCCGGCATCCCCGCCGCACCCGCCGCCGAGGCCGCGCACGCCCGCCGCACGATGATCGGCCGGAGCGCCGAGGAGGTCGACCACGCGCCGCCGCGCGGCCGGTACGCCCCGGTGCCCGCCCCCGAGCCGAGCGGGCCCGGCGCCGCCCTCCGCTGGGTCGCCCCCGCCGCCGCCCTCGCCCTCGCCTCCGCCGTCATCGTCGGGCGCGCCCTGCGCCGCCGCCGGTGAACCTCCGCGGGGAATGGGCCCGGGCCGCCGGGGCCAGGATTTAGGGTCGGGGCGTGAGCAACCTGACGCGACTGACGGCGGGCGACGCCGAGCTGACCATCAACGCCGCGCACGGCGGCCGGATCGAGAGCCTGCGGATCGCCGGCACCGAGGTCCTGAAGCAGGGCGAGCGGTATGGCAGCTTCCCGATGGTGCCCTGGTGCGGCCGGACCCGGGAGGGCCGGTTCCGCGACGGCGCCACCACCCACCGGCTGCCGGTCGACGCGCCGCCGCACGCCATCCACGGGACCGTCCGCCACCGGGCCTGGACGGTGGCCCGGGCGACCGCCGCCGAGGCCGTCCTCACCTGCGAGCTCGACGACCCGTGGCCGTACAAGGGCCGGGTCACCCAGGTCCTGGAGCTGGCCGGGGACCGGCTGACGCTGCGGTTCGGGGTGGAGGCGTACGACGACTCCTTCCCCGCGCAGGCCGGCTGGCACCCCTGGTTCGTGCGGAACCTCGGGCAGGGCGGCGAGGACGTGGCGCTCGGCTTCACGCCCGCCTGGCAGGAGGAGCGCGGCGACGACCACCTGCCCACCGGCCAGCGGATCGCCCCCCTCCCCGGCCCCTGGGACGACTGCTTCGGCATGCCCGACGGCGTCGACGTCACCCTCACCTGGCCGGGCGAGCTGGAACTGAAGGTGACCAGCCGCGCCGAGTGGGTGGTGGTCTACGACGAGCCGGCCGACGCGGTCTGCGTCGAGCCGCAGTCCGGCCCGCCGAACGGCCTCAACACCCACCCCCGCCTCGTCACCCCCATCGACCCGCTGGAGGTCGAGAGCGTCTGGGCCTGGCGGCGGCTCTGACCTCGGCGCCCTTAAGCTCGGGGGCATGACTGACGTACGCGCTGAACTGCTCCAGCAGATCAAGGACAAGGCCGTGGTGCACGGCAAGGTGACCCTCTCCTCGGGTCTGGAAGCCGACTACTACGTGGACCTGCGCCGGATCACGCTGGACGGCGCGGCGTCGCCGCTGGTCGGCCAGGTCATGCTGGACCTGGTCAAGGACCTCGACTTCGACGCGGTCGGCGGCCTCACCCTGGGCGCCGACCCGGTCGCCACCGCGATGCTGCACGCCTCCGCCGCGCGCGGCGAGCGCCTGGACGCCTTCGTCGTCCGCAAGGCCGCCAAGGCGCACGGCATGCAGCGCCAGGTCGAGGGCCCGGACATCAAGGACCGCCGGGTCCTGATCGTCGAGGACACCTCCACCACCGGCGGCTCCCCGCTGACCGCCGTCGAGGCGGCCCGCGCGGCCGGCGCCGAGGTCGTCGCCGTCGCCACCATCGTGGACCGCGCCACCGGCGCCGGCGAGAAGATCAGCGGCACGGCGGGCGTCCCGTACCTCTACGCCTACGCGCTCGACGAGCTCGGCCTCGCGTAGCCGCCGGCGCGTGCCGTCGCTCGGACGAACCGCCGCGAAGTCGTGACTTAGGTCCCGGACCCCGGCGCCTCCCGTTCTGACCTGCGCTTTTCCCGAAGGGCGGGGTGTTTCACGTGAAACACCCCGCCCTTCGGCATGCGCCGCCCGTGGGAGCCCGCACAAGAGTCTGGAAAGATGGCACCGACGATGACGTCGCCCCTAGGTCAGGGACAAAGCAACGCCCACACCCGCACATCACAAGGAGCGGACGAATGCCCATCGCAACCCCCGAGGTCTACGCCGAGATGCTCGACCGGGCGAAGGCTGGCAAGTTCGCCTACCCGGCCATCAACGTGACCTCGTCCCAGACCCTCCACGCGGCGCTGCGCGGGTTCGCCGAGGCCCAGAGCGACGGCATCATCCAGATCTCGACCGGTGGCGCCGAGTTCCTGGGCGGCCAGTACAGCAAGGACATGGTCACGGGCGCCGTCGCCCTGGCCGAGTTCGCCCACATCGTCGCCGCGAAGTACGACGTCACCGTCGCGCTGCACACCGACCACTGCCCGAAGGACAAGCTGGACGGCTACGTCCGCCCGCTGCTCGACATCTCCGCCGAGCGCGTCAAGGCCGGCCGCGACCCGCTCTTCCAGTCGCACATGTGGGACGGCTCCGCCGAGACCCTGGCCGACAACCTGGCCATCGGCCAGGAGCTGCTGGCCAAGGCCGCCGCCGCCAAGATCATCCTCGAGGTCGAGATCACCCCGACCGGCGGCGAGGAGGACGGCGTCAGCCACGAGATCAACGACGAGCTGTACACCTCCGTCGACGACGCGATCCGCACCGCCGAGGCGCTGGGCCTGGGCGAGAAGGGCCGCTACCTGCTCGCCGCGTCCTTCGGCAACGTGCACGGCGTCTACAAGCCGGGCAACGTCGTCCTCCGCCCCGAGCTGCTCAAGGACCTCCAGGCGGGCGTCTCGGAGAAGTTCGGCAAGGCGTCCCCGTTCGACTTCGTCTTCCACGGCGGGTCCGGCTCGACCGCCGAGGAGATCGCCACCGCCATCGAGAACGGCGTGGTGAAGATGAACCTCGACACCGACACCCAGTACGCCTTCACGCGTCCGGTGGCGGACCACATGTTCAAGAACTACGACGGCGTCCTGAAGGTCGACGGCGAGGTGGGCAAGAAGTCCACCTACGACCCGCGCACCTGGGGCAAGCTCGCCGAGGCCGGCATGGCCGCGCGCGTCACCGAGGCGTGCGAGGCGCTGCGCTCGGCCGGCAAGAAGCTGAAGTAAGGCCGTGACCGAAGGGCCCGACACCCCCGTGCGAGGGTGCCGGGCCCTTCGCGTCCCCCGGAGAGGGCGCTGATGTACGACTTCGACGAGATACGCGACCGGCGGGGCACCTGGTCGGTCCAGTGGGACGGGATCGCGGACCGCTTCGGCGTCCCCGGCCTGCTGCCCTTCACCATCTCCGACATGGACTTCGCCTCGCCGCCCGACGTGCTCGACGCGCTGCGCGCCCGCGTCGACCACGGCGTCTTCGGCTACACCGACTGGCGGCTCGGCGGCGACGACGGCTTCCGGGAGGCGATACGCCACTGGTACGCGTCCCGGCACGGCACCGCCGTCGACACCGAGGCGCTGGTCTACGCGCCGTCCGTGCTCAACCAGGTCTCCCAGCTGCTGCGGATGTGGACCCGGCCCGGCGACGGCGTCGTCACCCACACCCCCACCTACGACGGCTTCCGCAAGGCCGTCACCGGGCTCGGCCGCGAACTGCGCGGGGTGCCGGCCGGCGACCTCGGCGCGCTGGAGCGGGAGCTGGCCCGGCCGGACAGCACGATGCTGCTGCTCTGCTCCCCGCACAACCCCACCGGACGGGTGTGGACGGAGGACGAGCTGACCGCGTTCGCGGGGCTCGCCCGGCGGTACGGCGTCCCCGTCGTCAGCGACGAGATCCACGCGGACCTCACCGCCGACGGGTTCCGGCACGTCCCGTGGACCCGGATCGCGGAGCCCGGCGACCGCCGCTGGGCGCTCGTCACCTCCGGCACCAAGGCGTTCAACTTCCCGGCGCTCTCCGGCTCGTACGGCTTCGTCGGCGACCCCGAGGAGCGGGCCGCGTTCGTCCGCCGGATGGAGACCGGCGAGGGCCTCGCCTCCCCGGCGGTCCTCTCGCTCACCGCCCACATCGCCGCCTACCGGCACGGCGCGCCCTGGCTGGACGCGCTGCGCGGCTACGTCGCCGGCACGCTGGCGACGGTCGCGGAACGGCTCGCGGAGGGGCTGCCCGGCCTGGAGTGGACGCCGCCGCAGGCCGGCTACCTCGCCTGGATCGACCTCCGGCCGCTCGGCATCGACGACGACCGGCTCCAGGAGGAGCTGGTGCGGACTGAGAAGGTCGCGATCATGCCGGGCGCCGTCTACGGCACCCCGGGCTTCGTCCGGCTCAACGTCGGCTGCCCCCGCGCCAAGGCCGAACGGGGCGTGGACGCGCTGGTCAGGGCGGCCTCCCGGCTGCGGACCGACGGCGGCTGAGGAGGCAGGGCCCGCCGGAAAGCGGGACCATGCAGGCATGAGCGGGACCGGTGCCGATGTGCGGATGGCCTCCGGGACGGGACGGTGGATCGTCTTCACCACCGTCCTCGGATCGGGGATGGCGCTGCTCGACTCGACCGTCGTCAACGTGGCGCTGCCGCACATCGGCGCCGATTTCGGCGCGGACCTCGCGGTGCTCCAGTGGACCGTCAACGCGTACATGCTGACGCTGGCCGGGCTGATCCTGCTGGGCGGCTCGCTCGGCGACCGGTACGGGCGGCGGCGGGTCTTCGTCGTGGGCGTCGTCTGGTTCGCCGTGGCGTCGCTGCTGTGCGGGCTCGCCCCGAACGCCGGCGTCCTCATCGCCGCCCGCGCCCTCCAGGGCGTCGGCGGGGCGCTGCTCACCCCGGGGTCGCTGGCGCTGATCCAGGCGAGCTTCCACCCGGACGACCGGGCCCGGGCGGTCGGCCTGTGGTCCGGTTTCGGCGGGGTGGGGGCGGCGGTCGGGCCGTTCGTCGGCGGCTGGCTCGTCGACGGGCCGGGCTGGCGGTGGGTGTTCCTGCTGAACGTGCCGCTCGCCGCGCTGTGCGTGCCGGTCGCGCTGCGGCACGTGCCCGAGTCCCGGGACGAGACCGCGCACGGCCGCTTCGACGTGCTGGGGGCGGTGCTCGGCGCGGCGGCGCTCGGTCTCGTCACGTACGCGCTGATCGACGGGGTGTGGTGGCCGGCGGTGGCGGGGGCGGTCGCCGGAGTGGCGTTCGTGGCGGTGGAGCGGCGGCGGGGCGAGGCCGCGATGGTGCCGCCGGCGATCTTCCGGTCCCGGCTCTTCACCGCCGTGAACCTGGTGACGCTCTGCGTGTACGCGGCGTTCGGCGGCTTCTTCTTCCTCGCCGTGATCCAGCTCCAGGTGGTCTCCGGCTACTCGGCGCTCGCCGCCGGCACGGCGCTGCTGCCCACCACCGTCCTCATGCTGCTGCTCTCGGCACGGGCCGGCGAGCTGGGCGACCGGATCGGGCCGCGCGTCCCGCTGACCGTGGGGCCGCTGCTGTGCGCCGCCGGGATGCTGCTGATGACGCGGGCCGGCGCGGACGCCTCGTACGTACGGGACGTGCTGCCGGCCCTGCTCGTGCTGGGGCTGGGGATGACGGCCCTGGTGGCGCCGCTGACCGCGACCGTGCTCGCCTCGGTGGACGTCTCCCGGGCCGGTCTGGCGAGCGGGGTGAACAACGCGGCGGCCCGGGCCGCCGGGCTCGTGGCGGTGGCGGCACTGCCGTTGCTGACGGGCATGGGGCCGGAGGCGTACCGGTCGGCGGCCGAGTTCGACGCGACCTTCGACCGGGCGATGCCGATCTGCGCCGGGGTGCTGGTGGCGGGCGCGGTGCTCGCCTGGACCACCATGCGGACCCCGGCCGCGCCGGGCTGCCGCCCCGAGTGCCGCACCCACTGCGGGGTGTCGGCCCCACCGCTCGACCCGGGCGGCACCGGGACGCGCTGACGGCCGCGCGGGTGCGGCAGACTGGGGGGATGGCTATCCATGAGAACTTGTTGGGTGGGCCGGCGCCCACCCTGCTGCCCGACGAGCCCGAGCCGCGCGAGCTGCTGGCGCAGGGCACCGCTCCGGCGGACGTGGCCGCGAAGTACCCGACCTCGTCGCTGGCGTGGGCGCAGCTCGCCGACGACGCGTTCGAGGCGGGGCGCGTGGTGGAGTCGTACGCCTACGCCCGGACCGGCTACCACCGGGCGCTGGACGCGCTGCGGCGCAACGGCTGGAAGGGCCACGGCCCGGTGCCGTGGGAGCACGAGCCGAACCGTGGTTTCCTGCGGGCGCTGCACGCGCTGGCGCGGGCGGCCGGGGAGATCGGTGAGCAGGCCGAGTACGAGCGCTGCACGACCTTCCTGCGCGACTCGTCGGAGACCGCGGCCGACACCCTCGGCTGACCGGATCCGGGACCGGATCCCCCGGCCGGTACGATCCCCGGACCGGCCTGAAGCAGGGGGGAGACTGTCGTGGGCAAGCGGGGGGCGCCGGCCAGGCGCCGGCAGAACCGACATACCGGGAGGAGCCGCCGCGGAGGGACGCGTGTCACACGCCGCGGGCGGCTCGTCCTGTCGACGCTCGTCCTGATGGGCGTCTCGCTCGGCGCGGGCGTCGCGCTCGCGCACTTCGGGAGCGAGGGGGAGCGGACCGACGCGCTGGGTCCCCCGGCGGCCGGGGCGCCGGCGACGGCCTCCCCGCCCCCGGCCCGTACGGACCCGCCGAAGCCCACGGCGAAGCCCACCGTCAAGCCCACGGCGAAGGCGAAGGCCACGGTGAGGCCGACGCCGACGGCGACCGTGAAGCGGTCCGTGACCGTCCCGCGGTCCGGCCGGGGCACCTTCACCACCGCGTCCGCCTCCGGCACGGTCACCGGGGACAGCGGCACGCTGCGCCGGTACCGGGTGCAGGTCGAGCAGGGCGTCGACCTGTCGGCCCGGGAGACCGCCGCCGAGATCGAGCGGATCCTGGCCCATCCGCGGAGCTGGGCCGCGCACGGCCGGGGGCGTTTCCAGCTGGTCGAGTCGGACGCCGACTTCGTCATCCGGATCGCCACCCCCGACACGGCCGACGCGCTCTGCGCCCGGCAGGGCCTCGACACCCACGGCGAGCTGAACTGCGAGACCACCGAGGGGGTCGTGGTGAACCTCAAGCGGTGGATGCTGGGCTCGCCGACCTTCGCGGGCAGCCCGCAGGAGTACCGGCACCTGATCATCAACCACGAGGTCGGGCACGAGATCGGCATCCGGCAGCACATGGGCTGCGGCGGCCCCGGGAAGCTCGCGCCCGCGATGATGCAGCAGATCAAGGGCCTCAACGGCTGCCGTTCGAACGCGTTTCCGTATGACGAAGACGGGGTCTACATCACCGGTCCGATCGTGTCATGATGCGCTTGGGACGGCGGGCGACGCAGCACGCCTCCTGAGGGGACCGGGGCTCCCGTGCCGCCCGCCGCGCACAGCGGACGGACGCACGGTCGAGCGGACCGCTACCCGGTAGTCCGTCACGAGGAGACAGCGATGTCACTCTTCCCGGGTTCTCCGGATTCCACCGCGGCCGACCAGGCGTCCGAGGCGACGCCCAACCTCGACTTCGCGGGCACCACACCCTACGAGGACTACGTCCAGGCGGACGTCCTCACCCACCTCCAGCACCTCCGCTCCGACGACCCCGGCGAGATGGTCTTCCTCGTCACCACCCAGGTCATGGAGCTGTGGTTCACCGTCATCGTCCACGAGTGGGAGACCGCCAGCCGCGCGCTGCGCGAGGACCGGCTGCCGGTCGCCGTCGACGCGCTGAAGCGGTCGGTGCGCGAGCTGGAGGCGCTCAACCACTCCTGGCGCCCGCTCGCCCAGCTCACCCCCGCCCAGTTCAACTCCTACCGCGGCGCCCTCGGCGAGGGCTCCGGCTTCCAGTCGGCGATGTACCGCCGCATGGAGTTCCTGCTCGGCGAGAAGTCCGCGTCCATGCTCGTCCCGCACCGGGGCGCGCCCCGCGTCCACGCCGAGCTGGAGAAGGCGCTGCACGAGCCCAGCCTGTACGACGAGGTGCTGGGCTTCCTCGCCCGCCGCGGCCTGCCCGTCCCGCCGTCCGTCCTCTCCCGCGACCTCACCCGCAGGTACGAGCCGTCGCCGCAGGTCGAGGCCGTGTGGGCGGAGCTGTACGCGGCCCCCGAGGAGCACGCGGAGCTGGTCCGCCTCGGCGAGGCGCTGAGCGACGTCGCCGAACTGGTCTGGCGCTGGCGCAACGACCACCTGGTGGCGACCCGCCGCGCGATGGGCGCCAAGACCGGCACCGGCGGCTCCGCCGGCGTCGCCTGGCTGGAGAAGCGCGCGCAGAAGAACGTGTTCCCCGAGCTCTGGACGGCCCGCAGCCATGTCTGACCTGTACGAGCGAGCCCGAGAGCTCGACGCCGCCGACCCGCTCGCCGGCCACCGCGCCAAGTTCGCCCTCGACGACGCGACCGTCTACCTGGACGGCAACTCGCTCGGCGCGCTCCCCGCCCACGTCCCCGCCCGGATGGCCGACGTCATCGGCCGCGAGTGGGGCGAGCTGCGGATCCGCTCCTGGGACGAGTCCGGCTGGTGGACCGCGCCCGAGCGGATCGGCGACCGGATCGCGCCGCTCGTCGGCGCCGCCGCCGGACAGATCGTGGCCGGCGACTCGACCAGCGTGAACGTCTTCAAGGCGGTCGTCGCCGCGGCCCGGCTCGCCGGGGAGGGACGCGACGAGATCCTGGTGGACGCGTCGACCTTTCCCACGGACGGGTACATCGCCGAGTCCGCGGCGCGGATGACCGGTCACCGGATCGTGGCCCTCGACCCCGCCGACATCCCCGCCGCCGCGAACGGCCGGACGGCCCTCGCGCTCGTCAACCACGTCGACTACCGCACCGGCCGCCTCCACGACCTGCCGGGCACCACCGCCGCCCTCCACGCGGCGGGCGCCCTGGCCGTGTGGGACCTGTGCCACAGCGCCGGCGCGCTGCCCGTCGGCCTCGACGCGCACGGCGTCGACCTCGCGGTCGGCTGCACGTACAAGTACCTCAACGGCGGCCCCGGTTCGCCCGCCTACCTGTACGTCGCCGCACGCCACCAGGACCGCTTCGACTCGCCGCTGCCCGGCTGGACCTCGCACGCCGACCCCTTCGGCATGACCCCCGGCTACCGGGCCGCCGACGGCGCCGTCCGGGGCCGCGTCGGCACCCCGGACATCCTGTCCATGCTGGCCCTGGAGGCGGCGCTCGACGTGTGGGACGGGGTCGCGGTCGAGGACGTCCGCGCCAAGTCCCTCGCCCTCACGGACTTCTTCCTGGAGTGCGTGCGGGCGTACGTCCCCGAGGGCCGGGTCACCCCCGTCACCCCCGAGCGGCACGCCGAGCGCGGCAGCCAGGTCGCGCTGGCCTGCGCCGACGCGCCCGCCGTCATGCCCGAGCTGATCGCGCGCGGCGTGGTCGGCGACCTGCGCCGGCCGGACGTCCTCCGCTTCGGCTTCACCCCGCTGTACGTCGGCTTCGCCGACACCGAGCGCGCGGCCCGGATCCTCGCCGACGTGCTCGCCGAGCGGCCGGCCGACTGATCCTCGGCTGATCACCGACTGACCCTCGGCGCAACGCCGGTGACCGGTCGTCAGGTCGGATCTTCACCTGATCTGCGGGGCCCGGACCCTGATACGGTCCCCGCAGGTCAGGCCGACACGGCCCCGTCACCGAGAGGTTGGAACCCCCCATGCCGGACCCCGCCGCGCGCGACGCCGCCGAAGAGGCATCGGCCTTCTCGCACCCGGCCGTCCCGCCCGACGCCACCGCCGCGTACGGCGAACACCCCGACCAGCTGGTCGACTTCTACGCCCCCCGCACCGGCGCCGGCCGCGCCCCGCTCGTCGTCGTCCTGCACGGCGGCGCCTGGCGCGCCCCCTACGACCGCCGGCACGTCAGCCCCTTCGCGGACTTCCTCGCCCGCCGCGGCTTCGCCGTCGCCAGCGTCGAGTACCGGCGCGGCCCCGGCCTGCCCCACCAGGGCGGCACGGCCCCCGTCGCCGGCCGCTGGCCGGAGACCTTCGACGACGTGGCCGCCGCCCTCGACGCGCTGCCGGACCTCGCCGCCGGCCACCTGCCCGCCGCCGACCCGCACCGCACCGTCCTCACCGGCCACTCGGCCGGCGGCCACCTCGCGCTGTGGGCCGCCGCCCGGCACGTCCTCCCGGCCGGCTCCCCCTGGCGGCTGCCCGAACCGCCCGCGCTGCGCGGCGTCGTCGCCCTCGCCCCCATCGGGCACTTCGCGCGCGCCCGCGAGCTGGACGTCTGCGGCGGCGCCGTCACCCAGCTGCTCGGCGGCGAGACGGCGTACGGCGAGCGGGCCGCCGCCACCGACCCGGCGCGGCTGCTGCCCACCGGCATCGCCACCGCCCTCGTCCAGGGCCGGGAGGACGTCGTCGTCCCCGCCGACGTCGCCGACGCCTTCGTGGAGGCGGCGGCGAAGGCCGGCGAGACGGTCGGCCTGACGCTGCTGGAGGACGTCGGCCACTTCCCGCTGATCGACCCGGCGGCGGACGCCTGCGCGGTCGTCGCGGAGGAGATCGCGCAGCTCGCGTTCTGAGCCCGCCGGGACCGCAGGGACCGCCGGGACCCGCGTAGTACTCAAGGGGGACGCCCCGGGATCCGCATCCAGCGGGACGCGGGCGTCCCGGGGCCTTCCGTACCGTTGACGGCGTGAACCCGACACAGACCTCCGACCCGGGCAGCCGCAGCCCCGAGCTCCGCATGACGCTGGACGCGCTCGGCGGTCTGCGCGACGACCTCGCCGGCGACGCCCTCGGCTACCGCCCGCTGCCCCGCCTCGCCCCGGACAGCCCCGTCCTGCGCTTCCTGCCCCGGCGGCTGCGCCCGCACGCCGGGCTGCTGCCGCACGCGGCGGTCGGCTTCCTCGCCGCGGTGACCTTCCTCCTCGGCTTCGACAACATCCACGGCAGCGTCGGCCCGGTCGCCTTCGTCGCCTGCGTGCTGCCGACGGCCGCCGTCCTCCTCACCCTGCTGCGCACCGCGCCCGCCTTCTGGCTGTCGATCGGCTCGACGCCCTTCGTCGCCTACCTGACCGGGTACGACGGCTGGCCCTGGGCGCCGAACTCGTTCGCCGCCCACCTCTTCGTCCTGGTGATCGTCGCCCTGCGGACCGGGCCCCGGACCGCCGCCTGGATGTGGCTCATCACCGCCGCGTACGCCACCTTCACCTCCTTCTTCCTGGCCATGAGCAGCGGATACGGCTCCAACGGCGCCGAGATGCTGTTCTTCTCCGCCCTCTTCCTGCTGGCCGTGGCGACCTTCCAGATCCGCCGCCAGGCCGCGCGCGAGGTCACCGCCCAGCAGACCGTCACCGCCGTCGAGCGGTCCAAGCGGACCCTCCTCGAAGAGCGGACCACCATCGCCCGCGAACTCCACGACGTCGTCGCCCACCACATGTCGGTGGTCGCCATCCAGGCCGAGGCCGCGCCCTACCGGGTGGAGAACCCGCCGCCGGAGCTGGAGCAGGCGTTCCGCACCATCCGGGAGAACGCGGTCGCCGCCCTCACCGAGCTGCGCCGGATCCTCGGCGTCGTCCGCGCCGAGGACTACGAGGCCCCCGACGCCCCCCAGCCGACCCTCGCCGACCTCGACGGGCTCGTCGCCAACGTCCGCGAGGCCGGGCTCGACGTGACCATGACGGTGACCGGCGCGGTGCGCGAGCTGCCGCAGGGCGTGGAGCTGTCCGCGTACCGGATCGTCCAGGAGGCGCTGTCGAACGTGCTGCGGCACGCGCCCGGCGCGCCCGCGAAGGTCGAGGTCAGCCACGTCCTCGGCGGCCTCGGCCTGCGGATCGCCAACGGCCCGGCGCGCGGCCTGGTGAAGCCGTCGCCCGGCGCCGGCCACGGCCTCACCGGCATGCGGGAGCGGGTCGCCATGCTCGGCGGCGAGATGACCGACGGGCCGGCCGAGGACGGCGGGTACGAGGTCGCCGTGTTCGTCCCCGTGCAGCGGGAGGTCCCGGCCCAGCGGGAAGGGGACGCGCCGTGATCCGGGTGCTGATCGTCGACGACCAGGCCATGGTCCGCGAGGGCTTCTCCGTGCTGCTCGGCGCGATGCCCGACATCGAGGTCGTCGGCGAGGCCGTCAACGGCCGGGAGGCGGTCGCGCAGGTCGCGGCCCTCCGTCCGGACGTCGTCCTCATGGACATTCGGATGCCGGAGCTGAACGGCATCGACGCCACCCGGGAGATCGTCGCCGCCGACGCGGACGCCAAGGTGCTCGTGCTGACCACCTTCGACCTCGACGAGTACGTGTACCAGGCGCTGCGCGCCGGCGCGTCCGGCTTCCTGCTCAAGGACGCCTCCGCGCGGCAGCTCGCCGAGGGCGTCCGGGTCGTCGCGGCCGGCGAGGCGCTGCTCGCGCCGACCGTGACGAAGCGGCTCATCACCGAGTTCGCGCGGGCCGCCGACACCGCGCCGAAGGCGCCCGCCGTCGCGCAGATCGGCGAACTCACCGAGCGGGAGACGGAGGTCCTGGTGCTCATCGCGCAGGGCCTGTCCAACCAGGAGATCGCCGCGCACCTCGTCGTCGCCGAGTCGACGATCAAGACGCACGTCAGCCGGATCCTGGTGAAGCTGGGCCTGCGCGACCGGACGCAGGCGGCGGTCTTCGCGTACGAGGCGCGGCTGGTGCAGGTCGGGCGGTAGCGTCCCGGGCATGGACGCCATGGACGCCGTCGCCGCCTTCGACCCCTGGTCCCCGGAGTTCGTCGCCGACCCGTACCCCGCGTACGCCGCGCTGCGGGAGGGCGGCCGGGCGCACTGGTACGGGCCGACCCGCCAGTGGCTGGTCCCGCACCACGCCGACGTGTCGGCGCTGCTGCGGGACCGGCGGCTGGGGCGCGCGTACACCCACCGCTTCGGCCACGAGGAGTTCGGCCGGCCGGCGCCCGACCCGCGGCACGAGCCCTTCCACACCCTCAACGACCACGGGCTGCTCGACCTGGAGGGCGCCGACCACACCCGGATCCGGCGGCTGGTGTCGAAGGCGTTCACCCCGCGGACGGTGGAGCGGCTGGCCCCGACGGTACGGGAGCTGGCCGCCGGCCTGGTCGGGGAGCTGGTCGCGGCGGGCGGCGGCGACCTCCAGGCGGCGGTCGCCGAACCCCTGCCGGTCGTGGTGATCGCCGCGATGCTCGGCGTCCCGGAGGAGGACGAGGAGCGGGCGATGCTGCGGCCGTGGTCGGCGGCGATCTGCGGGATGTTCGAGCCGAACCCGTCGGAGGAGACGGCCCGGCGGGCGGTCCGCGCGTCCGTGGAGTTCTCGGACTACCTGCGGGAGCTGATCGCGCGCCGCCGGTCGGACCCGGGCGACGACCTGATCTCGGCGCTGATCGGGGTCGGGGAGCTGACCGAGCAGGAGATGATCTCCACCTGTGTGCTGCTGCTGAACGCCGGCCACGAGGCGACGGTGAACACCGCGACCGGCGGGGTGTGGACGCTGCTGCGGCACGGGAAGTGGGCCCCGTTCCCGGATCCCGAAAAGTTGTCCACAGCTGTGGATGAACTGCTCCGCCACGACACACCGCTCCAGATGTTCGAGCGCTGGGTCCTCGACGACATCGAGCTCGGCGGGACCGTCATCCCGCGCGGCGCGGAGGTCGCGCTCCTCTTCGGCTCCGCCAACCGCGACCCGGCCGCCTTCGGCCCCACCGCCGACGCCCTCGACCTCACCCGCGCCCCCAACCCCCACCTCAGCTTCGGCGCCGGCGTCCACTACTGCCTCGGCGCCCCGCTGGCCCGCCTCGAACTCGGCGCGATCCTGGCCGAGTTGCTGCGGCAGGCGCCGGGTCTGCGGCTCGCCGCGGACCCCGTCCGGAGACCCGGCTACGTGATCCGCGGCTTCGAGGCGCTGCTCGTGGAGGTCTGAGCCGGTCAGACCCGGAGGTCGCGCCGGCGCAGCGCCACCAGCCCGGCCGCCGTCAGCACCGCCGCCAGGCCCGTCAGCAGGAGCGGCGGCAGCCACGCGGGATCGCCGCCCGGCAGCTTCGGCAGGTGTGCGTACGGGGACACGTCCAGGACCGCCCGGGGCAGGTCCAGCGCCGGGCCCACCCAGCCGAGCGCCAGGCACAGCCCCGCCGCGCCCCAGCCGGCCCCCGCTGCCGCGGGCACGGCGCCCCACAGCAGGACCGCCACCGCGGCGAGCGTCCAGACGGCCGGGAGCTGGGCGAGCGCGGCGCCCAGCAGCGGGCCGAGGTCCCGCCCGTACGACAGGCCCAGGCCGAGGCCGCCCAGGGCGAGGACCAGCGCGGGGCCCGTGAAGGCGGGCACGAGGTGGCCGGCCGCCCAGCGCAGCCGCCCCAGGGAGCCCGCGAGGAGCGGTTCGGCGCGCCCGGAGGTCTCCTCGGTGTGGGCCCGCAGCACCGCGCCGACCGCGTACAGCCCGGCGAGCATCCCCAGCAGCGAGACCATCGTGGCGAGGAAGGCGTCGGTGAGCGCGGTCTGCCCGCCCATCCGCGCGAAGATCTCGCGCGTCCTCTCGTTGTCGCCGACCAGCTCCGCCGCCCCCTCGGCCATGCCGCCGAAGACGAGCCCGCCGAGGAGGAAGCCGAGCCCCCAGCCGAGCAGCGCGCCGCGCTGGAGCCGCAGGGCCAGCGCCCCGGCGGAGCCGAGCTGGCCGGTCGCGGGGCCGGGCCGGGTGGCGAGGAAGGAGGCGCCGACGTCCCGGCGGGCGGCGAGCCCGTACGCGAGGGCCGTCTGGGCCAGCACCACGGCGGCGACCAGCAGCGGGACCCACCAGCGTTCGCCGCCGTAGGCGCGGATGTTCTCGGCCCAGCCGAGCGGGGAGAGCCAGGTGAGGACGGAGTCCCCGGAGGCGTCACCGGAGTCGCCCGCCGCACGGAGCGCGAACGCCAGGCCGAGGGCGCCGCCGGCGAGGCCCTTGGCGAGCCGGGCGCTCTCGGTGAGCTGCGCGGCGAGCGCGGCGGCGGTCGCGAAGACCATGCCGGTGCCGCCGACGGCGAGACCGAGCGCGACCGCCCCGGCGAGGCCCTGCCCGGCCAGTCCGGCGACGACGAGGAGCGCGGCGGCGGCGTTGAGGGCGAGCGCGGCGAGCAGCGCGGCGGTGAGCGGCGCGCGGCGGCCGACCGCGCCGGCCGAGAGCAGTTCCTGGCGGCCCGTCTCCTCCTCCTCTCGGGTGTGCCGGACGACGGTGACCAGCGAGGCGACGGCGGCGAGGACGGCGGCGAAGGTGCCGAAGCGCCAGGCGACGAGCCCGCCGAGCGAGTCGGCGAAGACCGGCCCGTAGAGGGAGCGCATCGAGCCGTTGGCTGTCATGGAGGCGGCGAGTTCGGCGCGGGCGGCGGCCGTGTCGTACAGCCCGCCGAGGGAGCCGGGGCCGATGGCGACGAGGCCGCCGGCGACCAGGGCCCACAGGGGGAGGGCCAGGCGGTCGCGGCGGAGCGCGAGCCGGGTGAGGGTGCCGGTGCCGGCGAGCGCGGTCACGAGGCCGCCTCCGCGTCCGCGCCGGCGGCGTCGTCGGAGTAGTGGCGGAGGAACAGCTCCTCCAGCGTGGGCGGGGTGCTGGTGAGGGAGCGGACGCCGGCGGCGAGCAGGGCGGCGAGGACCGGGTCGAGCTTGTCGGTGTCGACCTGGAGGCGGACCCTGCGGCCCTCGGCGCGCAGGTCGTGCACGCCCGCGAGACGGTCCAGGCCGGCGGGGACGGCGGCGAGTTCGGCGGTGACGCTGGTGCGGGTGAGGTGACGCAGCTCGGCGAGCGAGCCGGACTCGACGGTGCGGCCCCTGCGGACGATGGAGACGCGGTCGCAGAGGGTCTCGACCTCGCTGAGGATGTGGCTGGAGAGCAGCACGGTGCGGCCCCGGTCGCGGGCCTCGCGGACGCAGTCCTGGAAGACCTCCTCCATCAGCGGGTCGAGGCCGCTGGTGGGCTCGTCGAGGAGGAGGAGTTCGGCGTCGGAGGCGAAGGCGGCGACGAGGGCGACCTTCTGCCGGTTGCCCTTGGAGTAGGTGCGGCCCTTCTTGGTGGGGTCGAGCTCGAAGCGCTCGACGAGCTCCGCGCGGCGGGCCGGGTCGAGGCCGCCGCCGCGCAGCCGCCCGTACAGGTCGATCACCTCGCCGCCGGAGAGGTTGCGCCAGAGGGTGACGTCGCCGGGGACGTACGCGAGGCGCCGGTGCAGGGCGACGGCGTCGGTCCACGGGTCGCCGCCGAGCAGCCGGACGGTGCCGGAGTCGGCGCGCAGCAGTCCGAGGAGGACGCGGAGCGCGGTGGACTTGCCGGCGCCGTTGGGGCCGAGGAAGCCGTGGACCTCGCCGGTGGCGACGGTGAGGTCGAGTCCGTCGAGGGCGTGGGTGCGGCCGAACGACTTGTGGAGTCCGGTGACGCTGAGGGCGTTCGTCATGCTTCGGAACGTACGCTTCTTTCACAAACTTGTGAAGTTAAGGATCCGTATAAAGTCGGAGGCGAGGGGCGAACGAGGGAGACGATGACGCCATGACCAGCAGCAGCGACCAAGGAAACGGTCAGGGAGGCGATCAGGAGGCCGTGTCCCGGTTCGTGGAGCGCTTCGCCGCCGAGATGACCGAGGCGGGCATGCAGCGCATGGCCTCCCGGGTCTTCGCCGCGCTCCTCGCCTCCGAGACGGCCTCGCTGACCTCGGCGGAACTCGCCGACCAGCTCAGGATCAGCCCCGCCGCCGTCTCCGGCGCCGTCCGCTACCTCACCCACGTCGGCATGGTCGCCCGCGAGCGCGAACCCGGCACCCGGCGCGAGCGGTACGTCCTCCACGACGAGGTCTGGTACGAGACCTTCACCCGCCGCGACCAGATCCTGGTCCGCTGGGAGAAGGTCCTCCGCGACGGCGCCGCCACCCTCGGCCCCGGCAGCACCGCCGGCGCCCGCGCGGCCGAGTCCGCCGACTTCTTCGCCTTCCTCCGGGAGGAGCTGGCCTCCATGACTGACCGCTGGAAGGCCCGCCGGGCCGAGCGGGCCGCTCAGGACTGAGGCCGGGCCTCCACCGCCGGCACCGGCTCGCGCGGCAGCGTCAGGCCCCAGCCGGCCGCGCGGACCGTCCAGGTGCGGCGCCGCACCGGGCCCGTCACCCGCCCGTCGGCGCGGTAGCGGAAGTCCGGGCCGGACACCGTCAGGGTGCCCGCGACCACCCGGCGCGGCGCACCGGCCGGCCCCGCCGGGAGCACGCTCACCTCCGCCGCACCGCCGCCGCCGTTCGCCGGGCGGGCCGTCACCGCCCGCACCGGCGCGTCCACGTCCGCGAGCAGCACCCCGTCCGCCTCCACCCGCAGCCGGTGCACCGGCACCGACGGCACCGGCGGCACGGCCGGCCGGACCAGGGTGCGGACCAGCGACCGGCAGGTCCCCCAGACGGACGGCGCGCTGCCGGCGGCGGGCGCGGGCAGCGCGGGCAGCCGCAGATCGCCCAGCACCACCCCGTCGCTGTCGTCCACCAGCAGGTCCAGGCTCCGCACCGCACCGTCCAGCACCGTCCGGGCCGCCGTCACCGCCGAGCGCGGCACGCCGAGCCCGTACGCGACCTCCAGCGCGTCCGGCGGACCGATCGGGACCAGCGCGAGCGGCGCCCGGTCCCGGTGCAGCAGGGCCACCGCGCGCAGCAGCGCCCGGTCGTCGCCGAGCACGACGGGGCGGCGGGAGCCGCGCCGGGACAGGGCACGGGAGAATTCCTCGGGGGAGTCCGGCAGGCAGATCTTCGCTTCCGCGCCCGCGGACAGGACATCCTTCGCGATCCGTACGGACTCGCCGTCACTTCGGCGGGCGACCGGGTCGACGATGACCAGCAGCTGGTCGTGATCCGACACCTCGGTCCTTCCTCGGGTAGTCTCTTTGTGCAAGAGCCCCTTGCGCTATTGCGCCAGGGGCTTCGTCTATTCCGGGGCACACCGGTGAGGCGGCGTAGGCCCCCTGACCTTGGAATGCCCCCTCCGGAAGGGGTGTACGCCTGTGCCCGCACTTGTGCTGCTCGGTGCTCAGTGGGGTGACGAGGGCAAGGGAAAGGCCACCGACCTGCTCGGCGGCTCCGTGGACTACGTGGTGCGTTACCAGGGCGGCAACAACGCCGGCCACACGGTCGTCGTCGGCGACCAGAAGTACGCGCTCCACCTCCTCCCCTCCGGAATCCTCTCGCCGGGGTGCACCCCGGTCATCGGCAACGGCGTCGTCGTCGACCCCGCGGTCCTGCTCTCCGAGCTGAGCGGGCTGAACGAGCGCGGCGTCGACACGTCCAAGCTGCTCATCAGCGGCAACGCGCACCTGATCACCCCGTACAACGTCACCCTCGACAAGGTGACGGAACGGTTCCTCGGCAAGCGCAAGATCGGCACCACCGGCCGCGGCATCGGCCCCACCTACGCCGACAAGATCAACCGCGTCGGCATCCGGGTCCAGGACCTGTACGACGAGTCGATCCTCACCCAGAAGGTCGAAGCGGCCCTGGAGCAGAAGAACCAGCTCCTCGCCAAGGTCTTCAACCGCCGCGCGATCGAGTCCGGCCGGATCGTCGAGGAGATGCTCCAGTACGCCGACCAGATCAAGCCGTACGTCGCCGACACCACCCTGATCCTCAACAACGCCATCGACGAGGGCAAGGTCGTCCTCTTCGAGGGCGGCCAGGGCACCCTCCTGGACGTGGACCACGGCACGTACCCCTTCGTCACCTCCTCGAACCCGACCGCCGGCGGTGCCTGCACCGGCGCCGGCGTCGGCCCGACGAAGATCAACCGGGTCATCGGCATCCTCAAGGCGTACACCACCCGCGTCGGCGCCGGCCCGTTCCCGACCGAGCTGTTCGACGAGGACGGCGAGGCGCTGCGCCGCATCGGCGGCGAGCGCGGCGTCACCACCGGCCGCGACCGCCGCTGCGGCTGGTTCGACGCGGTCATCGCCCGCTACGCCACCCGCGTCAACGGCCTGACCGACTTCTTCCTCACCAAGCTGGACGTGCTGACCGGCTGGGAGCAGATCCCGGTCTGCGTCGCGTACGAGATCGACGGCAAGCGCGTCGAGGAGCTGCCCTACTCGCAGACCGACTTCCACCACGCGAAGCCGATCTACGAGACCCTGCCCGGCTGGTCGGAGGACATCACGAAGGCCAAGACCTTCGCGGACCTCCCGAAGAACGCGCAGAACTACGTGAAGGCGCTGGAGGAGATGTCCGGCGCCCCGATCTCCGCCATCGGCGTCGGCCCCGGCCGCACCGAGACCATCGAGATCAACTCCTTCCTGTAAGGACCCGCACGGCCGGAGGGCCCGCACCCCCCGGGGGTGCGGGCCCTCGGCGCAGGGGTGCGGGCCCTCCGCGTTCTCGCTCAGGCGTCCAGCTTCGTGTCCCGGCCGACCTTGTCCCAGGCGGTCAGGTCCGCGCGGACCTGGTCCAGGTGGGCGTGGATGGTGTCGATCGCGTCGTCGCCCAGCGCGAGCCGCAGCGGGGTCTCGTCGGCGTCCAGGGCCGCCAGCACCGCGCGGGCCGCCTTCGCCGGGTCGCCCGCCTGGCCGCCGTCGCCGGTCTCGACGTACGCGCGGGTGGCGCCGACGGTCTCGGCGTAGTCGGCGATGCCGTCGCCGCTCAGGCTGCGGTTGCCGAAGAGGCTGGTGCGGAAGGCGCCCGGCTCGACGATGAGGACGTCGATGCCGAGCGGACGGACCTCGGCGGCCAGCGCCTCGGACATGCCCTCCAGGGCGAACTTCGTCGCGCTGTACGCGCCGAACCCGGCCATCGACATCTGCCCGCCGACGCTGCTGAGCTGCACGATCGCCCCCGAGCGGCGGGCCCGCATGTGCGGCAGGACGGCACGGGTCAGGGCCGCCGGCCCGAAGACGTGCACGTCGAAGAGCGAGCGCAGCTCCTCGTCGGAGGTCTCCTCGACCGAGCCGACGTGGGTGCGGCCCGCGTTGTTGACCAGGACGTCGATCCGGCCGTGCCGCTCCACGACCCCCGCCACGACCCGCTCGACCGCCGCCGCGTCCGTCACGTCCAGGGCGACCGGGTCGACCTGGTCCGGGTGGGCGGCGACCAGGTCGTCCAGGGTCTCCGTGCGGCGCGCGGCGGCGACGACCACGTCCCCGGCGGCGACCGCCGCCTCCGTGAACGCCCGCCCGAAACCGCTGTTGGCACCCGTGACCAGCCAGACCCTGCTCATCGCCGCTTCTCCCCTCGGTCATGTCCTCCGTGTGACAACAAGCCTGCCCGGCAGGAGAGTTGGGCGTCCAAGATCTGTCGTGATAGCCAGGAGGCATGACCGAGAAGGATGTCCACGGCCGCGACCTCAGGTACTTCCTCGCCGTCGCCGAGGAACTGCACTTCACCCGGGCCGCCGAGCGCCTCTACGTGTCCCAGCCCGCGCTCAGCAAGCAGATACGGGCGCTGGAGCGGCAGCTCGGGGCGCCGCTCTTCGACCGCGACCGCCACGGCGTCGCCCTCACCCCGGTCGGCGAGGCCCTGCTGCCCCACGCCCGCACCGTGCTCGCCGCCTGGGAGGAGGCCGCCGGGGCCGTGCGCCGCGCCCGGGAGGCCGCGGACGGCACCCTCACCGTCGGGATGAGCACCAGCCCCGGCCGCGACGGCCTCCTGCCGGCGATCCGCTCCCGCTTCACCGGGACCCACCCGGCGGCCCGGCTCCGGCTGCGGCAGGTCGGCTGGGAGGACCCCACGGCCGGTCTCGCCGACGGCGGCAGCGACCTCGCGTTCGTCTGGCTGCCGCTGCCCGGCGCCGCACGCTTCCGCTGGGACGTCGTCGCCACCGAACCCCGGCTCGTCGCCCTGCCCGCCGGGCACCGGCTGGCCGCCCGCGACGTCCTGGACTTCGCCGAACTCCTCGACGAACCGTTCCTCGCCCTGCCCGACACCGGCCCCGAACTGCGCGACTACTGGCTGGCCACCGACTGCCGGGACGGCCGGCCGCCGGTGATCGGCGGGGTGATCGCCAGCGCCGACGAGACGTACGAGGCGCTGGTCGACGGCCTCGGGATCTGCCTCGTCGCCACCGGCAACACGCCCCTGATCGCCCGCGACGGCGTCGTCACCCGCCCGGTCCGCGGGGTGCCGCCCAGCAGCTTCGCCCTCGCCTGGCGCGCCGGCGACACCCGCGCCCTCGTCCGCGACTACGCCCGCGCCGCCGCGGCCGTCGTCCGCTCCACCCGGAGGCCCGCCCCTCAGTCGAGCCGGTGATACTCGCCCGGCTCCGTGTCCGCCATCGGGTAGACCTGAAGGATCTCCTCGCCCTTGTACGTCGTCAGGACCATGTAGCTGCCCAGGTGGTCGCTCACGCACTCGGAGTCCCCGCCGGGCTCCAGGGTCATCGGCCCCAGGACGTAGGGGGGCGTCGAGCTCGCCAGGATCGCCGTCCGGGTGCAGTTGACCGAGTCGGCCAGCGTGTTGCCCTCGTCGTCCGTCCGCGGGTAGACGTTCGTCGCGCGGAACACCGTCGCGCCGACCGCCCCCTGGGTGATCGTCACCTCGTCGGTGTAGCGGTCCGCCTCCGGGCCTTCGACCAGCGGCTTCATCCGCCAGCGGCCCAGGTACTTCGCGGGCAGGACCTCCGACCCGGTGCGCGCCTTGTGGAAGGTGGCCTTCGCGGTGCCCGAGGACCACTCCAGGACCTCGGGGGAGCGCAGGGTGAGGGTCTGGTGCGCGGCGGCCAGGCACCGCTGCGGCGGCACGCTGGTCGTCACGTCCGACTCGCCGAGGACCACCTTGTCCTCGTCGGCGGAGACCAGCCGCGAGCGGCCCATGCACAGCCGGTTGTCGCCGACGTGCGTGTAGACGGCGGTCTTCGCGCCCGGCGCACCCTGCACCAGCTCGATCCGGATCGTCTCGCGCGGGATCTCCGGGCTGCCCTGGAGGACGCCCTCCCACGCGCCGAGGAAGACGGCGGGCACCGCCCCGGCGGGCCGTGCGGAGACGGTGCCGGAGCCGGTCGCCCTGCCGTCGCCGCCGGTGCCCGTGCCCGGGCCGCCGAGCGGCCAGAAGGCGTAGCCGATCCCGGCCGCGGCGGCCACCGCGACGGCCGCCAGCGCGGCCGTCAGCACCCGCCGCCGGGTCCGGGGGGCCGGGCGCTCCGGACCCGGCTCCGGGGCGGGGGCGGGGGCGGCCGGGCCGGCCGTCGCGTCGCCGGGACCCGCGCCGCCCCGCGTACGGTCGCCGGCCCGGCCGCCGGACTGTCCGCCGGTCTGTCCGCCGGGCTGTCCGCCGTCCGGGCCGCCCTCCTGTCCGGCCGTGTCCCGGGCGCCCGCCGCGCTCTCCGCCTCCAGGAGCCGCGCCGCGTGCCGGCCGAGCCGGACCAGCACGTCGGCCGGCAGCCACGGGTCGGGGAACGGCAGCGTCCCGGCGATCTCGGCCGCCGTCGGCCGGGCCGCCGGGTCCTTCGCGAGACAGGCCCGGATCAGCCCGGTCAGCTCGGGCGCCACACCGGTCAGGTCCGGCTCGTCGTGCGCGATCCGGAACATCAGCGCGTGCACCCCGCTGTCGGAGGTGCCGAACGGCGAGCGGCCGGTCGCCGCGTACGCGAGGACCGACCCCAGGCAGAAGACGTCGGAGGCGGGGCCGAGCCGTTCGCCGCGCACCTGCTCGGGCGACATGAAGCCGGGGGAGCCGACGACGGCGCCGGTGCTGGTGAGCCCGCCGTCGGTGACGGTGTCCACGGCCCGGGCGATGCCGAAGTCGATGATCCGGGGGCCGTCGACGGTCAGCAGCACGTTGGACGGCTTGAGGTCGCGGTGGACGAGCCCGGCCGCGTGGATGTGGTCGAGGGCCCGGCCGAGCCCGGAGCCGAGCGCCCGGACGGTCGCGGGCGGCAGCGGCCCGTACTCGTCGCCGACGACCGTGCGCAGCGACGGCCCGGGGACGTACCCGATGGCCACCCAGGGGGAGGCGGCGTCGGTGTCCGAGCCGAGGACGGGCGCGGTGCCGGTGCCGCCGACCCGCTCCAGCGCCTCGACCTCGCGGGCGAAGCGGCGCCGGAACTCGTCCTGGGCGGCGAGTTCGGCGTGCACGACCTTCACGGCGACGGTCCGTCCGCCGGCCGAACGCGCGAGGAACACCCGGCCCATGCCGCCGGCCCCGAGCCGGCCGACGATCCGGAACGGGCCGATGCTGACCGGGTCTTCCGCGTTCAATGGCTCCACGTGGCAAGAGGATGCCAGACCCGCGCAGCCCCCGGTCGCGGTCCGGGTCACGGTCCGGTGTCAGCCTTCCCCGCAGATCCGCAGGCCCTTCGGGGTCGCGCACGGCAGGTGTCCGCGGGCGCGCGCGATGTCCTGGCCCCGGCCGCGCGCGAGGTAGGCGAGGAAGCTCGCGGTGAGGGAGTCGCTCGGCGGGTCGCCCCAGGTGTAGGCGTACTCGATCTCCCGGTACGGGTACGGGGAGGCGCCCAGTTCGTCGAGGACCGGACCGCGGCCGTCGAGGTCGACGCGGTGCACGCCCTTCGCGGCGGCGACGGCGCCGAGTTCGGCGTAGCCGAGGGCGCCGGGGAGGCGGGCGACGGTGGCCAGCACCTGGGCGGTGGAGTCGAGTTCGCAGCGGACGACGCGTGCCTCCGGGTCGTCGACGGTGGCGCAGTCGCGTGAGGAGTTGGCGGGCTCGTTGCGGCCGAGGACCCGGCGCTGGAAGACCTCGCGGGTGCCGGAGTTCGCGTCCCGGCTGACCAGCAGGACGGGCAGGTCGGGGAGGTCCGGGGGGAGGCCGGGGCCGGTGAGCTGGTTCCAGCGGGTGACGTCGCCGCGGTAGAGGGAGCGGATCTGCTCCAGGGTGAGGGAGCGGACCGGGACGGAGTCGTGGGTGACGACGGTGAACAGCGAGACGGCGACCATGTGGGCGCGCAGCTGGGGGTGGCCGCCCGGGCCGGGCCCGTCGGAGAGGGCGACGACGGCGGGGGAGCCCTCGCTCCGGGCGCCGGTCTCGGCGAGGTCGCGGACGCCGGAGGTGGAGCCGTCGGCGTCGACGGTGATCCGGGCGCCGGCGCAGTCCTTCTGATAGGCGGCGGCCACCTCGCGGACGACCGGCGCGAAGGCGGTGGAGCCGGTGACGGTGAGGTCACCGCGGGCGCAGCCGATGGGCGGCGGGGCCTGTTCGCGGACGATGAGCGCGGCGAGGGCGACGACGCAGGCGGTGAGGACGACGGTGACGGAGCGGGCGGCGGGGGAGAACCGGCCGGCCTGGTCGTCGGGGGTGGTGGAGCGGTTGCGGCGGATGGAGCCGCCGGCGAGGGTGCCGTGCACCTTGATGTCGCGGTCGGCGACGGGGCCGGAGAGCTGGACGAGGAGCTTGAAGTACTGGCCGGTCTCCAGGGCGACGCGGGGGACGAGGACGGCGTTGCCGCTGCGGCCGAGCCGGGGGGCGCTGTCGAGGTCGTCGCGGACGGCGTGCCGGCCGGGCGGGACGGTGGCGACGACGCCCCGGACGGTCACCGGCGGGGCGCCGAAGGTGATGCGGAGGGCGTGGTCGGGGGCGGTGACGCCGTAGTCGTCGAGGCTGATGTCGAGGTCGCGGTCGTTCTCGATGCGGAGCAGGACGAGGGTGGCGCCGGCGGCGGCGCTGCCCAGCACCTCGCCGTCGTGGAGGGTCATCACGCCGCCGTCCTGGTCGTCGCCCTCCTTGTGCAGCGGGGTGTTCAGCTGCACGCGGTAGCCGAGCCGCTTGCGCTGCGGCTTGAAGCGGTCGATCCAGACGGCGCCGACCGAGACGAGGACGCCGAGGAGGGCGGTGGTGACGGCGACCACGTTCTCGGCGGTTATCCACTCCATGGCCGGGACGGTACGGACGGGTGTGCGAGCGCGGGGGTGGCGTAGCGGCCGGACACGTGGATTTCGCCGCGCGTTCAGCGGGGCCGTCGGGGGCGCCGGGGGACATCGGGGACCTGCTCCGGGGGGCGGCGGGGCGGGGTCGTCCGGGTGGGCGGACAGCGGTTGCCCGGCCCGGAGAGGCGTGGATGTAATGACCGTGAGGGGGCCCTTCCGGAGGAGGAACCCCATGCGTGTCGTCGAAGTGACCGCCTACGGCGGACCCGAGGTCCTGGCCGCGGCCCGCCGGCCCGAGCCGGACCCGGCGGACGCCCCGGGCCGGGTCCGGGTGCGGCTGAAGGCCGCCGGCGTGAACCAGGCGGACCTCAAGATCCGCTCGGGCCGGCTGGCGGCGGCGCTGGGCCCGCTGGCCCCGCCGTTCGTGCTCGGCTACGACTTCGCCGGGGTCCTGGCGGACCCGGCGCCGGGCCTGCCGGAGGGCACCCGCGTGGCCGGTTTCGTGCCCTGGGTGGCGGAGGCGACCGGTGCGGGGACGTACGCGGAGGTCATCCTGGCGGAGCCGGCCTGGCTGGCGCCGGTCCCGGACGAGGTGGACTTCACGGCGGCGGCCTCGCTGCCGCTGTCCGCGCTGACCGCCGCGCAGGCGCTGGACCTGCTGGCGCTGCCGGAGGGCGCGACCCTGCTGGTCACGGGCGCGAGCGGGGTGGTGGGCCGGTACGCGGTGCAGCTGGCGGCGCGGGCCGGGCTCCGGGTGATCGCCCTCGGCAACCCGGGCGACGCGCACGAGCTGCGGGTCCTCGGCGCCGACGGGGTGGTGGACCGCGGGGCTCCGGAGGACGTGATCACCGGGGTGCTGGGCTTCGCGCCGGACCGGGTGGACGGCGTCCTCGACACGGCGCTGATCGCCGATCCGCTGCTGCCCGCGGTGAAGGACGGCGGTGTCTTCGTGTCCGCCTCCGGTGAGCGGATGCCGGTGGCCGAGCGGGGCGTCCGGGTCGACACGGTGGTCGGCCGCCCGGACGCGGCCCGCCTGAAGGAGCTGCTCGAACTCGTCGCCGCGGGCGGCCTGGCGACCCGGGTCGCGGACGTGCTGCCGCTGGAGCAGGCGCCGGAGGCGCACCGGCGCGCGGAGGAGGGCCGCCGGCCGGGCCGGATCGTGCTGATGATCTGACGGCCGGGGAGGGAACGGGCAGAGAAACCGCGCGGTTTCGGACAACCCTGGGGGGCCTTCGCGGGTCGGAAGGGGTGAGAACGAAACGACGCAGGGGGAATGCGCACATGTCCGCACGACACAGGCCCGGAATCCGAGCGGGCCTCCTCGCCACCGCCGTCGCGGTGGCGACGGCCACCGGCGCGTCCTCGGCGGTCGCCGCCCCGGCCGCCGACCCGGTGGCGCCCGTCTTCAACCTGTACGGCGTCCACCAGCAGACCCGCGACCTGTGGGAGTGGCACCACGACGGGCCCCACCTCACCAGCGACCTGGCCCTCCCGGCCGACCAGTCGGGCCTCGCCGACATCATCACGGTCGACAACACCGGCGACGGCTACGGCGAGGCCAAGTGGACCCTCCACAAGGACGGGCGGCTGGACTTCGCCGGCATGGTCGGCGACTTCTGGCAGTCGACGAAGACCGTGGGCAAGGGCTGGAACATCTACCCCGAGGTCCTGTCGCCCGGAAACCTCGGCGGGGCCGCGGAGGCCGACCTGATCGGCCGCGACACGGCCGGCGTGCTGTGGAGCTACCTGGCCTACCCGGACGGCCGCCTCACCACCCGGATGCGGGTCGGCGGCGGGTGGAACGCGTACGACCAGCTCGCGGGCCAGGGCGACCTGACCGGTGACGGCAGGGCCGACATCGTCGCCCGCGACAAGACCGGCGTCCTGTGGCTCTACAAGGGAACGGGCGACTACAAGGCGCCGTTCGCGAGCCGTACGCGGATCGGCGGCGGGTGGAACGCGTACGACCGGCTGGTGTCGCTCGGCGACGACAACCAGGACGGCAAGGTGGACCTGCTCGCCCGGAAGACGACGGGCGAGGTGGTCAGCTACGCGGGCACCGGCGACGCGGCGAAGCCGTTCAAGGCGCCGGTGCCGTTCATGGGCGCGTACATGAAGAACTTCAACCTCCTGTAGGCGGAGGCGACTTCGCGCGCGGGCGGCTCCGACCCGGTTCACCGGGCCGGGGCCGCCCGCCGTTTCCCCGGGCATCCGCGGCGAGTTCTGGTCTAGACCTTGACAGGTACAGACCAGTGCCGGTTCGCTGGCCTTCCCCCCACCGGAAGGACGACAGCGCATGCGACGTCTTCTCGCCCTCCTCGCCGCCCTGTGTACGGCGTTCGGGCTCGCGGTCCTGCTCCCCGCCACCGCCGGCGCGGCCCCCGCCTGCGTCACCGCCTGGAACTCGGGCCAGGTCTACACCGGCGGCATGACCGCCTCGTACAACGGCCGCAACTGGTACGCGAAGTGGTGGACGCAGAACGAGCGCCCCGGCACCAGCGACGTCTGGCGCGACGAGGGCGCCTGCGGCACCGGCGGCGGGGGCGGCACCCCCGACCCCTCCGGATTCGTCGTCACCGAGGCCCAGTTCAACCAGATGTTCCCGAACCGGAACCCCTTCTACACGTACGCCGGTCTGGTCGCCGCCACCAAGAAGTACCCCGCCTTCGCCGGCACCGGCAGCGACACCGTGAAGAAGCAGGAGGCCGCGGCCTTCCTCGCCAACGTCGCCCACGAGACCGGCGGCCTCGTCCACATCGTCGAGCAGAACACCGCCAACTACCCGCACTACTGCGACGCGAAGCAGCCCTACGGCTGCCCCGCCGGCCAGGCCGCCTACTACGGCCGCGGCCCGATCCAGCTCTCCTGGAACTTCAACTACAAGGCCGCCGGCGACGCCCTCGGCCTCGACCTGCTGAACAACCCCTGGCGCGTCGAGCGCGAGCCGGACGTCGCCATGATGACCGGCCTCTGGTACTGGAACACCCAGAACGGCCCCGGCACCATGACCGCCCACAACGCCATGGTCAACGGCGCCGGCTTCGGCCAGACCATCTGGGCCATCAACGGCGCCCTGGAGTGCAACGGCGGCAACCCCGCCCAGGTCCAGAGCCGCGTCACCAAGTACCAGCAGTTCACCCAGATCCTCGGCGTCCCGACGGGCCCGAACCTGTACTGCTAGCGGCCCCGGCGCCCTACGAGCTCGTCCTGACCACCCAGGTCAGGGCGAGCGCGGGCGCGAACGCCCCGGCGAACGCCGGCAGCCGGGCGAACCCGGCCACCTGGAACTCCAGCGCCACCGGCAGCAGCAGCACCACCCCCGCCAGCAGGATCCCGAGGGCCGGCAGGTGCACCACCGGCCGGAAGCGCCGCGCCCGCCGCACCGCGGACACCCCGATGTACGACTTCAGCATGCCGCCGGCGACGATCGCCCACGGCCACACGAAGAACACGGCCAGCCAGGTCACGGTCGCCCCGTCCAGGCCGACCCGGTCCTGCTCGCTCACCGGCCCGTCCGGCGCCCCCGGCGCGAAGTACACCGCCAGCTCCGTGCCCGGCACGGGCGGCTCCGGCGCCGTGGAGTACCCCTGCACGGTGACCTCGCGGGCCCCGTCCCGGAACGGCACCCGCACCACGACGTCGGTCAGGTAGTACGGGTCGTTGTCCTCGCCCTTCGGCACGTACTCCGGCTTCCCCGCCAGCCGCACCACCGGCACCCGGTGCTCCCCGTACCCCGCCGCCTCCATCCGCTCCTCCCACTGGCCCCGCGCGCTGCTCGGCGTGAAGAGCAGGAGGAGCGCGGTCACGGTGGACACCGGGACCCCGAAGGCGAAGAGGTACGGCAGCACCCTGTTGTCCGGCCGCCTCTTGCGCGGCGGCGCGTCGAGGTGCCCCTTCCCCCGCAGCCGGTACGAGGCCGCCACCCAGCCCGCGGCGCACAGCGCCGACACCCCCGCGAGCGCCACCTCCGGCACCAGCGGCGGATACGCGGACACCTGCGCCAGCGCGCACACCACCGCCGCGACCGCGGCCCCGACCGTCCCCCACCCGAAGGCCCTGGTGGCGGCACTGCCCCCCGACGTGTCCATGACGCGCAGCTCGTTCCGCCGGTTCAGCCGTTCAGTTCCTCGAACGCGGCCGGGTCGGAGTGGTGGAACAGCCGGTACCAGGCGTCCCGCTTCCCCTCGTACGCGCCGAGCCGGCCGAAGATCTCACGGGCGAAGGCGACCGGCTCGGTCGGCCCGGCGGTGATCAGGTCCCCGTCGGTGACCGCGTCGGCCTCCACGTACCGCTCCCCGCCCGCGTACCCCGTGGCGGCGAGGTAGAAGGACGCGGCGCTGGTGTGCGCCCGGTCGTCGAGCAGGCCCTCCCGGGCGAGCCCGGCGGTGGCGCCGCAGATGGCGGCGACCGGCACCCCGGCGTCCAGGAACGCGCGGGCGGCGGCGGTGAAGGGGGCGAGCTCGTCGCCCTCGTCGTACTTCTCGGCCCCCGGGAGGATCAGCAGCGCGCTGTCCTCGGGCCGCAGGTCGGCCAGGGCGAGGTCGGGGACGATCCGCATCCCGGCGATGGTGGTGACGGGCTTCCCGGCCTCGGCGCCGACGGTCCGCACGGTGAAGCCGTCCCGGGCGAGCCACGCGGTGGCGTGCCCCGTCTCCCAGTCGGCGAGGGTGTCGTACACGGCGAGGTGAACGGTCCTGGAGGTCATGACGGCAGGCTGTCGCGCCCGACCGCGCCCTGTCCACCGGGAATCCGCGGCCGCCGTCCCGCAGAGCACAGTGTCGCGTCCGGCGCGTTCTCGGTGGACAAGATGGTGATGGCCGTCCCACCTGCGGTTCCTTACAGTGCGGAGGCATGACCCCTCATGTCGTACCCGACCCCCAGGCCGGCGCCGCCGTCAAGGCCGCGGACCGCGCGCACGTCTTCCACAGCTGGTCCGCCCAGGGCCTGATCGACCCGCTCGCCGTGGCCGGCGCCGAGGGGTCGTACTTCTGGGACTACGACGGCAACCGCTACCTCGACTTCACCAGCGGCCTCGTCTACACGAACATCGGCTACCAGCACCCCAAGGTGGTCGCCGCGATCCAGGAGCAGGCCGGGAAGCTCGCGACCTTCGCGCCCGCCTTCGCCGTCGACGTCCGCTCCGAGGCCGCGCGCCTCATCGCCGAGCGCACCCCCGGCGACCTGAACAAGATCTTCTTCACCAACGGCGGCGCCGAGGCCGTCGAGAACGCCGTCCGGATGGCCCGGCTGCACACCGGCCGCCACAAGGTGCTCTCCGCCTTCCGCTCGTACCACGGCGCCACCTCCACCGCGATCAACCTCACCGGCGACCCGCGCCGCTGGGCCTCCGACACGGGCTCGGCGGGCGTGGTGCGCTTCTGGGCGCCGTTCCTCTACCGCTCGCCGTTCTACGCCGAGACCGAGCAGCAGGAGTGCGAGCGCGCCCTCGCGCACCTGGAGGACACCATCGCGTTCGAGGGTCCCGGCACCATCGCCGCGATCATCCTGGAGACCGTGCCCGGCACCGCCGGCATCATGGTCCCGCCGCCCGGCTACCTCCCCGGCGTCCGCGCGATCTGCGACAAGTACGGCATCGTCCTCGTCCTCGACGAGGTCATGGCCGGCTTCGGCCGCACCGGGAAGTGGTTCGCCGCCGAGCACTTCGACGTCGTCCCCGACCTGATGACCTTCGCCAAGGGCGTCAACTCCGGCTACGTGCCGCTCGGCGGCGTCGCCCTCAGCGAGGAGATCGCCGCCACCTTCGAGACCCGCCCCTACCCCGGCGGCCTCACCTACTCCGGCCACCCGCTGGCCTGCGCCGCCGCCGTCGCCACCATCCGGGTGATGGAGGAGGAGGGCGTCGTCGAGCACGCCGCCCGCATCGGCGAGACCGTCCTCGGCCCCGGCCTGCGCGAGCTCGCCGAGCGCCACCCGTCCGTCGGCGAGGTCCGCGGCATGGGCGTCTTCTGGGCGCTCGACCTGGTGAAGAACAAGGAGACCCGCGAGCCGCTCGTCCCGTACAACGCGGCCGGCGAGGCCAACGCCCCGATGGCCGCCTTCGGCGCCGCGGCGAAGAAGAACGGCCTGTGGCCCTTCGTCAACATGAACCGCACCCACGCCGTCCCCGCCTGCAACGTCACCGAGGACGAGGTCAAGGAGGGCCTGGCCGCCCTCGACGCGGCCCTCACCGTCGCCGACGAGCACACCGCCTGACCCGGCGGCCCCTGGGGCCCCCTCCCGAGGGACCGGGACTGGACTAGAGTCTTCCGGAACCTCACGGAGGGGGCCCCGCCCGCATGCCCGGTACGTCCGCGAACAGCGCCGTCACCCGCAGCACCCTCAGCCGGCAGATCGCGGACGCGCTCCGTGACGAGGTCCTCGCGGGGCGTCTCCAGCCGGGCCAGGAGTTCACCGTCAAGCAGATCGCGGAGCAGTACGGCGTCTCCGCCACGCCCGTCCGCGAGGCGCTGGTCGAGCTCTGCGCGGCGGGCCTGCTCGACTCCGACCAGCACCGCGGCTTCCGCGTCCACCGCTTCTCCGTGGCCGACTACCGCGCCATGGCCGAGGCCCGGATGCTCGTCGTCGACGGCATCTTCCGCCGCCACGCCCCGTACGCGCGGGCCCCGCTGCCCGAGCCGGACCCCGGCGTCGGCGTGGTCCTGGTGTCGATACGCCGCCGGGGCGAGGCCGCCGCCCGCGCCGCCCGGGCCGGCGACCTGGACGTCCTCATCGGCTACGACCTGCGCTTCTGGCACGAGCTGGGCCGGCTCGTCGCCCGCAACGAGCCCCTGGCCGACTTCCTGCACCGCCTCCGCGTCCAGGCGTGGGCCTTCTCGGTGCCGTACCTGCGGGCCGAGCGCGACCTCCACGGATGGCTGTGGTCCGGGCACGTGGACCTGATCGACGCCGTCACCCGCGGCGACGCCGAGGCCGCCGTCGGCGTCTTCCGCGCCTACCACGCGCACTCCCTGGAGTGGGCCGACCGCCTGGAGGCCCGGACCGGCCGGTGACCCCCGCGCCGGTTGAGCCGCCCCTTCCCGGGGCAGGCCTCCCTCGGGTGGGCGTCGTCGGTGCCGCCGACTACCCTGGCCCTCCCCGGAACTGACGGAGAGCGAGCCTCCCTTGGCCTGTGACCTGTGGCTGGTCCCCCTCGTCGACGTGCTGTGCCACAGCCCCGACAACCCCTTCGCCGAGGACCTCGCGGCGTACGACGCCGTGCTCAGCGCCTCGGGCCTGCCGACCGTGCCCGTGTACGCGTACATGCCCGGGCTCTCCGGTGACGTCGCCCCGGTCGCGGGCTTCGACTACGAGGCCCTGCACTACCTGCGCCGCGCCTACCTGCTGGCGGTCTGCGGGCTCCCGGTCGAGCCGGTCGGCGAGCTCGGCGGGGACTACGAACAGCTGCTGGAGATGTTCGAGGCGACCGCCCAGCAGTCCCACCTGGTCTGGCACTACGACCACGCCGGCGCCTACGTGCCCGTCGACTTCCCGGTCCCGCTCTCCAGCGACGAACTGCTCGCCGGCGGCGGCCCGCTCGGCTCCTCGTACGGCCTGCTGCGGGAACTGGAGTTCGTCGCCCCGGCGCTCGGCATCGACCCGGCGAACCCGCCGGCCGCCCCGGCCCCGCCCGCCCGGCCCACCGAGCTGGAGGAGCCGGCCGCCCCGGTCCCGTACGACGGCGGACCCTTCGCCCGGGAGCGGCACGTCTGGCTGGGGCTGCACGCGGCGGCCACCCGCAGCCTCGCCCAGGGCTCGATGATCATGCTGAGCTGACGGCGCGACGGCCGGCCCGGAGGCCCTCAGCGGGTCTCCGGGGGCCGCTGCCGCGGCATGTTCGGCCGGGTGCCCGGCGGCAGCGGGAAGCGCCCCGAGGGGTGCGCCGTCTCCGGCCGGGCCGGTACGACCCCGACCGACTGGAGCGCCAGCGGCGCCGGTCCCGAGCGGAACTCGACCATCCAGTCCGCGGTCTCCGCCCGCACCAGCTCCGTGACGTCCTCCGAGAACCGCCGCAGCACCCCGAGGCACCGCTCGGCGGCCTCGCTCGCCGTCCCCTCGGTCGGGCCCAGCACCTCCCGCACGCTCTCCGACGCCCAGTCGAACTGGAGCGCCTGGAGCCGCCGCTGCACCGCCTGCGCGGTCGCCACGTCCCTCATCCAGCCGGACGTCAGCCCGAAGTACCGGTCGCAGGCCAGGCAGGCGGCGCCGAGCAGCAGCGACAGATAGCCCCAGCCGGCCGTGCCCTCGGCGGCCCCGGTCAGGTCGAGCAGCGGTAGCGCGGCCCCGGCGATCACGCCGAGCGCGGTGCCGACCCGCAGCGCGCGGGCGCAGCGGCGCTTCCAGACCCGGTCCGAGAGGTACCACTCGGCGGTGCGCAGGGCGTTGGCCTCCACCCAGCGGTAGAGCTCGTCGAGGCGTTCGGCGGGCTCGCCCCAGTCGCCCAGGGGGAACGGCTTCCCGGTCAGATCTCTGTCGACGGCTTCCCCGGGCTGCCCCGGCGGCTGCATCTCCGGCTGGTGGCTCACCGGGGGACTCCTCTGCTCAGCCCAGCGTTCGTGGCGCTCGTGACCTTCTGTGACGTGCGGTGCACGTGGTGCCTGCCCTTCCTACCGCCGAATGGTGGGCGGTGGGCCCGGAATCCCGGGATTTCCGCCCGCAAGAGGGTGTTGATCAGGTAGAGGAGCCCGCAGTTTCTCACCCGAAAGAGTTGTCGCGGCGGCGCGGTCCACGACCGCGTAGGCTCGGAACACCGGTTCCCGACGGGACCGGCCGACGTCTCAACCACGAGGAGTGACCGTGATCCCCGGTGGCGGCCAGCCCAACATGCAGCAGATCTTCCAGCAGGCGCAGAAGATGCAGCAGGACCTCGCCCGCGCCCAGCAGGAGCTCGCCGCGACCGAGGTCGAGGGCCAGGCGGGCGGCGGCCTGGTCAAGGCGACGGTGACCGGCTCCGGCGAGCTGCGCGCCCTGGTGATCGACCCGAAGGCGGTCGACCCGGAGGACACCGAGACCCTGGCCGACCTGGTCGTGGCCGCCGTCCAGGCCGCGAACGACAACGCGCAGCAGCTCCAGCAGACCAAGCTGGGCCCGCTGGCGCAGGGCCTCGGCGGGATGCCGGGCCTGGGCTTCTAGGGAGCACGTCCAGCCACTACCGTAAGAGGGCAAGGCCGCACACCCCGGGAAGGGCGTTCCGTTGTACGAAGGCGTGGTCCAGGACCTGATCGACGAGCTGGGCAGGCTGCCCGGCGTCGGTCCCAAGAGCGCGCAGCGGATCGCCTTCCACGTCCTGCAGGCCGAACCGGTGGACGTGCGCCGGCTGGCGCACGCGCTGCTGGAGGTCAAGGAGAAGGTCCGGTTCTGCGCGGTCTGCGGGAACGTGGCGCAGCAGGAGCAGTGCACCATCTGCCGCGACCCGCGCCGGGACCGGACGGTGATCTGCGTGGTCGAGGAGCCGAAGGACGTCGTCGCGATCGAGCGGACCCGCGAGTTCCGGGGGCGGTACCACGTCCTCGGCGGCGCGATCAGCCCGATCGAGGGCGTCGGCCCCGACGACCTGCGGATCCGGGAGCTGCTGGCCCGCCTCGCGGACGGGGAGGTCACGGAGCTGATCCTGGCGACCGACCCGAACCTGGAGGGCGAGGCCACCGCCACGTACCTGGCCCGGATGATCAAGCCGATGGGGCTGAAGGTCACCCGGCTGGCCAGCGGGCTGCCGGTCGGCGGCGACCTGGAGTACGCCGACGAGGTGACGCTGGGCCGTGCCTTCGAGGGACGGAGGCTGCTAGATGTATGACGACCGGGCGCGGGAGGACCGGGCCGGTGCCGGTGAGGTCTCAGGGAGGCTCCTCGATGTCTGATCCCACGCTCCACTCCGTCACGCAGAGCCCCGACGACTTCGCGGTGCAGATCGCGGACTCCGTCGAGAGCTTCATCGTGGCCACGACCGAGGTCGCCAAGGGCGACGAACCGGACAGCGCGGTGCCGTTCCTGCTCCTGGAGGTGTCCCAGCTGCTGCTCGCGGGCGGCCGGCTGGGCGCGCACGAGGACATCGTCCCGGACGAGCGGTACGAGCCGGACACGGGCCCGGAGCCGGACGTGGACGAGCTGCGGGAGCGGTTCGCGGTGATGCTGGAGCCGGTGGACGTCTTCTCCGAGGTCTTCGACCCGTACGAGCCCCGCAAGGCGCCGGTCCCGGCCCGCATCTCGGACAACCTCGCGGACATCGTCGCGGACCTGCGGCACGGTCTCGCCCACTACCGGGCCGGCCGGACCTCCGAGGCCCTGTGGTGGTGGCAGTTCTCGTACTTCTCCAACTGGGGCCCGACCGCCTCGGCCACCCTCCGCGCCCTGCAGTCCCTGGTGGCGCACGTCCGCCTCGACCAGCCGCTGGCGGCGCTCGACGGCCTGGACATCGACGAGGACCTGGCCGACGACGACCTCGCCGAGGAGGCGGGCCGGGTGATGATCCAGGAGATCGCGGGGCCGCTGGGGCTGAAGGGGCTCTAGCGCCCGGAGTGATCACGTTCTGAGCACCGTGTCTCAGGATGTGATAGCGGATCGGCGTTTTCCGGTCGCTCGTTAGACTGAGCCGACCGCAGCACCGGCTGTGGCACCGACCGAGCGAGGAGCGCACGTGGGCCTTGTCGTGCAGAAGTACGGAGGCTCCTCCGTTGCCGATGCCGAGGGCATCAAGCGCGTCGCCAAGCGGATCGTGGAAGCCAAGAAGAACGGCCACCAGGTGGTCGTCGTGGTCTCCGCGATGGGCGACACGACGGACGAGCTGATCGATCTCGCCGAGCAGGTCTCTCCCATGCCTGCCGGACGCGAGTTCGACATGCTGCTGACCGCCGGAGAGCGGATCTCCATGGCCCTGCTGGCGATGGCGATCAAAAACCTGGGCCACGAGGCCCAGTCGTTCACCGGCAGCCAGGCGGGTGTCATCACCGACTCGGTCCACAACAAAGCGCGCATCATCGATGTCACGCCGGGCCGCATCCGCACCGCCCTCGACGAGGGCAACATCGCCATCGTCGCCGGCTTCCAGGGCGTGTCCCAGGACAAGAAGGACATCACCACCCTCGGCCGCGGCGGCTCCGACACCACGGCCGTGGCGCTCGCCGCCGCGCTCGACGCCGAGGTCTGCGAGATCTACACCGACGTCGACGGCGTCTTCACCGCCGACCCGCGCGTGGTGAAGAAGGCGAAGAAGATCGACTGGATCTCCTTCGAGGACATGCTGGAGCTCGCCGCCTCCGGCTCCAAGGTGCTGCTGCACCGCTGCGTGGAGTACGCGCGCCGCTACAACATCCCGATCCACGTCCGCTCGTCCTTCTCCGGACTCCAGGGCACGTGGGTCAGCAACGAACCGACAGGGGACAAGGTGGAGCAGGCCATCATCTCCGGTGTCGCCCACGACACCTCCGAGGCGAAGATCACCGTGGTCGGCGTGCCGGACAAGCCGGGCGAGGCCGCGGCCATCTTCCGGGCCGTCGCGGACGCCGAGATCAACATCGACATGATCGTGCAGAACGTGTCGGCGGCCTCCACCGGTCTCACCGACATCTCCTTCACCCTCCCCAAGGCCGAGGGCCGCAAGGCCATCGACGCCCTGGAGAAGGCGAAGGGCGCCATCGGCTTCGACTCGCTCCGCTACGACGACCAGATCGGCAAGATCTCCCTCGTCGGCGCCGGCATGAAGACCAACCCGGGCGTCACCGCGGACTTCTTCCGCGCCCTGTCCGACGCGGGCGTCAACATCGAGCTCATCTCGACCTCCGAGATCCGCATCTCGGTCGTCACCCGCGCCGACGACGTCAACGAGGCCGTGCGCGCCGTCCACACCGCCTTCGGCCTGGACAGCGACTCGGACGAGGCCGTCGTCTACGGCGGCACCGGGCGCTGACCCCGCCGCCCCCGTCCCACCCGCCGCCCCCGTCCCACCCGCCGCGCCCGGCCGCTTCCCAGCGGCCGGGCGCGGTCGTCGTTCCGATTGCGGTGACTTCGCAGGTTCTGTGAACATCCTGTGAGCAATTCGGCGGCGGAACCCCCTTGAACTGCGGTGATGTGGTGTCGGACGATGCTCTTCCCCCTTGCTGCAACTAGTAGTTGGGCGGGTCGCGTCTCCGCGTTCACCCATGGACGTGGTGCGGAGCGCGCGAAGAATCGGGGCAAAGGGGGAGAACGGTAACGCATGAGGATGAGCAGCCCGTCGCCGAGAACGGCGGCGCACGCGTACAACCATCCTGGGGGAACACGAGTCCAACAGGCGTGGCAGACGTACTCGACATCCCCGCGCTCTCCCCGCTCCGCGGGGTCCGCACGGCCGTGCTCCCGCTCCGGGCGCCCGGTGGCGTTTCCGCGCCCGCACGCGGCCCCGCGGCCCGCCCGCCCGTACGTCCACGCCCTCTCGACGGGCCCGCGGTGACCACCGTCGTGCCCACCGAATCCCGCGCGGGCGGGGTCAGCGGCATCCCCGCGCCCCGCACGGCGGCCGACGCCGCCACCGGCACCACCGTCGACCACCTCACCGAGACCTACCGCGCCCACTACCGGTCGCTGCTCGGCCTCGCCGCCCTCCTCCTCGACGACACCGCCTCCTGCGAGGACGTCGTCCAGGAGGCGTTCATCCGCGTCCACTCGGCCCGCCGGCGCGTCCGCGAACCCGAGAAGACCCTCGCCTACCTGCGCCAGACCGTCGTCAACCTCTCCCGGTCCGCGCTGCGCCGCCGCATCCTCGGCCTCAAGCTGCTGTCCAAGCCGATGCCCGACATGGCCAGCGCCGAGGAGGGGGCGTACGACCAGCTGGAGCGCGACGCCCTCATCAAGGCCATGAAGGGCCTCCAGCGCCGCCAGCGCGAGGTCCTCGTCCTCCGCTACTTCGCCGACATGACGGAGGCCCAGGTCGCCGAGACCCTCGGCATCTCCCTCGGCTCGGTGAAGGCGTACGGTTCGCGGGGCATCGCCGCCCTGCGCGTCGTCATGGAGGCCAAGGCATGAGCAGGGAACCGGACGACCGGGAGGAGAACGGCCCCGGCGAGGAGCGCCACGACCCCGACGAACGCAGCGGACGCGCCTTCGAACAGGGACGCGTCGGACGTGACGACCTGAGTGGACGACTGATGATGGACTTCGAGCCCGGACCCGGCGAGGACGACGCGGAGGACGAACTCGCGCTGCGGCGCCTGCTCCACGGCGCCGTCGCCGGCCTCGAACCCTCCGCCGAGGCCCTCGACCACCTGCGGCACGCCGTCCCCGCCCGCCGCGCCCGCAAGCGGCAGGCCCTCGTCGGCGCCGCCGCCGCCGCGGTCCTCATCGGCACCGCCGTCCCCGCCCTCGTCCACGTCGCCGGCTCGCCCGGCGTCACCGCCGCCGCCGACCCCGCCCTCGCCGGCCACGGCCAGCAGGCCCAGGGCGGCACCGGCACCGCCACCGAAGGCCCCGCCGCCGGCGAATCGCCCGCCGCCGAGGTCTCGCCCACCACCGAGCCCACCCGCGCCACCCCCGGCAAGAACGGCGACCGCACCGGCCCCCACGGCACCCCCGCCACCACCGGCCGCCCCGCCGGCGGCGGCACGGCGCCCGGCTGCGCCCGCGGCACCCTCCAGTCGGCGGGCGCCTACAACACCGGCCCCGACGCCACCGGCGTCGTCTACGGCGGCTTCACCGTCGTCAACGCCTCCGACGCCCCCTGCGTCGTCGGCGGCGACGGCCTGGTCGGCGTCGCCACCCTCGGCAGCGCCGACCCCAACCGGATCGCCGTCGCCCGGCACACCGACGGCGACCCCGCGACCGGCCTGCCGTCCCCGTCCGCGGAGTCCGCGTCCGTGCTGCTCGAACCCGGCGACTCGTACCAGGTGAAGTTCGCCTGGGTGCCCAGCGAGACCTGCCCGACCGGCGGCGGCAGCACCCCGCCGCCCACCCCCACCCCGACCGAGCCCACCCCGACGCCGACCGAACCCACGCCCACCCCCACCGAGCCGACCCTCCCGCCCCCGACGGAGCCGACGCCCACGCCCACCGAGGGCGGCGACGGCACCGACCCCGGCGGCGTCGAGACCGGCGGCGGCGAAGGCGGCGGCACCGGCACCGAGACCGGCACCGGCACCGACTCCGGCGTCAGCACCCAGCTGACGCGCGCCGAACCCGGCAAGGGCAGCGTCACCGTCAGCCACACCGCGGAGCCCGGCGACCCGACCGTCACCACGGTCCTCACCGACGCCTGCGCCGGCACCGTCTACCGCACCGGCCTGCTCAAGAACTGAACGCGCACACGACGGAGGGGCCGGGAGAACGACTCTCCCGGCCCCTCCGCCGTCCCCCACCGACGCACCGAGGGCCCCCGGGTACCGGGGCCCCTCCGCCGCGCCGTCAGGACCCGGCCAGGCCCAGCTCCTCGTCCCGCGCCGCCTCCTTGTCCCGGCGCAGCAGCCGGAACCACATGAAGACCACGAAACCGCCGAAGACGAACCACTCCGCCGTGTAACCCAGGTTCTGGAACGCCTTCGCGTCCAGACCCGTGCCCGCCGCCGCGGCCGCCGGCACCGGCGTCAGACCCTTCGGCGACTCGGTCAGCGTGATCCACGCGTCGTACACGTCGTCCGGCACCACGTTCACCAGCGCCGCCGCGCTGATCACGCCCAGCTGCCCCTCGGGCAGCCCGCCGGCCGTCCGCACGCCCTTCGTCCCCTGGTTCTCCGACGCCTGCAGCGCGCCCACCACCGTGACCTCGCCCGACGGCACCGGCGGCGCCTCCGCGCCCTCCGGCAGCCAGCCCCGCACCACCGGCAGCGAGCGCCCCTCGTCCGTCCGCAGCAGCGTCAGCACGTACGAGCCCGCCCTGCCGTCCAGCTCGCGGTCCGGCACCAGGAACTGCTTCCCGTACCGCCCGCTCGCCTCCGCGGCGCGCCCCGACGTCTCCTTGTCCACCGGCAGCAGCTCCGCCAGCGGCTCGGCCCGCTGCGCGCTCGCGGCCGGCTTCCGCTCCGCCTCCTGATGGGAGTCGACGCGATCCTCGAACTTGCCCAGCTGCCAGGTCCCCATGAAGACGCACACGGGGACGGCCAGCACGACGAAGAGATTGATCCCCCACCAGCGGGGGGTCCTCAGGAACCGGTACACGCCTCCACGGTACGGGGACCCTCCCGGCGCCCCGCCGGGAGGGCGCCGAATACCCGTTCGCGCCCGGGTGACCCGGTGGCTAACCTCGCCGCATGTACTCACCGACCCCCGACGACTGGTACGAGGCCAACCGTGCCCGCTGGGACGAGCGCGTGCCGATCCACGCCGCCAGCGAGTTCTACGGCCTCGACGCCTTCCGCGCCGGCAAGGACGCCCTGCGCGACTTCGAGCTCGCCGAGGTCGGCGACGTCACCGGCCGCACCCTGCTGCACCTCCAGTGCCACATCGGCCTCGACACCCTCTCCTGGGCCCGGCACGGCGCCGCGCAGGTCGTCGGCCTCGACTTCTCCGAACCGGCCGTCGAGACCGCCCGCGCCCTCGCCGCCGAGATCGGCCTCGGCCCCGACCGCGCCGCGTTCGTCGCCGCCGACGTGTACGACGCCGCCGAGGCCGTGCCCGACCGGGCGTACGACATCGTCTACACCGGCGTCGGCGCGCTCTGCTGGCTGCCCGACCTCGACCGCTGGGCCGAGACCGCCGCCTCCCTCGTCGCCCCCGGCGGCTTCCTGTACGTCTCCGAGTTCCACCCCGTCGCGGACTCCTTCGACGACGAGACCGGCAGCACCCTCGTCCACGACTACTTCGTCCGTGACCCCTGGGTCGACACCACCCCCGGCACCTACACCGACGCGGACGTGCCCACGGTCCACAACCGCAGCGTCGAGTGGGTGCACCCGGTCGGCGAGGTCGTCACCGCGCTCGCCAAAGCCGGACTGCGCATCGAGTTCCTGCACGAGCACCACGTCACGCTCGTCCCCCGCTACGCGACCCTGGAGCGCCACGAGGACGGCTACTACCGCTTCCCCGCCGGCCGCCCCCGCGTCCCGCTGATGTACTCGCTCAAGGCGTCCCGCCCGGCCTGATCCGGATCACCGCACGGCCGCCCGCGAGATCCACCGTGGTCCGGCGCGGCGGCGCGCCGTCCTCCTCGTCGTCCCGCATCAGCAGGGCGCTCTGCCGCTCCTTCAGCTCGCTCTGCTTGCCCGGCGAGAAGGTGGCGTGCAGCTGCTCGAAACCGGTCGACGAGACCGTGCCGCGCCGCTTCCCGCGGCCGGTCATGCGGAGGAACTGATCGGCGAAGGCGACCACCGTCAGCAGGATCACCAGCCCCGGCAGCGTCACGAACACGGCGAACTCCATGCCCCCAGGAGACCACGCGCGCGGGGCGCCCCGAAAGGCCCGGGGGCCGCGGGCGTCGTCGTACGGGGCGCCGCCGCACGCGGGGATGGCCTCGTACGGGCGGGGTCACGCGGGCGAGGTCACGCGTCGGGCTTCACGTGGTGCGTCCGGCGCCCGTCGTCGCCCAGCACCTGCGCCCCGATCTTGTACGTGCGCAGACTCACCGCCGTCCCCGTGATCCGCAGCGCCGGCGCCGCCCGCACCAGCCCCGCCGTGATCTCGTGCAGCTCCTCGACCGAACCCAGCCACATCGCCACCGCCAGGTTGTGCGGCCCGGTCACCGAGGTGATCACCTGGGTGCGCCGCACCCGGGTCAGCGCCGCCACCGTCGCCGCCTCGTCCAGCGGCGCCACCTGCGCCGTCACCATCGCCCACACCGGCCGCCCGGAGAAGCGCGGCGCCGGCTGGCAGTGGTGGTGCAGCGCGCCGCCCGCCGACAGCACGTCCAGCCTGCGCCGCACCGTCGACTCGCTGGTCCCGCACTGCCGGGCCAGCTCGGCGGCGCTGCGGCGCGCGTCCCCGGCCAGCTCCGCCACCAGCCGCCGGTCCAGCTCGGTCACCTGGGGCGCCACGCGCGCGCGTGCCCCCTCCCGCCGCTCCAGCGCCGTCACCTCCGTCAGCAGCCGCGCCTGCCCCGGGGAGAGCTGCTCGACGCGGGAGCGGTACGGGCGGTTGTGCATGCGGGTGACGACCTGGGTGCGGGCCCGGAGCACCCCGGGCAGCCGGCGGACCCGGCCGGTGACGTAGGCGTCGAGGGCGGGCAGGTCGGGCGCGATCAGCAGCAGCACCAGGTCGGCGCCGCCCGTCACCGCGTGGACGCCGAGGGTGCCGGGGTCGCCGGACAGGTCGAGCGCCGTCGCCTCCGTGGTGCCGGCGGTGCACTCCAGCTCGACCCACGCGTACAGCGCCGCCTCCGTGCCGCGCCGCGCGATGAGCATCGACGTCCAGGCGTACCCCCCGGAGGTGAGGTGCTCCCAGCGGCGGGCGAGGGTGTCCGGACCGCTGCCGAGGACGGCGGACAGCTGCGTCCAGCTCGCCCGCGGCCGTATCTGGAGCGCGTGGATCAGCGACATATCCGCCTCTCCCAGGACGGATTCCCCGGTGCGCATTTTCCTCCTTGGCCGATCCCCGGAAAACCTTGGTGATGGCCCCGAGAGCACCCCAGGATGTGGACCGGGGCCTATGCATTCAAGCCGCCTCGGCGCCCGATGGCCATGAATTCGGCCATACGTCACAGCGGCGGCGTCCAGCGGCCCCGGCCATATCGGCGGAAACAGGGACGCACGGGGGATGACGACCATGGGGCGAGTGGCGGGGGAGCCACCCGAGTACGAGGTGCTGTGGGGCGAGCAAGTCGGAACCGGCCAGCTCGCCGCCGCCGAGGAGGGATACCTGGCCTCCGGCCCGGCGGAACGCCTGCTGTGGGAGCGGCTGTCCGTCTTCGAGGGCGCCTTCGACCGGCGCGCCGTGACGGAGGTCTGCGGATACGGCGCGCTCGCCGCCGTCGACGTCGGCGCCGTCCTGGACCGGCTGGCACCCCGGGCACTGCTGCCGGTGGACGACCTGTTCGACGGCGAGGACGGCGGACCGCGCCACTGGATGCCGCACGCGATGCGCGCGGTCGGCGCCCGGCGGCTCACCGCCCGCGGCGACCGCCGGCACGTCGTCCTGCACCACCGCACCTGGTACGTGAAGGTCGCCCGGCGCGCCGCCGAATGGTGGCAGCGGGGCCGCCAGCTCGACGCCCGCGACCTGACCCTGCGCGAACTCCCCGACCTGGCCGCCGCCATGGACCCGACGACGGCCGACACGCCCGGCGACGAGGCCGGCGCGGCCCTGGAGATCGCCGTCTCCCTGTGGTTCCTGTGGGTGGCCTGCGGCCGGGTCCCCGAAGGGCGGAACCGGCTGCGGCACGCCCTCGCCCTCCACCCGGAACCGCCGCCCGCCCGGGCGCTGTGGCTCGCCGCCTTCCTGGAACTGGAGTCGGGCCGCCCCGAGGACGCCGATCCGCTGCTCGTCCAGGCGTGGGCGAGCGCGGTACGGGACGGCGACGTGAAGTGCCTGGGCCTGCTCGCCCACCTGCGCGGCTCCATCGCCCTCTACCAGGGGCGGACCAGGGCCGCCGCGGACGAGTTCCGGGAGGCGCTGGCGCAGATCGGCGACGTGCCCGACTTCGGGCCGACCCGGGAGGCGTGCTGGGCGGCCCTGGCGCTCTGCTTCAGCCGCACCGACCCGGAGGCCGCGCAGGAGGCGCTCGACCAGCTGGAACTCGACGGGGCGGGCCGGCGGACCTGGGCGGGCCGCGACCTGTTCGCCGACGCCTGGGCCGACCACGCCCGCGCCGAACTCCTCGCCTGGGACGGGGAACGGGCCCGCGCCGCCGAGCACGCCCGCCGGGCACTGCGCGAACACCTGCGGCTCGGCTCGCCGGTCGGCGCCGCCTGCGCGGCCGAACTCCTCGCCCGCATCCGGCTGCTGGACGGCCGCCCCGACCGCGCCGCCCATCTCCTGGGCGCCGTCGACCTGTTGCGCACCGCCGTCTTCGACCCGTCCTACCGTCCGGCGCGGTACTGCACGGCCGCCCGGGCCCGCGCCGACGCGGCGCTGGACGCGCTCCTGGACGACCCGCGGCTGCGGGAGGCGTACGAAGAAGGCGCCCGCAAGGGCCTGTTCGCCCTCTCCCGCGAACGCTGACGACACCCGCCCGGCCGCAGCGGACTCACCCTCCCGGGGTGGGGACGGCGCAGCCCCCGCGAAGTTGTCCACAGCTTCGCCCGCGGTCCGCTCCGCCACCGGACCCGATGCCTACGATGACGCCATGATCGCTTTCGCGGTGTCCGCCCTGTTCCTCCTCTGCTTCGGGGTCGGTGTACTGCGCGACCGCCGCCGCTTCGGGAACGCGGTGTACCTCGGTCTCGCCGTCACCTTCCTCGGCCTCGGACTCCTCTCGGCCGTCGACAACCTGCCGCACGGCCTGACGGAGACGGTCCTCGTCCTGCTCCTGCTGGTCCTCGGCCTCGGCCCGGTGGTCCTCGCCGGGCTGCTCTGCGCCAACGGCGTCGAGATGATCCGCAAGGAGGGCAGACGCCTGGCCAACCTGCTGCCGCTCCTCGCCGGCCTCGGCATCTTCGGGGTGCTCGCGCTGATGGCGGTGGCGGTCCTCCTCCGCTCCCGCGTCCTCGGCGTCATCGCCCTCACCCTGCTCCTCGTCCTCGGCTACGTCTCCTTCCTCTTCCTCTGCTTCGTCGGCTACGCGTTCCTGTACGGCCGGATGCGGCTGCGCCGCGACGCCGGCTTCGTGGTGGTCCTCGGCTCCGGCCTGATCGGCGGCAGACGGGTCCCGCCGCTCCTCGCCAGCCGCCTCGACCGGGGCCGCGAGGTGTACGAGCGGCTGGCCGCGCGCGGCGGCGACGCCCCGCCGCTCCTCGTCACCTCCGGCGGCCAGGGCCCCGACGAGCAGCTGCCGGAGTCCCACGCCATGGCCGGGTACCTCGTGGAGCGGGGCTTCCCCGAGGACCGGATCCGCCGCGAGGACCGCTCCCGCACCACCGAGGAGAACCTGCTGTTCAGCAAGGAACTGATGGACGCCGAGCGGCCGGGCGCCGGCTGCGTGATCGTCACCAACAACTTCCACGCGTTCCGGGCGGCGCTCATGGCCCGGAAGGCCGGGGTGGACGGCCAGGTGGTGGGCTCGCCGACCGCCGCGTACTTCTGGCCCAGCGCCACCCTCCGCGAGTTCGCCGCGGTCTTCGTGGAGTACCGGAAGGTCAACCTGGCGGTCTGCGCCATACTCGTCGCCGTCGGCTGCCTGGGCCTCCTGGCGGCCCCGTGACGGTCCGCCCCGCCACAGGAGGGGCGGCCCGGGCCCCGCGTCCCTAGGCTGGAGGGACGGAGGTGTCCGCGGGCGCCGGAAGCGGCGCCCGGTGCCCGCCGCGGAGGTGACCCATGAGGCGACGCCACCACTTCCACATCGACTACCGGGGCCATTCGGTCTCGACGACCGTGGAGACCGGCCTGCGGCCCGTCGTCGAGGTGCTCGTCGACGGCAAGGAGACCGGGTACGCGAAGGGCGGCGGCGACCGTCCGGTGGCCGTCCCGATCGAGCTGCCGACGGACCCGCCGACCCCGGCGACCGTCCGCGCCACCCTCGGCCCGGGTGTGCCCCGCTGTCTCCTCCTCGCCGAGGGGGACCCGGACGCCCACGTGATGGCGCCCCGGCTGTACTGACCGGACGCGGGCGGCGCGGCGGCTCAGGACATCCAGGCCATGCCGATGAAGAGGAACACGACGAAGGCGACGATCCCCGCGACAGCGGCCGTCTTACGGGGCCGCCGCCGCGACAGCTCGGCGAGCGCCCCACCGGCCGAAGCACCGGAACCACCCCGCTCGCCGCCACGCCGCCGGGCACCCCCGGAGCCGGACGTGGGGGCGGCCATGGAGCCGGACACGGAGGTGACCGGCGCCCCACCCCCGGGACCGTGCCCGGACCGGGGCCCGGGGATCGGAGAAGGGGGCAGGGGCGAGGAGGAGTGGGAGGGGTGGGTGG
>JOFO01000043.1 GCA_000721275.1 Microtetraspora glauca | reverse complement strand
GCTGGTGGACAAGTCGCTGGTGGTGGCGGCGCCGGAGGAGCGGGGGATGCGGTTCCGGCTGCTGGAGACGGTGGCGGAGTACGCGGCGGAACGGCTGGACGAGGCCGGTGAACGGGCGGCGGCGGAACGGGCCCACCTCACGTACTACCGCGAACTCGCCCGCACCACCGACCCCGAGCTCCGCGGCTCCGGGCAGCTCGCCGCCATGGTCCGGCTCGACGCCGAGTACGGCAACGTCCGCACCGCGCTCGCCCGGGCCGTCGCCGGCCGCGACGAGGACGAGGCGCTGGTCCTCGTGCACGCCCTGCTCTGGTACTGGCAGCTGCGCGACCTGCGCTCCGACGCCCTCCAGTCGGTCCGGGCCGTCGCCGCGCTGGGCCCCGACCCGTTCACCCCGCCGGCCGCGCCGGTCGTCCCGCTGCACGAGCCGTGCACGGCCGCCCCGCCGCCGCTGCCGGAGGAGCAGCGCTGGGAGGCCCGGCGCGGGGTGCGGCTCGTCGAGCTGATCAACATGGACCACGAGACGGCCCGCTGGACCAGCCCCGAGGGCCAGGACCGGCTCCGCGAGATCACCGCCGTCTACCGGCCCGGGCTGCCGCAGACCTGCCGGCTCCCCGGATCCTTCGCGGTCTTCGCGGTGCTCATCATGGGCGAGCCGGAGCGGCTGCACGAACTCCTCGACGTCACCGTGGAGGCGTGCCGCCGGCACGGCTACGACTGGGAACTCGCCCACATCCTGCAGATGCGGGCCAACATGCGGGCCAACCGCGGCGCGTGGGCCGACCTGGCGATCGCGGACGCCGACGAGAGCCTGGCCCTGTTCGAACGGCTCGGGGACGCCTGGGGCGCCGCCGAGGCGCTGTCCGCCCGCGGCGAGGCGCACGAGCGGCAGCTCGCGTACGACGCGGCCTCCCGCGACTTCGCCGCCGCCATCGGCTACGCGGAGAAGATCGGGGCGCCGTCGCAGCAGGAGCTGCTGCGGGCCCGGTACGCCGACACCCTCATCGAGGCGGGCCGGTTCGAGGAGGGCGAGGCGATCCTGCGGAAGATCCTGGCCGACCACGCCACCGGCCACGAAGCGCAGCTCGGCGCCCGCCTGTTCCTGGCGATCGCCCTGGGCAGGACCGGCCGGACCGCCGAGGCCCGGGAGCACCTGACCGTCCTCATGGAGGAGTTCAGCAGCGAGACCCTGTCCGTCTTCGAGGGCTTCACGCTCGGCGTCCTGGCCTGGCTCGACGTCCTGGAGGAGCGGTACGCGGACGCGCTCGTCCGGGTCTCCCAGGCGTACGACCGCTCCCTGGGGCCGCTGTCGCTGATGGTGGTGCCGCAGATGCCGGGGGTCCACCTGGTCGTCGGCGCGTGGGCGCTCGCCGGGCTCGGCGGGGCGTCGGCCCGGACGGCGGCCCTGCTCCTCGGCGCGCGCGACGCCCTCGTGCCGGACGGGCACCGGGAGCCCGGCATGGAGCGGGAGAACCTGGAGCGGGCGACGGAACTGGCCCGGGCGGCGCTCGGCCCGGACGCCTTCGCCGCCGCGCACGCCGAGGGCGGCGGCCTCTCCGCTGAGGAGGCCGCCGCCCTGCTCGGCCGCGCCGCCGACGCGATCAGTGAGCGCGCCGAGTCCTGACCCCGCGCGTCAGGTCTTCTTGCGGAACTTGGAGACGGCGAGCGGCGCCGTGACGACGGTGATGACCACCGACCAGCCCAGCGTCATCCACACGGAGTGGGCGACCGCGCCGCCGTTGATCAGGTTCCGGGCCGCGTCGGCGAGGTTGGACAGCGGGTTGTAGTCCGTGAAGGTCTCCAGCCAGCCGGGCATCGTCGTCGTCGGCGCGAAGATCGAGGAGCCGAACTGGAGCGGCATCAGGACCAGCATCGCCATGCCCTGGACCGCCTGCGCGGTCTTCATCGTCAGACCGAGCAGGATGAAGATCCACATCAGCGAGGCGCCGAAGACCATCGACAGGCCGATGGCGGCGAGCAGGTGGAGCACCGAGGTGTGGATCGTCAGACCGAGCAGGAAGCTCATGCCGAGCAGGATCGCGGTGGCGATCAGCATCCGGCCGATCTCGACGACGATCTTGGCGATGAGGACCGAGGAGCGGGCGATCGGCATCGTCCGGAAGCGGTCCATCACCCCCTTCTTGAAGTCGTCGTTGATGCCGACGCCGACGGCCATCGCGATGTTCATGCCCATCATCGCCATCAGGCCGGGCGCCACGTAGTTCACGTAGGCGTCGTTGTTGCCCTTGCCGGCGATGGCGCCGCCGAAGACGTACACGAAGAGCAGGATGAAGATGATCGGCATGAGCACGGCGTCGAACATCGACTCCGGGTCCTGCTTGATCTGGAGCGCGTTGCGCCGGGCCAGCGCGCCGATGTGCCGCAGGTTGGCGCGCAGGCCGATGCGGCCCTCGGCGGTGGCGCGGACCGGCCGCGCGGGCGCCGGACCCGCGGTGCCGGCGGGGGACTTGGTGACCGTGGTCGTGCTCACGCGGCGACCTCCTCGGTGATCTCGTCGGACCCGGCGGTCTTCTGGCCGGTGATGGCCAGGAACACCTCGTCCAGGCTGGGCAGATGGGTGCCGATGTGGGCGATGCCGAAGCCGCGCGCGCCCAGCAGCGAGACGACGGCGGTCAGCTGCTGGTCGGTGAGGATCGGCACGTACAGCGCGCCCTCGTCGGGCACCACGGTCGCGCCGGCGACGCCGTCGAGACCGGTCTCGCGGAGCGCGGCGGCCATCGCGGGGAGCTGGTCCGGGTCGACCGGGCGGACCTTGAGGGTCCGGCCGCCGACCTTCGCCTTGAGCTCGTCGACCTCGCCGCGGGCGATGACCCGGCCCCGGTCGACGACGGTCAGCTCGCTCGCCAGTTGCTCCGCCTCCTCCATGTACTGGGTGGTGAGGAGGACGGTGACGCCCTCGGACACCATCCGCTTCACCTCGTCCCACACCTCGTTGCGGGTGCGGGGGTCGAGGCCGGTGGTCGGCTCGTCCAGGTAGAGCACGGCGGGCTGCCCGATCATCGAGGCGGCCAGGTCGAGGCGGCGCCGCATGCCGCCGGAGTAGTTCATCGCGGGGCGCTTGGCGGCCTCGGTGAGCGAGAAGCGCTCCAGCATCTCGTCGGCGCGGCGGCGGGCGTCCGCACGGGACAGGTCGAGCAGCCGGCCGATCATGTACAGGTTCTCGAAGCCGGACAGCTTCTCGTCGACGGAGGCGTACTGGCCGGTGAGGCCGATGGTGCGGCGCAGCTGGCGGGGCTGGCGCACCACGTCGTAGCCGGCGACGACGGCGGTCCCGGCGTCCGGGACGAGCAGGGTGGACAGGCAGCGGACGAGGGTGGTCTTCCCGGCGCCGTTGGGCCCGAGGACCCCGAGGACGGTGCCCTCGCGGACGTCCAGGTCGACCCCGTCGAGGGCCCTGGTCTCGCCGAAGTGCTTCACGAGGCCCCGGACCTCGACGGCGTTGGTCTGTGATCGCGTCATGCCCCCATGGAACAGGCCGCCACCGACAGCCCGCCGACAGACGGCCGACAGCCCGCCGACGGGACTGTCGGCGGGCTGTCGGTGGGGTGCGCGAGGGGGCGGGCGCGCCTAGTGGAAGGTGTGCTCCTCGGCGGGGAAGGCCCCGCCGGCCACGTCCTCGGCGAAGGCGCGGGCGGCGTCGCCGAGCGTCTCGCGGAGGTTCGCGTACTGCTTGCTGAAGCGCGGCACCTTGCCGCCGGTCAGGCCGGCCATGTCGGTCCAGACGAGGACCTGGGCGTCGGTGTCCGGGCCGGCGCCGATGCCGATGACGGGGATGTGCAGCGAGCGGGTGACCTCGGCCGCCAGCTCGGCCGGGACCAGCTCCAGGACGAGCGCGAAGGCGCCCGCGTCCTGGGCGGCCTTGGCGTCGCGCAGCAGCTTGTGCGCGGCCTCGTCGGACCGGCCCTGCACCCGGTAGCCCATGGTGTTCACGGACTGCGGGGTGAGGCCGAGGTGCGACATGACGGGGATGCCGGCCTGGACCAGCATCTCGGTCTGCGGCAGCGACCGCTCGCCGCCCTCCAGCTTGACCGCCTGCACGCCGGCCTCCTTGACGAGGCGGGTCGCGCTGCGCAGGGCCTGGACGGGCCCCTCCTGGTACGAGCCGAAGGGCAGGTCGCCGACGACGAGGGCGCGCCGGGTGCCGCGGACGACGGCCGCCGAGAGGATGGCCATCTCGTCCAGGGTGACGGGCACGGTGGTCTCGTAGCCGAGGTGGCAGTTGCCCATGGAGTCGCCCACGAGGATCACCGGGATGCCGGCCTCGTCGAAGACGGACGCGGTCATGGCGTCGTAGGCGGTGAGCATGGGCCACTTCTCGCCGCGGAGCTTGGCGGCGGCGATGTCGTGGACGGTGAGGCGGCGCGAGCCCTTGCCGCCGTACAGCGTCTTCGTGCCGTCGGCGGGCTGTTTCGAGGCAGCCTGAAGCGTCATGGTGGAACGGCTCCTTCGTCATCTCGAGGCGCCCTGACGGCGTCCCCGGACCACGTCCATGGTGGCACTTCGCCGGGCGGGCGGGGAAGTGGGGCGGCGTGGCGCTCTTCACAGACGTCGGCATCGAGGTCCTCCGGCGCGGCGTCGCCGAGGGCGAGGTGCGGGCCGATCTGGACCTGGAGCTGGTCAACGACCTCTTCGTCGGCCCGCTCCTGCTCCGTACCGTCCTCCAGCCCGACGCCGACCTGTCGCCCGACTTCCCGGCCCGCGTCGCCGGCACCGTCCTCGACGGCGTACGGCCCCGGGACTGACCGCGGGGCGACTCGGGACGACCCGGCCGCCCCGGGACGGGCCCCGGGGGCCCGCCCCGCCGGGATCCGTACGAATGTGCGTGTTCTGTCACAGCCGGCCCGTTCCGGCCCGTAACCGGAACCCCGTCACACGCCGCGTCCGTCCTTGGGGGAGTGCGCGGGCCCCGGCATCGCCTAGGGTCGGGTCCGGGTCTCGGAGCACGGACGGCACGACGGCACGGCAAGGCGAGCGAGGGCAGCGATGACGCGGGTGGACATGACGGGGACGGAGCACGGCGGAACGGGAGGCGGGCGTCCCGGACCCTCCGGCCGTTCCGGTTCCGCGCCCGGCCGTCTCGGTCGCCTCGCCCGCCTCCGCCGCGACCCCGGCATCTGGCGGCGCGGCATCCTGCTGGCCGTCTTCGCGGTCGCCCTCACCCTCCTCATGGCCCTCCACGCGCAGATCCCCAACCGGCTCGGCAACCTCGGCAGCCTCACCGAGACCTTCCTGCCCTGGCTCGGCCTCTTCGTCCCGGTCCTGCTGCTCCTCGCGCTGCTGCGCCGCTCCGCCACCGCGCTCATCGCGCTGCTGCTCCCGGCGGTCGTCTGGCTCAACCTCTTCGGAGGGCTCGTCGCCGACAAGTCGTCCGGCGGCGGCGACCTCACCGTCGCCACCCACAACGTCAACGCCGACAACCCCGACCCGGCCGGCACCGCCCGGCAGCTCGCCGGCTCCGGCGCCGACGTCCTCGCGCTGGAGGAGCTGAAGGCCGACATGGTGCCGGTCTACGAGCGGGAGCTCGCCGAGCGGTACCCGTACCACTCCGTCCAGGGCACCGTCGGCCTGTGGAGCCGGCTGCCGCTGCGGGACCCGCGCCCGGTCGACATCCACATGGGCTGGACCCGCGCCATGCAGGCCACCGTCGTCGCCCCCCAGGGCGAGCTGCGGGTGTACGTCGCCCACCTGCCGTCCGTACGGGTCAACCTCGACGCCGGCTTCACCGCCAGCCAGCGCGACACCAGCGCCGACGCGCTCGGCGCGGCCATCGCGAACGACCGGGCCCAGCGGATCGTCCTCCTCGGCGACCTCAACGGCACCATGAACGACCGCTCCCTCAACGCCGTCACCGCCCAGCTGCGCTCCACCCAGGGCGCGGCCGGCGACGGCTTCGGCTTCTCCTGGCCGGCGTCCTTCCCGATGGCCCGGATCGACCAGATCCTGGTCCGCGGCGTGGAGCCGGTCGCGTCCTGGGCGCTGCCGGAGACGCGCAGCGACCACCTGCCGCTTGCCGCCCGCGTCGCGTTCTGACCCTCCGAAGGACAGGCGAAACCTGTTCTTCATCCCCCCGAAGCCAGGAATACCCGGCCGTCTGCGAGAATTTGTTTTGTAAGGAAACAATCCTCGGATCCGGAAGGGTCTCCCACCCATGCCCGTGGCCCTGCTCGCCCTGGCCATCTCCGCCTTCGGCATCGGCACCACCGAGTTCGTCATGATGGGCCTGCTGCCCAACGTCGCCGGCGACCTCGGCACCACCGTCCCCACCGCGGGCCACCTCGTCTCCGCCTACGCCCTCGGCGTGGTCGCGGGCGCCCCGCTGCTCACCGCCCTCGGCTCGCGCGTCCCCCGCAAGCGGATGCTGCTCCTGCTGATGGCCCTCTTCACCGTCGGCAACCTCGCCTCCGCGCTCGCCCCCGGCTACGGCTGGCTGCTCGCCGGGCGAGTCCTCGCCGGGCTCCCGCACGGCGCCTTCTTCGGCGTCGGCGCCGTCGTCGCCGCCCGGCTGGTCCGCCCGGACCGGCAGGCCCGCGCGGTCGCCACCATGTTCCTGGGCCTGACCGTCGCCAACATCCTCGGCGTGCCCGCGGCCACCCTCCTCGGCCAGCACCTCGGCTGGCGGGCCACCTTCCTGGTGGTCGCCGTCATCGGCCTCGCCTCGCTCGCCGCCCTCGCCCGGCTGGTCCCCGACCTGCCCGTCGACGGACGCCAGGGCCTCGGCCGCGAGCTCCGCGCGCTGGGCCGCCCGCAGGTGCTGCTCGGCCTGCTGACCGCCGTCTTCGGCTTCGCCGGCGTCTTCGCCGTCTACTCGTACCTGGCCTCGATGACCACCGAGGTGATGGGCTTCGGCGAGTCCACCGTCACGGTCGTCCTCGCCCTCTTCGGCATCGGCATGACGGCCGGCGCGCTCGCCGCGGGACCGCTCACCGACCGCGCTCCGCGCCCCACCCTGTACGGCTCGCTCGCCGCGCTCGCCGTCACCCTGGTCGCCTTCCGCTTCACCGTCCACGTGCCCTGGCTCGCCCTGGTCACCGTGGTGGTGCTGGGCGCCGTCGGCTTCATGACGACCACCCCGCTCCAGATGCTCGTCATGGAGAAGGCGAAGGACGCCCCCACCCTCGCCTCCGCCTCCAACCACTCCGCCTTCAACCTCGCCAACGCGGGCGGCGCCTGGGCCGGCGGCGCCGCCATCGCGGCCGGCTGGGGCTGGACCTCCCCGGCCCTGGTCGGCGCCGCCCTCGCCGCCGCCGGCCTGGCGATCGCCGCCGCAGCCGGCCTCCTCGACCGCCGGGAGGACCGTACGGGGAAGACCGCGGCGGGAACCTCGCACGTCGTCGCGCGAGGCCCCCGGGCCGGCCGGGAGCCGGTCACGGCGCCGGCGTCTCCCGCCAGCGGTTCGTGATCGGCAGGCGGCGGTCCTTGCCGAAGCCCTTCGCCGAGATCTTGGTGCCCGGCGGGTACTGGCGCCGCTTGTACTCCGCCGCGTCCACCATCCGCAGCGTCCGGGCCACCAGCTCCGGGTCGAAGCCGGCCGCCACGATCGCGTCCGTGCCCTCGTCCCCGTCGACGTACAGGGCGAGGATCCGGTCCAGCACCTCGTAGTCCGGCAGCGAGTCGGTGTCCACCTGGCCCGGGCGCAGCTCGGCGCTGGGCGGCTTGGCGATCGAGTTCTCCGGGATCGGCGGGGTCTGGCCGCGTTCCTCGGCGGCCCGGTTGCGCCAGCGCGCCAGCCGGAAGACGTCCGACTTGTAGACGTCCTTGATCGGCCCGTAGGCGCCGACGGAGTCGCCGTAGAGGGTCGAGTAGCCCACCGCCAGCTCCGACTTGTTGCCGGGGGCGAGGACGAGGTGGCCCTCCTGGTTGGAGATCGCCATCAGGGTGGTGCCGCGCAGCCGGGACTGGAGGTTCTCCTCCGCGAGCCCGGTGAGCGGGAGCGCGGCCATGTACGCGTCGAACATCGGCCCGATCGGCACCGTGCGGTAGTGCAGCCCGGTCCTGCGGGCCAGCTCCGCCGCGTCGTCCTTCGAGTGCTCCGAGGAGTACTTCGACGGCATCGACACCCCGTGCACCCGGTCGGCGCCCAGCGCGTCGCAGGCGATCGCGGCGACCAGGGCCGAGTCGATGCCGCCGGAGAGGCCGACCACCACCGAGCGGAAACCGTTCTTCGCGACGTACGCGCGCAGCCCGATGACGAGCGCCGAGTAGACCTCCTCGTCGTCGTCGAGCCGCTGCGCGTACCCGCCCGTCAGCTCCGCCTCGTACGGCTCCACCGGCTCGCCGGCCTCCCCGGCGAGCACCGCCCGGTCGATCCGCAGCCCGTCGTCCACCACCGTCCCCGGCGCCGGGGCGTCCGGGTCGGCGGCCGGCAGGTCCAGGTCGAGGATCACGCTGCCCTCGGTGAACTGCGGGGCCCGCGCGATCACCTCGCCCGCGGCGTCCACCACGATCGAGTCCCCGTCGAAGACCAGCTCGTCCTGGCCGCCGGTCGACGCCAGGTACGCGGTCGTGCAGCCGGCCTCCTGGGCCCGCTTGCGGACCAGCTCCAGCCGGGTGTCGTCCTTGTTCCGCTCGTACGGCGAGGCGTTCACCGACAGCAGCAGCCCGGCCCGGGCGCTGCGCGCCGCCGGCACCCGGCCGCCCTCCTGCCACAGGTCCTCGCAGATCGCGAGCGCCACGTCGATCCCGCGCACCCGCAGCACCGGCAGGGTGTCGCCCTGCACGAAGTAGCGGAACTCGTCGAAGACGCCGTAGTTCGGCAGGTGGTGCTTGGCGAAGCGGAGCACGGCCCGGCCCCGGTGCAGCACCGCCGCCGCGTTCTCCGGCGAGCCGGCCGGGCGGCCGAGCCGGGGCACCGCCCGCTCGGTGCGGTCCAGGTAGCCGACGACCACCGGCACCTCGCCGAGCCCCTCGTCGGCGAGCCGCCGCGCGAGCGCGGACAGTGCCGCCCGGGAGGCCTCGACGAAGGACGGCCGCAGGGCCAGGTCCTCGACGGGATAGCCGGTCAGCGCCATCTCCGGGAACGCGACGAGGTGCGCGCCCTGTTCGACGGCGTGCCGGGTCCAGTGGACGATCGTCCCGGCGTTCCCGGCGACGTCCCCGACGGTCGAGTCGATCTGATTCAGCGCGAGGCGAAGTCGATGCACACCACCCACTCTAATCGTCAGACCGACGCTATGTCCTGGGAACGGGGCCGGGCGCCCACCGATGAACCGTTTCCCCTCCCTCCGGACCGGCCTCGCCCTCACCCGGTGAACCGTTTCGCCCCGACATGCGAAGGACGCCCGGCGCCATGATCATGACCCCATGACGACCACTGACGACCCGGCGGAACCGGCCCGGCCCGCCACGCCCGAGGACGTGGCGGTCCGCCAGGACGACGGCACCCGGCGCCAGTTCATCTCCTGGCTCACCCTCGCCTTCATGACCACGGCCTCCGTCGCCTCCCTGCGGCCCGCGCCCACCATGGCCCTCTACGGACTCGCCGCGGTCTTCCTCTACCTGCTCCCGGCCCTCGTCTTCCTGCTCCCCACCGCCCTCGTCGGCGCCGAACTCGCCTCCGGCTGGTCCGGCGGCATCTACCGCTGGGTCAGCGAGGCCCTCGGCAAACCGCTCGGCTTCCTCGCCGTCTGGTGCCAGTTCGCCATGACGATCGCCTACTACCCGAGCCTGCTCGCCTACGTCGCCTCGACCTTCGCGTACGTCATCGACCCCTCGCTCGCCGAGAACGGCCTCTACGTCGCGATCGTCATCGTCACCGTCTACTGGTCCGGCGTCTGGATCTCCTCGCGCGGCACCCGCGCCATCGCCGGACTCTCCTCCTTCGGCCTCGTCGTCGGCACCCTCGTCCCCGGCGTCCTCCTCGTCGCCCTCGGCATGGTCTTCCTCGGCCAGGGCAACCCCTCCGCCCAGCCGATGACCGCCGACCACTGGCTGCCGCCCTGGACCGGCCTCGCCAGCCTCGTCCTCATCGTCAACAACTTCCTGTCCTACGCGGGCATGGAGATGAACGGCGTCCACGTCTCCTCGCTGCGCGCACCCCGCCGCGAGTACCCCCGGTCGATGTTCCTGGCCACCGGACTCGTCCTGCTGATCTTCATCCTCCCGGCCCTCGCCATCGCCTGGGTCATGCCGGCCGCGCAGCTCAGCCTCACCGCCGGGCTCATGCAGGCCTTCGACGCCTTCTTCGCGCACTTCTCCATCGGCTGGATGACCCGGGTCGTCGGCGTCATGCTGGTCTGCGCCGCCCTCGGCGGCATGCTCACCTGGCTCGCCGGCCCCGCCAAGGGCCTCGTCCTGCTCTCCCGCCAGGAGGGCTACCTCCCGCCCGCCTTCCAGAAGTTCAACAAGGCCGGCTCCCCGACCGCCGTCATGGTCGCCCAGGGCGTCATCACCACCCTGATCGGCGTCCTGTACGCCTTCAGCGACTCCGTCTCCAGCTCGTACTGGATGTTCTCCGTCATCACCGTGCAGATCTACCTGATCGCCTACCTGCTCATGTTCGTCGCCGTCGTCCGGCTCCGCCGCACCCAGCCGGACGTGGAGCGCGGATTCCGCGTCCCCGCCGTCACCTGGGTCGCCTCCGTCGGCTTCGTCGCCTCCGTCCTCGCCCTCGCCATCGGCTTCGTCCCGCCCGACCAGTTCGACGGCGAACCCCTCTGGCGCTACCTGCTGATCGTCGGCGGCGGCCTCCTCGTCCTCGGCCTCCTCATCCCCGCCCTCCTCCTCCGCTACCGCAAACCCGAGTGGGTCCACCCCGACCACCGGGAACCTTCCGGCACTCCCTGACGTCTGACCCCGTATGCCCGGAAAGGTCACGCGCACGTCCGCCGTCCTGCTGCTCCTGGGGGCGCTCGCGTACACCGCCTGGGTCCTCGAAGCCGTCGTGCGGACCGGTCTCGACCCGGTCCACACGTACGTCTCCGAACTCGCCGCCGCCGACCAGCCTTACGGCGGCTTCTTCCGCGCCGCCGACCTCGCCGCCGGACTCCTCGTCCTCGCCGGCGCCCTCCTCGGCCTGCGCGCCGCCCGCACCCCCGCCCCGGCCGACCCCGGCGTCCCCCGCTGGGCCCGCCCCGGCCCGGCCGGCCGCCGCCCCTGGCTCCTCGCCGGCTGGGCCGCCCTCGCCTTCTTCGGCGCCGCCACCGCCGCCGACTCCCGCCTCCCGCTGAGCTGCGCCGCCACCGCCGACCCCGCGTGCGCCGCCCGCGAGGCCGCCGGACTCGTCCCCGCCACCCACACCGCCCACGCCGTCAGCTCCGCCCTCGCCATGACCGGCGCCCTGATCGCCATGGTCGCCCTCACCACCGCCGCCCGCCGGTACGGCCTCCTGCCCCTGCTGGCCCGCACCGGACCCGTCCTCGTCGCCCTCGAACTCGCCGCCACCGCCTGGACGCTCGCCGCCCTCACCGCCTTCGAGTCCGGCCACGACGGCTGGGCCCTCGGCATCGCCCAGCGCCTCCAGGTGCTGATCGTCGCCGTCTGGACCGCCGTCCTCGCCGCCTCGGTCGCCCGGGAAAGGACCCGCGCATGACCCTCGTACGGATCGGCGGCCCCGCCCGGGAAGGAACCCGCCCATGACCCTCGTACGGATCGGCGGCCTCGTCCATCACGTCGCCGTCGACGGGCACGGGCCGGTCTGTGTGCTCTCCGCCGGGCTCGGGCTCGGCTGGTTCGACTGGGACCCGGTCGTCCCGCTGCTCGCCCCCCACCGCACCGTCGTCCGCTTCGACCGCCCCGGCCACGGCCTCTCCCAGGCCGGCACCGCACCCCCCACCCTGGCCGGCGAGGCCGCCCGCATCGCCGCCGTCCTCGACGCGCTGCGGCTCCCCGGGCCCGTCACCGTCGTCGGCCACTCGATCGCCGGGTTCCACGCCGAGGGCTTCGCCCGCCTCCACCCCGGCCGCACCGCCGCCCTCGTCCTCGTCGACTCGTCCGTCGAGGAGCACCCCCGCCCCGGCCGCCTCGGCTGGACCGTCCCCGCCGGGACCGCCCTCACCGCCCTCGGCCTCCCCGCCGCCCTCGGCCCCGCCCTCCGGCGCCTCGCCGTCCACCCCGACCCCGCCCCGCCCGCCGAGGTCCGCCGCGTCTACCGCAGCTCACGCGTCTGGCGCGGCGTCCTGCGCGAGAACGCCCGCTACGGCGCCGTCGCCACCGAACTCGACGCCCTCCGCCGCACCCGCCCGCTGCCCCCCGGCCTCCCCGTCACCGTCCTCGCCGCCCCCGACGGCTCCGCCCGCTGGGAACGCCGCCAGCGCGCACTGGCCCGGCGGCTCGGCGCCCGCTACGAGGCGGCCGTGCCGTCGGGCCATCTGGTCATGCGGGACGCCCCGGACACGGTCGCCCGGGTCGTCCTGGAGACGGGTCAGGACGCGGCGTAGACGCTCGCGCAGAACGCCTTCAGCTGCTCGTCCGACAGCTGCTGGGCCAGATCGGCCTCGCTGATCATGCCCACCAGACGCTTGTTCTCGATCACCGGCAGCCGGCGGATCTGGTGGCTCCGCATCTCCTCCAGCACCGCGCCCACGTCGGCGCCCGCGTCGATCCAGCGCGGGGTGCCCTGGGCGAGCGACCCGCAGGTCACCTTCGCCGGGTCGTGACCCATCGCCACACAGCGGACCACGATGTCGCGGTCGGTCACGATGCCGCAGAGCCGTTCGTTCTCGTCGGCGACGGGGAGCGCCCCCACGTTCAGTTCGCGCATCAGCTGCGCCGCGCGGTCGAGCGTCTCGTGTTCCGGGATCCAGCGGGCTCCCGGGTGCATGATGTCCTTCGCCGTGGTCATGGGCCGCGTACCTTTCGTCGGCTTCGTTGCGCGTACGAGTCCCCGAGCGCCTCTCATTCTGCGGGCACGCGACGGCCCCCGCGACCGCAGCGGGTCACGGGGGCCGGGGGCGCGCAGGGGCCGGGCTCAGGCGGTCGCGCCGCGCTTGCGGAGCATGTCCGCCATCAGCGCGATCTCCGACTCCTGGGCGTCGACCATGCCCTGGGCGAGGTTCCGCTCGACGCCCGGCGAGCACTTCTGCACACAGCCCTGCGCCATGTGCACACCGCCCTTGTGGTGGGCGGTCATCAGCCGCAGGTAGAGGATCTCGGCCTCCTTGCCGGACGCCTTCCGCAGCGCCTCCAGCTGCGTGCGGGTCGCCATGCCGGGCATCAGCGCGCCGTCGCGGGAGGCGGCGTCGCCGGTGACCGGCATGCCCATCCAGGTCATCGGCGCGGTACCGGACTCGACCGTGGGCAGGCCCCACAGGTCCAGCCAGCCGAGCATCATCCCGCGCTGGTTGGCCTGGGTGTTGGCGATGTCGTACGCGAGCCGGCGCACCGACTCGTCCCGCGTCCGGTCGCGGACGATGAAGGACATCTCGACGGCCTGCTGGTGGTGGACCGCCATGTCCCGGGCGAAGCCGGCGTCCGCCGAGGCGGAGTCCGGGGTACGGGGCCCCTCCTCGCGCTCGGCCGAGGCGACCGTGACGGCGCCCGCGGCGAACAGCACCGACAGGGCGACCGCGGTGACCGCCGCGTACCGGGTGCGGCGGCCGGTCACTGGCCCATCCCCGCGCCGCCCATGCCGTCGGCGCCGACGCCGCCGGTGCAGGCGGCGCCCCGCTCGGGCGTCTGCGGGCCCTGCACGTACTTGGTGAAGAAGGCGTCGACCCGCGGGTCGCTCGCGCTGTCCACGGTGACCTGCTTGCCCCACGCGGAGAGCATGATCGCGCCGGCCTGGTCGTCGACCGGGCTCATCAGCGTGTACGGGGTGTCGGAGACCTTGTCCTTCAGCTTCTTCACGTCGGCCTCGGCGGCCTTCTTGTTGTACGTCACCCAGACGGCGCCGTGCTCCAGCGAGTGCACGGCGTGCACCTCGGGGACGGCCTTGTCGTAGACGTCGCCGTCGCAGTTCAGCCAGACCGGGTGGTGGTCGCCGCCGACCGGCGGCTTGGCGTCGTACTTCACCGCCGTCTCGACGTGGTTGCGGCCCAGCTTCGCCGCGTCCCAGGACTTCTCGCCGGCGATGGGCGCCTTGGCGGCGGCCTCCCTGGCCTCCTCCTCGTCGGCCTTCTTCATCAGCACGAAGGTGCCGAAGCCGACGAGGCTCAGCACGACGACGGCGGAGACGCCGATGGTGAGGAAGCGGTTGCGGCGCTCGCGGGCCTGCTCGGCCCGGCGCATCTCCTCTATTCGGGCACGGCGGTCGGCGTTGGAGGAACGGTTGGCGGCCATGGTGGTGTCGTCCTTCTGGGAAAGCTTCTGGGAAACAGAAGAAAAAGAGGGGGGTGTTCGTGCGCTGGGGGCGGCCGGAAAGCCGGGCCGCCTAGGTCCGGAGAACCTGAAGGACGTGCAGGTCCGGGGCGCGCGGCCGGACCCCCGGCGCCCCCGCCGCACCGTCGCCGGCCAGCGCGTCCACGCGCGGCAGCCGGTCCTCCGCGTGCAGCGGCGGGTCGAGGGGCGGGGCGCTGAGCACCGCCGGGGAGAGCGACGGGAAGAGGGAGCAGTCGCCCCGGTCGTACGGGCAGACGTATGCGGACCGCCCCGGCCCGGGGACGGGGGTGGCCGCGGGGCCCGGGGAGGCGGCGACGGCCGGCCGGGCGGACGCGGCGGCGGCCCCGCCGTGCCCCGGATGGGCGTCGGGCCCGCCCGGACCGCTCCCCAGACAGACGAAGAGCGCGGCGAGGAGCGTCGCCACGGCACTCACCAGTGCCATGGGACGCGCGTGCCGGTACGGGCGTTCGAGCCGCAGGGCTCCCATGGGCGCAGATCGTAGTGGGCGAGCGGGCTTCGTGGGCCGAACGGGGTACGACTTCCCGAGGTCCTCGGTTACCTCTGTCACACCCGGGCGGGCAGTATGGGTGTGCAACGTGCGCGAAACCATGTGGTGGGATGCTCAGGTGCCCCCCGATGTACCCGAGGCGGTGGGAGCAGGCGGCCTGACCAGCGAGGATGGGTGTGGAAATGGACAAGCAGCAGGAATTTGTGCTCCGTACGCTCGAAGAGCGCGACATCCGCTTCGTGCGTCTGTGGTTCACCGACGTGCTCGGCTTCCTGAAGTCGGTCGCCGTCGCCCCCGCCGAGCTTGAGCAGGCGTTCGACGAGGGCATCGGCTTCGACGGCTCGGCGATCGAGGGCTTCGCCCGGGTCTACGAGTCCGACATGATCGCCAAGCCGGACCCGGGCACCTTCCAGATCCTGCCCTGGCGGGCCGAGGCGCCCGGCACGGCCCGGATGTTCTGCGACATCCTCATGCCGGACGGCTCGCCGTCCTTCGCCGACCCGCGGTTCGTCCTCAAGCGGGCCCTCGCCAAGGCGTCCGACCTCGGCTTCACCTTCTACACCCACCCCGAGATCGAGTTCTTCCTGCTGAAGGACAAGCCGCTCGACGGCTCGCGCCCGACGCCCGCCGACAACTCCGGCTACTTCGACCACACCCCGCAGAACGTGGGCATGGACTTCCGCCGCCAGGCCATCACCATGCTGGAGTCGATGGGCATCTCGGTCGAGTTCTCCCACCACGAGGGCGCCCCGGGCCAGCAGGAGATCGACCTCCGCTACGCGGACGCCCTCTCCACGGCCGACAACATCATGACCTTCCGCCTGGTCATGAAGCAGGTGGCGCTGGAGCAGGGCGTGCAGGCCACCTTCATGCCGAAGCCGTTCTCGGAGTACCCCGGCTCGGGCATGCACACCCACCTCTCCCTCTTCGAGGGCGACCGGAACGCGTTCTACGAGTCGGGCGCCGAGTACCAGCTGTCCAAGGTCGGCCGCTCCTTCATCGCGGGCCTCCTCAAGCACGCGGGCGAGATCTCCGCCGTCACGAACCAGTGGGTCAACTCGTACAAGCGCATCTGGGGCGGCTCCTCCCGCACGGCCGGCTCCGGCGGCGAGGCCCCCTCGTACATCTGCTGGGGCCACAACAACCGCTCGGCCCTCATCCGCGTCCCCATGTACAAGCCCGGCAAGACCGGCTCGTCCCGCGTCGAGGTCCGCTCCATCGACTCCGGCGCCAACCCGTACCTGACCTACGCGGTCCTCCTCGCCGCCGGCCTCAAGGGCATCGAGGAGGGCTACGAACTCCCCGCCGGCGCCGACGACGACGTCTGGGCCCTCTCCGACGCCGAACGCCGCGCGATGGGCATCGAACCCCTCCCGCAGAACCTCGGCGAGGCGATCTCCCTCATGGAACGCAGCGAACTGGTCGCCGAAACCCTCGGCGAACACGTCTTCGACTTCTTCCTCCGCAACAAGAAGCAGGAGTGGGAGGAGTACCGCTCCGAGGTCACGGCCTTCGAGCTGCGGAAGAACCTGCCGGTGCTGTAGGTCCTGGCGATCCGACAGGTGGCGGCGGCAAGGGAATTCCCTTGCCGCCGTTCGGTTTCCGGGTTCAGACTGCGGCGGGTGAAGATCGAGACCGTTGCCACCGCGCGGCTGTTGCTGTGTCCGCTGACCGTTGCCGAGGGGGAGCGGGTGGTCGCGCGGGCGCCGTTGCCGGGGGAGCGGTGGGCCGGCGGGTATCCGGGGGTGGGGGACCTGGCCTCCGTCGGCGCGTTTCTGCGGCGGTGCGCGGAGGACGGGGACCCGGGGGTCTACCGGACGTACCAGGTGCGGCTGCGGGACGGGCTCGTCGTCGGCGGGATCGGGTTCCACGGGCCGCCGGGGGCGGACGGGGGCGTGACCGTGGGGTACGGGATCGTGCCGGGGGAGCGGGGGAAGGGGTACGCCTCCGAGGCGCTCGCCGCGGTGATCGGCATCGCCCGGGACGCGGGTGCGACCGTGCTGCGGGGCGACGCCGATCCGGCCAACGTCCCCTCCCACCGGGTGATGGAGCGCGCCGGGATGCGGCGTGCAGGGGAGGGGGACGGGGGTGGTGGGCTCGTGCGGTTCCTGGTGGAGCTGGGGGAGCCGGGGGCGTGACAGGCGTCAGCGTTCGGTGAGTTCGGACGGGGCCTCCTGGACGATCCAGCCGTTGCCGTCGGGGTCCTCGAAGGAGAGGAAGGAGTTCCAGGTCTCGCCCTTGCCCTCCTCCCAGCCGTTCGGGCCGACGTGCAGGACGGGCGAGACGTCGACGCCGGTCTCGACGAGCGCGTCCCGGGCCGCCTCGATGTCGGTGACGCACAGCTGGAGGCCGTGCAGGCTGCCGGGGGCCATTCTCTTCGTGCCGGGCATCGGCGGCATGCCGGAGAGCAGGGCGACGGAGCAGCGCGAGCCCGGCGGGGTCAGCTGGATGATCCGCATGCCGGGGGCGACCTCGTCGTCGACGTCGACGGCGAAGCCGCAGCGCTCGGCGTAGAACTCCTTCGCCCGGTCGAGGTCGGTGACGGGGACGGGGACGACTTCCAGGGTCCAGTTCATGCCACCACCGTCCCGCACCCGGCCGCCGGCGCATCGCGCCGACACCCCGTCGACCTGACGGAAATTCCTCTTCCCTCCGCCCAAATGACCTGATCGTGTCGTTCGGAGAACGAGAGAGATCGGCATCGACCGTTCCTACGTCACACAACCTCCCTATAGTGACCACGCGTTGGCCGCGACGGCCGTGCCGACGCCAGGTACGCCACAGGAGAGACGGGACTGATGACGCGCACCTCCCCCGCCGGATCCGCACCCGGTCCGGCGGCACCCCCGTCCGGCTGCCCCGCCGCCGTCCCGCTCTCCGGCCCCGGCTTCCAGACCGACCCGCAGGCCGTCTACCGGGCCATGCGCCGCGACCACGGCCCCGTCGTCCCGGTGGAACTCCCCGGCGGCCTCCCCGCCTGGCTGGTCGTCGGCTACCGCGAGGTCCACCAGGTCACCAGCGACCCCGAGCTCTTCCCCCGGGACGTCTCGCTGTGGAACCAGTGGCCGCACGTCCCCGCCGACTGGCCGCTGCTGCCCATGGTCGGCAGCCCCGTGCCCTCCATCTACTTCACCGCCGGCGAGGAACACCGCCGGCACGTCCGGATGGTGGTGCCGGCCCTGGAGGCCGTCGACCCCTTCGACGTCCGCGGCCACTGCGAGCAGCTGGCCGACCGGCTGATCGACGCGTTCTGCGGGCGCGGCACCGCCGACCTCGTCGCCGCCTTCTGCGAACCCTTCCCCGTCCTCGTCCTGGCCCGCCTCATCGGCTTCCCCGACGACGAGGGCGCCGACATCGCCCGGGTGCTGAAGGACCTCGCCGACGGCGGGCCGGAGGCGCAGGCCGCCCACCAGAGGTTCGGCGCGCACATGGCCCGGCTGGTCGCCGCCAAGCGCGCCGAGCCCGGCGACGACGTGACCAGCCGGATGCTGGCGTACGCCGACGAGGAGTTCACCGACGAGGAGTACATGCTCGACCTGATGGCCGTCACGGCCGCCGGGCACCTCACCACCGCCGACTGGATCGGCAGCTCCGTCCGCCTCATGCTCACCGAGGACGCGTTCGCCGACTCCCTGGCGCGCGGCCGCCGCAGCGTCCCCGACGCCATGACCGAGGTCCTCTGGGAGGAGGGCCCGACGCAGATCCTGGCCGGCCGCTGGCCCGTCCGCGACACCCGCCTCGGCGACCGCCTGGTCAAGGCCGGCGACCTGCTGCTGCTCGGCCTCGGCGCCGCCAACACCGACCCGCTGATCCGCCAGGGCGCGCCCGGCGGAGACCCGTCCCGGCGCGGCGGCAGCGGCGCCCACCTCGCGTTCAGCCACGGCGAGTACCGCTGCCCGTTCCCCGCCCAGGAGATCGCCGAGATCATCGCCAGGACCGGCATCGAGGTGCTGCTCGACCGGCTGCCCGACCTCGAACTCGCCGTCCCCGCGGAGGAACTGGTCCGCCGCCCGTCCGCCTTCCTGCGCGGCACCACCGCCCTGCCCGTCCGGTTCACCCCCGTCCCCACGACAGGAGACCCCTCGTGACCTGCCCGCACGCCGCCGCCGGTGCCCCCGTCGTCATCGACCCCATGGTCCGGGACCTGGACGGCGAGACCGCCCGGATCCGCGAGGCGGGCCCGCTGGCCCGCATCGACCTGCTCGGCGTGCCCGCCTGGGCCGTCACCCGGCACGCCGACGCCCGGCGCCTCCTCGTCGACTCCCGGCTGGTCAAGGACCTGAACGCCTGGAGCCTCTGGGCGAACGGCACCGTCACCCACGCCTGGCCGCTCATCGGCATGATCGACGCCGGCCGCTCCATGTTCACCGTCGACGGCGACGAGCACCGCCGGCTCCGCGCCAAGACGTCCCAGGCCCTCACCCCGCGCCGCCTGGAGGCGATCCGCCCCGACATCGAGAAGTTCACCGCGGAACTCCTCGACGCCCTGGAGGAGGCCGGCCGGGACGGCGCCGTCGTCGACCTCAAGACCGTCTTCGCGCAGCCGCTGCCGATGCGGGTGGTCGGCATGCTGATGGGCGTCGACCCCGAGGCGAACGCGATGCTCACCCGCCAGTACAAGAAGTTCTTCTCGATGCTCACCCCGCAGGAGGAGCGGCTCGCCCTCCTCGCCGAGCTCGACGTCTTCTACACGGAGCTGGTCCGCGCCAAGACCGCCCTGCCGACCGACGACCTGACCTCCGCGCTGATCCTCGCCGAGGAGGGCGGCGAACCGCTCACCGAGGAGGAGGTCGTCGGCAACCTCAAGGCCATGGTCGCCGCCGGCCACGAGACCACCATCGGCCTCGTCCTCAACGCCGTGCGCGCCCTCCTCGCCCACCCCGACCAGCTCCGCATGGTCCTCGCCGGCGAGGTCTCGTGGGACGCCGTGATCGAGGAGACCCTCCGGTACGACACCCCCACCACCCACCTGCTGATGCGCTTCGCCACCGAGGACGTCCAGGTCGGCGACGCGGTGATCCCGAAGGGCGACGGCGTGGTGATCTCGTACCGGGCCATCGGCCGCGACCCCGAGCAGCACGGCCCGGACGCGGACGCCTTCGACGTCACCCGCCCGGCGCCGGTCCGGCACATGACCTTCGGCCACGGCCCGCACATCTGCCCCGGCGCCGCGCTCTCCCGCGTCGAGGCCGGCATCGCGCTCCCGGCGCTCTTCGCCCGCTTCCCGCGCCTCCGGCTCGCCGTCCCCGACGAGGAGCTGCGGAACCTCCCGGTGATGACCCAGAACGACCTGGAGTCCTTCCCGGTCCTCCTGGACGCCTGACCCGCGGGCCGGTCCGCCGGGTCAGGTCCGCGGGTCCGGGGCGAAACCGGCCGTCCAGTGCAGCCGGCCGTCCTGGCCGATCGCGGCCACCCCGCCCGGGCCCGCCGCCGGCGCGCCCGCCAGCGGGAAGTCGGACAGGCGCCAGCTGCCGCCGCCCGGCAGCGGCGCCACCGCCAGCCGGCCGGTCCGGGACCGCAGCGCGACCAGCCCGTCCGCCGCGCTCACCGGGCCGAAGCCCGCGATGCCGCCGGCCGGCGGGGCGACCGGGGCCAGCCGGGCGGTGCCCGTGAAGTCCGCCGCCCGCGGCTCGCCGGTGGCCGGCACCCGCGACCACAGCCGGATGCCGTCGCCGGTCGGCGCCGGGCCCGCGCTCAGCGCCAGCGTCGTCGGCGGCAGCCCGGTCGGCAGCGGCCCGGCCACCGGCCCGCCGTCCGACGCGCCGGTCCACATCAGGACCGACCGCGGGGTGCCCGCGAAGACGTAGGTACGGCCCCGGGCGTCGGTCGCCGCCACCGGGTCGCCGTGCAGGTCCGTGCCGCCCAGGGCCCGCCACGGACCCCACGCGCCGCCGGCCGTCCGCTCGCGCCCCGCGAGCCGGTGGTCGCCGTCGCGCAGGAACAGGGAGACCCGCCCGGTGCCGTCCACGGTCACCGCGGGCGCGCTGATGTCCGGCGTCCGGTCGGCCTCGTCCCGCAGCCCCGGCGTGCCCAGCGACCGCCACGGGCCGTACGCGCCGCCCGGCGCCTGCTGCTCCACCGTCACGACCTCGCGCCGGTAGCCGGCCGCGCCCGTGAAGGAGGTGCGGGTGCCGTAGACCGCGAGCCGCCCGTCCGGCAGCCGCACCGAGGCGACCCCGCCGTCCAGACCGCCGCCCGGCAGCAGCTGCGGCCCCCGCCAGGCGCCGCCCGGCGCCCGGTGCCAGACCGCGAGCCGCCCGTCCTGGACGCCGAAGGCCGTCAGCCCGCCGTCCGCGGCCGGCTGCAGCCAGCCGGTCGACGAGCCGCGCGCGTACCGCACGGTCCCCGTCCAGCCGCGCCCGCTCGGCCGGCCCGACGCCTTCAGGTCGCCGCACCCGGCCGGGCTGCCGCAGTCCGCGCCGTCCAGCCACGCGTACGTCTTCAGGCTGCGCAGCTTCTCCTCGGCGGTCCGGCTGTCCAGCGCGCGCGGCAGATCGGTGTTCGGGTAGCCCATGTAGCTCTGCACGCCGAACCGCGGACGGCCGGGCCGCTCCGCGTACCGCGCCAGCGCCGCCTGCACGAACCGCGCCCCGTAGGCGTGGTCCTGGTGGTCCCGCAGCTTGCCGGTGTGCGCGTCGGTGCCCGGCGTCGGGTCCAGGGTGCGGACGAACGTCGGCCGGAAGCGGTCGAGCAGCCCCGTCAGCGTCGCGACGACCTGCTCCTTGGAGTACGCGAAGTCGGCGGCGACCGGCGTCCCCGAGGAGAGCTGCGACCCGAGCGCCGGGATCCGGCCGTGCCACAGGCCCCGCAGGCTCACCGGACGGTCCGCGGAGGTGGAGCCCGCCTCGCGCAGCTGCATCCAGACCAGCCGCACCTCGGGCCGGGCCCGCAGGGTGTCCAGCTCGGCCGCGCCGCCGCCGGCGGTGGGGATCACCGACCGCTCCCAGGGGCTGGTGCGGTCGCCGGTGGCCATCTCGGCGTACGCGGCCCGGATGCCGTTCTGCCGGGCCTCGGCGAACGCGGGCTTGTCCGGCGCGGTCACCGCCGCGGCCTTCCCGGAGCGTGCGTTGACGCCGTTCGACTCGCCGGCCGTCAGGTACACGGTGGTCAGCGGGGCGCGGTCGGCCAGCGACTGCGCGGTGTCCGGGTTCATGAAGTACAGGTCGTCGTCGGGGTGCGAGACGAACTGGACGACGGAGAGCGGCGCGGCGGTACGGGCCTCCCGGGCGGTGCCGCGCACCGGGTCGGCGGCGGGCTTCCGTACCGGGGCGGGCGCCTGGGTGGACACCTCCGGCAGGGCGGTGGCGGCGTGGGCCGGCGCCTGCTCGCCGGAGCTCGTCGCCAGCACGCCCACGAGGGTGCCGCCGGTCAGCACGGCGACGGTCGCCGCGGCCATGACGGAATGGCGGTGACGGAAGGGGCGTATGAGGCGGGAGTGACGGCGGACGGGCATGGCGGGAGCGGGCTTTCTACCTGGGCGACGGGGGCGCGTCGGCGGAGCGACGGGCAGTTCGCGACGGCGGCGGCGACGGGACGAACGACTCACATGGGTACAGGGCCGGAGCGGTCGAAGGGTTCCGAAAACGGCCCGATGTGCCTGACGTCACGTGTGATCCGTGCCGGATCCGGGCAGGTGACCAAGGTTTTCGGCCACCCCCACGGGCCCCCTCCCAGCCACCCCCACGGGCCCCACCCGGCCACCTGTGCAGGCCCCACCCGGCACCCCCTCCCGGCACCCCCACCCGCCGTCCGCCCCCGGCCCCGTCCCGCACGCCCGCTCCCCCCGCTCCCGATAGGCTCGATCCGTCGGGCGTGCGGCGGAGAGGGAGCGGCGGAGATGACGGTGCCGGGGCGCAGGAGCAGTACGTTCTCACGGCTGCTGCGGCACGGGTTCACCGATCCGTCCGGCGCCGAGCGGCTGCTCGACCTGCCTGCGCTGGCCGCCCTCCGCGGCGACCCGGTCCTCCTCGACGCGCTCGGCGCCACCGCCGACCCCGACCTCGCCCTGCGCGGCCTGGTCCGGCTGGTCGAGGCGCAGCCGGAGGACGGGCGGGCGACCCTCACCACCACGCTGCTCTCCGCCAAGCCGTTCCGGGACCGGCTGCTCGGGGTCCTCGGCGCCTCCGAGGCGCTCGCCGACCACCTGGCCCGGCACCCGAGGGACTGGGAGACCCTGGTCACCTACGAGGCGGCCGACCTGCACCCCGGGCTCGCCGAGTTCGAGCGCGGGCTGGCCGAGGCGACCGACCCGGTGTCGCTGCGGGTCGCCTACCGCCGCTGCCTCCTCGGGATAGCGGCCCGGGACGTCTGCGGCACCACCGACGTCGCCCAGACCGCCGCCGAGCTGGCCGACCTGGCCACCGCCACCCTGCGGGCCGCCCTCGGCCTCGCCCGGGCCGCCGCCCCCGACGACGCGGCCCTGTGCCGGCTCGCCGTGATCGCCATGGGCAAGTGCGGCGGCCACGAGCTGAACTACGTCTCCGACGTCGACGTGATCTTCGTCGGGGAGCCGGCCAAGGAGGCCGGCGACCGGGACGTGGACGAGGCGAAGGCCCTCCAGGCCGCCACCCGGCTCGCCTCCCACCTCATGCGGATCTGCTCCGAGACCACCGTCGAGGGCACCATCTGGCCGGTCGACGCCAACCTCCGCCCCGAGGGCCGCAACGGCCCGCTCGTCCGCACCCTCTCCTCCCACCTCGCCTACTACCAGCGCTGGGCGAAGACCTGGGAGTTCCAGGCGCTCCTCAAGGCGCGGCCGGTGGCCGGCGACGCCGAGCTGGGCGCCGCGTACCTCGACGCCGTCTCCCCGCTGGTCTGGCAGGCCGCCGAGCGCGAGAACTTCGTCACCGACGTGCAGGCCATGCGCCGCCGGGTCGTCGCCACCATCCCCGTCGACCGGGTCGACCGCGAGCTGAAGCTCGGCCCCGGCGGCCTCCGGGACGTCGAGTTCGCCGTCCAGCTCCTCCAGCTGGTGCACGGCCGCAGCGACGCCACCCTGCGCGTCGGCTCCACCCTGGACGCGCTGGCCGCCCTCGCCGCCGGCGGCTACGTCGGCCGCGCCGACGCGGCCCAGCTCGACGAGGCGTACCGCTTCCTGCGCGCGATGGAGCACCGCATCCAGCTGTACCGGCTGCGCCGCACCCACCTCGTCCCCGAGGACGACGAGGACCTGCGCCGCCTCGGCCGCTCGCTCGGCCTGCGCACCGACCCGGTCGCCGCGCTGACCAAGGAGTGGCGCCGGCACGCCTCCGTCGTCCGCCGGCTGCACGAGAAGATCTTCTACCGGCCGCTGCTCGACGCCGTCGCCCAGCTCGCCCCCGGCGAGACCCGGCTCAGCCCCAAGGCGGCCGGCCAGCGCCTGGAAGCCCTCGGGTACGCCGACCCCGTCGCCGCCCTGCGCCACCTGGAGGCGCTGGCCTCCGGCGTCAGCCGCAAGGCGGCGATCCAGCGGACCCTGCTGCCGGTGCTGCTGGGCTGGTTCGCCGACTCCGCCGACCCGGACGCCGGACTGCTCGGCTTCCGCAAGGTGTCCGACGCCCTCGGCAAGACCCCCTGGTACCTGCGGCTGCTGCGCGACGAGGGCGCCGCCGCCGAGAACCTCGCCCGGGTCCTGTCGGCCGGCCGGCTCGCCCCCGACCTGCTGCTCCGCGCCCCCGAGGCGGTCGCCATACTCGGCGACCCGGAGGGGCTGAAGCCGCGCGGCCGGGACCACCTGGAGCAGGAGGTGCTGGCCGCCGTGGGCCGCGCGGACGACGCCGAGCAGGCCGTCGCCGCCGCGCGCGGGGTGCGCCGCCGCGAGCTGTTCCGTACCGCCGCCGCCGACCTCATCGACGCGTACGGCACCGAGGACAGCCCCCGCACCACCGACCCGGGCGCCCTGGTCGACCGGGTCGGCGAGGCGGTCACCGACCTCAACGCCGCCACGATCGCCGGCGCCCTGCGGGCCGCCGTCCGCGCCGAGTGGGGCGACGAACTCCCCACCCGCTTCGCGGTCATCGGCATGGGCCGCTTCGGCGGCCACGAGCTCGGCTACGGCTCCGACGCCGACGTCCTGTTCGTGCACGAACCGCGCGAGGGCGTCGACGACCAGGAGGCCGCCCGGGCCGCCAACCGGGTCGTCGCCGAGATGCGCCGGCTCCTCCAGCTGCCCACCACCGACCCGCCGCTGCTGATCGACGCCGACCTGCGCCCGGAGGGCCGGAGCGGCCCCATGGTCCGCACCCTCGCCTCCTACGCGGCGTACTACCGCCGCTGGTCGCTGGTGTGGGAGGCGCAGGCCCTGCTCCGCGCCGCCCCCATGGCCGGCGACGCCGACCTCGGGCGGCGGTTCACCGAGCTGGTCGACCCGCTCCGCTACCCGGCGGGCGGACTCGGCGAGGACGCGGTCCGCGAGATCCGCCGCCTCAAGGCCCGGATGGAGTCCGAGCGGCTGCCGCGCGGCGCCGACCCCACCCTGCACGCCAAGCTCGGCCGCGGTGGCCTCAGCGACGTCGAATGGACCGTGCAGCTGCTCCAGATGCGGCACGGCCACGCCGAACCGGCCCTGCGCACCACCCGCACCCGGGCCGCGCTCGCCGCCGCGCACGCCGCCGGGCTGATCGGGGCGGAGGAGACGCAGACCCTCGACGAGGCGTGGGTGCTCGCCACCCAGGTGCGCAACGCGGTCATGCTGGTCCGCGGCCGGCCCGGCGACACCTTCCCCACCGAGCCGCGCGAACTCGCCGCCGTCGGCCGCTATCTGGGGTACGGCCCCGGCCACGCCGGCGAGATGGTCGACGACTACCGCCGGGTCACCCGGCGGGCCCGCGCGGTCGTCGACGAACTCTTCTACGGCGCCTGAGTGTTGCGGCCGGCCGGGGCGCCCCGCCCCGGCCGCGCCCGCTAGGCTCGTGGCATGGCCCTGCTCATGAGTGACGTGGACCGGTTCGAGAAGGCGCGGCCCCGCCTGGAGGCCATCGCCTACCGGATGCTCGGCTCGTCGGCGGAGGCCGAGGACGCCGTGCAGGAGACCTACCTGCGCTGGCAGGCCGCCGACACCGGGCGCGTCGAGGTGCCCGAGGCGTGGCTCACCAAGGTCCTCACCCACTACTGCCTCAACCAGCTCGGCTCGGCCCGCGCCCGCCGCGAGACCTACGTCGGGCAGTGGCTCCCCGAACCGCTGCTGGCCGGCGACCCGATGCTCGGCCCGGCCGACACCGCCGAGCAGCGCGAGTCCGTCTCGTACGCGGTCCTCGTGCTGCTGGAGCGGCTGACGCCGGCCGAGCGGGCGGTGTACGTGCTGCGCGAGGCGTTCGGCTACCCGCACAAGGAGATCGCCGAGATCCTCGACATCGGCGAGGCCGCCAGCCAGCAGATCCTGCACCGCGCCCGCAAGCACGTCGCCGCCGGCCGGGCCCGCGCCGAGATCGACGAGGCCGCCGCCCGGAAGGTCGTGGAGGAGTTCCTGGCCGCCGCCGCCAGCGGCCGTACCGAACCGCTCATCCGGCTGCTCACCCACGACGCCGTCGCGGCCGGCGACGGCGGCGGCAAGGTCCCCGCCCGGGCGAGCGGCTTCGTGGGCGCGAAGGCGGTCGCGGCGTTCCTGCGCGGCCTGTTCAAGCCGACCCCGGCCAAGCGGGCCCTGGTCGGCGGCGTCCCCGACCTGTACGCGGGGACCGCGAACGGCGAGCCGGCGGTCATCGTGGTCGTGGAGGGACGGGTCGTCGGGATCTCCTGCCTGGAGGTCACCCCGGACGGCATCGTCGCCGTCCGCAGCCAGGTGAACCCGGACAAGCTGCACCGGGCCACCGAGCGCTGGGCCGCCGGGGAGCACGGGGCCCCGCTGTACACGCTCTGACACCTTTCCTTTCCGTGTGACGCAGGTCACACGGGGATGCTGTCAGGGATCGCGGGGCTGTCCGGTTCAAGGGGCGAGACCGCGCCGGAGGGCGCGGCCCGACCGGACAGGAGCCAGTCATGCAGCAGCACCGCATCGTCGTCCTCGGCGCCGGCTACACCGGGGCCGTCGCCGCCGGCCGCCTCGCCCGCCGGCTGCACCGCGCGGACGTGCGCATCACCCTCGTCAACCCCGAGCCCGACTTCGTCGAGCGCGTCCGGCTGCACCAGCTCGCGGCCGGCCAGGACCTCACCCCCCGCCCCTTCGCCGAGATGTTCGCCGGCACCGGCGTCGAGCTGGAGCTCGCCCGGGTCGCCGCCGTCGACGCCGACCGCAAGGCGGTCACCCTGGAGACCGCCGCCGGACGCCGGGAGCTGGCGTACGACTCCCTGGTCTACGCGCTCGGCAGCGGCTGGGACGACGGGGGAGTGCCCGGCGTCGCCGACCACGCCCACGAGGTGGCGAGCCGCCCCGGCGCCCTGCGCCTCCGGGCCCGGCTGGCCGCGCTGGAGGCCGGCGGGACGGTGGCGGTGGTCGGCGGCGGCCTGACCGGCCTGGAGGCCGCCACCGAGATCGCCGAGAGCCGCCCCGACCTCCGGGTGTCCCTGGTCGCCCGCGGCGACCTCGGCGACTGGCTCTCCGCGAAGGGCCGCGCCCACCTGCGGAAGGTCGTCGCCGGGCTCGGCATCACCGTCCACGAGCACGGGTCGGTCGCCGCCGTGGCCGCGGACCGGCTGACCACCGCCGACGGCACCGTCGTCCCGGCCGACGTCACCGTCTGGACCACCGGCTTCGCCGTCCACCCGATCGCCGCCGGCAGCGGCCTGGAGCTGGCCGCCGACGGGCGGATCGTCGTCGACGCCACCATGCGCTCGGTCTCCCACCCCGACGTCTACGCGGTCGGTGACGCGGCCCTGGCCCTCGGTCCCGGCGACAAGCCGCTGCGGATGTCTTGCGCCTCGGGCGTGCCGATGGCCTGGCAGGCCGCCGACGCCCTCGCCGCCCGGCTCGCCGGCGTCAAGGTGCCCCGGGTTCCCATCCGTTACGCCCAGCAGTGCGTCTCGCTGGGCCGCAAGGAGGGGCTGATCCAGCTCGTCACCGCGGACGACCGGGCCAAGGACACGGCCCTCACCGGCCGTCTCGCCGCCCGCTACAAGGAGTTCGTCTGCAAGGGCGCCGCCTGGGGCGTCGCCCACCCGACCCTCGGCCTCCCGGCCCGCCGCCGGCGCGTGACCGCCGGGGTCGCGGGCGCCGCGGACGCCGCCGCGCCGGAGCCGGCCGCCACCTACCCGTCCGCCTGATGGTCCGTCAGCAGGTTCCGCGCGTGCGCCAGATAGCCCGCGAGGGCGAGTTCGAAGGCGTGGTCGGCGCGGCCCTCCGGGGCCGCGCCGAGGGCGGCGGCCAGCCGCGGGGTGGCCGTCTCGTCGGCCACCTCCCACATCGCCTCCGGCGCGGCGAGGTCCAGCGCCGAACCGAGCACCAGGTTCTCCAGGCCGATGATCACCGGCATGACGTCCGGCAGCGCGAACCCCGCGTCGAGGAGCAGCGTCACCGCCCGCTCGTAGTGGTCGAGCACCTCGGGCGCCCGCACCGGTGAGGCCATGAGCAGCGGGATCGTCCGGGGGTGGGCGGCGAAGGCGGCCCGGTAGGAACGGGCCCAGGCGGTCAGGGCGGCGTCCCAGGGGGCGCCGGCCAGCGTCTGCGGGTCGATGGCGGAGACCACCCGTTCGCGCAGCAGCTCGATGATCCCGTCCCGCCCGTCCACGTGGTGGTAGACGGAGGCGGTCTGCACGCCGAGCCGCCGGGCGATCTGCGGCACGCTGAGGTCGCCCAGCTCGTCGACGACCGCGAGCGCCGTGGTGGTGATCCGCTCCCGGTCGAGGAGGGGTCTGCGCGGCCGGCCCATGGAGGTCACTTCCCGTTCGTCTGCCCGCCGGGTCTTCCCCCGCGGTCCGAGGCGAGGTTACATTGCGGCAACCGAAAGCCTTTAGGTTTCCGTCTCCCCGCGGAACCCCCCTGCCACGGAAGGGCTTCCTCCCGCATGCCCGGAACCACCCCCGAACAGCCGCCGGGACTCCGCACCGGCACCCTCACCACCAGCGACATCACGTTCTTCGTCGTCTCCGCCGCCGCCCCGCTGACCGTCATGGCCGGCGTCGCCCCCGTCGCCATCCTGCTCGGCGGCATCGGCGCCCCAGTCGGCTACCTCCTCGCCGGCGTCACCCTCACCGTCTTCGCCGTCGGCTTCACCACCATGAGCCGCCACGTCCGCTCCGGCGGCGCCTTCTACGCGTACATCACCCGCGGCCTCGGCGTCCCCCTCGGCATCGCCGCCGCCCTCGTCGCCATGCTCGGCTACAACGGCATGGAGATCGGCGTCTACGGCCTCCTCGGCTCCGCCACCTCCGACACCGCCGCCGCCTTCGGCCTCGACGTCCCCTGGCTGCCGGTCTCCCTCGCCGGCCTGCTGCTCATCTGGTACGGCGGCTACCGGTCCATCGACTTCGGCGCCAAGGTCCTCGGCGTCCTCCTCGTCGCCGAGACCGGCATCCTCGTCCTGCTCGCCGCCGGCGTCCTCCTCGACGGCGGCGCCGACGGCCTCTCGGTCGCCGGACTCGCCCCCGCCCACGTCCTCACCGGTGGCACCGCCGCCGTCCTGGCCTGCGCGTTCGCCGCCTTCACCGGCTTCGAGTCCACCGTCATCTACCGCCGCGAGGCCCGCGACCCCGACCGCACCGTCCCCCGCGCCACCTACACCGCCGTCGCGTTCCTCGGCCTCTTCTACGCCTTCGTCGTCTGGACCGTCATCCAGGCGTTCGGCGAGGACGAGGTCGTCCGGGCCGCCGCCGACGACCCCGGCGGCCTCTTCTTCGCCGCCATCACCACCTACGTCGGCGCCTGGGCCGCCGACCTGATGCACGTCCTCATCGTCACCAGCGTCCTCGCCTCCCTGCTCGCCTTCCACAACGCCATCAACCGCTACACCCTCGCCCTCGCCGAGGAGGGCGTCCTCCCCAAGGCACTCGGCCGCGTCCACCCCCGCCACCGCTCCCCGTACCTCGCCGGAGCCGCGCAGACCGCGCTCGGCGCCGTCGTCGTCCTCGCCTTCGCGGCCGCCGGAGCCGACCCGTACCAGCAGCTCCTGCTGTGGGTGAACACCCCCGGGATGCTCGGCCTGATGCTCCTCCAGCTGCTCGCCGCGCTCGCCGTGCCCTGCTTCTTCCGCAGGACCCCGCACGACGAGGGCGTCTGGCGCACCCTGGTCGCCCCGGTCGCCGCCTTCGTCCTGCTCGCCGCCGCGATCGTCCTCGTCACCGCCAACATCGAGCTGTTCACGGCGGCCTCCACCACCGTCAACACCGTCCTCGTCGCCCTCGTCCCCGCCGTCTTCGCCCTCGGCCTGCTGCTCGCCCGCCGGCTCCGCCGCACCAGGCCCGAGGTGTACGCCCGCTTCGCCGCCGAACCGACCCCCCAGGGAGAGACCCCCGCATGTCCGCCGACCTCGTCCTCGTCAACGCCCGCGTCCTCGACCCCGGACGCACCGGCCACACCGCTGTCGCCGTCCGCGGCGGACTGATCGCCGCCGTCGGCTCCACCGCCGACGCCCGCGACTGGACCGGACCCGGCACCGAGACCCTGGACCTGGCCGGCGCCACCCTCGTCCCCGGCCTCACCGACGCCCACAGCCACCCCGTCTGGGGCCTGGAGATGGCCGCCGGCACCGACCTCTCGTCCGTCACCGACCTCGACGGGCTCCGCGCCGCGCTGCGGACCGCCGAGCGCCGCGACGGCTGGGTCCTCGGCTTCGGCCTCGACCACAACGTCTTCGGCGGGCGCCCGATCCACCACGCCCTGATCGAGGACGCCCTGGCCGGCGCCCCCGCCTTCCTCCGCCTCTACGACGGCCACTCCGCGCTCGCGAGCGCGACCGCCCTGCGGGCCGCCGGCATCGACGGCCCCCGCGCCTTCGCCCAGCGCTCCGAGATCGTCTGCGACGCCGACGGCCGGCCCACCGGCCACCTCAACGAGCACGCCGCCATGGACCTGATGACCCCGGTCCTGCCCGCCACCCCCTACGCCGAGCGCCGCGACCGGCTCGTCGCCCTGCTGTCCGCCATGGCCGCCACCGGCCTCACCGCCGCCCACGTGATGGACCTCGGCGGCCCCGACGTCCCCGGTCTGCTGGCCGCGATCGAGGAGGACGGCGAGCTGCCGGTACGGCTCCGGCTCGCGCCCTGGTGCATGCCCGGCGCCACCGACGAGGACCTGGCCGGCCTCGTCCGGCTCCAGCGGCGGGCCGGCCGGAACTGGCGGGTCGGCGGCGTGAAGTTCTTCATGGACGGCACCGTCGAGGGCGGCACCGCCTGGCTGGAGCACGCCGACTGCCACGGCCAGGGCACCGACGCCTTCTGGCCCGACCCCGAGGCGTACTCCGCCGCCGTCCGCACCCTGCACCGGGCCGGCGTCGGCACCGCCACCCACGCCATCGGCGACGCGGCCGTCCGCCACGTCCTGGACACCGTCGAGACCCTCGGCGCGGGCGGCCCCCGGCACCGGATCGAGCACATCGAGACCGTCCCCGACGACCAGCTCGGCCGGTTCGCCGCCCTCGGCGTCACCGCCTCCATGCAGCCCCCGCACACCGCGTACACCCGCGCCGACCGCACCGACGAGTGGTCCCGGCGGCTCGGCGACGAGCGGGCCGGCCGGGCCTGGCGCTGCCGCGACCTGCGGGACGCGGGCGCCCGCCTCGCGCTCGGCTCGGACTGGCCGATCGCCCACTACGACGCCCGGCAGGTCCTCGCCACCGCCCGCGCCCCGCGCGGCGCCGCGTCCGCCCGGCACGGGCTGACCGGCGCGATGGCGCTGGAGGGCATGACGACCCACGCCGCCCACGCGGCGGGGGAGGAGGCACTGACCGGGCGGATCGCCCCCGGGCTGCGCGCCGACCTGACCGTCCTGGGCCTGGATCCGACGGAGGCCCCCGCCGACGAGACGGCGGAGGCCCCGGTGCTGTGCACGGTCAGCGGCGGCAGGATCACCTTCCGGAGCTGACCGGCTCCTCGTGCTCGGCGGGCGCGGACGCCGGACCGGTTCCCCGGGCGTCCGTCCCCGCCGGGGCGGACGCCGCCGGTTCGGCGAGGACCGGCGGCTCCACCTGCCGGGAGAGGCGGTGCGGCCAGGTGCCGTACCAGCAGTAGGAGACCACGAAGCCGAAGCCCAGGCAGATCATGCCGCCGACGGCGTCCAGCCAGAAGTGGTTGGCGGTCGCGACGATCACCACGAGGGTCGCCGCCGGGTACAGCAGCCCGAGGATCCGCGCCCACGGCGCCTTCGCGAGGAAGAAGATCGTCAGCCCGCACCAGAGCGACCAGCCGATGTGCATCGACGGCATCGCCGCGTACTGGTTCGACATGTGCTTGAGGTCGCCGGAGGCCATCGAGCCCCAGGTCTGGTGCACCAGCACGGTGTCGATGAAGTCCTTGCTCTCCATCAGCCGCGGCGGCGCCAGCGGGTACAGGTAGTAGCCGACCAGGGCGACCGCCGTGGTCGCGAAGAGGACCGTGCGGAACGCGGCGTAACGGCCCGGCTGCCACCGGTACAGCCACACGAGCACACCGATGGTGACGATGAAGTGCAGCGTCGCGTAGTAGTAGTTCATCCCCACGATGAGCCACGTCACCGAGTTCACGGCGTGGTTGACGGCGTGCTCGAAGGCGAGGCCGAGGGACTCCTCGGTGCGCCAGATCCAGTCCGCGTTCCGCAGCGCCTCGGCCTTCTGCTCCGGTACCGCGTTGCGGATCAGCGAGTACACCCAGTAACTGACCGCGATCAGCAGCAGTTCGAACCAGATGCGGGGGCGCCGGGGGCTGCGCGCACGCAGCCACGCCCACCGGCCGTCGGCCACGATGGGTGACGACGGGGTCGTCCGGTCGTCCAAACTCTTCACGGTCGTTTCACCCATAGGCAGAGAGTGTGCCAGATCCACGCCCCCCGACCGATCATCCTCCGGTCGGGTGTACGGCGCACCCTCTCCGTCTCAAGGACGACGTGCCCCGGTACTACTCCCGGGCGGCCGGAGCGGGCGCCGACGCGGTGGAACCGCGGACCACCAGCTCCGGCATGAAGACGAACTCCGAGTGCGGGGCCGGGGTGCCGCCGACCTCCTCCAGGAGCGCGCGGACCGCGGCCTGCCCCATCGCCTGCACGGGCTGCCGGATGGTGGTGAGCGGCGGATCGGTGAAGGCTATGAGGGGCGAGTCGTCGAAGCCGACGACGGAGACGTCCCGGGGCACGTTCAGCCCCTGCTGCCGGGCGGCCCGGATCGCGCCGAGCGCCATCATGTCGGAGGCGCAGACCACCGCCGTGCAGCCCCGCGAGATCAGCGCCGAGGCCGCCGCCTGGCCGCCCTCCAGGGTGTAGAGGGAGTGCTGGATCAGCTCCTCGGACTCCTCCGGGGCGAGCCCGAGCCGCTCCCGCATCCCCCTCTGGAAGCCCTCGATCTTGCGGAGCACCGGCACGAACCGCTTCGGTCCGACGGCGAGCCCGATCCGGGTGTGGCCGAGGGCGGCGAGGTGGGTGACGGCCAGCTGCATGGCGGCGCGGTCGTCGGGGGAGACGAAGGGCGCCTGCACCTTGGGCGAGAAGCCGTTGATGAGGACGAACGGGACGCCCTTGCCGCGCAGCTGGTCGTAGCGGCCGGTGTCGGCCGTGGTGTCGGCGTGCAGGCCGGAGACGAAGATGATGCCGGAGACCCCGCGCTCCACCAGCATGTCGGTGAGCTCGTCCTCGGTGGACCCGCCGGGGGTCTGGGTGGCGAGCACCGGGGTGTAGCCCTGGCGGGTCAGGGCCTGCCCGATGACCTGCGCGAGCGCCGGGAAGATGGGGTTGTCCAGTTCGGGGGTGATCAGCCCGACCAGGCCGGCGCTGCGCTGGCGCAGCCGTACCGGGCGCTCGTAGCCGAGCACGTCGAGGGCGGCGAGGACGGATTCACGGGTGGCCGTGGCCACACCGGGCTTGCCGTTGAGCACGCGGCTGACTGTGGCTTCACTGACCCCCGCCTGGGCTGCGATGTCGGCGAGCCGCGCGGTCATGACAGTGGACTGTACCGGTCACCGCGCGTATTGCCCACCAGTGGGGCGGTGGTCGCCGGGCGGGTGACCTGCCGCAAGGCGACCGCAAGGCGGCCGCAAGGTCTTGCAGGTCTGGCGGTGGGGGCGGTGGGGCGAGGGAGGCGGAAGCAGTCGTTCCGTACGGGATCCGGTCGCGCGTACGGGGGGAGATAGCGGACGAAGGGGCGGAAGGGGCCCCTCCGGGCCGCTGTCAAGCAGCTCGTCGGCAACCTTCGGGACACGCGGATGTAACGATCCCCGGTTCTTGCAGAAATCTCACGCAAGGTCTTTCGGCGCGTTTTCATCCCTGTTACGTTCCTGGCAACCCGGAGCGCCGCGAGGGAGCGGTCGCAATGAGGAAGGTGTCAGCCCCTCGTCCCCCCCGGGATCACGTTGAAGGAGTTCACATGCGGCGTGGCATAGCGGCCACCGCGCTGGTCGCGGCCCTGGGCGTCACCCTGGCGGCGTGCGGCGGCAGCGACAGCGGTTCCAGCGGCTCGAAGAGCTCGGGCGAGCTCTCCGGCACCGTGACCTGGTGGGACACCTCCACGGTCGGCTCCGAGGACAAGGTCTTCAAGAAGCTCGCCGAGGACTTCACCAAGAAGCACCCCAAGGTCACGGTCAAGTACGTCAACGTGCCCTTCGGCGAGGCGCAGAACAAGTTCAAGAACGCCGCGCAGTCCGGCTCCGGCGCCCCCGACGTGATCCGCTCCGAGGTCGCCTGGACCCCCGAGTTCGCCGACCTCGGCTACCTCGCCCCGCTGGACGGCACCGCCGCCCTGAAGGACCAGGACGACTTCCTGGCGCAGGCCGCCGCCTCCACCAAGTACAACGGCAAGACCTACGCCGTCCCGCAGGTCATCGACTCCATGGGCATCTTCTACAACAAGAAGATCCTCAAGGACGCCGGCGTCGAGGTCCCCAAGACCATCGCCGAGCTGAAGACCGCCGCCGCCGCCATCAAGGAGAAGACCGGCAAGACCGGCCTGTACCTCCGCGGCGACGACCCGTACTGGTTCCTCTCCTTCCTGTACGGCGAGGGCGGCGACCTCGTCGACGCCGAGAACAAGAAGGTCACCTTCGACGACCCGGCCGGCGTCAAGGCGTTCAAGACGGTCAAGGACCTGGTCGACTCGAAGGCCGCGATCACCGACGCGACCAACGGCTGGGACAACATGCAGGCCGCCTTCAAGGACGGCAAGGTCGCCATGATGATCAACGGCCCGTGGGCCGTGGCCGACACCTACGCCGGCAAGGAGTTCGCCGACAAGACGAACCTCGGCATCGCTCCCGTCCCGGCGGGCTCCGCCGGCCAGGGCGCCCCGCAGGGCGGCCACAACCTCGCCGTCTACGCCGGCTCCAAGAACCTGGACGCCTCCTACGCCTTCGCCGAGTACATGACCTCGGCCGAGAGCCAGGCCAAGGTCGCCGAGGAGCTCAGCCTCCTCCCGACCCGCCAGTCCTCCTACCTCCAGAAGGAGGTCGCCGGCAACGAGATGATCGCGTTCTTCAAGCCGGTCGTCGAGAAGGCCGTCGAGCGCCCCTGGATCCCCGAGGGCGGCAGCCTCTTCGAGCCGGTCAAGGTCGAGTACACCAAGGTCCTCACCGGCCAGACCACGCCGGAGGCCGGCGCCAAGGCCGTCGGCGACGCCTACCGCAAGCTCCTGAAGGACTGGAAGTAAGAAGGAAGGCAGGCCGGCTGATGGCTGTGGACACCCCCAGCCAGTCGGTGGCGAAGGCCGCGGGCGACCACGTCGCCCGCGGCCGGAGCCGCGGAACTGGTTCCCCCCGACGGGCGGCGAAGCGCTCCCTCGCCACCCACTGGTACGCCTGGGCCATGGTCGCCCCGGTGGTGATCGTGATCGGCGTGATCATCGGCTATCCGCTGGTCCGCGGCATCTACCTGTCGTTCACCGACGCCAACGAGCGCAACGTCGCGCGGACCATCGGCGTCAACGAGATCCCGGCCACCTACGAGTTCGTCGGCCTGGACAACTACACCGACGCGATCACGGGCAGCCAGTTCCTCGCCACCCTCGGCTGGACGATCGTCTGGACCGTGTCCTGCGTGGCGCTGACCTTCGCACTCGGGCTGGCCCTCGCCAACATCCTCAACCGCAAGATCGCCGGCCGCTCCGTCTACCGGATGATGCTCATCCTGCCCTGGGCGGTCCCCGGCTTCGTCTCGGTCTTCGCCTGGCGCTTCCTCTACGACGAGCGCCGCGGCCTGCTCAACCAGATCCTCTCCGGCGTCGGCCTCGACGCCGTCCCGTGGCTCAACGACCCGCTGATGGCCAAGTTCGCCGTCATCGCCGTCAACGTCTGGCTCGGCGTCCCCTTCATGATGGTCGCCCTCCTCGGCGGCCTCCAGTCCATCCCCGGCGAGCTGTACGAGGCCGCCGAGATGGACGGCGCGAACGCCTGGCAGCGCTTCCGGAACATCACCATGCCCGGCCTGCGCTCCGTCTCCACCACGGTCCTGCTGCTCTCCACCATCTGGACCTTCAACATGTTCCCGGTGATCTTCCTGCTCACCCGGGGCGGACCCGGCGAGGCCACCCAGATCCTCGTCACCCAGGCGTACAAGTTCTCCTTCGAGATCAGCCCGCGCGACTTCGCCCAGTCGTCCACGTGGGGCGTCCTCATCCTGGTGCTCCTGATGATCTTCGCCGCGATCTACCAGCGCGTCCTCCGCAAGCAGGGAGAAGTCTGGTGACCACCACGACCCCCACGGCCCGCCGCGCCGCCCCCCAGGCCATGAACACCCCGGTCCGGGGCCGCCGTTCGCCGCTCGCCTCGGTGGCGCTGCACCTCACCCTGATCGTCGCCTCCGTCGTCGCCGTCTTCCCGGTGCTGTGGGTCCTGCTGACCTCGCTCAAGCCCGCGAAGTACGCGACCACCACGGACTTCTTCAAGGAGACGACGTTCGAGAACTACACGAACCTGCTGCGGGACACCCCGTTCCTCACCTGGTTCGGGAACTCGCTCCTCGTCGCCGGCCTCACCACGCTCATCGGCGTCTTCATCTCCGCCACCACCGGCTACGCGGTCAGCCGCTTCCGCTTCCCCGGCAAGCGCGGCCTGATGTGGACCCTGCTCGTCACCCAGATGTTCCCGGTCGCCGTCCTCATCGTGCCGATCTACAACATCATGGCGTCGCTCGGGCTGCTCAACCAGGCGGCCGGCCTGGTCATCACCTACCTGACCATCGCCGTCCCGTTCTGCGCCTGGATGATGAAGGGCTTCTTCGACGGCATCCCGCGCGAGATCGACGAGTCCGGGTACGTCGACGGCCTGACCCCCTTCGGCACCTTCTGGCGGCTGATCCTGCCGCTCGCCAAGCCGGGCATCGCCGTCACCGCCTTCTACTCCTTCATCACCGCCTGGGGCGAGGTCGCCTACGCCTCCGCCTTCATGGTCGGCGACGAGAACCTGACCCTCGCCGGCGGCCTGCAGAAGTTCGTCAACCAGTACGGGGCCCAGTGGGGCCCGATGACGGCGGCCTCCGTCCTCATCGCCATCCCCGCCGCCCTGGTGTTCCTCTTCGCCCAGCGCCACCTCGTCACCGGCATGTCCGCCGGCGCGGTGAAGGGCTGACGGCCCTGAGCGCCGAACCCGTACGCCCCTCCTTACCTCCCAGGGAAGACATGACCCAGCACCTCGCCGCCCGCGCCGCCGCCCCGACCACCGGCACCGACACGGGCTGGTGGAGAGAAGCGGTGATCTACCAGGTCTACCCGCGCAGCTTCGCCGACGGCAACGGCGACGGCATGGGCGACCTGGTGGGCATCCGCAGCCGGCTGCCGTACCTCAAGGAGCTCGGCGTCGACGCCGTGTGGCTCTCCCCGTTCTACGCCTCCCCGCAGGCCGACGCCGGGTACGACGTCGCCGACTACCGGGCCATCGACCCCATGTTCGGCACCCTGCTCGACGCCGACGCGCTGATCCGCGAGGCCCACGACCTGGGCCTGCGCATCATCGTGGACCTCGTCCCCAACCACTCCTCCGACCAGCACGAGTGGTTCCAGCGCGCCCTCCGGGAGGGCCCCGGCTCCCCGCTCCGCGACCGCTACCACTTCCGCCCCGGCAAGGGCGCGAACGGCGAACTGCCGCCCAACGACTGGGAGTCCATCTTCGGCGGCCCCGCCTGGACCCGGGTCGCCGACGGCGAGTGGTACCTGCACCTCTTCGCGCCCGAGCAGCCCGACTTCAACTGGGAACACCCCGCCGTCCGCGACGAGTTCCGCTCCATCCTGCGCTTCTGGCTCGACATGGGCGTCGACGGCTTCCGCGTCGACGTCGCCCACGGCCTGGTCAAGGCCGCCGGCCTGCCCGACATCGGCGCCCACGACCAGCTGAAGCTGCTCGGCAACGACGTCATGCCCTTCTTCGACCAGGACGGCGTCCACGAGATCTACCGCTCCTGGCGCCAGATCCTCGCCGAGTACGACGGGGAGCGGATCCTCGTCGCCGAGGCGTGGACCCCGACCGTCGAGCGCACCGCGAACTACGTGCGCCCCGACGAGATGCACCAGGCGTTCAACTTCCAGTACCTGGGCACCCACTGGGACGCGGCCGAGCTGCGCACCGTCATCGACGCCTCGCTGGAGGCGATGCGCCCGGTCGGCGCCCCCACCACCTGGGTGCTCTCCAACCACGACGTCACCCGGCACGCCACCCGCTTCGCCAACCCGGCGGGCCTCGGCACCCAGCTGCGCACCCCCGGCGACCGCGAGCTCGGCCTGCGCCGGGCCCGCGCCGCGACCCTGCTGATGCTGGCGCTGCCCGGTTCCGCGTACGTGTACCAGGGCGAGGAGCTGGGCCTGCCGGACGTCACCGACCTGCCCGACGAGGTCCGCCAGGACCCGTCCTTCTTCCGCGCCACCGGCCAGGACGGCTTCCGCGACGGCTGCCGGGTGCCGATCCCGTGGACCGTCGAGGGCTCCTCGTACGGCTTCGGCGACGGCGGCTCCTGGCTGCCGCAGCCCGCGACCTGGGGCGCCCTGAGCGTCGAGGCGCAGGCCGGCGACCCCGGCTCCACCCTGGAGCTGTACCGCAGCGCGCTCGCCGTCCGCCGCGAGCGCCCCGAACTCGGTGCGGGCGACGCCGTCGAGTGGCTGGAGGCACCCGAGGGTGTGCTCTCCTTCCGCCGCGGCGGCTTCGTCTGCACCGCCAACACCACCGGCCGGGCCATCTCCGTCCCGCTGCCCGGCCGGTATCTCCTCTCCAACGAGGACGTCAGGATCGTGGACGACGCCGCAGAGGTGCCGGCCGACACCACCGTCTGGTGGGCGGTGTGACGATCCCCCCGCCGCGGGGCACCGGCAACGGCGCCCCGCGGCTCGCGGACATCGCGGCCCAGTCCGGCGTCAGCGAGGCCACCGTCAGCCGCGTCCTCAACGGCAAGGCGGGGGTGGCCGGCGCGACCCGGCACAAGGTGCTCGCGGCGCTCGACGTGCTCGGCTACGAACGGCCGGTACGGCTCCGGCGCCGCAGCGCCGGACTGGTCGGGCTCGTCGTGCCCGAACTGACCAACCCGATCTTCCCGGCCTTCGCCCAGGTCGTCGAACAGGTGCTGGCCGGGCACGGCTACACGCCGGTGCTCTGCACCCAGATGCCCGGCGGCGCCACCGAGGACGAGCTGGTCGACCAGCTCGTGGAGCGCGGGGTGGCCGGCATCGTCTTCCTGTCCGGGCTGCACGCGGACGCCTCCGCCGACCCGGCCCGGTACGCCCGGCTGACCGAGCGGGGCGTGCCGTACGTCCTCATCAACGGCTACCACGAGCGGATCGACGCCACCTTCGTCTCCCCGGACGACCGGGCCGCCGCCCGGATGGCCGTGCGGCACCTGGCCGAGCTCGGGCACGAACGGATCGGCCTCGCCACCGGACCCACCCGGTACGTGCCCTCGCGCCGCAAGGCGGAGGGCTTCGCCGCCGAGCTGTACGAGATGCTGGGCGTCGAGCGGGCGGACGCCGAACGCTTCGTGCGGCCCACCCTGTTCGGCGTCGAGGGCGGGCACGCCGCCGCCGAGATCCTGCTGGACGAGGGGTGCACCGGCATCGTCTGCGGCTCCGACCTGATGGCGCTCGGCGTCGTCCGGGCGGCCCGCGCCCGCGGCCTCGACGTGCCCCGGGACGTGTCCGTCGTCGGCTTCGACGACTCCCCGCTGATCGCCTTCACCGACCCGCCACTGACCACCGTGCGCCAGCCCGTGCAGGCGATGGCGACGGCGGCCGTCGGCGCGCTCCTGGAGGAGATCGAGGGCAGCCCGGTGCAGCGCACCGAGTTCGTCTTCCAGCCGGAGCTGGTCGTGCGCGGGTCCACCGCGCAGCCGCCGTCCGCGGAGCCGCAACTCCTTGCGTAATCCCTTGCGGAGGGCGTGCCGGAACTCTTGACCGCACGCCTGTACGCCCCTACGGTCGCGGCTGAAAACAGTTGCTGAGAATTTCGGCAACTTCTTGCGAACAGCTCTCACACGACAGGGACGTCGTACAGGAGGAAGCATGGCAAGAAGGACCGTGGCCGCTGCACTCGCCCTCGTGGCGGGAGCCGCTGCGGCCGTCACGGTGAACGCCCCGGCGCAGGCCGCGCCGCCGGGGACCAAGGACGTCACCGCCGTGATGTTCGAGTGGAACTTCGCCTCGGTGGCCCGCGAGTGCACCGACCGCCTCGGCCCCGCCGGCTACGGCTACGTGCAGGTCTCCCCGCCCCAGGAGCACATCCAGGGCGCCCCGTGGTGGACCTCGTACCAGCCCGTCAGCTACAAGATCGGCGGCCGGCTCGGGGACCGCACCGCCTTCAAGAACATGGTGGACACCTGCCACGCCGCCGGCGTCAAGGTGGTCGCCGACTCCGTCATCAACCACATGGCGAACAGCTCCGGCACGGGAACCGCCGGGACCGCGTTCTCCAAGTACGACTACCCCGGCCTCTACTCCGGCGCCGACATGGACGACTGCCGCGCCACCATCTCGAACTACCAGGACCGGGGCAACGTCCAGAACTGCGAACTCGTCGGCCTGCCCGACCTCGACACCGGCGAGGAGTACGTCCGCGGGAAGATAGCCGGCTACCTCAACGACCTCCTGTCGCTCGGCGTCGACGGCTTCCGCATCGACGCCGCCAAGCACATGCCGGCCGCCGACCTCGCCGCCATCAAGGCCAAGCTGACGAACCCGAACGCCTACTGGAAGCTGGAGGCCATCCACGGCGCCGGCGAGGCCGTCTCCCCGAGCGAGTACCTCGGCAGCGGCGACGTCCAGGAGTTCCGCTACGCCCGCGACCTCAAGCGGGTCCTCCAGAACGAGAAGCTCGCCTACCTGAAGAACTTCGGCGAGTCCTGGGGCTACATGCCGTCGGGCCAGTCCGGCGTCTTCGTCGACAACCACGACACCGAGCGCCAGGGCGACACCCTGACCTACAAGGACGGCGCGAACTACACCCTCGCCTCCGTCTTCATGCTCGCCTGGCCCTACGGCTCCCCGGACGTCCACTCCGGCTACGAGTGGACCGACAAGGACGCGGGACCGCCCAACGGCGGCCGGGTGAACGCCTGTTACACGGACGGCTGGAAGTGCCAGCACGCCTGGCGCGAGATCTCCTCCATGGTCGCCTTCCGCAACACCGCCCGCGGCGAGGCCGTCTCGAACTGGTGGGACAACGGCAACAACGCGATCGCGTTCGGCCGCGGCTCCAAGGCGTACGTGGCGATCAACCACGAGTCCTCCGCCCTCACCCGCACCTTCCAGACCTCCCTCCCGGCCGGCACCTACTGCGACGTGCAGTCGGACAACCCGGTCACGGTCAACGCCTCCGGACAGTTCACCGCCACCCTCGGCGCGAACACCGCCCTCGCCCTCCACACCGGGGCCAAGAACTGCGGCTCCGGCACCACCCCGCCGCCCGCCACCACCACCGGCGCCTCCTTCCACGTCACCGCCACCACGGTGCCGGGCCAGAACATCCACGTCGTCGGCGACCGCCCCGAGCTCGGCAACTGGGCCCCCGCCGCCGCCCCCAAGCTCGACCCGGCCGCCTACCCCGTGTGGAAGCTGGCCGTGAACCTGCCCGCCGGCACCACCTTCGCGTACAAGTACGTCCGCAAGGACGCCGCCGGCAACGTCACCTGGGAGTCCGGCGCCAACCGCACCGCGACCGTCCCCGCCTCCGGCCAGATCGTCCTGAACGACACCTTCCGCAGCTGAGCCTCCCCCCTCCGCAGGGCCGCCCCGACCGGGGCGGCCCCCTCTTCCCGTACCGTCAGGGAGCCCCCGTGATCCGCAAGAGAACGGCGGTCGCACTCGCCGCCGCCCTGGTCGCCGCCCTCGCGCCGGCCCTGCCCGCGACCGCCGCGCCCCGCCCGCCCGCCCCGCCGTCCGACCGGGCGCTCGCCGCCGAACCGGCCCGCCAGGACCTCACCCGCGAGCAGTTCTACTTCGTGCTCCCGGACCGCTTCGCCAACGGCGACACCGCCAACGACAAGGGCGGCCTCACCGGCAGCCGCACCGCCACCGGCTTCGACCCCACCGACAAGGGCTTCTACCAGGGCGGCGACCTCAAGGGCCTCACCCAGCGCCTCGACTACATCAAGGGCCTCGGCACCACCGCCATCTGGATGGCGCCGATCTTCAAGAACCGGCCCGTGCAGGGCGAGGGCAAGGACGCCTCGGCCGGCTACCACGGCTACTGGATCACCGACTTCACCCAGGTCGACCCGCACTTCGGCACCAACGACGACCTGAAGAAGCTGATCGCCGCCGCCCACGCCAAGGGCATGAAGGTCTTCTTCGACGTCATCACCAACCACACCGCCGACACCGTCGACTACGCCGAGAAGAAGTACGGCTACCGCCCCAAGGGCGCCTACCCGTACCTCGACAAGGACGGCCGCCCCTTCGACGACCGCACCGCGATCGGGAAGGTCGACGCCGACTCCTTCCCGTACACCCCCGTCGAGCGCGCCGGCGACAAGGTCCCTGCCTGGCTCAACGACCCCACGATGTACCACAACCGCGGCGACTCCACCTGGCAGGGCGAGTCCGCCGAGTACGGCGACTTCGTCGGCCTCGACGACCTGTGGACCGAACGCCCCGAGGTCGTCGAGGGCATGAAGCGGATCTACGAGACGTGGGTCCGCGACTTCGACATCGACGGCTTCCGCATCGACACCGTCAAACACGTCGACCTGGACTTCTGGACCCAGTGGGCCACCGCCCTCGACGCGTACGCCAAGAAGAGGGGCCGCGAGGACTTCTTCATGTTCGGCGAGGTCTACTCCGCCGACACCGCCGTCACCAGCCCCTACGTCACCCGCGGCCGGCTCGACGCCACCCTCGACTTCCCCTTCCAGGACGCCGCCCGCGCCTTCGCCTCCCAGGGCGCCGGCGCCGACCGCCTCGCCCGGGTCTTCGGCGACGACTACCGCTACACCACCGACAAGGCCAACGCCTACGAGCAGGTCACCTTCCTCGGCAACCACGACATGGGCCGCTTCGGGACCTTCCTCAAGCAGGACAACCCGCACGCCTCCGACGCCGAACTCCTCCGCCGCGCCACGCTCGCCAACGAGCTGATGTTCCTCTCCCGCGGCAACCCGGTCGTCTACTCCGGCGACGAGCAGGGCTTCACCGGCGCCGGCGGCGACAAGGACGCCCGCCAGACCCTCTTCGCCTCCCGGGTCGCCGACTACCTCGACGACGACCAGCTCGGCACCGACCGCACCCACGCCACCGACGCGTACGACACCGCGCACCCCGTCTACCGGTCGATCGCCGCCCTGTCCCGCCTCACCAAGGCGCACCCCGCCCTCCGCGACGGCGTCCAGCGCACCCGCCTCACCGAGGGCTCCGTCTACGCCGCCACCCGCACCGACGCGCGGCAGCGCGTCGAGTACCTGGTCGCCGCCAACAGCGCCACCGAGCCGAAGACCGTCGACGTCCCCGTCGACTCGGCCGCCTTCCGCACCCTGTACGGGGGTCAGGGCGCCGTCACGGCCAAGGACGGCAAGGTCACCGTCACCGTCCCCGCCCTCTCCACCCTGGTCCTCAAGGCCGACGCGCCGCTCCCGGCCGTCACCGCGAAGCCGTCCGTCACCCTCACCGCCCCGGCCGCCGGCGCCACCGGCACCGTCGAGCTCACCGCCGGCGTCACCGGCGACGCCCTCAGCCGCGTCGTCTTCGCCGCCCAGGTCGGCAACGGACGCTGGCAGACCCTCGGCACCGCCGACCACGCCCCGTACAAGGTCACCCAGCACGTCACCGCGCCCGCCGGCACCCCGATCCGCTACAAGGCGGTCGTCGTCGACACCGCCGGACGCACCGCGAGCGCCACCGCCGCCACCACCGCCGGCGCGCCCCCGGCGCCCGAGAAGCCGGTCGCCGTCGAGCGCCCGTACGCGATCGTCCACTACCGGCGCGAGGACGGGAACTACGACGGCTGGACCCTCAAAGCCGCCGGCCAGGAAGCCGCCTTCACCGGCCGCGACGCCCACGGCGCCTTCGCCTGGGTGAAGGTCCCCGAGGGCGCCTCCTCGGTCGCGTACACCGTCGAGAAGGCCGGCGCCGCCGACGGCCCGCAGCGCACCATCGCCCTCGGCCGCACCGCCGAGGTATGGATCACCCAGGGCCAGGACGGCCAGTCCGACACCAACCCGGCGCCCACCGCCCCGGACAAGACCAAGGCCGTCATCCACTACCAGCGCCCGGACGGGAACTACGACGGCTGGGGCCTCCACCTGTGGACCGGCGCCGCACAGCCCACCGACTGGTCCAAGCCCCTGATGCCCACCCGCGTCGACGCCTACGGCGCCGTCTACGAGGTGCCGCTCGCCGAGGGCGCCACCTCGCTCTCGTACATCCTCCACAAGGGCGACGAGAAGGACCTGCCCACCGACCAGTCCCTCGACCTCGCCGGCACCGGCCACGAGGTCTGGCTCCTCGCCGGACAGCCCAAGCACCTGCTGCCGGCCTCCGGCGGCGCGCCCGCCCTCGACCTCGGCAAGGCCGAGGCCCAGTGGATCGACCGGAACACCGTCGTCTGGAAGGTGAAGGCGAACGACTCCACCAGCCAGCAGCTCGTCTACGCCCCCGAAGGCGGCATCACCGTCACCGACGGCACCCTCAGCAGCGAGGGGCAGTGGCTCCGGCTGAACGCGGGCAGCCTCACCGACGCGCAGAAGGCGAAGTTCCCGCACCTCAAGGACTATCCGGCCTTCACCGTCGACCCGCGCGACGCCGACCGGGTCCGCGCCTCCCTGCGCGGCCAGCTCGTCGCCACCCAGCGCGCCGCCAACGGCGCCCTGCTCGCCGCCACCGGCGTCCAGACCGCCGGCGTCCTCGACGACCTGTACGCCGCGAAGGCCGTCAAGGCCGACCTCGGCCCGGTCTTCCGCCACGGCCGCCCCACCCTCTCCCTGTGGGCGCCGACCGCGCGGACCGTCGCCCTGGAGATCGACGGCCGGACCGTGCCCATGCGCCGCGACGACGCCTCCGGCGTCTGGCGGGCCACCGGCCCGAAGAGCTGGAACGGCAAGCCCTACCGGTACGTCGTCACCGTCTGGGCGCCCAGCGTCGGCAAGCTCGTCGAGAACCGCGTCACCGACCCGTACGCGACCGCCCTCACCGCCGACTCCGCCCGCAGCCTCGTCGTCGACCTCACCGACCCGAAGCTCGCCCCCGCCGGCTGGAAGACCCTGAAGAAGCCGGCCGCCGTGCCGCTGCGCGACGCCCAGATCCAGGAACTCCACGTCCGCGACTTCTCGATCGCCGACCCCACCGCGAAGGCGGACCACAGGGGCACCTACCTCGCCTTCACCGACCGGAACAGCAAGGGCTCGAAGCACCTCAAGGCCCTCGCCGACTCCGGCACCAACTACGTCCACCTCCTCCCGGCCTTCGACATCGGCACCATCCCCGAGAAGAAGTCCGACCAGCGGGAACCCGCCTGCGACCTCAAGGTCTACGCCCCCGACTCCGAGGAGCAGCAGGCGTGCGTGGCCGAGGCCGCCGCGAAGGACGCCTACAACTGGGGCTACGACCCGCTGCACTACACCGTCCCCGAGGGCTCCTACTCCACCGACCCGGACGGCACCCGCCGCACCGTCGAGTTCCGGCAGATGGTCCAGGCCCTCAACGGGCAGGGCCTGCGCACCGTCATGGACGTCGTCTACAACCACACCGTCGCCGCCGGACAGTCCGACAAGTCCGTCCTCGACAAGATCGTCCCCGGCTACTACCAGCGCCTCCAGGCCGACGGCTCCGTCGCCACCTCCACCTGCTGCGCCAACACCGCCCCCGAGAACGCCATGATGGGCAAGCTCGTCGTCGACTCGGTCGTCACCTGGGCCAAGCAGTACAAGGTCGACGGCTTCCGCTTCGACCTCATGGGCCACCACCCGAAGGAGAACATGCTGGCCGTCCGGGCCGCCCTGGACGCGCTCACCGTCGAGAAGGACGGCGTCGACGGCAAGGCGATCGTCCTCTACGGCGAGGGCTGGAACTTCGGCGAGATCGCCGACGACGCCCGCTTCGTCCAGGCCACCCAGAAGAACATGGCCGGCACCGGGATCGCGACCTTCTCCGACCGGGCCCGCGACGCCGTCCGCGGCGGCGGCCCCTTCGACGAGGACCCCGGCGTCCAGGGCTTCGCCTCCGGCCTCTACACCGACCCCAACGCGTCGGCCGCCAACGGCACCCCCGAGCAGCAGAAGGCCCGCCTCCTGCACTACCAGGACCTCATCAAGGTCGGCCTCACCGGCAACCTCGCCGGCTACACCTTCACCGACACCTCCGGCCGCACCGTCAAGGGCTCCGAGGTCGACTACAACGGCTCCCCGGCCGGCTACGCCGCCGCCCCCGGCGACGCCCTCGCCTACGCCGACGCCCACGACAACGAGACCCTGTACGACGCCCTCGCCTTCAAGCTGCCCGCCGGCACGTCCCCGGCGGACCGGGCCCGCATGCAGGTCCTCGCCATGGCGACCGCCACCCTCTCGCAGGGCCCGGCGCTCTCCCAGGCCGGCTCCGACCTGCTCCGCTCCAAGTCCCTCGACCGCAACTCGTACGACAGCGGCGACTGGTACAACTCCATCCAGTGGGACTGCCGCGACGGCAACGGCTTCGGCCGCGGCCTGCCCCCCGCCGCCGACAACAAGGCCAAGTGGGGCTTCGGCAAGCCGCTCCTCACCAACCCGAACCTGACGGTCGGCTGCGCCGAGATCGACGGCACCGCCGCCGCCTACCGGGACCTCCAGAGGATCCGCACCACCGAACCGGTCTTCTCGCTCGCCACGACCGGCCAGGTGCAGGAGAGGCTCTCCTTCCCGCTCTCCGGCACGGACGAGACCCCGGGCGTGATCACCATGCGCCTCGGCGACCTCGTGGTCGTCTTCAACGCGACCCCGCAGGGCCGGACGCAGAAGGTCGCCGAGCTGGCCGGGAAGGGCTACGCCCTCCACCCCGTCCAGGCGAACGGCTCCGACGCCACCGTCAAGTCCGCCTCCTACGAGACCGGTTCGGGCACCTTCACCGTCCCGGCCCGCACGGTCGCGGTCTTCAAGGCCACCGGCTGACGGACCTCCCCGGGACCCGGGCCCCGGCCGCCCCTTGTGCGGCCGGGGCCCGCTCCGTGAAGCTGTGGCCCGACATCCCGCACCACCAGGAGAGACCGTCATGCCGCAGATCACCGTCGACTACTCCGCGCCGCTGGACCGGCGCGGTCTCGCGCTCGCCCTGCACGCGCTCGTCGCGGAGGTCACCGGCGCCCCGGTCACCGCCTGTGCGACCCGGTTCCGGGAGGTCGAGGAGACCGTCACCGGCGACGGCTCCGTCGACCGGGCCGTGGTGCACGCCCACATCGCCCTGCCCTGGGGACAGTACGACGAGACCAAGAGCCGCCTCACCAAGGCCGCGCTGCCGCTGCTCTCCCGGCACCTCAAGACGAGCGACCGGGTGCGCCTCTCGGTCGAGGTCCGGGACCTCGACGCGTCCTACCGCACGGGCTGAGCCGGCACGGCGGGGACCGTGGCAGGGACCGGCGCCAGCTCCAGCAGCCGGCCCACCAGTTGCGCGAACGGCCCGTCCGCCGGCTCCTCCGCCAGGATCGCCGCCAGCACCGTCGCCGCCTGCTCGTCGTGGACCGCGCTCACCGCCGTCAGCGCCGCGAAGTCGTGCACCAGCTTCTGCTCCAGCTCCGCGCGCGGCACCCGCCGCCCGTCCAGCCACAGCAGCGCCGTCGACTCCGCGAGCGACACCCAGGACCGCACGACCAGTTCCAGCCGCGGCGACGGCTCCGCCACCCCGAGGTGGGCCACGATCTGCTCGTACGCCGCCTGCCGCACCTCGTCGATCATCGCGTTGGTCGTCGACGACCCCACCGCGGGGCCGCCCCGCATCAGCGCCGCGAAACCCGGCCCGTGGTCGTCGACGAAGTCGAAGAACCGGCCCATCACCCGCAGCAGCCGGGCCCCCAGCGGCCCCTGCGGCGGCTCCAGGAACCGCGCCGCGAGCTCGTCGGCGGCGCGCCGCAGCGCCGCCTCGTACAGGCTCTGCTTGCCGGGGAAGTAGTGGTAGACCAGCGGCCGGGAGATGCCCGCGGCGGCGGCGATCTCGTCGATGGACACCTCGTCGGGGGAGCGGCGGCTGAAGAGTTCGAGGGCCACCCCGATCAGCTGCTGCTTGCGCTCCTCGACGCCCATCCTGCGCCGCACACCGGTCGTCATACGAACAGCCTATCGGGGTCCGTTACGCTCCTCGTTCATGAGCGCTTCCGACCAGTCCACCCCGGCCGCCGAGAGCCCCGCGACCGAGGAGCCCGCCGAGAAGGCCGCGGAGAAGCCCGCCGGGAAGGCCGCCGAACCCGACGAGGTCGTGGCGGAGGACGAGACGGAGGAAGAGGCCGGGGAGGAACCCGAGGGCGAGGCCGGGGAGGAGACCGGGGAAGAGACCGAAGAAGAGGCCGGGGAACCGGAGCCCGGCGACGGCATGACCCCCCGGCAGGCGAGGCGACTGCGCGTGGCCGCCGCCTCGGTCCTGCTCGTGGTCATGGGCGTGGTGCTGGTGGTCCGGCTGGCGAGCCGCACCTCCGTGCTCGTCGTCGGCGTGTACGGCCTCGCGATGATCCTCTGCGGCATCGTCATCGAGCTGGCCCGCAACGGCCGCACCCGCCTCGCCACCTGGCTCCTGGTGGGCGGTCTCGCCGCCGCCCTCGCCTTCGACTGGCTGATCCTGCCGTAGCGGCTACAGGTCCAGGACGAGCTTCTTCCCGGCACAGCGCGAGACGCAGATCAGCATCGAGTCCGCCCGCTCCGCGTCGGTGAGGAGTTCGTCGCGGTGGTCGACCTCGCCGTCGAGGACCGTCTGCCGGCAGGTGCCGCAGAAGCCCTGCGTGCAGGAGTACATGACGGCCGGCACCGCCTCCCGCACGGCCGCCAGCACCGACTGGCCGGCCGCGACGGCCACCGTCCGTCCCGTGCGCCGGAGTTCCACCTCGAAGGGGGTGCCGCCGGCGGGGGCGGCCCCCGAGAAGCGCTCCAGGCGCGGGGTCCGGCCCTCCGGCAGCGCGGCGGTGACGGCGTCCATCAGCCCGTCGGGCCCGCAGCAGTAGACCTGCGTCTCGGCCGGCGTCTGTGCGAGGAACGCCAGGTCCGGGTACCCGTCCTCGTCCTCCGCGACCACCGTCACGCGGTCCCCGCCGAGCCGGACGAGCTCCGCCAGGTACGGCATCGACGCGCGGCTCCGGCCGCAGTAGACCAGCCGCCAGTCCGCGCCCGCCGCCTCGGCGGCCCGCACCATCGGCAGGACCGGGGTGATCCCGATGCCGCCGGCGACGAAGACGTACGCGGGGGAGGGGACCAGCGGGAAGCGGTTCCGGGGGCCGCGGATCTCGACCTCGACGCCCTCGTGGAGCTGCTCGTGCACCTCGCGGGAGCCGCCCCGGCCGCCCTGCTCCTCGGGGATGAGCCGGGCCGCGATCCGGTACACGTCCGGCTGCGCCGGGTCGCCGCAGAGCGAGTACTGGCGGACCTGTCCCGACGGCAGGACGAGGTCGAGGTGGGCGCCGGGCTCCCAGGACGGCAACCGCTCGCCCTCCAGCCGCAGTTCGACCACGCCCTCGGCCGGGACGGCCCGGCCGGTGACGAGCACCCGGCGCGGGACGGTGGCCCCGCGCCCGTACCCGGAGACCGGCGTCTCCAGGGACGGCATCGGCCAGAGCGGGGCGCGGGTCATCCGGGCGCGGACCGCGCGGCGGACCAGGAGCGCGGCGCCGGCGGCCAGCGCGACGGTGGTGAACCGGGGCATCAGCGGCCTCCGTTGGCGCCGGGGGAGGATGCCAGGTAGGCCACGGCCTGCGCGGTGTCGCCCTCCTGGGAGGGGTGGTAGGAGCGGCTGAGGTAGCGCGGTATCGAGCGCAGCATCGCCGGGGTGGACGGCAGCACGCCCTCACGGCCCTTGCGGTAGAAGTCGGCCCAGGACGCCTTGGGGTCGAGCAGGGTGGGGTCGTTCTCCAGGAAGAAGCGGACGCCGCGCTGCCAGAGGAAGACCAGCGCGGAGAAGGCGAGCCCCCAGGTGCGGACGCGCCGCCGGTAGCCGCCGTCCAGGTGCATGAAGAGCTCGAAGGCGACCGCCCGGTGCTCGACCTCCTCGGCGCCGTGCCAGCGCAGCAGGTCCATCATCATCGGGTCGGCGCCCCGCCGGTCCAGCTCCCCGGCGTTGAGTACCCAGTCGCCGAGGAAGGCGGTGTAGTGCTCGATCGCGGCGATCAGCGCGACCCGCTCCATGAGCCACCAGCGGCGGGCCCGGCCCGGCGGCAGCGTCCGGTCGCCGAGCAGCTTCTCGAAGAACCAGTCGACCTGTGCGGTGTACGGGGTCGGGTCCAGCCCCTGCCGGCGCAGGTGCGGCAGCACGTCGTCGTGCGCCTGCGAGTGCACGGCCTCCTGCCCGATGAACCCGATGACGTCCGCGCGCAGCCGGTCGTCGGTGATGTACGGCAGCGCCTGCTGGTAGACGTGCACGAACCACCGCTCGCCGGCCGGGAGCAGCAGGTGCAGCACGTTGATCGTGTGCGTGGTGAAGGGGTCGCCGGGAACCCAGTGGAGCGGTGTCTCCTGCCAGTCGAAGGCGACCTTGCGCGCCTTGAGCTCGACGTGTTCCGACGCCACCGGTGCAGGCTGCGTATTAGACATGCCGTCAATGTACTGAGGAGTAAGCAACCGGAACAGAGCCGTGCACGGCCTTTTTCGCCCACCCCTTCCGTCACCGCGAGGGACCGGCGGCGACGTGGGACGCGGGTCAGCGGAGGGCCGGCATGCGGCGGCCGTCGGTGAGGGTGGCGGAGAGTTCCGCGCGGGCGCCCGCCCGCGCCTCGGCGGCGAGCACCGGGGCGTCCGCGCGGGCGGTGACCCCGCCCTTCACCTCGACCGAGGCCACGTCGGGGCCGCCCGCCGCGAGCACGTACCAGCCGCCGCCCGGCGCCTGCCACAGCGCCCCGGCCAGCACCCTCGGCTCGCGCGCCCCGCACGCGGGGGAGTCCTGCGCGCGGGCGGCGAGCGCGGCCGGCGCCTCGCGGCCCGGCGGCAGGAACTGCGCGAGGACCCGGCTGCCGGTGCCCCGCCAGGTCTCCGCCCGGGTGCACACCCAGGCCGCCCGGCCCGCGCCCTCCGGCAGCGTCTGACGGGCGAACCGCCACGCCTGCACCGACCGCACGCCCTGCCCGGCGACCGTCGTCAGCTGGCACGCCGTCCGCGCCCAGGCCGCCCGCGCCTCGCGCCCGGTCGCGTCGGCGGGTGCGTCGGGCGCGCCCCACAGCAGCCGCGCCGGCAGCAGCTCGCCGAGGTCGCTGAGCAGCCGGCCGCCGGCGTCGTCGGCCAGCTCCAGGGTGTTCCACCGTGCGCACTCCTTCGCGAGCGCCGGGCTCGGCACGGCGTCGGTCACCCCGCGCCCGTCCCGGCCGAGCCGCCACGGCTCCTTGCCGGGCATCAGCAGGTCCCGCACGGACGCGCCGGTCACCCAGGGGGCGGTCAGATAGCGCACGTTCCCGGCCGCCCGGGTCACCACCACGGCGGCGGCGCCGGGCCCCTCCGCCGCGTCGGCCCGCGCGAAGTCGAGCGCGGCGCCCGCGCTGCCCTCCACGGGCTCGGCGTACCGCACGATCCGCAGCCCGTCGTGGAACAGCACCACCCGTGCCGCGTCCACCCGCCCCGCGAACAGCAGCTGCGGCGGTCCCATCGGCGGCCCCACCGGAGTGCCCGGCGTCGCCGACGACTCCACCGCCCCGCCGGGACGGGCCCACACGGCGAGCGCCCGCCGCAACAGCGCCGCGTCCCCGGCGAGTTCGCCGCGCGCCGGCCACACGGAGAAGTCCCGGCGCACGGCCCCGGGCCAGACGGCGGGGGAGACCCGCTTCACCTTCGCCGGGTCGAGCGCGGCCTCGGCGGCGGGGTTACGGGCGTAACTGGGCGCAGCAGCACCGTTTCTGCCCCAGCCGTCGCCGGGCAGCCCGAGCAGCGCCCCGCACACCAGCAGCGCGGCGAGCCCGACGAGCGCGGCCCGTCCGTGCTGCCGCCGCCGCAGCAGGTCCCCGGGTCGCGCCTGGAGCGTGCACGGGTCGAACTCCGCCGACTCCAGCAGCGAGGCCCCGCTGAGCCGCGGCCCGGCGGGCCCCCCGCCC
>JOFO01000042.1 GCA_000721275.1 Microtetraspora glauca | reverse complement strand
TACGCGAACACCGGGTCGGGAGCTGTGGACTGGGCCGGTGTGCATGCCGGCAAGGGCCATCGGACGACGACCCTGCCGACCTACCCCTTCAACCGGCAGCGGTACTGGGTCTCCCCGCCCACGCCCACCCCCGGCACCACCACCCCGAACCACTCGCAGGACCCGCAAGACAGGCAACACCCGTACGACAGGAACGAGAGGCACCAGCACCATGGCTAGCGAGTACGGACTGAAGCGTCACTTCAACGGTGACGCGGCTCGCCTCATCGGCGGCAAGATCCGGGCCGTTCACCCCGGCTTCGACGTGGAGGACTATGCGGCCGAGGTCGAGAAGCGGATCCCCGGACTGGAGCTGAAGGACCGCGTGATGGTCCTCGCGGAAGGGCTGCGGACGCGGCTCCCCGAGGACTACACGGCGGCCGTGCCGATCCTCCTCGCGATCCTCGAGGACGAACTCGCCGAGGGCGAGGGCATGTTCAACAGCAGCTGGTTCCTCATGCCGGTGGCCCGCTTCGTCGAGGAGTACGGCCTCGACCACCCCGAGCTGTCCCTCGACGCCATCGAGGAGATCACCAAGCGGCACACTGGCGAGTACGCCATCCGGCCCTACCTCGAGCAGCACTACGAGCTGACGATGGAGCGGGTCGCCCGCTGGGCCGTCAGCCCCAGCCACAACGTGCGCCGGCTGGCCACCGAGGGCGTCCGCTCCCGGCTGCCCTGGCACCGCGCGCTCGCCGTCTTCATCAAGGACCCGCACCCGGTCCTGGAGATTCTCGAACCGCTGCGCAGCGACTCCTCCGAGTACGTGCGCAAGTCCGTCGCCAACAACCTCAACGACATCTCCAAGGACCACCCCCAGGTCGCCCTCGACACCGCGCTGCGCTGGCTGGAGGAGAGCCCCACCCCCGAGACCCGCTGGATCGTCAAGCACGGCCTGCGCACCCTCGTGAAGAAGGGCGACCAGCAGGCCCTGGCCCTCCTCGGGGCGACCGGCGGCGAGCACGTGCTCGTACCCCGGCTGCGGATCTCCCCGGACGCGGTCACCGTCGGCGACACCCTCGTCATCGACTTCGACATCGAGAACACCGACGACCGCCGGCACAGCCTCGCCATCGACTACGTGGTGCACCACGTCCGCAAGAACGGGCGCAGCATCCCCAAGGTCTTCAAGCTGACCACGCTCGAACTCGGCCCCGGCGAGAAGCGGACGCTGGAGAAGTCCCACCCCATCAGGGAGGTCCAGACCCGCACGTACTACCCCGGCGAGCACGCCGTCGACATCCAGGTGAACGGCCTCGTGCGGGCCACCGGCCGCTTCGGGCTGCGCACATGAGCGCCCGCCGGATCACCCTCAGGGCCGCCGACCCGCTGGTCGCCGACCACCGGATCGGCGGCGTCCCGGTCGTGCCCGCCGCCGCGCAGATCGACGCCCTGCTCGCCGCCCGCGACGCCGAGCGGCCCGACCGGGTGTGGAAGCTGGAGCAGATCGCGTTCAGGGCGCCGCTGACCGTCCCCGGTGCCGAGGCAGGCATCGAGGTGGCGGCGGCCGGGGACGGCCGGTACGCGATCCGCTCCGTGCCGTCGGCGCCCGGCGAGGAGCCGGTCGAGCACAGCGCCGCCCGCGTGACCGGCACCCCGCTCCCGCCGCCCCGGTACGTCGACGTGGCCGGGCTCAGGGCGGGCTGCACCCAGCAGGTCCCGCTGGCGGACCTGGCGGCCTGGCGGGACGCGAGCGGCATCGCCTACGGGCCCGCCTACCGGGTCATCCGGTCGGCGCACCGCGGCCCCGGCCGCATGCTGCTGATGCTCCGCGCCGAGGACGGCGCGGGCGGCGGGGCGGTGCCCCCGTTCGTCCCGCCGCCGCTGCTCGACAGCGTCTTCCAGGCGCTCGGCATGCTCGACGACGGTTCGGCCGGGGCGTGCCTGCCCTGGTACGTCGGCCGGCTGGTGGCCCGCCGCCGGATCTCCGGCACGGTCATCGCCCTGGTCGAGCGGGACGAGCCCGCCGACTCCGGCTCCGGCGCCACGTCCGCGGGCGCCGTGCGCGGCCGGGCCGTGGTCTGCAACCAGCAAGGGGAGGTGCTTCTGGAACTGGACCGGATCACCCTCAAGGCCGCGGGGCCCATCGCCGCGCCCCGGCAGGCCGGCGCCCCCGCGGCGCCCGACGCGACCGGCACCGCCCCGGTGACCGTCCCGGCGCTCCGGCCGGCCGGCGCCGTGGCGCCCGCGCGCCCCGTCGCTCCGGTGGCACCCGCCGGGGGCGACCCGGCCGGCACCGGGCGGGCACCGGCGGTGGTCCCGATGACCGAGACCCTGGTCTGGCGGGAGGTTGCCCCCGCGACCGCCCGCCCTGCCGGCGCCGGCGGGTCCACCGGACCCACCGCCCCCGGCCCGGCGACCGGCCCCGGGGAAGCGGCCGACGCCGGCCCGGCGGCCGCCGCCGAGGGCACCGTCCTGGTGGTGGCGGCGCACGCGCCCCGCGCGCCCGAGGGCCGCCGGGTCCTCCACCTGACGCCGCAGCGGCTCGCCGACGAGGGCCTCGACGCCCTGCCGGAGGGCACCGTCCCGCGGGACGTCGTCTACGTGGCCCCCGACGGTCCGGCCGCGGCGGACGACGCGGAGGCGGCGACCAGGGCCTTCCAGGACGTCTTCGCCCTGGTCCGCCGGCTCGCCGCCCGCCCGCCCATGCCCGACCTGCTCATCGTCACCGGCACCGCGCACGCGGTGGCGGAGGGGGACCTCGTCGACCCCCTCATGACGGCCCTGTGGGGCCTCGGCCGCACCCTGCGCGTCGAGCACCCCCGCACCAGGGTCCGCCTGGCCGACCTCGGCTCCGGCCGGGGCACGGCCGCCGGAGCGGAGGGCGACGACGGCGCCGCCCTCTGGGAGGCGCTGCGCCGGGACGGCACGGAGCTCGCCCTCCGGGACGGCGCCTGGTACGAGCCCTCCCTGCTGCCGGCGCCCCCGGCGCCCGCCCGCGAGGTGCGGTACCGGGGCGGTCGGTTCCTGATCATCGGCGGCATGGGCGGCATCGGCCTGCGCGTCGCCGAGTTCCTCGCGGACGAGGGCTGCGCCCGGCTGACCCTGGTCGGGCGGACCGTCCCGGAGCGGGGCGAGGCCCGCGAGCGCCTCGACCGGCTCGCCGGGCGCTGCGACCTCGACATCGTGGCCGCCGACGTCCGCTCCCTCGGCGAGGTGCTCTCCGGTCCCTTCGACGGGGTGTTCCACGCGGCGGGCGTACTGCGCGACGGACTCGCCCGCAACCTGACGCCGGACCGGGTCGCCGCCGTCCTCGGCCCCAAGGTCGGCGGCACGCACGTCCTCGCCGACCTCGTCGCGGGCGGCGAACACCCCGGTTTCGTCGTCCTGTTCTCCTCGATCGCGGCCGTCCGGGCCAACCTCGGCCAGAGCGCCTACGCCGCGGCCAACGGCTACCTGGACGGCTACGCCGCCCGCCGGCGGGCCGAGGGCCTGCCCTGGTACAGCCTCGGCTGGGGCCTGTGGACGGTCGGCATGGGCGAGGTCATCGCCCCCAAGGCCGCCGCGCACGGCGTCGCCGCGCTCACCGAGGACGACGGCATCGCACTGCTCCGCACGGCCCTGGGCCGCCCGCCCGCGCACTACGTACTCTCCGCCGCGAACGCGAAGGACGCACCCATGACTGCTGTCACGCCCGACGCCGGCCTCTGGCCGTCGCTCACCCTCGCCCTCCGGAAGGTCCTGCACGTCGACTCGGTCTCCGCCGAGGACGACCTGCTGGAGCTGGGCCTCGACTCGATGATGGCCGTCGAGTTGGCCGCCTCGCTGGCCTCCGACGGGCTCGACGTGGACCCGATGGTGTTCTTCGAGCAGACCCGGGTCGGCTCCCTCCTCACCCACCTGGAGAGCCTGCCGCGCGACGCCGCCGCGCAGGCGCCCGCGGCCCCCGCCGCGCAGGCGCCCGCCCTGTCCATACCGGCGCCCCGCGAGTCGCCCTACGAGGCCCCCGCGGCGGCCCCCGCCCCGGCCGCCCCGGCGACCGCCGTACGGGCCCCGGCGCAGCCGCCCGTGCAGGAGCCGGCCCCCGCCCGGGCCGCCGACGGCTTCGTGCCCGACTGGGACCGCTTCCGCGACGCGGACCCCGCCCCGGCGGCCCGGGCGACTCCCGCCCCGGCGGCCCGGCCGACCCAGGCCCCCGCGCCCGCCCGGACGGCGTCCCCCTCCACGGGCCCGACGCCCGCGCCGGCGTCCGCCGCCCTGCCCGCCCCCGGCGCGGAGCCGGCCGCCTCGGCCCGCGTCCCCCGCCGTACGCTGCCCGGACGACTGGCCGACGCCCCGCACGGCACCTTCCTCGACCGCCGCATCGACGCGCTGTCGGGCGACGACCGCGGGATCGTCGCGCGCGGCGAGTACTTCTACGAGCCGGTGATCGAGGAGGCGTCGGGCTCCCGCATCAAGTTCGACGGCCGCTGGTTCCTGAACTTCGCGTCGTACAGCTACCTCGGGCTCATCGGGCACCCCTACATCGACGACCAGGCGCTGCGCGCCGTCGAGCAGCACGGGACCGGCGCGCACGGCGTGCGCCTGCTGGCCGGCACCCTGCACCTGCACCGCGAGCTGGAGCTGGCGCTCGCCCGCTTCCTCGGCGCGGAGGACGCCATCGTGTTCTCCAGCGGCTACATGGCGAACGTGGCCACGGTCGGCGCCCTCGTCGGCCCCGGCGACACCGTCATCGGCGACGTCTACAACCACGCCAGCATCCTCGACGGCTACCGGCTTTCCGGGGCCAAGGTCGTCACCTACGCCCACAACGACCTCGCCGACCTCGAGCGCGCCCTGCGCAAGGCGGGCGACGGCGGCCGCCTGGTGGTGACCGACGCGGTGTTCAGCATGGACGGCGACGTGGCCGACCTGCCCGGCATCCTGGAGCTGTGCGAGCGCTACGACGCCCCGCTGATGGTCGACGAGGCGCACAGCCTCGGCGTGCTGGGTGACACCGGGCGCGGTATCACCGAGCACTTCGGCATCGACCCGGACCGCGTCCACGTCAAGATGGGCACGCTCTCCAAGACCGTGCCGAGCGCGGGCGGCTACGTCGCCGGCTCCCGTGACCTGATCTTCGCCCTGAAGAACAACGCGCGCGGCTGGATGTTCTCCGCGGCGGCCACGCCCGCCCAGGTGGCCGCGGCCAAGGCCGCCGTCGAGGTGATGGCCGCCGCGCCGTCCCTGACCCGCGAGCTGCGGGCCAGGACCACCCGGTACCGCGACCAGCTGCACGCCCTGGGCTTCGACACGCTCGCCAGCGAGACACCCGTCGTGCCCCTCATCTGCTCCAGTGCCGACCAGGCCGTGGAGATGGCGCGGCTGTGCCAGCTCGACGGGCTCTTCGTCCAGCCGATCGTGTACCCGGCCGTGCCGCGGACCCTTCCCCGGCTCCGGACGATCGTCAACCTCAGCCACACGGACGCCGACCTGGACGCGGCGGTCGTCACGCTCGAGAAGGCCGGCCGCGCCTGCGGCCTCATCCGCTGACCCGCCGGTGCCGCGCGGCTCCGCCCCCTCCCGGGGACCGGAGGCCACCGCACACCCGCACCGGCCCGTGCGCCGACCGACGCACGGTCACCGCACCGCTCACCGTCACCGCACCGGCCGGCGCACCGACCGACTGACGTGCCGACCGATGTACCGCGACCAAGGGGGATTCGACCATGACCGACACAACGGCGTTCTTCGGAGCGGTTCTGAAGACCATCGCCTCCACCCGCAACAACGGCAGCGACCCGGCGGCGTTCGCGTCCGGCGTGGCCGAGCCGACGGCGCGCATCCGCGCGCTGGAGAAGGAGATCGGCGAGAGGGGCCTGTCCCCCGCCGAGGCCGAGGAGATCCTCCGCCTGCTGGAGACGACGCTGCGCACCAAGCGCACGCCCGACGAGGAGCGCGAGTACTACCTGCAGTACATCGAGAAGGCGTCCGGCGTCAGCCGCGCCTCGCTGGGAGTGGCCGGCTGGTGAGCGGCTCCCGTCTCGCGTGGTTCAGCCACGAGATCTGCTTCTGGCACGACCCAGGCGCCGGTTCGGGGTACGTGCCGGTCGGGCCGGGTGTCGAACCGCTGCGGCAGTTCGCGGTCGACCCCGACCTGCGGCGTGCCGAGGGGCTGGTCAAGGCGACCGGGGTGATGGACCACTACACCGCCCACACCCCGGCGCCCGCCACCGACGAGGAGCTGCTCCTCGTGCACGTGCCCGGCCACATCGAGCGGGTCGAGGCCGCCTCTGCGGCCGGCGCGGGCGACGCCGGCGTGTACGCGCACGTCAACTACCACAGCGCGCGGGCGGCCAGGCTCGCCGCCGGGGCCTGCGTCCAGGCCGCGACGGGCGTCCTGGACGGACGGTTCGACCGCGCCTACTGCCTGGTGCGCCCGCCCGGCCACCACGCGGAACCCGACCGGGCGATGGCGCTGTGCCTCTACAACAACGTGGCGGTGGCCGCCCGCGCGGCCCAGCGCCACGGGGCGCGGCGGGTGCTGATCCTCGACTGGGACGTCCACCACGGCAACGGCATCCAGCGCACCTTCTACGAGGACCCCGACGTCCTGTACATCTCCGTCCACCAGGACGGGCTGTTCCCGGCGGCGTCCGGTCTCGTCATGGAGACCGGCGCCGGCGCGGGGGCGGGCAGCACGCTCAACGTGCCGCTGCCCGCCGGCTCCGGCCACGGTGCCTACCTGGCCGTCATGGAGCGGATCGTGGAGCCCGCGGCCCGCGCCTTCGCTCCCGACCTGATCCTGGTGGCGGCGGGCGTGGACGCGGGCGGCCACGACCCGATGGGCCGGATGATGTGCACCAGCCGGACCTTCCACACCATGGCCTCGGCGATGTGCCGGCTCGCCGACGAACTGACCGGCGGCCGGGTGGTGTTCGCCCACGAGGGCGGCTACTCGGCGTGGTACCAGCCGATGCTGGTGCTCGGTACGGCCACCGCGATCGCCGGGCTGCCGGCGCCCGAGGACCCGTTCCTGCACTCCCTGGAGCACCTTCCGGGACAGCGCCTCCAGCGCCACCAGGAGCGGGTGATCCGGCACCTGGAGGAGCACCACCCGCTGCTGACCGGCCGCCCGGCGGACGGGCGGCCCGTGACGGCCGGACACGCGGTGTCCGGGGACGCGGGGCCCGGATGAGCGGCTGGTGGATGAGGGCGGGCAGCGGTGCCCGCCGTACGGCCGCAGGCGGCCCGGGGCCCGTGCCCCGGGCCCGCCCGCGGTTCCGGCTCGTGGCGCTCCCGCACGCCGGCGGGTGGCCGTCCGCGTTCCGCTCCTGGTGGCAGGTGCTGCCTGACGACGTCGAGTGCGTCGTGGCCCAGCTGCCCGGCCGGGGCGCGCGCATCAACGAGCCGCTGGTGAACCGGGTCGAGCCGATGGTCGACGCCCTCGCCCGCGAGCTGGCCGAACTGGAGCCGCTGCCGTATGCGGTGATCGGGCACAGCTTCGGCAGCGTCCTCGGCTACGAACTGACCCGCGCCATGGAGACGAAGGGGCTGCCCCCGGAGCTGCTCGCGGTGTCGGCGCGGCAACCACCGTGCTTCCCCAGCGAACCGCCCTTCGCGCACCTGCGGACCGATGCGGAGCTGCTGGAGCACCTGACGGACATCGGTGGGATGTCGCCGGGGCTGATGGACCGCGCCGACCTGGTCGGCCCGTCGCTCCGGGCCATCCGCGCCGACCTGGAGGCGATGGAGACGTATCGGCGGCCCCGCTCCGGCGTCCGCGTCCCGATCTTCGCCCTGAGCGCGGTGGACGACCCGGTGGTGATCGGTGACCGGATGCACCTGTGGTCGCTGGAGACCTCCGGCGGCTTCGCACACCGGACGTTCCACGGAGGTCACTTCTACCTGTACGCCCCTGCCAACGCGGCGGCCGTGGCGGCGCTCCTGCTGCCCGGCCCCGCCGCGCCGCTACCGGCGGCGCCTCCCGACCCCCTGCCCGGCATCCGAGCCGGGCACCGATGAGCACGACCCCGAAAGGACCCCCCTTGACCACCAACACCGACACCCCCGCGCAGGCAGGGCCACGCGAGTGGCTGGGCCTGGCAGTCCTGGCGCTGCCGACCCTGCTGCTCTCCATCGACGTGAGCGTGCTGCACCTCGCCGTGCCGCACATCAGCGCGGCTCTGGACCCGTCCGCCTCCCAGATGCTGTGGATCATCGACATCTACGGCTTCCTGATCGCGGGCTTCCTGGTGACCATGGGCACCCTGGGCGACCGGATCGGCCGCCGGAAGCTGCTGCTGATCGGCGCGGCGGCGTTCGGCGTCGCCTCGCTGGCCGCCGTCTTCGCCAACGACCCGGTCACGCTGATTGCGGCGCGGGCGGCGATGGGTCTGGCCGGGGCCACGCTGATGCCCTCCACGCTCGCCCTGATCATGAACATGTTCCACGACGCCCGTCAGCGCGGTGTGGCCATCGCCGTCTGGGTCACGATGTTCTCCGTGGGCATCGCGCTCGGTCCGGTGGTCGGCGGTGCCATGCTGGAGTACTTCTGGTGGGGCTCGGTCTTCCTGCTCGGCGTGCCGATCATGGCGCTGCTGCTGGTGGCCGGTCCCCTGCTGCTCCCCGAGTACCGTGACGAGCAGGCCGGCGGCCTCGACCTGACGAGCGCCGCGCTGTCGCTGGCCGCGATCCTGCCGGTGATCTACGGCCTGAAGGAGATCGCCAACGACGGCTTCGGGGCCGTCCCGGTCGCCGCGGTCGTCGTGGGCCTGGCCGTCGGGGCGCTCTTCATCCGCCGGCAGCGCTCCCTGGAAAGCCCGCTGATGGACCTGGCGCTCTTCCGTACCCCCACGTTCCGCACCGCGCTGGTGACGCTTCTGCTCAGCATGCTCGTGGCGGGCGGCACATATCTGATGGTGACGCAGTACCTCCAGCTCGTCGGAGGCCTGACGCCGATGAAGGCGGGCCTGTGGCTGCTGCCGGCGGCGTTCGCGCTGATCGTCACCGCGGTGGTGTCCCCGATGGCGGCGAGCCGCTTCCGGCCCGCGTACGTCGTCGCGGTCGGCCTGGCCGTCTCGGCGGTGGGCCATCTGACGCTGTTCCTGGCCGACAGCTCCTCGGGCATCGCCCAGGTGGTCATCGGCTTCGCCTTCGTGTACGCGGGCGGCGGTCCGCTGATCGCGCTGGGCACCGACATCGTGGTCGGATCGGCCCCGCCGGAGCGGGCCGGCGGCGCGGCCGCCCTGTCGGAGACCAGCACCGAGCTGGGCATGGCGCTGGGCGTGGCGCTGCTCGGCAGCCTCAGCGCGGCCGTGTACCACGCCGGGGTGAAGGTCCCTCAGGGGGCACCGGAGTACGCCAGGGACACGTTGGCCGGCGCGGTCGACGCGGCGCGGGGCCTGTCCGCGGAGGCGGCCTCCGGCTTGCTGGCCTCGGCCCGGGACGCCTTCACCGACGGCCTGAACATCATCGGCGGCATCGGGGCGGTCGTGGCGGTCGGCTCGGCCGTGCTGGTGGCGCTCGTCGTGAAGCTGCCCCCGACGGGCGCGGGCGAGGGCGCCGGCGACTCCGAGGGCGCGGCCGACGGGGCCGCCCCCGTCGGTGTGGAGGGCTGACACAAGCCGTCCGTCCCGCCCGGAAGGGCGACCCCGAGTCCGGCCCGCGTCACGACGACGCGGGCCGGAACCGTCATGCGGTGGCACCAGCCCGGCGCCGTACGGGGCGCGGCAGCAAGTCCGGCCGCGCCCCGGCAAGCCACCCGGGTACCACCCCGGGCCCCGCCCCAGCGGCACCTGCACCGCTGCCTTGTACCGTGGCACACCCCCACCCCCGACCTCCCACCCCGCTACTCGACCCCGTCCTGATAGGCGTCGACGTACTCACCCGACGGGGGGATGGGCGTGATCACGTCCACCAGGACACCGCCCGGGGCGGCCACGATGAAGTGGCGCTGGCCGAACGCCTCGCTGCGCAGGTCGAGTTCGACCGGGAGGCCGGCCTCCCGCACCAGCCGGGCGTACTCGGCGTCGACGTCGGCCACCTCGAAGTTGAGGAGGAGGCCCGTGGCGGGCCGCCGGTACCCTTCGGGCACGGTGGGGTGGCCTGCGGAGACCAGGGCCAGTTCGTGGTGTGGCGGCTCGAGCCGGCGCAGGCTGACGTACCAGTCACTCGTGTAGGTCGTCTCGAACCCGAAGTGTGTGCGGTAGAAGGCCACGGACTCGTCGATCTGCTCGGTGCAGAGGACCGGATAGAAGCTGGTCAGGGCGGAGGACGTCATGGTGACACCGTTCTGCGTGGGACATCGGTCGTTCCGTCCCAACGAGCCCAGCGCCCCCGCGTCACGCCGCCGCGTGACGTCTCCGCCAGTCGCTCGTTGAACCTGTGGAAGTAAGATTGACATACCGTCGGTATGTCTCTAGCGTCATCTGACATACCGTAGGTACGTGAGCGGAGTCGTGTCCATGCTGACCAGCTTCTGTCCGGTGATCTGCACCTCGCGCATGGACGAGACCCGCAGTTTCTACGCGAGACTCTTCGGCTTCACCGCCGCCCATGCGACCCCGTGGTACGCCGCGCTGGTCCGCGACGGGCAGCGGCAGCACGAGCTCACGCTCCTCGACCACACCCACCCCGCGCTGCCCGAGGCCCTCCGCACGCCCGTGCGCGCGGTGCGGCTCACCGTGGCCGTGGCGGACGGGGACGCGGCGTGGGAGAGGCTGGCCGCCCATGGGGCCGTGGAGGGCGCGGAGCAGGGGGAAGGGCGGCGCGTCGTCATCGTCGACCCCAACGGGGTCCGCGTCGACGTCGTGGCGGCCTGACCGGCGCGCGGCGCCGGGTGGGGGGAGCACCGCGGGGCGCCCCGACGGGGGGCGCCGCGCAGGGTCACCTGGTGCGCAGCGCTTCCAGTATCCGGGTCAGCGCCTGGCGCGTGGCGTCCAGATCGGCGGCGTCCTCCGACACGGCCAGCCACAAGGCGGCCTCGTTCATCGCGCCGGACAGCAGATGTGTCAGCGGTGCCACCGGCTGGGCCGGGATGGTGCCCTCCAGGACGAGCGCGGTGAGGGCGTGGGCCAGGTGGCGGCCGGAGGTGGCTTCGGTCAGCGCTCGCCAGCTCCGCCAGCCGAGCACCGCGGGTCCGTCCACCAGCATGATCCGCTGGACGGAGGGGTCCGTGGTTGCTTCCAGGAAGGCGTGGCAGCCGGCCGTGAGCTGGCTCCAGGAGTCCTGCTGCGCGTCGGCCGTCGCCGCGACACGGGTGGCGATCTCTTGCTGGACCTGCTCCAGCACGGCCTGGAAGAGCGCGGCCTTGCCGCCCTCGAAGTGGTGGTAGAGCGCCCCCTTGGTGACGCCGGCCGCCTGGACGACCTCCGACAGGTTGACGGATGCGTAGCCCTGGGTCGAGAAGAGCCGTCGGCTCTCGCGCACCAGTGTCTTCCGGGTCTGTTCGCGCTGCTGTGCCCGGACCCCGGTCCTCATCGTGCACCCCCGTCTCGACCTGTCGGAACCTCCTGCACACGGTACTTCGCGGCCCTCCGGACCAGCGACCGCGTTCCGCGGCACCCAGCCTCTCCCCCCGGGAGGCGGAGCCGCACGGTCGGCGCGCCTGAGGCGCCGTCAGTCATGCCAGGAGTATGTCACTTCGAGCCATCCGGCGGAATATGCGTTGCCCACCCGGCAAAGCCGCCCCACCATCCCCCTCGGGACCGGCTGGGCCAACCAGCCGCCTGGACGAGTAAGTCCGAAGTCTGCGCGCGCATGAAGCGCCTCGACCTCCAGGGCGGCGCCCCGTCCGGTGCCCTCCTGCCGATCCACTGGGCGACCAACCAGGCCCCGCACGCGTGCCCGCGGAGGTGTGGTGGTGGACGGTCTCCCGGCCGATCGCCCGCCCCTGGCGCCGGCCGGAGCCGGCACCGGCTCCGGTCCGGGCGCCCGAGCACGATCTCGACCTGGCGGGCGACCGCTGATCCCCTGGGGGGCCCGGGCCCTCAGTCCTCCGCCGCGTCCGGCCGGTGGACGGTGATCGCCCCGGCGGGGCAGAGGCCGGCGGCCATCCGCGCGGCGGCGCGGTGGGCGGCCGGCGGCTCGGGGGCCAGCAGGAGCACGAGGCCGTCGTCGGGGTCCTGGTCGAACACCTCGGGGGCGGTCATGGCGCACATGCCGGCGCCGATGCAGCGGTCGCGGTCGACGCCCAGGCTCGGCGTCCCGCTCGTCACGACGCGTCCCAGGTGACCGGGAGGCTCTTCACGCCGAAGATGTCCGCCGTCTCCGGCCGCAGGGCGACCTCCTCGGCCGGCACGGCCAGGCGCAGCGTCGGGAAGCGGTCGAGCAGGGCGCGGAACGCGACCCGCATCTCGACGCGGGCCAGCTGCTGCCCCAGGCACTGGTGGATGCCGTGGCTGAAGGCCAGGTGCCCGCCGGCCGGCCGGCTCAGGTCGAGGGTGTGGGGGTCGGGGAAGCGGTCGGGGTCGCGGTTGGCGGTGTGGTACGAGAGGACGACCGTCGTCCCGGCCTTGATGGTCTGGCCGCCCAGTTCGACGTCCTCCAGCGCCGTCCGGTGGAACGTCTTGGCGACGCTCAGGTACCGCAGCAGTTCCTCCACGGCGCCGTCGGTGAGTGCGGGATCGGCGCGGAGCGCGGCGAGCTGCTCCGGGTTCCGCAGCAGCGCGAAGGTGCCGAGGGACAGCATGTTCGCGGTGGTGTCGAAGCCGGCGGCCAGCAGGATGAGGCTGATGCCCTTCAGCTCCTCGTCGGTCAGGTCGCTGTCGGTGAGCTCGCTGAGCACGTCGTCGGTGGGGTGCGCGCGCTTGGCGGCCACCAGCCGCTCCAGGTACTCCTGCGTCGCGGTGTACGCCGCGATCAGCTCCTCGTCGCTGACCTCGCCGCCCATGAACGCGTCGATCTGCTCCTGGAAGGACGCCCGGTCCTCGTAGGGCACGCCCAGGATCTCGCAGATCACGATGGTGGGGATCGGCTTGGCGAACGCCGTCACCAGGTCGGCCGGCGGCCCGGTCTTCTCCATGGCGTCCAGGCAGGAGGCGGTGATCTGCTCGATCCGCTCGGTGAGCATCCGCATCCGCCGGACGGTGAACCTGCCGATCAGGGGCTTCCGGTAGCGGCTGTGCTCCGGCTCGTCCATGAGCAGGAACTCGCCGGGCGGCGCCGGCGGAAGCTTGAAGTCGACGACGTTCATGAGGTCCTTGCGCGCGCTGAAGCGCGGGTCGGCGAGGACGGACCGCACCTGGTCGTACCCGGTGATCAGCCAGGCGGACTGGCCGCCGGGATGGGTGTAGCGGCTGAGCGGGCCGTGCCGGCGGGCTTCGAGCAGTTCGGCCGGCGGGTCGAAGGGGCAGCCGGGCTGCCGCTCCGTCGGCATGGTCGTGAGGGTGTGCACGGACTCGCTCATGAGCGTTCCCCATCTCGTGATGCGATGCGTTTCCTTTCCGCTGAACGCTACGTTGCGTTCAGGAGGGCGGTCAATCGCCTTGTCATATCAGTGCAGTTCAGGAAAGGGGAATTGATGCAATGGGTCGGAGGTGAAGGCAACGGGGCCTGGTGGAGGGTGGAGGGTGGTGGAGCGCGGGCCGGTCCGGCGGGGCCGTCGGCCTCGGGGGTGGGTGTCCGGGGTGTGAGACGGGTTTCCCGGAGGGTGGGCGGTCGTGGCAGGATTCCGGCATGCAGCGGCGGCTCATTACCAGCGCCCGCGTGCCGGCACCGAGCTGAGCCGGAGGCGACCCCTCCCGGCCGGACCCACCGCCCGCGCGCAGACCTCTCGTGTCCACGAGGGGTCTCTTTTGTTTCCCCGGCCGGCCGATCCGGCAGGACCGGACACACCCCCTGGACACCGGAACCCGGAACCCTTGGAGCAGGAACACCCCATGGCATACGACAACGGTTCAGCCCCCGCCTCGGCCCCCGTTTCCGTCTCCGCCGACGCCGACGCCGACGCCGACGCCCGCGCCCGCGCAGCCGAACTGTGCACGGTCGTCGTCTCGATCCGGGACACCCCCGGGGCGCTCGCGCGGATCGCCGCCACCCTCTCCAGCACGCCCGTCCTGGCGCTGGCGTACCGCGTCACCGGCGCGGAGCGGGCGCTCGCCGAGATCCGGCTGCCGAGGGCCCACGCGACCCGCGCCCGCCAGAAGCTGAGCCGCATGGTCGACGCCACGTCCGTGTGGGAGCCGGAGCCCGCCGTCCCCGCGCGCTGAGTCAGCGCGGCAGCTCCGAGGCCAGCAGGTCCATCAGGAGGCCGTCGTGCCAGGTGCCGTCGGGCCCCCGCTCGTACTGGCGCATCACGCCGACCGGGCGGAAGCCGGCCTTCTCGTAGCAGCGGATCGCCGCCGCGTTGTCGGCGGCCGGGTCGATGACGAGGCGGTGGTGGCCGTGGTCGTCGACGAGGTGGCGGGCCAGCGTGCGCACGGCGTCCGTGCCGAGGCCCCGACCGTGCACCGACGGGTCGAGGAACAGGTCGATCCCGGCGTGCCGGTAGTCCGGCTCCTCCTCCGCGTACCACTGGATCATGCCGACGATCCGGTCCTCGTACCGGATCGTCAGGCAGTGGGTGTCCTCGTCCGCCAGGTCCTCGGCGACCTCCGCCGCCAGGTCGTCGCCGCCGCGCCAGCGGGCCCGCACCTCCGGGGTGGCGCGGACGGCGGCCAGCGCGGGGACGTCGCCGGGGACCGAGGGACGCAGGACGACGGAGGTGCCGTGCAGATCGCTCATGCGCCCCAGCCTGCCCGACGCGGGGCCGGCGCGACGAGGGGTTTGGCGCGGACGGGACGGGAGATACGCGGCGTATGACTGGATTCCTCCTGTCCTCAGCCACCGGCGGCCTCGCGTCCGCCGGATCCAGCGCGCTCGGCTTCGCCCTCGCGATCGGCGTCGTCGTGGTCGCCCTGCTGCTCGGAGCCTTCTGGTGGGGCTCCCGGCGCACGGCCCGCCGGCGGCGGCCCGTCGGCGACCCCACGCGGCAGCAGCCCCGGGCGCCCCGCGACGACTCCTGGTCCACCCCCGACGAGCGGCGGGACGGCGGGGACGGGAGGGCCTGACCGCCGCGCCGAACCGCCGGGCCCGGCTGCGGGCCCGGGCCCGGCGGTGACGGCGGCCTCCCGGCGCGGCCGGGAGGCCGCCCGCGTCAGTCGGCCGCCCGGCGCGGGGCCGGAGCCGGAGCGGGGGCCGCCGGGGCCGGGGCCGTCGCGATCCTCGGCAGCGCCGCCGGCTGTTCCTGCGCGAGCCAGCGCACCAGTTCCTCGCGGACCGCGCACCGTACCGTCCACAGGTCGTCGGCGTCCTTCGCCGTGACGATCGCGCGGACCGTGATGCCGGTGGGGGAGGTGTCCGTGACGGCCAGGTCCCACGCGCGCCCGTCCCAGCCCGGGCACTCGTCGAGGAAGTCCCGCAGGTGCGCCCGGAGCCGCGGCACCGGGGTGGCGTGGTCGCAGTGGAGGAAGACGGTGCCCGTCATCTCGGCGCCGCCCCGGGACCAGTTCTCGAACGGGCGGGACGTGAAGTACGACACCGGCAGCGTCACCCGCCGCTCGTCCCAGGTGCGCACCGTGAGGAAGGTCAGGGTGACCTCCTCGACGAGGCCCCACTCGCCGTCGACGACGACCGTGTCGCCTATCCGGACCATGTCGCCGAAGGCGATCTGGAAGCCGGCGAAGAGGTTCCCGAGCGTCGACTGCGCCGCCACGCCGGCCACGATGCCGATGATGCCGGCCGAGGCGAGCAGCGACGTCCCCAGCGTCCGGAACGACGGGAAGGTCACCAGCGCCACCGCGCAGGCGATCACCCCGACGGCCACCGACACGACCCGGGTGATCAGCGTGACCTGCGTCCGCACCCGGCGCACCCGCGCCCGGTCCTGGGTGTGCGCGGCGTAGCGCGCGAACGAGGACTCCACCAGCGCGGTGGCGAACCGGACGGTCAGCCAGGCGCCGGCGCCGATCAGGCACAGCACCCGGAGCCGGGCGACCGGGCCGTCGGGGTCGAGCGCGGGCGCCCACTCGGTGAGCGGCGCCGCCCATCCGAGCAGCACCGTGAACAGGACGACGAACAGCGGGGTGCGGCACCGGCGCAGCAGCCCCCACAGCGGAGTGCCGGGGCGTCGGGCGTCCGCGCGCCGGGCCGCGAGGTCGGCGGCCCGCACGACGGCGTACGCGACGAGCGCGGAGCCGCACAGGGCGATCATCAGCCGTAGCGAATTCTCCATGTCCCCCGCCTGACCACCGCCGCTCCCGTCAAACAATCCCGGGACCCGCGGGGCGCCGGGGGCACCCGGTACGTCGCGGACCGTCCGCGGGGCCGTCCGCGGGGCCGTCCGGCACCGGGTCGTCCGCCACCGGAACGGAGGATTTCCCGGCGCGCGCGCCGCGCCGGGAACCCTTTGCCGCCGGGGACCCTCATGATCGGTAGGCGCGGGGGCACGGGCCGGAGTCGTCGGCGCGTGTGCCCGGTCCGCCCGGCGGCCACGGCAGGCGTGCGCCGCGAACTCCCCGTGACAGCAGAGGATTTCCGTGCTCCTGACCTCCCACCGCGGCCTGACGCGCCGTCGCCGGCTGACCGCCGGCGCCACCCTGGTCGCCGCCCTCGCGGCCGGACTCGCCCCGGCCGGCGCCGCGAACGCCGCACCCCTCGCGACCCCGGCCCCCGCCCCGGCCGCGAACCCGGTCGCCCCTCCGGCCACGGACCACGCTGGCGTGCCGGCCCCGGCCCCCGCCCCGGCCATGGACCTCGCCACCGCCCCCGCCTCCGCCCCCGCGCCCGACGTCGCCGGCATCGCCGCCGCGCTGAAGTCCGCGATGGCGAACGGCGCTCCGGGCGCGATGGCCCGCTTCTCCGGTCCCGGTGGCGTCGAGAGCGTGACCGCCGGCGTACGGGACCGGGCGACGGGCGCGGCGATGGACGTCCGGGCCCGCTTCCGGATCGGCAGCGTCAGCAAGACGTTCTCGTCCGTCGTGCTGCTCCAACTGGTGGACGAGGGAAGGATCGTGCTCGACGAGCCGGTCAACCGCTACCTGCCCGGGCTCCTCCCCGACGACCGGATCACGGTCCGCCACCTCCTCACCCACCGCAGCGGCCTGGCGGACTACACGAACGCCATGTTCGCCGACACCGTGCCGGGCTTCGAGGCCGTACGGAACCGGGTGTTCACCTACCAGGAGCTCGTGGACCTGTCGCTCGCCGAGCCGCGCACCACCGAACCCGGCGCCGCGTACCGCTACTCCAACGCCAACTTCGTCGTCGTCGGCATGCTCATCGAGAAGCTCACCGGCAAGCCGGTGGACCGCGCCTACGAGCAGCGGATCATCAAGCCGCTGAAGCTGCGCGCCACGTCGTACGTCCATCCCGACACCCGCATCAAGGGGCTGCGGGTGCGCGGCTACCTGCACCCGGACGCGGCGGGTGAGCCGCTGGTCGACTCCACCGAGCAGACCGTCTCCTGGGCCCAGTCGGCCGGCGCCGTCCTCTCCAGCCCCGCCGATCTGAACACCTTCACCAGCGCGCTGATGCGCGGACGGCTGCTCTCCCCGGCGATGCTGGCGGAGATGACCACGGTCTCCCCGACCGACGCGACCAACACCCGCTTCTACGGGCTCGGTCTGCGCCGGTACGACCTGTCCTGCGGCACCCAGGTCTTCGGCCACACCGGCACCGTGCAGGGGTACTACACGTACGCCTTCTCGACCCGCGACGGCGAGCGCAGCCTCGCGGCGGTGGCGAACACCTCCAACCACGGCGCCGCGAACACGGCCCTCGGCGGCACCCTGGAGGCCGCCTTCTGCGGCCCGAAGCCGGCCCCGTCTGCGGCCCCGTCCGCCTCCCCGTCCGCGCGCACCGCTCCCGAGGCCGCGACGTCCGCCCGGTCCGGTGCCGCCGCGTCCGCGGTGACCGACGCCGACGGCGCGCCGCGGCCGGCGGAGCGGGACCTGCCCGAGCGCCACTGATCCAGTGGGCCGCCCCCGGTCAGGGGGCGGTACGGGGGAGGGCGCGGGGTCCGGCGCAGCGGGCGCCCGCCTCCTCGACCCGGCGGCGCAGCTCGCGGTCGGCCGTGATCACCAGGCACGGCCGGCCGTGCGCCTCCCGGGCGAGCTCGGCGATCAGGTCGTCGCCGCTGCCGGCGGCCTCCGCCACCCGCACGCCGGGCACGGAGGCCACGCCGCGGGCCCGCCCCTCGACCACCAGCACGATCTCGTACGGCCCCGGCCACGGCCCGTCGACCGGGCCGCCGTCCGCCGCGAGCCGGTCCCGCAGCCGCTCGGCGGCCCCGCGCCGGTCGCGCCACCACCCGTCCGGCACGGAACCCACGACGTTGGCCCCGTCCACGACGAGCAGCGGACGGGACGCGGGCTCTTCGCTGTTCATGCCCCCAGGATGACAGCGCGGCGCGGCCGGCGCCGCAGGCGGTCGCGGTGCGGCCGGTTCCGCTCTGACCGACGGTGACGTCCGCGGGCCGTGCGGGCGGCGCCCCGGGTCCGGACGGCACCGGGGGCGACCTTTGCGGAATCCTTCACGCTCTGTGACGAAAAGCGGGTTCGACGGCCGGATCCGTGCCCTTCCGGGGATTCCGCTCGGGGGCGCGACGGGCGCGTTTGCGCAGCCGAGCGAGGTCAATTGGCCTCTCCATCCTCATTCGTACGATTCCGCTCCCGACAACTCTCCTGCCACGAAGGCGACTTTCGGCCAATCGATATCAGCCGCCCGGAGTGGCGCCGGTACCAGACTCCGCAGGTCTACGGGCAGGTTTGCCAACTGAACACCGCACATGAACGGTTGACGACTACCCTGTGTGGTCGGTGATCATCGGTAGGCTCATCGCACCCGCCGACCTCACCGGCGACCCCCCGTACCGACAGACCCCCGGCCCCACCCAGCACCTCCTCACCCCCCGTAGCACCGCAGCCCCGTACCCCGTATCCCGCACCCCGTACCCGTCCCCCCGTTCCCCTCAGTACGCCGAACTCCGGGCACGTACCAAGGAAACCCATGTCACAACTTCGCGCACCCGCCCCGCGGTCCGACCGCCGCGAGGGCGGGCGGCACGGCCGATCGGGCGCCCGCTCCACGACCACCGGCACCGCGGCCCGGCCCGCGACGGCCGCCCCCGCCGAAATGCGCATACGGCCCCAGTTGCTGCGCACCTCGGTCCTCCCCGCCGTCGCCGTCGCCCTCGGTGGTGCCGCCGCCGTCCTCTTCACCCTCCGCTCCACCGGCACCAGCCCGACGCCCGCCCTGTGGGCCGCGCTCACCGGTGCCGCCGCGATCACCCTCGCCTCCGTGACGGCCGCCGCGATCGGCGCCGACCGCGCCGCCCGGGCCGTCCTCGCCCGGGTCTCCGGCCTGCGCCGCGACGCCGCCCAGGACCAGAACGAACTGCGCGCGCTCATCGAGCAGCTGCGCCGCGGCGAGGACCCGGCCCCCCGGCCGGCGCTCCCCGACGCCCTGCAGGGCGACGAGTTCGACCGGCTCGGCGCCGAACTGGCCCGCTCCCACGAGGCGGCCGTCGCCGCCGTCGTCCAGGCGTCCCGGCTCTCCAGCAGCGTCGGCAACGAGCAGAAGGTCGAGGTCTTCGTGAACCTCGCCCGCCGGCTCCAGTCCCTCGTCCACCGCGAGATCCAGCTCCTCGACGAGCTGGAGAACGAGGTCGAGGACCCCGACCTGCTCAAGGGCCTCTTCCAGGTCGACCACCTGGCCACCCGCATCCGCCGCCACGCCGAGAACCTCGCCGTCCTCGGCGGCGCGATCTCCCGCCGCCAGTGGTCCAACCCGGTCACCATGACCGAGGTGCTCCGCTCCTCCATCGCCGAGGTCGAGCAGTACCCCCGGGTCAAGCTCGTCCCGCCGATCGACGGCACCCTGCGCGGCCACGCCGTCGCCGACGTCATCCACCTGCTCGCCGAACTCGTCGAGAACGCGACCGTGTTCTCCGCGCCGAACACCACGGTGCTGCTGCGGGCCCAGTACGTCACCGCCGGCCTCGCCATCGAGGTCGAGGACCGCGGCCTCGGCATGCCCGTCGCCGAGCAGAACAAGATGAACGCCCTGCTCGCCGACCCCGACCAGGTCAACGTCGCCCATCTGCTCCAGGACGGCCGCATCGGCCTCTTCGTGGTGTCCGCGCTCGCCCGGCGCCACGGCATCGCCGTCCGCCTTCAGTCGAACATCTACGGCGGCATCCAGGCCGTCCTCGTGCTCCCGCAGGGCCTCCTCGGCGCCGACCCGGAGGGTCTCGCCCAGCACGAGCGGCAGACCGCCGCGGTCGCCGGCGGCGGCACCCCGCCGCCGCTCCAGCAGCCGCAGCCGCAGCACGACCGGCCCCAGCAGGCCCACCAGAACCACCAGCACCACCAGACCCCGCAGCCGCAGCCGCAGCCGCAGCCGCAGCCGCTGCCGCAGTCCCAGCCCCAGCCGGCCGCCCACCAGGGCGTGCCGCCGCAGGTCCGGCCCGAGGCCCCCTCGGCGCCGTTCCCGCAGACCGCGCCGCCCGCCGCCGCCCCCGCACCCGCGGAGGCCCAGGCCCCGGCCGCGTACCCCTACCCGCACCCCGCGCCCGCGGCGCCGGACGCCTCCCCCGCGCCCGCCGCCCCCGAGCGCCCCGGCCCCCCGGCCGGCTACGGCACCGCCGTACCGTCCGCGCCGCCCGCGCCCCGCGCGGAGGCACCCGGCCGGCCCGACCTGCCCAAGCGGCGCGCCCAGGAGCACCTCGTCCCGCAGCTGCGCGACGAGCCGCAGGCCCGGCCCACCGAGGACCACGCCCTGCACGACCCCGGCCTGATGGCCGCCTTCCAGCGTGGGATCGGCCTGGCCGAATCCCAGCCCACCCCCCAGGAGTCGCTGCGTCACGGCGACGCGCACAAGGAGTAGATACACGATGACGGGCAATGTGCCGAGCGGCCATTCCTCGGATCTCGACTGGCTGCTGAGCGGCCTGGTCCAGCGGGTCCCGTACACCCGCAGCGCGGTGCTGCTCTCCTCCGACGGTCTCGTGAAATCCGTCCACGGGCTCGACCCCGACGCGGCCGACCACATGGCGGCCCTCGCCTCCGGTCTCTACTCGCTCGGCCGCAGCGCCGGCGTCCGGTTCGGCGACGGCGGCGAGGTCCGGCAGGTCGTCGTGGAGCTCGACTCCACCCTGCTCTTCGTCTCCACCGCCGGTTCCGGCACCTGCCTGGCCGTCCTGGCGGGCCGGGAGGCCGACGCCGCCGTCCTCGGCTACGAGATGGCGATGCTGGTCAAGAGCGTCCGCCCGTACCTGGTGACGCCCGCCCGGCAGGCGGCCGCAGCGGCGGGTGGCGCCGGTCAGTGAACGTGTCTCCTCCGCAGGAAGGGCCCTGGCTCGACGACGCGGCCGGCCGGCTGATCCGCCCGTACACCGTCAGCGGCGGACGGACCCGGCCCACCGCCTCGCTCGACCTGCTCTCCCTGGTGATGGCGACCGGATCCGGCCTCCAGCCCCACATGGGCCCCGAGCACGGCCTGGCCCTCCGGCTGTGCGAGGGGCCCACCTCGGTGGCCGAGATCGCGGCGCACTTAAGGCTCCCGGCCGCCGTCACCAAGGTCCTCCTCTCCGACCTCGTGGACTGCGGCGCCCTCACCGCGCGGGCCCCGCGCTTCCACGCCAACCCATCCGACCGTTCCTTGCTGGAGGCAGTGCTCGATGGCCTACGACAGCGGCTCTGAACGCCATGACGGTTTCGCTGCCGACCCCTTTCCCACCGCACTGAAGATCCTGGTGGCGGGCGGATTCGGGGTGGGCAAGACCACCTTCGTCGGCGCGGTCAGCGAGATCGAACCGCTCAGCACGGAGGAGCTGCTGACCTCGGTCAGCGCCGCCACCGACAGCCTGGAGGGCGTGGAGAACAAGACCACGACCACCGTGGCCATGGACTTCGGCCGGATCACCCTCGACGACCGGAACGTGCTCTACCTGTTCGGCACGCCCGGCCAGGAGCGGTTCTGGTTCATGTGGGACGAGCTGTCCGCGGGGGCGCTCGGCGCGGTCGTGCTCGCCGACACCCGCCGCCTCCAGGACTGCTTCTCCGCCATCGACTTCTTCGAACGGCGGGGCATCGCCTTCGTGGTCGCGGTCAACGAGTTCGACGGGGCCTTCCGCTACGAGCCCGACGAGATCCGGCAGGCGCTCGACCTCCACCCCGAGGTGCCGATCGTGCTCTGCGACGCCCGGATCTCCAGCTCCGCCATCACCACCCTCCTCACCCTCGTCCAGCACCTCCTCAACTCGACCCCGGCCAGCGAGCCGAGCTTCGGAGTCACCCCATGACCTACGACCCGACGGGTCACCTCCTGCTGACCCCCATCGACAAGGACGCCCCCGACCGCGTCCGGCGGCTGCGCGAACTCGGCCTCGGCGAGCGCCCCGACCCGGCCTTCGACGAGTTCGCCCACCGGCTCGCGGAGATGACCGGCGCCCCGTTCTCGATGGTCAACTTCATCGACGAGAACCGGCAGTTCTTCGCCGGCCTGCACACCCCGGGCGGCTCCCACTCGGGCAGTGACCTCGGCGCCGCCGGGGCGGGCGGCGTCGGCCGGTTCATGGCGCGCGACCACGGCTACTGCCCACACGTGGTGGTCCGCCGCAAGGCGCTCGTCCTGGAGGACGTCTGCGACTACCCGCGCTTCGCGGGCAACCCGGTCGTCGACGAGATCGGCATCCGCTCCTACATGGGGGCGCCGCTGATCGACCGCACCGGCGTCGCCCTCGGCACGATCTGCGTCGTGGACACCGACGTCCGGCCGTGGGGCCGGTCCGGTCTGGAGACCATCAAGGCGATGGCGGCGGAGCTCGTCGAGCAGATCCACCGCCGCGAGGACGGGGTGTTCTGACCCCTTCCGCCCGTTTCCGGGGCAGCGGTGAGGGCCCGTACGGCACAGGTCGTACGGGCCCTCTCGCGTTCCGTCACGCGGTGGCCGGCTCCGGCTCCGGGGTGCGGACCAGGTCGGAGAGCCGCTCGGACCAGCTGCCCTTGCCCTGGCCGAGGGCGATCTCGCCGAGCCGCAGCAGCTGGATGTCGGAGGTGCCGGCCGGCGCGAAGATGTGGTGGGCGTCGCGGAGGTAGCGCTCGATGGGCCGGTCGGTGAAGAGGCCCGCGGCGGCGTGGATCTCCATGGCGTTGCGCCCGGAGTCGAGGGCCGACTCGACGTTGACCAGCTTGGCGTTCATCAGCTCGGTGTCGCAGGAGAGGCCCTGGTCGAGCAGGTGCACCGCGTGGTACGCGGCGAGCCGGGCGGTCATCAGCCGGGACTGCATCTGGCCCAGCTTGAGCTTCACCGTGGGCAGCTCGGAGAGCGGCTTGCCGTAGCGGATCCGCTCGGTGGCGAAGCGGGTGGTCTCCTCCAGGATCGCCCGGTGGATGCCGAGCGAGACGGCGGTCAGGTTGGCCCGCCCGTAGAGCACGCTGGAGGAGTACGCGACGGCGAGGCCGTCGCCCTCGTCGCCGAGCCGGTTGGCGGCGGGCACCCGGCAGTCCTCGAAGATCAGCTCGCCGAAGCTGAAGCCGTGCAGGCCCATGGCCGGCTGCTGCGGCCCGAGGCGGAACCCCGGCCGGTCGGCCTCGACGAGGAAGGCGGTCAGCCCCTTGGAGCCCGGCCCGGTCCGGACCACGACGCCGTGCAGGTCGCCGACGTGGCTGTTGCCGACGTAGACCTTGCTGCCGTTGAGGATGTAGTCGTCGCCGTCCCGGACCGCGCTCGCCTCCATGCCGAGCACGTGCCCGCCGGACTCCGGCTCGGTCACGGCGATGGTCGGCAGGCACTCGCCCGAGGCGACCTTCGGCAGCCAGGTCTTGCGCTGGGCGTCCGAACCGAAGTGGACGATCTTCGCGGTGCCGAGCTGCGACGCCTGCACCATGGCGCCCATCGCGCCGCTGACCCGGGACAGCTCCTCGATGATGATCGTCTTCGCCAGGTGTCCGGCGCCCATGCCGCCGTACTCCGGACTGATCGTGGCGCCGAGCCACCCCTGCTCCGCGATGAGCCGCGACAGCTCGTGGTGCACCGTCCGCGACGCCTCCATCTCGGCTATGCGGGGGCGCACCTCCCGTTCGGCGAAGTCGCGCACCGTCGCCCTCAGCCGATGATGGAGCCGGCTGCTGAAGTAGCTGTCCATTACGAGTCCCTCCCTGCGAAACGCCTGCCCGGCACGGTCCGAGCAGGTGGAGCATCGGCAGTGGTCCCGTCCCGAACAGGCCGACACTTCATGGTGTTGATCTTTACGAAGGGGATCAATATCGCGCCCGTCTTTGTCCGAAACAGGTGCTGTTGACGATCACTTCGGAATATGTTTGGTGCGATCTGGAGCCACGGAGTCCGCCGGGGCGGATGCGTCAAGGGGTGTCTTTCTGCCACATGCCACCGGCAAGGACCCCCTTCCGGCCACCGCCGGGCGTGACCCCCGTCAAACGGTTCGTGACCACCCGGCGAAGTGCGGTATTGTTCTCTTGCACGCACGGCCGGGGGAAACCCCAGGTCAGACGGGCATCGGGACGTGGCGCAGCTTGGTAGCGCACTTGACTGGGGGTCAAGGGGTCGCAGGTTCAAATCCTGTCGTCCCGACTGTGCGGAAACGCAGGTCGGAAGGCCGTTCTCTCATCATGAGAGGACGGCCTTTCGCGCGTCCGGGGTGTGGTGGGGGCGGCTCGGCCGCCCGTCCCGCGGGCCGGGACCGTCAGGTCAGTCTCCTGATGACGGCGGCGGTGAGGGCCGCGCCGACCAGGACGGCCGGCATGGGGAGCCGGGCCCAGCGGAGCACCGGGACCGCCGCCAGGGCTCCCGCGAGGGCCGGGTCCACTGTCCGCCATCCGTCACCGGCGACGTCGACCGTGACGAGGCCGGCCAGCAGGGCCGGGGCCATGAGCGCGATCACCGCCCGGGAACGCGGCGGCAGCTCGCGCTCACCGAGCGCGACCGGGCCCGCGGCCTTGAGGGCGAAGCCGAGGACGGCGACGGCGGCGACGGCCGACCAGGGGGTCATCGGGTGGCCTCCGCTCCGGGCTGATCGTCCGTACGTCCGCGCGATGGGTCGCCGCGTCGCGCGCTCGCCGGCGGCACCGGACGGGTCAGGGCGACCAGGGACGCGCAAGCGGCGCCGATCAGCGCCGGCCCGGCGGGGAGGACGAAGGACAGGACGGCGGCGACGGCCGCGCCCAGCAGCGCCGTCGTCCGGGACAGGCGGTCGGCGCCCACCAGGTCGAGCAGCAGGAACAGGAACATGGCGGGCGCCACCACGTCCAGGCCGAGCGAGGCCAGCAGGTCCGGGCTGGGCGCCAGGTACGCGCCGAGTGCCGTGCCCGCGGCCCACAGCACCCACTGGATCGCGGTGGCGGCGAAGAGCACCTCGCGGTCGAAGCGACCGCCGCCGAGATGTGCGGCGGCCCAGGAGCCGTCCACCACCGCCTGGGCCTCCACGGCGCGGCGCAGCCGTCCGCCGCGGAGCGCCCCGGAGACGGACACCCCCATGGGCAGGAAACGCGCGTTGACGAGGGCGGCCGCGGCGACCGCCGACGCCACCCCGCCCCCCGCACCGAGCGTCGCCACCAGAGCGAACTGCGCCGAGGCGGAGAAGACGGCCATCGAGCAGAGGACGGCCCCCGCGAGGGCCCACCCCTGCGACTGCGTCATCGCCCCGAAGCTCACCGCCAGCAGGAAGGAGGCCGCCCCGAGGGCGAGGCCGACGCGGACTCCGGCGTGAAGACCGCGACGGGGTAACGCGCCCCGGCCCGGGGGCAGGTGAGTGACCATGCCCTCAACCTAACAGGCAAAGTCCTGTAAGCCCATTAGAATCGCATGAGTCGTGCGCGTGGCTAAGGTGGTGAGGTGACGACAGCCCAGGACGCGAGCGGCAGGGAACCCTCCCCCCGCGGGACGCATGCCGGAGTGGCCCTCATCGGCGGGCACCCCGTCCTCGACTTCGCCAACACGGTCGCGTGGCGCACGGATCCCGATCGCCGCGTCGCTCGCGTGACGGGAGCCGAGGCGTGGCTCCGGTGGGCGGTCGGCGTGGAGCTGCTGACCGCGCAGGAGACCGCGGCGCTCCTCGGCTCCGCCCCGCCGGACCCGGCCGGCGTCACGCTCCTGGAGACGTGGAGAAGCACCCTCTGGGCTGTCCTCGACGCGCTCGTCGACGACCTGCCCCTGCCCGCCGAGCCGTGGGAGAAACTGCGCCTGTCGATCGCGACGGCCCGCCAGGAGGCCTTCCTGGCGCCGGAGTTGCCCCTGCGGTGGCAGGTGCGGGTGACGCGGTGCGAGGACCTCGCCCACGCCCTCGCCCTGCGGGCCGACGAACTCCTCGCGAGCCCCGCCGACATCCGGCGGATCAGGCGCTGCGAGGGCCCGGGGTGCGGATGGTTCTTCCTGGACCGCAGCCGCAGCGGTACGCGCCGCTGGTGCAGCTCCGGCGACTGCGGCAACCGCGACCGGGCCCGCCGCCACTACCACCGCTCCCGCGCCTGAGCGGGCCCGGGGCCCGGGCGCACGGCCCGTCCGGCTCCTGAGCGCGCGGTGCTCCCGCCCGGCCGGCCCGCCGGCGCGTACGTGCGCGCCCTGCGCGCGGCCGGCGAGCGCGTCAGGGAAGCGTCAAGACGCGCCGGCCGGGTGCCGCCTTCCGCGCGCCGGGCCCGGCCGTGCTGCTCAGGGCATGTGCGGGGCGGCCGAAGCGCCGGTGCGTAGCGGGGGCGTCAAGAGGGGCGTCGTGGGCGTCAGGGAGGCGTCAACGGGGGCGGAAATCGGCCGGACGGGCGGTTTCCTCATCTCGTCAGAGAATCCGCCTTCTTCCTTCTTCCGGGAGTTCACGATGGCCGACGTGGCCTTCGTCGTCACCACGCTCGCGGTCTTCGCGCTCGTGGCCTTCATCGCCAAGGGGGTGGCGAAGCTGTGAGCGCCGAGAACATAGTCGGTCTGCTCGTCGCCGCCGGCCTGCTGGGATACCTCGTCCTCGCCCTCGTCAAGCCGGAGAGGTTCTGAGCACGGATATGAGTCCCGTCCTGGCTGGAGTCCTCCAGCTTCTGGCACTGGCCGTCGCGCTCGGTCTGTCGTACCGGCCGCTGGGCGACCACATGGCGAGGGTCTATTCCTCGGAGCGGCACCTGAGACCCGAGCGGTGGATCTACCGGGCCGTCGGCGCGGACCCGTCGGTCGGGATGCGCTGGCCGGCGTATCTGCGCGGGGTGCTCGCCTTCTCCGCGGTGAGCGTTCTGTTCCTGTACCTGCTCCAGCGGGTGCAGGGCGCGCTGCCGGGTTCGCTCGGCTTCGTGTCGATCGACCCGGACCAGGCGTTCAACACGGCCGCGTCGTTCGTCGCCAACACCAACTGGCAGTCGTACTACGGCGAGCAGGCCATGGGCCACGTCGTGCAGACCGGCGGCCTCGCGGTGCAGAACTTCGTCTCGGCGGCGGTCGGCATGGCGGTCGCGGTGGCCCTGGTGCGCGGCTTCGCCCGCTCCCGCACGGGCGAGCTGGGCAACTTCTGGGCCGACCTGGTCCGCGGGGTCGTACGGATCCTGCTGCCGATCTCCGTCGTGGGCGCGCTGGTGCTCGTGGCGTGCGGGGCGATCCAGAACTTCTCGGGCATCCACGAGGTCGGCCAGTTCACCGGCGGCGCGCAGCAGTGGAACGGCGGCGCGGTGGCCTCGCAGGAGGTCATCAAGGAGCTGGGCACGAACGGCGGCGGCTACTTCAACGCCAACTCGGCCCACCCCTTCGAGAACCCGAACGGGCTCTCCAACCTCTTCGAGGTCTATCTGATCCTGCTGATCCCCTTCGCGCTGACGCGGACCTTCGGCCGCATGGTCGGCTCGCTGCGGCAGGGGTACGCGATCCTCGGCACCATGGCCGTCATCTGGCTCGGCTTCACCGCGCTGATGATGTGGACCGAGTTCGCGGGCCGGGGGCCGGCCTTCGAGCTCGCCGGCGGTGCGATGGAGGGCAAGGAGACCCGGTTCGGCATCGGAGGCTCCGCGATCTTCTCGGTCGCCACCACGCTGACCTCGACCGGCGCGGTGAACTCCTTCCACTCCTCGAACACCGGCTTCGGCGGCGGGATCAACCTGCTGGGCATGCAGCTCGGCGAGATCGCGCCCGGCGGCGTCGGCTCCGGCCTCTACGGCATGCTGGTCATGGCGGTCATCGCCGTGTTCCTCGCCGGACTGATGGTCGGCCGGACCCCGGAGTACCTGGGCAAGAAGATCGGCACCCGCGAGATCACGTACGCCGCCTGCTACCTCCTCGTCACCCCCGCGCTCGTGCTCGGCTTCACGGCCGCCTCGCTCGCCCTGGACACCCCGGCGCACTCGATGACGAACTCCGGCGCGCACGGCTTCTCCGAGATCCTGTACGCCTACACCTCCGGCGCCAACAACAACGGCTCCGCCTTCGCCGGCCTGAACGCCGACACCCCGTGGTTCAACACCACGATCGGGATCGCGATGCTCCTCGGCCGGTTCCTGCCGATGGTGTTCGTCCTGGCGCTGGCCGGCTCGCTCGCCGGGCAGACGCCCGTCCCCGAGACCGCGGGCACCCTGCGGACCGAGAAGCCGCTGTTCAGTGGGCTGCTCGTCGGCACGATCGCGATCGTCACCGGTCTCACCTACTTCCCGGCGCTCGCGCTGGGCCCGCTCGCCGAAGGGCTCGCGGCATGACCATCGACGTACGGAAGCACGAGGACCCGATGTCCCCCTCCGCCCCTTCGGCCGCGGCGCGGGCGCCGCACGGCGACCTGTCCGGCGGGCACCCGCCGTCCGGCGGGGCCGGCGGCGGCCTCTTCGACCCGAAACTGCTGATCGCCGCCTTCCCGGACGCTCTCCGCAAGCTCGACCCGCGCGTCATGGTCAAGGCACCGGTCATGTTCGTGGTCCTCGTCGGCTCGGTGGTCACCACCGCGCTCGCCGTGGCGCACCCGGGCGACTGGTTCGGCTGGGCGATCACCGCCTGGCTGTGGCTGACCACGATCTTCGCCAACCTGGCGGAGGCCGTCGCCGAGGGCCGCGGCAAGGCGCAGGCCGACACCCTGCGCAAGGCCAGGACCGACACCGTCGCCCGCCGCCTCACGACGACGGGGGAGGAGCGGGTCCCCGGGACCGGACTGCGCGTCGGCGACCTGGTGGTCTGCGAGGCCGGGGACGTCATCCCCGGCGACGGGGACGTCGTCGAGGGCGTGGCGTCCGTCGACGAGTCCGCCATCACGGGCGAGTCGGCGCCGGTCATCCGGGAGTCCGGGGGCGACCGGTGCGCGGTGACCGGCGGCACGAAGGTCCTCTCCGACCGGATCCTCGTCAGGATCACGGCGAAGCCGGGCGAGACGTTCATCGACCGGATGATCGGCCTGGTCGAGGGCGCGGCCCGGCAGAAGACGCCGAACGAGATCGCCCTCAACATCCTGCTGGCCTCGCTGACGATCGTCTTCCTGCTCGCGGTCGTCACGCTCAAGCCGTTCGCGATCTACGCCGGGGCCGACGAGCAGACCTCCCTGATCGTCCTCACCGCGCTGCTCGTCTGCCTCATCCCGACCACGATCGGCGCGCTGCTGTCCGCGATCGGCATCGCCGGCATGGACCGGCTCGTGCAGCGCAACGTCCTCGCGATGTCCGGGCGGGCGGTCGAGGCCGCCGGAGACGTGTCGACGCTGCTCCTGGACAAGACGGGCACGATCACGCTGGGCAACCGGCAGGCCGCCGCGTTCGTTCCGGTGCGCGGGACGACGGAGGCCGAGGTCGCCGACGCCGCGCAGCTGTCCTCGCTCGCCGACGAGACGCCCGAGGGCCGCTCGGTCGTCGTGCTCGCCAAGGAGAAGTACGGGCTGCGCGAACGCCACCAGGGCGAACTGGCCCACGCCACGTGGATCGAGTTCACCGCGCAGACCCGCATGTCGGGCGTCGACGTCGACGGCCGCAAGGTCCGCAAGGGCGCGGCCGGTTCGGTCGTCGCGTGGGTGAAGGAGCGGGGCGGCACCGTCGCCGAGGACACGCAGGCGCTCACGGACCGGATCTCCCAGGCCGGCGGCACGCCGCTGCTGGTGGCTGTGGACGACGACAAGGGCGCGCGTGTCCTCGGGGTCGTCCACCTGAAGGACGTCGTCAAGGAGGGCATGCGGGAGCGGTTCGACGAGCTGCGCCGCATGGGCATCAAGACGATCATGATCACGGGCGACAACCCGCTGACCGCCAGGGCCATCGCCGAAGAGGCCGGTGTCGACGACTTCCTCGCCGAGGCCACGCCCGAGGACAAGATGGCCCTCATCAAGCGCGAGCAGGCCGGCGGGAAGCTGGTGGCGATGACGGGCGACGGCACGAACGACGCCCCGGCGCTCGCCCAGGCGGACGTCGGCGTGGCGATGAACACCGGTACGTCGGCCGCGAAGGAGGCCGGCAACATGGTCGACCTCGACTCCGACCCGACCAAGCTCATCGAGATCGTCGAGATCGGCAAGCAACTCCTCATCACCCGGGGCGCCCTGACGACCTTCTCGATCGCCAACGACGTCGCGAAGTACTTCGCGATCATCCCCGCGATGTTCGCGGTGGCCTACCCGTCGCTGGACAAGCTCAACATCATGGGCCTGGCGTCGCCCGAGTCCGCGATCCTGTCCGCCGTCGTCTTCAACGCGCTGATCATCGTGGCCCTCGTCCCGCTCGCGCTGAAGGGCGTGCGCTACCGGCCGTCCAGCGCGGACGCGATGCTCCGCCGCAACCTGGGCCTGTACGGACTCGGCGGCCTGATCGCCCCGTTCATCGGCATCAAGCTCATCGACATGCTCCTCACCCTCATCCCCGGAATCGGCTGACGCTCATGAACAACTCCGTAGGAAACACCGGACGGGTCCTGTGGGCGGGACTCCGGGCCCTCCTCGTCCTCACCGTCGTCTGCGGCGTGCTCTACCCGCTCGCCGTCACCGGCATCGCCCAACTCGCCTTCCCCGGCAAGGCGAACGGCTCCGAGATCACGGACGCGAGCGGGAGGGTCGTCGGCTCTGAGCTCATCGGCCAGCGCTACGACCTGCCCCTCAAGGACGGCGAGGAGACCCCGGCGCCCGACCTGCGCTGGTTCCAGCCCCGTCCCTCCCACGGCCTCGGCACCAACTCCGTCAACACCCAGTACGCGATCGTCCTGTCCGGCGCCACCAACCGCTCCGGCGACAACGCCGACCTCATCCGGTGGGTGAAGGACGCCAAGGCCGCCGTGGTCGAGGACAACTCCACGGCCTCGTACACCGTGCGGCCCTCCGACGTGCCCGCCGACGCCGTCACCTCCTCCGGATCCGGCCTGGACCCGCACATCTCCCCGCAGTACGCGAAACTCCAGGTCCACCGCGTCGCCGAGCGCAACAAGCTCGACGTCGCCACGGTCGAGAAGCTGGTCGCGGACCACACCGACGACCGCCTCCTCGGCTTCATCGGCGAACCCCGCGTCAACGTCCTGAAACTCAACACCGCCCTCAGGGAACTGACGGCCGGGAGCTGACGGGACCGACGGCACCGACCCGACGACAGCGCGGCCGGCGTCGCCATGGACCTCCATGGCGACGCCGGCCGCGCTGTCGCGCACCCACCCGGACCATGGGCGCCGGGGCCACATACGACATGTGCTCGTACACTGTGAATGTGGTCTTTCGGCGAAGTATCTTCGAGAGAGAAGGCAGCATGGTTCTGGAGCGGGCAGTGCGGTCGTACGTCTCGGCGGTGATCCGGTGACGCACCTCTTCGCCATCAGCGACCTGCACGTTCAATACCCGGAGAATCAGCGGATCGTCGAGGGGCTGCGCCCGGAGTCCGACGACGACTGGCTCCTCGTCGCCGGCGACGTCGGCGAGATGACCGCAGACATCCTCGATACGATGAAGACTCTGCGCGATCGCTTCGGCACCGTCGTGTGGGCGCCCGGGAACCACGAGCTGTGGACCCCGCCGGCGGACCCGGTGCAGCTGCGGGGCGAGGCGCGCTACGCGTACCTGGTCGACAGCCTGCGCGCGATGGGGGTCTGGACGCCGGAGGACCCGTACCCGGTCTGGGACGGGCCGGCCGGGCCCGTGGTCGTCGCCCCGCTGTTCGTCCTCTACGACCACAGCTTCCGGCCGCCGGGCGCCCGCACCAAGGAGGAGGCGCTGGAGATCGCCTACCGCGCGGGCGTGGTGTGCACCGATGAGTACCTGCTGCACCCCGACCCGTACCCCAGCCGGGACGCCTGGTGCCGGGCGCGGCTGGAGTACACGCGCGCGCGGCTGGACGCCGTCGACCCCGGCCTGCCCACCGTCCTCGTCAACCACTACCCGCTGGTCCGCGAACCCACCCGGATCCTGCGCCACCCGGAGTTCGCCCAGTGGTGCGGGACCGAGGAGACCGCGGACTGGCACGTGCGGTACCGGGCGGTGAGCGTGGTCTACGGACACCTCCACATACCGCGCACCCTGGAGTGCGACGGGGTGCCGCACCGGGAGGTCTCCCTCGGCTACCCCCGGGAGTGGGGGCGCCGACCCGCCCCGCCGCGGGGCGCGGTGCGCATCGTGCCCGCGCCCGTGAGGGAGGGCTCCGCGTGACGGCCGCGCCGGCGACCGGGCGACTGCTGGCGGGGGCGCTGCCGCCGGAGGTCGTCCTGGAGGAGCTGTTCGGCGACCCCGACGCCGAGCTGTACCCGGAGGAGGCCGCCCTCGTGGCCGGCGCGGGCCCCGCGCGCCGGAGGGAGTTCGCCGCCGTCCGGCTCTGCGCCCGCCGCGCGCTGGCCCGGATCGGCTGCGCGCCGGGCCCGGTCCTGCCGGCCGCGGACGGGCCCCCGTGGGCCCGCCGGGCGCCGCGCTGGCCCGACGGGGTCGTGGGCAGCATGACGCACTGCGAGGGCTACCGCGCGGCGGCGGTGGCGCGCCGGGGCGCGGTCGCCTCGGTCGGGGTGGACGCCGAGCCGAACCTGCCGCTGCCCGCGGGCGTCGGGGGCGCGGCGCTGCTGCCGGAGGAGCGGGACACCGTCGCCCGGCTCTCCGCCGCGCACCCCGGAATCGCGTGGGACCGCCTGGTGTTCAGTGCGAAGGAGAGCGTCTTCAAGACGTGGTATCCCCTCACCCGGCGATGGCTCGATTTCCCCGAGTGCGTGATCCTTCCCGACCCCCGGAACGGCACGTTCACCGGGACGCTGCGGGTGCCCGGGCCGGTGGTCGCGGGGGTGCGCGTCGACCGCTTCCACGGCCGCTGGCGGATCTCGCCGGAACCCGGAAACAGGCTTCTGGCCACGGGAGTTGTCGTTTAGGAGACGGAGCCGTCGGCCGTGGCGGGCCGGCGGCACCGGGGGCGGGCGCGCGCCTCGATCGGGGCGACCGGGACATGGTGGGCGGTCTCGCCTCACGCCTCCGAAAACGCCACTGCCGTGGGGGCGTATCCTAGTGGAACGCTGGAGTGTTTGTGAGCCATTCATCGATTTTCTTGTGGCTTTTCCAGCCACAAGGTGGCTATAGTGCGAAACTGCGAATACCTCTCACATGACGGGGTGGGAGACGGTCGTTCGCGTGTGGCTCACACAGGTCGCGTTCTCGCCTGGTCCGCCCCGCGCGAGATGGCGATCGGAGGGACCATGATTGCGGGTGTTGTATGAGATGGACCATCACGGTTGAAGCGTCCGGCGGAGGCACCGAAGAGGAACCCGCGAAGATCACCGCGGTGATGCAGAGCGTTCCCGGCGGGCCGCCCCGCATAGTCGAACTGGTGGTCCGGGCCTCGGAAGACGGAGGAATCCCACCGCGCGCGGCACTCGACATCGACTTCGAGATGCTGGCCCAGGCGGTGAGCGGGGTCGCCGCCCCCGCGGCCCGCGCCGCGGGGCCGCAGGACGGCCCCAAGCCGGCGGCGGTGCCCGCGCTGCCGGACGAGAAGCAGACGGAACGCCCCTACCGCAAGATGCCCGACGCGGACGAGGTGCGGACGGTCTTCCTCAAGTCCAGAAGCGTCGGCAAGGTGGCACAGCACTACAGCGTCCCCCGCTACACCGCACAGGCGTGGGTGGACAGACTGCGTCGTATGGGTCTGCTGGAGGACGGGAAGCCGAGCGGCCGGAAGGCGCGCGGCTAGCGGGACGAGCACGGCATCGGCGGGACGAAGCCGAGTCTAGGGTCCCCGGCGGCGGATTCAGGCGCCGCCGGACGACCCCGCACGGAACCTTCACGCCGGAGTCACCTCCCGGGCCGGACCCCGGCCCGGGAGGCCCCCGGCCGTCAGCCGGTGATCCCCGCCGCCAGCGAACGGACCGTCGGTGACTCGTACAGCGCACCGACCGTGACCCGGTCGCCCAGGAGGCCGCTCAGCGCCTCCGCGAGCTGGACCGCCCTGATGGAGTCGCACCCCAGACCGAAGAACGAGTCGTCCCGGCCCACCCGGGGCACCCCGAGCACCTCGGCGGCGGTTCGCGCCACCAGCACCTCCAGCCGCCCGTCGGGCGCCGCGTACCCCGCGCCGCCCGCGCCGAGCGCCGCCAGGACGGCCGCCGGATCGGGCGCGCCGCCCGGGTCGCGCTCGATCCGCGACGTCACCGCCACCCGGGCGAAGACCCCCTGGCCGGCCAGCCGGGCCGCGACCGCCGCCCGTACCGCCGGCGCGTCCTCGCCCGGCTCCGGCACCACCGCCACCGCGATGGTGCCGCCGCGCAGTTGATCCGCCGCCAGGTACGTCTTGATCTGCTCGTTCGCCGGATCCGCGCCGAGCAGCAGATGCACCGGGGCCGTCCGCAGGGCGCCCAGCAGGGCCAGCGTGCCGCGGGCCGGGTCGATCAGCGTCAGCCCCCGGTGCCGCGCCGCCGCGACGAGCGGACTGCCCTCGTTCATGCCGGGACCGTCCCACATGCTCCACGCCAGCGACCGGGCCCGCCGGCCCGCCGCCGCCCAGCGCTGGGCCCAGCCGTCCAGCACCGCGTTGGCCGCCGCGTAGGCGCCGAACCCGGTGCCGCCGAAGAAGCCGTTCACCGAGGAGAACAGCACCACCGCCGTGTCCGGACGGGTGGCCAGCAGCCCGTCCACGGCCACGCACCCCCCGGCCTTGGGGCGGAGCATCCGCTCCAGCCATCCGGCGGACTCGCTCCGCAGCTCGTGCCCCGACAGCGACTCCCACTGCTCCGCGACCGCCGCGCCCGCGAGGTGCAGCACCAGGTCGAGCCCCCGGCCCCAGGCCGCCTCCGCCTCGGCCACCGCACCGGCCAGCGCCTCCGCGTCGGCGGCGTCCACGGCCCGGTAGCGGACCTCGCCCACCGAGGACAGGATCTCCAGGGCCTCCCGGGCCCCGGGATCCAGCCGCTCCTCCGGGGTCCGGCCCACGATCAGCAGCCGGGCCCCCTGCGCGACCGCCAGGTGCTCCGCCACCGTCCGCCCCAGGCCCCCGAGACCGCCGGTGATCAGACAGGTGCCGCCCGGCGGCAGCAGGTCCGCGGCGACGTCGAAGGCGTCCGGCAGCGGCACCGTCCGCAGCCGCTGCCGCAGCGGTCCGCCGGCGCGGACGGCGACCACGTCCTCCGGATGCCGCACGGCCGCGAGCCCGGCGAGTCCGGCCGGGCCGGCGTCCGCCGGTGCGTCGACCATCGCCGTGCGGGCGAGCAGCCGCTCGGAACGCGCGGTCCGCACCAGCGCGGTCAGCGCCGCCCGGCCCGGCACCACGCGCTCGCCGGGTGCCGTCGTAGCGGCGCCCCGGGTCAGCACGGTGAGCTCGGCGCCGGGGCGCACCCGCGCCAGGGCGGCGGCCACGGCCAGGAACTGCGCCGGGACGGCGCCGTCCCCGTCGGCCGGCGCCTCGGCGGGGTCCCCGGCGGCCACGAACAGCACCTGCGGCACCGGGCCCTCCCCGGATCCGCCGGCGGCGGGCTCCCCGAGACCGTCGAAGGCCCGCTCCAGCGCCTTCGCGAGCTCCCCGGGGTCCGTGCCGGCCGGCACGCGGGCGTCGGCCACCCCGTCGAGCCAGCCCGCGGCGTCCCCGCCGGCGACACACGCGACCAGCGGACCGGGCGGCCGCTGCCCCAGCGGCGCTCCGGCCGCCTCCCAGACGACCGCCAGCGCCGGGACCCCGACGCCCTCGTCGCCGGCCGCGGCGTCCGCGTCCGCGCCGCCCGCCTCGCCGCCGTAGCAGCGGTCGTCGAAACGCCCCTCGCGCCAGCCTTCGAGCAGCCGCTCGCGCTGCACCTTCCCGCCGGGCTGCCGGGGGAACTCGGCGGCCGTCACCGGCACGAGATACGCGGGACGCAGGGCCAGGTCGCGGGCGAGGGCCGAGCGGATGGCGTCCACCAGGGCCGGCACGTCGTCGCCGTCCGGCACGAAGAAGACCACCAGGGCGTCCGTGCCGGTCTCCTCGTCGGGCACGCCCGCCACCGCGGAGCACGCCGGCCGCACCCCGGGGACCTGCTCGACCACCGCCTCGATCTCGTGCGCCGGGAAGTTCGCCCCGTTGACGATCACCATGTTCGTCCGCCGGCCGGTGAGGAACAGCCGGCCCGCGCGCAGGAACCCCAGGTCGCCGGTGTCGAACCAGCCGTCGCCGGTGAAACTCTCCCGGTTGGCGCGCTCGTTGCGGGCGTAGCCGTTCATCACCGTGTCACCCGACACGTGCAGACGGCCGACCCGGCCCTCGGGAAGCACCTCCCCGTCCGGGCCCGTGATCCGCAGCGCCACCCCCGGCACCGGCGCGCCGACCTCCGTCACGACCACCGCGCCCGGCGTGCCCGCCGGCAGCTCGCGCAGCGCGCCGTCCAGCGAGCCGGGCTCCAGCGAGACGGTGCCGGCCGCGGGGTCGTCGCGGTGCATGCGCGTGTACGTCACTCCCGACGACGTCTCCGACATGCCCCAGCAGGGGACCATCGCGTCGGCCGGCAGCGCGTGCGGGGCGAGCAGTTCCACGAAGCGGCGGGCGGTCCGGGCCACCACGGCCTCGCCGGCGTTGCAGATGTTCGTCAGCCGGCTCAGGTCCCAGGAGCCGGCGGCGATCTCCTCCGCGTGCCGGCACACCAGCGAGAACGCGAAGTTGGGCGCCCAGGTGCTGGTGGCCCGGAACCGGTCCAGGCAGTCCAGCCACAGCAGCGGCCGGCGGATCACCGACTCCGTGCGCAGGTTGACGTGCTCGCAGGCCAGGAACACGTCCCGGAGGTTGAACATGATCATGCCGCCGACGTGGTCCAGCGGCATCCAGTTGAGCGAGACCTCGTGCGCGGTGAACCCGTTCGCGGCGATCGCCGCGTAGGTCCGCGCGACGATCGTGCGGTGGCGGTGCTGCACGCACTTGGGCGTGCCGGTGCTGCCGGAGGTGAGCAGGTTGACGATCAGCGCGTCCGGGTCGGGGACCGTCCACTCCGCGGGCTCCGGATCGGCCAGGGCGTCGGCGGCCAGCACCCGCAGGTCCTCGCCGCCGGGCAGCCGGTCCGCCAGGGACCGCACCCCGTCGAACAGCCCGGGATCGGCGACGACCGGCGGCCGTCCGAGCAGGTCCCAGGCGGCGGCGAGCTTCCGCACGGCGGCGTTGTCCGTGGCGTACTCGGGGGCGGGGGCCACCGGCGTGGGCAGGAACCCGCCCAGGACGCACGCCCACCAGGTGGTGACGAAGGCGCGGCTGTCGGCGCACTGCAGCAGCACCGTGTCGCCCGGGGCGAGGCCGTGCCGCCGCAGACCGCCCAGCACGCGGCGGGCGTCCTCGTACAGCTCGGCATAGGTCTGCCGGTCGGTACCGCCGTCCGGCAGCACGTAGGTGGTGCCGCGGTCGGGGGCCACCCGCGCGGCCCGGGCCAGTGCCTCGGGCAGCGTGGCCACCGCGTCCGGCGGCAGGACCGGTTCCGGGCCGCGGACGAGCGCCGGCCGGTCGGCGGGCACGTCGGTGCCGGCCGGCACGGCGCCGGCGGGGCCGGACGGCCGGCCGGCACCGGTCGCGCGCAGCCGGCGGTCGTGCACGGCGGCGGCCTCCCGGACGCCCCGGACCCCGGCCGCGAGCGCGGCGACGTCGTCCAGGGACATCCTCGGGGCGGAGAGGGGAGAGGAAGCGGCGGCGGTCACGCGGATGTCCTTCCGTCCGAGGCGGTCGACGGACCGGCGGGGCCGGCGGGCGGTACGGGCCGGCCGGCGGGGGCGCCGGCCTCCTCCGGGGCGGGCAGCCGGCCGGCGATCGCACCGGCGGCCTCCGGGGTCAGCCCCACGACGAAGTAGTGGCCGCCCTCGACGGTCAGCGCGGTGCGGCCCGCCGAGGTCCGGTCGGCCCAGCCCGCGAGGGCCCGCTCGTCCACGGAGCCGGTCCGGCCGCGGACCGTGGTGACCGGCATCGGCAGCGGCGGACGCGGCCGGTACCGGTAGTTCTCCCAGAGCGCGAAGTCGTTCCGCAGCAACGGCAGCAGGAAATCGAGCAGTTGCCTGTTCCGGGCCACCGCGTCCGGCAGCCCGCCGCGCTCCCGGACGGTGGCCAGCAGCTCCTCGTCCGGCAGCCGGTGCAGCGGCCGTTCCGGCGGCGGCGCCTGCGGGGCCGGCTGCTCGCCGACGATCAGCCGCAGCGGCCAGGTGCCGAACCGGCGTCCCATCTCGTGCGCGACCTCGTAGGCCAGCAGGGCTCCCGCGCAGTGCCCGTACAGCACGTACGGCAGCGCCGTGTACGGCCGCAGGGCGATCGAGCAGGCCGCGACCAGCGCGTCGACGCGGCCCGGCGGGTCCTCCCGGGACCGGTCCTCGCGCCCGGGCAGCTGCACCGCCAGGGTCTCCACCCACGGCGGCATCAGGGCCGCCATCCGCTGGTACACGGACGCGCCGCCCCCGGCGAACGGCAGGCACACCAGGCGTACCCGGGCGTCCTTCCGGGGCACCCGGCGCACCCAGGGCGAGTCCACGGCGAAGGTCACCGGACCGGCGTCCACGGGCGCCGGCGCGGTGCCGCCCCCGCTCACCGCGCGCCCTTCTCGTCGAGCCCCGCCGCCAGTTCGGCGATCTCGTCGTCGCTGCTGCCCTCCACCAGGGCGAGCGCCTCCGCCAGCGCGTCCCGCTGCGACGCCTCGCCGGCGCGGGCCGCGTCCACGAGGGCGGACAGGCCGGCCACGGTCGGGTCGGAGAAGAAGTCGGCGATCGGCAGCGCCACCCCGAACACCGCGTTCACCCGGGAGGACAGCTGGATCGCCTGGAGGCTGGTGCCGCCCGCCGCGAAGAAGTTCACGTGGTTGCCGATCCGGGCGCCGAGCAGCGGCGCGAACACCTCGCTGCGCATGGTGCGTTCGGTGGGCGTGCTGTTCTCCTCGTCGGCCTCCGAGAGCTCGTCGACCGCGGCGAACTCCACGGCGGGCAGCCGCCGCCGGTCGATCTTGCCGCTGGGGGTGAGCGGCACCGCGTCCAGCGGCACCAGCACGGACGGCACCATCGCGGCCGGCAGCCGCCCGGCCACCGCCGAGCGGACCGTGTCCAGCTGCAGCTCGCCGGGGTGCTCGGGGACCACGTACGCCATTAGCAGGGCGCCGGTGCGCGGGTCGGTCGCCACCTCCGCCACCGCCTGGGCGACGCCGTCCACGGCCTGCAGCGCGGCCTCCACCTCGCCCAGTTCGATCCGCACGCCGCGCACCTTGACCTGCCGGTCGGCCCGGCCGACGAAGCAGAGGTCCCCGGAGTCGTCCCAATAGGCGAGGTCGCCGGTGAGGTAGCGGCGGGATCCGGGCGGGCCGTCCGGATCGGGCCGGAACCGGTCGGCGGTCAGGTCCGGCCGGCCCAGGTAGCCGCGGGCCACCCCCAGCCCGGCGACGGCCAGTTCGCCGATCGCGCCGGGCGGCAGGATCCCGGACCCGGCGCCGTCCACCACGTAGGCGCGGTGGTTGGCCATGGCGCGGCCGATCGGCGGGGAGGCGGTCCACTCGCCCTCGCACCGCTTGGCGACCACGGTCACCGTGGTCTCCGTGGGGCCGTAGCCGTTCCAGAACGCCCGGCCGCGGGCCCACCGGGTGGTCAGCTCGCCGGTGAACGCCTCGCCGCCCACGAACGCCACCCGCAGATCCGGGTACCGGTCCGGGGAGAGCAGTTCCATGATCGCCGGGGGCAGGTCGATGACGGTGATCCGCTGCTCCCGCAGGACCGCGTCGAGGGCGTCCACGGAGCGCCGCTGGTCCTCGTCCATCACGTACAGCACCGCGCCGCTGAGCAGCGTCCCGAAGATCTCGAACACCGACACGTCGAAGCCCGGCGACGCGAAGTGCAGGACCCGGTCGTCGGGGGTGAGGCCGAACATCTCCCGGACGGTGCGGGTGAAGTTGGCGGCGTTGCGGTGCTCGACGACCACGCCCTTGGGCCGTCCGGTGGAGCCGGAGGTGTAGATCACGTACGCCGCGGAGGCGGCCGGGACGGCGGGCGGGGCGGCGCCGGCGCCGGCCGGGGGACCGTCCTGCGGGCCGGGGCCGACGAGCAGCCGCAGGGACTCCGGCACCCGGTCCGCCGTGCCGGGCGAGACCACCACGGTCCGGGCTGCGGTGTCCTCCAGGATCACCGCCAGCCGCTCGTCGGGCTGGGCGGCGTCGACCGGGACGTAGGCGCCGCCGGCGCGCAGCACGCCCAGCACGGACGCGAGCAGCGCCGGGCCGCGCTCCATCACCACCGGCACGAGGTCGCCGACCGCGACCCCGGCGGCGGTCAGCCGCTCCGCGATCCGGGCGGACCAGGCGTCGAGCCCGCCGTACGTCAGCGTGCCGTCCCGCCAGACCAGCGCGGTGCGGTCCGGGGCCGCGGCGGCGACCCGGGCGAACAGCTCGTGGAGCGGCGTCTCCAGCGGCTCGCCGATGGGGTCGTTCCACCGGTCGCGCACGGTGGCGCGCTCCTCCGCGGTGCCCAGCGGGGCGTCCCCGAAGGGCCGTTCGGGCCGCTCGCAGAGCGCGCCGAGGGTCTGGACGAAGCGGTCGAGGAGCCGGGCGGCGGTGGCCCGCCGGTACAGCGCGGTGGCGAAGCGCACGGCCACGGCGGGCTGTTCGCCGTCGTGGACCTCCAGCGTGAGCTCGAAGGTCCCGGCCCCGGAGTCGACGCGCTCGCAGCCGATCCCGACGCCGTCGGCGACGACCGGCCCGGGGGCCTCGCCGGTGGTGGTGAAGCCGATCTGGACCAGCGGCAGCCGGCCGGCGTCCGGTTCCACGCCGAGCGCGTCCAGGATGAGCTTGAACGGCAGGGCGGAGTGCCGCAGGCCGTCGCGGCGGGCGTCGCGCACCCGGGCCACCACGGCGGCGAAGCTGTCCGCCTCGTCGAGCTCGACGCGCAGCGGCAGCAGGTTCCCGATGTCGCCGACCAGCAGGCCGGCGTCGTGCGGACCCGGGACGTCGCACGGCAGCCCGACGGTGAGGTCGCCGCGCGCGGTGTGCCGGGCGAGCACCACGAGGAACGCGGCCAGCAGCACGTCCCGCCGTTCCGTGTCGCCCTTCGACAGGTCGTCCACCGCGGCGGACAGCGCGGCGGGCAGCGGCACCCGGACCAGGTCGCTGGTCAGGTCGATCAGCCGCGGCCGGGGGAGGTCGGCGGGCAGCTCGGTGGCCTCCCAGCCGGCCAGGGCGCCGCGCCAGTACTCGGCGGCGTCCCGGGCCTCGTCCCGCTCGCACCAGTCGCGCTGCCAGCTCGCGTACCGCCCGAAGTCCACGGCCTCCCGGTCCCATTCCGGCGCCCGGCCCGCGGCCCGGGCGCGGTAGGCGTGCGCCAGGTCGCGCTGGAGCACCTCCGCCGACCGGGGGTCCATGACGAGGGAGTGGCCGGTCAGCACCAGCAGGTGGCGCTCGGGGGCGGCCCGCAGCAGCCGGAAGCGCACCAGCGGGCCGGAGTTGAGGTCCATCCCGCGGCGCAGCTCGCCGCGCACCACCTCGTCGGCGCGCGGGCGCAGCCGCTCCTCGGGGACGTCCTCGACGTCCAGTCGCACCTCGGGCACCGGCTGCACCCGCTGGACGCCCTCGGTGTCCTCGTCCGGGAAGACCGAGCGGAGCACGGTGTGCCGCCGGAGCAGATCGGTCAGGGCCGCGCGCAGCGCCTCCGGGTCGAGCGGGCCCTCGACCGGGAAGGCGAAACCGAGTCCGTAGGCCAGGGTGCTGGGGGCGAGCCGGTCGAACAGCCAGAGCTGTTCCTGCCGGTACGACAGAGCGGCGGAGCGGACGCCGGCGGACACGCCCTCCAGCTGAGCCAGCAGCGCGTCCCGTCGGTCTCCCGGGAGCCGGCGCAGTCGACGAAGCAACTCGCTCTGTTGACTCATGCCACTGTCCTCCAAGTCAGTCAGCAAAAACACGACAGGCGATGCAGAGACATACCTAACAGGCAACACAAGAGTCAGCGCAATACGGTGAATCCCGCGGGTGCGCGCAGTGTCCGCCGCTCTCCGCGGGCACGCCGCGGGCCCACGTCACCGCCCGCGGGCACGCCCGGGCCCCCGCGGGCCGTGGCGTCGGACCGCGGGTGGCCGCAGGGAGGGCGGGTCAGCGCCGCGCGGGGAGGGAGTCCAGCGTGAGCCGGTCCGCCAGGGTGCGGACCAGCTCCGGCGGCGCGTCCAGGAAGCTGTAGTGGGTGCCGGGCAGGACCACCTTCTCGGTGGGCGCCCAGGCCGACCAGCCGCCCATGAGGTGGTGCGGCACCTCGACGTCGCCGTCCCAGCCCAGCGCCGTGATCGGGCAGGGCGCGGTGCCGGCGGGGCGGAAGTACGTCCGGTTGGCGTCCAGATCGGCCTGCATCACGTCGATGAACAGGTCGACCAGCTCGGCGGCGGACGCCGCCGCCCCCATCGCGGTCAGCAGTCCGGTGATCTCGTCCCGCAGCCCCTGGTCGTCCAGACCGAGGAACCGGCCCCAGGGGCCGTCCTGCGGGGCGACCTGGCTCGACGCGAAGTACCGCACCGGCGCCGGCAGGCCGCGCTCGGCGATCCCGAGGACCGTCTCGAAGGCGGGCAGGGCGCCCCCGCAGTGGCCGAACAGCGCGTACGGGCGGGCGGTCAGCAGCTCCCCGACGTCGTCCAGCAGCGCCGCGGCCAGCTCCGCGTAGGTGCCGAAGTGCGGTTCGCGCATCCGGTTCTCCCGCCACGGCAGCTGCAGCGGGACCACCTCCGCGTCGCCGACGGAGGCGGGCCAGGCGCGGAACATGGAGGCGCCGCACCCCGAGTACGGCATGCACAGCAGCAGCATCCGGGCCTCGTCGGACGGGGGGCGCAGGAACCAGCGCCTCTGCCGGGCCTCCCTCACGCCTTCTCCCCCTTCACCACGCCGTTGGCGCCGGGGGAGTCGAACCGGACGGTGCCGACCCGGTCGCAGCCGGCGTCGCGCAGCCAGCCGGCGTACTCGGCGGCCGTGTAGTTCCGCCCCCAGGTGCCGACCAGCATGTTCATGCTCATCAGCGCCGCGTCCACCGGGCCGGACTTGTCGTCGTCCACCAGCAGTTCGCTGATGAGGACGGTGCCGCCGGAGGGCAGCGCGTCCAGACAGGACGCGAGGATCTTCCGGTTCTGGTTCTCGTCCCAGTCGTGCAGGATCATCGACAGCAGCACGGCGTCGTGCCCGGACGGCAGCGGATCGGCGAAGAAGTCCGCCGCCACCGTGTCGATGCGGCCGGTCATCCCCGCCTCGGCGATGCGCTCCCGCGCCAGGGCGCACACGTGCGGCAGGTCGACGACGGTGCCGCTCAGGTGCGGGTGGCGGCGGCACAGTTCGATCAGGGTGGCTCCCGAGCCGCCGCCGACGTCCATGATCCGGCGGACGCCGGAGAGGTCCAGCGCGTCCGCCATCCGGCGGGCGGTCAGGGTGGAGAAGGCGAAGAGCCCGCCCCAGAAGGACTCCGGCCGGTTGCCCTCCTCGAACATGTTGCGGTCCGGGTCGGGCACCGGCTTGGTGGGCGCGTCGGTGCGGACGGCGTCGGTCGCGCGCAGCCAGCCGGGGGTGGTGTACCGGGTCACCATCCGCACGTAGTCGCCGAAGTAGTCGGGGCGTCCCGGCACCAGGTACCGGTCGGCGACCGGAGCGTTGGCGTAGCGCCCGTCCCGCGCCTCCAGGAGTCCGAGCGCGGCGCACGCGGTCAGCAGGACCTCGGCCGGCCGGTCGGCCAGACCGAGCCGGGCGGCGACGGCGGGCGCGTCGGCGGGACCGCCGGCCAGGGCCCCGAAGAGCCCGGTCTCGATCGCGGCGGTCAGCGTCTGGGCCTTCCACAACCCCGTCGCCAGGTCGATCAGCAGGGTCGGCTGCGGCTCTCCGGCGCTCGTCCCGGTGGGTGACCCGATGGTCATCTCAGCGCTCCTCCCCGGTGCGGAACCGCACCGAAACCTGGTCGAACATGATGTGCCGGCCGTTCTCGAAGTGCAGGTCGCTGGGGGCGGCCAGGTCGAACAGCGGCAGCGTGGCCAGCTCGTCGAGGACGGCGGCGAACTCCGCCCGGGCCAGATGGACCCCCAGGCAGTGGTGGATGCCGTGCCCGAAGGCGAGGTGCTGGTGGGAGTTGCCGCGGTCGGGGTCGAACCGGTCGGGGTCCGGGAACTTCTCCGGGTCCCGGTTGGCCGCGTCGAACAGCAGCACCACCCGGGCGCCGGCCGGGATGACGGTGCCGGCGACGGTGACCTCGCGGGTGGTGACCCGGGTGAACCGGTCGGTGGGGCACCACCGGCGCAGGGCCTCCTCCGCGACGGCCGGGCGCAGCTCCGGCTCGTGGCGCAGCCGCAGCTGCAGCGCGGGGTCGCCGGCCAGGGTGTGCGCCAGCCGGGTGATCGAGTTCATGGTGTTGTCGTGCCCGGCGACGCAGAAGCTGACGATGACCGAGTACAGCTCCTCGTCGGGCAGCGGCCGGCCGTCCCGCTCCATCGTCGCCAGCCGGGCGAGGTAGCTGCCGTCGGGGGTGCGCCGGACCCGCTCGACCTCCTCGGACAGCAGGGCGTGGAACGCGGGCCAGAACTTGCTCGCGTCCCGGTCGGTCGAGATGTACGTCCACATCGTCCGGGTCGCCTCGCGGATCCGGGCGCGGCAGCTCGCGGAGAGCCCGAAGGCCACGCCCAGGACCTCGATCGCGAACGGCTCCGCGAACTCGGCCATCAGGTCCCCGTGGCCGCGCTCGACCACCGGCGCGAGCAGCCGGGCGACCATCCGCCGCAGCTCCGGCACCAGCGCCTTGACCGCGTCGCCGGTCACCGGGCCCGCCATCCGGTCGCGTATCTCGCGCTGCTGCGGCGGGTCGTAGTCGATGGGCGAGAACATCGGCATGCCCTCGGCGCGCGGGAAGTGCACGCCCCGCGCCGAGCTGAAGGTGCGCCAGTCCGTCAGGGCGGCGCGCACGTCCGCGTACCGGGACAGGATCCAGATCCCGCCGTACGCCGGTGACCAGGTCACGCCCTGCTCGCGGATCCGGCTGTTCACCCGCTCCGCGGTCTCGGGGGTGTATCCGGGGTCGTGGTGGTCGAAAGCGGTCACCAGCCGGTCGGTGGCGTCCGCGGCCTCGGTGGTCATGCCGGCCTCCATGCCGAAGTCGTCGGTGAGACGAGGAAGGTCGTGCCTGGGGTCTGTGGCGTGCGGGGCGTGCGGTCCCTGCGGGGGGTACGAGACGTGCGGGGCGTGCGGTACGTACGCGGCGTCCCGGGCGTGCGGGCGTGTGGGCCTGTTGGGCGGGCCGGGCGTGCGGGGTCAGCGCCGCCGGGGGGCGATCGGGGGGAGCGCCGCCGGGGCGCCGGGGGCGGCGGCCGACGGGGCGAGCCGGGCCAGGCCGCTGACGGTGGGATCGGCCATCAGGTCGGGCAGTTCGATCCGCACGCCGAGGGCCTGCTCGATCCGGCCCTGCAGCTGGGCGAGCAGCAGCGAGTCGCCGCCGAGTTCGACGAAGTGGTCGTCGGCGCCGACCCGTTCGACCCGCAGCAGCTCGGCGAAGAGCTCGGCCAGTGTCGCCTCGGTGCCGGGGGCGGGGGTCCGCCAGGCGCGGGAGGGGCGGCCCCGGTCCCAGTCGGCCGGGGGCAGCCGGCGCCGGTCGATCTTGTGGGAGGTGTTGAGGGGGAACGCGTCCAGCTGGACGTAGGCGACGGGGATCATCCAGTCGGGCAGCCGGTCCACCAGGTGGTTGCGCAGCTCCAGCGGGGCGATCTCGCGCGCGGCGACGAAGCAGGCGACGAGGCGGCGCTGGTCGCCGTCCGTCGTCGCGACCACGGCGACCTGGTCGACGTCGGGGTGGAGGCCCAGCGTCCACTCGACGTCGCCGAGCTCCACCCGGTGGCCGCGGATCTTCACGATGTTGTCGATCCGGCCGTGGTGCTCCAGGATCCCGTCGGGCCGGAACCGGCCCGCGTCGCCGGAGCGGTAGAGGCGGCTGCCGGGGGGACCGAACGGGTTGGGCCGGAACCGGTCGGCGGTCTGCGCCGGGTCGCCCAGGTAGCCGAGGCTGAGGCAGTCGGAGTCGATCCACACCTCGCCGATGCCGTCGGTGACCGGCGTCATGCCGTCGTCCTCCAGCAGGTGGACGGTGACGCCCTCGATCGGACGGCCGACGGGCGGCGGGCCGGACCGGTCGGCGTCGGTGGCCGTGGCGGGGGTGCAGCGCAGGTCCCAGGGATGGCAGGAGTTGGCGATCTGGAACGCCTCCAGGCTGCCGTACGAGACGGCCACCTCGAACGGCAGGTCGGCGGGGCCCCACCGGTTCAGCCGGTCGCCGCCCAGGGTGAGCAGCCGCAGCGCGCAGTCGCGCGGCCAGGGCAGGCCCTGCAGCACCTCGCCGACCGGGGTGATGACGAAGCTCTGGGTGATCCGTTCGGCGACCAGCCAGTCCCGGAGCGCGGGCGGGGAGGCGATCACCTCGTGGTCGCCGATGACGATGTGCGCCCCCTGCCAGAGCAGGCCGCCGACCTCGTGGAGCGCGATGCCGGCGCCCGCCGCGCCGAGCCAGGAACCGCGGTCGGCGCCGGTGGTGGCGTTGATGGCGGCGCTGCGGGCGGCGCTGAGCGCCAGCCACGCGTGCTGCGCCAGCACGATCTTCGCCTCGCCCGAGGAGCCGGAGGTGAACATCGCGTAGGCCAGGTCCTCGGGGCGCGGGGCCGGGCGCGGAGCGGCGCTGCCGGGCGGGGCGTCCGGCGGCGGGGCGGCGGCGTCGAGGGTGAGCACGGGCAGCTCCCGGGGGACCGGGGGCAGCGGGGTGCCGGTGCCGCGGCCGGGGGCCGCGGTCAGCACCGCGGCGGGCCTCCCGGCGCCGACGGCGCGGGCGAATCGTTCCGCCGGGACGGCGGGGTCCAGCGGCATGCAGACCCCGCCCGCCGTCAGGCAGCCGAGCATGCCGACCACCCACTCGACGGAGCGGCCCAGGTGCATGGCGACCATGTCGCCGGGCCGGACCCCCGCACCGGTCAGCGCGTCGGCGAGCCGGCCGGCCCGCTCGTGCAGCTCCCGGTAGGTCAGGCGTACGCCGCCGTGCTGGACGGCGGGTGCCTCGGGGGTGCTGCGGGCGAACTCCTCGATGCGGGAGACCAGGGTGGTGCCCGGCCCGGAGCGGAGCACGGCCGGGGCGTCCTGCTGGCTGATCATGTCGTCCTCTCGGGAAAGGGGGAGAGCCGTGCAGGGCGGTCCGGCCGTACGGCGGTCACCGGGCCGGGGCCGGGGTCAGTCCACGACGAGCCGCATGTCCTCCGGCACGTCGTCGGTCAGCCGGGTCACCGAGCCGGCGAGGACCCAGAGCACGGCGCACAGCGCGAGGGCCGCCGCCAGGTAGAAGGCGGCGACGTTGCCGAGCGCCACGGCGATCGCGCTGCCCAGCAGCGGACCGGCCGCGTTGGCGCCCCAGACGAGCGGCAGGGAGACGCCGCCGACGCGGCCCATCGCCTGCGGCGGGGTGGCCTTCTGGATGAGGGTCATGACACCGACGTTCCCCACGGGCGTGGTGAACGACGAGATGCCCTGCGAGACGATGAGCACGACGACCGCGAACGCGGTGCCGCCGAGCTGGGCGAGCGGCAGCAGGGCGAAGGCCACCACCAGCATCGAGTGGGTCAGCAGCAGCGTCCGGCCGATGCCCAGGCGTTCGTTGATCCGCCGGGACAGGATCGCGCCGATGACGACCGGCGCGCCGCCCACGCCGAGGGTGAGGCCGATCTGAGCGGCGCTGAGCCCCAGGTCCTCGGAGCCGAACACGATGATCATGGCGAGGACCATGGACACCGCGGTGTTGCCGAAGGTGGCCATCAGCGTCAGGTAGCGCAGCAGCCGGTTGCCGAAGGTCATGGTGATGCCGCCGCGCAGGTCGGCCAGCGTGGCGCCGAGGCCGCGGGCGTGCGCCTGCTGCTCCGGCTCGCGGAACTTCACGAACCCCAGGGCGACGGCCGCCAGCAGATAGGAGACGGCGTCGACGGCGAGCGCCCGCGCGGCGCCGAGCGCGCTCACCAGGGCGCCGCCGCCGCTCCGTCCGAAGATCAGGGCGACGGAACGGCTCAGCTGGGTCTTGGCGTTGCCGTCCACCAGGTCCTCGCGCGCCAGCAGCTGCGGCAGGTACGCCTGGTAGGCGAGCTGGAAGACGACGTCGAACACGCCCTTGACCAGCGCGGCGACGTACAGGTGGGTCATGGTCAGGCTGTCCAGCGTCCACGCCAGCGGCAGCGAGCCGATGACGACGAAGCGGGCGGCGTTGGCCACCTGCATCATCGTCCGCCGGTTCATCCGGTCGGTGAACACGCCCATGAGCGGGGCGAGCAGGACGAACGGCACCCACTGCGCGGCGATGAGCATGCCGACGCCGACCGCTCCTTCGCCGAAGCCGATGACGGCCAGCAGGGGCAGCGCGACCACGCTGATCTCGCTGCCCAGCAGGCTGATCGACTCGCCGCCCCAGACCAGGGCGAAGTCACGGTTGCGGACCAGGAGGGAACGCCGCTTCGCGTTCGGGGCACCGGCCGGGGGCGACGCGGTGGAGGACTGGTCCGGCGGGGACTGGGGCGGTAAGCCCCGGTCGGCGCTCTCTTCCTCGGCCGGGTTGGTTCCGGTCCCGGATGACGGATTGGTCGAGGTCATGCCCTGTGGCTCCTCTTAGCAGGAATTCGGTGCTAGACGCTCGTGTGCGTTCAGGGGTGCGCGTCGACCACACACCACAAGCGCGCACGGCGTCACCGTACGGCCACGCTGCACCGTACGGCCACCCCGCACCGTATAGCCACTCTGCATCGAGCAGCCAGTCTCCACGCACAGTCGGTGCGCCCGGCCGGCGGGGTCCCAGCGGTCACGGGGTCTCCTCCTGTTCGAACACGCAGGGTGGGACGGTACGTCAGGAACAGCGGCCGAGCAGCGGTTTTGCCATGTCATGACTGCGGAGACGCGATCCGGCCGGATCGCGCGGCGGCATGGCGGGAAAGGAGATCGTCCGAACGGCGACCTGATCGCACGGATGAGCGACAGGGGTGGCGCAGTCTCGCGGGCCCACGGAGCGAGCCTGGGAAATGTCTGCGCGCCACGATACCGTATCTTCATGAGAGACTACGAAGACTTCATGCCCCTCGCGGTGATCCAGGAGCACTTCTGGTCCTCCGGGGGATCGGCGGCCGAACAAGCCCCCCTCACCGAGTGCGTGGCGCTGGAGGTCCCGGGCCGCATCGACCCCGCCGCCCTGCGCACCGCCGTGCGCGCCCTGCTGCAGCGGCACGAGATCCTGCGCACCGCCGTGCGCCTGCACGACGGCCGGCCCGCCCAATGCGTGCTCCCCGCCCCCGAACAACCGCCGCTGACCGAGATCACCCTGCCCGGCCGCGCCACCGACGAGGACGCACGGCGGGACCGCGACCGGGAGCTGAGCCGCTTCGCCGCCGCCGGGATCGACCCCGCCGCCGGCCGCGGCATCGCCTTCCTCCTGCTGCGCGGCGGCGGCCCCGCCGGCGAGGACGCCCTGGCGCTCGCCGTCCACCACATCTTCGCCGACGCCACCGCGGTCCGACTGCTGCTGGCCGAACTCGCCGCCGACTACACCGCCGCGCAAGCCGGTTCCCCCTCCCCGGTGCCGCCGCCCGAGCTGCAGTACGGCGACTACACCGCGTGGGAGCACACGACGCTGCTGCCCGCCGTCCAGGAGACGGACACCGCCTGGTGGCGGGAGAACCTGCGCGACGCGCCGACCGCCCTGGAGGTCCGCCCCGACCTGCCGCGCCGCCGGACCCGGCGCGGCACGGGCCGGCGCACCGGCTTCGTCCTGCCGGGCGTCGGCGGCCCCGCCGTACGGCACGCCGCACGGACCCTGCACGCCTCGCCGTACGCCCTCTGCCTCACCGGCTGGGCCGCCCTGTTCACCCGTTCGACCGGCGACGAGGACCTGCTGCTGGGCGTGCTCGCCGCCAACCGCACCGCCCCCCAGCTGGAGTCGCTGGTGGGCCAGCTCGCGAACACCGTCCCGCTGCGCCTCGACCTCGGCGGGGCACCGGACCTGGCCGAGGCGGTCGCCCGCTGCTCCGCCGCGGTGACCGCGGCCGTCGAGCACGTGCGGCTGCCCTTCAACCGGATCTTCCAGGCCGCCGCCGCCCCCCGGCCCACCGACCGGACCCCCCTCATCCAGCACATGTTCATGCCCCGCGCGGACGCCGTCGGCGCACTGGAGCTGGGCGGCCTCCCGGTACGGGTGCTGGACGTCGCACGCGACCGCGGCCGGTTCGACACCGTCGCCGAGATCGAGGTCACCGACGACGAGGTCAGGCTGTGGCTGGAGTACGACGGCGACCTCTACACCCCGGACGGGATACGCGCGCTGGCCGAGGACTACGCCCGGGTGCTGCGCCAGTGGCTGGCGGAACCGGCCCTGCGGCTGCCGGAGCTGGAACTGGGCGCACCCCCCTCGGACGCACCCGGCACCGAGGACGTACCCGGCACCGAAGACGCACCCGGCACCCTCGACGTACCCCGCACCGGCGACGTACCCGGCACCGAAGACGTACGGGTGGACCTGCCCGACGGCACCGCCCTCACGCTCCGCCTCGACCGGTCGCGCGGGCCCGGGCGGTGGCCGCTGCTGGCCGGCGTCGACGGGGCCCGCCCGGAGGACCTGGCGCTCGCACCCGGCCGCTCCGCCCACCACCCCGCCGCACTGCTCCTCGGCACGACCCCCACCGGTCTCGTCGCCCGGCGCGACACCCGGGGACGGCTGGAGATCGTCGCCGGACCGCCCGCCCCCGAGCCGCCCGCCACCGCCCCGGACGCCGCCCCCGCGGACCGCCCCGCGGCCTCCGGTTCCGACCGGCTCCTGGGACTGGTCACGGAGATCTGGGCCCAGGTCCTGGAACAGCCGGGCCTCACCCCCCACGACGACTTCTTCGCCTGCGGCGGGCACTCCCTGCTGGCCACCGCGCTGGTGGCCGAACTCCAGGCCACCCTCGGCGCCGAGGTACGGGTGCGGGCCCTGTTCGAGAACCCCACCCCGGCCGAACTCACCGCCCACCTCCGCGCCACCGCACCCGGCCTCGACGCCATGCTCGACCTCCTCGCCGACCTGCCCGGCCCCACCGACGACGAGACCGCCGGCGCACCGCACGACACGCCGTCCCCCCTTGCCGCGACCGGAACCGGCGGCCACGACACCGCCGTCGACGTGCCGCTGCTGTCCGGCCAGCGGCAGCTGTGGCTGGCCCAGCAGGCCGACCCCGACGCCCTCACCCACACCATCCCGCTGATCCTGGACCTCACCGGCCCCCTGCGGCCGGACGCCCTCGCCGCCGCCCTCAACGACGTCATCGCCCGACAGGCGGGCCTGCGCGCCACGTTCGTCGAGGTCGACGGCGTGCCGGTGCAGCGGATCCAGCCGTACGCCCCCGTCGACGTGCCCACCGTCGACCTGTCCGGCACGGACGACGACACCGCCCGCGCCGCCGAACTGCGGCGGCTGGAACAGGAGATCGCCTACACCGGCTTCGACCTCACCCGGGGACCCCTCCTGCGGGCCCGGACCATCCGGCTCGGCGCGGAACACCACCAGGTCCAGCTGCTCTTCCACCACCTCGTCACCGACGAGGTGTCCATGACCCTCCTCATGCGCGAACTGAGCACCGCCTACGAGGCCAGGGCCGCCGGACGGATCCCCGCACCGCACCCGCCCGAGACCGACATCGGCACCCTCGCCCGGTCCGAGGCGGACTTCCTCGCCGGCCCCGACGGCGACCGCCTGCGCCGCTTCTGGGCCCGCGAACTCGCCGGCGCCGCCCCGCTGCGGCTCCCCACCGACCGCCCCCGGGGCGACCGCGCCCGCTTCCGCGGCGAGTTCCTGGAGCGGCCCCCGTCGCACGACGCCGCCAAGCAGCTGCGCGAGCTGGCGACCGCCTGCCACACCACGCCCTTCACCGTCTTCTGCGCGGCGGCGGCGGTCGTGCTGCGGCGGCTCAGCGGCCAGGACGACATCGTCATCGGCATCCCGACCGCGAACCGCACCCAGCCGGGCGCCGACCAGGTCATCGGCTGCTTCCTCAACGTCGTGCCGGTGCGCCTGGACCTGTCGGGGAACCCCCGCTTCGACGAACTCGTCCAGCGGGTCGGTGAGGCCGTACTGCGCTCCTACGAGCACCAGCGACTGCCGTTCGCGGAGATCGTGCAGGCGGTCCAGCCGCGCCGCGAGCCCGGCACCCATCCCATCTACCAGGTCACCTGCGAACTGCAGCTGGAGTCCTGGATGCCCGCCCGGTTCGCCGGCCTGGACTGCGAGTACCGCTTCCTCTCCCACGGCACCGCCCGCTACGACCTCGCCTTCCACGGGCTGCTGCGCCCCTCCGGCCTGTCCGCGATGGTCGAGCTGAACACCGACCTGTGGGACCCCGCGACCGGCTACCGGCGGATCGACCAGGTGCTGGAACTGCTCGGCGCCGCGGCGGAGGGACCGCGCACGCCGATCGGCGACCTGCCGGGATGACCGGCGGGGGCCGGGTGGCCGGAGGGATCCCTCCGGCCACCCGGCCCCCGGGGGTCCGCTGCCGACAACTAGACGGTGGGGAAACGTGGTTCGCCTGCCATGCCGGCGGCGAGGGTGGTGCCGTCGGCGGGGTCGATGAGGAGGAAGGAGCCGGTGCGCCGGGAGTCGGCGTAGGCGTCGAGGGCCAGC
>JOFO01000041.1 GCA_000721275.1 Microtetraspora glauca | reverse complement strand
GTACTCCACCGCACCATCGGCCCGCCGGCGCCCCAGGTCACCCGTCCGGTACATCCGCGCACCCGGCGCACCCCCGACGTCCGCCACGAACCGCTCGGCGGTCAGACCGGGGCGCCCCACATAGCCGCGCGCCACACCCGCGCCCGCGATGTAGATCTCCCCCACCACACCCACCGGCACCGGACGCAGGAACCCGTCCAGGACGTGCAGGCGCAGGCCGGCGAGGGGGGTGCCGACGGGGACGGCGGTGGGGTGGCGGCCGGCGTCGGCGCGGCCGGTGGTGGTGTAGACGGACACCTCGGTGGGCCCGTACTGGTTGTGCAGTTCCGCCGCCGGGACGGCCGCGTGGAAGCGGTCGGCGAGGGCGCCGGTGAGCTGTTCGCCGCCGACGAAGACCTGCCGCAGGGTGGTGCAGCGGTCGCTGCCGGGTTCGCGGAGGAAGACTTCCAGGGTCGAGGGGACGAACTGGGCGACGGTGACGCCCTCGTCGCGGATCAGGCCGGGCAGGTAGCCGGGCGCGTCCTCACCGTCGGGCCGGGAGACGACCACGGCGGCGCCGTGGTGGAGCGGCCAGAAGATCTCCCACACCGACGGGTCGAAGCTGAGCGAGGTGCGCTGGAGCACCCGGTCGGCGGCGGTCAGCGGATGCCTGCGCTGCATGCCGGCCAGGTAGTTGGTGATGCCGGCGTGGGTGACCACGATGCCCTTGGGGCGGCCGGTGGAGCCGGAGGTGTACACGACGTACGCCGGGTGGGCCGGCAGCACCGCTGTCCCCGGGTGCTCGGCGGCGGCGTCGGCCTCGGCGGCGTGGGCCGCGAGGAAGGCGTCGTCCACGACGAAGGCGGGCCGGGCCTGGTCCAGCATGTGCCGGACCCGCTCCTCCGGGTACTCGGGGTCGAGCGGCAGGTAGGCGGCGCCGGCCCGGTGGACGGCGAGCAGGACGGTGATCAGCGCGGCCGACCGGCGCATCCGGACGCCGACGACCTCGCCGGGGGCGGCGCCCCGGGCCGCGAGGACGGTGGCGAGCCGGCCGGCGCGGGCGTCGAGCTCGGCGTAGGCGATCCGCTCGCCCTCGCAGACGACGGCGACGGCGTCCGGGGTGCGGCGAGCCTGCGCGGCGAACAGCGCGGGGAGCGTGCCGGCGACCGGGTCGCCGCCGGGGTCGGCGGCGGGCTCCAGGGCGGCCAGTTCGGCCTCGGTCAGCAAGGGGAGCCGTCCGACGGGCACTTCGGGGTCGGTGGCGAAGGTCTCCAGGACGGTCCGCAGCCGGGTGAGGCAGCTCGCGGCGGCCTCGGTGTCGAACAGGGCGGTGCGGTGGGTGAGTTCGAGGCGCAGCCGCTCGCCGGGGACGGCGGAGAGGCTGAGCGGGTAGTGGGTGGCGCCGGTGGGGTCGGCCTCCTCGACGGTGATGGTGAGGCCGTCGGCCTGGGCGAGGATCTGCTCGCGGTCGATCGGCGCGTTGCCGAACACCACGGAGGTGTCGAAGAGTTCGTTGTGGCCGGCGATCCGGTGCAGGTCGGCAAGGCCGAGGTGGTGGTGGTCGGTGAGGGCCAGCTGCTCGCCCTGCACCCGGGCCAGCAGGTCGGCCAGCGGCTCCTCCGGGCGCAGCCGGACCCGGACCGGGACGGTGTTCATGAGCAGGCCGACGATCTCGTCGACGCCGTCCAGGCGGGGCGGGCGGCCGGAGACGGTGCCGCCGAAGACGACGTCGTCGCGGCCGGTGAGGGTGTGCAGGAGCAGCGCCCAGGCGCCCTGGACGACGGTGTTGAGGGTGACGCCGCGGGCGCGGGCGGCCTTCTGGACGTCGGCGGTGAGGCCGGCGGGCAGCTCGGCGACGAGGAGGCCGGGCAGCGCGTCGGCACTGTCTGCACTGTCTGCGGTGTCTGCGGGAGCGGGGGTGGCGGGGGCCACGAGGGTGGGGCCGTCCAGACCCGCGAGGGCCCGGCCCCAGTCCTCCTCGGCCGCCGCCCGGTCCTGCCCGGCCGCCCACGCCAGATAGGCGCGGAACGGCACCGGGGCGGGCAGCGCGGCGGTGTCGCCGCGGTGGAGCGCGAGCAGGTCGCGCAGGATCAGCGGCACCGACCAGCCGTCGAAGACGATGTGGTGGCCGGTGAGGACCATCAGGTGCCGCTCGTCCTCCAGGCGGACCAGGGCGAAGCGCAGCAGCGGCGGCCGGGACATGTCGAAGCGGGTCCGCTTCTCGGCGGCGAGCAGGGCCGCGAGGCGGGCGTCCCGCTCGGCGGCGGGCAGTCCGCGCAGGTCGTGCTCGTCGACGGGGACCTCGGCGGTGCGGGCGACGAGCTGGAGGGCTTCGCCGGACGCGGACCGGGCGTAGCCGGCGCGGAGCGCGGTGTGCCGGCGGACGAGGCCCTGGCAGGCGTCGCGGAAGGCGGCGGGGTCGAGCGGGCCGGCGAGCCCGAAGACCTTCTGCACGGTGTACGCGTCGGGGGCGTCGCCGAACTCGGCGTGGAAGAGCATGCCCTCCTGGAGCGGGGTCAGCGGCAGCACGTCCGCGAGGCCGCTCTCGCCGCCGTCGTCCAGGTGGCGCCAGGCCGCCGCGAGCCGTTCGCGTTCGCCGTCGGCGAGGGTGACCAGTGCGGCGTCCGGGTCGACGGGGCGGACGGTGCGTCCGGCGCCGCGCTCCAGCTCCTCGCCGGCGTGGGCGGCGAGCGCGGCGACCGTCTTGTGCGCGAAGACGGCCTGCGGGGTGAGCGGGAGGCCGGCGCGGGCGGCCCGGGAGGCGAGCCGGACGGCGACGATGGAGTCGCCGCCCAGCTCGAAGAAGCTGTCGTCGACGCCGACGTCGGTGGCGCCGAGCAGGTCGGCGAAGACCCCGCACAGCACGGCCTCGCGTTCGTCGCGCGGGGCGCGTTCGGCGGCGGTGCCGACGTACGCGGGGGCGGGCAGCGCCCGCTGGTCGAGCTTGCCGCTCGGGGTGAGCGGCAGGTCAGGGAGGACGACCACGGCGGCCGGGACCATGTACGGGGGCAGGGCGTCGCGGACCCGCTGCTTCAGCGCCGCCGCGTCGGGGGCGGCGGTGCCGGCCGGGACGACGTAGGCGACGAGCTGGCGGACGCCGGGCCGGTCCTCGCGGACGACGACGCTGGCCCGGGCGACGCCGGGCGCGCTCGCGAGGACGCTCTCGATCTCGCCGGGTTCGATGCGGAAGCCGCGCACCTTGACCTGCCGGTCGGTGCGGCCGAGGTGGATCAGTTCGCCGTCGGCGGTCCACCGGGCCAGGTCGCCGGTGCGGTACATGCGGCTGCCGGGAGGGCCGTACGGGTCGGCGACGAAGCGTTCGGCGGTGAGCCCGGGCCGGTTCAGGTAGCCGCGGGCGAGGCCGTCGCCGGCCAGGTGGATCTCGCCGGGGACGCCGGGCGGCACGGGACGCAGCGCGTCGTCGAGGAGCCGGACCCGGGTGCCGGGGACGGTGCCGCCCATGGGGGGCACGATCCGGCCGGACAGCGGGCCGGTCTGGGTGGCGATGACGGTGGACTCGGTGGGGCCGTACGCGTTGACCATGCGGCGGCCGGGCGACCAGCGGTCCACCAGCTCGGGCGAGCACGCCTCCGCGCCGACGACGAGGACGATGCCCTCGGGCAGTCCGCCGGCGGGCATGGCGGCCAGCGCGGACGGGGCCATGAGCAGGCAGTCGACGCCCAGTTCGCGGACGAGCGCGGCGAGTTCGGGGCCGGGCGTGAGGCGTTCGGCGGGGGCGACGACGAGGGCGGCGCCGGTGAGCAGCGCCGTGCACAGCTCCCACACGGAGGCGTCGAAGCCGGGCGACGCGAACTGGAGGACGCGCCGTTCCGGGGTGATCTCCAGCAGGGTCCGCTGGTGGGCGAGGAGTCCGGCGAGGCCGGTGTGGGTGACGACGACGCCCTTGGGGCGGCCGGTGGAGCCGGAGGTGTAGATGACGTACGCGGGGTGCTCGGGGCGCGGGCCGGCGGGGTCCTCCGGCGCGGGGGCGGCGCCGGGCTCGGGGGTGCCGTCGGCGTCCAGGTAGAGCCGGGGCACGCCGGGGGCGAGGCCGGGGTCGTCGGTGGCGCGGGAGGTCAGCAGCAGCGCGGGCGCGGTGTCGTCGAGCATGGCGGTCACGCGGGACCGCTGGTAGGTGAGGTCGATCGGCAGGTGGACGGCGCCGGAGCGCAGCACGCCGACGGCGGCGACGACGGCGGCGGTGCCGCGCGGCAGGGCGACGGCGACGACCCGCTCGGGTCCGGCGCCGCGGGCGGCGAGCACGCGGGCGAGCAGGCCGGAGCGGGCGTCGAGTCCGGCGTAGTCGAGGTCGCCGTCGGCGGAGACGACGGCGGGCCGGTGCGGGGTGGCCCGGACCTGGTCGGCGAACAGCTCGGGGAAGGTGCGGACGGGCTCCGCGGGCGCGGCGGGCAGGCCGGCCGCGAGGTGGCGGGCGCGCTCGGCGTCGGTGGCGACGTCGACGCGGGCGAGCGGCCGGTCGCCGGGGGCGGCGAGGAAGCGGTCCAGGAAGGCGGTGAACCGTTCCTGGTGGGCCGCGAGTTCGGCCTCGGTGTACCGCTCGGGGTTGGCCTCGAACGCGATCCGCACGCCGGTGCCGTCGGGTTCCGGGTGGCAGGTGAGGTTGAGGTCGATGACGGGCCCGCCGGACAGCGCGGTCAGGGTGGCCTCGCGGCCGGCGAAGTTGCTCTCGGAGCCGGCGGGCATGATGTTGACGAGCACGCCGAACAGCTGCTCGTTGGTGCCGAGCAGGCGCAGGTCGCGGCGGAGTTCGTCGTACGGGTGCCGCTGGTGGGTGAGGAGTTCGCCGAGGCGGCGGCCGACGTGCCGGATCAGTTCGGTGCGGCTCGCGGCCGGGTCGACGGTGAGGCGCAGCGGCAGCGTGTTGGAGAGCATGCCGGGCACGTTCTGGGAGCGCGGCCCGAGACGGGCGGTGGCGGGCACGCCGAGGGTGAGGTCGGTGGCGCCGGTGACGCCGTGCAGGTACGCGGCGACGGCGGCGAGCAGGGCGACGCTCCACGGGGCGCGGGCGGCGCGGCCGGCGCCGTGCAGGGCCCGGTAGTCGTCGGCGCCGAGCCGGGTCTCGGCGGCGTGCGCGACGCCGGCGGCGCCGGTCGGCACGCCGGGGGCGGGGCTGACGGTCTCGGGGCGGTCCTCGAACGCCCGCGTCCAGTACTCCTTGTCGGCGGTGTACTGCTCCGAGGCGCGGTACTCGGCCTCGTCGGCGAGCAGGTCGGTGAGCGGGCCGAGCGGCCGGCCGGCCGGCTCCTCGCCGGCGACCAGCGCCTCGTACACCTCCTCGATGCGGCGGGAGTGCAGCACGGAGCCGTAGCCGTCGGACAGGATGTGGTGGCTGCGCTGGTACCAGAGGTAGTGGTCGTCGCCGACCCGCATGAGGACGTGCGCGGAGAGGACGCCGGTGAACAGGTCGTTGGCGGTGCGCCGGTCCGCGTCCATGAGGGCGTGCGCCGCCGCGAACGGGTCCGGCTCGCCGGTGAGGTCCAGCTCCCGCCAGGTCGAGCAGCCGGGGGCGACGGGACGCTGCCGGGGGCCGTCGGCGGTCTCCTCGAACGCGACGTCGAAGCTTCCGCTCTCGCCCTCGGCGACCCGCACCGCCCGCGCGAGCAGCGGCCCGTCCACCGGCCCGCGGACCTCCATCACGACGACCGTGTTGAAGGCCGGGTCGTGGGGGGCGAGCCGCTGGGCGTAGAAGACGCCCCGCTGGGCGGCCGTGAGCGGCAGCGCGCCGCCGGCGTCGGGGCCGGACGTCTCGGGGCGGACGGTGGTCTCCGCGTCACGTGAAGTCATTCGGATCGTCAACCGCTCTCTCGTGAGCCGCTCTCGGGGCGCGCCGTCCCGGTCGGGCGGCCCCGGCCGGGGAAGCCGCCGCGGGCGCCGGTTCGGGGCGCGCGGCGACGGGCCGGGGGCGGACGGTGCGCGTCGATGCTGCCCCGGTCCGCGGGCCGGTCACCAGGCAACCGACCGGCAATCGGGGTGCCCGGTCAGCTGCCGCCCGGCGCCCGCCGAGTTACCGGCCGCTTGCCTGGTGGCGGGCGTCCGGCGGGGTGAGGATGCCGACGGCCCGGCGTATCCGAGCCCCCTTTCGGGGACGCCGGGCCTGCCCTGGAATCCCGGAGAGGACGAGGACGTTGGCGATCCCGGACCGAGGTCTGCTCGACTGGCTGGACGAGGCGTCCGCCGAGCGCGGCCTGTACTACGCGGAGAAGGACGACCGGTGGGACTTCTGGTCGTACCGCGACCTTGCCGGCCTGGTGCTGCGCACCGCGGCGGCGCTGCGGGCGAACGGCGTCGGCCCCGGTGACGTGGTGGCGCTGGTGCTGCGGTCGAGCCCCGGTTTCGTGGCCGGGTTCTTCGGCGCGCTGGCGGCCGGCGCGACGCCGTGCTCGATCGCGCCGCCGTTCGCGTTCCAGCGGGCGGACGAGTACGAGACGCACGTGGCGCGGCTGTTCGAGACGGCGGACCCGCGGCTGATCATCTGCGACGACGAGTCGCAGGAGCGGATCCTGAAGCTGGCGGCGCACCTGGAGATGCCGGAGCCGGTCGTCTTCGACGCCCTGGTGGACGGGGTGGCGCCGCTGGAGGCGCCGCTGCCGCTGCCGGAGACGGCGCTGATGCAGTTCACGTCCGGGTCGAGCGGCTACTCGCGCGGGGTGCTGATCTCCGCCGAGGCGCTGCGGGCCAACCTGACCGGGATGCGCCGCTGGATCGGCTGGACGCCGGACCTGCCGGGCATCTGCTGGCTGCCGGTCCACCACGACATGGGCCTGGTCGGCTATCTGCTGAACGTGGTCGTCACCGGTGCCGACGGCTGGATGATGCAGCCCGACGACTTCATCCGCTCCCCGCAGCGGTACCTGCAGTGCATGAGCGACAACCGGGCGGCCGTCACCGGCATGCCGAACTTCGGGCTCGCGTACATCCTGCGGCGGATCCGCCCGGAGCGCCTGGAGGGGCTGCGGTTCGACGCGGTGCGGGCCGTCATCATCGGCGCCGAGCGGGTGGACCCGCAGGTCCTGGAGGACTTCCACGCCCTGCTGGGCCCGCACGGCCTGGACCGGGGCGCGCTGCTGCCGGCGTACGGCGGCGCGGAGGCGACGCTCGCGGTGACCGGTCTGGCGCCGGGCGCGGGCTGGACGACGGCGGCGCCGGACGAGGGCGACGCGTCGGCGCTGGCCGGCACGGCGGTCGTCGGCTGCGGCACCCCGCTGGAGGGGCGCACGGTCACGATCCGTTCGGAGGACGGCGAGGAGCTGCCCGACGGGCAGGTCGGCGAGGTCGTCGTCACGGGCGTGTCGATCGCGAGCGGGTACGTCGGCGACACCAGCTCCGCGTCCGGTACGGCCCTGGGCGAGACCGGGCTGCACACCGGCGACGCGGGCTTCCTGCGGGACGGGCAGCTGTACGTGATCGGCCGGCTCGGCGACGGGCTGAAGGTCAGCGGCAAGATGGTGTTCGCCGAGAGCCTGGAGACGCTGCTGCACCAGCGGGGCGTCCCGGAGCGGCAGGTCGCGGTGCTGCTCGGGGTGCGCGACGGCGAGCCGACCGGTGTCGTCGTCTTCGGGAACGTGCGCCCGGGGTGGCGCGAGGCGGCCCACGAGGTGCTGGCGGAGTGGCTGGGCGACGCCCGGCTGCTCGCCGTCGAGGTGGGCCGCGGCGGCATCGAGGTCACGTCCAGCGGCAAGCCGCGCCGCCGCGTGATGTGGAAGGCGCTGTGCGCGGGGCAGTACGACACGTCCCTGTCCCCGCTGACCGCGGAGCGGTGACCGGACACGATCCGGAACCGCCCCGCAGGGGGCCGGCGCGCGATCCGCGCCGGCCCCCTTCCGCGTGCCCGGACGTGTCCCCGTGGCCGGGTCGCCCGTGGTCGTGTCCGGGCACGGGAAAGGGGTGCCGCGCGGCCCTCCGGGAAGGGGCCGCGCGACACCCGGTGGTCGGGGGCCGGCGCCGGATCAGCGCAGCTGCATCTCCTCCGAGCGGACCAGGTTCTCCGCGAGGAGCAGGTCCTTGACCTTGTCGGACAGCATGCCCAGCTGCCGGAGCACGTGGATGATCTGCTGGAACAGCATCTGCCGGTACGCCGCCATCATCGGGTTGTGGCGGGCGAAGCGCAGCCCGTGCTCGACGTCCAGGTCCATCCGCTCCCAGATCTCGCGGAGCATGAACCGGCGGGACATCAGCCGGATGCCCTCCAGCAGGAACTCCTCGCGGTCCTTCAGCTCCGCGGAGGTCACGTCGGCGTACATGCCGTTGAGGGCGGCGACGCCGAACGCGATGTGCCGGGCCTCGTCCTTGGCGACCATGCGGGTGATCTGCCGGATGATCGGGTCGCCGAAGCTGCTGCTGGCGAGCCGCAGCGCGGTGATGGCCAGGCCCTCCACGACCACCTGCATGCCGAGGTAGACGATGTCCCAGCGGGACTCCGACAGCAGGTCCTGGAGGAGGGTCTTCAGGCCGGGGTTGATGGGGTAGACGACGCCGAGCTTCTCGTCGACGTACTTGGCGAACGCCTCGACGTGCCGGGCCTCGTCGGCGACCTGGGAGGCGGCGTAGGTCTTGGCGTCGAGGTCCGGCACGGTCTCCACCAGGCGGGCGGTGGTGACGAGCGCGCCCTGCTCACCGTGGAGGAACTGGCTGCACATCCACGCCTGGTACTCCCAGCGGAACTCGGTCAGCAGTTGGGGCGGCACGGGGCTGTCCTCGCCGATGACGAAGGTGGCGAGCTTGGCGCCGTTCTCCTCCGTCAGCTCGGCGCCGAACTGGATGTCGTGGTTCCAGTCGATGTCGGTGGCGGCGTTCCACTGCGAGACCTTGTTCTTCTCGTAGAGGCTCCACACACGGCTGTCTCGGGATCCGTAGTTCCAGTTCATGCACGCCTTGAAGACCGCGTCGACCTCCATGAGTTCGGCGGCTACGGAGTCCAGGGTGAAGAACGTCGCGTCGGACGCCTCGTCGGGAACAGTGGTCATGGCAGTGAGTCTGCGGCGCGCGCTCCTCCCCCCTCCAGGAACCGGCGAGGCAACTAGGCGGCAGCCCGGTTGCCGGTCCCCGTGCCTGGTCCCGCGCCCGCCCGCTGCCCACGATGTGCGCAACGGGCCGCCGCCCCCAGCGGGCGCCGGCCGGAGGGTACGCGAGGGAATCGGGGGACCGGATGGGTACGTACGCGGCGGAACTCGCCACGGAGCCCGCCCCGGCGGGCGGCCCGGGGCACGGGGTCCCGGACGCGTCGCCGCACCGGCCCGGCGGGGACGCCGCCGGCGCGCCGGGACGTCCGTGGGTCGTCGGCCGGGTCGGCGCTCCCGGGGACCGGCTGCGGCTGCTGTGCCTGCCGCAGGCCGGCGGCAGCACCGGGTCGTTCGCGCCGTGGCGGCTGGCCATGGGCGCGCCCGGCTTCGAGCTGGCGACCGTGGAGCTGCCGGGCCGGGGGGTGGGCAGCGCGGAGCCGCTGCCGGACACCCTGGACGAGCTGGCCGACGCCGTCGTCGACGGGGTGCGGGACGAGCTGGACCGGCCGTACGCGCTGTTCGGCCACAGCTTCGGCGCGCTCCTCGCCCACCGGGTCGCGGTCCGGGTCGCCGAGCGCGGCCTGCGGACGCCGTCCGCGCTGGTGGTGTCCGCGTCGCGGGCGCCGCACGCCGAGGTCCGGCGGCGCGTCTCGCACCTGGCGGACGACGAGCTGCTGGCGTGGCTGGAGGGCTTCGGCGGCTTCCCGCCCGAGCTGTCCCGCTACCCGGCGTACCTGGCGTACGCGCTCCGCACCGTCCGCCGCGACCTGGCCCTGGTCGAGGCGTACCGGCCGGCGGCGGCCGTACCGGTCGACTGCCCGCTGCACGTCTTCGGCGGCGCCGGGGACCCGCTGGTCGGCCCGGAGCAGCTGGAGCGGTGGCGGGAGTGCGCCGGGGGCGCGTTCACGTCGCGGCTGCTGCCCGGCGGGCACGACTACCTGTTCACCGGCGCGGCGGCGATGACCGCGGCGCTGGCCTCGACGCTGCTGTGACGGCACCGGTTCCGCCGTACATTCCCAGGGAGTTGTGAGAGTTGAAGGATCTGACCGGCATCAACGATCTGACCGGCATCACGGTGTTCGACGCCGCCGGCGCGGGCCTGGAGTCCTTCGCCCGCGACCACGCCGAGGAGATCGGCGCGGCCGTCTCCGACGCGGGCGCGGCCCTGGTCCGCGGGGCGTCGGCCGACGGGGCGGACGCGTTCGGGCGGGCCCTGAAGGAGCTGGGCTTCGCGCCGCTGGCGTACACGGAGCGCTCCACCCCGCGCAGTGAGGTCGGGGACGGCGTGTTCACGTCCACGGAGTACCCGGCGCGGGAGGTCATCCCGCAGCACTGCGAGTCCTCGTACGCGGGCGCGTGGCCGGGCCGGCTCGCGTTCTACTGCGCCGTCCCGGCGCTGACCGGCGGCGCGACGCCCGTCACCGACGTGACGCGGGTGCTCGACGACATCCCGGCGGAGGTGGTCGAGGAGGTCGACCGGCGCGGCCTGCGGTACGTGCGCAACTACGGCAGCGGCGCCGGGCTCGACTGGCGGGACGCCTTCCAGACCGACGACCCGGCCGAGGTGGACCGGTTCTGCGCGGCGGCCGGCATGGAGTGGGAGTGGCGGGAGGACGACTGCCTGCGGACCGTGCGGCGGGCGCCGGCGCTCGCGGTGCACCCGCGGACCGGCCGCCGGCTGTGGTTCAACCACCTGGTGCTGTTCCACCAGTCGTCGCTGCCGGGCACCCTGCGGGAGGACCTGCTGGCGGTCCTCGGTGACGACGGGCTGCCGAACGACGTGCTGTTCGGGGACGGGGAGCCGATCCCGGACGAGCTGGTCGCGGCGGTCCGGGAGGCGTTCGACCGGCGCGTGCAGCGCTTCGACTGGCGGCTGCACGACCTGATGGTGATCGACAACATGCGCTGGTCGCACGGCCGCGAGGCGTTCACCGGCGACCGCCGGATCCTCGTCTCGATGACGGACCTGATCACCCGCGCCTGACCGCCCGCGCCCGCCCGGGCCCGGCCCGCCCGCCCGCCCGCCCGCAACGACCGTCCGCGTGCCGCAAGTTGCCGGTGGCGTGCCTGGCCCGGGGGCGGGCCGTGCAGCAGCATGACCGGTGCCGAGGCGGCGGCTTCCCCCCTCCCCCGCCCGCCGACCCCCTGTCACCCGCCCTGCGCGTCCGCGCGCAGCCGAGCCCCGCCCGCGTCCGGGGAGGACCTCCCGTGAACGAAGAGAACCAGTCGCCGATCGAGGCAGCCCTGCCTCTGACTCCGCTGCAGCAGGGCATGCTCTTCCACGCGCTGTACGACACCGAAGCGGTGGACGTCTACACCATCCAGGCGGCGTTCGAGCTGCACGGCGACGTCTCGGCCGAGCGGCTGCGCGCCGCCTGCGCGGCCACCCTGGCCCGGCACCCGGTGCTCCGGACCGGTTTCCGGGTGCGGGCCAACGGCCAGCCGGTGCAGCTGGTGCGGCGTACGGTCGCGACCCCGTGGGCCGAGCTCGACCTGTCGGGCCACGACGGCCCGGCGCGCCGGACGGCGCTGCTCGCGTTCTTCGAGGAGGACCGGCTGCGCCGCTTCGACATGGCGGCGCCCCCGCTGATGCGCTTCACCCTGATCCGGCTCGCCGAGCGGCGGCACGTGCTGGCCCTGACGTACCACCACATCCTGCTGGACGGCTGGTCGCTGCCGCTCGTCATCCGCGACCTGTGCGCGCTGTACGCCGATCCCGGGGGCGCCGCGCTGCCGCCGGCCACTCCCTTCCCGGACTACCTGCGCTGGCTGGGCCGGCAGGACCGGGCCACCGCGCTCAAGGCGTGGGAGGAGGCCCTGCACGGCCTGGAGGAGCCGACCCTGGTGGCGCCGGGCGCCGCCCCGGCGGGCGCGGGCGCGATGCCGTCGATGCTGCCGGTGACGCTGTCCGAGGAGGAGACGGAGGCGCTCACCGCGACCGCGCGGGCCCACGGGCTGACGCTGAACGCCGTGGTGCAGGGCGCCTGGGCGCTGGTGCTGTCGCTGCTCACCGGCCGCGACGACGTCGTCTTCGGGCAGACCGTGCACGGCCGCCCGGCCGAACTGCCGGGCGCCGAGGCCCTGGTGGGCCTCGTGATGAACGCCGTGCCGGTCCGGGTGCGCGTCGCGCCGGGCGAGTCGCTGGCCGGGCTCTTCGCCCGGGTGCAGGGCGAGCAGCTGGCCCTCGGCCCGCACCAGCACGTGGGTCTCGACGAGGTGCAGCGGCTGGCCGGCCTCGGCAACCTGTACGACACCTCCACCGGCTTCGGGAACGCGCCCGCCGACTGGTCGTCGCTCGCGGAGATCGCCCCCGGCCTGCGGCTCAGCCCGCTCGCCGAGGACGCCGCCCTCGGCGGCGACGGCGGTGACGACGAGGGCGGCGAGCAGCGGATCAGCGGCTCGACGCACTACCCGCTGAGCGTGGTCGCGGTCCCCGGCGCCCGGCTGCGTCTCGAACTCAACCACCGGGCCGACGTGTTCGGCGCCGACCGCGTCGAGCTGGTGGCCTCGCGGCTGCGGCTGCTCCTCGACACCTTCACGCACGCCCCCGCCACCCCGGTCGCGCAGGTCCCGCTGCTGACCGGCGAGGAGCGGCACCGGATCCTGGAGACCTGGGGCCGCCGGGCGAAGCCGGGCGAGCCGGCCCCGGACGCGGCGGCCACGATCCTCGGCCGCTTCGGCGAGCAGGTGCGGCTCCGCCCGGACGCCCCGGCCGCCGCCGACGCGCGCGGCACGCTCGACTACCGGGAGCTCGACGCGGCGGCCAACCGGCTGGCCCGGCTGCTGCTGCACCGGGGGGTGCGGCCCGGCGACCCGGTCGCCGTCGCCCTGCCGCGCGGCACCGAGCTGATCGTCTCGATCCTCGCGGTGGTGAAGACGGGCGCGTACTACGTGCCGGTCGACCTGGCCCACCCGGCGGAGCGGATCACCTTCGTGCTGGAGGACGTCGAGCCGCGGGTCGTGCTGTGCGCCGACACCGCGCACCCGGCACTGGCCGGGCACCCGTCGCCGCTGCCGCTGGGCGACCCGGCCGTCCAGGCCGAGCTGCTGCTGATGCCGGACACCGCGCCGACGGACGCCGAGCGGGGCCGCCCGGCGCGCCCCGAGGACCTGCTGTACGTCATCTACACCTCGGGGTCCACCGGCCTGCCGAAGGGCGTGGCCGTCGAGCACCGGACGGTGCAGAGCTACCTGGCGTTCTCCCGCGCGGCCTACCCGGGCCTCGCGGCCGAGGCGCTGGTGCACTCGCCGCCGTCCTTCGACCTCACCGTCACCGGCATCCTCGGCCCGCTGACCGCGGGCGGCCTGGTGCGCGTCATCGACCTGGAGGACGAGCAGCCGGAGGACGCGGACGCGTCCGGCCTCCGTACCCCGCCGGCCTTCGTGAAGGCCACCCCGAGCCACCTCCCGATCCTGGAGGCGTCCGAGGAGTGGTACTCGCCGACCGGTGAACTCGTGCTGGGCGGCGAGCAGCTGACGGGCGAGGCGCTGGCCGCGTGGCGGGCGCTGCACCCCGGCGTGACGGTGGTCAACGAGTACGGCCCGACCGAGGCGACCGTCGGCTGCATGGAGTACCGCCTCGAACCGGGCGACCCGCTGCCCACCGGGCCGGTCCCGATCGGCGGGCCCGTGCCGGACGCCCGCATCCACGTCCTCGACGCGTTCCTGCGCCCCGTGCCGGCCGGCGTGCCCGGCGAGATCTACATCGGCGGCGACGTCCTCGCCCGCGGCTACCTCAACCGGCCGGGCCTCACCTCGACCCGCTTCGTCGCCGACCCGTTCGGCGCCCCGGGCGCCCGCATGTACCGCACCGGGGACGTCGCCTGGTGGCGGCCCGACGGCGTGCTGGTGTACGGCGGCCGGGTCGACGACCAGGTGAAGGTCCGCGGCTACCGGATCGAGCTGGGCGAGGTCGAGAGCGCCCTCGGCGCCGACCCTGCGGTCGCCCGCGCGGCCGTCGCCGTCCGCCCCGACCGGACCGGCCGCTCCCGGCTGGTCGCGTACGTGGTGCCGGCGGCGGGCCGGGACGCGGAGCTGCCCGGCCTGGCGGAGCGCACGGCCCGGCGGCTGCCCGCCTACATGGTGCCGGCCGCCTTCGTCCCGCTGGCCGAGCTGCCGGTGACCCGTAACGGCAAGGTCGACCGGGCGGCGCTGCCCGCCCCCGGCCCCGAGCACGAGCAGGACCCGGTACGCCCCGGAGCCCCGGAAGCGACGGCGCCGGAGACGGCTCCGGAACCGGAGCCGGAGCCGCAGCCCGCTCCCGAGCCGGAGCCGGAGCCGGAACCCGCCCCGTCCGTGAAGGAGACCCTGGCCCGGCTGTTCGGGCAGGTGCTCAACCGCGACGGCGCCGAGGACGGCGACGACTTCTTCACCCTCGGCGGCGACTCCATCACCGCCATCCAGCTCGTCGCCCGCGCCCGCAAGGCCGGCATCCGCCTCACCCCCAAGCACGTCTTCACCCACCGCACGGTGTCGGCGCTGGCGGCCTTCCTCCAGCAGAACGCCCCCACCCCGCCGCCGGCCGCCGAACCCGCCGCGCCCGCCGCCGGGAAGGCGGACGGGGCCGCGCAGGCGCAGCCGGAGCCGGAGGCGGCGGACCGGCCGGCCGAGGCCGACGAGGTGGACGCGACCATCGCCACCCTGCTCGACCTGTTCGGCCAGGTGCTCAACCTGGAGCGCGCCCAGGCCGGGGACGACTTCTTCAGCCTCGGCGGCGACTCCATCACCGCCATCCAGCTCGTCGCCCGCGCCCGCAAGGCCGGCATCCGCCTCACCCCGAAGCACATCTTCACCCACCGCACGGCCGCCGCCCTCGCCGACTTCCTCCGCGAGAACGCACAGAACGCGCAGCCCGCGCAGAACAAGGCGCAGGGGGCGCAGCACGCCCGGAACGCGCCGCGGAGCACGACACAGAACACCACGCAGAGCACGCCGCCGCCCGCCCGCACCGCCCCCGCCGAGACCGTCCCCGCGACGCCCATCATGCGCTGGCTGCACGAGACCGGCGGCGCCGTCGACGCCTTCCACCAGTCGACGCTGCTGCGCGTCCCGCCCGGCCTCGGCATCGAGCACCTGACCGCCGCCGTCCAGGCCATGACGGAACGCCACCAGTCGCTGCGCGGCCGGCTCGACGCCTCCGGCGACCTGGTCGTGGAGCCCGTGGACGAGGCCGCGATCCGCGAGGCGGTGCGCCGCGTCGACGCCTCCGGCCTCACCGAGGAGGCGCTGCGCGCCACCCTCACGGTGCACGCCCGGCAGGACGCCGCCGCCCTCGCGCCCCGGCGCGGGGCGATGGTCCGGGCGACCTGGTTCGACCTCGGCCCCGCCCGGCCCGGCCGGCTCCTCGTCACCATCCACCACCTGGCCGTGGACGCCGTGTCCTGGCGGATCCTGCTCACCGACCTGTACACGGCGTGGCGGAGCGTCGCCTCGGGCGCCGCGCCCGTCCTCGACCCGGTGCCGTGCCCGCTGGGCGACTGGAGCCGGCGGCTGGAGACGGCGGCCCACAGCCCGGAGGTGCTGCGGGAGCTGCCGTACTGGCGGCGGACGCTCGGCGCGGGCTCCGTGCCGCTCAGCGAGGCCCGGCTGTCCCCCGCCCACGACATCTACGCGACGGCCGGCGAGCTCGTCCTCACCCTGCCGTCCGAGCTGACGTCGCCGCTGCTGACGACCGTGCCCGCCGCCTTCGGCGTGCGGACCGTCGACGTGCTGCTCACCGGTCTCGCCCTGGCGGTCTCCGCGTGGCGCGGGACCGGCGCCGGCGGCACCACCGCCGTCCTGGTCGACGTCGAGGGGCACGGGCGCGAACCGCTCGACGACACCACCGACCTGTCGGCCACCGTCGGCTGGCTCACCTCGATGTACCCGGTGCGCGTCGACGCCGGGACCGACGGCTGGACGGCGGACGGCGACCCGGCCGACCCGCGGCTCGGCGCCGCCGTGCGCCGGGTCGCCGCCCAGCTGGCCGAGGTGCCGGAGAGCGGCCTCGGCTTCGGGCTGCTGCGCCACCTGAACCGGGAGACGGCCGTCGAGCTGGCCGCCTGCCCCGCCCCGCAGATCGGCTTCAACTACCTGGGCCGCCAGGGCGGTTCGGAGGACGGCGACGAGGACTGGAGCGTGGCCCCCGAGTCGGACGCGCTGCCGCTCGGCGCCGATCCGCGGATGCCGATGACGCACGTCGTCGAGGTGAACGCGGCCATCGACGACTCCCCGACCGGCCCCCGGCTCGTCGCCCACTGGCTGTGGGCCCGGCTGCACCTGACCGACGCCGAGACCGCCGAGCTGGGCCGGCTGTGGTCGGCGGCGCTCCGCGCGCTCGTCGGGCACGCCGAGACGGTGCGCGCCCGGCGGCTGCCGTCCGGCACCGTCGACGCCGGCCCGGTGGAACTGGCGCGGCTCACCGCCCGCACCGGCCTGCCGGTCACCGAGGTGCTGCCGATGACCCCGCTCCAGGAGGGGCTGCTCTTCCACGCCCGCTACGACAGCCGCGCCCTGGACGTGTACACCGTCCAGATGGTGCTGGAGGTCCACGGCGACCTGGACCCGGACCGGGTGCGGGCGGCCTGCGACGCGCTGCTGCGCCGCCACCCCATGCTGCGGGCCGGCTTCGTCCAGCTGCGGTCCGGCGAACCCGTGCAGGCGATCCCGGCCGAGGCCCGGATGCCGTGGCACCGGCACGACCTGACCGGCCTCGCCCCCGGGGAGCGGGAGGACCGGCTGGCCGCGCTCCTCGACGAGGACCGGCACCACCGCTTCGACCCGGCCCGGCCGCCGCTGATCCGCTGCACCCTGATCGACCTGGCCCCGCGCCGCCGGCAGCTCGTGCTGACCCTCCACCACCTGCTGGTGGACGGCTGGACGACCTCCCTGGTCCTGCGCGACCTGCTCGCCCTGTACGACGACCCCGAGGGCGCCGCCCTGCCCGAACCGCCGGACTACCGCCGCTACCTGGCGTGGCTGGCCGGCCAGGACCCGGCCGAGGTCCTGTCGGCGTGGACGTCGGCGCTGGCCGGGCTGCGGGAGCCCACGCTGCTCGCCGCGCCCGAGGAGACCGCGCGGGTGCGGGCGCTGCCCCGGACGACGGTCGTGGAGCTCTCCGAGGAGCGGACCGCGGCCCTGCACGGCGCGGCCCGCGCCCACGGCGTCACCGTCAACACCCTGGTGCGGGCCGCGTGGGCGCTGTGCCTGCACCGCCGGACCGGCGGCCACGACGTGGTGTTCGGCGCGACCGTCTCCGGGCGTCCGGCGGAGCTGCCCGACGTCGAGTCGATGGTCGGCCAGTTCATCAACACGCTGCCGGTACGGGTGCGGCTCCAGCCGCAGGAGACCGTCGCCGCGCTCCTCGGCCGGCTCCAGGAGGAGCACGCGGAGCTGCTGCCGTACCACCACGTGCCGCTGCCGGACGTGCAGCGAGTGGCGGGCCGCGGGCCGCTCTTCGACACCTGCGTGGTCTTCGAGAACTTCCCGGACGCCGAGGCGCTGCCGGGCGACCCCGACGACACGCTGCGCCTGGTGGAGGTGTCGGGCCACGACGCGTACCACTACCCGCTGAAGCTGATGGTGGTGCCCGGCGAGCGGCTGCGGCTGGAGCTGGGCCACCGCCCGGACCTGGTCGGCGACGAGGTCGCCGCGGAGGTCGCCGGCCTGCTGCGGGAGCTGCTGCACGCGCTGCCGGGGGCGGCGGCGGAGCCGGTGGAGCGGTTCCTGGCGCCGGAGCCGGACCCGGACGGCGCGCTGCGCGGGCGGGTCGCGGGGCTGGTCGCGGAGGTGCTGGGCCGGGACGCCGTCGGCACCGACGACGACGTCTTCGACCTGGGCTGCGACTCGCTGACCGCGCTGCGGCTCGCCGGCCGGCTGGAGGCCGAGCTGGACCGCCCCGTGGACGTCGCCGCCGTCTACCGCGCCCGCACCCCGCGCGCCCTGGCCGCGGCCCTGGCCCGCCCCCGTACCGCCTGAGCACCACCGACCCCACCACCGACCCCGCCACCGACACCGACACGGACGACAAGGACGAGAACGCCATGACCAACCCGTTCGACAACGAGGACGGCACCTTCCTGGTGCTGGTCAACGACGAGCGCCAGCACTGCCTGTGGCCCGCCTTCGCCGTGGTGCCGCCCGGCTGGACCGTCGTCGTCACCGAGACCGACCGCAAGAGCTGCCTCGACTACATCGAGACGCACTGGACCGACATGCGCCCGGCGAGCCTCGCCGACGCCGTCTGACCGACCCCCGGGGCCACCCCGCCGTCAAGGAGAGCACTCACCCCATGCAGCGCATCATGCTCAAGTCCAAGATCCACCGCGCCACCGTCACGGAGGCCAACCTCAACTACATCGGTTCCGTGACGGTCGACGCCGACCTGATGGACGCCGCCGACCTCCTCGTGGGCGAGCAGGTCCACATCGTCAACATCAACAACGGCGCCCGGCTGGAGACGTACGTCATCGAGGGCGAGCGCGGCTCCGGCGTCATCTGCCTCAACGGCGCGGCGGCCCGCCTGGTCTCCCCCGGCGACCTGGTCATCCTCATCGGCTACGCCCACGTCGACGACGCGGAGGCCGCGAAGCTGGAGCCGAAGGTCGTCTTCGTCGACGAGCAGAACCGTCCCCTGAAGCTCGGCTCGGACCTCTCCTCCTGACCGCCGGCCCGTCCTGATCCACCGGCGCGCCGTCCCGCGGCGGGCCCCGCTCCCCCGTACCTACTCCTGCACACCCCCCATCTTGCTCCCCGTCAGCACCCCACAGACAGGCAGCCACCCATGCAGCAGAGTGTTCCCCAGGTCAACTCGTGGAACGAGTGGGACCCGCTCGAGGAGATCGTGGTCGGCTCGGCCGACAACGCCCAGTTCGAGCCCGTGGAGCCCGGCAGCCGACCGGGCATCCGCAACCGTCCCGGAGTGCCCTTCCCCACCGGCCCGAAGTCCAAGGAGGCCGTCGACCTGGCCAACGAGGAACTGGAGGGCCTGGTGAAGGTCCTCGAAGGGCAGGGCGTCACGGTCCGCCGGCCCGACACCCACGACTTCTCCACCCCGGTGACGACGCCCGACTTCGAGGTGGAGAACCAGTACTGCGCGGTCTGCCCGCGCGACGTGATGATCACCCTCGGCAACGAGATCGTCGAGGCCACCATGTCCCGCAGGGCCCGGTACTTCGAGTACCGGCCGTACCGCACGCTGGTCTACGAGTACTGGAACGCCGACCCGCGCGTGCAGTGGACGACGGCGCCGAAGCCGTCGATGGCGGACGGCATGTACCGCGAGGAGTTCTGGGACTGGCCGCTGGAGGAGCGGCACGCCCGGATGCACAGCTTCGAGTTCTGCGTGAACCAGGACGAGGTGATCTTCGACGCGGCCGACATGAGCCGGTTCGGCCGCGACGTCCTCGTGCAGGAGTCGATGACCACCAACCGGGCCGGCATCCGCTGGCTGAAGCGGCACCTGGAGCCCAAGGGCTTCCGGGTGCACCCGGTGCACTTCCCGCTGGACTTCTTCCCCTCGCACATCGACTGCACCTTCGTGCCGCTGCGCCCGGGCCTGATCCTGACCAACCCGGACCGGCCGCTGCGCGAGGGCGAGGAGCGGATGTTCCTGGAGAACGACTGGAAGCTGGTCGACGTGCCGGAGCCGGTCCTCACCAACGAGGAGATGCCGGAGTACTGCCAGTCGTCGAAGTGGCTGTCGATGAACGTGCTCAGCATCTCGCCGACCAAGGTGATCTGCGAGGCGCAGGAGAAGCCGCTCCAGGACATGCTGGACGGCCTCGGCTTCGAGGTCTTCCCGGTGCCGTTCCGGAACGTCTTCGAGTACGGCGGCTCGCTGCACTGCGCCACCTGGGACGTGCGGCGCGAGGGCGGCCGGGAGGACTACTTCCCGAACCTCGACTACCGGCCCCTCGTCTGAACCACCCGCCCCGGACACCGGTCCGGGGCGCGCCACACCGGCCCGTGCCCGCTTCCGCGGGCACGGGCCGGTGTGCCGTCCGGGCTAGGAGGCGGCGGGGGCCTTCCCGGCCTTCTTCCCGCCCGCCGCCCCGGCCTCGGCCGGGGCGTCCGTCTCCTCGAAGGAGACGCGGTTCATGTGGCGGTTCATCGACTTCATCAGCGCCCAGACCGCGAGGGCCAGGGCGGCGAAGACGACGAAACCGAGGACGCCCGGCGTCACCTTGTTCTTGTCCAGCTCTTCGGCGGCGAAGGGGACCAGCTGCGTCAGTGCGAGGTGTGCGCTCATGTCAGGCATTGTCGCGGATGCCCGCGAAGAGATCTTCCTCGGGGAGGGAGGTCGGCACCAGCGACTTGCTGAGCTCGTACTCCTCCGTCGGCCAGACCTCCTTCTGGAGGGCCAGCGGGACCCGGAACCAGCCGCCGTCGGGGTCGATCTGGGTGGCGTGGGCGATCAGCGCCCGGTCGCGGGTCTCGAAGAAGTCCGCGCACGGCACGAACGTGGTGAGCGTCCGCTCCTTGCGCTCGAAGTCGCTCCAGCGCTCCAGCCACTCGCCGTACGGGGACTCCAGGCCCCGCTCCAGCAGGGCGTTGTGCAGCGCCTCGGTGCGCGGCCGGTTGAAGCCCTGGTTGTAGTAGAGCTTCTGCGGCTGGTAGACCGGGCCGTACTCGGCCTCGGGGTACTTCCCGGCGTCGGCCGCGCCGTCGAAGGCCACCATCGTGATCTTGTGGGTCATGATGTGGTCGGGGTGCGGGTAGCCGCCGTTCTCGTCGTAGGTCGTGACGACCTGCGGGCGGAACGCGCGGATCTTGCGGACCAGCTCGCCGGCCGCGTGGTCCACGTCCTCCAGGGCGAAGCAGCCCTCGGGCAGCGGGGGCAGCGGGTCGCCCTCGGGGAGGCCGGAGTCGACGAAGCCGAGCCACTCCTGCTTGACGCCCAGGATCTCCCGGGCCTCGTCCATCTCCTTGCGGCGGACCTCGTGGATGTTCTCTTCGATGGAGGGGTCGCCCTGGAGCTTGGGGTTCAGGACCGAGCCCCGCTCGCCGCCCGTGCACGTCACCACCAGGACGTCCACCCCCTCGGACACGTACTTGGCCATGGTCGCCGCGCCCTTGCTCGACTCGTCGTCGGGGTGGGCGTGAACGGCCATCAGTCGCAGCTGCTCAGTCAAGACTCGATCCTCAGTGATTCGACGCGGAGGGTGGTCTCTATAGTGACGGAATCGGGGGGAGGAAAATTCCGCCGCCCCCGTGCCGAGAGGACCGATACATGAGCGCCGTGCGAGAGCAGCCGCCCGAGGGGCGCTACGGGCGCTCGGCGGACGAGCGGGCCGACCGGAAGCTCCGGATCGCCGGAGCGGTGCTCGGCACGCTCTTCGTGGCCATGATCGGCTGGTTCGGCTGGCACCACGTGGTCGACAGCAAGATCAGCGCCGAGATGATCAAGTTCGACGTGGTGAGCGACACCGAGGTGCAGGTGCACCTGGAGATCCGCAAGGACCAGGGCGTCGAGGGCGTGTGCACGCTCCGCTCCCGCTCCGAGGACGGCGCCGAGGTGGCCCGCAAGGACGTCACCGTGTCCGAGCCGGGGTCCCGCGTCGACCGCGTCTATACGCTGCGGACGACCGCCCGCGCGACCAGCGCCGAGCTCATGGGGTGTACGGCGCGGTAGCGGTGGGTAGGTGAGGGGGAGCGAGTCCCGGCGGGTCGCCGCGGTGACCTGGAGCGACGCCATCCCGATGGCTTATGTCCTCCCGCTTTCCGCCACTCATTGTTAGGCTCGTGCTTTCGCCCACCCGGGACGCGAGGTGTCCCGCGTAGGGCGATGCTTTGTATTCCCAGTACCTACGAGGAGCACCTGTGACCCAGACCAGCGACAACGTCACCTGGCTCACCCAGGAGGCGTACAACAAGCTCAAGGACGAGCTTGAGTACCTGTCTGGTCCCGCGCGTACCGAGATCGCCGCGAAGATCGCTGCCGCGCGCGAGGAGGGCGACCTTCGCGAGAACGGCGGGTACCACGCGGCCAAGGAGGAGCAGGGCAAGCAGGAGCTCCGGGTCCGCCAGCTCACCCAGCTGCTCCAGAACGCGAAGGTCGGCGAGGCCCCGGCGGACGACGGCGTCGTCGAGCCGGGCATGGTCGTCACCATCGCCTTCGACGGCGACGAGTCCGACACGATGACCTTCCTGCTGGCCTCCCGCGAGTACGCGAGCGACAAGATCGACACGTACTCGCCGCAGTCGCCGCTCGGCATCGGCGTCAACGGCAAGAAGGCCGGCGACGACGCGGAGTACGAGCTCCCGAACGGCAAGAAGGCCATGGTCAAGATCCTCAGCGCCAAGCCCTACACCGGCTGAGCGCTCCCCCGTTTTTCCGTACGCCGAAGGGCCGGTCCCCCCGTGGGACCGGCCCTTCGGCGTTCCGGGCTCTCCCGGCTCTCCGGCCTCTCCGGGGCTCCGCTCAGGCGGAGGCGGAGCGGTACTTGCGGACGGCGAGGGTGCGGAAGACCACGATGATCAGCAGCGACCAGAGGAGCGAGGCCCACACCGGGTGCTGCATGGGCCAGGCGTCGGACTGGACGACGCCGGGGTTGCCGAAGAGCTCGCGGCACGCCTGCACGGTGGCGCTGAACGGATTCCACTCGGCGATGGGCCGGATCCAGTCGGCCATCTGGCTGGGGTCGACGAACGCGTTGGAGACGAAGGTGACCGGGAAGAGCCAGATCAGGCCGCCGGAGGTGGCCGCCTCGGGGGTGCGGACGGACAGGCCGATGAGGGCGCCGATCCAGGAGAAGGCGTAGCCGAGCAGGAGCAGCAGGGCGAAGGCGCCGAGCGCCTTGGGGACGCCCTCGTGGATCCGCCAGCCGACCAGGAGGCCGACGACCGCGAGGACCACGACGGTGAGCGCGGTCTGGACGAGGTCGGCGAGGGTGCGGCCGGTGAGGACGGCGCCGCGGGCCATCGGCAGCGAGCGGAAGCGGTCGACGAGGCCCTTGCTCATGTCGTCGGCGATGCCGGCGCCCGCTCCGGCGGTGGCGAAGGTGACGGTCTGGGCGAAGATGCCGGCCATCAGGAAGTTCCGGTAGACGACCGGGTCGGTGTCGCCGCCGACGCTCATGGAGCCGCCGAAGACGAAGCTGAACAGGATCACGAACATGACCGGCTGGATGAGCCCGAAGATGACCATCTCCGGGATCCGGGTCATGCGGATGAGGTTCCGCTTGGTGACGACGAGGGAGTCCGCGATCGACTGGACGATGCCGCCGCGGGGCGCGGGGACGTGCGGGGCGGTGTCGGTGAGGGTGCTCACGCGGCGGGCTCCTTCCGGTGCGTGCGGCCCCGGTCGGCGGGCCGGCCGGCACCGGTGCCGTCCTCGTCGTCCTGCTCGCGGGCGGCGGCGTGGCCGGTGAGGGAGATGAAGACGTCGTCGAGGGTGGGGCGGCGCAGGCCGATGTCGTCGATCTCGACGCCGACGGCGTCCAGGTCGCGGATGACCTCGGCGAGCAGCTTGGCGCCGCCGGTGACGGGGACGGTGAGCCTGCGGGTGTGGTCCTCGACGGCGACGTCGTCGAGGCCGCGGGCGCCGGGGCCGTAGCGGGCGAGGACGGCGCGGGCGGGGCCGAGGGCGTCGCGGTCGTGGACGACGACCTCGACGCGTTCGCCGCCGGTGCGGGCCTTGAGCTGGTCGGAGGTACCGCGGGCGATGACCCTGCCGTGGTCGACGACCGCGATGTCGTGGGCGAGGTGGTCGGCCTCCTCCAGGTACTGGGTGGTGAGGAGGAGGGTGGTGCCGCCGGAGACGAGTTCCTTGATGACGTCCCACAGGGCCTGCCGGTTGCGGGGGTCGAGGCCGGTGGTCGGCTCGTCCATGAACATCACGGGCGGGGCGACGACCAGGGCGGCGGCGAGGTCGAGGCGGCGGCGCATGCCGCCGGAGTACGTCCTGGCGGGGCGGTCGGCGGCGTCGGCGAGGTGGAAGCGCTCCAGGAGCTCGTCGGCGCGGGCCCGCGCGGCCCGGGCCTTCATCTGGTAGAGCTGCCCGACCATCTGGAGGTTCTCGCGGCCGGTGAGGTATTCGTCGACGGCGGCGAACTGGCCGGAGAGGCCGATGGAGCGGCGGACCTCGTTGGGATGGGCGAGGACGTCGACGCCGGCGACGGTGGCGGTGCCGCGGTCGGGTCTGAGGAGGGTCGTCAGGACCCGTACGGTGGTGGTCTTCCCCGCTCCGTTGGGGCCGAGCAGACCGAGGACGGTGCCCTCGGGCACGTCGAGGTCCACCCCGTCCAGTGCGGTGACGTCGCCGAAGGTCTTCACCAGTCCCTCGGCGTGGATCGCACCTGGCATGTCCACCCTCCCGGATCATTTCGGGCATTTCTGCCGATCCTAGGACAGTGGGGCCGGGCCCGCCCCGGGACCGCTCAGCCCAGGACCGTGTACCCGGCCTCCCGCAGCGCCCCCTCCACCTCCCGGCAGTGCTCCGGGCCCTTCGTCTCCAGGTGCAGCTCCACCTCGACCTCCGTGAGCCCGAGCCGCGGATCGGTCCGCACGTGGCTGACGTCGAGCACGTTCGCGTCCACCACCGTCAGCACCGCCAGCAGCGTCGCCAGCGCCCCCGGCCGGTCCGCCACCCGCAGCCGCAGGCTCAGGTACCGGCCGGCCGCCGCCATGCCGTGCCGCAGGATCCGCTGGAGCAGCAGCGGATCCACGTTCCCGCCGGACAGGACCGCGACGACCGGGCCCCGGAACGACCCGGGGTCGCTCAGCAGCGCCGCCACCGGGCTCGCCCCGGCCGGCTCCACCACCAGCTTCGCCCGCTCCAGGCAGAGCAGCAGCGCCGACGACAGGGCGTCCTCGGAGACCGTGCGGACCTCGTCCACGTACTCCTGGACCAGGCCGAACGGCACGTCGCCCGGGCGTCCCACCTTGATCCCGTCGGCCATCGTCGCCGGCGAGTCGACCACCACCGGGTGCCCGGCGGCCAGCGACGGCGGATAGGCCGCCGCGCCCTCCGCCTGCACGCCGACGATCCGCACGTCCGGCCGGACCGACTTCACCGCGAGGCCGATGCCGGCCGCGAGCCCGCCGCCGCCGATCCCGACGACGATCGTGCGGACCTCGGGGCACTGCTCCAGGATCTCCAGCCCGACCGTGCCCTGGCCGACGATCACGTCCGGGTGGTCGAAGGGGTGGATGAAGACGGCGCCGGTCTCCCGCGCGTGGTCCTGCGCGGCGGCCAGCGTCTCGTCCACCACGTGCCCGTGCAGCCGCACGTCGGCGCCGTAGTCGCGGGTCGCCGCGACCTTCGGCAGCGGCGCCCCGACCGGCATGAACACGGTCGCGTGCACCCCGAGCAGCCGGGAGGCGAGCGCCACGCCCTGCGCGTGGTTGCCCGCCGAGGCCGCGACCACCCCGGCCGCCTTCTCCTCCGGCCGGAGCCCCGCGATCCGCACGTACGCGCCGCGCAGCTTGAACGAGCCGGTCCGCTGGAGGTTCTCGCACTTGAGCAGCACCGGCGCGCCCACCAGCGCGGAGAGGTGCCGGCTGCCCTCCAGGGCGGTGGTCCGGGCGACCCCCGCCAGCATCCTCTGCGCCCCGCGCACGTCGTCGAGCATCAGGCGGTGCAAGGGGTGTCGCGTACCGAAGGTCATGACCCAAGTCTCGCAGCTCACCGGCCCCGCGGCCGCGCGGGCCGCGAGGCCGTGACGGGTTTGCGCACGGCCGGTACGGAGCCGTGCCCGTCCGCGTACTCTGTCCCCCACACCGACCACCCCCGCACGAGAGAGCCCCCCAGCCATGCCCCCTTCTCCGGACATGACGACTGAGCTTGACCCCGGTCTCCTCGATGCCCTCCAGCACCAGGTGGCCGTCTTCGCCCGCCGGGCCGAGCAGACCCGCCTCGGCGGCACCGGCCAGCTCCGCAACTCCATGGACCGCGCCGCCTACCTCCTCCTCAACCGCCTCGACCAGGAAGGCCCGATGGGCGTCAAGGCGCTCGCGGCGGGGATGGGCATCGACTCCTCGACCGTCACCCGCCAGGTCGCCCCGCTCGTCGACTCCGGCCTCGTCAGCCGCGCCTCGCACCCCGAGGACGGGCGCGCCGTCGTGCTCCAGCTCTCGCCGCGCGGCCTCGACCGCCTGGAGGAGGTCCGCTCCTCGCGGCGCACGCTGATGGCCGAGGTCACGGAGGGCTGGACGGAGGACGAGCGCGCCTCCTTCTGCTCGCTGCTGACCCGCTTCAACGACGCGCTCTCCGCCCGCCAGGCCGCCGCAGGTTCCCCGCAGACGGGCTGACCGCCAGGGGGTCGCCGGGCCGCGAGGACGGTCCTAGCCTGGGAGAAGGGGTCGGTCGGAACAGCGTCGCAGGAGGCCGACATGACCAGGAAAGCCGCCGACTGCCGGGACACGCCGAGCGTGTCGGGCTGCTCGCTCTACATCTCGGGCGAGGAGGAGGAAGTGGTCCGCGCCGCCACCGAGCACGCGATCTCGGTGCACGAGCACGCGGACTCGCCGGAGCTGCGGGCTGAGGTCCGCGCGAGCCTGAAGGACCCGCTCCCCGGGACCTGAGGCACGGGACGGGCCCGGGTACGGGATCGCCGTACCCGGGCCCGCCGCCGCGGCGGCGCGTACGCCGCGTACGGCTCAGCCCAGCGCCTCGCGCAGGTCGGCGATCAGGTCGTCGGCGTTCTCGATGCCCACCGACAGGCGGACCAGGTCGGCCGGGACCTCCAGGGCCGAGCCGGCGACGCTGGCGTGCGTCATGCGGCCCGGGTGCTCGATCAGCGACTCGACGCCGCCCAGGGACTCGCCCAGCGTGAAGAGCTTCGCCCTGTCGCAGACGCCGACCGCCGCGTCCTCGCCGCCCTCGACGCGGAAGGAGATCATGCCGCCGAAGGACCGCATCTGCTTGGCCGCGATCTCGTGGCCGGGGTGCTCGGCGAGGCCCGGGTAGAGGACCTGGGTCACCTTCGGGTGGCGGGTCAGGAAGTCCGCGACCTTCGTCGCGTTCTCGCTGTGCCGGTCCATGCGGACGGCGAGGGTCTTGATGCCGCGCAGCACGATCCACGAGTCGAACGGCCCGGCCACCGCGCCCATCGCGTTCTGGTGGTAGGCCAGTTCCTCGCCGAGACCCGCGTCGGCCGCGATCAGCGCGCCGCCGACGACGTCCGAGTGGCCGCCCATGTACTTGGTGAGCGAGTGGACGACGACGTCCGCGCCGAGCGCCAGCGGCTGCTGGAGGTAGGGCGAGGCGAAGGTGTTGTCGACGACGAGCTTCACCCCGGCCTGGCGGGCGACGCCAGCGACGGCCTCGATGTCGGTGATGCCGAGCAGCGGGTTCGACGGCGTCTCGACCCAGACGAGCTTCGTGCGGTCGTTGATCGCGCCGCGCACGGCCGCGACGTCCGAGGTGTCGGCGACGGAGAAGTCCACGCCCCAGCGCTCCACGACCTTCGCGAAGAGCCGGAAGGTGCCGCCGTACGCGTCGTTGGGGATGACCACGTGGTCGCCGGGCGCGAGGAGCGTGCGCAGCAGGCAGTCCTCGGCGGCCAGGCCCGACGCGAAGGCGAGGCCGCGCCGGCCGCCCTCCAGCGCCGCCAGGTTCTCCTCCAGGGCGGTACGGGTCGGGTTGGCGCTGCGGCTGTACTCGTAGCCGCCGCGGAGCCCGCCCACGCCGTCCTGCTTGTAGGTGGACACCTGGTAGATGGGCGGGACGACCGCGCCGGTCAGCGGGTCGGCGGTGTTGCCCGCGTGGATCGCGCGGGTCTCGAAGTTCTGGTGGCTGTGCTGGTCGCTCATGGTCAGGAGCGTAGTGCCGGGCGGGGGCCGCCGCCGCGATTCGTCCACGGCGGCGTCCTGGACAATGGACGCATGGAGATTCTCTGGTTCCTGATCGCCCTGGGCCTGCTCTTCGGCGTCCTCGGCCCCTATGTGCTGCGCCGGCGCGGCGGCGGCATCCGGCAGGTCGCGCCCGGCACGCCCGACGCGGCCGACCCGGAGGCGTACGGGTTCGTCCGGCAGGAGGAGCTGGACGTGCGGCTGCCCGGCCCCGACCGGGATCTCCTCGACGTCCTCGACGTCGTGCAGGCCACCCAGGACTGGCGGGCCGCGTCGCAGCTGCTCGCCGGCACCGGGAAGGACGGCGAGGTCCGCTGGCAGCGCGTCCAGGCGTTCGCCGGCGCGGCCTCCCTGGAGCTCGCCGAGAGGCCCGGCGCGGGCGGGGCCTGGCTGCGGGCCTGGCGCTCGGACGCGCCGAAGGACGCGGGCGCCGCCGCGGTGCACGCGGAGTTCCTGGTGCAGCAGGCGTGGCGCTCGTCGGCGGCCGGCTCGGACGACTTCCGGATCATCCTGGAGGAGGCGCGGAAGGTCGCCGAGGAGGCGGCGCTGCTGGCCCCCGGCGACCCCGTCCCGTACATCACGCAGCTGGCGGTGGCCCGCGGACTCGGGTACAGCCACGAGCAGTTCGACCAGGTGTGGGCGAAGGTCATCGACCGGGCGCCGCAGCACATGGGCGCGCACCTGGCGGCGCTGCACTACTGGTGCGAGAAGTGGCACGGCTCCCGCGAGGAGGCCGACCACTTCGCGACGACGGCCGCCGCGCGCGCCCCGCACGGCTCGCTGCTGGCCGCGCTGCCGCTGTTCGCGGTCTTCGAGCACGTGCCGGACGTGGTGCTGGTGCAGGACTTCTACCGCACGGCGGTGGTGAGCAAGGCGATGGAGGGCGCGCTGTACGCGGTCCACTCGGCCCGCCCCGACGACCCGATGCTGGCGCACGTGCGCCACCTGCTGGTCTGGTTCCTGGTGCGCGGCGAGCGCTGGGCGGAGGCGATGCACCAGCTGGTCCGGGTCGACGGCCACGTCGGCGCCCTGCCGTGGACGCTGAGCGGCGACCCGGCGGCCGAGTACACCCTCCACCGCAACCTGGCGGTGGCCGGCTACGAGGCCAACGGCGGCAGCCCGGCGACCCTGCGGCACTGACACCCGGGCGCGCGGGGGCGCCCCTTTTCCCGGTGGACGGCGTACCGGCGCGTAGGCGATACTCCGCTTCCCCCCACATGTTCTGACCTGCCGTTCCGCCGTTCTCCGGCGCCCTTTTCCCGTGGGGGGACTCTGCCCGATGGGCGCGACCCTGCGCGCCGTGCGCGCGCTCGCACTGCTGTCCGGTTTCCATCTGCTCGGCCTCGGCCTGCTCGCGGTGCTCGGCGCCGTCGACTGGGCGGTCTGGGTGTGGGCGCCGGCCGCGATCAGAATCAAGATCGTCTTTGTCTCGCTGCTGCTCGCCGTCCCCGTGATCCGGGGCATGTTCATGCTGCGCACCCCGCCGCAGGACGAGCCCGGCGGCCTCCTCGTCACCGAGGCCGACGAGCCCCGGCTGTGGGCGACCGTGCGCGAACTGGCCCGTGAGGTGGGCACCCGCGCCCCCGACGAGATCCGGCTGACCGCCGACGTGAACGCCGCCGTCAGCGAGGACGCCCGCTTCCTCGGCATCGCCGGCGGGGTCCGGCGGCTCTACGTCGGCCTGCCCCTGATGGCGGGGCTCGACGAGGCCGGGCTCCGCGCGGTCCTCGCCCACGAGCTGGGCCACTACGCGCACGCCGACACCCGCCTCTCCGCGCTCACCGTGCGCGGACGCGTCCAGGTCGCCCGCATGATCGACGTCTTCCACGCCAAGGCCGACGACAAGGTCGCCAAGGAGCGGGCCCGCCAGGAGCGGAAGTCCGAGAAGCGGCTCGCCCGCGGCAGGAAGGCCAAGGAGGTCGACACCACCGGCGCCGGCGTCACCTACCGCACCATGGCGAAGATCTACACCGCCTACGGCCGGCTCTACCTCCGGGCGACCCTGGCCGGCGCCCGCCGCCAGGAGCTCGCCGCCGACCTCGCGGCGGCCCGGATCGCCGGCCGCGACGCCACCGCGCGCGCCCTGCGGTCGATCCCCGCGATCGACGCGGCGCACGACGTCCACCTGTCCTCGTACGCCACCCTCGGCACCGAGTTCGGCCTGCTGCCGCCGCGCGGCGAGGTGTTCGGCGGCGTCCGCCACCTGCTCGCGGCCCGCGCCGGCGAACTGTCCGAGCTGTGCGAACAGCTCCCCGACGAGCCGTCCTCGCCGTACGACTCGCACCCGCCGGCCGCCGAGCGGGTCGCCCGGATCGAGGCGCTGCCCGACGACGGCCGCGGCGCCGAGACCCCGGGCCCCGCGCTCGGCGTGCTGGCCTCGCCGCAGGACGCCCTGGCCGCCGTCGAGGACGTGTCGCTGACGCCGGAGGCGCTGCGGATGCGGCGCCTGGACTGGCCGGACCTCGTCCACGAGGCCATGAGCGCCCGGGTCGCGCGGAGCGCCGAGGAGCTGCGCGCGGCCGCCGGCGGGGCCGCGCTCCCGGCGGTCCTCGACGCCGTCGACGCCGGCGCCGCCTGGGAGATCGCCGGCCGGCTCCCGAAGTCCGACGAGGCCGCGGCGGCGACCGGCCGGGCCGCCCGCGAGTTCGCGCGCCCCGCGCTGCGCCGGGGCCTGTCCGCGATGGTGACGGACGAACTGCTCCGCTCCGGCCGGGCCCGCTGGGAGCTGTCCTGGTCCGGGCCGGCGACCCTGCGCCTCCCCGACGGCGCGGCGGACGCCCTCCCGGCCGCGCTGGACGCCGCGACCGCCGACCGCCCGGACACCGCCCCGCTGCGCGCCCTCCTGGCGCCGGCCGCGACGCACTGACCCCGCCCACCCCTCGTACCGCTCCCCGGAAGGAAACCCCCCACCCCATGCCCCGTCTCATCCCGCTGATCGTCATCGCGGTCGCGGTGTACTTCTGGATCAAGTCCCGCCGGGCCGCCCGCTCCGGCGGATCGGGCGACTCCGCCGCGGCGCACGCCGACGCGGCGGCGCGGCTGGGCCTGCTGCCCCCGGACCGGCTGGACACGGAGAAGGCCGCGCCCCTGCCGGCCGACCGGGTCGCGGCCACCGAGGCGGTGCGCGCCGGCGACTGGCGGGCCGGGGCCGCGTACGTGGAGGCCGCCGGGCGCGACTGGTACGCGCGCACGGCCCGGATCGGCCGGATCGCGCACGAGGCCGTGGAGGACGACGCCTGGCTGCGCGCGTGGCGGGAGGAGCGGCCGGACGACCCGACCGCGGCGGCCGTGCACGCGAGCGCGCTGGTGTACCTGGCGTGGGAGATCCGCGGCTCCCGGCAGGCCAAGCACACGACCGACGAGCAGTTCGCGTCGTTCCACCGGGTCCTGGCCGACGCCCGCGCGGCGTTCGCGCGCGCCCAGGAGCTGGCGGGCGACGACCCGAGCCCGTTCATCGGCGAACTGCCGCTCGCGATGGGCCTCGGCTACTCCCACGACGCCTTCGAGGCGATCTGGGCCGAGATCGAGAAGCGCGACCCGGTGAACTACCTGGCGTACTCCAGCGGCCTGCAGTACTGGTGCGCGAAGTGGCGCGGCTCGCACGAGCAGGCGCTCGCCTTCGCCCGGCGGGCGGCGGACCGGGGCCGGCCGGGCGACCTGATGGCGCTGTTCCCGCTGGAGGCGTACTTCGAGCAGGAGACGTACGAGTCCGATCTCGACCCGCAGGAGTTCTACAACCGTCCCGAGGTCGTCGCCGCGGCGGACGCGGCCCTCGCCGACCTGGCGGAGGCCGTACGGGTCCACAGCTCCGGCGACCCGCGCGTCGCGGAGACCCGGCACATGCTGGCCTGGGTGCTGTACTGGCAGGACCGCTACGAGGCGGCGTTCGAGCAGTTCCGGGCGGTCGACGGCTTCATCGGCTGCGCGCCCTGGACGTACGCGGGCGACCCGGTGCGCCGGTACGTGAAGGCCCGGGACTACACGGCGGCGAAGGTGCGGAAGGCGCGCGAGGTGTGACCGGCGCGGCGGGCCCGGCGGGGAATCCCCGGCGGGCCCGCCGCGTTGTGCGGACTGCCCCCTTCGCCGAGGAGAGATGCCGCATGTTCCTGTCCCGCACCCCCGTCCTGCCCGAGCCGGAGCAGGCCCTGCGCGGCCGTCCGGAGCCCGGGTTCTCCGTGCCGGAGCGCCACACGGTGCTCGGCAACCCGCTGGCCGGCCCGTACCCGGAGGGCCTGGAGGTCGCCGACTTCGGGCTCGGCTGCTTCTGGGGCGCCGAGCGGAAGTTCTGGCAGACCGACGGCGTGTGGACGACGCTCGTCGGCTACCAGGGCGGCTACACCCCGAACCCGACGTACGAGGAGGTCTGCTCGGGCCTCACCGGGCACACCGAGGTCGTCCGGGTCGTGTTCGACCCGTCGAAGGTGTCGTACGAGACGCTGCTGAAGGTCTTCTGGGAGGCGCACGACCCGACCCAGGGCTTCCGCCAGGGCAACGACGTGGGCACCCAGTACCGCTCCGCCGTCTACACCCACTCCCCCGCCCAGGCGGCGACGGCGGAGGCGTCCCGCGCCGCGTACCAGAAGGTGCTGACGGGCTCCGGGTACGGCGAGATCACCACGACGGTGCTGCCGGCGGACGAGCGCCCGTTCTACCCGGCGGAGGCGTACCACCAGCAGTACCTGGACAAGAACCCGGCGGGTTACTGCGGCATCGGCGGCACCGGTGTCTCGTGCCCGATCGGGGTCGCGAAGGCCGGGTAGCCGTCCGCGGCCGTAACCGCCCCTGAGCCGTTCACCTCACAGCAGGCCCCGACGGCTCAGGGGCGGTTCCGTCATGCCGCCCGGCCCGCCCGCAGCAGCGCGGCGGTCGCCGCGGGGTCGTAGCCGGGGGCGACGCCGTCGATCAGCTGGAGGTCGCCCGCCAGGTGACGGGCGCGCAGCGGGATCAGCTCCTGGTAGGCGGCGGAGTCGTACCAGCGGCGGGCGTGGTCCATCGAGGGGAAGCCGACGAGGACGATCGAGGTGGGCCACTCGCCCTCCTTGACGTCCCGCTCGGGCGCTCCGTGGATGAGGAAGCGGCCGCCGAAGGGGTCGAGCGTGGACTGGACGCGCTCCATGTACCGGAGGACGTCCTCGTGGAGGTCGGCCGTGGGACGCAGGGCGGCTATCGCGTAAGCGGTCATGGGGACAGCTTCCCGGAGCGTGCCGTGCGGGTCGATGACCTCGGAGGTCATGCCCCGGCACGGCGAGGTACGGCAGCGGCGCCCGCCCCCTGCGTGGGGGCGGGCGCCGCTGCCGTGCCTCGCCGGGGGATCAGAGGGCCGAGCCGGCCTTCCAGGCGGACCAGTTCATGTTCCAGCCGTTGAGGCCGTTGTCGGGGGCGATCGTCTTGTCCTTGGAGTTCTTGACGATGACGACGTCGCCGGTGATCGACTGGTCGTAGAACCAGGCGGCCGCCTGCTTGGGGTCGCCGGCGCCCTTGACGTCGGCGAGGCCGATGCAGCCGTGGCTGGTGTTCACGGAGCCGAAGATGGAGCGGGCGCCCCAGTAGTTGCCGTGGATGAAGGTGCCGGAGGTGGACAGGCGCATGGCGTGCGGCACGTCCTTGATGTCGTACTCGCCCTTGCCGTCGTCGTCGGTGAAGCCGACGGTGGCGCCGTTCATCCGGGTCTCCTTGAACTTCTCGGAGATCACCATCTGGCCGTTGTAGGTGGTGTTCTCCGGGGAGCCGGCGGAGATCGGGATGGTGCGGATGACCTTGCCGTCGCGCTTGACCGTCATCGTCTTCGCGGCGACGTCGACGGTGGAGACCTGGCTGCGGCCGACCTTGAAGGTGACCGTCTTCTGCTGGACGCCGTAGACGCCGTCGGCACCCTCGACGCCGTCCAGGTCGAGCTTGAGGGTGACCGTCGAGCCGGCCTTCCAGTAGTCGGCCGGGCGGAAGTCGAGGCGGGTCGCGTTGAACCAGTGGCCGACGACCTCCTGGCCGGAGCTGGACGAGACCTTGATGCCGCTCTGGACGGCCTTCTTGTCGGTGATCGCCTTGTTGAAGTTGATCGAGACCGGCATGCCCACGCCGACGGTCGAGCCGTCCTCGGGGGTGAAGTTGCCGATGAAGCTGTTCTCCTTCGACACCGTGGTGAAGGAGGAGTTCTCGTGCGCCTTCAGGCCGGACGCGTCGACGGCCGTGGCGGCGATCTTGTAGACGGTGGCGCGCTTCAGCGGTCCGGACGGCTTCCAGGAGAGACCGTCGGCCGCTATCTCGCCCGCGACCTCGGCGCCCTCGGCGGAGGTCATGGTGACCTCGGTGAGCTTGCCGTCGGTGACGGCGACCTTGGCGTCGTTGTTGATGGAGGCGTTCTGCGCGCCGTTCTCCGGCGAGATGGTGATCTGCGCCTTGGAGGTCTTCTGCGCGGCGGCCTCGTCGATCTCGGCCTGTGACGTGGCGGTGGGCGAGCCGGCCGCGGCCGCGCCGGCCGGGTCGTCGTCGTTGCAGGCCGAGAGCACGAGTACACCACTCAGCACCGCCGCCGCGGCGGCCAGGCTCCTGCTGCGCTTGCCGACCGTCATCACACGCTTCTCCATCGTCGCCGATTCCCTGTCAATCCATCAGAACACCCAGGACACCCCGCCGGTTCCGGTACCGGGGGGTTTGTGGGGAACACCACTGACCGACACGCGCGGGGACCGCGCTCCGGTTCCCGGCCGCCGCGCCCCCGGCGCGCGAGGGCCCCGGGACGCCGGTCCCGGGGCCCTCGGGCGGGGCGGTCGCGCCGCCCCGTCACGACCGGTCGTCGTCGTCCTCCTCCGTCTCATCCTCCTCGTCGAGCTCCCACTCCATGGAGTCGGGGTCGTACTCGATCTCCTCGCTGCTCCAGGCGGCCTGCACGAGCTCGACGCCGGGCAGGTCGCGGACCAGGTCGAAGGGCTCCACGAGGTAGGCCAGGGCCTCGGAGGGGTCCTCCTGGACGGCGGAGCGGGCGTGGTCGCGCTCCTCGGCCGGCATGAACTCGTCGGAGTCGATCCGGCCTTCGGCGGCGGCGGTCAGCTCGGCGGGGCCGTCGATCTCCAGGACGATGTCGACGCGGAGGCGGACGTGACGGGTGGGGGCGCCGGTGGCGGGGGTCTCTGCGGTGCTCATGGCTGGGAGCGTAGGGTCTGCCCGGCCTCGGCTTTCCCGCGACCCGCTGGGTTCACTAGCATCGGCGCACCGCGGAGTCCCGCGGGGCCGTCCGTGAGGGAGCCCGAGATCGACGTGTCCGCCGCCCGACGTCCGCTGCTGACCGCCACCGCGGCGGGGACCCTGCTGTGCGCCCTCTGGTTCGTCCCGTCGGCGAACGCCTCCGACGGCGCGGCCGGGCCGGGGGTACGGGGCGGGAGCACCGCGCCCGCCGAGTCGAGCGACCCGGCCCCGACCGCGTACGTCGTGGCCGGCACCGGCTTCCTCGCCGTGGGCACCGGCTTCGTGGCCCTCGCGCTGCGGCGCCACGGCCGCGCGTCCTGACCCGCCGGGCCCGCGCGGCCCGACCCTCCAGGGCCGGCGCGCCGGAGGGCCGCCCCGCGACGGGACGGCCCTCCGGCGGGTGCGGACCGGCCGGGCCTAGGCCAGCGGGCCGGTGACCGGCTCCACGGCGGCGACCAGGCGCCCGTCCCGTACGAAGGCGTCGGCGGCGGCCAGGTCGGGCGCGAGGAAGCGGTCCGGGCCCGGGCCCTCGACGCCGGCGGCGCGCAGCGCGTCGATGACGGCCCGCGAGGCGGGGGCGGGGGACAGGCCCTCGCGCAGCTCGATGCCGCGGGTGGCGGCGTACAGCTCGACGGCGATGATCCGGGCGAGGTTGCCGACGGCGGTGCGCAGCTTCCGCGCGGCGGACCAGCCCATGGAGACGTGGTCCTCCTGCATCGCCGAGGACGGGATGGAGTCGGCGGAGGCCGGGACGGCGAGCCGCTTCATCTCGCTGACCAGGGCGGCCTGGGTGTACTGGGCGATCATGAGGCCCGAGTCGACGCCGGCGTCGTCGGCGAGGAACGGCGGCAGGCCGTGGCTGCGGTTCTTGTCGAGGAGCCGGTCGGTGCGGCGCTCGGCGATGGAGCCGAGGTCGGCGGCGGCGATGGCGAGGAAGTCGAGGACGTACGCGACGGGCGCGCCGTGGAAGTTGCCGTTGGAGCGGACCTCGCCGTTGCCGAGGACGACCGGGTTGTCGACGGCGGCGGCGAGTTCGCGCTCGGCGACGAGCCGGGCGTGGGCGAGGGTGTCGCGGCCGGCGCCGGCGACCTGCGGGGCGCAGCGGATCGAGTAGGCGTCCTGGACGCGGGGGGCCTCGCCGGCCTGGAAGTGGCCGGTGAGGCCGGAGCCCTTGAGGACGGCCAGCATGTTGGCGGCGGAGGCGGCCTGGCCGGGGTGGGGGCGGATGGCGTGCAGCTCGGGTTCGAGGACCTTCTCGGTGCCGAGGAGGGCTTCGAGGGAGAGCGCGGCGGTGACGTCGGCCGACTTGTAGAGGACGTCGAGGTCGGCGAGGGCCATGACCAGCATGCCGAGCATGCCGTCGGTGCCGTTGAGGAGGGCGAGCCCCTCCTTCTCCTTCAGGACGACGGGCTCGATGCCGGCGGCGGCGAGCAGCTCGCCGGCGGGCTTGACGACCCCGTCCGGGCCCTCGGCGTCGCCCTCGCCCATGAGCGCGAGGGCGCAGTGGGAGAGCGGGGCGAGGTCGCCGGAGCAGCCGAGGGAGCCGTACTCGTGGACGACCGGGGTGATGCCGGCGTTGAGGACGTCGGCCATGGTCCGCGCGACCTCGGGGCGGACGCCGGTGTGGCCGGAGGCGACGGTCTTGAGCCGCAGGAACATCAGCGCCCGCACGACCTCGCGCTCGACGCGCGGGCCCATGCCGGCGGCGTGCGAGCGGACGATGTTCCGCTGGAGCTGGGTGCGCAGCTCCTGGTCGATGTGCCGGGTGGCGAGGGCGCCGAATCCGGTGGAGACGCCGTAGACGGGCTCGGGCTTGGCGGCAAGCGCGTCGACGACGGCACGGGAGGCGGCGAGCGCCGCGACGGCCTCCTCCGACAGCTCGACACGGGCGCCGTGGCGGGCGACGGCGATGACGTCCTGCGAGGTCGTGCCGGACGTGCCGAGAACGACTGTCTGCATATCCATATTCAGCACCCTACGGATTGAAGACCGACCTGTCACTAGGCAATCCGTCACCGTCCCCGGCCGGGGCGGCCCCTTACGGTTCCGGCGGGAGCTCCACCGCCGGGGCGTCGCGGAAGCGGCGGCGGTCGCGGGCGCCGGGCGGGGCGTCGGCGAGGCGGACGACGGTGCCGTCGCGGCCGGCGACGACCGGTTTCGCGGAGCGGGCGGCCTTGGCCTGGTACTGGGCCGCGTCGGCGAGCCGGAAGAGCCGGCGGGCGGACTTGAGGGGGCCGATGGGGTCGCCGGTGGAGGCGACGCCGATGGCGACGCCCTCGCCGAGTTCCAGCTCGGCGGCGCGCACGCACAGCTCCTCCGCCACCGCGACCACCTCGTCGGCCGCCGGGCCGACCGCGAGCAGGCAGAACTCGTCGCCGCCGAGGCGGGCGGCGAGCGCGCCGGGGAGCCGGGCGCCGCAGCGGGAGAGGACGGAGCCGAAGCGTTCGAGGAGGCGGTCGCCGACGGCGTGGCCGTGGGTGTCGTTGACGCGCTTGAGGCCGTTGAGGTCGCAGACGACGAGACTGACGACCGCGCCGTCGGTCCGGTAGCGCTCGATGGCCTCGTCGAGGCGGGCGTCGACCGCGCGGCGGTTGGCGAGGCCGGTGAGCGGGTCGGTGAAGGCGAGCTTGCGCACCTCCTCCAGCCGCTCGGCCTGCGCGATGCCGGCCGCGACGACCGCCGCGAGGACGTTCGCGAAGTCCGCGTCCCCGGCGCCGAAAGGTTTCGCCCCCGCCGGTCTGGCCACGTACAGCTCGCCCCACGCCCGGCCGTGCAGCACGATCGGGGCGACCACGCAGCAGCACCGGCCCCGCCGCCGCAGCCCGGCGACCCGGCCGGTCAGCACGGGCGCGTCGGCGGTCTCGACCCAGGCGTGCGGGCCCGCGCCGACCGTCCACCGCTCGTGCAGGAACTCGGTGATCTCGGGGAACTGGTGGACCGGGTACGTCTCCGCGTCCGGGAACTCCTCCTCGCCGACGGCCCGGTCGCCGGCGTTCACCAGCACCCGCAGCCGCCCGTGGTCCCGTTCCCAGACCGAGAGGGCGCCGAAGCTCCCGTCCAGACCGGCGGACGCCCCGAGCGCCGCGGCCCGCCAGAACTCGCGCGGAGTGTGCGCCGCCGCCATCCCCTGCGCCAGCGCCACCACGGCCCGCAACCGCACATCCTCACCCATTCCTCCAGCTTAGGGAGGTTTGATCCGTTTTCCCTACCGAGACGTCACAGAAAGTGACATCTGGTACAAAACGGGATCACTTGGGTTACCGCTCGGTCATTCTCCGGGCCACCGCGGCGTCCGCTTCTCGTTGAACGCCGCCACCCCCTCCGCCCGGTCGCCGGAGAAGGCCACCGAGCGCCACGCCGCGTCCTCGACCTCCAGGCCGGCCCGCAGGTCCAGCCCCTGGCCCAGCCGCATCGCCTTCTTCGCGGCGCGCAGCCCGACCGGCGAGTTCACGGCGATCCGCCCGGCCAGCTCCAGGGCGGCCGTCCGCGCGTCCTCCGCGACGACGTCCACCAGGCCCAGCTCCGCGGCCTCGGCGGCCTCCACCCGGCGGGCCGTGAAGACCAGCTCGGCGGCGCGCGCGGCGCCCACCCGGCGCGGCAGCAGCTGCGTACCGCCGCCGCCGGGGATGACGCCGACGGAGACCTCCGGGAGGCCGACGACGGTGGTGGCGTCGGCGACGATCAGGTCGCAGGAGAGCGCCAGCTCGTAACCGCCGCCGAGGGCGAAGCCGTGCACGGCCGCGACCGTCGGCATGGGCAGCTCCAGCACGCCGGTGTAGGCGGCGCGGGCGGTGGGCCGCTGGCGGACCAGGTCGGCGTCGGTGAAGGAGTTGCGCTCCTTCAGGTCGGCGCCGACACAGAAGGCCCGGTCGTTCGACGAGGTCAGGACGGTGACCCGGACGTCCCGGTCGGCGGCGAGCGCGGCGCACGCCTCGCCGATGGAGCGGGCCATCGCGGAGGAGACCGCGTTCATCGCCTTCGGCCGGTCGAGGACGAACTCCGCGACGTGCCCCTCCTTGCGGACCAGCACGAACTCACCAAAACGCTGCTCGGACATCCCTCACGCCCTCCCGGTTAACGACGGTTCACATCACCGGGAGGGATCTTAGGTGGGGCGACGGTTCAGGAGCCAGGGCTCCACCACGCCGAGGCCGCGCACCGACCGCTGCCACATCGGCTGGAGCGCGAAGCGGTACGTCCGGGGGGCGCGGCCCTCCTTCTCGGCCTGGGCGGCCTCCTCCGCCGCCTCGGCCTCGGAGACGGGCACCTCGCCGGTGCGGGTCAGCTCCTCGGCGAAGGCGCTGTCGACCAGGACGGCGTCCTTCGGCGCTATCGAGGTGAGCCGGCTGGCGAGGTTCACGGTGGTGCCGAAGACGTCGCCCATCCGGGTCGTCACGGTGCCGAAGGCGATGCCGACGCGCAGCGCCGGCATGGTCTCGTCCTGGCTGAGGGTCTCGATCAGGCGGAGCGCGATCTCGGCGGCGATGCCGGCGTCGTCCGCCGCGTACAGCACCTCGTCGCCGAGGGTCTTGATGAGCCGGCCGCCGTGCGCGGCGACGAGGTCGGCGCAGGTGGTCTCGAAGGCCTCGACCAGCTCGCCCAGCTCCTCCTCCTCCAGCCGCCGGGTGAGGCGGGTGAAGCCGACGAGGTCGGCGAAGCCGACGGCGAGCCGCCGGTCGACCATCTCCTCGTCGTCGGCGGCCTGCGCGACCCGGCCGGTGGCGGCGGCGAGCTGCCGCCGCCACACGTAGATCAGGAACTCCTCCAGCTCCGGCAGCAGCAGCTCGACCAGCGGGTACGTGACCTCGGCGCGGGTCATGCCGGGCTCGGGCGGCTCGGTCAGGCCCTCCAGGAAGGAATCGATCTGCCACTCGGCCAGCCGGGCGGTGGTCTGCCCGGTGGAGCGGGCCACCTGCACCGCCATCGGCTCGCTGAGCAGCCCCGCCTCGACGAGACCGGCGAGCCGCCGCAGGGCGAGCACGTCGGCCTCGGTGAGCGCCTTGGCCTGCCCGATGTCGGCGAAGCCCATGGCCCGCCAGAAGCGGGAGGCCAGCTCCATGGAGACGCCGGCGGTGCGGGCGGCCTGGAAGGGGGTGTAGCGGCGGTCGGCGCCGAGGATCAGCTGTTCCAGGCGGATGGCGAGCGGGTCGTCGGGCGGCTCGGCCGTGTGGTCGACGGCGTGGTGGGGGGTCGGGTACGCCGAGGACTCGGCGGCCGTCCCGGACGGCTCGGGGGGGTCGGACCGGCCGTCTCCCGTGTTCGCGTCGTCGACGGTCACCGGCCGCCTCCTGCCCGTTCCCTGCCGCTGCCCACTGTCCTGCCGATCTGTTCGCCTGGATCGCGCTCCACGATACGACAGGTGTGGGCTGGCTCACGCCGGAACGGCCGGGGGATCAGTCCGTCGCGCGCAGGTGGACGATGTCGCCGGCGCCGACCGCCTCGGTGCCGCCGCCCTCGGTGGCGACGATCAGGCGTCCGTCGCCGTCCAGGGCGACGGCCTCGCCCTCCAGCATCCGCTCGCCCGGCAGGTCGGCGCGGACCCGCCGGCCGAGGGTGGAGCAGCCGGCCGCGTAGGCCTCCAGGATCCCGGACGCCTCGGGGTCGCCGCCGGCCCGGGTCCAGGCGCCGTACCGGTCGGCGAGGGAGCGCAGGACGGCGCGCAGCAGGGTGTCGCGGTCGGTGGAGACGGCGCCGGCGAGGAGGAGCGAGCCGGCGGTGGGGACGGGCAGTTCGTCCTCGCGGAGCGTGACGTTGAGGCCGAGGCCGACGACGACGCCGTCCCCGCCGGCCCGCTCGGCGAGGATGCCGCCGGCCTTGCGCTCCTCTCCCCCGACGGTGACGAGGAGGTCGTTGGGCCACTTGAGGGAGACGTCGACGCCGCCGGCCTTCGCCAGGCCGGTGGCGGCGGCGACGCCGGTGAGCAGCGGCAGCCAGCCGAGCCGGTGCGCGGGCACGTCGGGCTTGAGCAGCACGGAGACGAAGAGGCCGGAGCGGGCGGGGGCGCTCCAGGTGCGGTCGAGCCGGCCGCGGCCGGAGGTCTGCTCCTCGGCGACGAGGACGGCGCCCTCGGGGAGTTCGGCGGCGCGGGCGGCGAGGTCGGTGTTGGTGGAGCCGGTGGCGGCGACCACGTCGAGGGAGGTCCAGAGGCCGTCCGGGAGGAGCAGCCCCTGGCGCAGGGCACGGGCGTTGAGCGGGGGCCGGTCGAGGTCGGACCAGGGTCCGCCTGAGGCGTCGGGGTGGGTCATGCAAGCCAGACTAGGTGTGGGATAGACCGCACTGCGCTGCCGTACCGGCGCGGATACGCTACGGGACAGTAGGCCGTCAGTAGCCCATTCGCAGTCAACGAACCCCCCGTGACCAGGCAGGGAGCCGCATCCCGATGTCCGAGCCGGCAGAGCAGTACGAGACCGACATTCACACGACCGCGGGCAAGATCGCGGACCTCAGGCGCCGTATCGACGAGGCCACCCACGCCGGCTCGGAGCGCGCGGTGGAGAAGCAGCACGCCAAGGGCAAGCTGACCGCGCGTGAGCGGATCGCCCTGCTGCTCGACGAGGGCTCGTTCGTGGAGCTGGACGAGCTGGCCCGGCACCGGTCGACCAACTTCGGCCTGGAGAAGAACCGTCCGTACGGCGACGGGGTCGTCACCGGCTACGGCACGGTCGACGGGCGTCCGGTCGCGGTGTTCTCGCAGGACTTCACGGTCTTCGGCGGGGCGCTGGGCGAGACGTACGGGCAGAAGATCATCAAGGTGATGGACTTCGCGCTGAAGACCGGCTGCCCGGTGATCGGCATCAACGACTCCGGCGGCGCCCGCATCCAGGAGGGCGTGAGCGCGCTGGGCATGTACGGCGAGATCTTCCGCCGCAACACCCACGCGTCGGGCGTGATCCCGCAGATCTCGCTGGTCGTCGGCCCGTGCGCGGGCGGCGCGGTGTACTCGCCGGCGATCACCGACTTCACGGTGATGGTGGACCAGACCTCGCACATGTTCATCACGGGGCCTGACGTCATCAAGACGGTGACCGGCGAGGACGTGGGCTTCGAGGAGCTGGGCGGCGCCCGGACGCACAACACGACGTCGGGCGTGGCGCACCACATGGCGGGCGACGAGAAGGACGCCATCGAGTACGTGAAGCAGCTGCTCTCGTACCTGCCGTCGAACAACCTCTCGGAGGCGCCGGCCTTCCCGGAGACGGCGGACACCGAGGTGTCGGCGGAGGACCTGGAGCTCGACGCGCTGATCCCGGACTCGGCGAACCAGCCGTACGACATGCACCAGGTCATCGAGCACGTCGTGGACGACGGCGAGTTCCTGGAGACGCAGGCGCTGTTCGCGCCGAACATCCTGACCGGCTTCGGCCGGGTGGAGGGCTTCCCGGTCGGCGTCGTCGCCAACCAGCCGATGCAGTTCGCGGGCTGTCTGGACATCAACGCGTCGGAGAAGGCCGCGCGGTTCGTGCGGACCTGCGACGCCTTCAACATCCCGGTCCTCACCTTCGTGGACGTGCCGGGCTTCCTGCCGGGCGTGGACCAGGAGTACGGCGGCATCATCCGGCGCGGCGCGAAGCTGATCTACGCGTACGCGGAGGCGACGGTCCCGCTGATCACGGTCATCACGCGGAAGGCGTTCGGCGGCGCGTACGACGTCATGGGCTCCAAGCACCTGGGCGCCGACCTGAACCTGGCGTGGCCGACGGCGCAGATCGCGGTCATGGGCGCGCAGGGCGCCGTCAACATCCTGCACCGCCGGACGATCGCGGAGGCGGAGGCGAACGGCGAGGACGTCGAGGCGGTGCGGGCGCGGCTGATCCAGGAGTACGAGGACACCCTGCTCAACCCGTACACCGCGGCCGAGCGCGGGTACGTCGACGGGGTGATCCTGCCGTCGGAGACGCGGGCGCAGATCGTGAAGGGCCTGCGTCAGCTGCGGACGAAGCGGGAATCCCTGCCCCCGAAGAAGCACGGCAACATCCCGCTCTAGCCCTCGGGAGGGACAGCACGATGATCAAGGTCGTACGAGGCAACCCGACGCCCGAGGAGCTGGCCGCCGCACTGGCGGTGGTCCAGGCCCGGGCCGCGGCGACGGCGGCGGCTGCCGCGCGGAGCGGCGGCCCGGCGGTCCCGGAGGGCTGGTCGGATCCGGCGCGGATCGCGCGGGGGGTGCGCCACCGGCCGGGCCCGCGGGCCTGGGCCCGGTCCGCCTGGCCGGTCTGAACCGTGTGACGTGACGTGAGCGAAGGCCGGACCCCGTGTGCGGGGGGTCCGGCCTTCGGCGTGTCCGCTCACCGCTTCCTGAGGAAGACGGCGGCGGCGAGGGCGGCGAGGGCGACGAGGGCCGCGTTGACGGCGACCGCGCGGGCGATGCCGTCCGGGAGCGTGGCGGCGGTGACGACGACGGCGCTCATCACCGGGGTGCCGAGGGTGATGCCGATCTGCTGGGTCATGGTGGCGATGCCGGTGGCCATGCCCTGCTCGCTGTCGGGGAGGCCGGAGGTGGCGGTGACCATGAAGCCGACGATGGCGAGCATGTTGCCGACGCCGCCGGCGAAGGTGGCCGCGAGCAGCAGCCCGTACGTGCTCCGCTCGTCGCCGATGCCGAGGAGGGCGAGGGTGGCGGCGGCCTGGAGGACGCCGCCGGCGACGAGGGCGGCGCGGGGGGTGAAGCGGCGGAGGAAGCGGGGGGCGAGCAGGCCGCCGAGGACGGTGCCGGCGCCGAGGACGCCGAAGGAGAGGCCGGCGGCGAGCGGGGAGAAGCCGAGCACGTCCTGGAGGTGCAGGGTCATCAGGAAGACCAGCGAGGTCTCGGTGGCGAAGGCGGCCAGCCCGGCGAGGTTGCCCCACACGACGGTGCGGCGGCGCAGCACCCGGAGCGGGACCAGAGGTGCGGCGGAGCGGCGCTCGACGAGCGGGAAGGCGGTGAGCAGGACGGCCGCGGCGGCGAGGGGGACGAGGGTGGCGGGGGCGGCCCAGCCGTGCTCGCCGGCGGCGGTGAGGCCGAGGACGAGGGCGAGCAGGCCGCCGGTGACGGTGACGGCGCCGGGGACGTCGAGCCGGGGGCGGGCGGCGGGGCGGCTCTCCTCGATGACGGCGGGGGCGACGAGCAGGACGGCGAGCGCGACCGGCACGTTGATGAAGAAGGCCCAGCGCCAGGAGAGCAGGTCGGTGAGGACGCCGCCGAGGACGGCTCCGGTGGTGAACCCGGCGGACATCAGGGCGCCGTTGAGGCCGAGGGCCTTGTCGCGGAGCGGGCCCTCGGGGAAGGCGGAGGTGAGCAGGGAGAGGCCGGCCGGGGTGACGGCGGCGGTGGCGAGGCCCTGGGCGACGCGGGCGGCCATGAGGAGTTCGGGGCTGGTGGCGAGGCCGCCGGCGAGGGAGGCGGCGCCGAGGACGGCCATGCCGGTGAGGAAGACGCGGCGGCGGCCGAGGAGGTCGGCGAGGCGTCCGAAGAGGAGGGTGAAGCCGGCGGCGGCGAGGGCGAAGGCGGTGGCGATCCACTGGAGTCCGCCGAGGGAGAAGCCGAGTCCTTCGCCGATGACGGGGAGGGCGACGTTCAGGATCGAGAAGTCGACGGCCAGCATGAACTGGGCGACGAGGAGGACGACGAGGACGAGCCGCATCCGCCCGTCCATGCGGGCGGCCGGCGCGGTGGCGGCGGGCGTGTCGAGGGCGACCATGACGGGACCCCTTAATGGGAGACTGGTTCCGTTAAGATGAACGAGACCGTAGCAGACTGCATCGGCTTAATGGAACAGGAGACCCATTTGAGCGAGAGCCCGTCGGCCGTGCCCGGCACCCAGCGCCCCGGAGGCCGTACCGCCAAGGTCCGCCGCGCGGTCCTCGACGCCACCCAGGCGGCCCTCGCCGCCGGCGGCTTCGACAGCCTCAACATGGACCAGATCGCCGCCGCCGCGGGCGTCGGCAAGACCACCGTCTACCGCCGCTGGGGCTCCCCCGCCGGCCTGGTCACCGACCTCCTCGGCGACATGGCCGAGCAGTCCCTGCCCGCCGCCGACACCGGCACCCTCGCCGGCGACCTGCGGGCCAACGCCGCCCTGGTCCTCCGGACCCTCACCGACCCGCGGATGGGTGCCGTCTTCCGCGCCGTCCTCGCCGCCGCCGCCTGCGACCAGGAGTGCGCCCGCGCCCTGCACGGCTTCTACCGCACCCGGCTCGACGAATGGGCCCCGGTCGCCGAACGGGCCCTCGCCCGCGGCGAACTCCCGGCCGGCACCGACCCGCGCGAAGTGCTCCGCGCCGTCTCCGCGCCGCTCTACTACCGCTTCGCCGTCACCCAGGAGGAACCCGTCGCCGCCGACGCCGAACGGGCCGTCACCGCCGCCCTGGCCGCCGCCGCGGCCGGCGCCTACACCGCCTGAGGGACGGGTCCGGGGCGCTGTTGAGTATCCGTACTCAGGCGCCGGAGCCGTCCCGGCAGCAGGATCGGGGGCATGCTGTGGTCCGACCCGGAGAACAAGCCGCCCACCTTCCTGCGCGAGGCCCAGGAGATGCTGCGGAGATCGGGTGTGCTCCTGGCGCTGGCCATGGTCGTCCTGATGCTCGTCATCGGCTCGCGCTGAGTACGCTGCCCCCATGACTGCTGATCACCCGGGCGGCACGCCCCGCCGGCTCGTCCTCGCCTCCGCCTCCCCCGCCCGGCTCGGCCTGCTCCGCCAGGCCGGCCTGGCCCCCGAGGTGATCGTCAGCGGCGTCGACGAGGACAAGGTCCACGCCCCGACCCCGGCCGAGCTCGCCCTGACGCTCGCCGAGGCCAAGGCCGCGCACGTCGCCGCCCGCCCCGAGGCGAGCGGCGCCCTGGTCATCGGCTGCGACTCGGTCCTGGAGCTGGACGGCCGCGCGCTGGGCAAGCCCGCCGACGCCGCCGAGGCCACCGCCCGCTGGAAGGAGATGCGCGGCCGGGTCGGCATCCTGCAGACCGGCCACTGCGTCTACGACACGACCGCCAAGCGGTACGAGTCGGCGACCGCCTCCACGGTCGTGCGGTTCGGCGAGCCGACGGACGAGGAGATCGCGGCGTACGTGGCGAGCGGCGAACCGCTGCACGTGGCGGGCGCGTTCACGCTGGACGGCCGGTCGGCGCCGTTCATCGAGGGCATCGACGGCGACCCCGGCAACGTCATCGGCCTGTCGCTGCCGCTGCTGCGCCGGCTCCTCGCCAAGCTCGACGTGGGCATCACCGAGCTGTGGTCCTGAACGCCTGACGTCACGTCACGCCGTCGCGGGCTCCGCCTTCCCGGAGCCCGCCGGCTCGTCCCCGTACATCACCAGCGTCAGCACGATCAGCCCGACGACGGTCATCAGCACGGCGAAGGCGGTCCAGCCGATCAGGGCCGCCGCGACGGCGCCGAGCAGGCCGTGGACGACCGCGCAGCCGATCAGCAGCCCCCGGCCGAGGCGGCCCGGGGCCCGGTCCCGGAGGCCGGTGAGCAGCGCGACGAGGGAGCAGAGCGCGAGGGCGAGGCCCGAGCCGATGCCCAGGGCCCAGGTGCCGGTGACCATGTGGTCGGGGTCGAGGCCGTCGAGGGACATCGACTGGACCTCCACGAACCGCGCCATGATCGCGTTGACGCCGACGATGGCGGGCGCCTCCACGAGGAGCACGGCGGCCGTGACGAGTGCGATCGGTCTGCGGGCCACCTCGGCCACCCCCAAAATGCGGCTGTTACCGACAGTACGGTCGACAGCGCGAAGGCTACTGGCCGGTAAACCCTCGGACAAGAGTGCGCGCAGGTTGGCCGGAGCACGACGGTCCGGCAAAGAATCGTTGACCCATTCGTAGGGACTCGACAAAGAAACCCGAACGGCGACTGGCTCCACGAACAGAGACCTGCGCCACACCAGAGAGCTACTGTGCCGTCAAGGAACCCTGCGTACCGTGGTGCGACAAGGGATTTCACGACCCGGGCGTCCGCCGCTTCACACTCCGTGTGGGCAAGCTCACCCGTGGGGACGGGTCGAGGGGCCGTGTCGGCAGTCCCTAAACTCAGCTTGTTTCAAGGAGGGAGCCATCGTGCGCAAGGTGCTCATCGCCAACCGTGGCGAAATCGCTGTTCGTGTCGCCCGTGCCTGCCGGGATGCCGGGATCGCCAGCGTAGCCGTCTACGCCGACCCGGACCGGGACGCTCTGCACGTCCGCGCGGCCGACGAGGCGTTCGCCCTGGGCGGTGACACCCCGGCCACCAGCTACCTGGACATGGCCAAGGTGCTCCAGGCCGCGAAGGACTCCGGCGCGGACGCCGTCCACCCGGGCTACGGATTCCTCTCCGAGAACGCGGAGTTCGCCCAGGCCGTCCTCGACGCCGGGCTGACCTGGATCGGCCCGCCGCCGCACGCCATCCGCGACCTCGGCGACAAGGTCGCCGCCCGCCACATCGCCCAGCGCGCCGGCGCCCCGCTCGTCGCGGGCACCCCGGACCCGGTCTCCGGCGCGGACGAGGTCGTCGCCTTCGCCGAGGAGCACGGCCTGCCGATCGCCATCAAGGCGGCCTTCGGCGGCGGCGGACGCGGCCTCAAGGTCGCCCGCACCCTCGAAGAGGTCCCGGAGCTGTACGACTCCGCGGTCCGCGAGGCCGTCGCCGCCTTCGGCCGCGGCGAGTGCTTCGTCGAGCGCTACCTGGACAAGCCGCGGCACGTCGAGACCCAGTGCCTCGCCGACCAGCACGGCAACGTGGTCGTCGTCTCGACCCGTGACTGCTCGCTCCAGCGCCGCCACCAGAAGCTCGTCGAGGAGGCGCCCGCGCCGTTCCTGACGGAGGAGCAGAACGCGCAGCTGTACGCCGCGTCCAAGGCGATCCTGAAGGAGGCCGGCTACGTCGGCGCCGGCACGGTCGAGTTCCTGGTCGGCCTCGACGGGACGATCTCCTTCCTGGAGGTCAACACCCGTCTGCAGGTGGAGCACCCGGTGACCGAGGAGGTCACCGGCATCGACCTGGTCCGCGAGATGTTCCGGATCGCCGACGGCGAGGAGCTGGGCTACGGCGACCCGGAGATCCGGGGCCACTCCTTCGAGTTCCGCATCAACGGCGAGGACCCGGGCCGCAACTTCCTGCCGGCCCCCGGCACGGTCACCCTCTTCCAGCCGCCGACCGGCCCGGGCGTCCGTCTGGACGCGGGCGTCGAGTCCGGCTCGGTCATCGGCCCCGCCTGGGACTCGCTGCTCGCCAAGCTGGTCATCACCGGCGCCACCCGTGAGCAGGCGCTGCAGCGCGCCGCCCGCGCGCTCGCCGAGTTCAAGGTCGAGGGCATGGCCACGGCCATCCCGTTCCACCAGGCCGTCGTGGTCGACCCGGACTTCACCGCCGACCCGTTCCGCGTCCACACCCGGTGGATCGAGACGGAGTTCGTCAACGAGATCAAGCCGTTCACCCCGGCGGGTGCCGACGCGGACGAGGACGAGGCCGGCCGCGAGACCATCGTGGTCGAGGTCGGCGGCAAGCGCCTGGAGGTCTCCCTCCCGTCGTCGCTGGGTATGTCCCTGGCCCGTACGGGTCTGGCCGCCGGTGCCAAGCCGAAGCGCCGCGCCGCGAAGAAGTCCGGCCCGACCGCCTCCGGCGACACCCTCGCCTCGCCCATGCAGGGCACGATCGTGAAGGTCGCGGTCGAGGAGGGCCAGGAGGTCAAGGAGGGCGACCTGATCGTCGTCCTGGAGGCCATGAAGATGGAGCAGCCGCTGAACGCGCACAAGGCGGGCACGGTGACGGGCCTGAGCGCCGAGGTCGGCGCGTCGGTGACGTCCGGCGCCGGCATCTGCGAGATCAAGGGCTGACGTTCCCGCGCGCGAGGGCCCCGCAGGCAGCCGCCTGTGGGGCCCTTCGCCGTGTACGGGGCACGGGAAGGGACGGCGGCTCACTGCGTACGGGGCGACCCGGGCGGTACGGGACGGGCCGCCGGCTCAGCGGCGGCGCAGGTCCGCGACGCGCGCCGTGCGCTCCATGGGCTCGGCGCCCATGCCGGGGCCGGGGCCGCGGAACTGACCGCCCGGCATCCTGCCTCCGCGCTGGACGGGCAGCGGCATCTCGCGGCGGCCCCGGACGCCCGGCGGCAGCTGCTCGGCGGCGGGGGCGCCGCTCTGGCCGGTGGCGGCCACGGCGATCTGCACGCCCTGGTCGGCGAGGGCCTGAAGCTCGGTGCCGGCCCGCTCGTCGTGCGGCGGGGGCTCGTCGGTGACCAGCCGGGTGATCACGTCGGTCGGCACCGTCTGGAACATGGTGTCGGTGCCGAGCTTGGTGTGGTCGGCGAGGACCACGACCTCGGCAGCGGCCTGCACCAGCGCCCGGTCCACGCTCGCGGAGAGCATGTTGGAGGTGGAGAGCCCGCGCTCGGCGGTGAGCCCGCTGCCGGAGAGGAAGGCGCGGGAGACGCGCAGCCCCTGGAGCGACTGCTCGGCCCCGCTGCCCACGAGCGCGTAGTTGGAGCCGCGCAGGGTGCCGCCGGTCATGACGACTTCGACCCGGTTGGCGTGCGCCAGCGCCTGGGCGACGAGCAGCGAGTTGGTGACCACGGTGAGGCCGGGCACCCGGGCGAGCCGGCGGGCCAGCTCCTGGGTGGTGGTCCCGGCGCCGACGACGATGGCCTCGCCCTCTTCGACCAGGCTCGCGGCGACGTCGGCGATGGCCGTCTTCTCCGCGGTCGCGAGATGGGATTTCTGCGGGAAGCCGGACTCTCGCGTGAATCCGCCCGGCAGCACCGCACCGCCGTGCCGGCGGTCGAGGAGTCCTTCTGCCTCCAGGGCCCGTACGTCGCGGCGCACGGTCACTTCGGAGGTCTGGACGACGCGGGCGAGCTCGCGGAGCGACACGGCCCCATTGGCTCGCACCATTTCGAGGATCAACTGGCGACGTTCTGCAGCGAACACGAAACTGACAGTAACGTGCGCCGCCGGTGCTTTTCAGCACTATGGACCGGATTGCGGAAGATGCACACAAGCGGGGCTCCCCCGTGGTATGGAGAGCCCCGCTTCTGATCGTTCTATGCCCCGATGTGCCGGGGGTTGTCCGAGTCGGCGAACCGTTCCCGCAGGCGAGGGCGGTGACCGCCGCCGCGGTCCGCCGGGTGTCAGCCCTCGCCCGAGGTCTTTCGGGTGTGCAACTGCCGTGCCACTTCGGCGATCGAGCCCGACAGGGAGGGGTACACGGTGAAAGCATTTGCGATCTGTTCGACCGTCAGATTGTTGTCGACCGCGATCGAGATGGGGTGGATCAGCTCGCTCGCCTTGGGGGCGACGACGCAGCCGCCGACCACGATCCCCGTGCCCGGACGGCAGAAGATCTTGACGAAGCCGTCCCGGATGCCCTGCATCTTGGCGCGCGGGTTGCGCAGCAGCGGCAGCTTGACGACCTTGGCGTCGATCTTGCCGGCGTCCACGTCGGCCTGGGTGTAGCCGACGGTGGCGATCTCCGGGTCGGTGAAGACGTTCGAGGAGACCGTCTTCAGGTTGAGCGGGGCCACCGCGTCGCCGAGGAAGTGGTACATCGCGATCCGGCCCTGCATGGCGGCGACCGAGGCGAGCGCGAAGACGCCGGTGACGTCGCCGGCCGCGTAGACGCCCGGGGCGGAGGTGCGGGAGACCTTGTCGGTCCAGATGTGCCCGGAGTCCTTGAGCCGGACGCCGGCCTCCTCCAGGCCCATCCCGGCGGTGTTCGGGATCGCGCCGACCGCCATCAGGCAGTGGGTGCCGGAGATGACCCGGCCGTCCGCGAGGGTCACCTCGACGCGGTCGCCGACCCGCTTGGCGGACTCGGCGCGGGAGCGGGCCATCACGTTCATGCCGCGGCGGCGGAACACGTCCTCCAGGACCGCGGCGGCGTCCGGGTCCTCGCCCGGCAGCACCCGGTCGCGACTGGAGACGAGGGTGACCCGCGAGCCGAGCGCCTGGTAGGCGCCGGCGAACTCGGCGCCGGTCACACCCGAACCGACCACGATGAGCTCCTCCGGGAGCTCCTTCAGGTCGTACACCTGCGTCCAGTTCAGGATCCGCTCGCCGTCCGGCTTGGCGTCGGCCAGCTCGCGCGGGTGGCCGCCGGTCGCGATCAGCACCGCGTCCGCCGTCAGCGTCTCCTCGCTGCCGTCGGCGGCGGTGACGATCACCTGACGGGAGCCGTCCATCGCCTGCCGGCCGTCCAGCCGGCCGCGTCCGCGCAGCACCCGGGCGCCGGCCCGGGTGACCGAGGCGGTGATGTCGTGCGACTGCGCGAGCGCGAGCCGCTTCACCCGGCGGTTGACCTTGCCGAGGTCCACGCCGACGACGCGGGCGGCCTGCTCGATGTGCGGGGTGTCGTCCGCGACGATGATGCCCAGCTCCTCGTAGGAGGAGTCGAAGGTGGTCATCACCTCGGCGGTGGCGATCAGGGTCTTGGAGGGGACGCAGTCGGTCAGGACGGACGCGCCGCCGAGGCCGTCGCAGTCGACGACGGTCACCTCCGCGCCGAGTTGGGCGCCCACCAGGGCCGCCTCGTATCCGCCGGGTCCGCCGCCGATGATCACGATCCGGGTCACTGGGATCTACGCCTCGCGCTCTCGTTCTGCCGGGGGTGTGCGGCCCCCGCTGGGCTGCAGTGCGTACGCCATTGTCCCGCACGCTTCAAGTGCGTATCCCATTGTCCCGCACCCGGCGCGCCCCCTCGCGCCGGGGCCCGCGCAAACGCCCCCGCCCGGGCCCCGCCCGGCCCCCGGCGCACCCCCCGGTCCGCCCCCGGGGCCGCCACCTCGGCGTTCACCGGATCGCCGGACCACTCCCGTACCCTCGGTCCCATGTCGCTCTACGCCGCCTACGCCGGCAACCTCGACGCGCGGCTGATGAGCCGCCGCGCCCCGCACTCCCCGCTGCGCGGCACCGGCTGGCTGAACGGCTGGCGGCTCACCTTCGGCGGCGAGCAGATGGGCTGGGAGGGCGCGCTCGCCACCCTCGTCGAGGCCCCGCGCCGGCAGGTCTTCGTCGCGCTGTACGACATCGCCCCGATGGACGAGGACTCCATGGACCGCTGGGAGGGCGTCGGCCTCGACATCTACCGCCGGATGCGGATCCGGGTGCACACCCTCGACGGCGACGAGCCGGCCTGGGTGTACGTGCTCAACGCGTACGAGGGCGGCCTGCCGTCCGCCCGCTACCTCGGCGAGGTCGCCGACGCGGCGGAGTCCGCGGGCGCGCCCCACGACTACGTGATGGAGCTCCGCAAACGGCCCTGCTGAGACGCGGGCCGGCCGGTTTTCGTCGGAAACGACAAGACAACGATCGCATGTCCGTCCGCGCCGTCATCTACGCGCGTAGGAATTCTCGGGCTAGGCTTCTTCGCGAACGAAATCCGTCCGGGGTCTCCTCCCTCGGACCCCCTCCCCGAGGCGAGAAGAGCCAGTGAACGCTACTGCCAACCCGTACGAGGCCGCCGAGGCCGCGGCCGCGCGCCTGCGCGAGCTGACCGGTGTCGAGAACCACGACGTCGCCCTGGTCATGGGCTCCGGCTGGGCCCCCGCCGTCGACGCCCTGGGCGCGCCCGAGGCCGAGTTCCCCGTCACCGACCTCCCGGGCTTCCCGCCGCCGGCCGTCGAGGGCCACGGCGGCAAGATCCGCTCGTACAAGATCGGTGAGAAGCGCGCCCTGGTCTTCCTCGGCCGCACCCACTTCTACGAGGGCCGCGGGGTCGCCTCCGTCGCGCACGGCGTGCGCACGGCCGTCGCCGCCGGCGTGAAGACCGTCGTCCTGACGAACGGCTGCGGCGGCCTGCGCGAGGGCATGCGCCCCGGCCAGCCGGTCCTCATCAGCGACCACATCAACCTCACGGCCGCCTCGCCGATCGTCGGCGCGAACTTCGTCGACCTCACCGACCTGTACTCGCCGCGGCTGCGCGCGCTGTGCAAGGAGGTCGACGAGACGCTGGAGGAGGGCGTGTACGTCCAGTTCCCCGGCCCGCACTACGAGACGCCCGCCGAGATCAACATGGTCCGCGTCATGGGCGGCGACCTCGTCGGCATGTCCACGGTCCTGGAGGCCATCGCGGCCCGCGAGGCCGGCGCGGAGGTCCTCGGCATCTCCCTGGTGACCAACCTCGCGGCGGGGCTCTCGGGCGAGCCGCTGAACCACGAGGAGGTCCTGCAGGCGGGACGCGACTCGGCGGCGCGGATGGGCGAACTGCTGACGCGGGTCCTGGACCGCATCTGATCCTTCCGGGGCGGGGAAGGGCTCCGCGCGGCGGCCGGCCCCGGCGACCGTCCCCGCCCCGCCCCCATCCGCCCCCCCCACCCCACCTCACCGCCCGCAGACGAAAGGCGCATCACCGTGACGCAGGACGAACTCCTCGCCCGGGCCCAGGCGTGGCTCGCCGAGGATCCCGACCCGGAGACCCGGGAGGAGCTCGGCGCGCTCCTCGACCGGGGGGAGACCGACGAGCTGGCCGTACGGTTCGCCGGGACGCTGCAGTTCGGCACCGCGGGGCTCCGCGGCGAGCTGGGCGCCGGGCCCATGCGGATGAACCGGTCCGTGGTGATCCGGGCCGCCGCGGGCCTGGCCGCGTACCTGAAGGCGAAGGGGCAGGCCGGCGGCCTCGTCGTGATCGGCTACGACGCCCGGTACAAGTCGGCCGACTTCGCCCGGGACACGGCCGCCGTGATGACGGGCGCCGGGCTGCGCGCCGCGCTGCTGCCGCGCCCGCTGCCGACGCCGGTCCTGGCATATGCCATAAGGCACCTGGGCGCCGTCGCCGGCGTCGAGGTGACCGCGAGCCACAACCCGCCGCGCGACAACGGCTACAAGGTGTACCTGGGCGACGGCTCGCAGATCGTGCCGCCGGCCGACGCCGAGATCGCGGCCGAGATCGCCGCCGTCCGCGCGCTGGCGGACGTGCCGCGGCCCGACAGCGGCTGGGAGGTGCTCGGCGACGAGGTCCTGGAGGCGTACCTGGCCCGGACCGACGCCGTGCTGACCCCGGGCTCGCCGCGGACCGCCCGGACGGTGTACACCGCGATGCACGGCGTCGGGAAGGACGTCCTGACGGCGGCCTTCGCCCGGCACGGCTTCCCCGCGCCCGCGCTGGTCGCCGCGCAGGCGGAGCCGGACCCGGCGTTCCCGACGGTCGCGTTCCCGAACCCGGAGGAGCCGGGCGCCATGGACCTCGCCTTCGAGGCGGCCCGGGCCGTGGACCCCGACCTCGTCATCGCCAACGACCCGGACGCCGACCGCTGCGCCGTGGCCGTGCCGGACGCGTCCGTGGAGGGCGGCTGGCGGATGCTCCGCGGGGACGAGGTCGGCGCGCTGCTCGCCGCGCACCTGGTGCGCAAGGGGGCGCGCGGCGTCTTCGCCGAGTCGATCGTGTCGTCGTCGCTGCTCGGCCGGATCGCGGAGGCGGCGGGCGTCGGGTACGAGGAGACGCTGACCGGCTTCAAGTGGATCGCCCGCGTCCAGGGGCTGCGGTACGGCTACGAGGAGGCGCTGGGCTACTGCGTGGACCCGGAGGGCGTCCGCGACAAGGACGGCATCACGGCCGCGCTGCTCGTCGCCGAGCTGGCGTCGGAGCTGAAGGAGCGGGGCCGGACGCTGACCGACCTGCTCGACGACCTGGCGGTCGAGCACGGCCTGCACGCGACGGACCAGCTGTCGGTGCGCGTGGAGGACCTGGGGATCATCGCGAACGCGATGGCGGCGCTGCGGGAGAACCCGCCGGCGCGGCTGGCGGGCCTGACCGTGGTGTCGGCTGAGGACCTGACGAAGGGCACGGAGTCGCTGCCGCCGACGGACGGCCTGCGCTACCACCTGGAGGGCGCGTACAGGGCCCGGGTGATCGTCCGTCCCTCGGGCACCGAGCCCAAGCTGAAGTGCTACCTGGAGGTCGTGGTCCCGGTCGCGGGCGCGAGCGGTCTGGCCGCGGCGCGGGCGACCGGCGCCGAGGTGCTGGGCGCGCTGAAGAAGGACCTGGCGGCGGCCGCGGGGCTGTAGCCGGTCACGACGGCGGAGGGCCGGTACGGGAGTTCCCGTACCGGCCCTCCGCCGCGTCGCCGGCTTCCCTAGCCGAAGCGGCCGTTGACGTAGTCCGCCGTGCGGGGGTCGGCGGGGGCGCCGAACATCGCCTCGGTGGGGCCGTGTTCGACGATCACGCCGGGCGTGCCCTGTTCGGCGAGGAAGAAGGCGCAGGAGTCGGAGACCCGGGCGGCCTGCTGCATGTTGTGGGTGACGATCACGATGGTCACCTCGGACTTCAGCTCGGCGATGGTCTCCTCGACGCGCCGGGTGGAGGTGGGGTCGAGGGCCGAGCAGGGCTCGTCCATGAGGAGCACCCGGGGGCGGACGGCGAGCGCGCGGGCGATGCAGAGGCGCTGCTGCTGGCCGCCGGAGAGGGCGCCGCCGGGCTGCCGGAGCCGGTCCTTGACCTCGTTCCAGAGCCCGGCGCGGGTCAGGCACTCCTCGACGAGGGCGTCCTTCTCGTCGCGGCCGGCCCGGACGCCGCCGAGCTTGAGGCCGGCGAGGACGTTCTCGTACAGGCTCATCGCGGGGAACGGGTTGGGCTTCTGGAAGACCATGCCGATCTCGCGGCGGGCGTGGGTGATGCGGCGGCCCCGGTCGTAGATGTCGGCGCCGTCGAGGAGGACCCGGCCCGACAGGGCGGCGGAGCCGATGAGTTCGTGCATCCGGTTGAGGATGCGGAGGAAGGTGGACTTGCCGCAGCCGGAGGGGCCGATGAGGGCGGTCACCTCGTGGGCGGGCATGGCGAGCGAGACCCGGTCGAGAACCTTGCGGTCGCCGAACCAGGCGGAGACGGCCTCGGCTTCGAGCGCGCCGGCGCGGCCGGCCGGCGGCTTCCCGGCGGGCACGGGCGGCAGGGTGACGGTGTCGGCGAGGTCGGTCATGGCGGCATCGGCTCCACGGGGTCCGGAGGAGGTTCAGGAAGGTCAGGGCTCAGAGAGCTCAGACAGCTCAGGGGCTCTCAGGGGTTCAGGGGGTTCAGGGGTTCAGAGGAGGTTGGGGAGGAGGCGGGTCAGTTCGCCGGAGACCAGGACGCCGAGGGCGATGAGTACCGGGGTGGCGGCGATCCAGGTCTGGCGGGGGCCCCAGCGGCGGCGGGCGAGGACGGTGAGGACGGCGGCGAGGAGCAGGGCCTGGGCGCCGAGGAAGATCTGCGGCCAGGCGGCCGGGTCGCCGGCGAGCGGCTTCTCGGCGTCGGTGATCCAGCCGGGCCGCAGCGGGCGCGGCGGGCTGGGCTGGGCGTCGCCGGTCAGCCGGGCGTCGACGAAGAGGTAGTCCTCGGGGGTGTACGCGCCGCCGCTCGCGGTCACCAGGGTCAGCCGGCCCTCGCCGTCCTTGAGGCGCGCCGGGGTCGGGTCGCCGGGGCGGCGGACGCCCGTCACCTCGTAGACGGCCTCGCCCTGTCCGGTCGTCACCTCGACGCGGGCGCCGGGCGGCAGCCGGTGCAGGTCGTTGAAGGGGGAGCCGTATCCCCACTGGCGGCCCATGAGCACGGCCTGGCCGGCCTGGCCGGGCAGCGGGGTGTCGCGGCGGTGGCCGGGTCCCGACATCAGGATCCCGGAGGTGGTGCCCTCGGCGACGACCTCGCGCAGTCCGAGGACCGGGATGCGGAGCAGGGCGACGGGGTCGCCGGGGGCGACGGCCTTGCCGTCGTAGGTGGTCTGTCCCACGGGGGCGGTGCCGAGGGCGAGTTGTTCGCGCAGCTCGTCGTAGGCGGTGGCCTGGTCGCGGGCGTGCTGGAGGTGGCCGACGACGGTCAGGTTGGCGGCGAAGCCGATGAGGAGGGCGGCGAGGACGCACAGCGCCGCCCCGGCCAGGCCGAGCCCGGCGCGGGGGGCGGCTGGTGCCGGTGCGGTGGTCACGGCCGGACGACCGCCTTGCGGCGGCGGACCGTGATCATGGCGGCGGCGCCGAGCAGGCAGAGCGCGAGCGCGCCGAGCGCGGCGGAGGCGGCGGAGGCGGCGCCGGTGGCGGCGAGGGTGCCGCCGCTGCCGCCCTGCGGGGCGGAGCCGCCGGAGGAGCCGGAGCCGCCGCCGGTCGAACCGGAGGTGCCGGAGTCGCCGGAGGTGCCCGTGGAGCCGGTGCCGGTGGAGCCGCTGTCACCGGAGGAGCCGGAGGTGGGCGGGGCGGTGGCGGTGAGCGTTCCGCTCGGGGTGTCCGTCGGGGTGGGCTCGTCCGTGGGTTCGTCCGTGGGCCCGTCGGTCGGGTCGTCGGTCGGCTCGTCCGTCGGGTCGTCGGTGGGGCCGTCCGTGGGCGTCGGGGTGGTGTCGGTGGGGGTGGGGGTGCCCGTGGGG
>JOFO01000040.1 GCA_000721275.1 Microtetraspora glauca | reverse complement strand
GGACTCGGAGCGTGATCACCAGGGGGTACGGGGCCGGTACGTGCCGGCCCTCCGGAAGGCGGCGAGGGGTGGTGCCACCTGCGGAGTTGCGCATTCCTACCACGGAACCCGGCACCTTCCGCGTGACGCGGATCACATAACGGAAGGTGATCTTCCGAAACGCCTGCAGCCGTGACGTGACCGTTATCCGAACAGGCGTATCCGTTCACCGTGCACTTATTTTCGCAGGTCAGCAGCCTGCGGCAAGGACGGTCCTGTCGCGGAGGGGCCGGTCGCCGGCCGCGCGTGGCCTGTCGGGGTGTGCGCCCACGGGAACGGGCGGGCCCACGAGGGGCCCGCCCGTTCCCGTGGCGGAGGTGTCTCCGGACCAGAGCGGTCAGGGAGTCCCCGTGCCGGGGCTGCCGGGGGTGCCGGGGTTGCGGCGCACCTCGTCGGCGGCGTCCTGGCCCACCTGCCGCAGGCCCTGCGCCGTCTCCTGGCCGGCGCTCCGGGCGTGATCCTTCGTGGTGTCCGCCGCGTCCTGCGCCGTGCCCTTCACCGATTCCACGGCCTGGGCGGCCGGCTCCCGCATCTCCTCCTTGACCTCCTGCGCCGCTTCGACCACCGTCTGCTTGACGGGTTCCAGCAGTTCACCGGAGTGCTCGCGCAGCTTCTGTCCCGCGCGTTCCTCCGCCTCCGTGGCCGGAATGAGGGCGGCGGTCAGCATGCCGGCGCCGAAGGCGATCAGCCCGGCGCCCAGCGGACTGCCCTGGGTCTGCCGCTTCAGCCGCTCGGGCGCCTGCTGGACGGTCTCGCTCACCGTTCCGCCGACGTCCCTGGCGGTCGCCGTCACGCTGTCCGTGGCCTGACTCAGGCTCCCGGACGCTCCGTCCGCCGCGCCCCGTGCCGTACCCATCACACGCTCCTTCACTCCGCTGACCCGGTGGCGCACCGAGTCCGCCTTGCGCCGTGCCACCCTGCGCGGGGCCATCCTGTCCGCCAGAGCGTCGACGTTGTGCGCGAGGTGCGCGCGCCGGTGCTCCGCGTCGGTCCTCAGCTCGTCGGGTGTCGGGCCCATCGTGCATCCTCCTTCAGCGATTCCACGGCCTGTTCGGGCTTGAGATGGACGTTGCGCCAGCCGGCGCGTCCGCTGACGTAGAGCGCCGCGCCGACGGCGGCCCACAGGGCGGTGACGATCAGTGCGGCCCACGCGATGTCGACGACGTGGGACAGGGCGAACACGGCCGTGAGGCTGCCGAACAGCAGCACCATGTGGCCCGCGTAGCCGGCGCCGCCCAGCATTCCGGCCGCCTTGCCTGCCTTCGCCGACTCCTGCTTCAGCTCGGCCTTCGCCAGTTCGATCTCGGTACGGACCAGTCCTGAGAGGTCCTGGCCGATCTCACCGACGAGGTCGCCGATCGACGGCTCCGCGGCCGCCGGCGGGGGCGGCGGCGGCGCGGGTCGCGTCGGCCGTTCCTGGTATGACGTCGCCACGGGTCACCTCCCCTCGCCCGGGCGGGGCGAGCCACCGTACGTGCCCGTCGGCGGGTAGGACGGCGGCGTCGGCACCACGTGCGGGGGCTGCGACTGCCCGTAGGTGTCGGTCAGGTCCTCGTAACCGGCGGGCACACCGGAACGGGCCGCCGGAGCGACACCGCCCGAGGTCCGCTCCCGGACGTCCCGGACGTCGGAGCCGCCGTCGCCGTGGGACGAGGCCGCCCCCACTCCCTTGCCGGCGCGGCCCACGAGGAACCCGGCCACCGCGGCGCCCGCCAGGAAGGCCGCCGGGCGGCGGCGGGCGAAGTCCTGCAGCTCGCCGACCAGTCCGTCGGGGCCGCGCTGCTCGATGCGCGCGGCGGCCTGTTCGCCTCCGTCGGCCAGCTGACGGGCCACACCCGCCATGGTGGAGTCGGGCTTGCCGCCCTCGCTCATCTCCCGCAGCTCCTGGGAGAGCCGCCGCACGTTCTCCACGAGACGCCCGGTCTGGGACTGCGCCTGTTCCTGGAGCTGGCCTTTCAGGTCGTCGACGAGACTTCGCGCCTGGGCGGTGGCCTCGCCGACGACGTTGGCCGCCTGCTCCTTGGCCGTCCCGCCCACCTCGGCGGCCTTGCCGCCGACCAGCGCGGCGCCCTCACCCGCCTTGTCCTGGGCCGTGTGCGCTACCGCCGCCGCACCACTGTCCTGTCGGCGGCTCGATTCCTGGAAGTCACTCAAGGCTCCTCCTGGTCGATCGAAGCGTTATGTTCCCTCCCGCTCGCGCTTGCCCATGTTTCCTCCGTTCACCCCTCCTATGTCAGGAAGCAGTCGCGGCCGCCGCGCCGGCGCCGCGTCGACCGGCGGGCCGGGAACGGCCACCCGTTCCCGGCCGTCCCCGCCCGACCCACACGTCCCCTGATTGATAACGGAATCCATTTTCATGTAGCTTCTCAGGGTCACCACCGGACCGAGGAGTCTCACGATGGCCGTCCCCAAGCGGAAGATGTCCCGCAGCAACACCCGTCACCGCCGCGCCCAGTGGAAGGCGACCACCACGCAGCTCGTCCCCCTGACCGTGGACGGCTCGGTGTACCTCGTGCCGCAGCGCCTGGTGAAGGCGTACCGGCGCGGCCTCATCCAGCCGGAGGGCTGATCGGCTCATGGTGTCCACCGACCAGCTGCCCGTCACCGTCCTCTCGGGGTTCCTCGGCGCCGGCAAGACCACTCTGCTCAACCACGTGCTCGGCAACCGCGAAGGGCTGCGGGTCGCGGTCATCGTCAACGACATGAGCGAGGTCAACATCGACGCGGCGCTCGTGCGCGGCGGCGAGGCGGCCCTGTCCCGCACCGAGGAGCGCCTGGTCGAGATGACCAACGGGTGCATCTGCTGCACCCTGCGCGACGACCTCCTGGAGGAGGTCGACCGGCTCGCCCGCGAGGGCCGCTTCGACTACCTGCTCATCGAGTCCAGCGGCATCTCCGAACCCATGCCGGTCGCCGCCACGTTCTCCTTCCCCCGGGACGACGGCGCCACCCTCGGGGACCTCGCCCGCCTGGACACGATGGTGACCGTCGTGGACGCCGCGAACTTCCTGCCGGAACTCGCCGACGGCGACGAACTCGTCGCCCGCGGCCTCGACCAGTACGAGGACGACGAGCGCACCGTCAGCGACCTGCTCATGGACCAGGTCGAGTTCGCCGACGTGATCGTGCTCAACAAGCTCGACCTGGTCGGACCGGACGAGGCCCGTCGGCTCCGGGCCACGCTCTCCCGGCTCAACCCGGAGGCGCGGATCGTCCCGGCCGTGCGCGGCCGGATCGCCCTCGAACACGTCCTGGGAACCGGCCTGTTCGACGTCGAGAAGGCGCAGCAGGCCCCCGGCTGGGTGAAGGAGCTCAACGGCGACCACGTACCGGAGACCGAGGAGTACGGCATCTCCTCGCTCGTCTTCCGCTCCGACCGCCCCTTCCACCCCGGGCGCCTCTGGGCCTTCGTCACCAGGGGCCTCGACAGCGGGAGCTTCGGGCGCGTCCTGCGCTCCAAGGGGTTCTTCTGGCTCGCCAGCCGGCCCCGGGTCACCGGACTGTGGTCCCAGGCCGGCGCCGTCGCCCGCTTCGAGCCGTCCGGCGCCCGCGGCCCGGAGACCGCGCAGGGCCAGGAACTCGTCTTCATCGGCACCGGACTGCGTGCCGACGCCCTGCGCGCGGCCCTGGACGCCTGTCTGCTGGCGCCGGGCGAAGCCGTCCCCGCCGAGGACGAGTTCCCCGCGTGGGAGACGTACGGCATCGAGGACGCCTGCGAGCACGAGCAGGCGGCCTGACACACGGGCCCGCACGCTCCGGGCCGGACGGTGGTCGCGGCCACGGCACCGTCCGGCCCGGCTTCACGTCCACGGTCGAGCACACCCACGACACCGGCAGTCAGGGCGGGCTGGTCCCCCACGGGCGCCCCCACACTGGTCCCCGAAAACGGTCGAGGGGCCGTTTCAGATTGCTCTGAAACGGCCCCTGACCTGCGACTCTTTCGAGTCGGGACGACAGGATTTGAACCTGCGACCCCTTGACCCCCAGTCAAGTGCGCTACCAAGCTGCGCCACGTCCCGGTGCTCGTCGGCGGCGGGGATTCCCGCGTCGGCGTGCAGGAGAACATTACCTCACTCCGCGGGTGGAGATCGCACAGCGGGGTGGGCCGGGGCGGAGAATGGCGGGATGAGCGGGCGGAGCGGGATGAGCGGCAGGGGCGGGGCGGCCGGGCGGGCCGGGCGGGACCGGGACGCGGAGGGGCGGGCGCGGAACGCGCGGCCCCGGGACGGGCTCGGGCGGCCGTTGCCGTACGGGGCCGAGGGGGTCGCGCGGCAGCCCGAGGGGGTGGTGCGGGCGCCGGCGGAGAGCGTGCGGGAGGCGCAGCGGCTGCTGGACGCGGGGATGCCGTTCCACGCGCACGAGGTCTTCGAGGACGCGTGGAAGTCCGGGCCCGAGGGCGAGCGGGAGCTGTGGCAGGGGCTCGCGCAGCTGGCCGTGGGGCTGACGCACGCCGCCCGGGGGAACGCGGCGGGCGGGGCGCGGCTGCTGCGGCGCGGGGCCGGGCGGATCGCCGGGTACGCGGACGGGGGCGGCGAGACGTACGGGGTGGACGTCGCCGGGCTCGTCGCCTGGGCCGGGGAGCTGGCCGGGCGGGTGGAGGCGACCGCGGCGGGCGGGGGTTCCGCCTCGGGTCCTGCGGGAGGCGGCGGCGGTCCGGCTGCCGTGGACGCAGCCGCCGAGGCGCCTCGGCTGACGGGGGGCTGAGGCGCCGCTACGCGGTCAGTTCCGCCGTGAGGACCGTGGTGTGGCTGGTGTCGGGGTGGGCCGTGGCGGTGAGGAGGGTGACCGTCCCGTTCCGGGCGAGGGTGCGGAGGCGGTCCAGGGAGGCGGCGGCCTCCGGGGCCGTCAGTTCGGCGCGGTAGCGGCGGCTGAACTCGTCGTAGTCACCCGCTCCGGGGCCGTGGTACCAGCGGCGCAGCTCGGTGGACGGGGTGAGGGCCTTGGGCCATTCGTCGATGCGGGCGTCGGCCTTGGCGAGGCCGCGGGGCCAGAGGCGGTCGACGAGGACCCTGACGCCGTCGTCGGGGGACGGCGGGTCGTAGACGCGGCGGACGCGGACGTCGGGGGTGGTGGCGGGCATGGTTCCAGGGTGGGGGAACCGCGCGCCGGTCACCCGTCGACGCGCAGGACGGGCAGCAGGACGGCGTCGACGAACGCGCGGGCGGCGGAGTCGTCGGGGAAGCGGTCCTCCAGGAGCCGTTCGATGCGGAGCAGGCCCATGAAGCTGGGGGCGACGAAGGCGATGGCCGGGTTGTCGGCGGCGACCTCGCCGCGGTCGACGGCGCGCTGGACGACGGCGTCGATGGCGGCGACCTCGGGCGCGATGACGGTCTCGCGCAGGGCGCCGCGCAGGTCGGGGTGCTGGAGGTACGCCTGGGCGACGGCCTCCATGAGTTCGGTGTCGCGCTCGTGGCGGGCGGAGGCGACGCGGGCCGCCTCGTGGAGGTCGCCGGCGAGGCTGCCGGTGTCGATGCCGGCGAAGAGCGCGCAGCGGCGGGCGGCGAGGGCCGCGGTGACGAGCCGCGGTTTGGTGCCCCACTGGCGGTAGAGGGTGGCCTTGCCGCACTTGGTGCGGGCGGCGACGCCCTCCATGGTGACCGCGTCGTAGCCGCCTTCGCGCAGGAGGCGGAGGACGGCCTCGTACAGCTCCGTCTCGCGCTCGGGCGTGATCTTGCTGCGGCGGGCGGCGGCGGTGGCGGCCTGCGTGGACATCGGTCCCTCCCGGATCCCTCCGGGGCTCTGCGCGCGGGGCGAGAGCACCCTTCCTCTGCACATACGAGAGTAGGGGGCGCACAATCGAGACGCAAACGTATCGAGACGCTTGCGTCTCGATGAATTCGGATCTACAGTTCCTCCGTTTGTTGCGTTTTTGACCGATTGATCGACGAGAGCGGTCGACCGCCGGCCGCTCGGCCGGTCGACCGGCCGCCGGAGGGAAGTGCCGCGCCATGGCAACCCGGATACGCGGGACGCTCGGGCTCCGTCCCGGCTCCCGGGAGCGGGGCGGACGACCGCCGCTCCTGCGCGAGCTGCTGCTCGTCACCGGGCTCTTCCTCGTCTACAAGCTCGGCCGGCTCGTCGCGAACGGGCACGAGACCCGCGCCTTCCACAACGCCGACCGGGTCTGGGACGCCGAGCGCGTCCTCCACCTCCCCGGCGAGGGCGCCGTCCAGCAGCTCCTGCTGCACGGCGAGCCGCTGATCCGGGCCGCGAACACCTACTACGCGGCCGTGCACTTCCCGGCCACGGTCCTCTTCCTCGTCTGGCTGTTCTGGCGCCGGCCCGCCCACTACCTGTGGGCGCGGCGCGTCCTGGCCCTGGTCACCGGCGCCGCCCTGGCGCTGCACATCGCGCTGCCGCTCGCGCCGCCGCGGATGCTCGCCGCCGCCGGACTGGTCGACACCGCGCGGGTCTACGGCCCGTCCGTGTACGGCGCCGCCCCCGAGGCCGACTCGATGGCGAACCAGTTCGCCGCGATGCCGTCGCTGCACTTCGGGTGGGCGCTGATGGTGGCCGTCGGCCTGATCGCCGCGACCCGCACCCGGCTGCGCTGGTGGTGGCTGCTGCACCCGGCGCTGACGCTGCTCGTGATCGTCGGCACCGCCAACCACTACTGGCTGGACGCCGTCGTGGCCGCGGTGCTGCTGGGCCTCGCGCTGCTCGCCGTACCGAAGCCGGTCCGTCCGTCGTCCCCGCCCGGAGAACCGGCGGACACCGAGGCACCGCCCGCCGTGCCCCGCCCGCGCGCCGCCGCCCCCTCCGCCGAGGCCGTATCGGTCGGGGTGCCGCGATGAGCACCGTCACCGGCACCGTGCTCGCGGTGCTGCTCTCCCTCGTCTCCGCCGCCGGTTACGCGCTCGCCGCCGTCGCCCAGGCCCGGCTCGCCGCCGCTCCTTCCGCCCCCTCGGGGCGCGGGGCGCTGCGGGCGCTGCTGGCGCGGGGCCAGTGGTGGTGGGCCGTCGGCCTGAACGCCGCCGGCGCCCTCGCCCACGTGGCCGCCCTGCACTACGGGCCGCTGACCCTGGTCCAGCCGCTCGGCGCGCTGACCCTCGTGGCGGCGCTGCCGCTGGGCGCGTACACGGCCCGGCGGCGGGTGACCCGCACGGAGTGGCGGGGCGCGCTGTGGACGCTGGCCGGTCTGGTCGGGCTGGTCGCGGTCACCGGGCCGGCCGAGCCCGGCGAGGCGCTGAGCCTGCGCGAGTCGCTGGTCGTCGCGGCGGCGACGGCGCTGCTGATCGCGGTGCTCGCGGGCGGCGGTCGCCGGGACGGGGGTGTACGGGCCCGCGGGCTCGGGCACGCCACCGCCTCCGGGGTCGCCTCCGGTGTCGCGTCGGCGCTGACCCAGACGCTCACGGCCGCACTGGCGGTGGGGCTGCCCGGCGCGCAGCCGTCCTGGTGGCAGACCGCGCTGCTGGCCGTGCTGATCTCGGCGTTCGCCATGGGCGGGCTGCTCCTGTCGCAGACCGCGTACCGGGGCGGGCTCGCCGCTCCGCTGGCGGTGGTGAACCTGTCGAACCCGGCCGCCGCCGCCGTCATCGGCGTGGCGCTGCTGGGCGAGACCTTCCGGGCGGGCGTCTGGGGCTGGCTGGCGGCCGGCGCGGCGGCGCTGGTCGCGGCCCGGGGTGTCGTCCTGCTCACCACGGGCGCCCCGGCGGCAGCGGCGGCACCCTCGATCCCGCCCCCAGCGGAACCGGCTGAGCCCGCGGTGGCGAGCCTGGCCGAGTCGCTGGGCGGGGCGCTCGGGCCCGTACCGGAGGCGGAGCCCGCCCGCTGAGAGAGACACCCCCTTATTTACGTCACCTTGACGATAAGTGGATCACCCCGCTATCGTCATCATGACGACAAGGGGGTTCTCTCACATGGCCGACATCACCCGGCGGGCCGGCTGGCGCCACCTCCGCTCCGCGCCCACCGCCCACATCCGCCACCAGAAGCGCGGGCGGCTCGCGCACGACGGCACCGGGCTCAGCTTCTGGTTCCGGCCGCTCAGCGCCGCGCTCTCCGAGGTGCCGGTGGACGACCGCGAGCTCGCGATGGCCTTCCACGCCCGCACCGCGGACTTCCAGGACGTGAGCGTGCAGTCCACCGTCACGTACCGGATCGGTGACCCGGCGACCGCCGCCGCCCGCCTCGACTTCTCCATCGACCCCGACACCGGCGTCTGGCGCGGCACCCCGCTGGAGCAGATCGCGACCCTGCTCACCGAGACCGCCCAGCAGCACGCCCTCGACGTGCTCGCCCGGACCCCGCTCGCGCGGGCCCTGGTGGACGGCGTGGCGGCGGTACGGGACCGGATCACGGACGGGCTCGCCGCCGAACCGCGGCTCCCGGCGACCGGCATCGAGGTGGTCGCCGTCCGCGTCGTCGCGATCCGGCCCGAACCCGAGGTCGAGCGCGCGCTGCGCACCCCCGCCCGCGAGCAGGTCCAGCAGGAGGCTGACCGGGCCACCTACGAGCGGCGCGCGGTCGCCGTCGAGCGCGAGCGGGCGATCGCCGAGAACGAGCTGGCCAGCAAGATCGAGCTGGCCCGGCAGGAGGAACGGCTCGTCGAGCAGCGCGGCACCAACGCCCGCCGGGAGGCGGAGGAGGCCGCCGCCGCCGACGCGGTACGCGCCGAGGCCGAGGCGGTGCGGAAGGTGCGGCTCGCGCGCGCCGAGGCCGAGGCCGCGCGCGAGGTCGGCGACGCCCGCGCCGCCGCGCAGACCGCCTGGCTCCAGGCGCACGCCGCCGCCGACCCGGCCGTGCTGCGCGCCCTCGCCCTCACCCGCGCCGCCGAGCAGCTGCCGAGGATCCAGCACCTCACCCTCTCCCCCGACGTCCTCACCGGCCTCCTCGCGAAGCTCGGCGACGGCGGCAGCGGCGGGACGGGCGCGTGAGCCTCGCCCCGCGGGCGGTCCTCGTGCACCGCAGGACGGAGTACGAGGAACTGCTCGCCCGGCACGGGACGCACGGCCAGGCCGCGTTCTTCCTGGCGGCCCGCGGGCGCTCCGCTGACGAGGTGCGGGAGCGGCACGAACGCGCCCGGCGGGCGCTCGCGGACGTCGCCGCCGCGGTGCCGCTGACCTGGCGGCAGACCCGGGTGGAACGCGCCGACCTGGACCGGTTCCTGTTCGGCCCCGAGGACGTCGTCGTGGTCGTCGGCCAGGACGGGCTGGTCGCCAACACCGCCAAGTACCTCGCCGGCCAGCCCGTCGTCGGCATCGACGCCGACCCGGGGCGCAACGCGGGCGTCCTCGTGCGGCACCGGCCCTCCGACGCGCGGCGGCTGCTGCCGTACGCGGCGGGGGCGGGCGCCGCGGCCGACGAGCTCACCATGGTCGCGGCGGCCACCGACGACGGCCAGCGGCTGCTCGCGCTCAACGAGATCTACGTCGGCCCGCCGGGCCACCAGACCGCCCGCTACACCCTCGACACCGACACCGACACCGACACCGACACCGCCGACGGCACGGAACCGGAGGCGCAGGCGTCGTCCGGGGTGCTGGCCGGCACCGGCACCGGAGCGACCGGCTGGCTCCGGTCGCTCTGGCAGCAGCGTTCCAGCGCGCTCGCCCTGCCGGGACCGGCGGAACCGCGGCTCGCCTGGTTCGTCCGCGAGGCGTGGCCGTCGCCGACGACCGGGACGCGCCGGGTGGAGGGCCTGCTCGGCCCGGCGCAGGGCCTGCGCCTGACCGTGGAGTCCGACCGGCTGGTCGCCTTCGGCGACGGCGTCGAGTCCGACGCGCTCGACCTGACCTGGGGCCAGACGGTCCGCCTCGGGGTCGCGGACAGCCGCCTCCGGCTGCTGGCCTGAGGCGCCCGGGGCCTTCTCCGGGCACGGCGGCCGGAATCGTTCGGCGCGCGCGGAGCAGCGGGCCGGGAGGCGCTACGGTGGGGCGCTTTGTCCGATCTGATGGGCGATGGGGCCGCTTTCGTCCGGGTCCGCCAACGCGTACGGAGGCGGGCCCGCGGTCCGCACGCGTCCGGTCCGACGACCGGCCGCCGCACGCTCCCCACGCCGTTCACGCCTCCCCGAAGGGACCGCCCGTGACCCCGCTCTCCCCCGGTTCGCTCGCCGTCACCCGTGCCACCCGTGACGAGTGGGAACTCGTCCGGGCCTGGGCCGTCGAAGAGGGGTGGAACCCCGGACGGGCCGACGGCGACGCCTTCTTCGCGCAGGATCCGGACGGATTCTTCCTCGGCCGGCTCGACGGCGAGCCGGTCTCCGCCGTCTCCGTGGTGACGTACGGGGACGCCTACGCCTTCCTCGGCTTCTACCTGGTCCGGCCCGAACTGCGCGGCCGGGGCCTCGGGCTGGCCACCTGGCGGGCCGGGCTCGCGCACGCGGGCGGACGGACGGTGGGGCTCGACGGGGTGCCGGCCCAGCAGGACAACTACCGGCGCTCCGGGTTCACCACCGCCTACCGCAGCGCCCGCTACGTCGGAGAGGTCCCGTCCCCCGACCGCCCGGTGACCGGGGTCGTCCCGGCCACGCAGGTCGATCCGGCGCAGCTCGCCGCGTATGACTCGGCCTGCCACCACGCCGAGCGGCCCCGTTTCCTCGCCGCCTGGCTGACCACCCCGGGGCACCGCGCGCTGGCCCGGGTGACGGACGGCCGGGTGACCGGCTACGGCGTCGTCCGGCCCTCGCAGGACGAGGCCCGGGTGGGGCCGCTGTTCGCGGACGGGCCGGAGGACGCGGCGGCGCTGCTCGACGCGCTCGCCGGGGCGGCCCGGGAGTTCGGGACGCGGGCGATCGCCGTCGACATGCCGGAGACCAACCCGGCGGCGGCGCGGCTCGCGGAGGAGCGCGGCCTGACGCCGACGTTCGAGACGGCCCGCATGTACACCGGCCCGGTGCGCCCGGTGGCGGCGGACCGCGTCTTCGGCGTCACGACCCTCGAACTGGGCTGATTTCCGCACCGCTTGACACTTTCCCTCCGGTACGCCCCTTTTTCTGGCCCTTTCTTCCGCGACCGGAGGCCACGCGGCCGTCCCGTGCCCCCTCAACGCACCCGGGCCGCCCCGCCCCCGTCCCGCCGCGCGGTCGACCCCGCGCGGCCCCCCGGGCGGCCCCGACGGACGCCGGCCTGCCCGTGAGCGGGTCGGATCGGGCCGGTTCGGCCGCCGGAAGGGGTCCGGTGCGGCGCGGCACGGGGCGGCGCGCCCACCCCGCGCCGCCGGCCGTCCCCGCTCCGAGGGGGACCCCCTCCCCACCCCTGAGGGGTGACAAGGGTTTTCCCCGTATCGCGTTCACCTCCCCGTTCCCTACTGTCCTCCGCACCGGCGGATAACATCCCCCACATCGCATCTGACAGGTGCATGCGGGGAGACCGCCGCCGGTGACGGCCTTGACCCGGGCCGTCGGCGCCGGTGGCGGCGCACGGGCCCCCCAGCCCAGGGACCTCGGACGCGACCCCACTTCGCCCCGCGACTCCCGCGCCGCCGCCACTGCTCCGCACCTACGTCGTACTCGAAAGGGCCCACCACCTTGAACGGTTCCAGGCGGAGAGTCATATCCGTGGTCGCCACCGCCGCGATCATCGGTGCCGCTGCCACCACCACCGGGGCGTTCGCCGCCGCCCCGGCCGCACCCACCCCGAAGCCGGCCCCGGCCTCGCAGGCGATGCGGGCGCTCCCGAGCGCCCCGGTCGAGAAGGTCATCGTCACCTACAAGAGCCAGGCCGCCGAGGCCGGTTCCAACGCGGCCGCGAAGACCGACGCCGCCGAGAAGGCCGCCGAGACGGGCGAGAAGCTCGCCTTCGAGCGCCGCCTCGCGGGGGGTGCCGCCCTGGTCGACCTGGGCGACGCCGCGACCTCGCAGGACGTGAACGAGGTCATGGACGCGTTCCGCGCCGACCCGTCCGTCGCCCGCGTCGAGGCGGACATCCGCGCCTACGCGATGGCCGTCACGCCGAACGACACCGACTACGCCAAGCAGTGGGACCTCTTCGAGGCCACCGGCGGCATGAACGTGCCCGCGGCCTGGGACAAGACGACCGGTTCGGGCGTCACCGTCGCCGTCATCGACACCGGCTACGCCGCCCACTCGGACCTGGCGGCCAACACCGTCGCCGGCTACGACTTCATCTCCACCTCCTCCGACGCCCGCGACGGCAACGGCCGGGACGCGGACGCGAAGGACGAGGGCGACTGGAACGCCACGGACGGCGAGTGCGGCACCGGTTCGCGCGCCTCCAACTCCTCCTGGCACGGCACCCACGTGGCCGGCACCATCGGCGCCGTCACGAACAACGCCAAGGGCATCGCGGGCATCGCGTACGGCTCGAAGGTCCAGCACGTCCGCGTGCTCGGCAAGTGCGGCGGCTCGTCCTCGGACATCGCCGACGCCATCACCTGGGCCTCCGGCGGCTCCGTGCCGGGCGTCCCGGCCAACGCCACCCCGGCCAAGGTCATCAACCTGAGCCTCGGCGGCGCCAGCTCCACCTGCCCGAGCGTCTACCAGACCGCGATCAACGGCGCCGTCTCGCGCGGCACCACCGTCGTCGTCGCCGCGGGCAACAGCAACGCCAACACCTCCGGCTTCACGCCCGCCAACTGCTCGAACGTCATCACCGTGGCGTCGACCAGCCGCGAGGGCAACCGGTCGTACTACTCCAACTACGGCACCGCCGTCGACGTGTCCGCGCCCGGCGGCGAGACCCGCCGCGCCACCGACACCCCCGGCACCGTCACCACCCCCGAGAACGGCATCCACTCCACGCTGAACTCGGGCACCACGGTCCAGTCGACCGAGAACTACAAGCCCTACCAGGGCACCTCGATGGCCGCGCCGCACATCGCCGGCCTCGCCGCCCTGCTGAAGTCGGCCAAGAGCACCCTCACCCCGGCCGACATCGAGTCCGCGATCAAGACCAACGCGCGTCCGCTGCCCGGCACCTGCACCGGCGGCTGCGGCACCGGCATCGCCGACGCGGCCAAGACCGTGAACGCGGTCACCGGCACCACCCAGCCCGGCACCGTCTTCACCAACGCCGCCGACGTCACGATCTCCGACAACACCACCGTGTCGTCCTCGATCGCCGTCACCGGCCGCACCGGCAACGCCCCGGCCGCCCTCAAGGTCGGCGTCGACATCAAGCACACCTGGCGCGGGGACCTGGTCGTCGACCTGGTCGCCCCCGACGGCACGGTGCGCAACCTGAAGACGTCCTCCTCCTCGGACAGCGCCGACAACGTCATCACGACGTACACGGTCGACGCCTCCAGCGAGGTCGCCAACGGCACCTGGCAGCTCCGCGTCCGCGATGTGGCCACGGGTGACACCGGCTACATCGACTCCTGGTCGCTCACCTTCTGATCCTCCGCCCCACCGCACCAACTCCACCCCCCACACCAGCATCACCGCTGGTCAGCGGCGCCCTCGTGGTCTACACCACGGGGGCGTCGCCGACGTCCGGGAACGATCCGCGGCGCACACCGGTGTCCGTATGCCGGACACGGGACCTGGACGGGGACGGTGGGCTCCGTATCCTCTGCGCAGGGCTCATGGGCGGGGCCCACGGGCGGAGGTGACGACCAGGTGACGACGGTTCCGCACGGCCCCCTGCCCGCACGCTCCCCCGGCATCCCGGGGCCGCCGGCCCCGGTGGGCCGCGAGGAGCTGCTCACCCGCCTCGAATCCGTGCTGCACGCCCGCGGCCGCGCCCTGCTCACGGGGCCCGCCGGCGTCGGCAAGACCGAGGTCGCGCTGGCCGCCGCCGCCCGGGCCGAGGCCCGCGGCGAGACCGTGCTCTGGCTCGCCACCCTCCCCTCGGACCGGGCGATCCCCGGCGCCGCCGCCGCGGCGCTCGTGGCCTCGGTGGCCGCGACCGCGGCCTGGCCCGGACCGCGCCACGAACCCACCGCCGTGCTCTCCTGCGAGGACGCGCCGCCCCGGCTCGCCGGGCACGTCCTCGGCGCCCCCGGCGCCCTCCCGGCCGGGGTCTCCGCCTCCGCCGCCTTCGACGACCTGCCCGGACCGCAGCGCACCGCCGTCGCCATGCTCTGCCGCGAGGCCCCCCTCCAGGAAGGCGGCTGGGACCCGATCGCCCTGCGGCTGGGCATCGCCCGCATCCTGCGCGCGCTCACCACCCGGGGCCCGGTGCTGCTCGTCGTCGACGGCGCCGAGTTCCTCGACCCCGACAGCACCGACCTGCTCCGCTTCGCGCTGCACCTCGCCCCGCCGTCGCTGCGCGTCATCGCGGTCGAGACCCCGGAGCCGTACGGGGACACCCACCGCGCCGACGGCCCGGAACCCGGCACCGGCGCCGCCGGCCGCCCCCACGGGGGCCACTCCGCGCACCTGTGGGTGCCGTCCGAGGCCGATCTGCTGCTCGTCCCGCCGCTCCAGGCCGACGAGATCGCCGAACTCCTCATCCACCACCGGCTGCCGTCCCGGATGGCCGGACGCATCCACCGCGCCAGCGGCGGCAACCCGCGGCTCGCGCTCGCCGTCGGCCGCTCCCTCGCCGACGCCCGCACCCCCGTGCACCACGCCGAGGCGCTGACCCTCTCCGGCCGGGCCCGGGACCTCGCCCGCCAGCTCCTCGGCACCGCCCCGCCGCGGGTCCGGGCCACCCTGCTGCTCGCGGCGCTCGCGCTGCGCCCCTCGGCGACGCTGGTCCGCCGCGCCGGCCGGCCCGACGCCGAGGCCGACCTCGCCGCCGCCGAACGGGCCGGCCTGGTGTCGCTCGCCGAGGACGGCTCGCTCGCCTTCACCGCCGGCCTGCTCCCCTCCACCCTCGTGCACGACGCCAGCTGGACGGAGCGCAGCACCGGCCACGCGGCGCTCGCGGAGGTCGTGGACGACCCCGTCGAGGCGGTGCGCCACCGGGCGCTCGCCACCGACCGGCCGGACGAGGAGCTGGCCGCCGAGGTCGCCGCCGCGGCGGAGGCCGCCCGGCGGCGCGGGAACAACGCGCTCGCCGCCGAACTGGCGCTGCTGGCGGCCGAGTCGACGCCCGGACGGGACGGCGTGCGGCGGATCGCCCGGCTGGTGGACGCGGCCGAGGAGGCCGCCCGCGCCGCCCGCGCCGACCTGGCGATGCGGGCCGCCACCGACCTGCTCGCCCGGGACGCCTCCCCCGCCGACCGGGTCCGGGCCCGGCTCGCCGTCCTCGACACCGCAGGACAGGGTCTGACCGACCTCGACGACATGTACGTGCACGCCATGGAGGACTCGGAGGGCGAGACCGCGCTGCGGGCCGCCGTGCAGCTCCGGCTGGCCGTCAAGTACGTGCTGGCGGAAGGCGATCCGGAGCGGTCCCGGACGGCGGCGATGGAGTCGGCGGCGCTGGCCTCGTCGGTGGGCGACGCGCGGACCGCCGCGCAGGCGCTGACCGTGCAGGCCCGGATGGAGCGGGCCCTGGGATCCGCCGACGCCGAACGGGTCCTGGCCCGGGCGCGGGAACTGGAGCTGGCGGAACGGCCGCTGGGCATCCGCAACGCCGCCCAGATCCTGACGATCCGTCACGCGCTGTTCGACGACCGGCTGACGGACGCGCGGGACGAGTTGAACGCGCTGCTGCCGCTGGTGCAGCGGCGCGGTTCGGTCGAGGACGCCATCGAGCTGTTCCGGACGCTCGCGGAGATCGAGTCGCGGATCGGCGCGTGCGCGGCGGCGCTGGCGCACGCGGGCCAGTCGCTGGCGCTGACCCTGGAGGCCGGCCTGTCGCCCGGGCCCGCCTGGTACGCGCTGGCGCTCGCCGAGACGGCGGGCGGCAGCCTGGGCCGGGCGGCGAGCTACGCGCGGCGGAGCGTCCAGGCGTCCGAGGAGGAGGGCGACCGGGTCTTCCTGTCGCGGAGCCGGTACGCGCTCGGCCGGGTGCAGCTGGTCAACGGCGACGTGGCGGCGGCCCTGGAGACGCTGCGCCGGGTGCAGGCCGACGAGCGGGCGCAGTCGACGGTCGACCCGTCGATGCTGCGCTGGCACGAGGAGCTGGCGGAGGCGCTGCTCGCGCACGACGCCGTGGACGAGGCCGCGGCGCTGCTCGCGGAGGTGCGGCCGGTGGCCGAACGGCTGGGCCGGTCCACGGTGTTGCTGGGCTGCGACCGGGCACAGGGGCTGTGCCTCGCGGCGGAGGGGCGGACGGACGAGGCGGCGGAGCTGCTGACCCGGACGGCGGGCCGGTTCGCGGAGGCGGGGCTGCCGCTGGAGCAGGGCCGGGCGCTGATGGCGCTGGCGCGGGTGGAGCGGAAGCGGCGGCGGCGGTCGGCGGCGCAGGCGGCGCTGCACGGGGCGGCGACCGTCTTCGAGCGGGCGGGTGCGGCGCCGTGGCTGGCGCTGGCGACGGAGGCGCCGGCGGGCGAGCTGCCGGGAGCCGCGCCGGGCGGGGACGAGGCGCCGACGGCGCTGGCGTCGCTGACGGAGGCGGAGCTGCGGCTGGCGCGGCTGGTCGGGCAGGGCGCCTCGAACCAGGAGGCGGCGGCGAAGCTGTTCCTGAGCGTGAAGACGGTGGAGGCGCGGCTGACCCGCATCTACCAGAAGCTGGACGTGCGGTCGCGCGCCCAGCTGGCGACGGCGCTCCGCCCGTGAGACCGGAGCGCCGCCGCCCGGCCGGTCAGTCCTGACGTACCGTCACATAGTCGCCGCGCTCGGGCTGTCCGTCCGCTCCGGCGGGGGTCCACTCGGCGGTGACCCGGCCGACGACGGCCGCGTCGCCGGTGTCCGCGGCGGGCGCGGGGCGCAGGACGCGGTGGAGGCGGAGGGTGAGCGGCGCGTCGGCGCCGGGCACCCGGAGGCGTACGTCGGTGTGGTCGGCGCCGTCGGTGGCGCCGGCGGGCTCGACGGGCGCGGCGGCGACGGCGGGGGCGTCGAGTGCGGCGGTGACGGTCGGGTCGGCGGCGTCGCTGACGGACTGCTGCTGCGGTACGGCCCGTCCGGCGAGCAGCGCGTGGAGCGCGGCGACGAGGACGGGGTCGTGGGCGCCGTCGTAGATCCAGCGGGTGCCGAGGACGCCGTGCTCGGAGGTGCCGATGAGGGCGTGCTCGGCGCCGTCGAGGGGCTTGCCGCGGTACGTCATCGGCACGTGGTACGTGACCGCGCCGGGGCCCTCGCCGTCGGTGACGGCCATGAACTCGATGCCCACCTCGCCCTCGGGGTCGTCGAGCCGGAACCCGCCGGCCTTGGCGGGCCGCGGCGCCTCGGACCCGGCGGCGTACCAGGTCCGGGTGGGCAGCCACGCGGCGAGGAGTTCCAGTTTGGTCGGCCGCATCGTGGTGCGGTGGATGGTGGCCATGGGCGGTTCGCTTCCTCTCCTGGGGTCCGGCCAACGTAACAGAGCCTTCAGCGGGGCCGGTTGGCTGCCGTGACCGGGGGGGCAACGGGGCTCCGGCGGGGGCGAGGGCGGCCGCGCGCGGCCGTCGGCCGACAGCACGCCGTCGGTCGGGGCGCGCCGGCTCTGGCGGGAAGCTCTGAATGGTGCTTCACTTCTTTCATGGCCTACCGCAAGACCCCCGCGGAGATCCGCCGCCTCGAAGCCGCCCGCGAGCACCTAGTCGCCTGCGCGACCTCGGTCGTGGCCGAGGTGGGCTGGTCGCAGGCGTCCGTGACGGCCGTCGCCGACGCGGCCGGCATCGCGGCCGGCTCCGTCTACCAGCACTTCCCGTCCAAGGCGGCGCTGGCCGTCGAGGTGTTCCGGCGGGCCGCCGGGCGCGAGGTGGAGGTGCTGGGCGCGGTGCTGGCCGCCCCCGGCGACCCGGTCGAACGGCTGAGCCGCGGCGTCCAGGTCTTCGCACGCCGGGCCCTGGAGAACCGCGGCCTCGCCTACGCCCTGCTCGCCGCCCCGGCGGAGCCCGCCGTCGGCGCCGAGCGGCTCGACTTCCGGCGCCGCTACCGCGCCCTGTTCGCGGCGGTGGTCCGCGAGGGCGTCGCGCAGGGGGTGCTGCCCCGGCAGGACGGCGAGATCACCGCCGCCGCGCTGACCGGCGCGGTCGGCGAGGTCCTGGTCGACCCGCTCGGCACCCCCGGCGCCACCACCACCGAGGCCCTGCTCGCCGAGCTCACCGCGCTGGCCCTGCGCTGCGCGGGCGCCCCCGCGCCGTAGCGCACCGCCCGCACGCCGGCCCCCGCGGCCGGCGCCCCGCGACCCGTACCGCCACCCGACCCGCCCGAGGGAGCAGCCACCGTGACCACCACCGGCACCGACCCCGACCCCGGCACCGGCCCCGACGCCCGGACCGAAGGTCCCCGCAGCCGCCCCGCGGCCGTGACCCACGCCGTCACCAACCAGGCCCCGCCGCTCACCGGCCACGACGCCGCCGACGATCCCGTGCTGCTCGAAGGCGTCGCGCGCGAGGGCGCCGCCTGGCACCTGGAGGACCTGCACCGCCTCGGCCGGATCACCGCCGGCGAGGAGGCGCAGCGCTGGGCCGACCAGGCCAACCGGTACGAGCCGGAGCTGCGCACCCACGACCGGTACGGCAACCGGATCGACGAGGTCGAGTTCCACCCCGCCTACCACCGGCTGATGGACCTGTCGGTGGGCGAGGGCCTCGCGGGCGCCGCCTGGGCCGACGAACGGCCCGGCGCCCACGTGGCCCGGGCGGGCGGCTTCATGCTCGCGACCATGCTGGAACCCGGCCACCTGTGCCCGGTCTCGATGACGTACGCGGTGGTCCCGGCGCTGCGCCACTCCCCCGACCTCGCCAAGACGTACCTGCCGCTGCTCACCAGCCGCTCGTACGACCCCGGGCTGCGCGCCCCGGCCGGCAAGCGCGGGCTGCTCGCCGGGATGGGCATGACCGAGAAGCAGGGCGGCAGCGACGTCCGCGCGAACACCACCACCGCCACCGAACTCCCGGACGGGACCTGGCGGTTGCGCGGCCACAAGTGGTTCACCAGCGCACCGATGAACGACCTCTTCCTCGTCCTCGCCCAGGCGCCGGGCGGCCTGTCCTGCTTCCTCGTCCCGCGCGTCCTGCCCGACGGCGGCCGCAACGCGTTCCGCATCCAGCGGCTCAAGGACAAGCTCGGCAACCGCTCCAACGCCTCCAGCGAGCCGGAGTTCGACGACACGGTCGCCTGGCTGGTCGGCACCGAGGGCAAGGGCGTGCGGACCATCATCGAGATGGTGACGATGACCCGCCTCGACTGCGTCCTCGGTTCCGCCGCCGGCATCCGGGGCGCGCTCGCCCAGGCCGCCCACCACGCCCGGCACCGCTTCGCGTTCGGCGCCGCCCTCGTCGACCAGCCGCTCATGCGGAACGTCCTCGCCGACCTCGCGCTCGAATCGGAGGCCGCCACCACCCTCGCCCTGCGCCTCGCCGGCGCCGCCGACCGGGCCCGGCTCGGCGACGACCGGGAGCGCGCCTTCCTGCGGCTCGCCACTGCCGTCGGCAAGTACTGGGTCTGCAAGCGGCAGCCCGCGGCCGTCGCCGAGGCCCTGGAATGCCTCGGCGGCAACGGCTACGACGAGGCGTCCGGCATGCCCCGCCTCTACCGCGAGGCGCCCCTCAACAGCATCTGGGAGGGCTCCGGCAACGTCACCGCCCTCGACCTGCTGCGCGCCCTCGCCCGTGAGCCGGAGGCCCTGGAGGCGTTCCGTACGGAGATCGAGGCGGCGTCCGGCGCCGACCGGCGGCTCGACGCGGCCTGGGCGGACCTCCGGGACGAGCTGCGGCTCACCGAGGACGCGCCGCTGCGGGCCCGCCGGGTCGCCGAGCGGGCCGCCCTCGTCCTCCAGGGCTCGCTCCTGGTCCGGCACGCGCCGGCGCCGGTCGCCGACGCCTTCTGCGCGTCCCGCCTCTCCGGCGACCAGGGCCTCGCCTTCGGCACCCTCCCGCCGGCGGCGGACTTCGCCGGCCTGCTGGCGCGGCTTCCGGTCTGACGGGCGGACCCGGCCCAGGACGGCGCCCCGCCGCGAAGTCGTCCGCGGCGGGGTGAATCCTTTCCGGGGTCCGCCGCCTCCTTTCCCCGTACCGGCCGCGCGGGCCGGACCACGGAAGGAGACACCATGCTGGTCACCACCCTCGTCGTCGTCGGAGCGGTCCTCGTCGGAGCGTGCGCGCTGCACCTGCTGCGGCGGTACCGGAGCCGGGCCTGACCGGGCCGGAACCGGGAACCACCCGTGAGGATGGGCACCATGAACCGACCCCTCTCCTGGCCCGACGAGCGTCTGGTCCGTGCGGCGCAGGACGGCGACCTCGCCTCGCTGACCACCGTCGTCGCGGAATCCCAGCCGCACGTACGGAAGTTCGCCCGGTCGCTGTGCGCCTCGCCGCAGGACGCGGAGGACGCGGCACAGGAGGCGCTGATCATCCTGTACCGGAAGATCGGCACCCTGCGGGCGACCGGGGCGCTCGCCTCGTGGATGTTCCGCATCGTGCGGCACGAGTGCCTGCGGCAGGTCCGCCGGCTCGTCCTGCCGGCCCCGGCGCCGGAACCGGAGCCCGGTCCCGGCACCGTCGCCGAACCGTCGGCCGAGGAGGCGGTGCTGCGCCGCCTGGAGGCCCGGCGGATCGCCGCCGCCGTCGCCGCCCTGCCGCGCGACCAGCGGCAGGTCCTGGTCATGCGGGACGTCCAGGGCCTGCCAGGACGGGCCGTCGCGCACGCGCTCGGCCTGAGCGACGCGGCGATGAAGTCGCGCCTCCACCGGGCGCGCGCCGCCCTGCGCCTGGCGCTGACGGCGCCCGCACCGGCGCCGGACGCCGCGCCCGGTCCCGTACACCCTGCCGAAGGAGAGCCGCGCACATGACCACTCCGCCTGTCCTCGACCCCGCCCCCGTCCACCTGACGCGGCCTGCCGCCTCCAGGCCCGACTACGCGAGCCGGTCCGTCCCGCGCCATCTGGCGCGCGGGGCGGTCGGCTTCGGGCTGATCGCCGGCGCGGTCGCGCTGGTGCCGGTGGCCGGACCGGTCGGCCTGCTGGCCGCCCTGCCGGCCCTGGTCGCCTTCCGCGGCTGCCCCACCTGCTGGGCCGTCGGCCTGGCGCAGACCATCTCCCGGGGCCGGCTGGAACGCCGGTGCGCCGACGGCGTCTGCACCCTCACCACGGCGCCCGTCAGGCGTCGACGTCCCGGAGGAAGTCGCGGATGAGGGCGGCCCATTCGGCGGGACGCTCCACGAACGGGAGGTGCCCGGTGGCGATCTCGGCGTAGCGGCTGTGCGGAATGCCTTCCGCGAGCTGCCGGTGGTGGTGCGGGGTCACGAGCTGATCGAGGGTGGTGGAGACGACGAGGGTCGGCACGGTCAGCTGGGCGAGATCGGCCCGGACGTCGACGTGGTCGGTGATCAGGTCGAGGTGCTCGGGCGTGCCGGGCGGGATGCCGGCCGCGGTGGCCTTCAGGGCGGCGTCCAGGTCGTCCTGGCCGACGGCGTCCAGGACCGGCGCGCCCATCCCGATCAACGAGACGAAGGCGGCGAGCTGTTCGAAGTCCCCCGCGCGCAGCAGGTCGCGCCAGAGCCTGACGGCGAGGAGGAGGCGCGGGTTGGGGTGGGCGAAGCCGGCGGTCAGGACGAGGGCGGTGACGCGGTCGGGGTGGCGGGTGGCGGCGCGGACGGCGACCGCGCTGCCGAGCGAGTAGCCGGCGAGGGCGAAGGTGTCCTGGCCCTCCTCGACGGCGGTGGCGACCAGTTCGTCGGCGAGGCCGTCGAGGGTGAGCGGGGCCGTGGCGCGTTCGGTGCGGCCGGTGCCGGGGTAGTCGGGGCCGATCACGGTGTGCCCGTCGGCCAGAGTGTCCATGATCGGGCCGTAGTTGGCGTCGATGCCGCCGCCGGCCCCGTGGGCCAGGAGCAGGCCGGGGCCGGTGCCGCGCACGATGCGGCCGAGGCGGGAGGTCGGCAGGGCAGGGGACATGGTCGTCCTTCTCCTTCGGGTTTCCGGCAGTGGAGGGGCACCGCCGGCCGGCGCGGTCGCGGCGGGTGGGGCCGGCGGTCCCGCTCACCGGACGTGCGGTGCCGGTGCTCATGACCGGGACGCTAAAGTCTCACACCGGTGGGAGAGTCAACGGGGTGAGGTGCAGATCACGTGCGCATCGGGGAGATGGTCCGCCGCACCGGGGTCAGCGAGCGGCTGCTGCGCTACTACGAGGAGCAGGGCCTGCTGACGCCGTCGAGGCTGCCCAGCGGCTACCGCGTCTACGCCGACGCGGACGTGGACACCGTCCGCCGCGTCCGCACCCTGCTGGCCGCCGGCCTGTCGACCGCCACCATCGCCCAGGTCCTGCCGTGCGTCCGTGACGACGGGACGACCCTCGCGCCCGTGTGCCCCGACCTGGTGGCCTGGCTGCGCCGCGAGCGCGCACGCATCACCGAGGCGATCGACGAGCTCCAGGCGTCGCGGGGCATGCTCGACGCGGTGATCGCGGCGGGCCCGGCCGAACTCGGCTGAGCGGGCCGGTTCGTACACTGCGAGGGTGGAAGACCATGCGGCCACCCCCGCCCCCGTGCGTCCGGCTACCGCGCTGCGGCGGTACGTCCGCTCGTACACCGGTTTCGATCTCCGCGGGTTCCCGCCCGGAGTGCACTGCGGTCCGCCGGGCCGCGCGCTCACCGCGGTGATCAGCCTGTCCGGCCCGCTGGAGGTGGCGGCGGGCGTCGGCGACGGGTCACCGGTCGCCCGGTTCGGCGGCGTGGCCGGCGGTCTGATGAGCCGGTCCGTCGCGATCCACCACGACGGGCGCCAGGAAGGCGTGCAGGTGTCGCTGACACCGCTCGGGGCCCGGGCGGTGTACGGCGTGCCCGCCGCCGCGCTCGCCGACCGGCTGGTCCCGCTCGACGAGCTTCTCGGGTCGCTCGGCGGCGAGTTGGCCGACCGGCTCCGCGCGGCCCCGACCTGGGCGGCGCGGTTCGCCGTACTGGACGAGCTGCTGCTGCGGGCCGTCGGGCGCGGCGCGGGCGGCGATCCCGCCGACCGGGTGCGCCCCGAGGTGGCCGAGGCGTGGCGCCGCCTCGTCGCGGCACGGGGCCGTGTCCAGGTCGGCGCGGTCGCCGGGGAACTGGGCTGGAGCCGCCGGTACCTCACCGAGCGGTTCCGCGGCGAGCTGGGCCTGTCGCCGAAGACCTTCGCCCGGGTGCTGCGCTTCGAGCACGCGCACGACCTGGCCACCGCGCGCGACCCGCTGCCGTGGTCCGAGGTGGCGACCGTCTCCGGCTACGCCGACCAGGCCCATCTCGTCCGGGAGTGGAGCGCGTTCACCGGCCGGTCGCCGACGGCGTGGCGGCGCGGCGAAGTCCTGCTCGGCGCCGGGTAGCCGGCGGGGTCTGCTGTCGTTCCCTTTCCTTCAAGACCGCGCCCGTGCCGTCCTGTGACGATCGTCCGCATGGAACTCATCGCGCACACACCCCACGCCATCGACCTCCGGACCACCCCCGTGCACCTGGGGCTGGGGTCGACGGCGAGAACCGTCGAGGGCTTCGCCTGGGACCCGGCGGTGCTCCACGCCTACAGCGCCGCGGTCGCGGCGGACGGCGCCGAGGGCCGGATGGTGACGATCATCGACGGCGACGGCCCGGGCGACCACTGGGAGCGCCACCCCGCCGGAGACGAACTGGTCGTCTGCCTCAGCGGGTCGGTGACGGTCACCCGCGCGGGGGACGGAGGGCCCGACCGGGTCGTGCTCGGGCCGGGCGAGGCCACCGTCAACCCGGCCGGGACGTGGCACGCGGTCGACATGGAGGGACCGGCGTCCATCCTCACCGTCACCGCCGGCCTCGGCACCGACCACCGTCCCCGGACCGACGCCCTCCCGGCCGACCACGCCGGCGCGTCCGGTCCGCGACCGTCGTGACGACCCGGGTCGCGTGCCTGGGCGACAGCCTCACCCGGGCCCAACTCAGCGTCGACTACCTGGACCTCCTCGCACGGCGCCGGCCTCCGGGCGACGTGCGGCTCACCCGCCACGGGGTCAACGGCGACTTCGCCCACAACCTCCTGGGGCGCCTCGACGCCGTCGTCGCGGAGGCACCGGACGTGATCACCGTGCTGATCGGGACCAACGACGCCCGGGCGAGCCTCGCCGGCTATGCCGTCGAGCGGGCCATGCAGCGCAAACGACTCCCCGAGCGGCCGTCGGCCGACTGGTTCCGGCAGTGCCTGGGTGACGTCGTCGAGCGGCTGCGGACGCGGACGGACGCGACGATCGCCCTGCTGACGCTCCCGGTCCTCGGCCAGCAGCTCGACGGAGCCGCGGCGCGGGCGTCGGAGGCGTACAGCCGCGTGATCGCCGAGGTCGCCGCCGCCCACCGGGTGAGCTGCCTCCCGCTCCACGAACGCCAGACCGAGGAACTGCGCCGGGCCGCCCCGCCGCCGATCCCCTTCCGGCACCCGACGCCCGCGGCGAGCATCGGCGTCCTCGCCCGGCGCGCCCTGCTGCGCGGCAGCCTCGACACGATCGCGCGGCGCCGGGGGCTCGTGCTCACGACCGACCACATCCACCAGAACAGCCGCGGCGCCGGCCTCGTCGCCGAGGTCATCGACGCCTGGCTCCCGGCCCGGGGCGCCTAGCCGGTTCCGACGGCCGCCCCCTTTCCCCGGATCACCAGGCGGGATTTATTCCCTGCGGGGCTCCGGGGGCGGCTGTTACCCTGGCAGAGACCTTGACCCCTACGAGGAGCGCAGCAGACATGGCGGGTGACGACGACATCTCCGGGTGAGATCCGGAGCTGACGGCCACCGGGCGCGCGGAAGAGCGCACCACCGGAGTGGCCGGTGCCGTCGTACCCCTTTGCCCTTCGTCTGTCCGGGGCGGAGCTCTGTCCGCTCCCCTCCCTCCGAGGTCTCTCCCATGTCTCACGCCACCGTCGTCTGCTCCGAGCTGTCCTTCTCCTGGCCGGACGACACCCCCGTCTTCCACGACCTGTCCTTCAGCCTGACCGCCGGCCGCACGGGCCTGGTCGCGCCCAACGGCGCCGGCAAGAGCACCCTGCTCAAGCTGATCGCCGGCGAACTGCGGCCCACCGACGGCTCCGTGACCGTCGGCGGCACCCTCGCATATCTGCCGCAGGACCTGCCCCTCACGGCCGGCCTCAGCGTCGCCGACGTGCTCGGGGTCGCCGACGTGATCCGCGCGCTCGACGCCGTCGAGTCCGGCGACGTCGCCGAGGAGCACTTCGCCGTCATCGGCGACGACTGGGACATCGAGGAGCGCACCCGCGCCCAGCTCGACCGGCTCGGTCTCGGCGGGCTCGCCCTCGACCGCACCCTCGGCACCCTCAGCGGCGGCCAGGTCGTCTCCCTGGGGCTCGCCGCGCAGCTGCTGAAGCGGCCCGACGTGCTGCTGCTCGACGAGCCGACCAACAACCTCGACGGGGACGCGCGGCACACCCTGTACGACGCGCTGTCCGACTTTGACGGCCTGCTGCTGGTCGTCGCGCACGACCGGGCGCTGCTCGACCGGATGGACGGGATCGCCGAACTCGGCGCCTCCCGGCTGCGGTTCCACGGCGGGAACTTCACCGCTTACGAGGAGGCGGTACGGGCCGAGCAGGAGGTCGCCGAGAAGAACGTGCGCAACGCCGAGCAGGAGCTGAAGCGCGAGAAGCGCGAGCTCCAGCAGGCCCGCGAGCGCGCCGACCGCCGGGCGAGCAACGCCGCCCGCAACCTGAAGAGCGCCGGTCTGCCGCGCATCTTCGCCGGGAACATGAAGCGGGGCGCGCAGGAGTCCGCGGGCCGGGCCGGGCAGACGCACGCGTCCCGGGTCGGCGAGGCGCAGGCCCGGCTCGACCAGGCCGAGCGGGCCCTCCGGGACGAGCAGCGGCTCGTCCTCGACCTGCCCGACACGCAGGTCCCGGCCGGCCGCGACCTCTTCCTCGGCGAGGGTCTGCGGGTCCGGCACGACGGCCGGGACGTCTTCGCCGGGGACGGCGTCGACCTGTCCGTGCGCGGCCCCGAGCGGATCGCGCTGACCGGGCCCAACGGCTCGGGCAAGACGACGCTGATGCGGCTCGTCACGGGCGAACTCGCCCCGGACGAGGGGCGGATCAAGCGGTTCGACGGCCGCGTCGCCTATCTGTCGCAGCGGCTCGACCTGCTGGACCCGGAGCGGACGGTGGCGGAGAACTTCGCCGCGTTCGCGCCCGGTCGGACGGACGCGGAGCGGATGAACCTGCTGGCGCGCTTCCTGTTCCGGGGCGCCCGGGCCCATCTGCCGGTCGGCGTCCTGTCCGGCGGCGAACGCCTCCGGGCCACCCTCGCCTGCGTGCTGTGCGCGGAGCCGGCGCCGCAGCTGCTGCTCCTCGACGAGCCGACCAACAACCTCGACCTGGTGAGCGTCGCGCAGCTGGAGAGCGCCCTCGACTCGTACCGGGGCGCCTTCCTGGTGGTCAGCCACGACGAGCGCTTCCTCGCCGCGATCGGCGTGGACCGCTGGCTGCGGCTGGAGGACGGCACGCTGCGGACCACGGGGGCCCCGGAGGCGTGACGGCGCGCGGCGCCCGGCGGTCCCCCTCGTGGGCGGGCCGGGCGCCGGCGTCAGGAGTGCGGCATCGGGAAGGTGTTCAGGCGGTGCTCGGGCAGGGCGGTGCGGCGCCAGCCCCGTTCCACGGCGGCGTCCTGCACGCGCCGGCCGCCGAGGGCGGGGTAGGCGGCGGGCGCGGTGCCGACCGTGCCGGGGACGATCACCCGTACGACCTTCATGCCCAGGGCCTCCGCCTCGGGGGTCGTCAGGTCGACGTACAGCACCTCGTGGCCGGCCGCCTCGATCCGCTCCCGGGGGCCGCCCGGCGCGGCGGGGAGGTCGTCCCAGCGGCCGGGCGGGCCGGCGGCGGCCCAGGCGAGGGAGCGCCGCGCGGCGCGCGGGTCCAGGTGGAGCTGCTGGTGGCAGAGGAGTTCGACGGCGTCCCGGCCGTCCTCGCGGTAGGCGTCCAGGTAGGAGGCGTCGGGGCGCCACGGTTTCAGCGGGCTCTCCCGGCCGCGGCAGCCGGCGCGGAGGCGGGCCAGGGCCGCGGGGTCGGCGAGGGTGCGGCAGGTGAGCCGGAGGGCGAACGCCTCCGCCAGGGCCTTGGCCGCCGCGTCGTGCGCGCCGTCCGCCCGGGTGGCGAGGCCCAGGGTGAGCCATCCCTCGGTCCGGTCGCGGACGAACGCGCCGATCGTGGGCAGCCCGAAGCGGTTGTCGAGGGCGGTCAGCCGTACGTCGACGTCGTCCAGGGCGGGACCCACGAGGGCGCGCAGGGCGTCCGTGACGGGGAGCAGGGGCCGCGGCACCGCGTTCGCCCACCACACGGCGGCCGTGTCCCGCTCGACGACCTCCTCAAGACCGGAGGCGACGGCGCCGTCCAGGTCCGGGCCGGCGGCCGTGCCGCCGATCACCGGGAAGGCGTGCCGGGCCTCCTCGTGCGGGCGGGGCATGCGGCGCCACAGAGTGTACGCGGCGAAGGCGGGGACGTACACGTCGGTGTCCCGGGTCAGCGACCGGGCGGGGACCCAGTGGACGGGGGTGTCCGGCAGGAACGGCGCGAAGGGGAAGTCCGGGCGGGCGTACTGGGCCGCGGAGTAGAGCGTGAGGCGCGCCGGGTCGAGGGCGTCGAGGCCGCGGCGGAGCAGGTCCCGGTGGCTGCCGTGGACCAGCGCGGCGGGGTCGGGCGGGCAGGTGCCGCAGAGGCGTTCGACGGCTTCGCCGAGGGCGGCGCGGGTGGCGTGATCGTCGCTGGTCCACGACGTGCCGAACGCCTGCCGGTCCGCCTGCCAGGGCAGGGTCCGGGTGCGGTCCGCGAGGTCGGCGACGGCCAGCCGGAGGGTGGGCGGTGTCGCGCCCGGGCCGCGCAGGACGCGCAGCCGGGTGACGGCGCCGCCGGTGCCGGGCTCGGGGGCCGGGCCCGGCCGGGGCGCCGCGAGGGCGTCCCGGCCGGTGTCCCGGAGGGGTGCTCGGGTCATCAGGACAGGTACGCCGCGACACAGTTGTCGACGACGAACTCCTCGGCCTCGTCGGTGAGGTACGCGGAGACGCAGTTGTTCAGCACGAACTGCTCGTCCTGCTCATCCAGCTCGAAAGCGTTCATGACGGCTGTCCTCTCAGATCGACATCGGTACGGCTCTCCCGGGCGGGAGGGCCGGCCGGGGACGGGGGACCGTCCCCGGTACGCGCCCCCGGGCGGGGCCCGGCGGGCGCGCGTTCGTGGGCCGGGCCCGTGATCAGGGCCCAGATGAGGCCGGCGGCGACGGCCAGGGCGGCGCACACGCCCCACAGGACCGCCGGGCCGCCGGCGTCGAGCAGCAGTCCGCCGCCCGCCGGCGCCAGGAAGGCGGCGGCGGTCCAGGCGGTCCCGTACGTCCCCTGGTAGCGGCCGCGCAGGTGTTCCGGCGCGCGGTCGGCGGCTTCCGAGCTGCCGGCGGGGGCCTGCAGCATCTCGCCGAACGTCCAGACCACCACGCAGAGGGCGTACGCGGCCACGCCGTCCGCGAAGGCCGTCAGGCCGAAGCCGGCGGCGAGCAGGAGCGCGGCGACGACGAGGGTGGCGGACCGGGAGCGGTCGCGGACGAGCCGGGTGAGGACGACCTGCAGGGTGACGATGAGCGCGCCGTTGAGGGCGTGCAGCCAGGTGAAGACCGTCGGGTCGTGGCCGTCGCGCGCCACCGCGATCGGCAGCATCGTGCTGCCCTGCTGGAAGACGGAGGCGAAGAGCAGGGCGGCGAGGCAGAACGCCAGGAACCGGCGGTCCCGCCACACCGAGGCGCCGGGCTCGCCCTTCCCGGGGGCGCGGGTGTCCGGGCCGGGCCGGCGGGCGGCGGCCGGCCGGGTCTCGGGCACCTTCGCCAGGACCAGGACGGCGCACAGCGCGGTGGCGGCGGCGTCCGCGAGGAAGACCAGGGTGTAGCCCTGGGTGACCAGGACTCCGGCGAGCACGGACGACACCGCGACGCCGAGGTTCAGCGCCCAGTAGTTGAGGGCGAAGGCGCGCTGCCGGTCCTCGGGGGCGACGACGTCGGCGAGCGCCGCCTGCATGGCCGGACGGGCGGCGGCGGCGCCGGCGCCCATGGCGAAGGCGGCGACGGCGGTGGCCGCTCCGGTCTGGACGAGGCCGAGGGCGGCCATGCACAGCGCCGTCCAGCCGTGCGCGGCGAACAGGGTGGTCCTGCGGCCGAAGCGGTCGGCCGCCGCGCCGCCGCCGATCGTGCCGAGGACGCCGCCGAGTCCGATGAGCGAGATGACGGCGCCGGCCTGCGCCGCCGAGTAGCCGCGCTGCCCGGTCATGTAGAGGGTGAGCAGGGGGCCGACGAAGCCTCCCGTCCAGTTGACCAGGATGCTGAACCAGATCCACCAGAACGTGGCGGGCAGGTCCCGCGCCGACGCCGGCAGCAGCCGGCGGGTCCCCGCCCCGGTCACCGGGGACACTCGGGCAGGGTGAACTCCGGGCGGGCCGGGGCTCGTTCGCCGGCCTCCTCGGCGAGCCGCTCCAGCAGGCCGGGTTCCCGGACGGCGTCGACGAGCGCCGTCCGCAGGTCCGCGTACCACCGGTCGGCGGTCTCCGGGTCCGCGAAGCGGGGCAGGTCCTGCCGGACCACCGGTTGTTCGGTGGCCAGCCGGCGCAGCAGGCGCCGCAGCAGGTCGGCGGCGGAGGGCAGCCGGCTGCTGAGGGTCAGGTGGAGGGACGGGCCGTCCGCCGCCCGGACGGTGTGCCACCAGCCGCGCGGGAGGTAGAGGACGTCGCCGGCGGTGAGGGTGCCGGACCAGCCGGGGTCCGAGGGCAGCGGCTTCGGCGGGCGGGTGAGCTCGCCGACGGGGTGGGACAGGGTCGGGGGGCGCAGGTCCCAGTTCTTGCTGCCGGCCACCTGCAGGATGATCACGTCGTGGTCGTCCCAGTGGGTGTCGAAGCCCTGGGGGGCGCCGCCGAGGTTGGCGTACAGGTTGGCCTGGACGAGGTTGCGCAGGCTGTCCTCGACGCCGCGGACGAGGGTGCGCAGCGGAGGGTGCAGTTCCTCGGCGCCGTCGACGGCGAGCGTGGCGCCGTCGGCGAGGGCGGCGGTGAGCGCGTCGGGGCGTAATCGCGTGGGGCGTCCCCGGGGGGCGAGCTGGGGGACGGGTTCGGCGCAGGAGGCGAGGCCGATGCCTCGCGCGGCGCGGACGAGGTGCATGCGGGACGGGTCGACGCGGGTGGACGCGAGGAGGGCGTTCAGGGCGTCCCAGCCGAAGACGTCCGCGAACCGGTCCGGGGTGCCGCGGCAGAGCAGGGGCCGCACGCCGAGGTGCGAGGCGAGGAACCGCTTCTCGTCGAGCGGGCTGATCAGACCCCGCAGTCCGTCCTCCGGGACGCAGACGGCGGTGCCGGCGTCGTGGAGGTCGGGGTGGGTGGCGCTCTCGGCGGTCACGCGTCGCCCCCCTCGCTCGTCGTGTTGCCTTTGTTGCCTTTTCTCATCAAGGCAACATTATCGACACAGTCTACAGATGACAACCCGCGGGCGGCGCCCGCTCCGGCCGGAATCCCGCTCACGGCGTGTCGCCGGACGGGCACGCTCGGTGCGCTTCGACTATCGTCGGACGCTGTGCAACCGCTCGACAGGAGTGCCGGATGATCTGGCGTACCGAAGTGCTCGACCAGCTCGACCTGTACTGGGACTACCACTTGGCGCCCCGTCTGCAAGGTCTCGGAGACGACGAATACCTGTGGGAACCGGTGCCGGACTGCTGGTCGGTCCGCACCGGCGAGGACGGCAGGACCCGGCTCGACCTGGCGGATCCGACACCGGACCCGCCGCCGGTGACGACGATCGCCTGGCGCCTGTGCCATGTCGCCTTCCACGTGCTGGGCATCCGGGCCAGCACACACTTCGGCGACGGGTCGCTGACTCTGGACACCATGGAGCCACCGGTCACCGCGGAGGAGGGCGTCGCGGTCCTGGAGGAGCAGTACCACACCTGGCGGAAGGGGGTGCTGTCGCTCGACGACGACGCGCTGGCACGCCCGATAGGAGACGCCGAGGGCCAGTGGAGCGAGCGCCCCATGGCCACCCTGGTGCTGCACGTCAACCGCGAGGTCATGCATCACGGTGCGGAGATCGCGCTGCTGCGCGACCTCCACCGCGCCCACTTCGGGTGAGCGCGGCGGAGGAGCGGCGTCAGGCGACGCGGACCGGCAGCCTGCCGGTCCCGCTCGCCGCCGCCACGTGCGCCGCCTCCTTCTCCAGCGCCTTCACCGGGAGCCGGCCGGTGTCCGCGAACGGCGTCACCACCAGCTCCTGGTCGACGATCTCCCACACGCCGACGACCCGGCCCTCGCGCACGACGACCGGGGAGATCCAGCCGGCGGCGCGGCTCACCGCGGAGCGGTGCTCCGGCGCCAGCATCGCGTCGTCCTTGGTGCCGGGACCGAGGACGTACTGGTCGAAGCCGCCGAGCAGTTTGATCCCCTCGCACGGGGCCGTGCCGGCGAGTTCGTCCGCGTGCTCCGTCAGGATCAGCGCCTTGCGGCCCTCGACGTCGACCTCGGTCAGACGGTCGCCCATGTCCGCGAACCAGCGGCGCAGCTGCGGCTTGCTGGTGCTGTTGAGCGACAGCCAGCGGTCGAAGGACTCCGGCGTGGCGGGGCCGTACGCGCCCAGGTACGCCGCGATCACCGTGGGCGCGGCCTCGTCGGGCTCCGGCATCTTCCCCCAGGCCGCGCCGAACCGGCCGGCCGGACCGGTGAAGGTGATCTTGTTGCCCTGGTTCGGCCCGTGGCACAGGACGCCGCGCCAGGCCAGCGGCTTGAGCACGGAGCCCCACCCCGACCGCAGGCGCTCCTCCATGTGCGCGAACCGCTTCTGCGCCACGAGCCGGGTCACCAGTTCGTCCCGGGTGAGCACCGCCCCGTCGAGGACGCTCGCGACCTCGTCGGTCAGCGCGTCGATCTGCTCGGGCGTGACGCCGGAGGCCCGCGTCCAGGACGGCTTCTGCCAGGTCTTCGTGTTCGCCATGAGCGACAGGTAGGCGCCCGCCTCGCCGGGCGGCAGCAGGTGGAGGGTGCCGCGCACCGCCCAGGTCTTCATCAGCGAGAGGTCGGCGACCGCCCGGTCGACGCTGTCCGGGTCGGGCTTCGCCTGCCGGATCGCGACGTTCAGCTCGGCGACGCTCCAGACCTGCGCCTGCACTCCGCACAGTCTGCTGACGACCTCGCTCGCACCCGGCTCCCCCAGCGGCTCCAGGAACTGCCGCCGCATCCGCCACGCAAAAACCTGCCTCCAGCTGACCTTCACGCCGTTCCCCTCAGTCAACGTTCCACACACTGCACCGGAATCTGTACGTCAACCTACACCGGCGGGGGCCGTATGCCGGCGGAATCCCGGGTGCCGGGGGTCAGGTGTCGGACGCCGCCTCCCGCCACAGGTCGGTGGGTGTGCCCATGCGTACCGACTCCACGGCGACCAGCCGGTAGACCCGCGCCGCCGTCGAGTGCGCCAGCATGCCGCGCACGCCGTGGAGTTGGAGCGCCGTCCGGGAGGCGAGCTGGGCGTGCTCGGCGGCGACCGCCAGGACGGCGGCGGCGTCGGGCAGTTCGCCGCGGTCGTACTCCCAGGCGGCCTTGTGCAGCAGCAGCCGCCAGCCCTCCCCCTCGCCGACCAGCAGCGCCAGCCGGTGCGCGACCGTCTGCCGCTCGACGAGCGCCTTCCCGGACTGCGTACGGGAGTTGACGTGGGCGCGGGCCGCGCCGGTGATCCGGTTTGCGATGCCCAGGAGCAGGGCGGCCTGGCGGATCCTCGCCGCCGCGAGGGCGCGCTCCCAGCGGTCGGGGCCGCACGCGAGCGGCCGCGAGGCGGCGCCGTCGAACCGCAGCCGCGTGGCGGGCGTGCCGAAGTGGTCGACGTCCTCGCGGACGCAGGTGTCGTCTTCCGGGACCACCAGGCGCCACTCTCCGTCGGCGGTCCGCACCACGCAGAGTCCGATGTCGCCTCGGGGCAGCGTCTCCGACTCGCCCCACAGCCGGCCCCCCGGCTTGGGCCGTACGTCGGCGGGGCCGCGCGCACCCACCACGGCCGCGTGCCGGGTGCCGGCGTACAGGTCGGCGAGGACCGCCTCCAGGTCGTCGGCGGGCGTGTCGTCGCCGTCGAGCAGGTCGAGCGCGAACGCGGTCTGCCGGTGGCCGCCGAACGGCTCCAGCCCGTACCCCAGGCGTTCGTTCACGACGATGTCGGCGCCGAGGCCCAGCGCGAGGCCGCCCAGGCGTTCGGGGGCGTTCAGGGCGGGCACGCCGACGGCGGCCAGGTGCGCGGACGGTTCGCCGGTGCGGGTGAGCACCGTGTCCACGGCGTCCCGCAGGCGCAGCTGCAGCGGGTCGGGTCGCAGGTCCATGGCTCAGTCCCCCCTCGGGGCGTGGTCGAATACCCGGGCGCTGCTCAGGATGTCCAGCATGACCTCCGAGGCGCCGCCGGAGATGGTCATGCCCGGTGCTTCGCGGAAGGCCGCCTCCAGCGTGCGCTCCCGGGCGTCCGGGCCGGGTTCCAGCAGGTCGGGGCCGAGGGTGTCCAGGGCCCACCAGGCGATGCGCTGGGCCGCCTCGCTGCAGTGCCACTTGGCGAACGAGGACTCGGCGATGTCGGGCGTGCCGTCCTGGAGGTTCTGCATGACCTGGCAGCTGAGCAGCTTGCTGGCGGTGATCCGCGCCTCGTGCCGGGCCCGTTGGACCCGGGCGGTCTCGGAGGGGCGCCGGCCGCTCTCGTCGAGGCGCGCCCCGACCAGGTCCAGCCAGTGGCGCCCGCGCGCGTAGTAGTCGAGTCCGGTGCGTTCGGCGGCGAACATCTGGGTGATCAGCGACCAGCCCTCGCCGACCCGGCCGAAGAGCGCGTCCTCGGGGACGCGGACGTCGGTGAACCAGATGTCGTGGAACTGCTCGTCGGCCAGGCTGGGCAGGGGCCGCACCACGACGCCGGGCGTGTCCAGCGGGACGAGGAAGAGGGTGAGGCCCTCGTACTGGCTGGCCTGCGGGTCGGTGCGGACGGCGATCAGCGCGATGTCGGCGTAGACGCTCTTGAGGTTGTAGGTCTTGCGGCCGTTGATGACCCAGTCCGTGCCGTCGCGCACCGCGCCGGTGGTGATGCCGGCCAGGTCGGACCCGTTGCCCGGTTCCGTGAAGAGGATGCAGGACGTGATCTCGGTGCTGGCCATCGCCGGCAGGAGCGTCCTGCGCTGGTGCTCGGATCCGGCGGCCAGGATCAGCGAGCCGACGTTCTGCACGGAGATGCAGTACAGGTTCTGCGGGATCCGGTGGGCGACGAGCTGCTCCAGGAGCGCCACCGTCGCGGTGAAGTCGGCTCCCCGGCCGCCGTACTCGACCGGCCAGGAGGGCGCGAGGATGCCCGCGTCGCCCAGGTGCCGGTACAGCGCGCGGGGGTTGCCGTCCATGCCGTCCCGCCGGGCGCCGATCTCCTGCAGCAGCCGCTCCGTCTCCGGCGCCGCCAGCACCTCCTCGACCTCTCTGGCGAAGTCGGCGCTCTCCTGTGGCACTTCGAAGTCCACGCTCTCACTCCTTGTCGGTGGTCATCGCTCTCGGCGGACGGCGGCGTGCACGGCGCGCATGATCTCCGCGCGGTGCTCGGTGAGGAAGAAGTGGCCGCCCCGCAGCACGGAGAGGGTGAACTCCCCGGTGGTCCGGTCGCCCCAGCCGCGCATCGTGTCCGGCGGGACCTCGGCGTCGGCGTCCCCGCACCAGGCGGAGACCGGGCAGGTCAGCAGCGGCAGCGGCCGGCAGCGGTAGCCCTCGATCATCGCGAAGTCGGCTCTGATCATGGGCATGAGCAGGTCGAGGAGTTCGTCGTGTTCGAGGATCGTCGGGTCCGCGGCGCCGTAGTCGCGCAGCATCTGGACGAAGGCGGCCCGGGGCAGGTCGCTGACGGGTTCCTTCGGCCGGACGATCGTCGGCGCGGGCCGGCCGCTCACGAACAGGTGCTCGACCTCCCGGTCGAGGTCGCGCAGTCGCCTGGCGACCTCGAAGGCGAGGATGGCGCCCATGCTGTGGCCGTAGAGCAGCACCCGGCCGGGTTCGCCGGCGATGGTCCCGGCGATCTCGTCGGCGAGCTCGATCATGTCCTTCGCGGACGGCTCGGTCATCCTGGCGCCGCGGCCGGGCAGGAGGACCGGGACCAGCTGGACGGGGCCGGCGCAGTGCTCCGCCCAGTCGGCGTAGTAGGTCGCGGAGCCGCCCGCGAAGGGGAAGCAGTACAGGCTGTGCGTCGCGGCGGCGGAGCGGAAGCGGCGGTCGAACCAGAGCCGTGCGCCGGAGTGCTGGACGGGGTGCCCGGTCACCGCGCGGAGGTCCGGGGGGTGAAGCGGACCGGCATGCTCTTGTAGCCGGGGACGAAGTGGGAGGCGACGTGGCGCACCTCGCCGGCGATCTCCACGGTGTCGACCAGGTCGAGGAGTTCGTCGAGGAAGATCTCCAGTCCGACCTTGGCGAGGCCGGCGCCGATGCAGTAGTGCGGGCCGAGGCCGAACGCGAGGTGCTTGTTGGGGCGGCGGGCGACGTCGAAGCGGTACGGGTCGGGGAAGACGCGCTCGTCGCGGTTGGCGGAGCCGATCCAGGCGCTGACGGGCTCGCCGGCCCGGATGGTCCTCCCGTGCATCTCCACATCCTTGACGGCGTACCGCATGAGGGCGGTCACCGGGGACGACCAGCGCAGCAGCTCCTGCAGGCAGGAGGCGCGGAGCCCGGGGTCCCGCCGCACCGCCTCGAACTGCTCCGGGTGCTCGGCCATGACCGTCATCAGGGTGCACAGGGCGTGCGGGGTGGTGACGTTGGCGCCGATGAGCAGCACGAAGGCGTTGAGGAGGACCTGTTCCTGGGTCATCGGGCCCTCGGACAGGTCCATCGCCACCATGGCGCCGATGACGTCGGGGTCGACGTCGTCGCGGCTTCGGCGGGCGTACTCCTTCTGGAAGTACTCGAAGAGTTCGTGCCGGGCCTGGCGCACGGTGGCCTGGGCGCCGCCGGCGGAGTAGTCCGGGTCGTCGTAGGCGATCGTCATCATGACCAGTTCGGCGAGCCGTTCCCAGGACTCGGGGGGCAGGCCCATGAGGGTGCCGGTGACGGCCATCGGGAACATCATCGTCTTGTGCGCGATGTCGTACACGCCGGCGTCGAGGGTCGTCAGGATCAGGTCCCGGGACAGGTCCCGGAGCAGCTTCTCCTGGGTGGCGACCACGGAGGGGGCGAACGCCTTGTTCAGCGGCTCGCGGAACTCGCGGTGCCGCGGCGGGTCGGTGTCGGCCATCATGTTGTCGGTCGCGATGTCCGGGGTGTCGAGGTCGAGGACGCACAGGATGGTGCCGCGCCGGGAGGAGAACTCCCCGTGGTTGCGCAGGACGCGGCTGACGTCCTCGTGGCGGGTCACGACCCAGAACGGCTCCCGGCCGCCGCCTGGTTCCGCCCGGTAGAGCGGCTGGTTCTCCCGCAGGTCGGCCCAGAGGGCGTGCATGTCCGTCGCGGCGTGGAAACCCGAGTCGAGCAGGTCGGAGTCGTGGAACCGCACCGGACAGAACGGCGGCTTCGAGATGATCATCTACGGTGCCTTTCGGTTTCGGTCGGCCTGCGCGCGGCGGTCGGGTGCGCGTCGGCGGGTGGTCAGGAGATCCGGAGCCGCCGCTCCCACAACCGGGTGTAGAACGGCAGGTGGTGGTCGTGGTAGCTCCGCAGCAGCGGGTCGTCGTCGATCGTCCTGGCGTACGTCCGCTCCCGGCGCCGCACCGTGGAGCTGGCGCTGACGTCGGTGTGCCAGCGGGCGGACTGGCTCCACTCCGGCCGCTCCCCCGGCTGCCAGCGCAGCGCGTCGGCGCGGAAGGGCAGGCCGACCGCGGCGCAGTACGCCCGTACGGTGGCCTCGGGGCGGTCGACGAAGTCGTCGGAGTCCAGGACCACCGGGTCGCCGCCGGCGTCGAGCACCGCGCGGTGGATCCGGTCCAGGTACTCGACGCCCACCTCGTGGCGGGCCATGTCCGGCTTGAGCGCCGCGAACGACGGGATGATCTCCCGCGGGTGGCGGAGCAGGAAGGCGTGCCGGGCGCCCTTGAGGAAGTCGGGGCGCGCGAGGATCGAGTCGTAGACGCAGTCGGTGGTGTCCTTGAAGAACACCGGCCGCCGGGCGGAGAGCGCGAGCAGCGCGTCGGTGAGGTCGTCCGTGGAGCGCACGGTGCGGCCGTCGACCTCGGTGCCGCCGTCGTTGGCGATGTTGCAGTGCGGTTCGTGCAGCGTGACGAGGTCCTGGCGCTCCACCATCATCCGGAAGAAGGCGGTGGAGCGGGAGCGGGGCGCGCTCCACAGGGCGAGCAGCGGGGGGCGGTCGCCGGCGGCGCTCATGCCGCCGCGCCCTCGGCCGCCTCGACCTCGGCGGCGAACCAGTCGGCGATCTCGCCCGCGACGTCCATGCCGGTCGCGTCGACGGCGCCGTGGAACTCGGGGGTGTGGTTGACCTCGTTCGCGTACAGCCCCTCCTGCCGGTCGACGAGCAGGTCGACGCCGAGGAACCCGCCGCCGACCGCGTGCGCCGCCGCCACCGCGAGCTTGGTCAGTTCGGGGGTGATCGGGCAGGGGGTGGCGGCGCCGCCGATGGCGGTGTTGGTCCGCCAGTCGTCGACGGCGTTCTTGTAGATGGCGCAGACGACGCGGTCGCCGGCGACGTACGCCTTGATGTCCCGGCCGGGCTTGTCGATGTGCTCCTGGAGGTAGTAGACGTGCTGCTGCGGGTTGGGCAGCGCGGCGCGGTGTTCCAGGACGGTCCGGCCCTGCTCCCGGTCGTGGACGCGGGCGGTCAGGTGTCCCCACGAACCGGTGACGGGCTTGATCACCACGGGGTAGCCGAGCTCGGGCAGCGCTTCCAGCGCGGAGCCGGTGCCCCAGGCGACGGCGGCCCGCGGCATCCGCAGCCCGGCGGTGCGGAAGGCGAGCGCCGTGCGGAGCTTGTCGCCGCAGGTCTCCAGGACCGCCGGGCGGTTGTGCACGGGGACGCCGAGCGCCTCCAGGGTGGCCGCGACGGACGCGGACCGGCTGTGGCTGACCTCGCGCATGAGGGCGGCGCGGTAGGGCGGCCGGCCGTCGGCGAGGTGGAGCCGCAGCCTGCGGGGGTCGACGTGCTCGCAGCGCAGGCCGCGCCGCTCGAACGCCTCCAGGATCAGGCGCTCCTCGCGGCGGATCCGGGAGGCGACCACGGCTATCGGCATGGCGGTTGTGTCCACGGGGGCCCTTTCCGATCCGTGCCGTGCTCGCGGCGGCGCGGATCGCTCTCGGTGCGGATCGTCGGCGTGCGGATCGGTCTCGGGTGCGGATCGTCGGCGTACGGATCGGTCTCGGGTGCGGACCGTCGGCGGTGCGGGCCGTCGGCGGTGGGGGGCGTCGGCCGGTGGGGGGCGTCGGCCGGTGGGGGTCAGCCGCGCCGGGACAGCGCGTCGGCCGCGAGGTCGAGCAGGTCGAGGGCGGCTTCGAGGCGGCGGACGAGGACGGTGGCGTGCCGGCGCAGCTCGCCGGGCCGCTGCCGGTCCCAGACCCGGGCGTGCGCCCCGGTCATGCGCACCCCCGTCCAGCCGTGCGCGACGGCGTCCACCCCGGCCGCGGCCTCGGCGAGTTCGGGGAGCTGCCACTCCACCGCGCGGGCGCGCAGGAACTCCGCGTGCAGTCCGCTCTGGGCCTGGATGTTCCAGCTGATGACGTACAGCTCGCTCAGGGCCTCGGCCGCGGCGGCGCCGCCCGGCGGGACGGCGCACAGCTGGTCGAGGTAGTGCCGCAGGCCCGCCAAACCCGTCTGGACAGGTTCGGTGGTCCCCCGCCGGTAGCGGGCGGTGTTCTCCCGGATGACGTGGCCGACCCATGCGGCGTCCGGCTTCGGGACGGGGCCCGCCATGCGGGTGCTCAGCCAGCGCCGGCCGCTGGGGCTGGCGCTGAAGAACACGTCCGCGTCGTCCGGCGGGTTGAGCGAGCCCCAGCTCGCCAGGAAGTCGGCGACGGGGATGGGTCCCTGGAAGGCGGGCGGCTGGGCGTCGGAGACGTACACCTCGGTGTCGGTGATCCGGTAGACGACCAGCAGGTGCGCGGCGTGCACGTCGTGGAAGGCGGGGCGGAACGGCAGGTGGAAGTTGTCGACCGCCGCGATGGGCAGCACGCCGCCGGCCAGCGCCTCGCGCAGGTCGTCCAGGCCCTCGCCGCGGTGCCAGGACGACTCGAAGGGGTGGTGGAGGGCGAGCCGCCGGGCCAGCGAGTCGGGTTCCGCGAGGAAGAAGTACTCCTCAGAGCTCCACGCGCCGGGCCGGCGGCGGAACTCCCACGGGGCGCCCAGGACGGTGACCGGGTCGTGCCCGTCGTGGATCAGCGCCGTCGCCAGGGTGCCGTGCAGGCAGCTGCCGAGGTCCCGTGTCCAGAGCCGTACGGGCCGGGCGCCGGGGCCCGCGGCGACGCCGCCGGGGCCGGCGGTTCCGGTCGGGTCGGCGGTGCAGGTGGTTCCGGTCGGGCCGGCGGTGCCGGTGGTGTCAGGGGTGCCGGTGGTGTCGGTGGTGTCGGTGGTGGTCATGCCGGGTCCTCCTCCGCGCGTCGTACGTCGGTCGCCGTCAGCAGGGTGAGCGCGAAGACGTGCATCGCGACCGACCGGGGCAGCCGGAGGGAGCGGAGGGTGCCCCGGCGCGGCAGCCCCACCCGGGTCAGCCACATGGTGGTGGGCAGCCGCTCCTGGACGTGGTGCGGGTAGTGCATCCGCGCGGTGCGGAAGGCGGGGAGCTCGCCGAACGCGGGGGTGCCGTCGAGGAAGTCGGAGATCCCCACCCGGAGCGGATCGGCGTGCCCGTCGTCGTAGTGCGCCCAGAGGGTGTCCTCGCTGCGCCGTTCGGAGGCGGCGAGCAGGTGGATCCAGTCGTACCGGCCCGGCGGGACGTCGACGACCTGGCCCTCGCAGCGCACGTTGTCCCCGTCGGCGTGGGCGCGGGGCCAGAGGAAGGGGACGCCGGCCACCTCGGTCACGGTGCCGGGGGCCGGGAGCTCGCCGGCCGGGAAGGAGTTCCCCCAGGCGTTGAGCCGGCCGGAGTCGAGGTCGTGGGTGCCGGTGACGGCACGGTTGTTGAGCAGGTCGTCGATGCCGATCAGCCGGAACTCCGGGGCCGGCGCCGTGGCGGGCAGGACGTGGACGCGGGGGCCGGGCGCGGGGCCGGCCGGTGCGGTGGCGGTTGCCAGGTGGCTCGTCATCACTCCCCCAGTCACCGGAGCGAGCCGTGGGTGCGGCCCGGGACTCCGGCCGGATCGGGCACGGTGTTGAAGTCGACGATCATGGTGTCGCGCCAGGCCGATCCGGCGGTCCCGTCGGGCCGGATCTCGCTGACGTCGTGCTGCATCGTCGTGTCGGACAGGATCAGCGTCTCCAGCGGCTCGGTCATGGTGACCGTGTGGCAGGCGTCGGGTTCGCCGTTGCGGAACACCTGGTTGCGGCCTCCGACGCAGCGGTGGCGGTCGATCAGGTGGATGGCCACGTACGAGTGGCCGTCCGAGTGGCGTCCCTCCGGGGCGGGTTCGGAGCCCTGGCCGGCGTCCGCGAGGACGCGGATGAAGTGGATGCCGAGCTCCCAGTCCTGCCGGCCGGCCACCTCGTTGACCAGGCCGAGGGTCTCCCGCAGGATCCGGGGGAAGAGCCGGTCGGCCAGCACGGTGTCGGTCAGCGGCTCGAAGACGCGCAGCTGGTCGCCGAAGGTGCGGTTGATCTCCTTGCTCTGGAAGAACTCGGTGCCGCGCAGCGGCTCCAGCGTGCCGTCGCGGTGGGCGAGCACCCGCCCGAACCTGCGGTTCCTGCGGCACCGTTCCCCGCCGAGGTACGCGTCGGGGACCAGTTCGTCCCACGCGGAGGCGAACCGCTTCCAGTCGGTGCCCTCCGCCGGCACGCGCAGCCGGCCGTGTTCCCAGCCGTGCCGGGCGAAGTGATCGGCCCGCAGGCCCCTGGGCGTCGACGTATCGATCAGCACCATGTCCTGATCCGGCATGCTCGGCTCCCCTGGCGGTTCGACATGAACACAGCACCCTCGATCGTTCGGGTCATCATACTACGAACACTACATCGCACGGCTGTCGACTTTTCGAAGAAACTACATCGGCCCGGGGCCCGGGGACGGCGGGGTGCGCCGCCCCCGGGGCCCGGCCGTGCCCGGGGTGGCGAGGTCGTCGCCACCCCGGTCGTCCGGAGGGTCAGCCGGCGCTCACCGCGACCGCCTCCCGCCGCTCCGTGCCCGCCGACCCGGCCTCGGGAGCCGGGAGTCCGGCGTCGTCACCGCCGTCCCCGCCACCGTCCCCGCCGCCGACCTCGGTGGCGAGGAACTCGGCCAGCGCGCGGACCGTCGGGTTGCTCCACAGGATCGTCGGCGGCAGGTCCACCGCGAAGCACCGGTGCAACCGCACCCGGAGCGCCACCGTGAGGACGGAGTCGACACCGAGTTCCAGCAGCGGCCGGTCGATCGCGATGTCGTCCACCGCCAGGTTCAGCTCGGCCGCCACCTGCTCGTGCGTCTCCTTCAGCACCAGCTCCGGCAGCTCCTCCGCCGGCACCGTGGCCCAGTCGACGCCGCCCCCGCCGGTGCTCTCCGCGCCGGCGTCGGTCACCGAGAGGTGCGAGAACACCGGCAGCGTGTGGTCCGGCATGACCCGCATCACCGCGACGTACGGCAGCCCGAACCGGTCCGCGTACGCCCAGCTGCGCAGCGCCTCGGAGACCGTGATGCCGCCGAGGCCGCGGGACTCGGCCTCCAGGATCGTCGCCCTGCCGGTCGTCTCGCCCATGCCGCGGCCGATCCACTGCGCCCAGGCGAAGCTGGTCGTGCCCGGCTCGCCCTGGGAGCGCCGCAGCGCGGCGAGCGCGTCCAGGAAGGAGTTCGCGGAGGCGTAGCTGACCTGGCCGGTGAGCCGGGCCAGCTGGCCGCACGAGGAGAACATGGTGAAGAAGTCCAGCGTGCCGGCCGGGAACAGCCGGTGCAGGACCATCGCGCCGTCGGCCTTCGGCCCCATGGTGGTGTCCAGGTTCGCCATGCCGGTCTTCTCCACCAGCGCGTCGGACACCACGCCGGCGCAGTGCACGATGCCGCGCACGGGCGGCATGTCCAGGACGCCCGGGTCGAGGGCGCGGGCCGTCGCCTCGGCGTCGGAGATGTCCAGCCGCAGCACGCGCACGGTGGCACCGGCCGCCTCCAGGGCGACCACCTCCGCGATCTGCGCCGCCACCGCGGGGTCCTCCACCCGGTCCCACTCCGACCGGGACGGCAGGCCCCGGCGGCCGATGAGCACCAGCCGCCTGGCGCCCTGCTCGACCAGGTGCCGCGCGGCCTCCAGGCCGAGCGCGCCCAGACCGCCGGTGATCAGGTACGTGCCGTCGGGACGGCAGTCCACCGGCTCGCGCTCCGCGGGCCGCTCGACCTGCCGCAGCCGGGCCGCCGAGACGCCCGAGGGGGCGAGGGACAGCACGTCCTCGGCGGGCGGCAGGGCGCCGATCAGCCAGGCCACCTGCTGCGGCTCGACGCCCTCGGAGACGTCGATCGTCCCGCCCCACAGGTCGGGGCGCTCACCGGCGACGATGCGCCCGGCGCCCCACAGCGGGGCGTGGGCGAGCGCGGCCTCGGTGCGGCCCGTGCGGACCTCGCGGGTGAGCGCCCACACCTTCGGGCGGCGGCGCTCGTCCGGGATCGCCGCCACCTGCTGCACCGCGTCGATCAGCGCCTGCGCGCAGCGGCGGGCGGCCTGCTCGGGAGCCTCCCCGGGCAGCAGCGCCTCGGGGGCCACGACGACCACGTCGTCGGAGGTCAGCGAGCCGTCGCCGAGCGAGGTCGCGTCGTCCGCCGTCCGGGTCTCCACGCCGCGCGCGACCAGCGCCTCGGCCAGCTCGGCACCGCCGGCGGACGCGCCGACCAGCAGGGCCCTGCCGGGCACCCGGGCGTCGGCCGGCACCTCGACCGGCTCCCAGACCAGCTCGTGCACCAGGTCGCGCGGGCCGACCGCCCCGGAGCCGATGTCCTGGACCTTGACGTAGCGCAGCCCGCGGGCCTCGCAGACCACCGTGCCGCTCTCGTCGGACACCGTCATGCTGATGGTGTCCGGGGTGCGCGGGTCACGGACGGTGTGCACGTGGATCCGGGGCGGCGGGGGGCCGACGAAGGCCAGCGACTCCAGGTGCGAGCAGGTCCGCAGGACGTTGGAGTCCTCGTCCATCACCAGGACGCCGCTGGCGGTCAGCGCGGCGTCGATGACCGCCGTCCAGCTGGACGGGTGCAGCTTCGGCGTGTGGTCCACGGTGATGGTGGACAGCTGCTCGCCGTCGCCGCGCAGCAGCTCCTCCACGACCCAGGGGAAGGTGTAGCCGTCCACGCCCATGGTCCGGAAGATCCCGTCGACCTTCGCCCAGGTCCACGACACCGGGCAGCGGGACCGGATGGCGTCCAGGTCCTCCATCGGGGTGGCGCCGACCTCCGGCTCGTGCACCACGGTGGCGGTGGTGTGGGTCAGCCACTCGTCGTCCCGGACGTCGCCGCCGTCCTGGTCGCGCTTGATGCGGCTGGCGATGCGGACCTTGTCCTGCTCCATCACCACCTGCACCACCCGGGTCGGGTGCGCGGCCAGCGGGATGCGGAAGACGATGTCCCGCAGGCCGCACGGCGGTTCGCCCTCGGCGGTGGCGGCCCGGATGAACGAGTTGAGCACCACCGACGCGGGCACGGTCTCCACGCCGACGACCTTGTGCGACTGCGCGTAGGGGCGGTTCTCCATGTGCAGCTCGGTCTGCCAGACCCGCTGGACGGGGGCGCTGGCGACCGTGGTGCGCGAACCGATGAGGGTGTGGGTCTCCGGGTCGTGGCCGAAGCCGGCGCCCCGCTCCGGCGCGTGGTCCGGGAAGATCCAGTAGGGCCGGTGCCGCCAGCGCACCGCCGGGACGTCGACCAGCTCGCCGTCGTACGACCAGGCGACCGGGCTGCCGAGGCTGTGCAGCCGGGCCAGGTTCGCGAGCACGGTGCGCTGCTCCGGCTGGTCCCGGCGCAGGGTGATCGCCACCTGGGCGTCGGTGACGCCGGCGTCCAGCGCGGTCTCGGTGATGGAGTGGGCCACCACCGGGTGCGAGGAGACCTCCAGGAAGACCCGGGTGCCGTCGTCGAGCGCGGCGCGCACGGCCTGGTGGAAGCGGACCGGCTCGGCCAGGTTGGCGGCCCAGTACTCGCCCTCGCGGCGCGCGTCCGAGCGCGGGTCCTGGAGGGCGGTGCTGTAGAGCGTCACCCGGGGGGTGGCGGCGCGCAGCTCGCCGGCGGCCCGCCGGACCTCGTCGAGCACGTCGTGCACGTGCGGGCTGTGGAAGGCGACGTCGGTGTTCACCCGGCGGGCCTGGACGCCCTCGGCGGCCAGTTCGGCCAGCAGGGCATCGACGGCGTCGGTGTCGCCGGACACCACGGTGGACAGCGGGCTGGCGGCGATCGCCGCGACCACGCCGTCCCGGCCGGCGACCCGCCGCTCGGCGTCGGCGAAGGACAGCGGCACCATCGCCATGGCGCCGCGGCCGGCGACCTGTTCCAGGGCCCGCGCGCGGCGGCAGGCGAAGCGCGCCGCCTCGGTCCGGTCCAGGGTGCCCGCGACCACGGCGGCGGCGATCTCGCCGACCGAGTGGCCGATGACCGCGCCGGGGCGCAGCCCGAGGTCCGTCCACACCTCCGCGAGGGCGACCTGCATGGCGAAGGTCATCGCCTGGGTGCGGGTGACCGTCCAGGGGCCGCCGGCCTCGATCGCCTCGCGCGGGGTCCAGCCGAGCTCCTCGGCGAAGACGGCGGCGAGACTGTCGATGACCTCGGCGAACACCGGCTCGGTGGTGAGCAGTTCCTGCCCCATGCCGGCCCACTGGGCGCCGTGGCCGGAGAACACCCAGGCCGGTCCGGCCGCGCCGCCGTCGCCGAACGCGGACGCGGCTCCGAGGGCGGCGGACGGCGTCGTCTCGCCGCCGGCCAGCGCGTCCAGCCCGGCGAGCAGTTCGCCGGTGCTGTCGGCGACGACCGCGGCGCGGTGCGCCAGGTGGGCGCGGCGGGCGGTCAGGGTGTGGGCGAGGTCGTCCAGCCGGGTCTCCGGGTGGGCCCGTACCCAGTCGGCGACCGCGCCCGCCAGGCCGCGTACGCCCTGCTCGGAGGCGGCGGAGACGGGGAGCACCCAGGGCCGGGCGGGGCGCGCGGCGGCGGGGCGCTCCGGGGCGGCCGGGCGCTCCGGGGCCTGCTGGAGGATGGCGTGGGCGATCGAGCCGCCGACGCCATAGCTGGAGACGCCGGCGCGCATGCCGTGCTCGCCGCGCGGCCACGGGGTGGGTTCGGCGACCAGGCGCAGTCCGGCGGCCTCCAGGCCGAGTTCGGGGTCGGGCTCCTCGTGCGGGCTGGGCGGCAGCTCGCCGTGGCGCATGCCGAGCAGGACCTTGATGACGCCGGCGATGCCGGAGGCGGCCTCGACGTGGCCGACGTTCGGCTTGAGGGTGCCGATCAGCAGCGGGTTGTCGCCGTCGCGGCCGGGGCCGAAGACGTTGCCGATGGCCTGGGCCTCCGCGGCGTCGCCGAGCCGGGTGCCGGTGCCGTGCGCCTCGACGTACTGCACGGTGCCCGGGTCGACGCCGGCCCGCCGGTAGATCTCCTCCAGCATGCGCTGCTGGGCGGCGCCGTCGGGTGCCATCATCCCGTCGGAGCGGCCGTCCTGGAAGACGCCGCTGCCGATGACGAGGCCGTGCACCGGGTCGCCGTCGCGCAGCGCGTCGGAGAGGCGCTTGAGGACGACGACGCCGCCGCCCTCGCCGCGGCCGTAGCCGTCGGCGGCCTTGTCGAAGGACTTGCTGCGCCCGTCGGGGGACGTGGCGGAGGCGGCGTCCAGGGCGACGACGAGGGCCGGCGAGGCCATGACGTTGATGCCGCCGACGATGGCCAGGTCGGTGTCGCCGCTGTGCAGGGCCTGGCCGGCCACGTGCAGGGCGGTGAGCGAGCCGGCGCAGGCGGTGTCCACGGCCATGCTGGGGCCGTGGGTGTCGAGGAAGTACGAGATGCGGTTGGCGATGCCGTAGAAGGTGGTGCCGTTGACGGCCCAGGCGCCGGTGCGGTCCAGGTCCTCCAGCAGGCGGCGGCCGTAGTCGTTGGAGTTCGCCGCCACGTAGACGCCGGCGTCGGTGCCCGCCAGCGACGTCGGCGGGATGCCGGCGTCGCAGAGCGCCTCCCAGGCCATTTCGAGCATGATCCGCTGCTGCGGGTCGATGTACTCGGCCTCGCGGGGGGTGATCTGGAAGAACTCGGCGTCGAAGCCTTCGATGTCCTGCATGAACGACCCCTTGCGGGTGGTCCTGCGCAGGATGTCGCGGGTGCGGCTGTCGGTCTCGTACGGGTTCCAGCGGCGGTCGGGCATCTCGCCCACGGCGCTGCGTCCGGCCCGCAGGAAGTCCCAGAGCCGGCCGGGGGTGTCGAGGTCGGGGGCGAACCGGCAGCTCATGCCGATCACGGCGAGGGGCTCCGCGGACGCGTCCGGAGCCACGGACAGGTTCTGCACGTTCTCAGCCAACTCGTTCCGCTCCCTTGTCGACACCGGCGCCGCGCAGGCTCAGCGGCCGCAGATCGGTCCATACCTCGGCGATGTGCGCCAGGCAGTTGCTCTTGGGTCCGTCGAAGCCCTCCGCGGTCCAGCCGTCCGGGATGTCCTGCCCGGCGGGCCAGATCGAGTACTGGTCCTCGTGGTTGCGCACCACGAGGTACGTACGCTCGTCCGTACTCACTCCCACTCCCATCGATGACGCGGTGATGTGCTGTTCTGCTGGTCAGTCGTGCGATGGCCGGACGTGCTCCCGGCCGGTCCGGGCCGCCGGAGAGGACGCTTCGAGCGTCCGGACGTACCCGGCCAGGTCGGCCGGGGAGTTCAGGGCCCGCGTGCGCAGCAGTTCGGCCAGCCCGCCCGGTGCGCGGGGGGCGGTGAAGCGGCGCAGCGTGCGGGGGGCCGCGGCGGCGGGGTCCGTGGCGAGGGCGGCGGCTGCCCGGCCGGCGATGCCGGCCACCCAGACCCGGTCGGGGTCGAGGCCGCTGACCGCGGCGTACCACTCCCGGTCGGGGCAGGGGGTCAGCTCGTGGCCGGCGGCGCGGATCGCGTCCACCAGGTCGCGGGTGGTGCCGGCGGCGGACGGGACGGCGTCCAGGTAGCGGGTGCCGGCCTCGGTGTGGTCCTGGTCGGCCAGCAGCACGGCGCGGGCGACGGCGTCGGCGGGCAGCGCCTGGAAGAGTTCGTTGCCGTCCTGCGCGAAGCTCTCCGGGAAGCGGCCGGTGTCGATCATGGCGCGGGTCCAGCTCCACACCGCGTCGGCGGGGTTGATCTGGCGGCGCCGCAGGTCGCCGAAGACGCTGGGGATGCGGATCACCACGGCGGGCACGTCGAGTTCGGCCGCCAGGTGGAGGTACTGCTCGGCCATCGCCTTGGACCGTACGTAGCCGTTGGCGGCGGACGGCAGGGCGCGCAGCGGCCCGGGGGGCACGGTGGAGCCGGGCGGGTGGGCGGCGGAGTCGGCCACCGAACTGGTGGACACCAGGGTGAGGGTGGCGCGGCGGCCGAGGGCGGCCAGTTCCAGCAGGCCGGCCACGCAGTGGGTGTTGGCGGCGGCCAGTTCCTCGTACGGGTAGACGTGGTTGACCCAGGCGGCGGCGTGGATGAGACGGCCGGCCTCCTGGGCCAGCCGGTCGCGGTCCGCGCGGGAGAGGCCGAGGCCGGGGGCGGCGATGTCGCCGTCCACGAGTTCCAGCCGGCCGGCGTGCCCCTCGTCCCACAGGCCGAGGTCCGTCATGCCCGCCACCAGCCTGGCGCGGGCGCCGGCGCCGCCGCGGACCAGGCAGACCACCCGGGCGCCGTCGGCCAGCAGGGCGGCGAGCACGAACCGTCCGACGAAGCCGGTGGCGCCGGTGAGCAGGACGGTGTTCCGGTCCGCCTCGGCACGCGGCCCGGGGCGGGGGATCGCCGCGCAGCGGGCGGCCAGCTCCGCGCGGACCGCGGCGAGTTCGGCCGAGGCGTCCGCCGTCGGCTCGGGGGCGGGGGCGGGCGCGGCGGCGGCGCGCGCCTCGTCCACGGCGTCGGCCAGCATCTGCAGCCGGGGGCAGCGGAACAGGGTCTCCATCGGCAGCTCGACGCCGAGCGCGGTGCGGATCCGGGCGACCAGGTGCATGACCATCAGCGAGTGCCCGCCGAGCTCGAAGAAACTGTCCTCGCCGCCCACGGCGGGGACGCCGAGCAGGTCGCACCAGAGGGCGGCCAGCTGCCGTGCCGTCTCGCCGCGCGGGGCCTCGCCGCGCGGCCCGGCGGACTCCGCGCGGGTCCGGTGGTCGGCGAGGGCCTGGCGGTCCAGCTTGCCGTTACGGGTCAGCGGCAGCTCGTCGAGGACGGTGACCGAGGCGGGCACCATCCACTCCGGCAGCGTGCGGAGCAGCGCCCGGCGGATGGCGGTGCCGGTGGTCCGGGCGCCGTCGGCGGGCACGACGTAGCCGGCGAGGACGGCCGCCCCGACGCGGTCCCGTTCCAGCACCACGGCGGCGCGGGCGACGGTGTCGAGGGCGTCGAGGGCGGCCCGCACCTCGCCCGGCTCGACGCGGTGGCCGCGGACCTTCACCTGGTCGTCGCCGCGTCCCAGGTAGACCAGTTCGCCGTCGTCGCGGAGGACCGCCAGGTCGCCGCTGCGGTACATGCGGGCGCCGGGGCGGCCGGCGAACGGGTCGGGCAGCATGCGGTCCGCGGTGAGCGCGGGGTTGCCGACGTACCCCAGGGCGACGCCGTCCCCGCCGACGAAGATCTCGCCGGGCACGCCGGGGCCGACCGGGCGCAGCGACGCGTCGAGCAGGTAGAGCGACAGGTCGGGGAGCGGCGGGCCGATCAGGGAGGCCGGCTCGTCCAGGTCCTTCTCGCGCACCGGCCGCACGGTGACGTGCACGGTGGTCTCGGTGATCCCGTACATGTTGACCAGTTCGGGCCGCCGGTCGCCGTGGACCGCCGTCCACGGGCGGAGCGCGGTGTGGTCGAGGGCCTCGCCGCCGAACACGACGTACCGCAGCGCCGTCGGTGCGGGGTCCTTCAGCAGCGTCTCGCTGACCTGGCCGAACGCGGAGGGGGTCTGGCTGAGGACGGTGACGCCCTCGTCGCGCACCAGGCCGGCGAACACGTCGGGGGCGCGGGTGGCCCACTGCGGGACGACGACCAGCCGGCCGCCGTGCAGCAGCGCGCCCCAGATCTCCCAGACGGAGAAGTCGAAGGCGTACGAGTGGAACAGCGTCCACACGTCGTCCGGGCCGAGCCGCAGGTGCTCGCCGCAGGCGGCCAGCAGCCGGGTCACGTTGCGGTGGGTGACCAGCACGCCCTTGGGGCGACCGGTGGAGCCGGAGGTGTAGATGACGTACGCGGGCGCGTCCGGGGGGACGTCGACGGCGGCGGGCACGGCCGGTCCGTCCGTCCACGCGGGGTCCGTCCAGTCCAGCACGACGGTGTCCGGGCCCTCGCCGGGGGTGCCGAGCGCGGGCGCCGACGCGGTGTCCGGGGTGACGAGCACGGTGCGCACCCCGCACTCGGCGAACTGGTCGGCGGTGCGGTCGGCGGGGTTCTCCGGGTCCACCGGCAGATAGGCGGCCCCCGTCCGGAGCACGCCGAGGACGGCGGCGGGGAGGTCGGCGGTGCGGTCGAGGACCAGGCCGACGATGCCGCCGGGGCCCGCGCCGCGCGCCTGCAGGGCCGCGGCGATCCGGTCGGCGCGGGCGGACAGTTCGGCGTACGTGAGCCGCTGCCGTTCGTCGCTGACGGCGGGGGCGTCCGGGCGCAGCGCGGCCTGGGCGGCGAACGCGGCGTGCAGGGTCGGCTCCGCCGGGCGGGGGTCCCCGGTGCGGGCGAGGCCGCGGGCGGGGAGCACGGTCCGCTCGTCGGGCGCGAGGATCTCCAGGTCGGCGACGGGGGTGCCGGGGGCGGCGAGTCCGGCGCGCAGCAGGGTCTCCAGCCAGCGGGCCCAGCGGGCCACCGTCCGGGCGTCGAGCAGTTCGTCGTCGTAGGGCAGGTAGCCGACGACCTCGTCGCCCTCGCACCACAGCTCGGCCATCAGGTCGTAGTGGGTGGCGCCGCCGTCGAGTTCGGCGAGGGAGATGTCCAGGCCGGGCATGGCGGGCGGGGTGGGGGCGCCGTCGCGCAGCGAGAACGAGGTCTGGAAGACCGGGGTCTCGCCCGGCCGGCGCGCGGTCCTGAGCTCGCGCACCAGCATGTCGAACGGCACGTCCTGGTGGGTCATCGCGTCGGCCAGGGCGGCTCCGGTGCGGCGCACCAGGGTGTGCAGGTCGGGCCGGTCGCCGACCTGGACGTGGATCGGCAGCCAGTTCAGGAAGTACCCGATCATCCGCTGGAGTTCGGGGCGCGGCCGGCCGGCCACCGGGACGCCGACGACCACCGAGTCCGCGCGCACCAGCCGGGACAGCAGGGCGATGTAGCCGGCGAGGAAGGCGCCCAGCAGGGTCGTGTCGTGCTGCCGGGCCAGCTCGCGCAGTCCGGCGACCAGGTCGGCGCCGAAGCGCACGTGGTGGAACTCCCCCTGGCTGCCGCGGATCGCCGGCCGTGGCCGGTCGGTGGGCAGGTCGAGGGCGTCCGGGGCGCCGTCCAGCCGCTCCCGCCAGTGGTCGAGGGTGCGCCGCATGGTCTCGCCGTCGACCGTGGCGCGCTGCCATGCGGCGAAGTCGGGGTAGTGCAGGTCGAGCGGCGGCAGGTCCACCGGTTCGCCGAGCTCGCGGGCGTACAGCTTGCCGAGGTCGTCGAGCAGGATGCCCAGCGACCAGGTGTCGGACACGATGTGGTGCTGCACCAGGGCCAGCAGGTGCCCGCGCTCCCCCGTCCGGTACAGGGTGCAGCGCAGCAGGGGGCCTTCGGCGAGGTCGAAGTCCTCGGTGACCAGCGCGGACGCCTGGCGCCTCGCGTCGGCGGCCGGGTCGGCGGCGGCGCGGCAGTCGACCCGGTCGAGCGTGATCGCCATCCGGTCGAGGACGACCTGGTGGGGCCGGCCGTCGCGCTGCCGGAAGACGGTCCGCAGGGCCTCGTGCCGCTGGACGAGGTGCTGGAGGGCCCGCTCCAGCGCGTCGGGGTCGAGGGCGCCGTCGAGCCGGAGGGCGACGGGAACGTGGAAGATCTCACGCCGGGTCAGCAGTTCGTACATGAACCACAGGCGCTCCTGCTCGAAGGAGCAGGGGGCTTCCGCCGTCCCGCCCGCGCGGCGGGTGATGCCGAGGTTCGAGCCCTGGCGGGCCAGCAGCCGTTCCACCAGCCGGCGCCGCTCCGGGCTCAGTCCGGCGAGCCGGGAGCGCAGGGAGACGAGGTCGGGTGCCGCCGCGTCGGCCACCGGCGTGTCCGGCCGGTTCCGCGGCTGCTCGGTGGGCAGGTCCATGGCAGAGCACTCCTCGTCGGGTGGGTGGGGCCGTTCGGGGCGCGGCGGGGCACGTGCGCGGGGCGCACGCGGCGGTACGACGGGGCGGGGCGGTACAGCGATGAGCGGTTCAGTGGTGCGCGGTTCGGGGGCGGGCGGTTCCGTACCGGGCAGATCGGTGACGGGCGGTTCAGTGGGCCGTGAAGCCGCCGTCGACCACCAGCTCGGTGCCGGTGACGCCGCCGGAGTGCGGGCCCGCCAGCCAGAGGCAGGCCGCCGACACCTCGGCCGCGGTGACCAGCCGGCCGAGGGGGTGCAGGGACGCCGAGGTGGTCTCGTAGTCGTCGAGACCGGCGCCCAGGGAGGCGGCGACCGCGCGGGTGCTGCCGGTGCGCAGGGCCGGGTCGTCGGCGACGGTGGTCGGGCAGACGGCGTTGGCCCGCACGCCGTGGCGGCCGTACTCCAGCGCGATGGACTTGGTCAGGCCGATCACGCCGTGCTTGGAGGCGACGTAGTTGGCGTACCGCTCGAAGGCGACGAGCCCGCCGGTGGAGGCGGTGTTGACGATGGTCCCGCCGCCCTGCGCCACCATGTGCGGCAGGACCGCCCGGCAGCACCGCCAGGTGCCGCCCAGGTTGACGTCGAGGGCGAGCTGCCACTGCTCCTCGGTGAGTTCGTGGGTCCGTACGCCGCCCGGCCCGAGCACGCCCGCGTTGTTGAGGAGCACGTCGATCCGGCCGAACTCGTCGAGGCCGGCGGTCACCACCTTGTCCACCTCCGCCTGGTGGCGGACGTCGGCCACCCCGGTGAGCACCCGGCTGCCGAGCCTGCGGCAGGCGTCCGCGGTCTCCTCCAGGTCGCGCCGGCCGGCCAGCGGGTAGGGGCCGCCGTCCGGGTCGCAGCGGTCGAGCAGGACGAGGTCGGCGCCCTCGCGGGCGAAGGCCAGCGCGTGCGAGCGGCCCAGGGCGCGGGCGGCGCCGGTGATCAGGGCCACGTTCCCGTCGAGCTGCATCATGCCTCCAGGAGGTCGGGCGAGGCCAGGGCGTGCGGCGGAGCCGCCGCGAGCTGGCTCGCGAGCCGGGGCAGGGCGAGGGCCAGGACGTCGATCGCCCGGTACAGGTCGGGGAGCGGGAGGTGTTCGTCGGTGGTGTGGTCGAGGTGGGCGTCGCCCGGTCCGTAGGCGGCCATGGGGACGCCCCACGGGTCGAGGGTGTTCATGTCCGAGGTGCCCGCCTTGCGTTTCAGCGTGGGGCGGGCGCCGTGCGCGAGGATCGCGGCGCGCAGCTGGCTGACGACGGGGTCGGCGCGCGGCCGGGTCACTCCGGGCACCCGCTCGTCCACCCAGATCCGGCTGTGCGGCAGGGCGCGGGCGAAACGTTCCAGCGCCGCGAAGTCGAAGCCCGGCGGCACCCGGCAGGTCAGGAACGCCTCGGCCCTCGCCAGGTCGCCCCGGAGCCGGACGAGCGTCCCGGCGGCGACGCCGAACGCGATCGGGTCGTCCTGGTCCGGCGTCAGGCCGCGCAGGTACGCCTGCACCTCGTGGGCGAAGCGGGCGGCCCGCTCCACGGCGGTCGGTTCGGGGCTGCTGGTGTGCAGCGGCGGCTGGCTGATCTCGTAGCCGATGCCCGTACGGCCCTTGTAGCCGAGGCAGACCCCGTCCCAGCCGCTCGGCTCGCCGATCACCACCGCGGCCGGGCGCGGCACGGTCTCCAGCACGTGCCGGGCGCCCACCGAGCCGGCCACCTCCTCGCCGACCGCGCCGACCACGTGGACGCGCACCCCCCGGGTGCGGGCCGCGGCGCAGATCATGGCGACGATGGAGCCCTTGGCGTCCACCGCGCCCCGGCCGTACAGCAGGTCGCCGACCTGGCAGACGGGCACGTGGCCGGGGACGGTGTCGATGTGTCCGAGCAGCATGACGGTGGGGCCGCCGGGCGGGCCGGTGATCCCGTGCGCGTTGCCGACCTCGTCGACGTACGCGTCGAAGCCGAGCGCGGTCATCTGGTCGGCGAGGAAGTGGGCGACCGGGAGTTCCCGGCCGGAGACGGAGGGGATGCCGAGGGCGGTCCGCAGCAGCCACGCCGGGTAGTCCGCGTGGAGCACGGGGGGCCGGATCCGCTCGGCGGTCCGCCGGAAGTCAGCCATGCCGCTCCTCCCCGTCCCCGTCGCGCAGCCAGGTGCCCGCCCCGGAGAGGGCATGCTGGATGGGCCGGTACGCGTGCGCGGCGCCGATCGCCACCCGGTCCACGGTCCGGCCGGCGCGCAGCCCGGCCCGCACCTTGTGCCGCATCCGTCCGCGGACGACGTCCCCGGTCAGCTGGTCCGGGCCCACCTCCGGGAGCAGGGTGGACGGATCGGCGGGGTCGGCGAGGACGCCGGGTACGTCGGTGAGCAGGACGAGCGCCGACGCGCCGAGGGCGGCGGCGAGCCGGGCGGCGGCCTCGTCGGCGTCGACGTTGAGGAGGTTGCCGGCGGTGTCGCTGGCCGGCGGGGAGACGACGGGGACGTCGCCGCGTTCCAGCACCGCGCGCACCGGCGCGGGGTCGACGTGCTCGATCCGGCCGGACCGGTCGTCGCGGATGAGGACGGTCCGGCCGTCCTGCACGGACCGCAGGGCCGGCTTGCGGGTGGCCGTGAGCAGGGCGCCGTCCGCGCCGCTCAGCCCCACCGCCCGCGTGCCGCGGGCCCGGAGCCCCGCGACCAGCCGCGGTTTCACCCGCCCGAGCAGGGCGAGGGTGATGACGTCGAGCATGGCGTCGTCCGTCCGTCGGCTGTGCGTGCCGTCCGGGGACCTGATCACCCCGCGCTCCACGCCGAGCTGTGCGGAGAGCCGGTCGGCGACGGCTCCACCGCCGTGCACCAGCACCGGCGGCCGGCCGGCGGCGGCCAGTTCGGCCACCTCGTCCAGCACCCGCTCGGGATCGCTGCCGCCGCCGATCTTGACGACGACGACCTCTCCGGGGGCCAGGTCGCCGATCAGCGCGTTCGGCGCGTCCCCCGCCGGGTCCTCGGTCAGCTCCTGTGCCATGTCCCGCTCACCCCCCGTCGTCGCATGCCGCTCGGTCTCCGCTCCGCTGTCGTGTGCCGCTCGTCCGGGCCGGGTCACGCCGGGTGCAGCCCCGGGAACTCCAGTCCGGCCGTCTGCGGCAGGCCGCGGGCCGCGTTCAGGCTCTGCACCCCGCCGCCGGCCGCGCCCTTCACCAGGTTGTCGAGGGCCGCCACCAGCACGATCCGGCCGCCGTCCTCGTCGACGGCGCAGCCGAGGTCCACGAAGTTGGTGCCGGCCAGGAACTGCGGGTCGGGCAGCCGGTGGACGCCACGGCCGCGGGCCACGATCCGGACGAACGGGTGGTCCCGGTAGGCGCGTTGCAGCACCTGCAGCACCTCCCGCCGGGTGACCGGACGCGGGGGCGTCACATGGCAGAGCACCTGCGCCCCGCGCACCGTCGGGACGGCGGTCACGGTCATCCGCGCCCGTACGCCGGCCAGGGCCGCGATCTCCTTCTCGTGCCGGTGCCCGGCGGGCTTGTACACCCGGAAGGCGTTCCCGCGCTCCGAGTGGTGCGAGGCCGGTCCGGCCTCCGCGCCGGCGCCGGAGGAACCCGCGCGGGCGTCCACCACCACGTCGCCGGCCACCAGTCCCGCCCGCTGCACGGGGGCCAGGGCCAGGACGGCCGCGGTGGCCATGCAGCCGGGGACGCTGATCCGCGTGGCGCCGGTCAGTTCGTCCGCGAACAGCTCGGGCAGGCCGGTGCGGTAGGGGGTCCCGTCCGCGGACACGCCGCCGAAGCGGAAGTCCGGGCTCAGGTCCACGACGGTCGCCGCCTGCTTCCCGATCTCCGCCTCCACCTCGGCGGAGACGCCGGAGGGCAGGGCGAGGAAGGCGGCGTCGACCGGCTCCATCTCCTCCGGGGCGCGGAAGGCCAGCGCGAGGTGGTGGAGGTTGGGATGCACCTCCGCCACCGGGCGGCCCGCGTGCCGCCGCGAGAACGCCTGCACCAGCTCCAGCCCGGGATGGGCATGCACCAGGCGCAGCAGCTCACCGCCGGTGTAGCCGGCCGCGCCCACAACGCTCACCTTCACTGGCCACTCCTCCTCGGTTCGTGGTCTCCGTCGGGTCCGGGGGACGGACGCGGTGCCCGCGTCGTACGGTCGGGGCCCGCGTCGTACGGATCGGGGCCGGCCGCGTCGTACGGGTCCCGAGCGCGTCGTACGGGTCGCGTCGTACGGGTCCGGAGCGCGTCGTCCGGGTCCGGACCGTGCCGTCCGCCGGGGAGGGCGGCACGGTCCGGCCGGTCTACTCCCCCCAGTCCTCTTCGACCTCGGGGGCGAGGGCCAGAACCACCGGGTCGGTAGCCACCACTTCGAGCTCGCTCGAACAGCTCTGGCAGACCACGATCTCCGCCGGGAGCACGTCGGGACGCACCGCGAGCTCGCCCATGCACTCGGGACACTGCACGCTCAGCGCAGTAGCCATGTGTTGCCTCCTGCAGATTGTGTGACTACTGTCCTTCGAGAACGCTGCAGAAGCTAACACAGACTGCACTGAGGACACACCCCCCGGAGATCGATCTTCTCGCGGAAGCCGTCCTGACGGACCGGATCCCGGGGCCGGACGCCGGATTTCGGCAAGCCCGGGCATGCAGACTGTCGACATCGCCTCCATGATCCGGCAACAATGCATCCCGGCAACAAGGCGTGGCGAGTACGAAGACTCTGCATCACGGGGTGCGCCGAGGGGCGCGGGCGCCGGGCACGGCGCCCTTCCCGTGCGGAACCCGTAGCCGTACAACCGGAGGGGCCCACCCATGTCCGAGACCACCCGCACCCGGAGCGCCTCCGGCACCGGCCTCGCCATGCTCGGCGGCGACCGCGCCGTCCCCCGGGACACCGCCGGCGGCGTCTGGCCGCTCGTCACCCCCGACGACGAGGCGGCTGTGCTCCGGGTGCTGCGCGACGGGCCGCTGAACGCCGCCTCGCCGGGCGAGCGCGAGGTCGGCCGGCTGGAGCGGGCGTGGGCGGAGGCCACCGGCACCCGGCACTGCGTCGCCGTCGCCTCCGGCACGGCCGCGCTCCACCTGGCCCTGCGCGGCAGCGGGATCGGCCCCGGCGACGAGGTGGTCGTCCCGGCCCTCACCATGAACGCGACGGCCCACGCCGTGTGCGCGACGGGAGCGACGCCCGTCTTCGCCGACGTGGAGCCCGACACGTACACGCTCGACCCGGGGTCCGTCGCCGCCGTCGCCGGTCCCCGCACCGCCGCCCTGCTGCCGGTCCACCTGCACGGACTGCCCGCCGACATGCCGGCGCTCAACGCGTTCGCCGAGCGGCTGGGCGTCCCGGTCGTGGAGGACGCGGCCCAGGCGCACGGCGCGGAGCTCGACGGCCGCCGGGCGGGCGCCCTGGGCCGGGCCGGCTGCTTCAGCCTGCACCCGCACAAGAACCTGCCGACCTGCGGCGAGGGCGGGCTCGTCACCACCGACGACGACGACCTGCACGAACAGCTCGTGCGGCTGCGGAACTTCGGCGAGCGGGAACCGTCCGGCGCCCGCACCTACATCGCCCACCGGGCTGCCTTCAACGCCCGGATCACCCCCGTCGCCGCCGCGTTCACCCTGTCCCAGCTGTCCCGCTTCGACGCGTACGCCCGGCAGCGCGAGCCCGGCATCCGCGCGTTCCTCGACCGGCTGGGCGAACTGCCCGGGCTGCGGGTGCCGCGCGTCCCGGCCGGGCGCACCCACGCGTGGCACATCCTCCGGCTGATGCCGGAACCCGAGGCGTACGGCCTGGGGCCGGAGCACCGGCCGGGCCTGCGGGCCGCCCTGCACCGCGCCCTGCGCGCCGAGGGCGTGCCCGTCTCCCAGTACCAGGTCGCCCCGCTGTCCGCGCAGCCCGCCTTCCGGCCGGCCGGGGCGACCGAGCGGGAGGTGCTGGACCGGGTCGAGGAGACCCTGCCGGTGACCGCCGCCGTCGTCGACGGGTCGCTGTGCCTGCAGCGCCGGCACCTGGACCCGGCCGCCGGGGCGCTGCTGCGGCGGTACGCCGACGCCTTCGAGAAGGTCTGGCAGCACGTCGACCTCATCCGGCGGATGGCGGTCTCCCGCCCCGCGCCCGGCTGGCGGGAGGCGCTGCGCCGGGGTTGACCGGCGCGCCCGTCCGGCCCGTCCGGCCAGTCCGGCACGACCGGCACATCAACGATGCGTCCGTTCCGCGACCCGGGTCCCCGGCGCGGGCCGGCGTCCGTCCGAAGGGAGCCAGCGATGGCCGTACCCACCACCAGCGGCCCACCCCCCGTCCCGGCCACCGCCGGCGACCCCGACCCCGCGGAGATGGCGCGCCGGATCCGCCGCGACACGATCCGGATGGCGGGCGGCCCCGAGGGGGCGCACGTCGGCGGCAGTCTGTCCTGCGCCGATCTGATGGCCGTCCTGCACGCCCGGCGGCTGCGCCCGGGCGACGCGTTCGTGCTGAGCAAGGGCCACGCGGCGCCCGCGCTGTACAGCGTGCTCGCGCAGCTCGGCCGGCTGCCGGAGGAGGAACTGGAGGAGTACACCCGGCCCGGCAGCAGGCTCTTCGGGCATCCGTCGCACGACCTGCCGGGCGTCGAGTTCGCCACCGGTTCGCTGGGGCACGGGCTGGGGCTCGCGGTGGGGCTGGCCCTGGCGGAGTCGCTGCGCGGCGGGGACCGGCACGTGTACGCCCTGCTCGGCGACGGCGAGCTCCAGGAGGGGAGCATCTGGGAGGCCGCCCTGCTCGCCGGGCACCGCGCGCTGCCCGGCCTGGTGGCGGCGGTCGACCGCAACGGACTGCAGATCACCGGCGGTACGGAGGAGTGCGTGGGTCTGGAACCCCTGGACGCCAAGTTCGCCGCCTTCGGCTGGGAGGCGCGCGTCGTCGACGGGCACGACCTCACCGCGCTGGACGAGGCGCTGCGGCCGTCCGCGTCCGGTCCGGTCGCGGTGATCGCCCGTACCGTCAAGGGCCGCGGGGTCCCGTTCCTGGAGGGCAAGGTGTCCGGGCACTACGCCAGGCTCAGGCCCGAACTGGTCCGCAGGGCCCTGGCCGCGCTCGACCGCCCGGCCGCGGGAGGTGCCGCGTGAACCGCGCCCCCGCCGGCCCGTCCGCGCCGGACGACGCCCCCGCCGTGCCGTCCGGGGAGCCGGTCCTCGGGCCGGACCCGCGGACCGCGTACCGCGAGGCCCTGCTGGAGCTGGCCGACGCCGACCCCCGGGTGATCTGCCTGGACTCCGACACCGGCGGCCTGGAGAACACCTTCGGCAAACGGTTCCCGGACCGCTACGTCAACGTCGGCATCGCCGAGGCGAACCTGATGACGGTCGCCGCCGGCCTCGCCCGCCGCGGCTTCGTCCCGTACGTGCACACGATGGCCACCTTCGCGACGATGCGCGCCGGCGAGTTCCTGAAGCTGGACGTGGTCGGCAACGCGCTGCCGGTCCGGGTGGTCGCCACCCACGGCGGGCTGGCCGCCGCGCACTTCGGCACCAGCCACTTCGCCCTGGAGGACCTGGCGGTGACCCGGGCCCTGGCCGACCTCGCCGTCGTCGTGCCCGGCGACGCCCGCCAGATCGGCGCCGCCACCCGCCAGCTGCACGAGCTCCCCGGCCCCGGATACCTGCGGCTGGGCCGCTCGGCCACCCCGCTGCCGCCGGGACCCGCGCCGGAGTTCCGGCTCGGCCGGGTCCGGGTGCTGCGCGCGGGCGCGGACGTCACGGTGGTGGCGGCGGGCCCGCTGCCCCTGCTGTTCGCGCTGGAGGCCGCCGCGGAACTGGCCGCGGACGGCGTCGGGGCGCAGGTCGTCGACCTGCACACGCTGCACCCGCTGGACCGCGCGGGCCTGCTGGACGCGTGCCGCGGCCGGGCCGGCGTGGTGACCGTGGAGGAGCACCGGCCGCAGGGCGGCCTGGGCGACGCGGTCGCCGAGGTGGTCTCCGCCGAACTCGCGCTGCCGATCGCGCGGTTGGCGGTACGCGGCCGGCCCGGCGTCCGGGTGGCAGGCCAGCGCGCCGCGCTGGAGGAACTGGGCGTCGACACCGGTGCCGTGGTGACGGCGGCCCGGCGCCTCGCCTCCCGCAAACCCGCCGTCCGCCGCGCGACCGCGGCGGACGGCCGTCCGACCGAACACGACCGAACCTCCGGCGCGCCCAGCGCCGGTCCGACCACGAGGTGATGACGATGGCGAGCTCCACCCCGGTCCACGACGAGGACCGCGTCCGCTACGTGCAGCACGTCTTCCAGCGGGTGCTCCGGCTGGAGCGGGAGGTGCACCCCGACGACGACTTCTTCGCGCTCGGCGGCACCTCGCTGGCCGCCATGGAGGTGATCGACCTGATCGAGGAGGAACGGGGCCTGCGGATCCCGGTCCGCACCTTCTACCGGTCGACCGTCGTCCGCGCGCTGGCCGGCGAACTCCCCCCGGCCGGCGCCGCGTCCGGTTCCCCGGCCGACGCGTCCGGCGCGGAGCCGGACGGAGCCGCCCGATGACGATCCAGAGACCCGCCCCGGCGCCGGCGCCCGCGGCCGCCGCCCTCCCGCCGCGCCCCGGACGGCTGCCGTCCCTGACCGGGCTGCGCTTCTTCGCCGCGTTCCTGGTCGTGCTCTCGCACGTCGGGGTCAACCTGCTGCCGCGGGTGGCGCCCGACGAGGTCTTCGTGATGCGGCTCTTCTACGAGGCCGGCGCCTTCGGGGTGTCCTTCTTCTTCATCCTGAGCGGCTTCGTGCTGACCTGGGTCGCCCGGGACGACGACCCCGTGGGGCGGTTCTGGCGCCGCCGGTTCTTCAAGATCTACCCGAACCACCTGGTGACGTTCCTCGCCGCGCTGCTGCTCGCGGCGGGGGCGGGACACGCGCTGACGGGCCGGGACGCCGGGGCCACGCTGCTCCTGGTGCAGACCTGGATCCCCGACATGAAGCTGCAGTTCAACCTGTGGTCGAACACCCCCACCTGGTCGCTCTCCTGCGAGCTGCTGTTCTACCTGTCGTTCCCGTGGCTGCTGCGGCTGCTCCGCCGGATCCCCGCCGCCCGGCTGTGGCCGGCGTTCTTCGCGGTGTACGCCGCGATCTGGGCGGTGCCGCTGGTGGCCTCCTGGCTGCCGGCGTCCGGCGGCATCCACCCGGGCACCCAGCAGAACTGGTACTCGATGTGGTTCATGACGTTCTTCCCGCCGGTGCGGATGCTGGAGTTCGTCCTCGGCATCGTGACGGCGCTGATCGTCGCGAACGGACGGTGGATCCGGCTGCCGCTCCCCGTGGCCCTGCTGTTCCCCCTGGTGCCGTTCGTCGCCGAGGGGAAGCTGCCGAACGAGCTGGGCTTCGTCGCGCTCACCGCCCTGCCGCTCGCCTTCATGATCGCGTCCGCGGCGGCGTCCGACGTCGCGAGCCCCACCGGCAGAACCTGGCTCGGGAGCCGCACCATGGTGTTCCTGGGCGAGATCTCCTTCGCCCTGTACCTGGTGCACTGGCTGGTGGTGGTGTACGGCTGGATCGGCCGCTCCTCCCCCGCCCTGACCGGCAGACCCCCGGCCCCCGCCACCTGGCCGGAGGTGCTCGGCCTCGCGGGTCTGACGATCGCCGTCAGCCTGGTGCTCGCCTGGCTGCTGTACGTGCTGGTGGAGCGCCCCGCGATGCGCTGGTGGAGCCGTCCGCGCGACGCCCGCACGGGGGTCCGCGCCCCGGCCGCCGACAAGGTCTGAGCCCTGTCCGGTCAGGAGGGTCCCGGCGGACTGTTCCGGATCGAGAAGGGCCGGGCCGAACCCGAGGAGCTGGCCGCGCTCGTCACGCTGCTGCTGGCGTGCGCGGCGGCCCGGCGGCAGGAGGGGCCCTCTTCCGGCGCTTCCGCCGCCGGCCGGCGGCGCCCGGTGCCGCCTCCGGTCTTCCGGGCGCCGCACAGCTGGCAGGCGTGAGGACCGCGCGGCCCGCCGGGCGGGGGTCAGCGCAGGTTCTGCAGGCGGACCTGCCCGCGGGCGACCAGGCCGCCCGCGGCGTCCACCGTCTCCACCGCCCAGACCTGCTGGGTGGCGCCCCGGTGGACCGGGACCGCCGTCGAGGTCAGGCGCCCGTTGGCCGCGGTCACCGGGGCGAAGAAGTCCGTGCTGTTGCTGACCCCGACGACGGTGCCCCGGTCCCCCAGCCAGCGGTCGGCGGCCACACTGGCCACCGACTCGACCACCGCGCAGTGCACCCCGCCGTGCAGTATCCCGTGAGGCTGCATCAGGTCGTCACGGGCGGACCAGTACGCCACCACCCTGTCCGGTCCGACCTCCTCGAACCGGAGGCCCAGGTGGCCGACGTAGGGTCCGAGTGCAGTGTGGAGTTCGTGAGTTGTCGTCATGTGCCGAGTATTTCAGGTGTCGTGACGTGTTCCCATCCCATCGACCATCGCATCGACAGAGGAGGTCCGACCGACCATGGTGGCGAGTCCTGGATCGTGTGACTGCGGCGTGACCGTCCTGCTGACCGGTCTGCCCAGTGCCGGCAAGACGACCATCGCGTTCCTGGCCGCCGGGAGACTGCGGGCCGCGGGACGCCGCGTCGAGGTCCTGGACGGCGACGCGATGCGGCGGACCCTGTCGGCGGGGCTCGGCTTCTCCCGCGAGGACCGCCACGAGAACCTGCGGCGCATCGGGCTGATGGCCGAAGTCCTCGCCCGCAACGGCGTGATCGCCCTCCTCCCGGTCGTCGCCCCCTATGCGGACAGCCGGGACGCGCTGCGGCAGCGGCACGCCGACAGCGACACGGCCTTCCTGGAGGTCCACGTGGCCACGCCCGTCGAGGTCTGCGCGGAGCGCGACGTGAAGGGCCTGTACGCCCGCCGGCGGGCGGGCGGGATGACCGGCCTCACGGGCGTCGACGACCCGTACGAGGTCCCCGGCCGCCCCGACCTCGTCATCCCGACGGTCCGGCAGACGCCCGAGGCGTCGGCCGCCCAACTGGTGGACCTGCTCACGGAGAAGCGGTTCGTGGCATGAGGGCGACCCGATCGCGCACGGTGCCCCGCCTCCGCCATCTCGACTCGCTGGAGTCGGAGGCCGTGCACATCTTCCGTGAGGTGGCGGGCGAGTTCGAGCGGCCGGTGATCCTGTTCTCCGGCGGCAAGGACTCCATC
>JOFO01000039.1 GCA_000721275.1 Microtetraspora glauca | reverse complement strand
GGTTGTAGTAGTCCACGACGGAGCGCTCGCTGAGGCGGTTCAGGACCTCCAGGAAGCGGTCGTTGACGGGGAGGGGGGCGGACGCGGGTGCGGCGGCGCCGGGCGCGGCCGGGGAGCCCGGCTTCGGCGGGGCCCGGTTCGTGGGTCTCGCCGGCCGGGTCGGGGGCGGCGGGCGCGCCGGCCGGCCGGGGTTCGGCGGGGGCGGCGGCGCTCGCGCCGGTACCGGCGGCGAGGCCGGTGACGACCAGGAGCAGGCCGCAGAGCAGGAGCAGGAGCCGCCGGGCGCGTGCCGGGCGGCCCGCCGGGGTGGCGGGCGCGCGGGGCGTCGGTGGTGCGGGGCTCACGGTGATCCGTACTGCCCCGCCCGCCCGGCCGGCGCTCCGCCCGGGCGGGAGATCCGCCCTCCTGGACTACGCCTCGGGGGCCGGATTCACCGCCTCGGCGGCGCCGGCGGCGGCGCGCTTGCGGGCGGACATCCAGGCGTGGACGAGGACGCCGGCGAAGAGGAAGAGGACGCCCTGGTAGACGGCGGCGTAGCCGGAGCCGGCGACGAGCCAGAGGGAGAAGCCGGCGGCGGCGAGCGCGAGGACGGTGTCGCGGACGAGCCGGGACCGCTGGACCCGGTCCGCCTGCCCGGAGATGAGGAAGTAGATCTGGGCGGCGGAGGAGAGCAGGTACGGGACGGTGGCGGTGAAGGTGGTGACGAGGACCAGGACCTCGAAGACGCCGCTGGGGCCGGCGGTGTAGTTGTACACGGTCAGCAGCGAGGCGAGGACGACGGTCACGACGACGCCGGCGGTGGGCACGCCGCGCCGCTTGACGGTGAAGACCTGCGGGAAGAGGCCGTCGCGGGCGGCGGCGTACGGGGTCTGGGCGCTGAGCAGGGTCCAGCCGTTGAGGGCGCCGACCATGGAGACGAGGGCCATGCAGGCGACGGCGGCGCCGCCCCAGGTGCCGCCGAACATCAGGTTGACGGCGTCGGCGAAGGGGGCGCTGGAGTCGACGAGCCGGTCGTGCGGGACGGTGCCGAAGACGGAGACCATGGTGAGCAGGTAGAGCGCGGCGGCGCCGAGGGTGCCGAGGACGGTCGCGCGGCCGACGTTGCGGCGCGGGTCGCGGACCTCGCCGGCGCTGACGGCGGCGGACTCGACGCCGAGGTAGCTGAAGAGCAGGATCGCGGCGGAGGCGGAGACCGCGCCGAGGGCGCTCTCGTCGCCGGCCCGGAAGGGGCCGAGGTTGGCGCTGTCGAAGAAGAAGAACCCGCCGACGGCGACCAGCAGCAGCGGGACGAACTTGAGCACGGTGGCGACGAGCTGGACGGCGCCGACGTACCGGGTGCCGGCGAGGTTGGCGGCGGCGGGCAGCCACTGGAGGGCGAGGGCGGCGGCGATGGTGGCGGCCTTGGAGTCGTGCAGGGGCACGAGGACGTCGAGGTAGCCGACGGCGGCGACGGCGAGGGCCGCGTTGGAGACCCAGGCGGTGATCCAGTACGACCAGGCGGAGAGGAAGCCGGCGAAGTCGCCGAAGGCGGCGCGGGCGTAGACGTACGGGCCGCCGGTGACCGGGTGGCGGCGGGCGAGCTTCCCGAAGACGAGGGCGAGGGCGAGGGCGCCGGCGGTGAGGACGCCGAAGGCGACCAGGCTGATGGTGCCGAAGGGGGCGACGGAGGCGGGGAGGAGGAAGATGCCGCCGCCGATGATGTTGCCCATGACCAGGGCGGTGGCGACGGGCAGGCCGAAGCGCCGGACGTGCCGCCGGCCGGTCCCGCCGTGCGGGTCGGCGGGGGTGGCGGGAGCGGTGGGGTCCTCGGGAGTCACGGGGCCCGCGAGGGCCGTGGGAGCTGCCGGGGCCGTGGGGGCCGTGCTCATGGGGTGGTGCGCCTTCCGTCGTGCAGTCCGGATCGTCCGGAACCGGACCATGGTGGGCGATGGCGAACACCCGTCCAAATCAGTGGTTTTTGTCCGGCAGGACCGGCCCCTCTGCCGGAAGAACTGATTCCGCTTCTGCTCCGGACGGGGAAATCTCCGGAGCCCCCGCCACGGCGTCCACCGGCACCTGCGGCCCGTCGCCCTCCCGGAGCCAGCGGCGCAGCACCCGGTGCACCCGCTCCGCGCCCACCAGCTCCTCGCCCTCCGCGACCGGCGGCGACAGCTCCGGCGGGGACAGCAGGAAGGGACGGCCCTGCTCGCCGCCGAGACCGCCGTGCGAGCCGATCTGCTCCTCGAAGGCGTGCACCGTCCCGGTCTCCGGGTCGTACATCGAGTTGACCATCACGTCGGCCACGTGCGGGAAGCCGTTCGTCCGCCGGACCGCGTCGGCCGCGCCCGGCCCGAAGACCGCCAGCGGCCCGTCGTCCGCCAGCTCCGCCACCGGCACCTCCACCCCGTCGGCGGCCAGCACCACCGCCCCGTGCGCGGCGCTCGCCACCAGCAGGAAGCCGATCCCGGGGTGCTGCGCCAGCGTCCGCAGCAGCGCCGGGTGGCGCCGGTCGATCTCCTCCTTCGTCATCCGGCGCGGCACGTCCGGGAAGGAGATCAGGCCCAGGTTCCCCGACGCGAGCACCACCGGCTCCGAGCGCCGGGCCGGCAGCTCCTCCCCCGCCTCCTCGCCGGTCTCCACCGGCCGGTGCAGGGCGCTGCGCAGCGCCTCCCGGGCCGCGTCGCGGGCCTCCGCGCCGCTCCGGGTCCGGCCCACCCGGCGCGGCACCGGCAGCCCGCAGCCCGCCCGGACCAGGTCCTTCAGCGTCAGCCCGTACGCCCCCGCGAAGGTCTCCCCCGGGCTCTGCCCGTGGTCGGAGAGGAGCACGATCCGGTACGGCCGCGGCGCGTGCTCGGCGACCCGGGCGATCAGCCCGACCGAGCGGTCGAGCCGGCGCAGCACCTGGTCCGTGTCGCGCCCGCGCGGCCCCGAGTGGTGGGCCACCTCGTCGTACGCCACCAGGTCCGCGTAGACGGCGGTCCGGCCCGCCAGCACGTCGCCCAGCACGGCGGCGACGACCACGTCCCGCTCGATCACCGTGGCGAAGGCGCGCACGAAGGGATAGGCGCCGCCGCGCCGGATCCGGGGCGTCTCGCGGCGCAGCCGGGCCCGCGTCGACTGGGCGAGCTCGCGCGCCACCTCGCTGACGAAGGAGCCGGCGGTGCGGACGGCGTTGGCCGGGTCGGAGAAGTACGCGAAGTAGCCCACCCGCGAGCGGTTCCTGCGGCCCCGCCGGGCGGCCACCGTTAGCACCAGCGCCACCTCGTCGGCGCCGCCGCTGAACAGGTTGCCCCGGGAGGCGCCGTCCAGGGTGAGCAGCCCGCCGTCGCCGGTGCGGCGGACCGCCCGGCGCTGGAGCTCCACCGCGCTGGCCGGCCGGTTGGAGACCATCACCCGGCCGGTGTCCTTCTCGTACCAGCGGAAGGCCGGCACGTCCTCGTTGCTGCCGTGCAGGATGCCGAGCTGGCTGGCGCCGGTCTGGCTCGACCAGTCGGTGCGCCACGGGACGAGCCGGTGCCCGGCCTCCAGCCAGGCCGCCACCGTCGGCATCAGACCGGCGGCGACGGCGTCCCGCAGCACGTCGTGGCCGACGCCGTCGAGCTGGAGGAAGACCGTGCCGGGCGGCGGCGCCGGGACGGTCCGGGGGTCGCGGGGCCGGGTGCGGCCGGTCAGCCGGTAGAGCCGGCGGCGGTACGCCTCGTCGTCCCGCACGGCGAGCGCGGTGGACGTCGCGGACGCCACCGCCGACATCACGGCCGCGACGACGACGGCCGTCTCCGGGTCGGCGGCGCCCCGCCCGTCCGGGATCAGCCAGAGCGCGACCAGCAGCAGCGAGCCGTTCAGGAAGAAGACCAGCAGCCCGAGGACGAGCGCGGGGACGAGCAGCAGCGCGCGGACCACCACGGGCCAGACGAGCGCGGTCAGCACACCGAACGCGCCGGCCGCCGACGCGGCGGTGAGGGCGGTACGGGTCAGGGTGTCGCCGTCGGCGGACTGCAGCTGGAAGTCCGGCAGCAGCCCGGCCAGCGCCAGCAGCGTCAGCGTCGACACGGCCCACACGGTCAGCACCCGGACGGCCGTCCGCCCCGCGGTGCGCCAGCGCTCGGCACCGCCCCTACGCCCGTCGCCCACGCCGCACGTCACCTTTCACCCACGCGTCCCCCTACCCTGACACACCTACCCATGTGCGGCGGAAGGCACGTCGGACGGGGCCGCGCGCGGGAGCGTCAGGAGCCGTCGTAGCCCGCCGTCGGCATGGACAGCCGCCGGTGGACGGCCGCCCGCGCGGCGGAGTCGTAGGCGGGCGGCGGCGCGTCGGCCGTCTCCACCCGGACGCCCCGGCGGGCGCACTCCTCGCGGAAGGCGGGCACCGAGGTCACGGCGCGGGCCAGGACGCCCTCGTTCGCGGCGACGAACAGGTCGACGTCGCCGGACTCGACGTCGGCCCACAGTTCGGCGTGGTCGGGCCGGACGCCGTAGAAGAGCAGCTGGCGGGTGAGGACGTACCCCCGTTCGACGGCCCAGCGGGCGCACATCGCGTACTGGCCGCGGGTGTCGACGAGGAAGGGGTGGGAATCGAGTTCTTCGAGCGGGGTGAGGCTGGCGATCGCCGCGACCCGGACGTCGTTCATGGGCCGACCCTACTGCCCCGCGGTGCCGCACGGGAGGCCCGCCGGGCCTCTACTCTCGACGGCAGGGAGCGAACGGGCGACGGAAGGACGGCATGCCGGTGGAGGTCACCTGGTGGGGGCACGCGACCTGCACGGTCGAGGACTCCGGGGTCCGGTTCCTCACCGACCCGCTGTTCGCGCGGCGCCTCGCCCATCTGCGCCGCCGCCGCGGCGCCCCGCCGCCGCCCGGGGCGGCCGTCGCGGAGGCGGTCCTCGTCTCCCATCTGCACGCCGACCACCTGCACCTGCCGTCGCTGGCCCGGCTCGCGCCCGGCACCCGGCTGCTGGTGCCGCGCGGCGCGCCCGACGCCGTGCCGGGGCTGCGGCGGCTCGCCGCGGGCGGGCTGCGGCTGACGGAGATGGCGGCCGGCGACGCGGTGACGGTGGAGGGCGTGACGGTACGGGCCGTGCCGGCGCTGCACGACGGGCGGCGGCTGCCGTTCGGCCCGCGCCGCTCCCCCGCCCTCGGGTACGTCGTCGAGGGCGGGGCGCGGACGTACTTCGCCGGCGACACCGGGCTGTTCGACGGCATGGCGGAGGCGGTGGGGCCGGTGGACGTGGCCCTGCTGCCGGTCGGCGGCTGGGGCCCGTTCCTGGGGCAGGGCCACCTGGACGCGGGGCGCGCGGCGGAGGCGCTGGCGGCGCTCTCCCCCGCCGCGGCGGTGCCCGTGCACTACGGGACCTACTGGCCGATCGGCCTGGACGGCGTCCGGCCGCACGAGTTCCACGCGCCGGGCGACGAGTTCGTCCGGCAGGCGGCCCGGCTGGCGCCGAAGGTCGCGGTGCACCGGCTCGCGCACGGCGAGCGGGTGCGGCCGGAGGTCGCCCGGTGACCGGTGGGCTGCTCGCCGCCGTCGGCGACCTGCCGCCGGAGTCGACACAGCAGGCCGTCGGCTATCCGTCGCTGTTCCTGCTGGTGTCGCTGGGCGCGCTGGTGCCGGTGGTGCCGACGGGGGCGATCGTCAGCTCGGCGGCCGTGGTCGCCTTCCACCAGTCGTCGCCGTTCTCGCTGCTCTTCGTCTTCCTGCTGGCCTCGCTCGCCGCGTTCCTCGGCGACCTGGCGCTGTACTGGCTGGGGCAGCGCGGGGTGCAGTCCCGGAACGGCTCGCGCTGGCTGGCGGCGCTCCGCTCGCGGGCGGCGCCGGAGCGGCTGGCGCACGCGCAGGCACGCCTCGACACCCACCAGGTGTCCGTGCTGGTGCTGTCCCGGCTGGTCCCGGCCGGCCGGATCCCGGTGATGCTGGCCTGCCTGCTGGCCCGGATGCCGCTGCGCCGGTTCGCCCGCGGCGACGCGGCGGCCTGTCTGGCCTGGGCGGCGACGTACCAGCTGATCGGCGTGCTCGGCGGCTCGCTCTTCCCGGAGCCGTGGCAGGGCGTGGTCGCGGCGGTCGGCCTGACGCTGCTGGTCGGCGCGGTGCCGGCGGTGTGGCGGCGGATCCGGGGCGGCGGCCGGGGCGAGCGCGGCGGCGCGCTACGGCACGAGGACGCGTGAGCCGCCGACCGGCAGGTCCCACAGGTCGGCGCGCGGCAGGCCGGCGCGCTCCCAGGCGGCCCGGACGCGGGTGAGGGGTTCGAGGACGGGTTCGGAGGAGAGGACGAAGGTGGCCCAGTGCATGGGGGCCATCCGGCGGGCGCCCAGGTCCTGGTGGGCGCGGACGGCCTCCTCCGGGTCGGTGTGGACGTCGCGGAGCCACCAGCGGGGGTCGTAGGCGCCGATGGGCAGGAGCGCCAGGTCGATGCCGGGGTGCCGGCGGCCGATCTCGGCGAACCAGTGGCCGTAGCCGGTGTCCCCGGCGAAGTACACCCGGTGGCCGGCGGCGTCGGTCAGCACCCACCCGCCCCACAGCGACCGGCAGGTGTCGAGGAGGGTCCGCTTGGACCAGTGGTGGGCGGGGACGAAGTCGAAGCGGACGCCGCCGAGTTCGACCGCCTCCCACCAGTCGAGCTCGGTGACGCGGGTGAAGCCGCGGCGGACGAACCAGCGGCCGAGACCGGCGGGGACGAGCACCGGGGTGGCGCGCGGGAGGCGCCGCAGGGTGGGGGCGTCGAGGTGGTCGAAGTGGTTGTGGCTGATGACGACCGCGTCGACCGGCGGCAGGTCCTCCCAGCGGACGCCGACCGGGGTGAGCCGGGCGGGGGTGCCCAGGATGCGGCGGGACCAGACCGGGTCGGTGAGTACGGTGAGGCCGCCGATGCGGACGACCCAGCTGGCGTGCCCGGCCCAGGTCACGGCGACGGTGCGGGGTCCGGCGGGCGGCAGCGGGCCGGGCGCGAAGGGCAGCAGCGGCACGTCCCGCAGGCCTTCGCGCCGGGGCCGTACGGCGCCCTCGCGGGCGAGCCGGGCGAAGGCGCGGACGCCGGGCAGCGGCGCGGTGAGCCGGTCGGCGAAGCTGCGCGGCCACCCGCGGCCGAGCCGGCCCAGCGGCTGGAGCACGGAGGTGGGCAGCGCGGCGGACGCGGGCCGGCGCGGCGCCTCGGCGCCCGGGGCGGTACGGGCCGTGCGTTCGGTCATCTGCGGGCTCCGTTCTGCGCGGTGGGGGGCTGGTGGCCGGCGGCGGGCCGGGGGGACGCGGGCTCGGTGGTGAGGTCGCCGAGGGCGGCGGCCAGGCGGGCCAGGGCGCGGGCCAGCTGGGGCAGGGTCTCGGGGGCGCGGGCGGCGAGGGTCTCGGCGCGCTCCGGCGGGGTGGCGCCGAGCAGCGGCCCGGTGTCGAGGCGGACGCGCAGCGCGCCGAGCTCGTCGCCGAAGCGGTGGCCGCCGGGGACGGGCCGGCCGAGGCGGTCGGTGAGGTACTGCTCCAGTTCCATCGAGTCGGTGACGCCGCGGGCGGCGAGGGCGGGCCGGAGCGGCCCGAAGTCGGCGTAGAGGTGGCGGCCGGCCCGCGGCGGCCGGGCGACGGCGCCGGCGGCGAGGACGGCGCGGTGCGCGGCGGCGGCGAGCCGGCCGTGGACGGCGGCGGCGCGCAGGGCCGGTACGGAGACGTCCTCGGGCTCGTCGAGGGCGTGCGCGACGGCCGGGGCGACGGGTGCCGGCAGCACCGCGCCGAGGGCGGTGAGCACGTCGAGGGCGCGGGCGCGGGGGTCGCCGTACCGGTCGGCGCGGGACGGGCCGGTGGGCGGGAAGCGGGCGATCGCGCAGGGCCAGGAGGCGGGGACGAGGCCGCCGCCGGCGAGGTCGGCGAGGACGGTGACGTCGTCGGGGCACATCTCGGCGGGGCTGACGAGGACCGTCTCGCGCGGCTGGTGGAGGGTGTCGCGCCAGGTCTCGTCGCTGATCACGTGCAGGCCCTCGGCGACGGCGGCCTCGCAGCTCTCCCGGACGAGTTCGGGCGGGGCGACGGTGGCGGTGGGGTCGTCGGCGACGGACAGGAGCAGCACCCGCGGGTCGCCGCCCTCGGCGCGGACCCGGCGGACGGTCTCCAGGAGGGCGTACGGGTCGGGGACGCCGCCCGCCTCGGCGGTGGTGGGGACGTGGTACGCGGGCCGGCCCAGGAGCCGGATCTGCGGCGTCCACCAGGCGGGGCAGGGCCGGGGCAGCAGCACGTCGCCGCCGTGGGCGGCCAGCAGCGCGAGGAGCAGGGCGGGCGCGCCGGGGGCGGCGAGGGAGTCCTCGGCGTGGCCGCGCAGGCCGCGCCGCCACCAGTAGCCCGCGGCGGCCTCGCGCAGGACCGGGCCGGCGCCGGGCGGTTCCGGTTCGGTCCGGCCGGCGGCGGCCGCGAGGAGGGCGGCGAGCACCGGCGGGACGGGCCGCCCGCTCGCGGGCGCGGGCGGCCCGTAGCGCACCGGGCCGCGGCCTTCCGGAGCCGTCTCCCGCATGTCCCGCACCTCCTGAGCGCACGGGGGCGCCGGGCACGGCGTCCCCGAGCCCCTTTATAAGTGAGCGCTCATGCCGTCGCGACCGGGTGCCGGACCACGGCGTCGAAGAGGTACCCCTGGGTGTTGTGCACGGCCCGGTCGGGCTGGGTGTTCCCGGCGGCGTCGGTGGTGCGGGACAGCAGGGTGACGGGCCCGGTGCGCTCCGGCCGCCAGAGGACCGACCAGCGGACCCAGCCGCCGCGCCGGGGGCCGTCGTGGAGGCGCGCGGGCCGCCAGCGGGCGCCGCCGTCGGTGGAGACGTCGACGGAGCGGACGGGCGCGTGCGCGGACCAGGCGCGGCCGGTCAGCCGGTGGACGCGGCCGGCCTCCAGGGTGGCGCCGAAGGGCAGGTGGAAGGCGGACTTGAGGGTCTGCCGGGTGAGCGGGGCGCTGCCGCCGGGCGGGTGGGCCTCGCCGAGCAGCCGGTACCAGTCGGTGGACCAGGGGCTGCTGAGCGGGCGGGTGGAGACCTCGATGTCGCCGAGCCACTTGATCGAGGCGATGCCGACCCAGTCGGGCACGATGAGCCGGACGGGGTGCCCGTGGTCGTACGGCAGGGGCTCGCCGTTCATCTCGTACGCGAGGATCACGTCGTCCAGCGCCTTGGCGACCGGCAGCGGGCGGCGGACCCGGCCGAAGTCGGTGCCGCCGGAGACGTACGGGTCGTCGAGGCCGCGCGGCAGCAGGTCGACGGCGTCGCCCGCGAGTCCGGCGCGGCGCAGCACGTCGCCGAGGCGGGCGCCGCGCCAGCGGGCGGCGCCGACGGCGCCGAGGGTCCAGGGCGTGCCGGAGACGGACTGGCCCTGCTGGGTGGCGTAGAGGCTGCGGCCGTTCCCGGCGCACTCGACGAGGGCCGTCCGGGTGACGGCGGGCAGGTCGCGCAGCTGCCCGTAGGTGAGGTGGACGGGCGCGCGGCCGTGCAGTCCGTCGCCCCAGAGGGTGAGGCGCCAGTCGCGGGCGTCGAGGACGGGGGTGGTGGTGTGGTTGCGGACGAAGAAGCGGTCGGCGGGGGTGAGGAGGCCGGTGTCGCCGAGCGCGTCGAAGCGGGCCTCGGCGTTGGTGCCGCGGACGGTGAAGTGCGCCTCGGGCAGCGGCTTGACGATGCCGGGGGCGGTGGATCCGGCGGCGGCGGGCGGGGCGGCGGGTCCCTCTGTGGGTGCGGCGGCGGACGCCGGGGTGGCGGAGCCGCCGAGCGCGACCGCGGCCGGGACGGCGGCGAGGGTCTTCAGGAGCGTACGGCGGACGGGCGCGGGCTGCGGCACGGGCGGATGCGGCACGGGACTCCTCGGCACGGTCGCGGGTCGGGCCGCCGGACGGCGGCGGGCCGATCGTAGGGGTGCGCGAGGCGGCGGGGACCGGTTTCCGGACGGGCGTTCACGAGGCTGTCACAGGGCGGCGGTCCGGCGGGGACGGGCGCGGGAGTGACGGGTGAGGGCCCGGAGTGCAGTGAGGGCCCGGAGTCGGGTGAGGCCCGGAGTGGCGGGTGAGGGCGCGGATCGGCGCGGCCGGAGGCTTGCGTGCGCGGCGGCGGCCCGGATTCCCCCGATGGTCCGGGCCGCCGTCGCGGGTACGCGCCCCCGTCGCGCGTTCCCCCCGGAGGAAAAGATATAGAAGTCGCTTCTAGAAACCAACTCCAGTCCAGACTTTTCCCTGTCCGGATCTCGCGGCTCGTCCGCATCGCGAGACGTCCGTCTCACCATGCGTCAGATGGCTCTACGGTGGAGACCCGTGACCCACACCGAGGGAGCCGGTTCCATGTCGCACGCCTCCGAGGGGCCCCAGGCCCGCGAGACCGCCGTCTACACCCACGGCCACCACGAGTCGGTCCTCCGCTCGCACACCTGGCGCACCGCCGCCAACTCGGCGGCCTACCTGCTGGGCGAACTGCGCCCGGGACTGGACGTGCTGGACGTGGGGTGCGGGCCCGGCACCATCACCGCCGACCTGGCCGCGCTGGTCGCCCCGGGCCGGGTCACCGGTGTCGACAACGCCGAGGACGTGCTCGGCAAGGCGCGCGCCGCGGCGGCCGAACGGGGCCTGTACAACGTCGAGTTCGCCGTCGCCGACGTGCACGCCCTGGACTTCCCCGACGACTCCTTCGACGTGGTCCACGCCCACCAGGTGCTCCAGCACGTGGGCGACCCGGTGCGGGCCCTGCGCGAGATGCGCCGGGTGTGCCGGCCGGGCGGGATCGTGGCGGCCCGGGACAGCGACTACGCCACCTTCGCCTGGTACCCCGAACAGCCCGGGCTGGACGGCTGGCTGGACCTGTACCGCCGGGTGGCGCGCGCCAACGGCGGCGAACCGGACGCCGGACGGCGGCTGTTCGCGTGGGCCCGGGAGGCCGGGTTCACCGACGTCGCCGCCTCCGGCAGCGTCTGGACCTTCGCGGGACCCGAGGAGCGGGCCTGGTGGAGCGGCCTCTGGGCGGACCGCACGACCGCCTCGTCCTACGCGGACCGGGCGGTCGGCGGCGGCCACGCCTCCCGCGCCGAGCTGGCGGAGATCGCCGGGGCGTGGCGCGCGTGGGGCACCCGGGAGGACGCCTGGTTCATGGTCCCGCACGGCGAGATCCTGTGCCGGGTGCCGTGACCTCCGCTCAGGACCGCGTACGGAACTCTTAGGCTTCCGGGCGCCGTTCGCCCGTGATCCTGGACCACAGGTCGCCCGGGGGCTCGGCGCCCTCGCGGGGGCCGGGGACCTCGAAGGCCGCGTCGAAGACGGCGCGGGCCTCGGCCGGCCGCCCTTCGGCGAGCAGGACCCGCACCTCCAGGAGCCGGAACGCGCCCCGGGCCCGCACCTCCTCCGGCAGGGCCCGCCACAGGGCGCGGGCCCGCTCGGGCCGGTCCGCCGCCAGCTGGGCGTCGACCGCCTCGCGGGTCAGCGCGGCGGCCACGGTGCCGGCGGCCGGCCCGTCGACCGTCCCGTCCAGCTCCCCGCACGCCTCGGCGAAGCGGTGGGCGGCCCGCTCCCGGTGCCCCTCCTCGCGGTCGGCGACGGCCAGGCAGTACAGCAGCGGCCAGCGGACCTCCGCCCGGGCCAGGCCCCGCTCCCAGCTGCGGACCGCCTGCGCCCGGTCGCCGGCGTGCCACTGGGCGATGCCCAGGTGGTACTCGGTGGACGGGTCGGCGGGCGCCGTCTCCAGCATGTCCCGCCAGGCCGGCCCGACCTGCGGCGGGTGCGGCACGGCGCCCTTCGCGGGCGGCGGCAGGACGCCGGTGCGCAGCAGGGCGCGCCAGGGTTCCTGGTCCGCGCCGAGCGTCGACGCCGGGAAGGGGGTGCCGGGGAGGACGTGCCCGCCGCGCAGGACGTCGAGGGCGCCCCAGCCGGAACCGGCCGCCAGGACCGCGTCCGGTGCCGGGTCGGTGTCGGCGGCCCGCTCGCGCCAGGCGGTGTGGGCGGCGTCGACGGCGGTACGCGGCAGGGCAAGGTCGAGCGCGCGCTCGGCCGCCGCGCGGGCCGCCGCCCGGCCGGCGCCGGGAGCGGTACCGGGATCGGCGGCGAGCGGCCCGTACGCCTCCAGCCGGCTCAGCTCCGACTCCGGGGCGAGTGCGCGGAGTTCGAGCGGGGTGCCGGCGAGACCGGCCCGGACCGGCGGGGCGTCCGTGGAGGTCCGGGCGAGGCCGGTGCCGTCCTCGTCGAGCGCGGCGATCCAGCGCCGGCCGATCCGGCAGCGCTCGGGGACGGCGGCGTGGGGCCACCAGGAGACGGGCGCGGGCCGCTCGTGCGGGTTGCGGACGCGGACGCCGGCGTACAGGAAGTCGGAGCCCTCGGGCAGCCACAGGTCGACCTGGACCGGCAGGCCGTGCAGGCGCTCCCACTCCCACAGGCGGATCATCGGGGTGCCGTCGGGGGCCGGGACGGTCGCCGCGTGCACGGGCGCGCCGGAGAGGGCGCCGTGGCCGGCGGCGCCGGCGGGCCACGCGATGCCGCCCGCGAACCAGATGCCGTCGAGGGCGGATGCGACGGGCGGGAACTCGGGGTCGCGGTGGAGGAGTTCGCGGCGGGTGGGCTTGTGGTGGAGCGAGTGGACCCGGCCGCCGAGCCCCGGCAGCACGGTGACGCGCAGCCGGTCGTTCTCCAGGACGAGGGCGTCGAGCGTGCGCTCGGCGCGGTCCCGGCCGTCGCCCTCGCGGACCGGGGCGGGCAGCGGGCCGGGCGCGCGGAGCACGGGCAGCGGGTCGTCCGGGCCGAGCGGGGCCGCGGGCAGGGTGAGCACGGCACGTCGTACGGTCGTCATCCGCCCATGGAACACGCCCCGGACCGCCGTGAACAGACCGCGTGACCAGCGCTTTCGGCCACCGGAAATGGGCGCGCGCCGGAGGCGGGGCCCGGCCTAGGGTGGAGGGTCGTCCGCCGCGGTGGCGGGCGCCGGGAGCACCACGGGAGTACGACAGATGGGCACGCCACACACCTACCGGGTCATCGTGCGGGGCACCTTCGACGGGCTGACGCCCGAGAGCCGGGAGCGGCTGCTCGCCGAGGTGGAGGAGCACGGCCTGGCGTCGATGCGCTTCACCGAGGAGGGCTCGCTCACGTACGACCGGGCCCTCAAGCACTTCTCGTACCGCCTGGTCGTCACGTCGGACGCGGAGGACGGCGAGGAGATGGCCGGCGCGCTGGCCGAGGAGCGCGTCGAGGCGGCGCTCGCCGCGCTCGGTCACGGCTATCAGGGCCTGAAGTCGACGGTGACGGACCTGGACACGATGAAGGTCAACCGCAAGGGGCGGTGACGGAGGGCGCGCCCGCGCCCGGGGCGGCGGGGGCACGCGCCTGCGCCGGCGGGCAGCGCGAGCCGCCCTCCGCCCCGCCCGGAAGCGGCCGGCCGACGGCTGTCAGCGGCGGGCCGTCGTGACGCGGGGCGGGCAGGGTTCGCCCTTGCGGAGGACGCCGATCATGACCGTCGTACGGCGGTCGAGGCCGGTGCCGGCGGCCGGGTACTGGGTGCAGACGCGCCAGCTCGGCGGCCACAGCACGCGGCGGTCGCGGCCCGAGGCGTCGTGGACGTCGAGCCGGGTGCGGTGGTCCAGGCGGGTGAAGACCCGCCACAGGCCGCCGCCCAGGAAGTCCGGCATCGGCGGCCGGACCCGGCGGGCGGCCGGGTCGCCGGCCGCGCCGGCCGCCACGGCGGCGACGGCGAGCGCCGCGCCCGCCCCGATCAGCGCGCCGCGCCTCACCTGCCGCTCCTCGGGCCCCTCCGGGCGACGTACCAGCCGCAGAGCCCGCCGAGCAGGGCGGTGGCGAGCAGCGCGAGGTACAGCGGCATGGTCACCTCGGGGATGAGCAGCCGGATCTTCACCTGGCGGGTGTTCTCGAAGATGAAGACGAGCAGGAGGACCGCGACGACCACGATCGCGATCCGTCCGGGGGTGACGGCTCCGAGCCTCTCCCCCCGCCTCGTGCCCGCCGTGTCCTTGGGACTCATGCCCGGCCCTCCTCCGTCGTCCGTCACCGGCGTACCCGTGGGACCAGAATGGGGGGACCTGCACGCGGGCGGGCCGGTGGACGACGCCGTCCGGGTGACTTGTCAGACAACCAGGGGCGGCTACGGTGGTGGCCGGACGACGGGAACGAGGAGGGACCGTGGCGCTCAGCGGGCACCGGCGGCGACCGGTGGTGGCGCTCTACGAGCGGATCGCGGACGCCGTCCACGACGGCACCTACCCGCCCGGCTCCACGCTCCCCTCCGAGCCGAAGCTCGCCGCCGAGCTGGGGGTGAGCCGGCCGGCGCTGCGCGAGGCGCTGCTGCTGCTCCAGGAGGACGGGCTGGTCACCGTGCGCCGGGGCGTGGGCCGGACGGTGAACGCCCGCCCGCCGCGCCGCGGCTTCGAGCACGTGCGCCCGCTGGAGGAGCTGGTCGGCGGCGGCCCCGGCCCGCGCGTCCGGGCCCTCGTGCGCACCCTGGAGGAGCCCACCGACTTCACCACCCAGCACCTCCTCGCGCCGGCCCGCGCCGAGCTGCGGTTCTGGGAGTCGGTGCTGGCCGGCGAGGCGGGGCCGGCCGCGCTGTGCCACGAGTGGGCGGCGACCGACGAGGTCCTGGACCGCGTCCACCCGGCGTTCGCGACCGCGCTGCGGGCCTGCGAGGACACCCCGCGGGGCGGCGGCACCTCGATGCTGGCGGTCCTGCTCGACGCCTCCCGCGACGTCGCGCTGCACGCGCACAGCGGGATCACCGCGACCCTCCTCGGCCGGCGCCGGGGCGAGCAGCTGGGCCGCCCCGCCGACACCGCCGCGGTCCTGGTCACCCAGGTGGTACGGGTCGGGGACACGCCCGTGCTGGCCGCCAAGCACATGCTGCCGACGGGCGCGCCCGCGCTGCCGGTCCTCCAGTCGCACTGAGCCCCCGCCGGCCCCCGGTGGGCGGGGCCTCCCCGCCGGGCGGGTCATGACGTACACTTCCCCGCCATGCACTTGTCTGACAACCCTGCCACGCCCGTCCGAGCCGCCGTCGCCGACTGGATCCGCCGCGCCCCGAAGGCCGTCCTCCACGACCACCTCGACGGCGGGCTCCGCCCCGCCACCATCGTCGAGCTGGCCCGGGAGTGCGGCTACACCGCGCTGCCCACCGAGGACCCGGCCGCGCTCGCCGTCTGGTTCCGGGACGCCGCCGACTCCGGCTCCCTGGAGCGCTACCTGGAGACCTTCGCCCACACCTGCGCGGTGATGCAGACCCGGGACGCGCTGCTGCGGATCGCGGCCGAGTGCGCCGAGGACCTGGCGGCCGACGGGGTCGTCTACGCCGAGGTCCGCTACGCCCCCGAGCAGCACCTGGAGGGCGGGCTGACCCTCGACGAGGTCGTGGCGGCGGTCAACGACGGCTTCCGCGAGGGCGAGCGCAGGACCGGCGGCCGGATCACCGTCCGCGCGCTGCTCACCGGCATGCGGCACACCGACCGCTCGCTGGAGATCGCCGAGCTGACCGTCGCCCACCGCGACAACGGCGTGGCCGGCTTCGACATCGCCGGCGGCGAGATCGGCAACCCCCCGGCCCGCCACCTCCCCGCCTTCCAGCACCTGAAGCGGGAGAACTGCCACTTCACCATCCACGCCGGCGAGGCCGTCGGCGCCGAGTCGATCCACGAGGCCGTGCAGGTCTGCGGCACCGAGCGGATCGGGCACGGCGTGCGGATCACCGACGACATCGCCGAGGACGGCACGCTCGGCCGGCTCGCCGCGTACGTCCGCGACAACCGGATCGCCCTGGAGGTCTGCCCGACCTCCAACCTGCAGACCGGCGCCGCCAAGGACTACGGCTCCCACCCGATCGACGAGCTGCGCCGCCTCGGCTTCACGATCACCCTGAACACCGACAACCGGCTGGTCTCCGGCACCACCATGAGCGAGGAGTTCCAGCACATGGCGGACGCCTTCGGGTACGGCCCCGAGGTCTTCGAGGAGTTCACGGTCGCCGCCCTGGAGGCCGCGTTCCTGCCGCTGCCCGAGCGCCGGCGGCTGATCGACGAGGTCGTGCGCCCGGGGTACGCGGCGCTGTGACCGCCCCGGGGAGGGCGGCGGGCGCCGTCCTCCCCGGTGGAACAATGGGCGCCATGACAGCTGCTGAGGAGTTCAGGCCCGAGTCGGAGCGGATCACGCGCACCCTGCGCGACCAGATCATCGACGGGACGCGGGCGCCCGGCAGCCGGCTGGTGGAGCGGGAGATCGCCGCCGAGCTGGACGTGAGCCGTCTGCCGGTCCGCGACGCGCTGCGGGACCTGGTCAACGAGGGGCTGGTGACGCCCCGGCCGCGCACCTGGGCGGTGGTGCGGGAGTTCACCGCCTCCGACATCGCCGACCTCGTCGAGGTCCGGTCCGCCCTGGAGATCCTGGCCTTCCGGCTGGCCGCCCAGCGCCGCACCCGCGCGGGCCTCGCCAAGCTGCGGAGCGTCCTCGACGCCGAGCGGGCGGCGGCCGAGCGCGGCGACGGCGCCGAGGCGCGGCGGTCCGCGGCCGACTTCCACGAGACGGTCACCGAACTCGCCGACAACGCGCTGCTGACCGAGCTGGAGGGCACCCTGCGCAGCCGGATGCGCTGGCTGCTCGGCCAGCACGACGAGTTCGCGGTCGTCGCCGACGAGCACGAGGAGCTGTTCCGGGCCATCGAGGCGCGGGACGTGGAGCGCGTCGAGGAACTGGCGCTGCACCACCTGGAGACCAGCCAGAGCAAGGCGACGGAGCACCGGCGCCGCCTCGCCGCGGAGTAGCCCGCCCCGCCCCGCCCCGCCCCCGCGCGGCTCGCGGGGTCCCTTCGGCACGGGCCCCTTCAGCGCAGGGCGGGTACGTCGACGGTCAGCGTGCCGGCGTCGGCGTCGAGGACGGCGGGGACACCGAGCGGCACGGTCGGCGCGGCGGGGTCGTGGCCGAAGCCCATCCCCTCCACGACCGGCACGCCCAGGCCGCCGAGCCGGTCGGCGAGCAGCGCCCGGACCTCCTCGTACGGCCCGCACTCCTCCCAGGAGCCGAGGGCGATCCCGGCGACGCCGTCGAACCAGCCGGAGCGCAGCAGCTGGGTGAGGATCCGGTCGAGGCGGTACGGCTCCTCCCCCACGTCCTCCAGGAGGAGCAGCCCGCCGCGGGCGGAGCGGCGGGCGTGCGGGGTGCCGAGGTCGGCGGCGAGCAGGCTGGCGCAGCCGCCGAGGGTGACGCCGGCGGCGCGGCCCGGCACCAGCGGGGTCCCCGTCGCCGGGGTCCGTACCGTCTCGGGCGCGAAGAGGGCCGCCCGCAGGGAGTCGCGGGTGCGCGGGTCGCCGAGGAACGCGGCGGTCGCGATCATCGGGCCGTGCAGGGTGGCGAACCCGGCGCGGACGGCGAACGCCTCGTGCAGGACGGTGGCATCGCTGTAGCCGATGAAGGGCTTGGGGCCGGCCGCGCGGATCGCCTCCCAGTCGACCAGGTCCACCATCCGCTGGGCGCCGTAGCCGCCGCGCGCGCAGATGACGGCGGCGACGGCGGGGTCGGCGTACGCCTCCGTGAGGTCGCGGGCGCGGGCGCGGTCGGTGCCGGCGAGGTGGCCGAGGGCCGGGTGGGCGTCGAGGACGTGCGGGGCGACGACGGGTTCGAGCCGCCAGCCGCGCAGCACGTCGAGGCCGGCCCGGAGCCGGTCCTCCGGGACGGGGCCGCAGGGGGCGACGACGGCGATCCGGTCGCCGGGCCGCAGCCGGGCCGGGCGGGCGAGCGGGGGGACGGGGTCCGTCATGTGCGCAGCTCCAGCTCCGGGACGTCGGGCCGGTCGAAGCCGAAGACGTGCGCGTAGAGGGCGAGTTCGGCCTCCAGGGCGCGGATCATGGTGGTGGCGTCGCGGAAGCCGTGGCCTTCGCCGGGGAAGGCGAGGTAGGCGTGCGGGACGCCCCGGCCGGCGGCGCGGGCGAGGAGGCGTTCGGCCTGGGCGGGCGGGCAGATGACGTCGTCGAGGCCCTGGAGGAGCAGGAAGGGCGCGGTGATCCGGTCGACGTGGGCGAGCGGCGAGCGTTCCGCGTACCGTTCGGGGACCTCGTCGAGGCGGCCGACGAGGCCGTCGAGGTAGCGGGACTCGAAGTCGTGGGTCTCGTCGGTGGCCCAGCCCTGAAGGTCGAGGACGGGGTAGAGGATGGTGCCGCAGGCGTAGACGTCGGTCTGGACGAGGGAGGCGGCGGTGGTCCAGCCGCCGGCGCTGCCGCCGCGGATCGCGAGGCGGGCGGGGTCGGCGGTGCCCTCGGCGACGAGGGCGCGGGCGACGGCGGCGCAGTCCTCGACGTCGACGACGCCCCACTGCTCGCGGAGCCGTTCGCGGTAGGCGCGGCCGTGGCCGGTGGAGCCGCCGTAGTTGACCTCGACGGCGCCGATGCCGCGCGAGGTGAAGTAGGCGATCTCCAGGTCGAGGACGAGGGGGGAGCGTCCGGTGGGTCCGCCGTGGGCACGGATCACATAGGGCGGGAGCGCGCCGGCGGGTCCGGTCGCGGCGGGGTTGCGCGGCGGGTGGACGTGGGCGTGGATCTCGCGGCCGTCGGGGCCGGTGAAGGTGCGGGCGACAGGCTCGGGGTAGTAGGCGGGATCGACGGGGTCGCGGTGCGGGGAGCCGACGACGCGGGTGCGGCCGGTGCGGGTGTCGAGTTCGACGACCTCGGCGAAGCGCCGGGGGGAGGCGGCGACGCCGAGGACGCGGGTGCCGTGGACGGCGAGGGTGGCGCCCCAGACGGTCCAGGGGCCGGGGGCGTCGGCGAGGGCGCCGGTCTCGGGGTCGAGAATGCCGAGGACGGCGTCGCCGCGTCCGTGGAGGACGGCGATCGGGCCGGTCTCCAGCGCCTGGAACCAGGTGAGTCCGGTCTTCCAGAGGGGGCCGGCGAACTCCTCGTCGCGGGCGCAGAGGGCGCGGGCCGGGCCGACGGTGCCGTCGGCGGCGACCTCGGCGCGGTAGAGGTTCCACCAGCCGGTGCGGTCGCTCGCGAAGAGGAGCCGGCCGGCGGCGTCCCAGTCGGCCTGCGGCACCGACTCCTCCGGGCCGCCGGCGACGGTCCTGGCGTCCTTGAGGGTGCCGTCGCCGGTGATCTCGGCGAGGACGGCGTCGGTGCCGTCCCAGGGCATCCGGGGGTGGTCCCAGCCGAGCCAGACGGCCCGCCGCCCGTCGGGGGAGATCCGGGGGCCGGTGACGAACCGGTGGCGTCCGTCGGAGAGTTCGCGCACGGCGGCCCGGTCGGCGGCGGCGGAGCCGTCGAGCGGGACGGCGGCGAGGACCCGACGGACGTCGGTGGGCGCCGGGCCGGTGAACTCCTCCAGGACGCACCAGACCTCGCCCCGGTCGGGCATGAGCACGAGGTCGGACCAGCGCAGCCCGCCGCCCACCGGGGAGAGGGGGGTGAGCGGCCGGGGCGCGGCGCCGTCCTCGGCGTCGGGCTCGCAGGCGTACAGCCGCTGGTCGGGGAAGTGGCAGAAGACCAGCAGCGGCCCGGTGCCGGGCCGTTCGACGGCGGCCCAGGGGCGTCCGCCGTACTCGATGACCCGGCTCCGCACGTTCCAGGGCGGCGGCAGGACGGTCTCCTCGGTGCCGTCCGGGCGCCGCCGGACGAGGGTCCGCCGGCCGCCCTCGGCGGGGCGGGGCGCGGACCACCACACCTCGTCGCCGACGGTGCCGAGGTGTTCCGGCCGTCCGTCGCCGGCCGCGGCGAGCGCGGCGGTGACGGGCGACGGCCAGCTGCCGTAGGTGGCCGTGTGCTGCATGCTCGTTCCCCCCTGGGTACGGGTCAGTGCGGTGGTGTCCGGGCGCTAGGCGGTCTTCAGGTAGTGGTCGAGGACGCGCACGCCGAAGTGCAGGGCGTCGACGGGGACGCGTTCGTCCACGCCGTGGAAGAGCGCGCCGTAGTCGAGGCCCGGGGGCAGCTTCAGCGGCGAGAAGCCGTAGCCGGTGATGCCGAGGCGGGAGAACTGCTTGGCGTCGGTGCCGCCGGACATGGTGAACGGCAGGGCGTGCCCGTCCGGGTCGAAGCGCTCGACGGCGGCCCGGAGCTTGGCGAAGGTCGGGGAGTCGACGGGGGCTTCGAGGGGGACCTCGCGGTGGTGGAACTCCCACTCCACGTCCGGGCCGGTGAGCCGGTCCATGGTGGCGGCGAACTCCTCCTCCGCGCCCGGCAGCATCCGTCCGTCGACGTAGGCGACGGCCTGGCCGGGGATGACGTTGCACTTGTACCCGGCCTGGAGCATGGTCGGGTTGGCGCTGTTGCGGACGGTGGCCTCGACGAGGGCGGCGGCCGGCCCGAGCTTGTCGAGGAGGACCGGTACGTCGAGGTCGGGGTCGTCGGTGTCGACGTCGATGCCGTGCAGCGCGGCGAGTTCGGTGAGGGCGGCGCGGACGGTGGCGGTGAGGCGGACCGGCCAGGTGTGGGCGCCGACGCGGGCGACGGCGGCGGCGAGGCGGGTGACGGCGTTGGCGTCGTTGACCTTGGAGCCGTGGCCGGCCCGCCCGTGGGCGGTGAGCTTGAGCCAGGCGGTGCCGCGCTCGCCGGCGCCGATCGGGTAGAGCGTCATCCCGGGGTGGGGGTGGAAGCTGAAGGCGCCGGACTCGCTGATGCCCTCGGTGCAGCCGTCGAAGAGGGCGGCGTGCCGGTCGGCGAGGAAGCCGGAGCCGTCGTCGGCGCTGTCCTCCTCGTCGGCGGTGTAGGCGAGGACGATGTCGCGGCGCGGGCGGACGCCCTGGCGGGCCCAGGAGCGGGCGACGGCGAGGACCATCGCGTCCATGTTCTTCATGTCGACGGCGCCGCGGCCCCAGACGACGCCGTCGCGGACCTCGCCGGAGAAGGGGTGGACGGTCCACTCGGCGGGGTCGGCGGGGACGACGTCCAGGTGGCCGTGGACGAGGAGCGCGGGGGCCGCGGGGTCGGTGCCGGGGATGCGGGCGACGACGTTGGTCCGGCCGGGGGTGCGCTCCAGCAGGGTCGGTTCGATCCCGGCGCCGGCGAGCCGTTCGGCGACGTACTCGGCGGCGGGGCGTTCGCGGCAGTCGCCGCCGCCCCGGTTGGTGGTGTCGATGCGGATGAGGTCCGAGGTGAAGGCGACGACCTCGTCGAGCGCCGTCGCGTCGGGACCTGCGGGGGCCGTGCTGCTAGCCATACTGCTCCTCCACGGCGGCCGAGACGATCGTCGTGACCGCTTTGAACGTGCGGATCGCCTCGTACATCGTCGCGCTGGTGTACGCGACGCGCCGCTCGCCGCTCCGCGCCACGCCGGGAACCACCGTGGCGGCGGCGCCCAGGTGCTCGGCGTCGAACTCGACCTCGACGGTGTGCGGTCCGGCGTGCACCGGTTCGTGCCGGACGGCGAGGGCGGCGGCCTCGCGGGCGGCGGCCCGGATGTCGGCGGCGGTGCGGGCCGGCGTCCGGCACACCGCCGCGTACCGCGAGACGTGGTCCTTGACGGCGACCTTCAGTGCCTCGGGGGCGTACCCGAGGGCGTCCTCGCAGGTCAGGTCGTCGCCGGTGACGAGGACGACGGGGACGCCGTACTCGGCGACGACATGGGCGTTGAGGACGCCCTCGCTCGCCCGGAGGCCGTTCAGCCAGACGCCGGTGATCGAGTTGGCGAGGTAGGTGTGGGCGAGGACGCCCTCGGCGCCGGCGCCGGTGTGGTAGCCGACGAAGGCGATCCCGTCGACGTCCCCGTGCTGGACGCCCTCGACCATGGAGAGGGACTTGTGCCGGCCGGTGAGCATCTGCACCCGCTCGTCCAGCCGCTCCAGGAGCAGGTTCCGCATCGTCCAGTGCGCCTCGTTCACCAGCACCTCGTCGGCGCCGCCGTCGAAGAACCCGAGCGCCGCCGCGTTCACGTCCGAGGTGAACATGGGCCGGCACCGCTCCCACTGCGGCGTGCCGGGCAGCACGTCGGCGGGCCAGGTGACACCGGTGGCGCCCTCCATGTCGGCGCTGATGAGGATCTTCATGCAGGGAACCGTACGCTCCGCCCGGCACGGCCACCACCCCTGTGGACAACTGTCGTTGGAGTGGACCACTGGCGCCGCCGGGACGGACGTACGGGCAGGTCAGGGGCCTTCCCCGGGGTTCCGGGAAGGCCGTGTCCGGAATCGTGCCAAACAGCGCCAAGGGTACGTATAGGCTGTCGGCCGCAGTTGTCCCGCCCGACCGATCCGGAGTGTTCTCGGTGACCATCGCCCTCGATCCGTCCGACACCACGCCCGCCCCCGCCCCCGACTCCTCCGAGCCGGCGGAGAACTTCTGGGTCCCGGAGGCCGCCCCCGCGCCCGAGGTGTCCGAAAGGACCGTCGCGACCGGCGAGACCGACGAGACCGACGGGGAGGACGAGGGCGCGGCCGACCCCGCCGGGCACGACCCGGTCGTCGTCCGGGACGCCCGGGACTTCGGGGTGTACGCGCGGACCGGCGGCTGGGCCTTCGCGCTGAAGGTGGCGCGGAGCGTGCGGCCCGGGGGGCAGGCGGCCGAGGGGGTGGCGGCGCGGAAGGTGTCGGCGCGGGCGTTCGCGGCGCTGGCGGGGTGCTCCCCCGAGCGGGTCATGCGGTACTACAAGGCGTGGGACATGGCGGCCGACGACGGTCTGGTGCCGCAGTTCGAGGTGCTGGAGCCGGGCGCCGACATCGAGCTGCCGGACGCGGACGTGTGGCTGTCGTACTACGCCTCCCGCACCAGCGCGACCTCGGTGCGCGGCCAGGCGATCACCGCCGCCGCCGAGGCGGAGGGCATCCGGCCGACGAAGGCGCTGGAAGTGGCGGAGAACCCGACGGCGCTGCGGGCCGCGATCCTCGCCGACCCGGGGACGGCGGAGGCGGCGCGCGGGGCGCTGCTCGACCGGATGAAGGAGGACCCGGCGCTCCAGACGGAGCTGGCGCGGGCCATCGCCCGCACCGACGGCCTGAAGAAGGCCGTGGCCACCGAGGCGAAGGTCGCGGACCGGATCGGCTACGTCCGCCAGATCGTGGAGAACGGGCAGGTCAAGACGCCTGCCGGGCAGACGGTGGAGGCGCCGCCGGAGGTCCGCGCGGAGGCGGAGCGGCATCTGTCGCTGATCGACGAGCTGGACGACGCGGAGGAGGCCGGCGAGTGGGCCGGCGAGGCGTACGAGTCGGTGAAGGGGCTCGTCGCCAAGGCCGTCGAGGAGGACCCGAAGCTGCGGGTGCAGGAGCGCCGGACCCGGTTCTACAGCTCGCTGCAGAAGGCCACGAAGGTCTTCGAGGAGCTGACGCTCGACGAGGTGCTGGAGGAGGAGATCTACGAGGAGGACATGCTCCAGCGCCTCGAAGCGCTCCAGGAGGCGATCGGCAGCTGCATCGCCGCCCTGCGGAAGGCCGCGCCGACCGCCTCCTGAGGCACCGCCCGGCCGGTCCCGGTCAGTCCTGGTGGCCGAGCTGGAGGTCGCGTTCGGTGCGGCCGCCGCCGGCCACCTGGAGGACGGTGGCGACGGGCGGGTAGCCGGCGGCGATGACCGTGTACTCGCCGGAGGACAGGTCGACGAAGCGGAAGGTGCCGTCGGGGCCGGTGGTGAGCGTGTCGACGACGTTCCCGGCGGCGTCGAGCAGGGTGACCCGGGCGTCCTCGACCGGCCGTCCGCCGCCGGCCCGGACCGTGCCGCGCAGCACCGCGCCGCCCGCCAGCTCGATGTCCTGGCGGGTCTCGCGGGAGGACTGGACGCTGACCGGGACGGCGGCGGGCCGGAAGGCGGGGGCGCTGGCCGCGAGGGTGTACTCGCCGGCGACCAGTTCGGTGATCACGTACCCGCCCTCGCGTCCGCTGCGGGTGGACGCGACGACCTCGCCGCGCACGTCGGTGAGGGTGACGGCGGCGTCCCGGACGGGGCTGCCGTCGGCGGTGAGGACGCAGCCGGCGAGCCGGCCGGCGCCGCCGAGGACGACATCGAGGTCGACGGGCCGGTCGCCGACGGTCACGGAGACGGCCTGCGGCTGGTGGCCGCCGGCCGCGGCGATCAGCACGTACGAGCCGCTGGCGGGCACGCTGAGCGCGTACCGCCCGTCCTCGCCGCTGGCGCCGCGGCCGACCTGGCGTCCGCCGACGTCGATGAGGGTGAGCGCGGCGCGCGGGACGCGGCTGCCGTCGTGGTGCTGGACGGTGCCGCAGACGGGCACCCCGGTGTGGAGGGGTGCGGCGGGCGCCGGGGCGGGGGCGGCGTGGCGGGCGTGCGGGACGGCCTGGACGCCGGTGTCGAGGTAGGCGTCGGAGGCCTCGGTGGCGGGGGTGGGGTGGGACACCAGCGGTTGCTCCTTGAGGAAGAAGGCGAGGACGAGGCCGAGCACGAGGACCGGCACGAGGTAGAGGAAGATGCGCGGCATGGCGTCCGCGTACGCCTGGATGTAGAGGTCGCGCAGGGCGGGCGGGAGGGCGTGCACCGTCTGCGGGGTGATCGCCTCGGCGGGCGGCAGGGCGGCGGCCCCTGCGGCGGCGGGGTCCTGGAGCGCGGGGAGCCGGTCGGCGAGGGCGGAGTCGAGGCGGGCGGCGAAGAGGGTGCCGAAGATCGCGGCGCCGACGCTGCCGCCGATCTGGCGGAAGTAGTTGTGGGCGCTGGTGGCGGTGCCGAGGTCGGCGGGGCGGACGGAGTTCTGCACGGCGAGGATGAGCACCGGCATGATCAGGCCGATGCCGGTGCCGAGCACGGCCTGCCAGAGGCTGTGGGTGAGGCGCGGCGTGCCGGTGTCCATGCGGGAGAGCAGGGCCATGCCGGCGACGGCGAGCGCGGAGCCGATCAGCGGGTAGATCTTGTACCGGCCGGTGCGGCTGATGAGCTGGCCGGAGACGACGGAGGCGACGACGATCCCGCCCATCAGCGGCAGCATGAGCAGCCCGGACTCGGTGGCGGTGGCGCCCTCGACCATCTGGAGGAAGGTCGGCAGGTAACTGGCCGCGCCGAAGAGGGCGATGCCGACGACGGCGCCGACGAGCGACGTGACGGTGAAGACGGAGTCGCGGAACAGGCGGAGGGGGATGAGGGGTTCGGGCGCGCGGTGCTCGACGACCAGGAAGAGCAGGACGGTTCCGGCGGCGCCGCAGCCGAGGCCGAGGATGACCCGGTCGTCCCATTCGTACTCCGTCCCGCCCCAACTGGTCAGCAGGACCAGGCAGGTGGAGGCGGCGGCGAGGAGCAGGGTGCCGAGGACGTCGAAGCGGGCGCGGGCCTTCGGCTTGGGCAGTTTGAGGACGACGGCGACGACGGCGAGGGTGACGAGCCCGAAGGGGACGTTGAAGTAGAAGCACCAGCGCCAGGAGACGTGGTCGGTGAAGAAGCCGCCGAGGAGCGGTCCGGCGACGGAGGCGAGGCCGAAGGCGGCGCCGATCAGGCCCATGTAGCGGCCGCGTTCGCGGGGCGGGACGATGTCGGCGATGATCGCCTGGACGCCGATCATGAGGCCGCCGGCGCCGACGCCCTGGAGGGCGCGGAAGGCGATGAGCTCGTCCATGCTGCGGGACCAGCCGGCGAGGCCGGAGCCGATGACGAAGACGACGATGGCGAAGAGGAAGACGCTCTTGCGGCCGAGGAGGTCGCCGAGCTTGCCGTAGACGGGCAGGCCGATGGTGGAGGTCAGCAGGTAGGCGGTGATCGCCCAGGACATCCGGTCCAGGCCCTGGAGTTCGCCGACGATCTTCGGCAGGGCGGTGGCGACGATCATCTGCTCCAGCGCGGCGAGGAGCAGCGCGAGCATGAGGCCGAAGAAGACGAGCCGGACGCGGCGGGGGTCGAGGGGCGCCTCGGCCGCGGGCTGCGGCGGGGGGCCGCCGGGCGGGCCGTCCTGGGGGCGCGCCGCGGCTTCCCCTGTGTCTTTCACCAGCGTGATGGCACCCACGTACGGCTCCCCTCGTCACGGCGTCGCCCCGGGTCGGCGGGCCTCGGCGGGGAGGCGGTCTCGGGGGACGGGCCATTCTTCGCATCGGGCGCGAAGCGGGAGCAAGTCGGGCGGGACGGGCGGCGGGTGGCGCGGCGGGGGTGAACGGCGGTGCGCGAGGGGGCACTTGAGGCGCTTCATCAGCGCGTTTGCGGATCTCCCCGCGCCCCCTCGGCGCGTCGGGCGCCGGTACGGGGGCGGCGGGGAATCCACTCGAATCGGTGAACGCCCCGGGCGTTACTTCTCGGTCTCGGCCGCCAGGTTGGCGAGCACGGCGTCGTAGATCCGGGCGAGGCCCTTGGGCGCGAAGGTGCGCTCGAAGAAGCCGCCGATGCCGCCGGCGCCGTTCCAGACGGTGGTGACGACGGCGCGCGACTTGCCCTCGCCGGCGGGGGTCACGGTCCAGGTGGTGACCATGGAGGAGTTGCGGTCCTTCTCGACGAGCTGCCCGTCGGTGGGCTCGGTGACCTCCAGGAGGCAGTCGCGGACGCGCTTGCTGGTGGCCTGGAGCTTCCAGTGGACGAGGGTGCCCTCGCCGTCGCCGCCCTCGCGCACCTCGTACTCGCTGAAGTGCTCGGGCAGCAGCTTCGCGCGCGTGCCGCTGTAGTCGGCCAGCGTGTCGAACACGGTCTCCGCGTCCGCCGCGATGATCCGTTCCGTCGTGGCCTCGACCTGCGCCATCGCATTTCCTCCAGCTGTCAGGGGTTCGTGCAGGGGTGTGGGCCAAGCGAACCACGTGCCCGGCGGGGCGCGAAATCGGGGTGGCGGCGATCAAGGGAACAGATGTTCTATTCTGGAGGCCACTGCAGTCGAACGCATGAACGAAACCGATCGAGGAGGAGGCGTCATGCGCTGGGACCATCTGGGCGAGACCCCGTCCGCGCCCGCCGACACCGCCCTCTTCGGCGCGGACGCGGTCACGACCCGTACCTTCGACACCCCTGAGTTCCGCGGGATCACCTTCCACGAGGTCCGTGCCCGCACCATCCTCAACCGGGTCCCCGGCGCCTCCCGGATGCCGTTCGAATGGACGGTGAACCCGTATCGCGGCTGCACACACGCATGTGTCTACTGCTTCGCCCGCAAGACCCACAGCTACCTCGACCTGGACACCGGCCTCGGCTTCGACTCCCAGATCGTGGTCAAGGTCAACGCCCCCGAACTGCTCGCCCGGCAGCTCGCCTCCCGCCGCTGGCAGGGCGCCCACATCGCGATGGGCACCAACGTGGACTGCTACCAGCGGGCCGAGGGCCGGTACCGTCTCATGCCCGGCATCCTCACCGCGCTGCGCGACCGGGCCAACCCCTTCTCCATCCTCACCAAGGGCACCCTCATCCTGCGCGACCTGGACCTGCTCACCCAGGCCGCCGAGGTCACCGAGGTCGGCGTCTCCGTCTCGGTCGGCTTCACCGACGAGGAGCTGTGGCGCACGATCGAGCCCGGCACGCCGTCCCCGCACCGCCGCCTCGACGTCGTCCGCGTCCTCGGCGAGCACGGCATCGGCTGCGGGGTCCTCATGGCCCCCGTCGTCCCCTTCCTCGGCGACTCCCCCGAACAGCTGCGCGCCACCGTCCGCGCCATCGCCGAGGCCGGCGCGGTCTCCGTCACCCCGCTCGTCCTCCACCTGCGGCCCGGCGCCCGCGAGTGGTTCATGACCTGGCTCGCCCGCCACCACCCCCACCTGGTCGGCCGGTACGAGCGGATGTACGCGGACGGGGCCTACGCGCCGACCTGGTACCAGCGCCGCATCACCCGCCAGGTCCACGAACTGGCCGCCGAGTTCGGCATCGGCCCCGCCGACCGGGGCACCCCGCGGCGCGTCCCGCGCCCCACCCCCGCCCCGCCGGCCGGCGACCCGGAACAGCTGACCCTGCTCTGACCCCGACGGCCCCAGGCCGGGACCTCGACGCCCCAGGCCGGGACCCCGGCGGCCCGGCCCGGATCACCCCGCCCGGCGACACGCCGGAAAGTCACCTGACACGCCGTCATCGCGCCCTCCGTTCGGGTCGATTACCGGCAGAACCTGTCGTGTCCCGCGCCCCGCGGGGCACTCCACGCTCCATGACCACCCGCGCAGGAATGCTGATCGCCGCCGGGGCGCTGGTCGCCGGGACGGTCACCGTCCTGCCCGCGTCCGCCGCGGGCACCGGTGACCCGACCCCCCGCCCCCTCCCCGCCCTCTCCTGGACCGCCTGCGGTACGAAGGCGTACCCCCGGCTCCAGTGCGCCACCCTGAGGGTGCCGCTCGTCCACGACGACCCGGCCGGCCGGAGCATCACGCTCGCGCTGACCCGGATCCCGCACACCGCCGAGACCTCCGAGGGTCCGCTGCTCGTCAACCCGGGCGGCCCCGGCGGCAGCGGACGCGGCATGGCCGGCTACGTCGCCGCCTCGCTGCCCGCCGACGTCGCCGCCCGGTACGACGTGATCGGCTTCGACCCGCGCGGCGTCGGCGAGAGCGAACCCGCGCTCGACTGCCGCCCCGGCCACTTCGACCCGGTCCGCCCGGACTCCGTGCCGCGCGGCGCCGACACCGAGCGCAACGCCCTGGAGCGCGCCCAGGCCTTCGCCGCCGCCTGCGGCAAGAAGCACGCCGACGTGCTCCCGTACGTCGACACCGTCTCCACCGCCCGCGACGTCGACCTCATCCGGCGGGCGCTCGGCGCCGAGCGGATCCACTACCTCGGCTACTCGTACGGGACCTACCTGGGCGCCGTGTACGCGCGGCTGTACCCGGAGCGGGTCGGCCGCATGGCGCTGGACTCCGTCGTCAACCCGAACGGCGTCTGGTACGAGGACAACATCGCGCAGGACTACGCCTTCGACACCCGTCACAAGGACTTCATGGCGTGGGTCGCGCGGCACGACGCCGTCTACCGGCTCGGCACCGACCCCGCCGAGGTCGAGGCCGCCTGGTACCGGATGCGCGAGGAGCTGCGCGACTCCCCGGCGGGCGGCAAGGTCGGCCCCGGCGAGCTGGAGGACACCTTCCTGCCGGGCGGCTACTACGACGGGTACTGGCCGAAGCTGGCGACCGCGTTCTCGGCGTACGTGAACGAGGGCGACCCGGCGCCGCTCACCGCCGCCTACGAGCGGTACGGCGAGGCCGACGCCGCCGCCGACAACGGCTACTCGGTCTACACCGCCGTCCAGTGCCGCGACGCCGCCTGGCCCCGCGACTGGAACGTGTGGCGGAAGGACAACTGGGAGGTGCACGCCAAGGCGCCCTTCTCCACCTGGAACAACGCCTGGTACAACGCGCCGTGCGCGTTCTGGCCGGTGGAGCCGCTCACCCCGCCGGACATCACCAACGACCAGCTGCCGCCCGTCCTCATCCTCCAGGCCACGGACGACGCCGCCACCCCGTACGAGGGCGGGCTCGCCCTGCACCGGATGATCCGCGGCTCCAGCCTGGTCGTCGAGGAGGGCGGCGGGAACCACGGGGTGACCCTCGCCGGCAACGACTGCCTCGACCGGCACCTGAGCACCTTCTTCGCCACGGGGCGCGTGCCGCGCGCCGAGGGCGGGTCCGAGGTGGACGCCGTCTGCGCCGCCCTCCCGGCGCCGAAGCCTGACCCGGTCGCCGCGGCGAAGCCCGCGAAGAAGCCCGCCGAGAAGGAAGCCGCACCGAAGGACTCCCCGAAGGAAGCCGCGAAGACGGACACCGTGCGGAAGGCCGCCGCCCGGGTGCTGCCGTCCGGGACCACCCTCCACGGCCTGCTGGGGCACGTGCGCTGACTGTGCTTCTCGTCACTCCTGACGCCCGCGCCCCCCGAAGGGCGCGGGCGTTGTCAGTGGCGTGCGCGAGGATGTGGGGCATGACCAGCCACCTGACCCACGTGCCCGCTCCCGAGGGCGTCGCGCCCAGCCCGCAGTACAGCCACGTCGTCTGGGGCACGGGCCGGTTCGTCGCGGTCTCCGGCCAGGTCGCGCTCGACGCCTCGGGCGCCGTCGTGGGCGCGGGCGACCCGGCCGCGCAGGCCCGTCAGGTCTTCGCGAACCTGGAGCGCTGCCTGGCCGCCGCCGGCGCGGGGTTCGGGGACGTGGTGAAGCTGACCTACTTCCTCACCGACCTCGCCCACCTGCCGGCCCTGCGGGACGCCCGGGACGCGGCCTTCGCCGGGCTTCCGCTGCCGGCGAGCTCGGCGGTCCAGGTGCACGCGCTGGTGCGGCCCGAACTGCTCATGGAGGTCGAGGCGTTCGCGCTGGTCCCGGAGCGGCGCCCGCAGGACGGACCGGCGGAGCTGCGGCTGATCCGCTGATCCGCCGCCCGGTCAGACCGCGGGGCCGCCGAGCAGCGCCAGCGAGCGTTCGGCGGCGCGGCCCAGGCGCGGGTGCGGGAGGGCCGCCTCCAGGACGTCCCGGGCCCGCGGGTCGCCCAGCGCCCCGAGCCCTTCGACGCACGCGAGGCCGACCCGCCAGTGCGGGTCGCCCGGCGCGAGCCGGCGCTCCAGCACGGTGACGAGGGCGGGGACGGACTCCGGGGCGCGCAGCTCAGCGAGCAGCCGGACCGGCGACAGGGCGTAGGCGACGCGGAGTTCGTTGGTGGCGAGCGCGGCGGCGGCCCGGGCCGTGCGGGGGTCCCCGAGCCGGACGAGCGCGTGGGCGGCGGTGACGCAGCGCCCGGGGTCCCGGTGGTTGAGGAGGAGGACCAGCGCCTCGAAGGCACGCGGGTCGCCGGCCGTGCCGAGCCGGTAGGCGGCGATTTCCCGGGCCCAGAGCGGATGCCCGGGGGCGCTGAGCCGCGCGTGGAGTTCCCCGGGATCGGCGGTGCGGGCGAGTTCTTCGAATGCGGCGGGAACGGTTCCCCCGGTGTTCTCGATCTCCTCCCGCAATCGATCGATCATCGAGCAGAATTCGGGATCCCGGAACAATCCCTCGGCGTTTTCCATGAATCCGAGGCTATCCGCGATCCACATCACATTTTCCCGACTTCCCAGGACTGGCGCGCTCGTTACCGGCCGGTTAATCTCAACTGAGCGGGGAACCCCCGCACTTTCTCGCCGCGGCCTGGTGACGCAGCCGCGGTGAGCGCTGGTCGGTTCGGCAGTTCTCGGCGCGGCTCAGGGACAGAGCCCCGCGTCGGCCCTTTATTCCTCTCCAGGCCCTCGCCGCCGTGCGTCCGGGTCCGGATCCCCGTACACGGGCCGCATCCCGTATCCGGGGCGTATCCCGTACCCCGCGGCGCCGTCTCCGGACGGCCGGCCGCGCACGCGGCATTTCCCGCGCCTCTCCTTTCCGCGCGGACCGCCCTCAGTCGTCACTCTTCCTCCCAGGAGTCCCCTGATGGACACCCCTCTCTCCACCATCGCCGTCGTCGGTCTCGGCACCATGGGCACCGGCATCGCCGACGTCCTCGTCCGGGCGGGCCGTGAGGTCGTCGGCATCGACATCAGCGAGTCCGCCGCCGCCCGGGCCGTCGCCGCCCTGGAGGCGTCCACCGCCCGCGCGGTGGCCCGCGAGCGCATCACCGAGGAGGAGCGGCAGGACGCGCTGGCGCGCTTCCGCGTCTACACGGACCTCCAGGCCGCCGCCGCGGCCGACCTCGTCGTCGAGGTGGTCCCGGAGTCGTACGAGACCAAGCAGGAGGTCTTCCGCGCCCTGGACGGGATCGTCCGGCCGGACGCCATCCTCGCCACCGGCACCAACGCGCTCTCGGTGACCCGGCTGGCCGCCGACTCCGCGCACCCGGAGCGCGTGCTCGGCCTGCACTTCTTCGCGCCGGTCCAGGCGATGAAGCTGGTCGAGGTGGTCTCCTCGGTGCTCACCGACCCGCGGGCGGTGGACGCCGTCACCCGGCTCGCCGAGGACCTCGGCAAGGAGCCGGTGGCGGTCGGCGACCGGGCCGGTTTCGTCGCGGACGGCCTGCTCTTCGGCTATCTGAACCAGGCCGCGGCGATGTACGAGGCCCGCTACGCGTCCCGCGAGGACATCGACGCGGCGATGAAGCTGGGCTGCGGCCTGCCGATGGGCCCGCTGGAGCTGCTGGACCTGGTGGGCATCGACACGGCCCGTACCGTCCTCGACGCGATGTACCAGGCGTCCCACGACCGCCTGCACGCCCCGGCCCCGATCCTGAAGCAGCTCGCCGAGGCCGGGCTGACCGGCCGCAAGGCGGGCCGCGGCTTCTACACGTACGCGGCGCCGGACTCGGCCGAGAAGGTCGCCGACGCGCAGACCCCGGCCGGGCCGGGCGCGGGCGGCGCGGGCCGCGAGGTGCGCGCGGTCGGCGTGGCCGGGTCGGGCACGATGGCCTCGGGCATCGCCGAGGTCTTCGCCAAGGCCGGGTACGACGTCGTCCTCGCCGCCCGCTCGCAGGAGAAGGCGGACGCGGCCAAGGCGTTCGTCGCGAAGTCGCTGGGCCGCTCGGTGGAGAAGGGCCGGCTGACCGCGGAGGCCCGCGACGAGGCGCTGGCCCGGATCACGCCGGCCGGTTCGCTGGACGCCTTCGCCGAGGTGGACCTGGCGGTCGAGGCGGTCGCCGAGGACCTGGCGATCAAGCAGGAGCTCTTCGCCCGGCTGGACAAGGTCTGCAAGCCGGGCGCGGTGCTCGCCACCACGACCTCCTCGCTGCCCGTCGTGGCGTGCGCGCGGGCCACCACGCGTCCGCAGGACGTCATCGGCATGCACTTCTTCAACCCGGCGCCGGCGATGAAGCTGGTCGAGATCGTGCGGACGGTGCTGACCGCCGACGACGTGCACGCCACCGTCCGCGAGGTCACCGCGAAGATCCGGAAGCACGGGGTGGACTGCGGCGACCGGGCCGGCTTCATCGTGAACGCGCTGCTGTTCCCGTACCTGAACAACGCGGTGAAGATGGTCCAGGAGCACTACGCGACGCTGGACGACATCGACACGGCGATGAAGCTGGGCGGCGGGTACCCGATGGGCCCGTTCGAGCTGCTGGACGTGGTCGGCCTGGACGTGTCGCTCGCCATCGAGAAGGTGCTGCACCGCGAGTTCCGCGACCCGGGCCTGGCCCCGGCGCCGCTGCTGGAGCACCTGGTGGCGGCCGGCTGCCTCGGCCGCAAGACGGGGCGCGGCTTCCGCGAATATGCCCGGCGCTGACGCGGGCGATCCCGGACCGGGGTGGGGCGGGCTGCTGGAGCCGTCCGGCGGCCCGCCCCCGAGGGCGCGTCTTCCTGCGGGTATGCAGTACGTTCGGGTCATGCCCAAGGCCGTGAAGACACCCCGTGCCACCTCTCCGTCGGACGCTCAGGAGAGCGCGGCGGGGACCCGTGCCGCCGCGCAGCGGCTGAAGATGCGGCGGGAGCTGGCGGCCGCCGCGATGGAGCTCTTCGCCACGAAGGGGTACGAGGCCACCACCGTCGACGAGATCGCGGCGGCGGCCGGGGTGGCCCGGCGGACCTTCTTCCGCCACTTCCGGTCCAAGGAGGAGGCGATCTTCCCGGACCACGACGACACCCTGGTGCGGGCGGAGGCGGTGCTGAACGCGGCGCCGCCGCACGAGCACCCGCTCGACACGGTCTGCCGGGGCATCAAGGAGGTCATGAAGATGTACGCGGGCTCCCCCACGATCTCCGTGGCCCGGTACCGGCTGACCCGCGAGGTGCCGACGCTCCGGGAGCGCGAGATCGCCTCGGTGGCCCGCTACGAGCGGCTCTTCACCCGCTATCTGCTGGGCCACTTCGACGAGCGGGACCACCACGACGGCAACGACGACCCGCTGCTCGCCGAGGTGGCGGCGTCGGCGGTGGTCACGGCCCACAACCACGTGCTGCGGCGGTGGCTGCGGGCCGGCGGCCAGGGCGACGTGGAGAGCCAGCTCGACCACGCCTTCGCGATCGTCCGGGACACGTTCGGGACCGGCATAGGCGCGGGCCGCCCGGCCCCCTCCTCGCCGCAGCCGCAGGCGCAGCCGCCCCAGGCCCAGCCCCCGCGGGAGACGCGGCAGCCGGCCCCGCAGCAGACGCCGGAGGCGCCGGAGGCGCCGGTCGCGCAGGTCTCCGGGACGGGTGACGTGGTGGTCGCCGTCGCCCGTACCGACGCTCCGCTGGACGAGGTCATGCGGACGATCCAGCAGGCACTCACGAAGGGCTGAGGGGCGCTTCTCCCCCATCTTCGAAGGTCCGACACGAGGGCCGCCTCCGGTTTCCGGAGGCGGCCCTCGTCGCGTTTACCCAGCTCAGAGGCGCATTCGATCGATCATCGCTCATCCGTGAGCACCTTTTCGCATCTGAGAGAAATTGTTGGCACGCAGTGCCTTGTCACGTGACACGGCGTGCCATACGTTGAGGGTGTCCGGGCGACCGGAGCACACGGAACCCCGTGCTCCGGGCGTCCCCTCGGCCCCCGTGGCCGTGCGCCCGGACGCCTGCGTCACAGGCACCCTCGCGCCCCACCAACGGCGCCGCCACGCACCACCCGAGCCGAACCGACGGCACACCTCCACAACAGCAGCACTCCCCGACGTATCCCTCAGGCGTCCGGTCCCGGACGCTCACCGCCGGAGGCACACCGTGAAGGAAATCCTGGACGCGATCCAGTCGCCGGACGCCACGTCCGCCGACTTCGCGAACATCAAGCTCCCCGAGTCGTACCGGGCCGTCACCGTCCACAAGGACGAGGCCGAGATGTTCGCCGGAGTCGCCAGCCGCGACAAGGACCCCCGCAAGTCGCTGCACCTCGACCAGGTGCCGCTCCCCGAGCTCGGCCCGGGCGAGGCGCTCGTCGCCGTCATGGCCAGCTCCGTGAACTACAACTCGGTCTGGACCTCGATCTTCGAGCCCGTCTCCACCTTCGGCTTCCTGGAGCGCTACGGCCGCCTCTCCGAGCTGACCAAGCGCCACGACCTGCCGTACCACGTCATCGGCTCCGACCTCGCGGGCGTCGTACTGCGCACCGGCCCGGGCGTCAACGCCTGGAACCCGGGCGACGAGGTCGTCGCGCACTGCCTCTCGGTCGAGCTGGAGTCGTCCGACGGCCACAACGACACCATGCTCGACCCCGAGCAGCGGATCTGGGGCTTCGAGACCAACTTCGGCGGCCTCGCCGAGATCGCGCTCGTCAAGTCCAACCAGCTGATGCCGAAGCCGAAGCACCTCAGCTGGGAGGAGGCCGCCGCCCCCGGCCTGGTCAACTCCACCGCCTACCGGCAGCTGGTCTCCCGCAACGGCGCCGGCATGAAGCAGGGCGACAACGTCCTCATCTGGGGCGCCTCCGGCGGCCTCGGCTCGTACGCCACCCAGTTCGCCCTGGCCGGCGGCGCCAACCCGATCTGCGTCGTCTCCTCCCCCGAGAAGGCCGACATCTGCCGGTCCATGGGCGCCGAGGCGGTCATCGACCGCAACGCGGAGGGCTACAAGTTCTGGAAGGACGAGCGGACCCAGGACCCGCGCGAGTGGAAGCGGTTCGGCTCCAAGATCCGCGAGTTCACCGGCGGCGAGGACATCGACATCGTCTTCGAGCACCCCGGCCGCGAGACCTTCGGCGCCTCCGTCTACGTCACCCGCAAGGGCGGCACCATCACCACCTGCGCCTCCACCTCGGGCTACATGCACGAGTACGACAACCGCTACCTGTGGATGTCGCTGAAGCGGATCATCGGCTCGCACTTCGCCAACTACCGCGAGGCGTGGGAGGCCAACCGCCTGATCGCCAAGGGCAAGATCCACCCCACGCTCTCGAAGACGTACACCCTGGAGGAGACCGGCCAGGCGGCGTACGACGTCCACCGCAACCTGCACCAGGGCAAGGTCGGCGTCCTCGCGCTCGCCCCCCAGGAGGGCCTGGGCGTCCGCGACGAGGAGATGCGGGCCAAGCACATCGACGCCATCAACCGCTTCCGCAACGTCTGAGCCGGGGACCGCACATGACTGAGCGTCAGAAGGACCGTCCGTGGCTCATGCGGACGTACGCCGGTCACTCGACCGCCGAGGCGTCCAACGAGCTGTACCGGCGCAACCTCGCCAAGGGGCAGACCGGCCTGTCGGTCGCCTTCGACCTGCCGACCCAGACGGGCTACGACCCCGACCACGTCCTCGCCCGCGGCGAGGTCGGCCGGGTCGGCGTCCCGGTCTCGCACCTCGGTGACATGCGCCGGCTGTTCCAGGACATCCCCCTGGAGCAGATGAACACCTCGATGACCATCAACGCCACGGCGATGTGGCTCCTGGCGCTCTACCAGGTGGCGGCCGAGGAGCAGGGTGCGGACATCACCAAGCTCCAGGGCACCACGCAGAACGACATCGTGAAGGAGTACCTGTCGCGCGGGACGCACGTCTTCCCGCCCGGCCCCTCGCTCCGCCTCACGACGGACATGATCGCGTACACGGTCAACCACATCCCGAAGTGGAACCCGATCAACATCTGCAGCTACCACCTGCAGGAGGCCGGGGCCACCCCGGTCCAGGAGATCTCGTACGCGATGTCCACCGCCATCGCCGTCCTCGACTCCGTCCGCGCCTCGGGGCAGGTCCCCGAGGAGCGGTTCGGCGAGGTCGTCGCCCGCATCTCCTTCTTCGTGAACGCGGGCGTCCGCTTCATCGAGGAGATGTGCAAGATGCGCGCCTTCGGCCGCATCTGGGACAAGATCACGCGGGAGCGGTACGGCATCGAGGACGCCAGGCAGCGGCGCTTCCGCTACGGCGTCCAGGTCAACTCGCTCGGCCTCACCGAGGCCCAGCCGGAGAACAACGTCCAGCGGATCGTCCTGGAGATGCTGGCCGTCACCCTCTCCAAGGACGCCCGCGCCCGCGCCGTCCAGCTCCCCGCCTGGAACGAGGCCCTGGGCCTCCCCCGGCCCTGGGACCAGCAGTGGTCGCTGCGCATCCAGCAGGTCCTCGCCCACGAGTCCGACCTGCTGGAGTACGACGACATCTTCGCCGGCTCCCACGTCATCGAGGCCAAGGTCGACGCCCTCGTCGCCGAGTGCCTGGCCGAGATCGACCGGATCCAGGAGATGGGCGGCGCCATGGCCGCCGTCGAGTCCGGCTACCTCAAGGCCCAGCTGGTCGCCTCGCACGCCGAGCGGCGCGCCCGGATCGAGTCCGGCGAGGACAAGATCGTCGGCGTCAACGTCTTCGAGACCACCGAGCCGAACCCGCTCACCGCCGACCTCGACACCGCCATCCAGACCGTCGACCCGGCCGTCGAGGCCCGCGTGGTCGCCGCCGTCACCCGCTGGCGCGCCGAGCGGCAGGAGTCCACCGACCGCCAGGGCAACGGCGACCCGTTCGTCTTCCCCACCACCCAGCAGGCCCTGGAGCAGCTGAAGGAGGCCGCGCGGGGCACCGAGAACCTGATGGAGGCCACCCTGGAGTGCGCCCGGGCCGGCGTCACCACCGGCGAGTGGGCCGGGGCGCTGCGCGAGGTCTTCGGCGAGTACCGGGCCCCCACCGGCGTCTCCTCCGCCCCGGTCGCCGTGCCGGCCGAGTCCGGCTCGCCGCTCGCCGAGGTCCGCCGCAAGGTGGACCGCACCGCCGAGGACCTGGGGATCGGCAAGCTCCGCTTCCTGGTCGGCAAGCCGGGCCTCGACGGGCACTCCAACGGCGCCGAGCAGATCGCCGTCCGGGCCCGCGACGCCGGCTTCGAGGTGGTCTACCAGGGCATCCGGCTCACCCCGGAGCAGATCGTGGACGCGGCCCTGGAGGAGGACGTGCACGCCGTCGGCCTGTCGATCCTCTCCGGCTCGCACGCCCAGCTCGTCCCGGACGTCCTGGACCGGCTGAAGCAGGCCGGCGCGACCGACATCCCGGTCGTCGTCGGCGGGATCATCCCGAACGCCGACGGCGAGGAACTGCGCCGCGCGGGCGTGGCCGCCGTCTTCACCCCGAAGGACTTCGGCATCACCGAGATCATCGGCCGTATCGTCGACGAGATCCGGAAAGCGAACAAGCTCGACCCCCTGGAGGTCCCCGCATGACCAGCCCCGTGAACCGGCTGCGCCCCCGCCGCTCCTGCCTCGCGGTGCCCGGCTCCAACCCGCGCTTCCTGGAGAAGGCCCAGGGCCTCGCCGCCGACCAGGTCTTCCTCGACCTGGAGGACGCCTGCGCCCCGCTGGCCAAGCCGGAGGCCCGCCACACCATCGTGAAGTTCCTGAACGAGGGCGACTGGACCGGCAAGACCCGCGTGGTCCGCGTCAACGACTGGACGACCCACTGGACGTACCGCGACGTCGTCACGGTCGTCGAGGGCGCCGGCCAGAACCTCGACTGCATCATGCTGCCGAAGGTCCAGGACGCCCAGCAGATCGTCGCGCTCGACCTGCTGCTCACCCAGATCGAGAAGACCATGGGCTTCGAGGTCGGCAAGATCGGCATCGAGGCGCAGATCGAGAACGCCCAGGGCCTGAACAACGTCAACGCGATCGCGCAGGCGTCCCAGCGCGTCGAGACGATCATCTTCGGCCCGGCCGACTTCATGGCCTCCATCAACATGAAGTCGCTGGTCGTGGGCGAGCAGCCGCCCGGCTACCCGGCGGACGCGTACCACCACATCCTGATGAGCATCCTGATGGCGGCCCGCGCCAACAACCTCCAGGCGATCGACGGCCCCTACCTCCAGATCCGCAACCAGGAGGGCTACCGGGCGGTCGCCCAGCGCGCCGCCGCCCTCGGCTTCGACGGCAAGTGGGTGCTCCACCCGGACCAGGTCGCCGCCGCGAACGAGATCTTCTCGCCCTCGCAGGAGGACTACGACCACGCCGAGCTGATCCTCGACGCGTACGACTACTACACCTCCGAGGCCGGCGGGAAGAAGGGCTCCGCGATGCTCGGCGACGAGATGATCGACGAGGCCTCCCGCAAGATGGCCCTGGTCATCTCCGGCAAGGGCCGCGCCGCCGGCATGCAGCGCACCAGCAAGTTCGAGATCCCGGAGGCCTGACCCCATGCAGTTCGGACGTACCTACGAGGAGTTCGAGGTCGGTGCCGTCTACAAGCACTGGCCCGGGAAGACGGTCACCGAGTACGACGACCACCTCTTCTGTCTGCTCACCATGAACCACCACCCGCTCCACATGGACGTGAACTACGCGGAGAACACGACCGACTTCAAGCGGAACGTGGTGGTCGGCAACTACATCTACTCGCTGCTGCTCGGCATGTCCGTGCCGGACGTCTCCGGCAAGGCCATCGCCAACCTGGAGATCGAGTCGCTGCGGCACGTGGCGCCGACCTTCCACGGCGACACGATCTACGGCGAGACCACCGTCCTCGACAAGACCCCGTCGAAGTCCAAGACGGACCGCGGGATCGTGTACGTCGAGACCAAGGGCTACAAGCAGGACGGCACCCTCGTCTGCGTCTTCCGCCGCAAGGTGATGGTCCCGACCGCCGAGTACATCGACGCGCGCGGCGGCGAGCAGCCGGGCCGCCCGGAGCTGAAGGAACAGGGGAAGTAAGCCATGGCGCGACTCGCCCAGACCCACGGTCTGACCGACGTCCAGCAGGAGATCCTCGCCACCGTGCGGGACTTCGTCGACAAGGAGATCATCCCGGTCGCGACCGAGCTGGAGCACCGCGACGAGTACCCCCAGGACATCGTCGACGGGCTCAAGGAGCTCGGCGTCTTCGGCCTGATGATCCCCGAGGAGTACGGGGGCCTGGGCGAGTCACTGCTCACCTACGCGCTGTGCGTGGAGGAGATCGCGCGCGGCTGGATGTCGGTGTCCGGCATCATCAACACCCACTTCATCGTGGCGTACATGCTGAAGCAGCACGGCACCCAGGAGCAGAAGGACCACTTCCTGCCCCGGATGGCGGCCGGCGAGGTGCGCGGCGCGTTCTCGATGTCGGAGCCGGGCCTCGGCTCGGACGTGTCCGCCATCACCTCGAAGGCGGTCCGGGACGGCGACGAGTACGTCCTGAACGGCCAGAAGATGTGGCTGACGAACGGCGGGACGTCAACGCTGGTCGCCGTTCTCGTCCGAAGTGACGAAGGCCACCCCGAGGGCACCGCGCCCCACAAGTCGATGACGACCTTCCTCGTCGAGAAGGAGCCCGGCTTCGGAGAGGTCCGCCCCGGCCTCACCATCCCCGGCAAGATCGACAAGATGGGCTACAAGGGCGTCGACACGACCGAGCTCATCATGGACGGCCTGCGCATTCCGGCCAATCGGGTGCTCGGCGGGGTCACCGGCCGGGGCTTCTACCAGATGATGGACGGCGTCGAGGTGGGCCGCGTGAACGTGGCGGCCCGTGGTTGCGGCGTCGCGCAGCGTGCTTTCGAGCTGGGTGTCCAGTACGCCCAGCAGCGCCAGACCTTCGGCAAGCCGATCGCCCAGCACCAGGCGATCCAGTTCAAGCTGGCCGAAATGGCTACCAAGGTCGAGGCCGCCCATGCCATGATGGTGAACGCAGCACGCAAAAAGGACTCCGGGGAACGAAACGACCTCGAAGCGGGGATGGCGAAGTATCTCGCCTCCGAATACTGCAAGGAGGTCGTGGAGGATGCCTTCCGCATTCACGGCGGCTACGGGTTCTCGAAGGAGTACGAGATCGAGCGTCTCTACCGCGAGGCGCCGATGCTGCTCATCGGTGAAGGTACCGCCGAGATCCAGAAAATGATCATTGGCCGCCGCCTCCTTGAGGAGTACCGGTTCCAGGGCTGATTGTCGGTTTTGAGTCGATTCGGCCGCGAAGAAGATCACACATCGTGTTCGTCTTCCGGCCGTCGACTCGGTTCCTGGCTTGCCCAGTTGCGCCCCGCAACCGATAGCATCGCCGGAAAGCCGCCGTCCCCCGTTGCCAGCGCGGCATCATCCGCTACGAAGGTCATCCATGCCCCACAGCCCAAACTCTGCACACCGCGACAGCCTCAAGGGCGTACGCATCGCACGCGGAGCGTCGCCGTGGCTCCTGCCGACCGTCGCCACGGCGGCGCTCAGCCTCGCGCGCTCCGGCCGTTCGAAGCGCGCCCGGGCCATCGCCGTGCCGACCACCGCGCTCGCGGCCGGCATGCTGTGGTTCTTCCGCGACCCCGAGCGCGAGATCGCTCAGGGCCGCGTCATCTCCCCCGCCGACGGCGTGGTGCAGAGCATCATGCCGTGGAAGGACGGGCGGACCCGCGTCGCCATCTTCATGAGCCCGCTGAACGTGCACGTCAACCGTGCGCCGCTGGCCGGCACGGTGACCTCGGTCGAGCACGTCCCCGGCGGTTTCGTCCCGGCCTTCAACAAGGAGTCCGAGAACAACGAGCGCGTCGTCTGGCACTTCGACACCGAGCTCGGTGACATCGAGATGGTCCAGATCGCGGGTGCCGTGGCGCGGCGCATCGTGCCGTACATCCCGCAGGGGACGAAGGTCGAGCAGGGTGACCGGATCGGCCTGATCCGCTTCGGCTCGCGCGTCGACATCTACCTCCCGGAAGGTGTCGAGGTCGCCGTCGAGGTGGGACAGGTCACGACCGCGGGGGTGACTCGCATTGACCGTGATTGATCCCGACACACGGGCCGCCGACTGGGTCGCCGACGCCGAGGCGGACGCGGCCGACGAGGCGGAGGAGATGCCGCTGTCGCTGAGGCTGTCCATAGCGGACGCCCTCACGCTCGGCAACGCCACGTGTGGCTTCATGGCGGTGTACTTCACCACCACGGGCATCCTCATCCCGCACCTCACCGGCAGCACGGAGACGGGCATGGCGCGCAACAGCGCCGCCACGGCCGTGATACTGATGCTGTGCGCGGCGATCTTCGACCTCTTCGACGGCATCGTGGCGCGCAAGCTCCGCAGCTCGCCGATGGGCGCCGAGCTCGACAACCTGTCGGACCTGATCAGCTTCGGTCTGGCCCCGGCGTACTTCGTGCTCGTCTACGGCATGGTCGCCGACGACGCGCAGCAGAAGGTCTCGGCGGTCGCCGCGATCGTGGTGCTGCTCGCCGTGGTGCTGCGGCTCGCGCGGTTCTCCTGCGTGACGATGAAGGACGGCATGTTCCAGGGCATGCCGAGCCCCTTCGGCGCGCTGACGGTGGTCTCGATCATCCTGCTGGAGCTGCCGTTCATCCCGACGCTGCTCGCGATCATCGGCACCGCGTGGCTGATGGTGAGCCGGGTCGAGTACCCCAAGCCGCGGGGCGTCCTCGCGGCGGCCATGCTCAGCTGGATCGTCGGAGCGATGGCCATGCTGGCCGCCTGGGCGTTCGACGCTCCCGGCGGACAGTTCCTGCTCCAGACCGGCTGCGCCCTCCAGGTCGTGCTGGGCGCCGTGATCCCCCTCTTCGCGACCGCCCGCCGGGTGAACACCTTCCGCGGCAACCGCCGCGAGAGCCGGGAGGCCCGGCAGGCGGAGGCGGCGCAGCTGCGCTGACCCGCCGACCGTACGGAACGGGTGAAGGGCCCGGAAGCACCGCGCTTCCGGGCCCTTCGTCATGCCGCCGGCAGCTGCTTGTAGTAGAGCGTCGTCGGCCGCGGGACGCCGGCCGGGTCGGCGGCGTACGCCGGGATGGTGCCCGCCGCGGTCCAGCCGGCGCTCCGGTAGAGGCGCTCGGCGGGGCTGTCGGTCTGGGTGTCCAGGACGAGCAGGGTGAGGCCGGTGGCGGCGGCGTGGGCCTCGGCGACGGCCAGCAGGCGGCGGCCGAGCCCCCGGCCGCGGGCCGAGCGGTGCACGAGCAGCCGGGCGATCTCGCCGCGGTGCCGGCCGTTGGCGGTGCCGGTACGCACGAGGGTGACGGCCCCGGTGACGGCGCCGTCCGGCCCGAAGGCCGCCCACACGTCCCGCGTCCCGGCGGCCCCGGCCCACCAGGCGGCGGCCTCGGCGGGGTCCAGGGGCGCCAGGAAGCCGACGGAGGCGCCGCCGTCCACCGCGTCCGCCAGCAGCGCCCCCAGGGCCCCCGCGTGCTCCCGTACGGCCTCGGGGGCCAGCAGCTCGACCCGGTCGGCGGGGGCGAGCCGCTTCTCCAGGAAGACGAGGCCCGCCCGGTCCTCCCAGGGCGCGGCGGGCGCGAAGCCCCGCTTGCGGTAGAGCGCGAGGGGGCCTTCCCGCCACTCCCAGACGGTGAGCCGGACCCGCTCGGCCCCGGCCGCGGCGGCCCGGCGCAGCGCCTCGTCCATGAGCGCCCCGGCCAGCCCCCGGCCCCGGGCCGCCGGGTCGACCCACACCCGCTTGATCTCGGGCACCGGACCGGCCTTCAGGACCAGGCAGCCGGCCGGCTCGCCGGCGCCGGGCGCGGTGGCGAGCAGGACCGTGTCGCCGGCGAAGGCGGCGGCGGGGTCCTCGGTCTCGGCGCGGCGGGCGGGCGGCAGGTCGGCGGGCCCGGTGACCGCGGCGCCCTTCTCGGCCTCGGTGACGAGGTGGTAGGCGGTGAGCAGGGCCGGCAGGCGCGGGTGCGCGGCGTTCTCCTCGATCATTGTGTGCATGGGCCGAGCATCACACCGGAACGTTTCCTTCAGGTGACGCGCCCGTGGGGCGGGGACGGGAGCCGTCCCCGCCCCACGGGCGCGGGTGCGCGGGTGCCGGGGTGCCGGTCAGGGGGTGTAGCTCTCGGCCGCCTCGGCCACGAAGGGCTGCCGGACCGTCCGCATGCCGCCGGGGACCTTCTTGTCGGGCTGGAGGATGACGGACTGGCGGGACGACGGGGACTTCGGGTCGCTGAAGTCGTGGGTGATGCCGAAGCCGGGGTCGTGGGCGCTGAGGATGAGCAGGGCCTTGGCGACGCCCTCGCGGCTGAGGTCCTGGTGCTCGCACGCCTTCTTCAGGATCTCGCCGAAGGCCGCGGCGGCGGTCCAGCCGGCGACGACGCCGTTGTCGAGGCCGTCGCCCTGGTAGGCGGCGGCGTAGTCGGCGGCGAGCTTCTTCGCGGCCGGGGTGTCGGCGCCGATGGGGAGGCTCGGGGAGGCGAACCAGTACATCTTCTCCAGGGCCGGTCCGGCCTGGGTGCCGAGGAGCTGCGGGGCGAAGGCCGAGTTGTTGCCGACGACGGGGACGCGCAGCCCGGTGGCGGCGGCGACGCCGACCAGGGAGGCGGCCTGGCGCGGTCCGGCGCTGACGAGGACGGCCTTCACGCCGGCCTGCTTGAGGGCGGCGACCTGCGCGGACATGTCGTTGTCGGTGGGCTTGATCTTCTGCTCGACGACGGTGAGCCCGGCCTTCCCGGCGGCGTGCTTCGCGCCCTTGAGCGCGTTCTCGCCGTAGTCGCCCTCGAAGTAGACGTGGCCGAGCTTGTCGCCCTTCGCGAGGCCCTTCTCGGTGACGAGGAAGTCGACGGCGTTGATCGTCTCGACGTCGTAGGTGGAGCCGAGGACGCGGATGTACGGGGAGCCGAGCAGCGACGCCGACCACGCCTGCGGCATGATCAGGCCCTTGTCCTGGCCGTCGACGCGCTGCTTGACGGCGGCGACGAACGGGGAGCCGATGAACTGGGGGAAGCCGACGACCTTCGGCTCCAGCTCGGTGTAGGCGGCGAGCGCCTTCTGCGGGTCGTAGCCGTGGTCGCGGACGGTCAGCTCCAGCTTCCGGCCGCAGATGCCGCCGGCGGCGTTGGCCTGCTTCACCCACAGCTGCTGGGCCTGGGTGACGCTCTTGCCGAGGGTGGCGTAGACGCCGGTCATGTCGGTGAGCGCGCCGAGGGCGATGGTGGTGTCGGTGACGCCCTCGCCGGTCTTGATCCCGCCCGCGCCGGTGTCCTTGCCGTCGCCGCTCTTCGCCTTGGAGCTGCACCCCGCGGCCGTGAGCGCGACCAGGGTGGCGAGCGCCGCGGCGAGGCCCCGCACGGCCGCCTGTCGTCTGTGCTTCATCGTGTCTCCCCTGAGGGTCGGTGGAACGGGGTGCGCGCGACGAGCCTCGCGAGGCCGCCGGGCAGGAAGAGGACGACGCCGACGACGGCGGCGCCGTACAGGTAGCGGGCGGCCTCGCCGGGGGCGACGCCGCCGGTGCCGGGCGCGGAGACCAGCGGCAGCGCCTCGGCGTACCGGCCGAGGACCTGCGGGAGCAGCGCGACGAAGATCCCGCCGGCGACGGCGCCGGCGACCGAGCCGAGCCCGCCGATGACGATCATCGCCAGGTACTCCAGGGAGAGCGCCATGCCGAAGTACTCGGGCACGGTCCGCTGGAAGACCAGGGCGAGCAGGACGCCGGCCAGGCCCGCGTACATGGAGGAGAGGACGAAGACGGCGGCCCGGTGGCGGGCGACCGGGATGCCGAGGACGCCGGCGGCGATCCGGTGGTCGCGGATGGCGTTCATGGCCCGCCCGGGGCGGCCCCGGAGCACGCCGCGGGCGAACAGCACCCCGGCGAGGAGCAGTGCCAACCCCAGGTACCACAGCTTCTCGACGGCGCCGAACGGCACCTGGAGCAGCAGCAGTTCGGTGTCGTCGAAGGAGAGGCCGAAGAGGTTCAGCGGGGGCACGGCCCGCCCGTTGTAGCCGCCGGTGAGGTCGTGGGCGTTGAAGAGGACGTGCTGGCCGATGAAGATCAGCGCGAGGGTGGCGATGCCGAGGTACGCGCCGTGCAGCCGGCCCGCGATGGGACTGAAGACGCCTCCGGCGAGGCCCGCGAGGCCGACGGCGAGGACGGCCGCGAGCCAGCCGGGCAGGCCGAGGCCGGCGAGGCCGTCGGTGCCGTCGCCGGCGAGGGCGCAGTAGCCGTAGGCGCCGACGGCGAGGAAGAAGGCGTGGCCCATGGAGAGCTGGCCGGTGGCGCCGGTCAGCAGGTTGATGCCGATGGCGCCGATCGCGGCGGCCATGGCGAACAGTCCGGCCTGGAGCCAGAACCGTTCCAGGTAGAAGGGGACGGCGAGGAGCACGAGGGCGCAGGCGGCCCAGGCGTACGCCCGCGCGGGGATGCCGCGGCGCTCAGACACGGGCGAGCTCCTTGGTTCCGAAGAGACCGGCCGGGCGGATCAGCAGCACCGCGACCATCACCAGGTACGGGGCGAGGTCGCCGATGCCGCGGCCGAGGAAGGCCAGGTCGGACTGGTAGCCGGTGGCGAGGGACTCGGTGACGCCGACGATCAGGCCGCCGGCGAGCGCGCCGGTGGTGGAGTCGAGGCCGCCGAGGATCGCCGCCGGGAACGCCTTGAGGGCGGCGAGCGCGGTGCCGCGCTCCAGGCCGGGGGTGGGGAAGACGGTGAGGAAGAGCGCGGCGACGGCGGCGAGCGCGCCGGCGACCGCCCAGGCGCCGAGCGACACCCGGCCGAGCCGGACGCCCATCAGGGCGGCGGTCTCCTGGTTCTCGGCGGCGGCCCGCATGGCGACGCCCCAGGAGGTGTAGCGGAAGGCGAGGAGGAAGGCGGTGATGAGGAGCGCGGCGGCGAGCAGGGCCGCGATCCGGGTCTCGGCGATCGTCACCGGGCCGACGGTGACGACGGCGTCGCCCCACGGGTCGCCGAGGGCGAGGATGTCGGTGCCGATGCGGCGGGTGAGTTCGGTGGCGAGGAGGATGTCGACGCCGATGGTGACGATGGCGAGGACGCTGTGGTCGCCGCCCCGGTGGCGGCGCATCACCAGGAACTCGACGGCGGCGCCGACGACCGCCGCGCCGGCCGTGCCGGCGGCCAGCGCCGGCCAGAAGCCGAGCGGTTCGTGGAGGACGGCGACGAGGTAGCCGCCGGCGAGGAGCAGCGAGGCGTGCGCGAAGTTGACGACCTCCGTGGCGCGGAAGATGACGACGAAGCCGAGGGCGATCAGGGCGTAGACGGAGCCCAGCGAGAGTCCGTTGATGAGGAGTTCGGCGAAGGTGCTCACGCGGCGGTCTCCTCTCCGAGGTAGGCGCGGACGACCGCGGGGTCGTTCTGGACGTCGGCGGGGGTGCCGTCGGCGATCCGGCGGCCGAACTCGAGGACGGTGACGGAGTCGGCGAGCCGCATGACGAGGCCCATGTCGTGCTCGACGAGGAGCACGGAGATGCCGAGGCCGTCGCGGACGCCGGCAATGACGGCGGCGGTGCGGCGCCGTTCGTCGGCGGTCATGCCGGCGACCGGCTCGTCGAGGAGCAGCAGGGTGGGTTCCATGCAGAGGGCGCGGGCCAGTTCGGCGAGTTTCTGCTGTCCGTACGGGAGGGAGCCCGCGGGTTTCGCGAGCTGGTCGCCGAGGCCGACGAAGTCGGCGATCTCCCGGACGCGGGCCCGGTGCCGGGCCTCCTCGCGGGCGGCGGACGGCAGCCGGAGCCCGGCGGCGAGGAAGCCGGTGCGGGTGAGCCGGTGGCGGCCGAGCATCAGGCTGTCCTCGACGGTGGCGCGCGGCGGCAGGGCCAGGTTCTGGAAGATGCGGCCGACGCCGAGGCCGGCGATCTCGTGCGGGGGCAGGTCGGTCAGCTCGTGCTCGCCGAGGCGTACGGAGCCGGAGGTGGCCCGGTACACCCCGGAGAGCACGTTGAAGCAGGTGGACTTGCCGGCGCCGTTGGGGCCGATGAGGGCGTGCACGGTGCCGGGGCGGACGGTGAAGCCGACGTCGTCGAGGGCGGTGAGCCCGGCGAAGCGGACGGTGAGGCCGGTGACGGTGAGGGCGGGGACGTCGTCGCGGGCCGGGGCGGCTCCGGGGTCGGGGGTGCGCGGGGCGGGGACGGTCGGCTCGTCCGGGGTGCTCATCGAGGGGTCTCCTTGCGGCGGGGGCCGCGGGGTGGTGCGTCCCAGCGGGACAGGACGGGGTGGGCGGCGCGGGCGCGGGCGGCGTCCTCCGCCGCGTCGGCGTCGACGACACCCAGGTAGCGGCGGCGGACCTCGTCGGAGGCGGCGAGTTCGGCCGCCGGGCCGGAGAGGGTGACCTCGCCGACCTCCAGGACGTACGCGTGCGAGGCGAGCTTCAGGGCGAGCGCCGCGTTCTGTTCGACGAGCAGCACCGCCGTGCCCTGGGCGTTGATCTCCCGGACGGCGTCCGCGATCCGGGCCGCCATCAGCGGGGCGAGGCCGAGCGACGGCTCGTCCAGGAGGAGCAGTTCGGGGGCGGCCATCAGGGCGCGGCCGACGGCGAGCATCTGCTGTTCGCCGCCGGAGAGCAGTCCGGCGGGCTGCCGGGCGCGTTCGGCGAGGACGGGGAACAGTTCGTGGACCCGGCGCAGGGCGGTGGCCTTCGCGGCGCGGTCGCCGCGCCGGGCGAGTCCGCCGGCCCGCAGGTTGTCCTCGACCGTCATGCGGGCGAAGACCTGCCGGCCCTCGGGGACCTGGCAGACGCCGGCGGCGACGACCCGGTCGGGCGGCAGCCCGTCGAGCGGCCGGCCGGCCGCGGCGACCGTGCCGGAGACCACGGCACCGCCGTGGAACCGCAGGGTGCGCGAGACCGCCCGCAGCAGTGTGGACTTGCCGGCGCCGTTGCCGCCCAGGACGGTGACGACGGCGCCCGCGGGCACGGTCAGCGACACGCGCCTGAGCGCGTGCACCGGTCCGTATCCCGCCGTCAGGTCCGTCACCGCCAGGGCGGGTGCGGTACCTCCCATGACTCCCCTTTCCCCGGCCGCCGTTGTTACTCGTGCGTGCTACTCGGCCGTTCGGTGGCGCTCACCCCAGCACCGCGCCGGACCGCCCGTCCACGCCCGGCGGGAGAAACGCTGCCGGTGACCAGCGGGGCCGCGGGGGCGCTGTGCACGCGCACAACGGTGCGCGTCAGGGCGTTGCCGTGGGGGCGCGGTGCGGTGGATGCTCCCGGCATGGGACGGCGCAGACGACGGACCGGTGACGACTGGAAGGTGCTCGCCCGCGCGTGCACGGACCTTCTGGAGCGGGTGCCGGAGCTGGTGGACGAGCACCTGGCGGAGCTGCACGCGTACGAGCCCGCCTACGGGCGGATCGTGCCGTACGACCAGCACTGGCAGGAGGCGCAGGAGGCGATGCGGATCGGGATCGAGATGATCTCGGCGCCCCGGCACTCGCCCCGGCGGGACCTGGAGCACGCGGAGCTGCTGGGCCGCCGGCGGGCCGAGCAGGGCATGCCGCTGGAGCTGGTGGTGCACGCGTACCGGCACGCCGGGCATCTCGTGTGGGAGGCGCTGATCGAGGGCGCGGGTCCGGACGCGGAGCGGATCGCGTCGCTGATGCAGTCGGCGACGACGGTCTGGTCGGCGGTGGACGCGCAGGCGGACCGCGCGTCGGAGGCGTACCGGGCGACCGAGGCGGAGCTGCGGCGCCGCACGGACGAACAGCTCCAGGCGCTGCTGGACGCCCTGCTCCAGGGCGAGCGGTCGCCGGAGATGGTGGCGCGGGCGGCGGCGGGGCTGGACCTGCCGGAGCAGGGGCGGTACGCGGTCGTGGTGCTGCGGCCGGACCGCCGGGAGGAGCGGGAGCCGTTCCACCGGCAGGTGCGGGCGGAGGGCCTGCGGTTCCTGTGGCGGATGCGGGCCGACTGCGAGATCGGGGTGGTGGCGCTGGCCGGCGGCACGGACCTAGACGCGCTGGCGGAGCTCCTCGACGGGCGGGCGCCCGGCCCGGGCGGCATCAGTCCCGTCGTCACGGGCCTCACCGAGCTGGGCCGCGCCCGGCACCTGGCCGAACTGGCCCTCCGCACCTGCCCGTCGGGCAGCCGGCAGGTCGTCCGGCTGGACCGCCGCATCGCCGGCGCGCTGCTCGTCGGCCGCCCGGACCTGGCGGAACTCCTCGTGACGGACGTCCTCGGCGGCCTCCTCGAACTGGACCCGGCCGACCGCGCGGTCCTCCTGGAGACCCTGGACGCGTGGCTCGACTGCGAGGGCTCCGCGGGCCGCGCGGCGGGCCGCCTCTACTGCCACCGCAACACGGTCTTCAACCGCCTCCGCCGCCTGGAACAGCTGACGTCCCGCTCCCTGTCCCGGCCACGGGACCTCACGGAGATGACACTGGCCCTGGACGCGTTCCGGCTGACTGCGCAGGGGTGACGGCCGCCTGGCAGGATTCCCCCCGTGATCATGAGGACGAACGCGCGTACGACGCAACGGTGGACGGCTCCGGGGAAGGTGCTGATCGCCGTGGGGCTGCTGGCTCCGGTGGTGCAGGTGCTGGGGGCGCTGGTGGCGGAGTCGACGCGGCTGGTGGTGCTGCTGGCCGTGTTCGGGGCCCCGTGGCCGTACTGGCTCGCCATGGCGGTGCTGTGCGCGGTGGGCGTCCGGCTGGCGGGACCGCGGGGGTGGGCGCGTGAGGGGCTGGTCGCCCTGTGCGCGGCGGCGGCCGTGCTGCTGGTGTTCCTGCGGCTGGTCCTCGGCGGCTTCCTCTCCCCCGGCTGGGAGGAGTCGGAGCGCTGGGCCGCGCCGGGCGGTGCGGAGCGGTACGTCACCGTGGACACGGGTGCCGCGCTGATCGACCCGCTGTGGCGGGTGACGGTGGTCTCCGGCTCGGGTCTGACCGCCCGGAGCCATCCGGTGGCCACGTACGGCGAGCGGTCGGGCTTCGTCGCGGTCGCCTGGGACGGCCCGGACGCCCTCCTGGTCACCGGCGGCGACGGTACGACGCGGATCACGCTGGATCCGTCGACCGGCGCGCCGGACCGGACGGTCGACGCGGGCTGACGGGCGGGCCGGACGTCACGGGACGCCCGGCCCGGGCCGCTACGCCAGGAAGTCGCGGGCGATGTGGGAGGCGACCTCCTCCAGGAGGGGGCCGGCGTTCGGGATGGACTTGGCCGGGTCCGGTTCCAGGGCGGAGAGGGGGTACGCGCGGCGGATGCCGGCCGCGCCGAGGGTCTCCGGCGGGAGGGCGAGGCGGCCGCAGACGGCGACGACCTCCTTGCCGGCCGCGCGGGCCGCCGCGGCGACGCCCGCAGGGGCCTTGCCGTGGAGGGTCTGCGCGTCGAGGGAGCCCTCGCCGGTGATGACGAGGGTCGCGCGCTCCAGCGCGGGGGCGAAGCCGAGGACCTCCAGCATCAGCTCGATGCCGGGGCGGAAGCTCGCGCCGAGGAGCAGCGCGCCGTAGCCGATGCCGCCGGCGCCGCCGGCGCCCGGGGAGGCGGCGAGCTCGGCGGCCTTCGGGCCGATCGCCTGCTCCAGGACCCGCGCGTAGTGCGCGAGGGCCGCGTCCAGGGTCTCGACGTCCTCGGGCGTGGCGCCCTTCTGCGGGCCGTAGACGGCGGGCGCGCCCTTGGGGCCGGTCAGCGGGTTGTCGACGTCGCTGGCGAGAATGAACTCGACGCCGTCGAAGCGCGGGTCGAGGGCGGTCAGGTCGGCGGAGGCGAGGTCGGCGAGGGCCGCGCCGCCGGGGCCGACCGGCTCGCCGGCCGCGTCGAGGAAGCGGGCGCCGAGCGCGGCGAGCATGCCGGCGCCGCCGTCGGTGGTGGCGCTGCCGCCGACGCCGAAGACGATCGTGGTGGCGCCCGCGTCGAGCGCGGCCCGCAGCAGCTCGCCGGAGCCGTACGTGGTGGCGGTCAGCGGGGCGAACGTCCCGGCGGGGAGGAGCTGGAGTCCGGACGCCTCCGCCATCTCGACGACCGCGGTGGTGCCGCGCAGGGCGAACGCGGCGGTGACGGGGTCGCCGACCGGTCCCGTGACCCGTACCTCGCGCCGTTCGAACCCGGCCGCGACGGCCGCCGCGACCGTGCCGTCGCCGCCGTCGGCGACGGGCAGGGCCTCGACCGAGAGGCCGGGGACGACCTTCCGGAGCCCCGCGGTGACCCGCTCCGCGACCTGTACGGCCGTGAGCGAGCCCTTGAACTTGTCGGCCGCCACCAGCACGTGTGCGACCTGAGTTGCTGCTCCGTCCGTCACCTTGCATCCCTTGCTTTCGAACAGGCAGTCGCGCCAGGGCCGACCCTATCCGGACGGGCAGACGGCGTGCCACCCCCGGATAACCACACATGTCCGACCATAGTGGGCTCACATGAGCACGGATATGAACGAGCGGCCGTCCCCCGGTCACGTACCGGAACGGCACAGCCCCGACGCGCAGGTCATCGGGATCGGTGTGGCCGCCGTCGTCGGCGTCGTCGGATGGGCGGCGCTCGGCAAGGACTCCTTCGACAGCGCCTCCTCCGCCGCCCTCTCCTGGGTCCTGGACAACTTCGCGTGGCTGTTCGTGGTCGCCGCGGACGCCTTCCTGGTGCTGTGCGTGGTGCTGGCGCTGAGCCGGTTCGGCCGGATCCGGCTGGGCGCGGACGACTCGGAGCCGGAGTTCACGAACCTGGCGTGGATCGCGATGATGTTCAGCGCCGGCATGGGCATCGGCCTGATGTTCTACGGCGTCGGCGAACCGCTCCAGCACTTCCTGAGCCCGCCGCCGGACAGCGGCGTCCCCGCGGGCACCGGCGGCGCGGCGCGGACGGCGATGGAGTACTCCTTCTTCCACTGGACGCTGACCCCGTGGGCGATCTACGGCATCGCCGGCCTCGCGCTGGCGTACGCGGGCTTCCGCAAGGGCCGCGGCAACCGGCTGAGCAGCGCCTTCGTCCCGCTGCTGGGCGAGCGGCGGGCCGCGTCGTGGCAGGGCAGGGCGATCGACCTGCTCGCCGTCTTCGCGACCGTCTTCGGCACGGCGACCAGCCTCGGCCTCGGCGCGCTCCAGGTCGCCGAGGGGCTGAACCTCACGATGGGCGTCGAGGACTCGACGGCCACCGAGCTGATCATCATCGCCTCGCTGTCGGCGGCGTTCGTCCTGTCGGCGTTCTCGGGCCTCCACAAGGGCGTGAAGTGGCTGTCGACGCTGAACATCGTGCTCGCCGCCTGCCTGGCGCTGTTCGTCTTCCTGCTCGGCCCGACCGTCTACGTCCTGGACACCATCCCGGCGTCGGTCGGCGGCTACCTGCACCAGCTGCTGCCGATGGCGAGCCGCACCGGCGCCTTCACCGACCGCGACTGGCTGGGCGCCTGGACGATCTTCTACTGGGCGTGGTGGCTGTCCTGGGCGCCGTTCGTCGGCACCTTCATCGCCCGGATCTCGCGCGGCCGGACGATCCGCGAGTTCCTGGTGGGCGTGCTGCTCGTGCCGTCGGGCGCGACGGTCGTCTGGTTCTGCGTGATGGGCGGCACCGCGATCCGGCTGGAGTCCACCGGCGAGGCCGATCTGGCGACGGCGGTGAAGGACGGCGCGGAGGCGTCGCTGTTCGCGATGCTGGAGGCGCTGCCGCTCGGCACGATCACCTCCGTCGTCGCGATGCTGCTGGTGATGACGTACTTCGTGACCAGCGCCGACTCGGCCTCGCTCGTCATGGGCTCGCTGACCAGCCGGGGCTCGCTGCACCCGCCGACGTGGCTGGTGGTGACCTGGGGCGTGCTGATGGCGGCCGTGGCGGCGGTGCTGCTCGTGGCGGGCGGCCTGAACTCGCTGCAGACGGCGACGATCCTGGTGGCGCTGCCGTTCGTGGTGGTCATGCTGGTGCTCTGCTGGGCGCTGGTGCGGGAGCTGCGGGAGGACCCCGGCGCCGGCCCGGCCCGCCACCACGCCCTGCACGGGCTGCGGGACGCGGTGCGGACGCTGGTCGGCGAGGCGATGACCGAGCAGGGCGGCGCCCGCCACCACCGGCTGCGCCGCGCGGCCCGCTCCCGCGCCGACGCGGAGGGCGGCGAGCCGCCCCGCGAGGGCGGTGCGTGACGCCCGCTCCCCCGCCGCGAACGGCGGACCATCCGCCGCCCGGGCCCCGGCTGGCTACGCTGGCCACGTGACGGTCACCGACTACGCCACCTACATCGCCGGTCTGCCGCGTGTCCTCGCCGCGGCGGCCGTGCTCTTCCGGGACGACCGGGGCCGGGTCCTCGTCGTGGAGCCGGACTACCGCGAGGGCTGGGCGCTGCCGGGCGGGACGGTCGAGTCCGGCACCGGCGAGACGCCCCGGCAGGCGGCCCGCCGCGAGGCCGCCGAGGAGATCGGGCTCGACGTGCCGCCGGGGCGGCTGCTGGCGGTGGACTGGGCGCAGAGCGCGGTCCGGCCGCCGATCGTGGCGTACGTGTACGACGGCGGGGTGCTGTCCGAGGAGCGGTTCGGGCAGATCCGGCTCCAGGAGGGCGAGTTGGTGTCCTGGAAGCTGATCGAGCGCTCCGAGGTGACGGCGCACCTGCCGGGCAGCCTGGGTCTGCGGGTGCTGGCCGCGCTGGACGTGCTGGCGGACGGGAGGGGAACGGCGGAGCTGGAGAACGGCCTGCCGGTGGGCTCCTGACGGAACGTCAGGGAGAAGCTGTCGGGGCGGGTCCTGCGGGGTCCTCTCCCCCGCCGTAGAAGCGGGTGATCGCCAGGGACATCAGCAGCATCGCGACGACGGCCAGCAGGATCCCGGCGATCAGCACGCCGAAGCAGCCGCCCAGGACGAGCCGGGCACGCCGGTCGGCGTCCTCGCCCACGCCGTCAGCCCTGCGGGGGCTCGGGCGGCAGCATCTCGCCGGTGCGGTTCGCCTCGTCGCGGGTGGCGGTGCGGGCCTCGGTGCGGTGGCCGCGCGCGATGTAGTCGCGGACGACGGCCTCCACCGCGTCCTGCGGGCTGCCGACGCCCGCCAGGACCATGACTTCCACGACGAGTTCGGCGTCGAGCGCGATGTTCACCTTGGCCATGGACGGAACCTAGCACCGGGAAACCGTTCGCGGGAGCCGGTCGGGGGCGCCTACCCTCCCGCCATGACGATGGTCGCGATCCTCAGCGGTGCCGGCATCTCCACCGACTCGGGCATCCCGGACTACCGGGGGCCGAACGGGCTGTGGCGGCGGGACCCGGACGCCGAACGGCTGGTCACCTACGGGCCGTACATGGCGGACCCCGAGGTCCGCCGCCGGTCGTGGCTGATGCGCAGGGACACGTCCCTGCTGACGGCGGAGCCGAACGCGGCGCACCGGGCGGTCGCCGCGTTCGAGCGGACCGGTCACGCGCTGCGGGTGATCACGCAGAACGTCGACGGGCTGCACCAGGCGGCCGGGGTGCCCGAGCGGAAGGTGTTCGAACTGCACGGCACCGCCCGGTCGGTGGTGTGCACGGCGTGCCACGCGCGCTCGCCGATGGCGGAGGCGCTGGAGCGGCTGGAGGCCGGCGACCCCGATCCGGCGTGCCGGGCCTGCGGCGGGATCCTGAAGCCGGCGACCGTGATGTTCGGGCAGCGGCTCGACCCGGTGGTGCTGGGGAACGCGAGGGCGGTGGCCGAGGCCGCCGAGGTGTTCATCGCGGTCGGGACGAGCCTCCGGGTGCAGCCGGCGGCCTCGCTGGCCGGGACGGCGGCCGAGCACGGGGCCCGGCTGATCGTCGTGAACGCCGAGCCGACCCCGTACGACCCGCTCGCCGCCGAGATCGTGCGCGAACCGATCGGCACCGCCCTCCCGGCGCTGCTGGAGCGGCTGGCCCAGAGCGCGGCGCGCCCCCGCCCGGCGGCCTAGAACGCGGCCTAGAACAGCGCGTCCGGGGCGGCGGCGCCCGCCTCGAAGGCCAGCAGCCGCTTCTTGCGGTCCAGGCCGCCGCCGTACCCGGTGAGGCTGCCGCCGGAGCCGATGACCCGGTGGCAGGGGACGATGACGCCGATGGGGTTCTTGCCGTTGGCGAGGCCGACCGCGCGGGAGGCGCCCGGGCTGCCGAGGGCCTCGGCGAGTTCGCCGTACGTGCGGGTCTCCCCGTACGGGATGAGCCGGAGCTGTTCCCAGACGCGCAGCTGGAACGGGGTGCCCTCCAGGTGGAGCGGCAGGTCGAACTCGGTGAGCTCGCCGTCGAAGTACGCGTCGAGCTGCCGGATCACCTCCCCGAAGGGGCGCGGGTCGCGCTCGCCGAAGGTCTCCTCGGGCGGGCGGTGGCGCTGGCCGGTCATGTGGACGCGGCTGAGGACGCCGTCGACGGCCACCAGGGTCAGCGGCTCGTAGGGGCTGTCCACGACCGTGTGCACGACCGTGCGGGACGTGGCGGTGCGGGGCATGCGGAACTTCCTTACACGGGGAGCAGGTTGATCGGGTGCGAGTCGGTCGCCCACAGGTACTGCACGGCGTAGGCGCGCCACGGCGCCCAGTGGGCGGAGCGGGCGGTGAGCGCGGCGGGGCTGCCGGGCAGGCCCAGGCCCTCGGCGGCGCGGCGGATGCCGAGGTCGCCGGGGAGGAACGCGTCGGGGTCGCCGAGCGCGCGCATGGCGATGACCTCGGTGGTCCAGGGGCCGAAGCCGGGCAGGGCGAGCAGCCGGGCGCGGGTCTCGGCGCGGTCCGTGTCGGGGCCGAGGGTCAGCTCGCCGTCGGCGAGGGCCCGGACGAGGGTGAGCAGGGTGGTGCGGCGGCTGCGCGGCAGGGCCAGCGTCTCGGGGTCGAGCCCGGACAGCGCCTCGGGGGTGGGGAAGAGGTGGGTGAGGCCGCCCTCGGGGTCCTCGACGGGGACGCCGTGGGCGGTGACGAGCCGGCCCGCGTGGGTGCGGGCGGCGGCCGTGGACACCTGCTGGCCGAGGACGGCCCGGACGGCGAACTCGGCCGGGTCGACGGTGCCGGGGACCCGGCGGCCGGGCGCCTTGTCGACGAGCGGGGCGAGCAGCGGGTCCTCGCGGAGCCGGTCGTCGACGGCGACCGGGTCGGCGTCGAGGTCGAGCAGCCGGCGGCAGCGGCTGATGGCGTGGGTGAGGTCCCGCGGGTCGGTCAGGGAGAGCCGGCAGGCGATGTGGTCGGGGCGCGGGGCGAGCGCGACGATGCCGTGCCCGTACGGCAGGGACAGCGTCCGCCGGTAGGCGCCGTCGCGCCACTCCTCGACGCCGGGGACGGCCGTGGCGGCGAGGTGGCCGAAGAGGTTCGACGGTTCGAGCGGGGCCCGGAACGGCAGCCGGAGGGAGATCACGCCGGGCGTGTGGGGCGCGGCGGGCCGGGCGGCGCGGGCGCGGAGCTCGCCGGGGGTGAGGGCGAAGACCTCGCGGACGGTGTCGTTGAAGGACCGGATGGAGGAGAAGCCGGCGGCGAAGGCGATCTCGCCGAACGGCAGCGCGGTGGTCTCCACGAGGACGCGGGCGGTCTGGGCGCGCTGGGCGCGGGCCAGGGCGAGCGGGCCGGCGCCGAGCTCGGCGAGGAGCTGGCGCTCGACCTGCCGGGTGGACCAGCCGAGCCGCCGGGCGAGCCCCGGCACGCCCTCCCGGTCCACCACGCCGTCCTGGATGAGCCGCATGGCGCGGGCGACGGCGTCGGCGCGCACGTTCCACTCCGGGGAGCCGGGGCTGGTGTCGGGGCGGCACCGCTTGCAGGCCCGGAAGCCGGCCCGCTGGCAGGCGGCGGCGCTGGGGTGGAACTCCATGTTCTCGGGCTTCGGCGGGACCGCCGGACAGCTCGGCCGGCAGTAGATCCGAGTGGTGCGGACGGCGGTGAAGAAGACGCCGTCGAAGCGGGCGTCCTTGGACTGGACGGCCCGCACGCAGCGCTCGGTCTCGGTGTGCATGCCTCCAGGATCGTGGATGCGCGGCCGTCCGGCTGGCAGAAAAGCGACATGAACGTTCAGTGAGGGGCGGGCACCGTCCGGTAGTGGGTGGTGAGCCGTCCGTCGTCGCCGAGGACATGGAAGGCGATCCCGGGCGGGCTGTCCAGATGCAGGTGCGGGTTGTCCGGGCCCGGGTGCTCCCACGGCAGCCGGATCGCGGAGGCGGTGCCGGGGGCGACGAGCAGCGGGCGGCCGGCGAAGGTGGTCGCGGCGGCGGTGTGGGCGTGCCCGGCGAGGAAGGCGGTGAGGTGCGGGTGGCGGTCGGCGAGCGCGGCGAGCCGGTCCTCGCCGAACTGGCGGATCTCGTCCACGTACGGGGTGTGCAGCGGCACCGGCGGGTGGTGGAAGGCGACGAGGACGGGGGTGTCGCGCGGGGTGTCGGTGAGGATCCGGTCCAGCCACTCCAGGGTGCCGTCCTCCAGCAGTCCGTGGTGCTTGCCGGGGACGGAGGAGTCGCCCACGGCGAGGACGAAGCCGTCGCCGCGCAGCACTTGGTCGACGGGGGCGGTCGGTGCCGGGTCGCCGTCCTCGCGGAGCAGCGGCCCGAGGCCGGCCCGGAAGGCGGCGCGGTCGTCGTGGTTGCCGGGGCAGACGACCAGCGGGTGGCGGCCGCCGGCGAGGAGGGCGCGGGCGCGGTCGTACGCGGCGGGGTCGCCGTGGTCGGCGACGTCACCGGAGACGAGGACGGCCGCGAGGTCGTACGGCAGCTCCTCCAGGTGGCGCAGGACGGCGCGGGTGCGTGCCGAGGCGCGCTCCCCGGCGTCGATGTGGATGTCGCTGACGTGGGCGAGGACGATCACGCGGTGGCCTCCTGCGGTCGGGCGGGAACGGTGGTGCGCCCCGCCGACCGTACGGTGCCCGCCGCGGGGCGCGTAAGGGCCACCTGACGGGCCGTGGCCTTCACGGGCCGGGGGGCCTCACTCGAAGCGGGCGGGGTCTCCGGCGCCGACGCGGACGACCTCGGGGTCGCCGCTGGAGAAGTCGACGACGGTGGTGGGGACGGTGCCGCAGTCGCCGGAGTCGAGGACGGCGTCGACCTGGTGGTCGAGGCGCTCCTTGATCTCCCAGCCCTGGGTCAGCGGCTCCTCCTCGTCGGGCAGCAGGAGGGTGCTGGAGAGCAGTGGTTCGCCGAGCGAGGCGAGCAGCGCCTGGGTGACGACGTGGTCGGGGATGCGGACGCCGACGGTCTTCTTCTTCGGGTGGAGGAGCTGGCGGGGCACCTCCTTGGTGCCGGGCAGGATGAACGTGTACGCGCCGGGGACGGCGGCCTTCACGGCGCGGAAGACCCTGTTGTCGATGTGCACGAGCTGGCCGAGCTGCGCGAAGTCCGCGCACATCAGGGTGAAGTGGTGCCGGTCGTCGAGGCGGCGGATCTCCCGGATGCGCTGGAGCCCGTCGTGGTTGCCGATGCGGCTGCCGAGGGCGTAGCAGGAGTCGGTGGGGTAGGCGATGAGCCCGCCCTTGCGGATCGAGTCGGCCACGCCGTCGATGATGCGCGGCTGGGGGTTCGCGGGGTGCACGTCGATGTACTTCGCCATGGGCCGAGTCTAGGCGCGCCCGTCCAGGTTCCTCAGGTGGCGCCAGACGGCCTTGGCGGCGTTGTGCCCGGACATGCCGTGGACGCCGGGGCCGGGCGGGGTGGCGGAGGAGCAGAGGAAGACGGACGGGTGGGGGGTGCGGTACGGCCACGGGGAGAGGGTGGGGCGCAGCACGAGCTGGAGGCCGCGGGCGGCGCCGCAGGCGATGTCGCCGCCGACGTAGTTGGCGTTGCGGGCGGCGAGTTCGGGCGGTCCGGCGGTGGCGCGGGCGAGGATCCGGTCGCGGAAGCCGGGGGCGAAGCGTTCGATCTGCCGCTCGACGGCGTCGGTGAGGTCGCCGCGCCAGCCGTTGGGCACGTGCCCGTACGCCCAGAAGACGTGCTTGCCCTCGGGGGCGCGGGAGGGGTCGACGAGGCTGGGCTGGGAGGTGATGAGGAACGGCACGTCGGGGGCGGTGCCGGAGGACGCCTGGCGGAGCGCGGTGTCGATCTCGCCGGCGCTGGGTCCGACCTGGACGGTGCCGGCCCGGCGGGCTTCCTCGGCGGTCCAGGGCACCGGGCCGTCGAGGGCGTAGTCGAGCTTGAACGCGGAGGCGCCGTACCGGTAGTGGGCGTAGTGGTGGGCGCCGAAGCCGGTGATGCGGGCGAGCGCGGTGGGCGAAGTGTCGAACAGGTAGGCGCGGGCGGGCGGCAGGTCGTCGAGGCGCTTCACCTCGTAGCCGGTGTGAACGGTGCCGCCGAGGTCGGTGAGGTACGCGGTGAGGGCGTCCGGGATCGCCTGGGAGCCGCCCCGGGGCACGGGCCAGCCGACGGCGTGCGCGGCGAGCGCGAAGACCAGGCCGACGGCGGAGGTGGCGAAGCCGTCGAGCGGCGCGATGACGTGGCCGACCAGGCCGGCGAAGAGACCGCGGGCCTTCTCGTCGCGGAAGCGGCGCAGCAGCCAGGTGGACGGCGGCAGTCCGGCGAGGCCGAAGCGGGCGAGTCCGGCCGGGTCGCGGGGCAGCGCGGTCAGCGGCAGCTGCATGAAGTCCCGGAAGAGCGTCTCCCACCGGCCGAGGAAGGGCGTGACGAGCCGGCGGTACGTGCCCGCGTCGCGCGGCCCGAGGCTCGCGGCGGTCTCGGCGACGGAGCGGGAGAGGACGGCGGCGGTGCCGTCGTCCCACGGGTGGGCCATGGGCAGTTCGGGGTGGAGCCATTCCAGGCCGTATCGGCCGAGCGGCATGGTCCGGAAGACGGGCGAGCCGGCGCCGAGCGGGTGGACGGCGGAGCACGGGTCGTGGCGGAAGCCCGGCAGGGTGAGTTCTTCGGTACGGGCTCCGCCGCCGACGGTCTCCTTCGCCTCGAAGACGGCCACCGAATGGCCGCGCCGGGCCAGTTCGACGGCGGCGGTCAGACCGTTGGGCCCCGCCCCCACGACGACGGCATCGAGCAGCGACGTCACCTCGGACTCCTCACGTCGGCCGGTGCTCCGGCAGGCCCAGGATAGGCCCGCGCCCGGCGCGACCGCGTCGGCGCGGCGGACCGCGGGCGGACGGCGTCCGGCAGAGGCGCTCTCCTTGGGCGCCGGGGGAAGGTGACCATCCGTCACTCCTCCGGCGCGGCGGCGGCGAGCAGGGCGCGGATCCGCTCGGCCGTGGCCTCGTCCCGGGCGGCCGTGAACGGCAGCGCGTTGCCCCCGGCGATCCGGAACGGCTCGCCGGTGACGGTGGTCTGCGCGCCGCCCGCCTCCGCGACCAGCAGCAGCCCGGCGGCGTGGTCCCAGGCGAGCTCCCAGCTGAAGGCGGTCGCGTCGAGGGTGCCGCGGGCGACGGCCAGGTACTCCAGGCCGGCCGAGCCGCACGGCCGGGGCCGTACGCCCTCGGTGTGCAGGCCGAGCAGGGCCCGCTTCTGGTCCGGCGTGGTGTAGTCGGGGTGCGAGGTGGCGACCTCCAGCACCGCGCCCGGGGCGGGCGCGCCGGACCGGATCCGCTCCCCGTTCAGGAACGCGCCGCGCCCCCGCACCGCGACGGCCAGCTCGCCGAGGGCCGGCGCGTATGTCCAGGAGGCGAGCAGCTCGCCGCGGTGCGCGAGGGCGACGAGCGTGCAGAAGCCGGGGTCGCCGTGGACGAACTGGCGGGTGCCGTCCACCGGGTCGACGATCCAGACGGGCGCGTCGCCGCGCAGCGCCCCGTACAGCCCCGGGTCGGCGTGCACGGCCTCCTCGCCGACCACGACCGAGCCCGGCAGCAGCGCGGTCAGGGCCTCCGTCAGGTGCTCCTCCGCGGCCCGGTCGGCGACCGTCACCAGGTCGTAGGGGCCCTTCTTCTCGGTGATCTCATGGGCGGCGAGCTGCCGGAAGCGCGGCATGACCTCCGCGGCGGCCGCCTTGCGGACCGCTTCCTCCACCTCGGTCGTACCGCCGTCGAGGACGTGCTCCAGGAAGGATTCGATCATGCGTCCAGCTAAGCACGCGGGTCCGACAACCGGTACCGGGCCCCGCGCGGGGCCCCACGGAAGGCCCGGCGCGGGCCCCTGCCGGGCCACGGCCGGGCCGCCGCCGGGCCTCCGCCGGGCCTCCGCCGGGTCCCCGTCGGCAGGAGTACGCTTTGGTCGGTTTCACCCCTTACCGAGAGGCAGGTCGGTCCCGTGCACGGCGAGTACAAGGTCCCCGGCGGGAAGCTGGTCGTCGTCGATCTCGACGTGGTCGACGGGGCACTGGCCCGGGTCCGGGTGGCCGGCGACTTCTTCCTCGAACCCGACGAGGCGATCCTCGCCATCGACCGCGCCCTGGAGGGCGCCCCGGCCGACACCGACGCCTCCGGGCTCGCGGCCCGCATCGACGCGGCGCTGCCGCCCGGCACCCAGATGTACGGCCTCACCACCGAGGGCATCGGGGTGGCGGTCCGCCGGGCGCTGGCGCACGCCACCGACTGGACCGACTACGACTGGCAGCTGATCCACGAACCCCCGCAGTCCCCCGCCCTGCACATGGCGCTCGACGAGGTGCTGACCGCCGAGGTCGCGGCCGGCCGCCGCCCGCCGACGCTGCGGGTCTGGGAGTGGGGCGCCCCCGCCGTCGTCATCGGCAGCTTCCAGTCGCTGCGCAACGAGGTCGACCCGGAGGCCGCCGAACGGCACGGCATCACGGTGGTGCGCCGGATCAGCGGCGGCGGCGCCATGTTCATCGAGCCCGGCAACACCATCACGTACTCGCTCTCCGTCCCCGACGCCCTGGTGCAGGGCCTCTCCTTCACCGATAGCTACGCCTACCTGGACGACTGGGTGCTCGGCGCGCTCGGCGACATGGGCGTGAAGGCGTGGTACCAGCCGCTCAACGACATCGCCACCGAGGCGGGCAAGATCGCGGGCGCGGCGCAGAAACGGATCGTCGCCGGCGACGGCGCGGTGCTGCACCACGTGACGATGGCGTACGACATCGACGCCGACAAGATGACCGAGGTGCTGCGGATCGGCCGCGAGAAGCTGTCCGACAAGGGCACCACCAGCGCGAAGAAGCGCGTCGACCCGCTCCGCCGCCAGACCGGCCTGCCGCGCGAGGCGGTCATCGAGCGGATGGTCGCCTCCTTCCGGCAGCGGTACGGCCTCACGGAGGGCCGGGTCACCGAGGAGGAGCTGGCGCTGGCGAAGGAGCTGGCGGAGTCGAAGTTCTCGTCCCCGGAGTGGACGGCCCGCGTCCCCTAGGTACGGGCCGCATCCCCTAGGTGGGGGCCGCATCCCCTAGGTACGGGCCGCCACCTTGAGGCCGACCACCAGCGTCTGGTCCCGGGGGTCGAGGGCCCGCCCCACGGCGAACTCGGCGGCGAAGCCCGGCTCGCCGAGCGCCGCCCGGGCGGCGGCGGTGATCCGGTCGACGTCGGCCCGCTCGGCGCGCGGAAGCGGCCGGCCCACGGACTCGCGCGCGGCGGCGGCCGCCCCCAGGAGCCGCGCCGCCGCGGCGTGGTCGCCGGTCAGCGCCCGGACCCCGGCGACCCCTTCGAGGGCGAGGGCCAGCGCCCGCGGGTCCCGGGTCTCCCGCGCGGCGGCGTACCCCTCCAGGTGGTGGGCGCCGGCCGCGGCGGCGTCACCGCGCTGCTCCGCGACGAAGCCGAGCTCCGCCCTGACCAGGGCCGTACCGAGATCCCCGTCGACCGCGCACAGCCACTCCAGCCACTTCGTCAGATGATCCTCGGCGTCCTGGAGCCGGCCCTCGCGGCGGGCGACGAGCGCCAGGCCGGTCTCGGCGAACTGCTGGCCGCGCCGGTGGGCCTGCTCGGTGGCGAGCCGCAGCCCGCGCTCGTGCAGGCGGCGGGCCTCCGTGAGGTCCCCGGTCAGCAGCGCGATCCTGCCGAGACCGGACCACTTGTAGGACGCGTCGGTCCACAGGCCCAGCTCCTCCGCCGTCCGCAGCCCCTCGCGGTGCAGGCGCGCGGCGGTCTCGTAGTCCTCCTGGATCTCGGCGAGCGAGGCGAGCGTGTCGCCGGCGCGCAGTTTGCCCCAGCCGTCGCCGAGCTCGCGGAACAGCTCCATGCTCGTGGCCGCGTCCCGCGCGGCGGCCGGGAAGTCGCCCCGGATCAGCGCGTGCCCGGCGCCGAGGGCGAGCGTGGCCGCCCGCCCCCACGCGTCCCCCAGCTCGTCGAAGACCGTCAGGAGGGCGGCGAGCCGTTCCTGATTGGAGGCCAGGTCGCCGGAGCCGTACAGGGTGAGGGCGAGCAGCCAGCGCGCGTGCGCCCGGTCGCGGGGGTCGGTGATGTCCTCGACGAGCGGCAGCGCCCGGGCCACGGCGGCGGGGCCGTCGGCGTCGCCGGTGTGGAAGGCGAGGGAGGCGCGGCGGACGGCGGCCTCGGCCCGGTGCGCCCGGCACGCGTCCGCCGGCCCCGGTGGGATCGCGAGCGCGAGGTCGAAGGCGCGCCGGGCCTCCCCGAGGCGCCCGCGCAGGAACCAGTGCCAGAACTGCGCGACGACCAGGCGCAGGGCCTCGTCGGCGGCGCCCGCGCGGTGGAACGTCTCCAGGGCGGCACGCAGATTGCCCGCCTCGGCGTCCAGGCGCCGCAGCAGACGGCGCTGCTCCGCCCCGCGCAGGAGCGGCGCGGCGGACTCGGCGAGGGCCAGGTGGTGGTGGGCGTGCCGGCGGCGGACGGCGGCGGTCTCGCCTGCCTCGTCGAGGCGTTCGAGACCGTACGCGGCGATGGACTCCAGGAGCCGGTACCGGACGCCCGAGGGCGTCTCGGCGGCCACCACGAGGGAGCGGTCGACGAGACGGGCGAGGACGTCGAGGACATCGGCGGAGCCGACGACAGGGAGACGGGGGGTGGGGGGACGGGGGGGGTC
>JOFO01000038.1 GCA_000721275.1 Microtetraspora glauca | reverse complement strand
GGCATCGGCTTCACCGTCGCCCTCCTCATCGGCGAACTCGCCTTCCCCGACCCCGCCCAGGCCGAACACGTCAAGGCCGCCGTCCTCGTCGGCTCCCTCGTCGCCGCGGCGCTCGCCGCGGTCCTCCTGCGCCGCCGCAACCGCCTCTACAAGCGGCTGTGGGAAGAGGAGGAACGCGACGAGGACGCCGACGGCATCCCCGACGTCTACCAGACCGGCGACCGGTCGGGCGGAGCGCGCTGACGGGGACGGCCCGGGGCCCGCACCGCCCGGCCCACCGGTCGCGGGCGGCGCGCCGGAGGGCGAGGCTGGAGGGAGAACGTGTGGACGCGGAGGTTCCACCACCCTCCCGTGGAGGAGCGGGCGATGAACGGCCACGTGGCGGTGGGAGTCGACGGCTCGCCCGCGAGCCTGGCCGCGGTGGAGGCGGCCGCACGTGAAGCGGCCCTGCGCGGCGCCGGGCTCCGGATCGTGCACGCGTTCGTCTGGCCCGGCATGCACGCACCGCGCGGTTCGCCGCTGGGGCCGCCGGAGGGCGCGCTCCGCGACGGCGCCGAGGAGCTGATCGCCCGGGCGGTCGGGCGTGCCCGGAGAACGGCCCCCGGCGTCGAGGTGACGCCGGCCGTCGTCGGCGGCGAGACGGAGTCCGTGCTGGAGGCCGAGGCGCGCGAGGCCCGGCTCCTCGTCGTCGGCGGACCGGGCGCGGGCGGCGCCCCGCCCGCGCTGCTGGGCTCCACGGCCGAGCGTCTGGCCGCGCACGCGGAATGCCCGGTGATGGCCGTACGCGGCGGGCTCCGGCCCGCCGGTCCCGTGCTGCTCGCGGTGGACGGCACCACGGCCGGACGGGCGGCGGCCGGGTTCGCGTTCGCCGAATCCGCCCTGCGCGGCCGGCGGCTGGTGGCCCTCCACGTACGGGACGACCCCCCTCCTTCCCCCGTCGGCGGCGGAGCGGACACCGACGCCGCGGAGGCCGCGGTGCGCGACCTGCTGTCCGGACACCGCGGGGACCACCCGGAGGTGAGCCTGGACGTGCGCGTCGTCCGCGGCGACCCGCGCCAGGTCCTGATGGAGGCGAGCGCCGCCGCCGGACTGCTGGTGGCCGGCTCCCGGGGACACGGAGGGCTCGCGGGGCTGCTGCTCGGCTCCGTCAGCAGGGCCCTGCTGCGCCACGCGCAGTGCCCGGTCACCGTCGTACGGACCGAGGGGAAGGGCTCGTGAACGCCGGGGCACCCGGCCGGGCCGTCACCGGCGCGCCCGCCCGCCGTCCGCGGCGGGAGGGCGGGGCGCGGCCGTGAACGGCTACGGAGCCGATCTCGTGCTGATCGCGGCGCTGGTCGTCGTCAACGCGCTCCTCGCCGGCAGCGAGATCGCGCTGATCTCGCTGCGCGAGAGCCAGCTGCGCCGGCTGCGGCGCAGGGGCGGGCGCGGGGCGGCCCGGCTGGCGCGGCTGACGGCCGATCCGAACCGGTATCTGGCGACCATCCAGATCGGCATCACCCTCGCCGGGTTCCTGGCGTCGGCCTCGGCCGCGGTGTCCCTCGCCAAGCCGCTCGTCCCCCTGCTGCCGTTCGCCGGGGACATGGCCGAACCGCTCGCGGTGGGACTGGTGACGCTCGTCCTCAGCTTCGTCACGCTCGTCGTCGGCGAACTGGCGCCCAAACGGCTGGGCATGCAGTTCGCGGAGCGGTGGTCCCTGCTCGCCGCCGGCCCGCTGAGCCTGCTCGCCGCGGTGTCCCGCCCGGCCGTCTGGGCGCTCGGCCGCACGACCAACCTCGTGGTCCGGCTGCTGGGCGGCGATCCGGGGGCCGGCAAGCAGCCGCCCACCCCGGAGGAGCTGCGGGACATGGTGGTCAGCCAGCGGGGGCTGACGCCCGACCAGCGCGCCATCGCCGCCAGGGCGCTGGAGATCCACGAGCGGGCCCTCCGCACCGCCCTCGTCCCGCGCCGCGCGGTGTTCGCCCTGCCGGCCGGCACCCCGGCGGTCCGGGCGCGCGGCGAACTGGCCGCGTCCGGGCACTCCAGGGCCCCGGTGCTCGGAGCGGGTCACTTCGACGACATCACGGGAATCGTGCACCTGCGCGACCTCACCACCAGCGACGACGCCGTGCCGGTCGGCGCACTGGCCCGCCGGGCGACCGTGTTCCCCGACGCCATGAAGATCTCCGACGCGCTCCTGCGCTTCCGGACCGATCATCAGCAGTTCGCCCTCGTGACGGACGAGCACGGATCGGTCGAGGGCATCGTCACCCTCGAGGATCTGCTGGAGGAGATCGTGGGGGAGATCTACGACGAGACCGACGGGCGCGGCCGGGAGGTCGAGCGGAGCCCCGACGGATCCCTCCTCGTCCCGGGCGACTTCCCCGCCGACGACCTGCCGGATCTGGGGGTCGAGCTCGGCGCGGCGGGACGCACCGGCTCCACCACCGTCGCCGGCCTCGTCCTGGACGTGCTCGGCCGCCTGCCCCGGGGGCCCGGAGCCCGGTGCCGCGTCGACGGGTGGGACATCGAGGTGGCGGCGGTCGAGCAGCACGCCATCACCGCGGTCCGCCTGCGCCCGTACGGCGGAGACGCCGGGCCGGGCGAGGAGACGGCCGGCGGGGCCGGCGCCGCGGAGCGTCCGGCCGGCTAGCCCTCGTCCCGCCGGGGCCTCGCCTCGTCGTGCCGGTGGACGCGTGCGGCGGGGTCCAGCCGGAAGTCCGGGCAGTCGCGGTTCTGGCAGGGGCCCGGGCCCCACTCCGGAACGAACACGCCGAGGGTCTTGTGGCGGTGCACCGCGGGCGGCAAGGACGTCTTGCACGTCGGGCAGGTGTACGTCGTCGGCTTGCGCCTCAGTTTGACCATATCTTTACGATATGCCTGTTTCTCCGGGTCGGGAAGAGGGGCGTCTCCTGGGAGTCCCGATGACGCGGGGGGCGGCTGCGGGGCGGCGGCCGTCGGCACGGGCCTCTTGACGCTGAGCACCACGGATGCCGCCAGGACGACGACGATGACCGCGAGGCTGACCGGTGAGGGGATCTCCGGGACGGCCGGGCTGATCGTCTTGTGGGCCGCCTGGAGGACGAGCTTGACGCCGATGAAGGCGAGGATGACCGCCAGGCCCTTGCTCAGGTAGTGGAAGCGGTCCAGCAGGCCGGCGAGCATGAAGTAGAGCGCCCGCAGGCCGAGGATGGCGAAGGCGTTGCTGGTGTAGACGATGAAGGCGTCGTCGCTGACGGCCAGGACGGCCGGGACGCTGTCGACGGCGAAGACCAGGTCGGCGGCCTCGATCGCGGCGACCACCGCGAGCAGCGGAGTCGCCACCCGCCGGCCGGCCTCCTTGACGAAGAACCTCGCCCCCGCGTACTCGTCCCGCACCGGGATCAGCTTGCGGAGCATCCGCACCGCGAGGCTCTTGCCGGGGTCGAAGCTCTCCTCCTCGTCCTTGAGGAGCTTGTACGCGCTGTAGAACAGGACCGCCGCGAAGGCGAACAGCACCGCGGTGAAGCGGCTGACCACGGCCACGCCGAGGGAGAGGAAGATCGCCCGGAAGACGAGCGCGCCGATGACGCCGAAGAACAGCACGCGGTGCTGATAGGCCCGGGGCACCTTGAAGTACGCGAAGATGACGGCGAAGACGAACAGGTTGTCCACCGACAGGCTCTTCTCCAGGAGCCAGGCCGTCGTGTACTCCGTGCCCGCGGTCGCGCCCAGGACGAGGAAGACGACCGCGCCGAAGACCAGGGCGAGCCCCACCCACAGGCCGCTCCAGGCGGCGGCCTCCCGGAAGCCGATGACGTGCGCGGTGCGGTGGGCCAGCAGGTCCACTGCCAGCGACACGACCACGGTCGCGGCGAACGCCAGCCACAGCCAGAGCGGGACCTCGAGCATGCCGAACACCCTCACCACGGCCCGCGCGCGGCGCGCGGGCCCTCTTAGCACGAGTGTCCGGCATGCCGCCTCCCGGGGCACGCCGGGAGGCGGCGGCGCCGCGGGGCCGCCGGCTCACGCCGCCCTGGTGAGGGCGGCGCGGTCGGGGGCGGCGGCGATCGGGGTCGGCGTGGCGGTGCGGCGGGTGCGGCGGGGCCAGAGGAGGAGGGCCGCCGCGGTGGCCGTGGCGGCGAGGGCCGCCAGGACCGACCAGGTGACGGTGAAGCCGGCGGTCGTGGCCAGCCGGCCCGCCACGGGGTACGTGACCAGCCACGCCAGGTGCGAGAGGGAGAACTGGGCGGCGAACGCCCCGGGGATCGCGTTGCGTTCGACGGCGCCGCGGATGACCGTGCCGGTCGGCGTGATGACCAGTGCCATCCCGACGCCGATCGCGGCCCAGACGGCGGCCGTCGCGGTCCGGGTGAGCAGGTCCGTCGCGGAGAGCGCGACCGCGGCGGTCGTGCCGGCGACGAGGACTCCGGCGCCGGTCAGCATGACCGTCCGGGCGGCGATCCGGTCGAGGACGCGGGGCAGCGCCAGCGCGGCCAGGAGGGTGCCGGTGCCCGACGCGGCCAGCATCCAGGCGACGTCCGACTGGGTGCCGCCGAGCCGGTCCCGGACGTGGTTGACGGTGTTCACGACGACGATCGAACCGGCCGCCGCCACCACGACGTTGAGCGCCATCACGCCCCGCAGCCGGGGCGTCCCGAGGAACGTCCTGATGCCGGCCGCCGCCTTGTCCCAGGCCTTGGTGTGGCCGCTGGGACGGGCTTCGGGGATACGGGTGGACAGGACGAGCGCGGCGGAGACGAGGAAGCCGGCCGAGGTGCCGAGGAACAGCCGGTCGAAGCTCAGGAACGCCAGGGCGACGGCCGCGAGCACCGGGCTCAGCAGGCTCTCCATGGTCGAGGCCACCTGGGAGGCGGACAGGGCCCGGGTGTAGGCGGACTCGTCGGTGACGATGTCGGGGATGACGGCCTGGAACGTCGGGGTGAACGCGGCGGAGGCCGCCTGCAGCAGACCGATCAGCACGTAGACGTGCCAGACCTCGGTGACCAGGGGCAGGGCCAGGACCACCAGGCCGCGGACCACGTCGAGGAGGAAGAGGAACGTTCTTCTGGGCAGCCGGTCGACGTACGCGGCGGCGAGCGGCGCGATGATCACGTACATGACCATCTTGATCGTCAGGGCGGTGCTGAGCACGACGCCGGCGTCCGGGCCGGCGAGCTCGTACGCGAGGAGCCCGAGGGCCACGGTCGTGAGTCCGGTCCCGAAGAGGGCGATGACCTGGGCGCCGAACAGACGGCGGTAGTCCCGGAGGGCGAAGAGGCGCATGGCGGTGTCCTTCCGTGTCCATGCGGCGGGGCACGGCGCCGGGGCGGCGGCCGTGCCCCGCGGGGACGGGCGGGGCAGGGGGGACAGCAGGGCAAGGGATCGCTTCCGTTCGTGTCAGTGGTGGGCGTGGGGGGACGGGTGGCCGCCGTGCCCGTGGCCGGCGTGGTGCGCCTGGTGGTCGCCGTGCTCGGCGGCGGGGGTGGTCGTGCGGACCGTGAACTCCGCCGTCCGGACGACGCCCTCGTGCTGGAAGTCCAGGAACAGACGGTAGGTGCCGGCCGTCGGCGCGACCGCCATGAAGGAGATGTCCGGCCCCGGCGCGGTGACGCCGTCGCCGGGCTCGCCCTCCGGGTGGACGTGGAGGTAGCCGAGGTCGCCGACGCGCAGGGCCACCAGGTGGCCGTACGCCGCCAGGTACGGCTCCAGGTCGGTCACCGGACGCCCGTCCCGGCCGACGGTGAGGGTCAGCTCGCTCGCCTCGCCGGGCACGAGCTCGCCCTTGAGGGTCACGGTGTACGCGCCGAGCCGGGCGGTTCCGGTGGCCTCCGGCAGCGGCTGCGGGGCGTACGGGCCGGCGACCGCGGCGTCGATCCCCAGTGTCAGCGTCCGGTCGTGGCCGGCCGGGTGGATGTCGGTGAAGAACCGCCAGTCGCCGGGCTCCAGCGTCAGCTCGGTGCTCCAGGTGCCGTGCTCGTCCCGCACCGGGTGCACGTGCTGGAACCCGGCCGTGTCCCGGCGGACGGCGATGAAGTGCAGCTCCTTCTCGTGCTCGGGGACGTACTCCGTCACCGGCCGGCCGTCCGGGCCGGTCACCCGGAAGGTGACCGTTTGGACACCGGCGGTGAGGATCGCCGCGTCGAGTTCGAGGGTGTAGCCGTCCGCCGAGACCGCCAGCCCGCCGGGCTGCGCCCCGGCGTGAGCGGCGTGACCCGCGTGGCCGGTGTGGCCCGCGTGGCCGCCGTGCGCCGCGTGGTCGGTGTGGCCGTGGCCGGTGTGCTCGTTCATGGCGTCTCCCCTGGATGCGATGTGGTGCGCGGTGCTGTCGTCCGCTCCGGACGACGCTCACAACCATATACCCCCAGGGGGTATTCCGCAGGTTCTTTCTCGACCGGATTTCCGGCGGGATTCTCCGGCGGTGGGCGTCAGGCGCCGGCGTCCTCCTCGCTCCACCGGGCCAGCGTCTCGGCGATGGCCGCGAAGGCGACCGCGTGGCCGCGCGCGTTGCCGTGGACGCGGTCGGCGGCGTAGATGCCCGGGTCGGTGCCGAGCGGATGGTGGTGGGTGTCGACGTGGACGCCGCCGAGGCTGCGCGTGAGGTCCGCGGTGACGGCGTCGAGCGTGTCGAAGCGGCGGGCCATGCCGTCGGCGTGCTCCCGCGGCACCAGACCCGAGCGGGCGAGGTCGAAGAGGCCGACGGTGACGACGACGGCGCCGCTCTCCACGAGCGGGATGAGGAGCGCGCCCAGCTCGGCCCGCAGCGCGTCCGGGTCGAAGCTGCGGAAGGCGTCGTTGCCGCCCGCGCTCACCAGCACCGCGTCCGGGGCGAAGTCCAGGGCGGGGACGAGCTGCCGCGCGCGGATCTCGGCGACGCGGAGGTGGGGCTCGGCGAGGTTGACGGCGGCGAAGCCCGGGCGGGTGGCGGCGAGCGCGTCGGTGAGGCGGTCGGCGAACGACCGGTGCCGGTAGCCCGGCAGCGGGTCCATCACGCCGGCGGTCACGCTGTCGCCCAGCACGGCCAGTCGGTTCCACGGCAGGGGGCGCAGCATCGCGGCGGCGGTGCGCGCCGGTACGCAGTACGGGTCGGTGGCCTCGGCGGACGTGCCGGACGCGGTGCGGTTGTCGTGGTCGACGGCGGGCGGGGCCTCGGACGGGCGGGTCGTCATCGCTGGTCTCCTGCAGGGGTAGGAGAGGTGCCCGCGGCGGACGCGGGCGGGGGCGGGGTGAGGCGGAGGGCGAGGCCGCCGGCGGCGGCGGCGAGGCTGACGGCGGTGGCGAACCCGTACACGACGGCGTACGGCTCCGCTCCCGTCGCCGTCCCCCTGCCCGCCACCTCCGCGATGATCACGGCCGTGGCGGCGATGCCGAGCCCGCCGCCGACCTGGCGGGCGGCCATCACCAGGCCGGTCGCCGCGGCGAAGTGACGGGGCGCCACGGAGAAGGCGGCGGCGCTGGAGATGCCGACGGTGGACAGGCCGACGCCGGCGCCCATCACCGCCCCGGCCGGCAGCCACAGCGTCCAGAAGCGCGGCTCGGTGCCGAGGAACAGCGCCAGCACGCCCGTCGAGACGGCGACGAGGGCCGAGCCCGCCGCCACCAGCGTGCGCGGGGCGGGGGCGGCGGGGAGCCGTCCGACGCCGACCCCGACCACCGCCGTGACGAGCGCCGCAGGGCTCATCGCGAGCCCCGCCTCCAGCGCGGAGTAGCCCCACGCGCCGGTCAGGAAGAGTACGCCGAGCAGCATCGTGGTGAACAGCGCGGTGCCGTACGCGAAGGACACCGCGCCCGCGACGGCGAACGACCGGCTGCGGAAGAGGACGAGCCGCAGCGCGGGACGGGCGTGCCGGAGCGCCCGCAGCACGGTCGCCGCGCCCGCGAGCACGGTGACGGCGGCGGCGGTCAGCACGTGCGCCGAGGCCCAGCCGTGTTCGGGCCCCTGGGTGAGGCCGTACACCGCCGCGCCGACGCTCAGCGCGAGGAGCAGGCCGCCCAGCAGATCGGGTGCGCGCCCGGCGCGGGACTCGCCGGACGGCAGCTTCCGGCCGGCGATCAGCACTGCGAAGCCCACCGGCAGGTTGAGGCAGAACAGGGCGCGCCAGTCGAGGAGTTCGACCAGGAGGCCGCCGAGGGCGGGTCCCGCGGCGGCGGCCAGGGCGCCCGCCGCGCTCCACACGCCGATCGCGGCGCGCCGGCGCTCGGCGGGGATCTCCGCGAGGACGAGACCGAGGGAGGCGGGGACCAACAGGGCGGCGCCCAGGCCCTGGACGACGCGTGCGGCGAGCAGCACGGGCAGGTTCGGCGCCACGGCGATCAACAGCGAGGAGCCCGTGAAGACGGCGACCCCGGCCAGGAACAGGCGGGCCCGGCCGACCGCGTCGGCCAGCGGCCCGGCCGGCGCGAGCAGGGCGGCGAAGGGGATCACATAGGCGGTGGCGACCCAGGAGACGGTGGTCAGCGAGGTACCGAAGTCGGCGGCGATCGGCGGCACCGCCAGGTTGGTGACGGTGGCGTCGAGGAAGCTCAGGAAGGTGCCCGCGCAGGCGAGGAGCAGGGCGAGCGAGGCGCGCCGGGCGGAGCCGGTGGCGGCGGGCGGAGATCCGGGTGACGGCGGGGGTGAGGGCAGGGGCGACGGCGGCGAGGAGGGGACGGAAGTCGTCATGGCGAGGATTTAAGAGTACGACCGTTCGTACGTCAATGCCGTACGGTCGTTTGCTAAGCTCGCCGCATGGCAGGACGCGCATCGGCCCGAGCGGCCCTGGAAACACGGCGGTCGGTGCTCGCCGCCGCCTCCGAGATCGCCTCCCGGGAAGGTCTCGACAGCGTCACCATCGGCCGCCTCGCGGACGCGCTCGGCATGAGCAAGGCGGGGGTGATCGGCCGGTTCGGCAGCAAGGAGAACCTCCAACTGGCCACCGTGGACCTGGTGGTGGAGAGCTTCCGCGTCCGGGTCTGGCAGCCGGTGCGCCACCGCGACCCCGGACTGCCGCGCCTGCTGGCCGTCTGCGCGTCCTGGGTGGCGTACGCCGTCGACCCCGGCTACTCGGGCGGCTGTCTGCTCACCCAGGTCACCTACGACTACGACGGGCGCGCCGGCGCCGTCCACGACCGCATCGCCGAGAGCCGCGCCCGCTGGCGGGACACCCTCCGCCGCGACGTCGAGACGGCCGTCGCCGCCGGCGACCTCCCGCCCGGCACCGACCCCGGCCAGGTCGTCTACGGCCTGGAGTCCCTGGCCGCCGGCGTCACCCCGGCCCGGCTCCTGCACGGCGACAGCCGTGCGGGGGAGTGGACGCTGCGCGGCATGCACGCCATCCTCGGGATCCAGCAACCCGATTGACGCCCCGTCATGTCGACGGTGCTCAGGCGGTCGCGTCCGCGAACCGCGCGCGGGCCGCGCGGACCCGGTCGGCGCCGGACGGGTACGGCAGGGCCTCGGCCCGCTCCAGGGCCTCCGCGAGCAGCGCGTCCGCCCGCTCCGGCGCCCCGGACAGGCCCAGCGCCACCGCGAGCGCCGTCGTCGCCTCCACCGACAGCAGGCACAGACCCGCCGCCTCGGCGCGCGCCGCCTCCCGCTCCAGCAGCGCGACGGCCTCCGCGTGCCGCCCGGTGCGCAGCAGCGCCCAGCCGCGCACGCACTCGGTGCGCGGGGTGACCGTACCCCCGTCGAGCAGGACCAGGGTCTCCTCCGGACGGCCGCCGCGCAGGGCCAGTTCGGCGCGCGCCAGACGCACCTCGTCGCGCGCCTGCTGCTCGCCGGACGCCTCCGCGCAGGCCTCCGCGCGGGCCAGCAGCGCCCCGGCCATCGCCGGATTCCAGGTCATCCGGGTCCGGGCCAGGGCGGTCAGCGCGTACGGGAGGGTGCGCGGCGCCCGGGCACGGGCGGTGCGTTCCGCCGCCACCGCCAGTTCCTCCGCCTCGGCGTCCCGGCCGAGCAGCAGGTGCAGTTCCGCGAGGTTGGTCCGCTCGAACGCGCCCGCCTCCGGACTGCCTGCCCGGTCGGCCAGGTGTACGGCGCGCTCGCCGTACGCGACCGCCTCGGCCAGCCGGCCGCCGCGGCGGGCGTTCTCCCGCAGGATCGACAGCACCAGGCCCTCGGTCACGGCGTCCCCGGCCGCGACCGCGTGCGTCAGCGCCCGCTCGGCGGCGGCCTGGGCCTCGCCGAGCCGCTGGGCCAGGCCGAGGGCCGCCGCCTGCTGGCCGAGCGCGCGGGCCAGCGCCCGGTCGCGCTCCCGGCCGGGCAGCAGCGCGGCGACGGCCGCAGATCCGGCCGCGGCCTCCGCCGCCTCGGCGTGCCGTCCCGCGACGAAGAACAGGATCGCCGTGGCCAGGCGGTGGGCGGCCACCGCGTCCGGCGGGGTCGCCGGGTCCGGCCGGCGGGCGTCGAGCACCCGGCGCGCCTCGTCCTGCCGGCTCGCCCGGATCAGGGCCTCGGCGAGCCGGGCGGTGACGGTCACGGCGGTGGCCGCGGCCCCGGCCCGGTCGGCGGCGTCCAGCGCCGCGTCCAGCACGCCGGCGGCGTCCTCGGCGCGGGACATCCGCTGGAGCAGGGCGCCGTGGTCCAGGCCCACGGCGGCCGCGAGGGCCGGGTCGGCCGCGACCAGGGGCGTCAGGCGGCGGTAGTACGCGTCCGCGTCCTCGTTCGCGTACAGGGCCGCCGCGCGCTCCGCCGCCCGCCGCAGGTATTCCACCGCCCGCGGGTCCTCGGCCCGCAGCAGGTGCCAGGCCAGCGCGTCGACGTCGTCGGGTCGGTGCCGCAGGAGGGCGTCGCTCCACGCGGCGTGCAGCCCGAGGGAGCGCACCCGGGTGAGCAGCCCGTAGCAGGTGAGCCGCAGCAGGGGATGACGGAAGGCGAGGCCGGTGACGTTCCGTCCGGCCACCGTCACCTGGCGTTCCGTCAGGAGCGCGGCGTCCACGGCCTCTTCGAGAGCGGCCGTGGCCTCCGCCGGGGCCAGCGGCGGATGGATCCCGGTCCGGGCGATGTCGAGGACCTCGGCCAGCGGGGCGGTCCCGCCGGCGGCGGCGACGACCTCCGCCATGCGCCGGGCCCGGGTGTCGAGCCGCAGCAGCCGCCGGGCGACGAGCTGCCGGACGCCCTCGGGGGCGGCGGCCCCCTCGGCGTTCCCGGGGGCGTGTCCTTCGCCGTCCACCGCGCCCGCGCGGGCGAGTTCGACGGTGAAGAGGGGATTGCCGAGGGAGAGCCGCCACACCCGCTCGAACTCCCGCTCGCCCTCCCCACCGCCGGGCCGGCGGGCTTCGCGGACGAGGGCGAGCGCGTCCTGCCTGCTCAGCGGCGGTACGCCGAGGCGTGCGGCGAGCCCCGCACGGACCAGCTCGTCGACCCGCAGCCGGTCGGCCTCCGGGAGGGGTTCGTCGTCGCGGAGCGTCACGAGGAAGCGGCACCGGGACCCGTCGCCCGCCTCCGCGAACCGCCGCGCCAGCCGCGCGAGGAGGTGGTGCGTACCGGCGTCGGCGGCGTGCAGGTCGTCGAGGACCACGACGACTCCGCCGTCCCCGCCGATCTCCGCCAGCAGGCGTTCCACGCCGTGGAACAGCCGGGCGCGCGCCTCGGGCCCGGCGTCGCCGGCCGGTCCGTCGCCCCTCCCCGGTGCGCCCGCGGCCGGGCGGTCGAGCGAGGGGAGGAGGGGGACGAGTTCGGGGCAGAGGGCTCCGATGCGCGTCCGGTCGGACGGCGGGCGGCGGGCGAGCCAGCCGTCGAGGGCCTCGACGAACGGGCCGTACGGCGTGGGGCCCTCGGCCTCGTGCGCGGCGCCCCACAGCACCGCGGCGCCGGAGCCGGCGAGCCGCCGGGCGGCCTGGGCGGCCAGCCGGGTCTTGCCGATGCCCGCCTCGCCGACGAGGAGGAGCACCGGGTGGTCCGTGGCGGTGACGACGGTCCGCAGCAGCGCGTCGCGGCCGCGCAGGGCGCCCTGCGCCAGGGCCCGTACGGCGGGCGGAAGGATCGTTTCTGCGGAAGGGGAGGCGACAGCCTCCGCGCCGGTACGGGGGCCCGGCTCGGCGCGGACGGCCAGCCGCCGCAGCCGCTCGGTCTCCGGGGCGGGCGTGATCCCCAGCTCGCCGGCGAGGGCGGCGCGGCACCGCTCGTACTGCCGCACCGCCCGCGCCCGCAGCCCCTGCTCCAGCGAGGCCGTCATGAGCAGCTGGTGGGCCCGCTCCTCGGCGGGCGCCTCGGCGACGACCCGCCCGGCGGCGTCCGACGCCTCCTCGTACGCGCCCTCGGCGAGCCGCCGTTCGGCGAGGGCGAGCAGCACGCGCAGCCGCAGCGCGGCGAGTTCGGCGCGGCGCCGTTCGGCCCAGGGGGCGTACCGGTCCTCGGGGAGCAGTTCCCCGCCGTACGCGGCGAGCGCCGCCGCCAGCGGGTCGCCGGGCGGGCGGTCGCCTTCGGAGCCGGCGAGCGCCGCGAGGGAGAGCCGCTCGGCCTCGTCCGCGTCGATCCAGACCCGTCCCGGGTCGAGCCGCAGCAGCGTGCCGTCCGAGCGGAGGTACGAGGAAGCGGCGCGCGGGGCGATCTCGGGTTCCAGCGCGTGCCGGGCGGCGTGCAGCGCGACCCGCAGGCTGCTGGCGGCGGCCTGCGGGGTGGCGTTCGGCCAGCAGATCTCCTGCACCTGTTCGCGGTGGAGGCTGTGCCCGGGCGCCACGGCGAGCAGCTTCACGAGCGTCCGCGCGCCGGGCCGGGGCCAGCGCCCCGGCGGCTCCGGACCGCCGTCCCGCTCGGCGCGGAACCCCCCGAACAGGCGCAGCCGCAGGAGCGGGGCCGCGCCTTCCCCCTTCTGCCGGACGTCCTCGTCCTGTCGTGCCACGTTCATGAGAGCGGCCACTTTAGCCAAGCCGCCCGGGAGTGCTCTCCGGAGCCCCGGCCCGCGCGGGACCGGGTGCGGCGGGCGGCGCGGGTGTGGGTCCGGGGAGGGGGCCGGGCCGGGGCCGGGCGCCGGTCCGCCCGGCCCCGCGCCGGTCCCTTACGCCGGGTCCGGTTCGATCGTCAGCTCGACGCGGTCCGTGTAGGCGCGGACCTCGGCGACCGGGTCGGCGTCCCAAGGGAGGTCCGCCACGACGTAGGCCGAGCGGCCGGACGAGTCGTGGAGGGCGCCGAGGCGGGAACCGCGGGCGAGGGCCACCATGACCGAGGCGCAGCGGGCGGGCGCGTCCGGGGTGGTGGCCTCGACGAGGGGCCAGACCGCGTCGTCGACGATCCAGGAGACCGGCTCGCCGTCGTACCGCACGTCCGTCAGCCGGCCGGGCGTGTGCTCGACGAAGCGCTGGACGGCCCGGCGGGTGGGGGCCGGGTAGTCGGGGCGCACGCCGAGCGCGAGGTCGACGATGGCCGGTTCGATGGGCTTGCCGGTGGCCAGGTGCCACATCATGGTGATGGCGTCGCCGGGGAGCCGGGCGGCGATCTCCATGAGGACCGGCTGGCCGTCGCGGAGCCGGAACTCGGCGTGGGTGATGCCGCTGTCGAAGCGCAGCGCCTTGAGGATCGCGGCGTTGGCGGCGACGAGCGCGTCCGAGTGCGCGAGCGGCACGTCGGCGGGGCTGGTGTGGCCGATCTCCGTGAAGTAGCGGCTGTCGTCCTCGTTGGTGAGCTTGGCGGTGACGCCGCTCCAGAGCAGTTCGCCGCGGTGGACGAGGGCCTCGACGGAGAACTCGGGTCCGGTGACCAGCTCTTCCACGAGGATCGTCTCGTCCGGCTCGTACGCGGCGAGCGCGGCCCGCAGCTCCTCGTCGTTCTCGACCCGGACGACGCCCGAACTGAACATCCGCCCGGCCGGCTTGACGACGGCGGGGTACGCGTCGGCGGCGGCCGACTCCCGCTGGTGGGGCGCGAACGCCCGCCAGGCGGGGCCGTGGTCGCGGAGGATGACGCGCTGCATGACCTTGTCGCGGCAGACCCGGGCCGCCCAGGCGCCGGGGCCGGGCAGGCCCAGCGCCTCGGAGAGCACCCCGCACGGGTCGACGAAGACCTCGCCGCTGCAGATCACGCCGCGTATGTCGTAGTCGGCGATCCAGTCCTGCACGGACGCGAGGACACCGGCGATCACGGCGTCCGGGAACTGGCGGACGGCCTCGATCCGGGAGAGCGGGTGGGCCGGGTCCGCGATGTGTCCGGTCAGCTTCGCCAGGTCGGTGGTGGGGCCGACGACGACCAGCGGCGCCAGCCCGCGCTCCGCGATGTCGGTGATCAGGCGGTGCTGGCGGGCGAGGGCCGCCAGGTCGCTCATGACGATCACGGCGGGCGGGCGTTCGCTCTGACGGTTCAACGGAGCTCCTCCGGTGGAGTGCGGATGCGGTGCGAGGTCGGCGCGTACGGCACCACGTGCGGGGGGTGCCGTACGTGGAGCCGTGCACGGTCGTTCAAGATCCAAGCTTGCCCGGCCGGGCCGCCCTCGGCCCGCCGTTGCGTCAAATCGGGAGGGGCGGCGCTGAATTGGCCGGAATTCGCGCCCGGGTTCCGCTGCGGCGGAGCCCTACTGGCGGTACGTCGAGAGGAAGCGGCCGATGCGGTTGATCGCGGTCTCCAGGTCGTCGGCGCGCGGCAGCGTGACGAAGCGGAAGTGGTCCGGGCGCGGCCAGTTGAAGCCGGTCCCCTGCACGAGGTGGATCTTCTCGCGCAGCAGCAGGTCGAGGACGAGCTGCTCGTCGTCGACGATCTTGTGCACCGCCGGGTCGAGCTTGGCGAAGGCGTACAGCGCGCCCTTCGGCTTGACGCAGCTGACGCCCGGGATCTCGTTCAGCGCCCGCCAGGCGACGTCGCGCTGCTCGGTGAGCCGCCCGTTCGGCAGGGTCAGGTCGTGGATCGACTGCCGGCCGCCGAGCGCCGCCTGGACGGCGTACTGCGCGGGCACGTTCGGGCACAGCCGCATGCCGGCCAGCATGGTCAGGCCCTCCAGGTAGTCCGCGGCCTGCTCCTTCGGGCCCGAGACGACCAGCCAGCCGCTGCGGAATCCGGCCACGCGGTAGGACTTGGAGAGGCCGTTGAAGGTGAGGGTCACGACGTCGTCGCTGAGCGTGGCCAGGCAGTGGTGCTCGGTGCCGTCGTAGAGGATCTTGTCGTAGATCTCGTCGGCGAGCACCATCAGGCCGTGGCGGCGGGCCAGTTCGAGGATGCCCTCCAGCAGCTCCTTCGAATAGACGGCGCCCGTGGGGTTGTTGGGGTTGATGACGACGATGGCCTTGGTGCGGTCGGTGATCTTCGCGGCGATGTCGTCGAGGTCGGGGAACCAGTCCGCCTCCTCGTCGCACAGGTAGTGCACGGCCCGGCCGCCGGCGAACCGCACCACGGCGGTCCACAGCGGGTAGTCCGGCATCGGCACCAGCACCTCGTCGCCGTCGTCCACCAGGGCCTGCACGGCCATCTGGATCAGCTCCGAGGCGCCGTTGCCCAGGTAGACGTCGTCGACGGTCACGCCCGCCACGCCGCGCTGCTGGTAGTACTGCATCACCGCGCGCCGGGCCGGGAGGATGCCCCGGGCGTCGCTGTAGCCGTGCGCCTGGGGCAGGTTGCGGATGATGTCCTGGAGGATCTCCTCCGGCACCTCGAAGCCGAACGGCGCCGGGTTGCCGGTGTTCAGCCGCAGGACGCTGTGACCCGCCTCCTCGAGGGCGTTGGCCTGGTCGACGACCGGGCCACGGATCTCGTAGCACACGTCCTTCAACTTGCTGGACTGTCGAAACGTCATCTGCGGCCTCCCGACCGTCACTGTCACCGTCATCCGCGCCGCTGTGGCTGCTTCGTTCTACCAAGTACCCACTTGGAAAGTCCAACCTTTTGGCTATGCTGGCCCTCATGCCACGCCGAAGCTACGACCAGTACTGCGCCGTCGCCCGAGCCCTGGACGCGGTGGGGGAGCGCTGGAGCCTGCTGATCGTCCGGGAGCTCCTGCACGGCCCGCGGCGGTACACCGACCTGCACGCCGACCTCCCCGGCGTCTCCACCGACATCCTCGCCAGCCGGCTCAAGCAGCTGGAGGGCGAGGAGCTGGTCGAGCGCCGCCGCCTGGAACGGCCCGCCAACGCGACCGTGTACCAGCTCACCCCGCGCGGCGCCGAACTCCGCCCGGTCGTCGAGGCCCTGGCGCACTGGGGCCTCGACGCGCTCGGCGACCCCCGGCCCACCGACGCGGTGCGCACCCACTGGTTCACCGGCCGCGCCCCGGCCGGCGACCCCGCACCGGACCCCGGCGCCGCCCCCGGCCGTACGGAGGAGGAGCCCGCCCCGGCGGCGGCCCGGTGACGGCGCGGGGGCGACGTCCCAGCGTGACGTCCCGCGTGACGTCTCCTGTGTCGTCCCCCGTGACGTCCCGCGAACCCCTCGCGCCCCGGCTGCCCGCCCCTCAGGCCCCGACCGCCGCCGCCACCGACTCCCGCAGCACGGCCAGGCCCTCCTCCAGCTCCTCGTCCGTGGCCGTCAGCGGCGGCAGCAGCTTCACGACCTCGTCCTCGGAACCCGAGGTCTCCACCAGCAGGCCCCGGGCGAAGGCCCCGTCGGCGACCAGCCGGGCCGTCGCCGGGTCCCGGAAGGACAGGCCCCACGCCAGGCCGCGTCCGCGCCGCGCCGTCACCTGCGCCGCGTACCGCCCCGCGAGGTCGCCCAGCCGCTCCTCGAAGAGCGCGCCGCGCGTCTCCGTCTGCTTCTCCAGGGTGCTGTCCGCCCAGAACTCCCGCAGCGCCGCCGTCGCGGTGACGAAGGCCGGGTTGTTGCCGCGGAAGGTGCCGTTGTGCTCGCCCGGCTGCCACACGTCCAGTTCGGTGCGGAACAGGGTCAGCGCCATCGGCAGCCCGTACCCGCTCAGGGACTTGGACAGGCAGACGATGTCCGGGGTGATGCCGGCCGCCTCGAAACTGAAGAACGGCCCGGTCCGCCCGCAGCCCATCTGGATGTCGTCCACGATCAGCAGGATGCCCCGGCGGTCGCACAGCTCCGCCAGGTCCGCGAGCCAGGCGGCCCGGGCCGGGTTCACCCCGCCCTCGCCCTGCACCGTCTCCACGATGACGGCGGCGGGCAGGTCCATGCCGCTGCTGCGGTCGTCGAGCATGCCGTCGAGCAGCCGCAGGCCGTTCACCTCGCCCCCGGCGAAGCCGTCGTACGGGAGCCGCCAGGTGTGCCCCAGCGGCACCCCGGCGCCGCCGCGCTTCGACGCGTTCCCGGTGACGGCGAGCGACCCCAGCGACATGCCGTGGAAGGCGCCGGTGAAGGCCACCACGGTCTGACGTCCGGTCACCTTGCGGGCCAGTTTCAGCGCCGCCTCCACGCTGTTGGTGCCCGTCGGGCCGGGGAACTGGACCCGGTAGTCCAGCCGCCGGGGGCCGAGGATCCGCGCCCCGAACTCGCGCAGGAAGTCGTCCTTCGCCACCGTCAGCATGTCGAGGCTGTGCGTCACCCCGTCCCGCTCCAGGTAGTCGAGCAGCGCCCGCTTCAGCACGGGGTGGTTGTGGCCGTAGTTGAGGGCGCTCGCGCCCGCGAAGAAGTCCAGGTAGGCCCGGCCGTCCCGGTCGGTGAGCCGGCTGCCGCGCGCCCGGTCGAAGACCACGGGCCAGTTGCGGCTGTAGCTGCGGACCTCGGATTCGAGGGTCGAGGCGTTCATGAGAGGGGTCTCCTCGGAGATGGGGGGTGGAAAGGTAGGGAGGTGGTGCGGAGGTGCGGTCCGGCGCGCGTTCACGGGCCGGACAGGAACGGGACGGCGAGCACCGCCAGGCCCGTGAGCACGGCCAGCAGCAGCGCCCCGGCGACCCGCAGCGGCGGCCCGCCGTGACGGACCGCCGCGGCGGCGGCCAGCGCGTAGCCGACCAGCGCCGCGGCGGCCGGACCGAGCAGCAGCAGGGGTACGCCGCCGTCCCGCGCCCCCGCCCAGGCGAAGGCGCAGCACGCCGCCCCGACGGCGACGACCAGCGGCGCGGCGGGCTTCCGCGCCGGGAGCGCCGGGAGCGCCGGGGCCGGCCCGGCGCGCAGGCGCGCCGCGATCCGGGCCGCCGTGCGGACGTTGGTGAGGACGTACGAGGTGAGCACGGCGGCCGTCGCCACGGCGAGCACCCACCGCAGGGGCGCCGCCGCCGGGGCGCGGGCGCCCCGCTCCTGGACCGCCGCCAGGACGAGGCAGACGGCCGCCACGTACCCCGTGCCCAGCGCCACCCCGGCGGCGGTGGCCCGGGGCCCGGCGCCGATCGCCGGGACGGCCCCGGTGACGGTCTCCCAGCCGACGCCGGCGAAGAACAGCGCCGTGAGCGCCAGCCACAGCGCGCCCGGCTCCGAGAACCCCGACGGCGCCAGCGCCGTGCCCGCCCCGGAGTCGGCCGGCCAGAACCACGCGGCGCACGCCAGCGCCAGCAGCCCTGCGGCCCACGGGCGCCACCGGAGCAGCGCCGCCGGCGGCTCCAGCGGGGACAGCGCCCCCGCCACGCCGACGGCGAGCACCCCGAGGGCGAGCGGCAGCCCGTCCGCCCCCGCCGCGGGCGGCGCCCCGTCGGCGGCGGTCAGCAGCGCGGTCGCCGCGAACCAGGCGATCGCGGCCTGCCCGGCGGTGAACGCCACGGCGAAGACGCCGTCCACGGTCCGCTCCGCCCAGGTGCCCAGCAGCGCCCCGACCGCCCCCGCGAGGGAGGCCGGGCCCAGCCGGGCGCGGACCAGCAGCCCGAGCACCAGCGCGACCGCACCGCCCAGCAGGATGTGGACCGCCCACAGCAGCGGCCCCGCCCCGTCCGCCAGGGCGGCGACGACCGGCGGCATGACCAGCAGGCCGGCACCGAGGACCCCGCCGGCGAGCCGCCCGGCGAGCACCCGCGCCGGCGGCGTCCCCGCCGCCCGGTCGCGGGCCCCCGTCCCGGCGCCGCCGGCCGCCCCGGTGGCTTCCGGAGGCTCCGTCACGGCAGCCGCTTCCGGAGGCTCTCGGCGATGACCTTGGCGCGCAGCGACAGCAGGCTGAACGAACCGGCGTCGCCGATGCCGTGGCTGGACTCGCACAGGCCGTTGAGGAACAGCGGCGGCGTCTCCGGCGCCACCGGCCGCACCTCGTAGTCCGGTCCGACGCTCAGGTAGCCGTGCGGGTCGAAGGCGAACGCGTCGGCGACGTCCCGCATCAGCGCCGGCACCCGCTCCTGGTGGGCGGCCGGACCGAGGTCGCGGAAGCCGGTGGCCAGCACGACGACGTCGGCCTCGTGGACCTCGGACTCCCCGGTGTTCAGCTCGTCCACGTGCATCCGGACGCCGTCCTCGTCCGCCTCCAGGGACCGCACCTGGCGGCTGCCGCTGACGAACACCCGCTGCTCGCCGTCGAGCCGCTGCTCGTAGATCAGCCGGTACAGCTCCCGCAGCACGTCGCCGTCGGCGGACGAGTAGTTCGTCAGCCGCATGAACTGGTCGATGGCGTCCTTCCGTTCGCGGGAGGCCGCGTAGTAGTAGTCCGTGAAGCCGGGGAAGTACCCCTCCTCGCTGAACGGACTGGTGTCCTTCTCACGCAGCGTCAGCGACCGCACAAGGGTGGTCACTTCGGCCGCCGGGTAGCGCCGCGCCAGGTCCAGGGTCAGCTCCACGGCGCTCTGGCTGCCGCCGACCACCGTCACCCGCCGCGGCGCCACACCCGCCTCCTCCAGCTCCCGCAGGGCGGGCAGGTAGCGCGTCAGGTGGAAGACGCGCGGCGAGTCCACCGTGTCGAACGGCTCCGGGATGTACGGGGCGCGCCCGGTCCCGACGACCAGGACCCGCGCGTGCAGGGTCTCCCCGGCGGAGGTGGTGACGGTGTAGCGCGGCCGGCCCTCGTCGTCCGGGCCGAGCGTGACGGCGGTGACGCGCGTGCCGTAGTCGACGAGCCGGTCGAAGTGGCCGGCCGCCCACGTCACGTACTGCGCGTACTCCTTGCGCAGCGGGAACTCCATGGGGAGGTTGAGGTGGTCGAGCAGCCGTCCCTGCTCGAAGAGGTAGTTGATGAAGCTGTAGCGGCTGCGCGGGTTGCGCAGCGACACCAGGTCGCGCACGGGGTGGTTCTGGATGTCCGAGCCGTCGAGCATCATCGCGCTCTGCCAGGACGGCCCGGGGCGGGCCTCCAGGAAGCGGACGTCCAGGTCGTACCCCTCTTCTTCCAGGGCGATGGCGAGAGCGAGGTTGGCCGGGCCGAAGCCGATGCCGAGCACGTCGTGGCAGCGGGTCACTGTTCCCCCTTGACGAAAGCGGATAGGAGTCGTGCAGCCGGGAGCGGCCCACCGCCCGTGGCGCGGGCGAGAGGCGGAGAGAGTCGGTGTGACGGGTGTGGAGGTGGGACGGAGAGGCGGGGCAGCGGGACGGGCGGTGGGGGCCGGGCGGCGCGCCGCCCGGCCACGCGACCCGGCGGCCGGGTCAGGCGCCTGACAGGACCGCCTCGGCGATGCGGCGGCCGGCCTCCGGCGCCGTCTTGACGCCGCCGCCGTTCCATCCCCGTACCGCCCACACGTGCGGCACCCCGGTCCCGGTGAGCAGCCCGGACGCCGGACCGCCGGCGGACGGGTCGCCGTAGGCGTCGGCCGCGCGGATCGTGTCGAGGTGCGGCGCCGACGCGAGCCACGGGAAGTGGGCGGTGAGCGCGGCGGCCGTCGCCCGCGCGTGCCCGGGGTCCGGCGGCGCGCCGACCGGCGCGTCCCAGACGAGGTGCGGCATGCCGATCAGCGTGCGGTCCGGGCCGACCGGCTTCGCGTACAGACCGGTCCGCAGGTCGACGAAGGTCGCGTGGGACGGGCCGGCGGGGTCCCGCCCGACCACGCTGACCTGGATGGACCGGGAGCGGACCGGCACGTCCGGCCGCAGCCCGGGCGGCGCGTCGGCCGCCCACGGCCCGACCGCCGACACGACCGTCCCGGCCCGCACGGTGCCGACGGTGGTGACGACCGCCGGGCGCCCGCCGCGGGTCTCCGCGGCCAGCACGGGCACCCCGCAGCGGACGGCGGCGCCGTCGGCGCGCGCCTGCTCCAGCCAGTCCGCGGTGACCTCCGCCGGGTCGACCCAGCCGGCCTCCGGCTCGACCAGCGCGATCCCGCCGGCCAGCCCGACGCCGGCCGCCTCGGCGGGCCCCGCCACCACGTGCGCCGTGGTGCCGAGCGCCGCGTTGATCCGCCGCGCGGCGGCCCGCAGTTCGGCCTCCCGGCCCGGGTCCGCGACGGTCACCGCGCCGGTGGTCCGCAGCGGGGCCCGGCCCGCCGCCCACCGCCCGGGATCCCGGTAGGCGGCGAGACCGGCCTCGGCCAGCGGGGCGATCGCCGGGTCGGGGTCGTAGGCGCGGACCATGCCGCCGGAGTAGCCGGTCGCGCCCGCCGTGCCGGGGCGGGGCGCCCGCTCCAGGACGACGACGGCCGCGCCCCGGCGGGCCAGGTGGTGCGCGACGGCGGCGCCGGTGATCCCGGCGCCCACCACCACGACGTCCGCCGTGGCCGGAAGCTTCCCGCCGGGCGCGGGGCCGGCCGGGGCGGCGTCGCTCACGACCGCCCGCTCGCGGCGGGCGCGTCGGCCGCCGCGCGGGCGGGCGCGGGTCCCGCACACCGGGTGCCGGACGGCAGGAACGACCAGTCGGCCTCGCGGACCGGCTCGCCCGGCAGGCCCAGCCACGCCCACACGCGCTCGGCGAGCCCCGGGGTCACCGGCCAGGCCAGCGCGGCGAACACCTTGGCCGCCAGGTATTCGAGCGCCAGGCTGGTACGGGCCTCCTCCGCGAGCGACGGCACCTGGCGGGCCACCCGCTCCGTCGCCCGGAACTCGGCGCAGCGCCGCACGAAGGAGTCGAGCTGTTCGACGTAGCCGCGCGCGCTGAACGCCTCCGGCAGGATCAGGCCGTCGAGCTGACGGGTCGCCAGGTTGAGGTAGCGGTAGAACTCGCGGTGCGCGTCCGTCCAGGCGCCCGTGCCCGGCACCACGCCGTCGCCCTTCCCGCCGAGCCCGGCGAAGCCGTCGAGCCACTCGTGCGCGGCCACGTACAGCGGGTCCTCGGTCAGCCGGCCGGCCCGCTCCTCGGTGATCCGGGTGACCCGGCCCTCGGGGGCGTCCCGCAGCAGCGCGAGCCGTACCGCGTCCGCTCCGGCCTCGGCGAGCGCGTCGTCCGCCCACACGGCGTGACCGCGGCTGGTGGAGAACTTCTCGTCGCCCAGGTGGAGGAACTGGTTGGTGACGAAGGCGGACGGCAGGTGGTCGCCGAGCCCGGCGGCGAACGCCAGCACCGGCAGCAGCACCGCGTAGTAGAAGCTGTTGTCGTAGCCGAGGAAGAGCGCGATGCGGGCCGGCCCGCCGTCCTCCGCCTCGGTCCTGGCCGCGTCCAGGAAGGTGAGGGCGAGGTCCGCCCAGGCGTCGAGCGCGCGGCCCTCGCCGAGGTCGACGCCCCACTCGGTGGTCCGGGCGAGCCGGTACGGCGGCAGCCCCTCGTCGAGCAGCCGTTCCACGAGGATCTGCAGGTCGGGCGCGGTCGCCGTCACCCGCAGGTACTCCCGCAGCTCGTCGGCGTAGGCGTTCAGGTCGAGCCAGAGCGCCCGCTCGGGGCGGGTGACGGCCGCCGTGCCGCAGATCCGGCACTGGACGCCGGCCAGCTGCCGGGCCTCGTCGGGCCGCCCGCACGCCTCGCAGATCTCGCCGTCGCTGGCCGCCCCGCAGTGCGCGCACGCCCCGCGCGCGAACGCCTGGTGCAGGGACAGGTCGCAGCTCGGGCAGTACGCCGTCTCCCGCTCCTCCTCCCGTACGGCGGGCGACGCCGCCACCCGGTCGAACAGCGCCCGGATCCGGTCCGCGTGCCCCGGGTCGCCGGCGGGCCGGGTGAGCCGGTCGACGCCGATCCCGGCCGCCCGCAGGGTCGCCACGATCGCGTCGCCCTCGGCGGTGGCGACCGCCGCCGGGGTCGTCCCGGTCAGCCGGGCGGCGGTGGCCACGTACGACTGGTGGTCGTCGGTGCCGGTGACGTACCGGGCGTCGCGGCCGGTGCTGCGCAGGGCGCGCACCAGCAGGTCGGCGCGGACGTACGGGCCGGCGAGGTGGCCCAGGTGGAGGCCGCCGTTGGGGGTGGGCGGCGGGCAGAACACCAGGGTGCGGTCGGCGAGCCGGTCGCGCGGCGGCGCCTTGTCCAGGACGGCGACGGCGCTCGGGATGTGCTCCCAGTACACGGAGACGATGTCGAAGGGCTCGTCGTGGTCGTTGCGGATCTCGTGGAAGCCGAACGGCGACAGGTAGCAGACGCCGCCCGGGCCCAGCTCGCGCTCCTCGTCGCCGAGGACGACGGTCGCCTTCCCGGCCAGGACGATGAACATCTCGCCGTCCTGGTGGGCGTGCCGCTTCGAGACGGTGCGGCCGGGGACGCTGCCGAAGACGGAGCCGAACGGCAGCCCCTCGATGTCGGAGGCGGACAGCATGGGTTGCAGGTGCATCTCGTACGACCAGCTCATCGCCGACCGGTCGAAGGCACGCGTGATCAAGGGGACCCCTCTGGTGGTGGGAAAGGATCGGAAGGGCGGACGGGGCGGGCGCGGCGGCGTCAGGCGCCGGGGCGCCGTCCGGCGGGGCGCAGCCGCGCCGGGTTGCCGTCCGCGTCGAACGGGCTGCGGAAGGAGAACGCGAACGGCGACGGCCCGTGGTCGTGCAGGTGCTCCAGGCGGGCGCAGGCGTCGGACCAGGTGGGGATGGTGTCGTCGGAGACCCACCAGGCCGCGTATGTGGGCCACTCGGGCTTCAGGAACCACTCGTGCCGCCGGCCGAGGGCGGTGCGGTGCACGCCCGCGTACACGAAGGCGAGGACGGAGTCGAGGTCGGTCCAGAGCGAGAGGGTCGAGGCCCGGCTGTCGGTGTCGTCCGTCCGGCCGCCCGTGTAGAAGCGGGGCACCTCGAACTTGCCCCATGCGCCCCAGTCGCGCTGGAAGTTGGTGAGGTGGCTCTGGCCGGGGTCCTCCTTGGCCCGGGCGATGAACCCGGGGCTGCGCTCCGCCTCCTCGAAGGTCGGCGGGGTCAGGTCGTCGAACGCCTGGACCTCGGGGTTCCCGTACGGCTTCTTGAGGATCGCGAACGTCGTGAACGCGACACGCGCCATCGGTGTCTGTCCTTCCCTGGTGAACGTGCCCGGTGGGGTGGGGGGTGAGGGACGCGGAGGGGACGGGGGAGAGAGGGGCGTCAGGCGCGGGTCGCGCGGGAGCCGCGGGCCATCAGGCCCCGCATGAAGGCCCGCTGGAACTCGGCCGGCATGATCATGCGCCCGGTCAGCGCCAGGTACTTCGCGGCGAGGTCCTGGTCCCCGCAGATGGTCTCGAACATCCGCTTGCGGGTCGCCTCGTCCTTGTCGACGAGCGAGTCTCCGCAGATCCCCTCGGCGTGCGGCAGCAGCGTCCGCTCGAACTCGGCCCGGTACGCGGCGAGTCCGTCGCGGATGCCGTCCGCGTCCAGCGTCCGGCCGGTGAACGAGCGGGCCAGCAGCTGCGCGGTGAGGAGGGCGAATCCGCAGCCGACGCCGCTCATCGCGTCCAGCGACAGGGCGGCGTCGCCGACGAACGGCACGGAGCCCGCGACCGGCCGCCGGATCAGGCTCGGATAGTCGCTGTAGCCGAGCAGCGGACCCTCCGGGACCGCGTCGGCCACCGACGGCGCCTCCGGCAGCCCGTCGAAGTACTTCAGGAACTCCTGCATGCGGCCGTCCGGGCTGCCCCGCCACCCCTCGACCCGCGCCTTGTCCGCGAAGAGGACCAGTTCGGTCCGGCCGCCGACGAGCGGGTAACTGCACGCCAGGTCCCGCTCGTTCATCACGAAGACCGAGCGGTTGTCCGCCGGTGCCTCGATCCCCCGGAAGTAGCCGAAGACGGCGGCGCGTTCGTTGGGCCGGCTGTCGGCCTCGTTGCCGAGCAGCCCGGCCATCCGCGAGCGCCGCCCGTCCGCCGCCACCACGAGCCGCGCCCGGTACGACCGGGGGCCGGCGTCCCCCGTCGTGCGCACCACGGTCCAGCCGTCGCCGGCCTCCTCCACGCCCTCCACCGCGGTCGCCTCGGCGAACCGGACGCCGTGGCGCCGCGCCGACTCCCGGATCGCCGGGTCGAGGACCCGCCGCTCCAGGTTGAGCGCGTACGACTCCGGCTGCTCCGGGTCGTACCAGGGGCCCGGTGTCTCGACCACCCCGCCGGGCGTCACGAACACCGCCTTGGTCGCCACCGACCAGGCGGGCTCCCGGAGATGGGCGAGCCCGAGGGCGTTGAGCAGCGGCACGGTGTGCGGCTGCACGAAGTGGGTGCAGAGCTGCTTGTGGTGCTCCTCGGGCGTCGCCCGCTTCTCGAAGACCGCCACCCGGTACCCCTGGGCGGCGAAGTGGACGGCGGTGGCGCAGCCGGCGAGGCTGCCGCCCACCACCGCCACGTCCAGCGGCGTCCCGTCGTGCTCCTCGGTGCTCACAGATCTGCTCCCCGCTTCTGGAAGTGACGGACGTAGGAACGGGCGGTCAGCACCCGCAGCCGGCGTGGTGCGCGTGCTCCGGGGCGGCGTGGCCCTCCGTGGGGTGGCCGTCGCGCTTCCACCAGTCCAGGCCGCCGATCAGCTCCTTCACCCGGAACCCGGCGGTCGCCAGCTTGATCGCGGTCTTGGTGGAGGCGTTGCAGCCGATGCCGTCGCAGTACGTGACGTACAGCGGCGCCTTGGCGAGCCCGGCCAGCGACTCCTGGGATATCGAGCGGTGCGGGATGCTGACCGCTCCGGGGATGTGCTCCGCCGCGTACGCCTCGCTGCCGCGCCCGTCGACGACCACGATGTCCTGGCCGGCCGCGAGGGCGTCCCGGAGGTCCGCGGAGTCCATCTCGTACGCGAGCTTCGCCTGGTAGTACGCGAGCTGGGCGTCCTGCTCCCGGACCGGCGGCCCGGCGGCGGGGGCCGCGGCGGCGGCCGGCTCCTCCGGCGAGCCGAGGAACCGCCCGGCGATCGCGTACAGGTCGCCGAGGGTGCTGGGCGTGACGAGGGAGTCCGCGTGCTCGCCCAGGTCGACGCCCGCGTCCTCCAGGAGGGTGACGAGGACGCTGATGGTGAGCAGCGAGTCCAGGCCCAGCGTGTTCAGCGGAGTGGTGTCGGGCAGCGGGGCGAGGTCCACCGGCTTGCCGAGCGCCGTCTCCAGGTACGCGGCGACCTTCTCCTGGATCGGGTCGTTCACCGCTGTGGTCATTGCTCCTCCTTGTCGTCGCCGTCGAAGGGCTCGACGGCACCGTCGGCGGACATGTCGAAGTACGGGGAGGACGGGCGCGGGTCCGGGTCGGCGAGCCACCGGACCAGTCGCGGCACGTCCGGTTCCCGGCCGGGCTCGGTGCGGACGAGCGCGGCCGGGAGCAGCGGCGCCGGCAGCAGGCCGCGCAGGTGCTCGGTGAGGTCGCGGAGCGTGCGCCGGTCCTTGGCGGCGACGGCGAGGGCGACCGTGTCGCGGCCGGCCCGCCGGGCGGCGACGGCGGTGGCGCCGTCGACGCCGGGGCAGCTCAGGGCCGCCCGCTCGATCTCGTACAGGTGGGTGCGGCGGCCCGCCAGCCAGGTGATCCGCGGGTCGGCGTGGCGGCGCAGCACGAGGACGCCGTCCGCGTCGTAGGCGCAGAGGTCCCCGGTGCGGAACCAGCGCGTCCCGCCGTCCTCGACGACCAGCCGGGCGGTCTCCTCCGGCTGGTCGAAGTAGCCGCGCGTGACCTGCGGCCCGCCGATCCACAACTCGCCCTCGGCGCCCGGTCCGTGGACCTCGGCGCCGTCCCGCACCAGCTTCGCGAGGACGCCGGGCAGCGGCCTGCCGACGGGGCACGGCGCGGCGCCCTCCGCTCCCGCGCCGCCCGCGGGGTCCGCGAGGTCGTCCGGACGCACGGTGTGGGTGAGGGCGAAGATCGTGGCCTCCGGGGGGCCGAACGCCTGCACGAGACGGAGGCCCGGGAGCCCGTCGGCCCAGATCCGCAGCAGGGGCGCCGGACAGACCTGGGCGCCCGTCATGACGACGTCCAAGGCGGGCAGTTTCTCCCGGGTGATGTGGCGTCCGTCGTCGGTGATCAGGCCGAGCATCAGGGTGACGGCGAAGAGGTGGGTGACGCGCTGCCGGGCGAGCGCGGAGCGCAGCACGGCGCCGGCCGGGAGACCGCGGAACTGGTGGACGGAGGCCCCCACGGAGAGCGGGAGCAGGGTGTCGAGGAGGGACACGTCGAAGTGGAACGGGGAGAGGCCGAGCGCGCGCGAGTCGGGCGTGAGGCGCAGCACCTCGTTGTGCCCGGCGAAGTGGGCCCGCAGCCCCTCGGCGGTGATCTCGGCGCCCTGCGGCTCCCCGGTGGCGCCGGAGGCGAAGACGACGTACGCCGCGTCGCCGGGTCCGTGCGCCAGGGTGGTGTGCGGGGCGGCGGGGCCCGCGAGGAGCGGGACCAGCGCCTCCCCGTCGAGCATCGGGACGCCGGGGAGCACCGGCTCCCGGCCGGCCGGGGTGACGACGGCGGCGGGGCGGAGCCGGTCGAGCAGCTTCCGGAGCCGGGGCAGCGGCTCCGCCGCGTCGACGGGCACGTAGGTGGCGCCCCGCTTCCAGATGCCCGCGATGATCATGGGCATGACAGTGCGGGTCTCGGTGAGGACCACGACCCGGTCGCCCGGGCCCACCCCCTGTCCCGCCAGCCAGCCCGCGATCCGCAGCGCGCCGTCCTCCAGCTCGGCGAACGTGTGGTGCGCGGTCCCGTCGTCGATCGCGGGGCGCTCCGGCCACCGGCGGGCCGGGCCGGCCAGCAGGTCGCCCAGGGCGGGCGGCGGCCCGCCCGCGCGGTTGTCCATGGTCACGAGCGGCCCCGTTCGTCGAGAGCGTCCTGGGAGAGGGGGAGGTCGAGCGGGAACGCGGTCCTGGCGATCTCCGCGACGGCGCTCCCGGCGGATTCCAGCCGGCCGGCATACAGGCAGAAGTCGTGCGGAAGGGCGGGGAAGTGGAGGTGCCGGAGCCCGGACGTGCGGCCCGCCGTCCCCTCGGCCCAGGCGATCCCCTCGTCCCGGAGGACGTCGCAGCCGGCGGTGACGACCGAGCAGCCCGGCAGCCGCGCCAGGTCCCGCTCCGCGAGGCGCATCGGGTCGAAGTCACGGGCGGAGAAGAAGGGTTCGAGGAAGGACCGGAACATCCGCATCGCGTCGCGGTCGAGGAAGTGGCCCTCGCCGAAGGCCCGGTAGGACGCGCGCTCGGTCCGCAGGTCGAGGACGGGATAGAGGAGCACGATCCGGGAGAACGCCCCCGGCAGCTCCCGCAGACTCAAGTAGAGGGCCAGCAGCCCGCCGACGCTGTCCCCGGCCAGCACCACCGGACGGTCCGTCAGCTCCCGGCGGCGGGCCCCGATGTGCCGGACCAGGTGGTCCACCGCCTCCTCGACGGTGTGCTCCGGCGCCTTCGGGTAGTCGAACGCCTCCACGGGCGCCCGCAGGGTCTCCGCCAGGGTGCGTAAGAAGGGCTGGAAGACGTCGGTCGAGTAGTAGACCATCCCGCCGCCGTGGACGTACACGACCCAGGGGCTGTCCGGGTCCTCCTGGCGGGGCCGGACGGTGAGCGAGTGCGGGCCCCGCGCGACGGCCGCGCCGTCCGCCGGGTCGACGGCCCCGCCGAAGCGGGCGACCCAGCGCTCGGCGTTGGCCCGGTCCTCCGCGAGCGACCCGGTGGAGCCCCGTACCGCCATGATCCGGCGGGCGGCGGCCAGCCGGCCGAACTCGGGATGGAGCACCGCGGTCTCCGCCGCGGGCCCGGCCATGTCCGTCTCAGGCACGTCCGGACCCCCCGTCGGGCCCGTCGTCCGGGACCACCTCGCCGGCCGCGGTGAACGCGAACCGGGTGGTCGCGGCCGTCTCGCGGACCGCCTCGGCGAGCCGTGCCATCAGCAGCTTCTCGTCCGTCTTGCCCGTCGAGGAGACGGACAGCTCGGGCGACCAGGCGACGACCGTCGGCAGCATGTACGCGGGCAGCAGCTCGGCGAGCCGCTTCTCCGCGTCCGCCACCGCCGACCGGTCCGGCGCCATCACCACCAGGGCGATCACGTCGTGGCCGAGCCGGGGGACGAGCGCGACGGCCGCCCGCTCGACGCCCGGGGAGCTCAGCACGGTCTGCCGGATCTCGCCCAGGTGGATGCGCCGGCCCGCGAGCTTCACCTCGTCGTCGTTCCGGCCCCGGAACACGAGGTCGCCGTTCTCGTCGTACGCGCAGAGGTCGCCGGTGCGGTAGTAGCGGACGCCGTCCACCTCGACCACCCGCCGGGCGGTCTCCTCCGGCATGCCGTGGTAGCCGCGCATCACCTGCTCGCCGCCGATCCACAACTCGCCGACCCGGCCCGGCTCGTGGACCGTGTCGCCGTCGTCCACGAGCAGCGCCGCCACCCCGCGCAGCGGCCGCCCGATCGGGTACGCGTCGACCCGCCCCGGGTCCACCCGCACGATCTCGTGGGCGACGCAGACGATCGTCGCCTCCGTCGGTCCGTAGACGTTGATCACCCGGACCTCGGGCAGGCCCTCCTTCCAGACGTTGATGACGCCCGGGTCGCACACCTCGGCGCCCGTCATCACCATCTCCAGGCACGGGAAGTTCTCCCGGGTGACGTGCCGCCCGCCCTCGGTGATCATCGTCAACAGCGTGGAGACCGCGATGAGATGGGTGATCCGCTCGCGGGTGATGACCGCCCGCATCACCGCGCCCGCGTGCATCCCGCGGAACTGGTGCACGTACGCGCCGAGCGACAGCGGCAGCAGCGTGTCCTCGATCGACACGTCGAAGTGGAACGGCGAGAGGCTGAACACCCGGGAGGCGGGCGTGAACCGCAGGACCTCGTTGTGGTTCCCGAAGTACGCGACCAGGTTGGCGACGGTGATCTCCACGCCCTTCGGCTCGCCCGTGGAGCCCGAGGTGAAGATGATGTACGCGATGTCATCCGGCCGGTGCGGCACGGTCGGCCACGCCCGCGCCGGACCCGCCAGCACCCCGTCCAGCTCCGTCCGGCCCGCCCAGCGGACCCCGTCGGCGACCGGCGCCCGGTCGTCCAGGGCCAGCACGATCCGGGCGTCGAGCCGGCCGAGCAGACCGCGCAGGCGCGACTCCGGGGCCGTTCCGTCGAGCGGCACGTAGACGGCGCCGCACTTCCACGCCGCGATCGCGAGCACCGGCATCAGCGCGCTCTTCTCGGCGAGGATCGCCACCCGGTCGCCCGGCCCCACGCCCTCACCGGCCAGCCAGGCCGCCAGCGTGGTGGCCCGCTCCTCCAGTTCCGCGAAGGTGAGGCCGATCCGGCCGTCGTGCAGCGCCGCGCGCTCCGGCCAGTTCGCCGCCGCCGCGGCGACCAGGTCGCCCAGCGCCGGCGCGGGACCGGCCTGGTCCGCCGGGTCGATCGACCACGGCGGCAGCGCGGCGGGCGGAGTCGTACGCTCCGGTGTCGTGGTCACGAGCCGTCCTCCGTCCCGACGTCGTAGCTGAACCGCAGCTTCTCCTTGGACCGGGCGCCCATCCGCCCGTAGAAGCCGATGCCGGCCTCGTTGTCGCGCGGCGTCTGCCACTCGGCCCAGCCGCACCCCTCGGCCCGCGCGAACTCCCGCAGCCGCTCCAGGAACACGCGCCCGAGACCGAGCCCGCGGTACGCCTCCCGGAGGTACAGGCAGTCCATGTGCGCGAAGCGGGCGGCGCTCCAGGTGGAGAAGTCCACCGTCACCGTCATGAAGCCGCACGGCTCCCCGCCGTCCAGCGCCAGCCAGCCGTGCACCGCCGGCCGGTCGCCGAAGAACGCCGCGCGCCAGCGCTCCACCTGCCCGGTGTCGGCGAACTCCGCCTTCTCGTACGCCGCGTGCTCGGCGCACAGCCCGAGCAGCGCGTCCAGATCGTCCGGCTCGACCGGCCGGATCTCGATGTCGTGCCCCACCCTCACACCCACCCCGAGAACGTCGTGTCCAGATACGCGCCGACCGTCTCCCGGTCGGTGCTCCCGCGCGCCATCACCGTGTTCACCCACGCGTCGCGCTCGAACTTCACGACCTCCAGCTCCCACACGCAGGCGACCAGGTCCCGCTGGGCGAGCGGCGCGAAGACCACGTCCCCGCCGTCCGCGGGGACCGCGCCCCGCACCCAGTGCTTCAGCATGTCGGCGTCGTACCACTGGCTCACCAGCAGATACGTTCCTTCGGCGCCGTGGTGCAGGATCAGAAAGCCCGCCGGGTGGTCGCCCGGACCCAGCGGCTCGCTCACCACCGTGGCCGCGTGCCGCTCCAGCCATTCCGGGTCCGGCAGCTCGCCGGCCCGCCCGGGATCGGCGAACATCGCGTACGCCTTCAGCGCCCGCCCGTTGGCGTGCACCGGCGGCAGCGCCTTCACCAGGCGCGGTGTGTAGGTCAGAGGGTTCATCCGGCGGCGCATCCCGTCCGCGGACCCCGCTCCATGTCGATCACGTGCTCTTCGCCTCCGGGCTGTTCTGTGGATCAGCGGTACGGAAGTGCAAGGAACGATCCCCATATGTTCTGGAACATCACCCCATGGGGCCGGGGCGGCGAGTGAGAGCATAGAGATCAACAGCGCGCCGCGAAAGCCCCCCCTGACCTCGTCGTTTGCGCGACACGCCGGTAACTCGCCACATGTTGACGGCACATGCGCCCACCGCCTAAGGAAGAGTGTGGCGCCCGGGGGAGAACACCGGAACTCTTCCGCCGGAAGCGTCCCCGACCCCCCGGTGAACCCCGGCCACGGGCGGTCCGCCGACCTGTCCGAGAGCCGCCTGGCGCGATCCCGTCTTCCGCGGAACGGCTCCGGCCGGTATTCATTCCGTGTTCGGACCGGCGGCACTCCGGTCTCGTACCGTCCGCCCCGTCCGACGGCGTCACGACGAAGGGACCCCACCCCATGCCATTCCGGCCACTCACCAGGGCGCGCACGTCCTTCGCCGCGACCTTCGGCGGGCTCCCGTCCGGATTCTGGTGGCTCTGGGGAGCCCAACTCGTCAACCGGGCCTGCGGGTTCGTGATGCCGCTGCTCGCCTTCTACATCACCGACGAGCTGGACCGCAGCGCCGCCTTCGCCGGCACCGTCGTCGCCGGCATCGGCGTCGGCTCGCTGCTCGCCGGACCGTTCGGCGGCGCCCTCGGCGACCGGTTCGGCCACAAACCGACCCTCGTCGGCGCCCTCGGCGCCACCGCCGTGAGCATGATCGCCCTCGCGTACGCCCGCTCCCCGTGGGCGCTGCTCGTCGGCGCCTTCGTCGTCGGCGTCGTCAACAACGCCACCCGGCCCGCCCACAACGCGCTCATCTCCGACGTCGTCCCCGGCAAGGACCAGGTCCGCGCCTACTCGCTCAACTTCTGGGCCATCAACGTCGGTTACTCCATCGCGATGCTGTCCGTCGGCCTCGTCTCCCTGGTCGGCTACACCGCGCTCTTCTGGCTCAACGGCGCCACCACCCTCATCGGCGCCCTGCTGATCGCCACCCGCGTCCCCGGCCGCGCCCGCACCACGGCGCCCACCGAGGCCGAGGAGGCCGAGGGCTTCGGCGCCGTCCTGCGCGACCGCAGCTTCGTCGCGTTCGTCGCCGCCCAGTTCCTCGTCCTCACCATCCTGCTCCAGTCCGAGAGCGGACTGCCCATCGCGATGGGTCTGGACGGCTTCTCACCGAGCACCTTCGGCCAGGTCGCCGCGCTCAACGGCATCGTCATCGTCGCCGTCCAGCTGCCGCTCACCCGGCTCTACAAGCGCTTCCCCGAATCCTGGGTGCTCGCCGGCTCCTCCGCCCTCGTCGGCGGCGGCTACTCCGTCCTGCTCCTCGGCGACTCGGCCTGGATCTACGGCGCCTCCATCATCGTGTGGACCCTCGGCGAGATCGGCAACACCCCCACCAGCTTCGCGCTCGTCGCCCGCATCTCCCCGGACCACCTCCGCGGCCGCTACCAGGGCCTCTACCAGGTCGCGTGGACCGGCTCGGCCGTCGTCGCCCCGCTCGTCGGCGGCTGGGTGATCCACACCTGGGGCGCCTCGCCCCTCTGGCTCGGCTGCCTCGTCGTCGCCCTCGCCGCCGCGGGCGCGCAGCTCGGGATCGGCACCCGCCTCACCCGCCGCGCCGCCGCCGAGGAGACCGACCACCGGCCGGAACCCGCGAAGCCGGCCCCCGCCGCGGAGGCCGGCTGACCCGGAGGGAACCCTTCCGCCGGCCCGGCCGTCCTACCGGACGAACACGGTGGACACAGCGGACACGGTGATCCACGGCGTGCGACCCGAGCGAGGGCCATGCTTGCGAACGACCCGACCACACTGGAGACCACCCTCCCCGACGGCCGGAGGATGACGCTCTCCCTGCCCGCCACCGAGGCCGGCTGGGCCGCCGACGGCCTGGCCGCGCTGCGGCCCGTCCGCCCCACCCACACCGGCCGCGGCGAGGAACCGCCCGCCCTCCCCGAGCGCCCCGCGCTCCCGCTGGAGGTGGCCCTCCTCGGCTTCGGCATCTGAGCGCCCCGGGGCGGGCGGTCAGAACGCCACGTCGGCGGCGTCCACGATCCGCCCGCCCATGTTCCGCTCGATCATCCGCAGCGCGGCCCCCGCCAGGTCCTCGTGGATGTGGGCGACCGCGTCGCGCGGCACCGTCACGTCCAGGTGCCGGATGTGCGCGTCCAGCGCCGAGTAGAGCACGCACTGCTCCGTGACCTGGCCGGTGAGGACGAGGTCCGTCACGTCCAGCGAGCGGAGCAGGTACTCCAGCGGCGTCTCGAAGAACACCGAGTGCCGTGCCTTCACCACGAACAGGGCGTCCTCGTCCGGCCGCACCGGCTCCACCAGGTCCGGACGCCGGCCCGCGAGCGCCAGCTCCAGGATCTCCCCGTGGTGCGAGCGCCACTCGCCGAAGTTGTCGTTGGCGTACACCACCGGTACTCCCGCCGCCCGCGCCCGCCGCAGCAGGTCCACGATCGCGGGCAGCGCCGCCTCCACGGACGGCACCAGCCGCTCCGCGTCCTCGTGCGCGTACGTGTTCAGCATGTCGATCACCACGAGCGCCGGACGTCCCATGCGCGCCACCGTCCTCCTCCGCGAACCGCGTACCCGGTACCTCCGGCATACCGGTACGGCCCCCGGCCCGCACCCGGAGCGGGTGCCGACCCCGGCCGGGCGTGATGTGCTGGGGGAGAGGGGGCGGACCGCCCTCACCCGGAGGAGGGATCATGGCGATCCTCGTCCACGCAGTCCTCGGCGGAGTCACCACCGACCAGTACGACACGCTCAGCGCCCGGCTCCAGGAGGAGCCCGGCATCTTCGACGGCTGCCTCGCCCACGCGTGCGTGGCCACCGACAGCGGCCTGGAGATCTTCGACATGTGGGAGAGCGAGGCGAAGATGGAGGCGTTCGCCGAACGCATGATGCCCATCGCGACGAGCCTCGGCTGGCCGGAACAGCCCCGGCCGCGCATGGCGGAGATCCACCGCCACTTCGTCCCCGGCGCCGCCTGACCCGAGCCGGCGCACCCGCCAAGGCCCACGGCCCCGCCCGCCCGGCGTTCAGGCGGGTGCCGTGGGCGTCCCGCTCAGGTGCACCAGGCGCAGGTCGTGCGCCTCGCGCGCCAGCTCACGTCCCTCGCCGTCGGTCAGCAGGCCGGTGATCCGGTAGACGCCGCAGTGCGCCCGGCCGACCGGCAACCGCCGCGGCGGGAGCCACACCTCGTACGGCCCGCCGCGGCGGAAGTCGCCGAGCGGCGTCCGGGTCGTGGTGAGCACCCGGCCGTCCCGGGCGTACTCCTCCTCGTACGTCAGACCGTCCACCTCCGTCCCCAGCCGGAAGGTGAGCCCGACGCTCACCACCGTCCCCTCCCCGAGGACCAGCGGCGCGGCGTCCGCAGCGCCGCCGCTCAGGGCCACCGGCAGGCGGCCCCGCTCCTCCGTGTGCAGCGAGACGTCCACGAGGAGGAGCGCGGAGCGGGGCCCGGACATGGCTACACGGGTCCGTCGTACGGCGGACGGGGATGGTGCGGCGGCGTCTCCGGGGACGGCGGCATGCCGTCGGACGGCATCCCCTCGGACGGCATCCCCTGGGAGGGCGGCATCTCCTCGGCCGGTGGCGTTCCCCGGGACTCCGGGGACGGCGAGCCGTACGGCGGGACGTCGTCGCCGGGTGTGGCCGGATCCGGCGGTGTCGTGCCGCCCGCGCTGTCGGCGGGCCGGAGCCGGCCGCGCCAGCCGCCCGTCGCGTGGTCGCGCTCCTCGATGAAGCGCTTGAACCGCTTCAGATCGCCCTCGATGCGGCTCTCCAGGACCCCCATCGCCTTCGCCGCCCGGTCGGCGATCCCGGACGGCTCGATCTCCATGCTGAGCTGCACGCGCGTGTGCGCCTCGTCGACCTTCTCGAAGGTGACGACGCCCTTCTGCTTCACGTCGCCGCCCACCGTCCGCCAGGCGATGCGCTGGTCGGGAAGCTGGTCGACGATCTCGGTGTCGAACTCGCGGGTCGCGCCCGCGATCTTGGTGCGCCAGTGGCACAGGCGGTCGTCGAGCTGCTGCACCTCCTCCACACCGTCCATGAAGCGGGGGAACTCCTCGAACTGCGTCCACTGGTCGTAGACCTCGCGCAGGGGGGCCTCCACCTCGATCGTGTCGTGCACCATCTCCGTCATCTCCCTGTGGTCGCGTCGTGCCGGCGCGGTGTCCGTCGGGGCGCGGCTACCCGCGCGCCGGAGCCGTAACCGCCGGTTCGCCCGCCCACGCGCGCGCGTGCCTCGCGCCGGAGCCGCGACCACCGTCCGCCGTCTCCACCTCCACGCGCGCGTGGAGGACCGCGGAGCGGGTAACCGCGCCGAACGAGGCCCGCGCGCGTGCCGGAGCGGCCGACGCCCGACGCCACGCGCCCCGACGACGAGCGGACGAAGCCCATGACGCTGATCAGAACACCCGGGGTGTACGCACCCCAGGGCGACACCGCCCTGCTGCTGGATACCCTCGCCCGCGAGCGCCTGGACCAGGGCGCCCGCACCCTCGACCTGTGCACCGGCAGCGGCGTCCTCGCCATCGCGGCGGCCCGCCGCGGCGCCACGGCGACCGCCGCCGACATCGCGCCGGCCGCCGTCACCGCCGCCCGCCGCAACGCCCGCCGGGGCCGCTGCCGCGTCCGGGTGCTGCGCGGCGACCTCGCCGCGCCCGTGGCGGGGGAGCGGTTCGACCTGGTGACCGTCAACCCGCCCTACGTACCCGCCCCCGCGCCGGACGTGCCCGCGGACGGTCCCGCGCGGGCGTGGGACGCCGGGTACGACGGGCGGCTGCTCCTCGACCGGATCTGCCGCGCCGCGCCCGCCGTCCTCGCCCCCGACGGCGTGCTCCTCCTCGTCCAGTCCTCGCTCAGCGGCGTGTCCGCCACCCTCGCCGCCCTGCGCGCCGAAGGGCTGCCGGCCGAGGTCGTCGCCCGCCGGGACCAGCCGTTCGGCCCCGTGATGACGGCCCGCGCCGACTGGTTCGAGGCGCGCGGGATCGTCCCGCCCGGCACCCGCACCGAGGAACTCGTGGTGATCCGCGCGGTCCGCCCGGCCGGCTCCCGCATGGCCCGCCCGGCCCCGGGCAGGCGCATCCTGTCCGCGGCCGGCGACGGCCCGGCGGCCCCCCACCGCACCCGGGAGACGCGATGACCCCGAACCCCGCGCCGCAGACCCGCGGCGTCGCCCTGTTCGACGTCGACGGGACCCTCGTCGACACCAATTACCTGCACGCCCTCACGTGGTGGATGGCGCTGCGGCAGCACGGCCACACGGTGCCGATGTCCCGCATCCACCGCGCCGTCGGCATGGGCTCGGACCGGCTCCTCGACGCCGTGCTCGGCGCCGACCGCGCGAAGGACGACGACGAGGCCGTCTCCGACGCCCACGGCACCCTCTACGCCACCTGGTACGACTCCCTCACCCCGTTCGACGGCGCGGCCGAACTGCTCCGCGCCGTCGCCGCCCGGGGCTGGCGGGTCGTGCTCGCCAGCTCCGCCTCGGAGGACGAGGTGGCGGCCGTACGGGCCCGGCTCGACGCCGACGACGTCATCGACGCGGCCACCTCCAGCGGCGACGTCACCGCCACCAAACCCGCCCCCGACCTGGTACGGGCCGCCCTGGACAAGGTGGGCGCCGAACCCGAGGACGCCGTCCTCGTCGGCGACACCGTGTGGGACGTCGAGGCCGCCGGCCGCGCCGGCGTGCCCTGCGTCGCCGTCCTCACCGGCGGCACCACCCGCCGCGAACTGGAGGACGCCGGCGCCGTCGCCGTCCACGACGACGCCCTCACCCTGCTGCGCCACCTCGACTCCGGCCCGCTGGCCCGCCCGCCGCGCTGACGCGTCCGGGCATGGCCGGGCCGCGAGGGGGCAGGCGCTCAAGCACCCCCCTCGACGGACCGGAAGGTCCGCCGTTCCGCCCGAAAGGGCCGAAGCACCCCAGCCCGGAGCCGTACCGGCGCCCCCGGCACAAGGCCCCGACCGCCCCAGGAGGTACCCCGTGGACCCCGTGGACCCCGTGCACGAGCACCCCGCAGGCCCCGACCAGCCCGCAGGCCCCGGACACCCCGCGGCCCCCGAGGCGCCCGCGGCTCCCGGCCCCGCCCCCGGAGGCCGGAGCCCCGCCCCCGGAGGCCGGGACCCCGCGCCCGAGCCGGCCCCGCCGCCCGGCGCCCCCGCCGTCCGGATCACCCCGCTCCGGGAGGGCCCGCTGCTGGTCGACGGGCCCGTGGAGATCGTGATGGCCGACGGCACCGTGCGCCGCAGCGAACGGCCCGTCGTCGCGCTGTGCCGGTGCCGGCGCAGCCTCCGCGACCCGTTCTGCGACACCAGCCACCGCCGCCGGGCCCGCCCGCGGCGCACGGACGAGCCCGCGCCGCCCGCCTGACCCGACCGAGGAGACCGTGTCATGACGATCACCGCCCCGCGCGCCGCGGAGACCCGGGCGCCCGCTCTGCCCCCGCCCCGGGGCGAGCTCTCCGCCGCCGTGACCGCCCGCCTCGGCGGCCGGTCCGGCGCCCTGCCCGGCCCCGGCGCCGTCCTCGCCGCCGACCCGTTCGGCGAGGACGTCCAGCTGGCCCTGCACCTCGGCTACGAACTCCACTACCGCGGCTTCGCGGACGTCCCCGACGCCGCCGAGTGGGACCTCGGACTGCTCCGCCTGCGGGCCCTCCTGGAGAGCCACTTCCTGGCGGCGCTCCGGGACTCCTGCCCCGGCGGCACCACCCCCGGCGAACTCTTCGACGCCCTGCTGACCGAGCCGCCCGACGGCCGGGGCGCCTCCCGCTACCTGCTCCGCCACGGCACCCTGGAGCAGCTGCGGGAGTACGCCGTGCTGCGGTCCGTGCAGCAGCTGCGGGAGTCCGACCCGCACGCCTGGGTGCTGCCCCGGCTGCGGGGGCGCGCCAAGGCGGGCATGGCGACGGTGCTGTACGACGAGTACGGCAGCGGCCGCGAGGAGCGCGTGCACTCCCGGCTCTACGCCGACCTGATGCGCGCCCTGGACCTCAGCCCCGAGTACGGCCACTACCTGCCGTCCGTCGGGGCGCAGTCCCTCGCCTGCGTCAACGTGATGTCGCTGTTCGGGCTGCACCGGGCCCTCCGGGGCGCCCTCGTCGGCCACTTCGCCGTCCTGGAGGTCACCTCCCCGCCCGCCGCGTCCTGGCTGGCGGCCGCGCTCCGCCGGTGCGGAGCCGGCGAGGCGGCGGCCTTCTTCTACGACGAGCACGTGGAGGCCGACGCCGTCCACGAGCAGCTGGTCCGGCGCGAGGTCGTCGGCGGACTGCTCGACGAGGAACCCGGTCTCGCCGCCGACGTCGTCTTCGGTGCCCAGGCCACCGGCGTCGTGGAGGACGCCCTCTCCCGGGCCGTCACGGACGCCTGGGACTCCGGCGCCAGCGCGCTGCGGGCCCCCATCGAGGAGGAGAAATGAACGTCATGACACAGGCCACCCACGCGGGCGACGAGACCGGCGGCGAAGGCCGGATCGTGGACGCGCTGCCGCCCGACCACACCCAGGCCATCCTGGAGGTCACCAAGGAGGTCGGGGCCGTCCTGAAGAACTCCGGCTGCCCGTTCGCCCTCGTCGGCAGCGTCGCCGCGTACGCGTACGGCATCCCGGTCCGGCTCCAGCACGACACCGACTTCGCGCTGCGCGCCGAGGACTCCGGGACCGTCGTCGAGCTGCTGCGCGAGCGCGGCATCCGGATCGTCGACCCGCCGGAGGACTGGCTGGTCAAGGCCCGCAGCGGCGGCGAGCAGATCGACCTGATCTTCTCGCTCGCCGGCCGGGCCGTCACCAAGGAACTCCTCGACCGCGCCTGGATCCTGCCCGTGGACTCCGTGCACCTGCCGGTGCTCGACCCCACCGACCTCATGATCAGCCGGCTCGCGGCGCTCTCCGAGCACCACTGCGACTACGGCGCCCTCCTGCCGGTCGCCCGCGGCCTGCGGGAACGCGTCGACTGGGACCGGGTCCGCGAGGAGACCCGCGACCACCCGATGGCCGTGGCCTTCCTCTACCTCCTCGGCCTCCTCGGCGTCCTCCCGCGCGCCGACGACGACCCGGCGGCGGGGGAGGAGGGGGCGGACCGCCGTGACTGACCGACCGGAACACCTCGCCGAGCGGTTCACCGGACCGGCCGCGGACGAGTACCGCATCGCCCTGCTGCGCGAGCGGCTCGCCACGGACGGCCAGGCCGAACTCGGCGTACGGGTGGAGTGGCGCGGCCGCGCCGTCCTGCTCTCCGGCACCGTGACCGACCCCGCCCGCCGCGACGAGATCCTGGACCTCGCCCGCGAGACCCTCGGCGACGTCCCCGTGCGGGCGGAGCTCGCCGTCGCCGGCCACGACGCCCCGGACCACGGGGAGGAGCTGCCATGACCCTCGTCGAACCGGACCGGACCGACGGGCGCTCCGCCGTCCGCGTCGCCGCCGTCGGAGACATCCACCTGGGCGAGGGCTGCGAGGGCCTGCTCCGCCCCGCCTTCGAAGCCCTCCCCGGCTGTGCCGACGTGCTGCTGCTGGCCGGCGACCTCACCCGGCACGGCTACGCCGCCGAGGCCCGGGTGGTGGCCGGCGAGGTCGAGAACCTCGGCGTCCCCGTCGTCGCCGTCCTCGGCAACCACGACCACCACGCGGACGAACCCGACGAGGTCTCCCAGGTGCTCCGCGACGCCGGCGTGCACGTGCTGGAAGGCGACAGCACCGTGCTGCCGGTCGACGGCCACAAGGTCGGCGTCGCCGGGGTGAAGGGCTTCTGCGGCGGGTTCGTGGGGCGCAGCGCGGGCGAGTTCGGCGAGCCCGAGATGAAGGCGTTCGTCCGGACGACCCGGCACAGCGCGGAGCGGCTGGCGGGCGCCCTCGCGGACCTGCGCGAAGAGGACTGCGCCGTCCGCATCGCGCTCACGCACTTCTCGCCGGTCCCCGACACCCTCGCGGGCGAACCGCCGGAGATCTACCCGTTCCTGGGCAGCTATCTGCTCGCCGAGGCCATCGACGCCGAGGACGCCGACCTGGCCGTCCACGGCCACGCCCATCTCGGCACCGAGCACGGCATGACGGCCGGCGGCGTCCGCGTGCGGAACGTGGCGCAGCCCGTGATCGATCACGCCTACGCCCTCTACCGGCTGCCGCTCGACGGGCGGCGCCGCGACGCGGACGCGTCGGTGCCCGTGGCGCGGGCCGCCGCCGGGGCGCTCACGGCCCGCTACGACAACCGCTGAGCGGCGGCGGTCAGCCTTCGACGCCGGTCGACGTGTGCGGGGCGCCGACCGGCTTCGACTCCGGGGAGCCGCGCTGCCGGAGGTATACGGAGAGCACAGCCATCGACGCGACGGCCAGCAGCTCCGACTGCCAGTTCTGCAGCGACCGGCTCCAGAATTCGGCCGACAGGAGGTACGGGCCCCAGTCGACGGGTGCCTGGAGCTGCCGCAGCCGCTCGGCGTTGTACGCGGCGACCCCGGACACCGACTGGGCGAACCAGGACAGCAGGAAGAACACGCCCATGACGAGTCCGAGCGAGCGCGAGTACAGCTTCTGCCGCCAGTCCCGTGTGCCCGCCCAGCGCGGCGAGTCGGCCCGCGCGTGCGGGCCCATCCGCTGGTACTCGTCGCTCTCGGTGCCCACCCGGTCCAGCGGCTTCGACTCCGGCGAGCCGCGCTGGAGGAGGTACACCGTCCCGTACACGTACAGGAAGAACTGGAGGAACTCGGACTGCCAGTTCTCGGTGACGTCCACGGCGAAGTCGGAGGACGTCAGGTAGGCGCCGAAGCCGACCTGCTGGAGGCCCGCCACGGCCAGCTGCTCGTTGAACTCGGCGCGTCCGGCGACCGCCTGGCCGGCGAGGACGGCGAAGAAGGCCGCGCCGAACGCGAGCGTCAGGCTGTTCGTCCGCCAGAAGCCGGTGGCCGCCGGGCGCTCTCCGCGGCTCTCGCGCGTCACCGGTGCATCGCCCCGATCACCGTGAAGTAGGCGAGCCCGCCCAGGATCGTCACGACGCAGCCGAGGAACACGATCCTCATGCCGTCAGCCTCCCTTCACCGAGCAGCGGTACGGTTCGTCCGCCATGGCCTGCTCCTCGCACCCGGCGGCCGTCACCCGCCAGCCGGCGTCGAACTGGGACAGGAACAGCGTGTCGCCCGCCATCCGCAGCAGCGCCTCGCGCCCGTAGACGTCGACGCCGAGCGGCGCCCCGGCGGCCGGCAGCCCGGCCTCGCGCAGGCCGGCCGCGCAGGGCGTCCGCCCGTCCTCCTCGACCTCGTCGCGGGTCTGCGGGGCGAGCAGCGCGCAGCCGGTGCGGAAGTCGCCGGCCGCGAGCGCGGCGGCGAACCGCCGTCCGGCGTCGGTCGCGCCGTCCTCGCGGGCCGCGGACGCGCCGCAGCCGCCGAGCAGCAGCGCGGCGGCCAGCACGGCCGCCGCGCGTCTCCCACGGTTCGTACGTCTCATGCGTCACCCTCCTGGCCCCACCCTGCACGCGCCGGGCGTGCGGCTCCGCCACGCGGGGCCGCACGCCGTACCGGCTTCACCCGATCGCGCGCCCGGCGGGGCCGCCGTTCAATGGGCCGCCCCGCCGAACTCCGCGTGCTGGGTGCGGTGCGCGAAGTCGCTCTCGCCCGGGGGCGGTCTGCCCAGGATCCGGCGCCGGGCCAGGGTCCTGGCCTCGCGCATCAGGGTCCGGAACTCCTCGTCCGTGAGCCTGGGCCGGCCGTCCGCCGCCGACGCGGGCGCGCTGCTCCGGGAGTGTCCTCGCACCGTCCTCGCCGCCTTCCGTCCGGGTCGTCGTTCCTGTCCGGCGTCTACCCGCCGGACCCGCCGTCAGCCGTCCCGGGCGGCGTCCGGTCCCCGCGACGGCCCGCCGGCACCGGTGCCGCGCGACCGGAACCGGCCGGCGGCACCCGGTCGCGTCCGGGCCGTTGACGACCCCGCGTCCGGGCCGCCAGGATGGCCACCGCTCCCTTTGGGAGCGCTCCCATGCCCGCTCCGCCACCCCACCGAGGAGCCCGGACGTGAACCGACGCAGAACCGCCCTGCTCTCCCTGACGGCCCTGCTGGCCGCCGGCCTGACCGCGGTGCCCGCCGGGCCCGCGGGCGCCGGCGAGACCGAACGGATCAGGAACGGCACCTTCGACGCGGGCACCGACTCCTGGTGGACCAGCGGCGTCACCGCCGGGACGGACGGCGGCACGCTCTGCGCCGACGTGCCCGGCGGCACCGCGAACCGCTGGGACGCGGCCGTCGGCCAGAACGACCTCGCGCTCGTCAAGGGCGAGTCGTACCGCGTCTCCTTCCGCGCGACCGGCACCCCCGCCGGCCACTCCGTCCGTGCCGTCGTCGGCCTCCAGGTCGCCCCGTACGACGCCTACCACGAGGTCGTCCCGCAGCTCAGCGTCTCCGGCGACACCTACACGTACACCTTCGCCTCACCGGTGGACACCGCCCAGGGCCAGGTCGCCTTCCAGCTCGGCGGCTCCGCCGAACCCTGGCGCTTCTGCCTCGACGACGTCTCGCTGCTCGGCGGCGTGCCCCCGGAGACGTACGAACCCGACACCGGGCCCCGCGTCCGCGTCAACCAGGTCGGCTACCTGCCCCGGGGGCCGAAGAACGCCACCGTCGTCACCGACGCGGCCGAGCCGCTGCCGTGGCGGCTGAAGGACGCGCGCGGCACCGTCGTCGCGCGCGGCACGACCGTCCCGCGCGGCCTCGACCCGTCCTCCGGACAGCGCGTCCACTCCGTCGACTTCGGGCACCACCGCACGCCCGGACGCGGCTTCACGCTCGTCGCCGACAGCGAGACCAGCCACCCCTTCGACATCGCCGCCGACGCCTACGACCGGCTCCGCCTGGACGCCGCGAAGTTCTACTACACCCAGCGCAGCGGCACCCCCATCCGCGACGACCTGCGCCCCGGCTACGGCCGCGCCGCTGGCCACGTCGGCACCGCCCCCAACCAGGGCGACCGCGACGTGCCCTGCCGGCCCGGCGTCTGCTCGTACACCCTCGACGTGACCGGCGGCTGGTACGACGCCGGCGACCACGGCAAGTACGTCGTCAACGGCGGCATCTCCGTCTGGCAGCTGCTCTCCGCCCACGAGCGGTCCCTGCACGCCCGCACCGGCACCCCCGGCGCGTACGGCGACGGCACGCTCGCCCTCCCCGAGAGCGGCAACGGCGTCCCCGACCTCCTCGACGAGGTCCGCTGGGAGCTGGACTTCCTGCTGAAGACGCAGGTCCCGGACGGCGAACCGCTCGCCGGCATGGCCCACCACAAGGTCCACGACGAGCAGTGGACCGGCCTGCCGCTGCTGCCCGCCGACGACCCGCAGAAGCGCGAGCTCCACCCGCCGACCACCGCCGCCACCCTCAACCTCGCCGCGACCGCCGCCCAGGCGGCCCGCCTCTACCAGAAGTACGACCCCCGGTTCGCCGCCACCGCCCTCACCGCCGCCCGCAAGGCGTGGGCCGCCGCCCTCGCCCACCCCGACGTCCTCGCCTCCGAGAGCGACGGCGTCGGCGGCGGCGCCTACCCCGACCGGAACGTCGCCGACGAGTTCTACTGGGCCGCCGCCGAGCTCTACCTCACCACCGGCGAGCGGCAGTTCGAGGACCACGTCCTCACCTCCCCGGTCCACACCGCCGACATCTTCGGACCCGTCGCCTTCGACTGGGCCGCCACCGCCGTCCCCGCCCGCCTCGACCTCGCCACCGTCCCCAGCCGGCTCCCCGGCCGCGACCGCGTCCGCCAGTCCGTCCGGGCCGGCGCCGACCGCTACCTCGCCACCCTCCGCGCCCACCCCTACGGCATGCCGTACGCCCCCGAGGGCCAGCGGTACGACTGGGGCTCCACCCACCAGATCCTCAACAACGCCGCCGTCCTCGCCACCGCCCACGACCTCACCGGCCGCACCGCCTACCGCGACGGCGCCCTCCAGAGCATGGACTACGTCCTCGGCCGCAACGCCCTGAACCTCTCCTACGTCACCGGCTACGGCGAGGCCGCCGCCCAGAACCAGCACAGCCGCTGGTACGCCCACCAGCTCGACCCGAACCTGCCCCGCCCGCCCGCCGGTTCGCTCGCCGGCGGCCCCAACTCCAGCATCCAGGACCCGGTCGCCCAGGCGAAACTCACCGGCTGCACCGGCCAGTTCTGCTACATCGACGACATCCACTCCTGGTCCACCAACGAGATCACCATCAACTGGAACGCCGCCCTGACCTGGATGGCCTCCTACGCGGCCGATCAGGGCTGACCGTCCTCCGGCACGCTCACGAAGTGCACGTCGTACCGGTCCTGTTCGGGCAGGAGCACCGAGAACGGCTCCTGCCCGGACTGGATCCGGCCCAGCGCCCGGAAGTAACCGAACCGGTCGACGCCGGGCGTCAGAACCGCCAGCACGTCCGCCGTCGACCCCCGCACGGCACCGAACGAGTGCGGCACCCCCGGCGGGACGACGACGAGACCGCCCGCCCCCACCCGCGCGGTACGCCCGTCCAGGGTGAACCACATGGTCCCGCCGAGGACGTGGAACAGCTCCGTCGAACGCGCGTGGAAGTGCGGCCGCGCCCCGGTCGCCCCCGCCCACAGCAGCAGCCGGTTGGCACCGAGCGCCCCTCCCGTGTCCCCGCCGTCCGCGAGCAGCACGAACGCCCCGCCGTGCGGCAGCGGCACCCGCTCCGCGTCCTCCGCCCGCACCACCAGCGCCGCCGCCCGCTCGTCCGCCCGCTGCCCCATCGCCCGTCACTCCCCGGCTCGTTCCGTCGGTGCCTTCCTTCCGGCGCTCCCATTCGATCCCGGGAAGCAACGGGGAACCAGCGGCCGTTGAGCATGGCGGTGATCGCGTTCCGAGATGAATCGCCCCCGGGCGGGAGGGAGCCCCCATGGAACTGCGGCAGCTGCGGTACTTCGTGGCCGTCGCCGAGGAGGGCGGCTTCGGCCGCGCCGCCGCCCGGCTCGGCGTCGCCCAGTCCGCCGTCAGCCGCCAGGTCGGCCGGCTGGAGGAGGAGTGGGGCACCCCGCTCTTCGAGCGGACCACCCGCCGGGTGCGGCTCTCCGGCGCGGGGGAGCGGCTGCTGCCCGAGGCGCGGGCGGTCCTCGCGGCGGCCGGCCGGGCCGCCCGGGTGGCCGCCGACATTGCCGCCGGGGACGACGGGGTGCTGCGCCTCGGCGCCGTCCACGGCCCCGGCGACCGGCTCGACCGGGTCCTCGCCGACCTGACCGCCGGCGCGCCCGGCCTGCGGGTCGAGCTGCGGAGCCTCCCGGTCACGGACCGGCTCGCCGCCGTCCGTACCGGCGAACTCGACGCGGCCCTCGTCCGGGCCGTGGACAGCGCCCCGGGCCTCGCGCTGCTGCCGCTGTGGACGGATCCGCTGTACGCCGCCCTGCCCCGCGACCACCCGCTCGCCACCCGGCCCCGCCTGGAACCGGGGGAACTGGCGGCGCTGCCGCTGCGGCTGGCCCCGCGCGGCGAGAACCCGCCCTTCCACGACCTGGTGACCGGCGCCGTCCGCGCGCCCGCCGGCCCGCCGTTCACCGGCCTGCGCGAGACCCTGACCGCCATCGGCACCGACCCGGAGCCGTCCTGGACGGTCTTCTACGACGTACGCGGCCTCCCGGCGCCGCCCCGGGTCGCCGTCCGCCCGCTGGCCGGCCTCACCGTCACCACCGCGCTCGCCGTCCCGCCGGGACCGCCCACCCCTCGCCTCCGCGCACTGCCGCGGGCCCTGCGCTCGGCGGAGGACCCCCGCCGCCCCGCCGCATGACGCCTCAGCAGCTCCCGGCGCCGGCGTCCGGCGGCGTCTCGTCCCAGTCCCACGTGCCGACGTAGGCGGCCGTGCCCGTGCGCCGGGCCTCCGCGAAGGCGGCGAGGCGGGCGAAGTCCCGCGCCGGCATCAGCGCCCGCCACTCCGGGAGCGGCAGCACGCGGACCTCGTCGTGCTCCGCCGGGTCGAGCACGAGCTCCGCGATCTGCCGGTCGGTGAGCCGCCCGCCGTCGAACACGTACCCGGCGCTCGCCAGCGGCCACGCCGCCCCCGGCAGCCCGAACACGGCCGCGAGCAGCCGCGGCGGCCCCGGCACGACGAGCCCGGTCTCCTCCTCGGTCTCCCGAACGGCGGTCTCCCACGGGCGCTCGCCCGCCTCGGCCGTCCCGCCCGGCAGCTGCCACGGGTGCTCGTCGCTGTACACGGCGTGGAGCTGCACGGGCCGGTCGTCCAGGTCGGTGAAGTACACGGCGCCGAACAGCGTCGCCTTCGGCAGCGTCGCGACGAACTCGTCCACGGGCAGGGGGTGCATGTCGGCCTCCGGGAGACGGCGAGCGAGGGGTTCGCCCGGTCCAACGAGCCACCCCGTCCCGGCGTGCACAGGTGTTTCGGACGTGCCCCGTCACAGCCCCGGCGGCAGCCGGGCCACGCCCGGCGAAAGCAGCGCCGCGCGGCCGGGCACGGCCGGGGCGACGTTCAGGCCCCGGTGCGCCGCTCGGCGGCGCGGAGCGCGGCGCGCAGCGCGTCGAGTTCGCCGGCGTCGAGGTTCTCCACGAACCGGGCGAGGGCGGCCGTCCGGTCCTCGCTGGCGCCGAGGCCGTCCTCCATGAGGGCGGCGGCGTACGCCTCGCGGGTGGCCGCGGCCCGGTAGAACCAGACGCGCCCCTCGCGGGTGCGGGTGAGGTGGCCCTTGTGGAACAGGATGCCGGTCACGGTGGTGACGGTGGTGTAGGCGATGTCGCGGTGCCGGTTGAGGTCGTCGACGACCTCGCGGACGGTGGCGGCGCGCCCCCACCGCCAGAAGCGGTCCATGATCTCCGCTTCCAGCTCCCCGAGCCGACGCATGCGTCCCCGTCCTCTCCGCCGATCCCGGCCGCGACCGGGCACATCGTAGTCGGGCGGCCGGCCCCGGCGGCCGGGGAGCGGGCGCCGCCGGCGCACACGATCACCGCGCGGCTCCGCCCGCCCGGTCAGGCGTCCGCGCCGCCGCCCCGGCGCCGCGCCCCCGGTGTCAGCGCCGCGTACAGCCCGCCCGCCACGACCAGCCCGACGAGCCAGCCGAAGTCGTCCAGCGGCGCCAGGAACGGCAGCGGCGGACCGCCCGCCCCCGGGCCGTCGGAGGAGCCGCCGACCGCCAGCACCCCGCCGACGAGGAACGCCACGACGGCCCGCCAGTTCCAGCCGCCCTCGTACCAGTACGGCCCCCCGGCCCGGTACAGGTCGGCCGGCCGCAGCCGCGTCCCGCGCACGATCCAGTACTCCACGACGAGGATCCCGGAGACCGTGCCGAAGAAGCCCTCGGCCAGGTCCGCCCAGCGCAGCACCGCCTCGTACGCGTCGCCGCTCCGCGCCCACCACGCGACCGCCGTGCCGACGAGGGCCGCGAGCACCGCCGCGCCCCGGAAGCCGAGCCGGGACGGGGCGGTGCTCGACAGGTCGTACCCGGCCGACACCAGGTTCAGCCCGAGGTTGGCGCAGAGCGTCGCGGCGATCAGCATCGCCGCCGCGAGGAGGCTGCCGCCCGGCAGGTCCTCCAGCGCGTGCAGGATCAGCGTGCCGTGGTAGCCGTCCCTCGTGAACCCCGCCAGGGACATCAGCGCCATCGTGTACAGCAGGGTGCCCGTCATCAGGACCGGGAGCAGCAGCCCCACCCCCAGGCGCGAGCGGGTTCCCTCGGCGCGCCGGCCCGGGGACCCCAGGTGCACCAGATCGGGCACGGTCAGCCCGACCGCCGCGAACAGGGCCGTCGCGGAGGCCAGCGCCGGGGCCGCGGCCCCCCAGAAGTCCGCCCCCCAGCCGATCGGCCGCGCCGGCTCGGGCAGCACCGGCTCCGTCCCGTGCGCCGACGCCCAGACGAACGCCACCGCGAGACCCGCGACCAGCGCCGGCGCCGCGAGGTCCGCGAACCTGCGCAGCCCGTCCGGCCCCTTCGAGATGATCCACAGCTGGAGCGCCAGGAACACCAGGTACGCGGGGGTGAGGACGCTGTCGCGGTCGGAGTCGAGCAGGCCCCCGGTGAGCATGGACAGGCCCTGGACGCCGAGGTCGGCCTGGAGGCCGAAGAACACGCACGCCGACGCGAACCGCAGCAGCGCCGGCAGCGCGGCCCCCCGCACCCCGAACGCGCTGCGGGCGAAGACGGCGAACGGCAGCCCGTACCGGTCTCCGGCATGCTCCACCAGGAACGACGGCAGCAGGACGACGATCTGGGCGATCGCGCAGATCAGCAGCGTCTGCGGCCAGGTGAACCGCTCCTGCCCCGGCATCCCCGCCAGCATCAGGTAGGCCAGGCTCCAGGACACGCAGATCCAGATCGCCGCGAAGTCCCACCAGCGCCAGCGGAACTCCCCGGTGTCGTTCGGCAGCAGGTCCCGGTTCGCGAACCTCCGGTCCGGCGCCCCTTCCGCGTACGGGTGCGGGGCCCCGCTCACCACGCCGACCGCCCCGCGCCGCCGCGCCCGGTCCCGCGCGCGTGCCCCGCCCCCATGCGTACCCCCGTACTCGCGGGAACCCCCTTTGTCCCGAGACTTGCATCGTCCCACGAACTCGCGGACGGTGAACGGCAGTTGGCGCGGCGGGCGGGGAGCCCGCGACCCGGCGCGGAACCCGCCCGGGCCTCCGTTGACGCCGCCGGTTGACTTGTGTGACGGCAGCGGCGGGTTGTCAAGCAGGGGGTGCAGGCCTCGGCGTGGCCGGAATGCGTGCCGTCCGATCGGGAGCGCCGCCCGGCCCCGCGCCCGCCACCGGCCCGCATGTCCCCGGCCCGTCCGCGACCGTGGCGGAAAGCCGACGCGGAAGGGGGTAAACCACGCCCTGAACAAGATCACTGCATCGAGGTAATGCCCCTCGTCTCGCCGGGCACGCTCCGCTGACGGGCCGTTACTGTTCCCCGGGTCTGGACGGATGGCCAGGCGCCCTCCCTCCCTTCCCTCCTCGACGGGTCCGGCGTGTCGCCGTGCCCGGTCACCACCCTCGCTAAGGAGACCCCGGTCCGATGACCGTCGACACCAGCCCGGAAGCCCAGGCGGCACTCCCGCAGCAGTCCCTCAGCACCGACGCCGCGCGGAACCTCGCCTCGACCACCAAGTCCGCCCCGCAGATGCAGGAGATCACCTCCCGCTGGCTGCTGCGGATGCTCCCCTGGGTGGAGACCAAGGGCGGCGCCTACCGGGTGAACCGCCGGCTCAGCTACACCGTCGGCGACGGCCGGGTGGAGTTCGTCCAGGACGGCGCCACCGTCCGTGTCATCCCCCGCGAGCTCGGCGAACTCGCCCTGCTGCGCGGCTTCGAGGACGAGGACGTGCTCGCCGCCCTCGCCGCCCGCTGCGTCCAGCGCGACTTCTCCGCCGGCGACATCATCGTCGCCCGCGGCAACGCCGCCGGCGAGATCCACCTCCTCGCCCACGGTCGCATCGCCCAGACCTCCGAGGGTCCCTACGGCGACGACATCACGGTCGCCGTCCTCGGCGACGGCGACCGCTTCGGCGAGAACGCCCTCCTCGACGCCGACGCCACCTGGGACTACACCGCCACCGCCGAGACCGCGGGCACCCTGCTCACCCTCTCCCGCGCCGACTTCGCCACGGTGATGGCCGGATCCCCGGCCCTCCAGGCCCACATCGACGCGTTCAGCAGCCTCCCCGAGCACGCGCAGAACAAGCACGGCGAGGCCGAGATCGCCATGTCCGCCGGCCACGTCGGCGAGGCCGTCCTCCCCGGCGCCTTCGTGGACTACGAGCTCAAGCCCCGCGAGTACGAGCTCTCCGTCGCGCAGACCGTCCTCAAGATCCACACCCGCGTCGCCGACCTCTACAACGGCCCGCACAACCAGACGGAGGAGCAGCTCCGCCTGACCATCGAGGCCCTGCGCGAGCGCCAGGAGCACGAGCTCGTCAACAACCGCGAGTTCGGCCTCCTGCACAACGCCGACTTCAAGCAGCGCATCCAGACCCACTCCGGCCCGCCCACCCCGGACGACATGGACGAGCTGCTCAGCCGCCGCCGGGGCACCAAGCTGTTCCTCGCCCACCCGCGCACCATCGCCGCCATCGGGCGCGAGTTCAACGCCCGCGGCCTCTACCCGGACCACGTCGACCTCGGCGGCCAGTCCGTCCCCGCCTGGCGCGGCGTCCCGATCCTCCCCTGCAACAAGATCCCGATCACCAAGGAGCAGACCAGCTCCATCATCGCCATGCGTACCGGCGAGGAGAACCAGGGCGTCATCGGCCTCCGCCAGACCGGCATCCCGGAGGAGTACGAGCCCGGCCTCTCCGTCCGCTTCATGGGCATCAACGAGCAGGCGATCATGTCGTACCTGGTCACCACCTACTACTCCGCCGCCGTCCTCGTCCCCGACGCGCTCGGCGTGATGGAGAACGTGCAGATCGCCCGCCGCCGCGACTGACGGCCCCGGCCGTCCCGGCCCCGGGACGGCCCACCCCACCCCGCAAGGAGCTACGGATGCCCGACCCCGGGCTCTCCCCCCTGCCGGCACACCTGCCCGCGGCGGCGGCCCGCCTCGGGGCCGACGTCCTCGCCCAGGTCCTCACCGGCCCGGCCGCCGAGGCGCCCGCGCCGGCGGCCGCGCCCCGCTGGACCCCCGGCGGACCCAGCGGACTCGGCACGTCCAGCGTGTCGCTCGCCCGTCCGGCACCGCCCCCGGTGCCGGACGGGGTGCCGGACCCGGCCGCCGCGCCCGCCCCCGCCGCCTCCGCGGCGGAGGGCCGGCCCATCCCCGGCCTCTACTTCCACCCCGTGCCCGACCCCGACCCCGCCCGGGTGGACGAGGTCAGCCGCCGGATCAAGGACTGGGCCGTCGACGAGGTCCAGCTCTACCCGGAGGAGTGGGAGGGCCAGTTCGACGGCTTCTCCGTCGGGCGCTACATGGTGGCCTGCCACCCCGACGCCCCGACCGTCGACCACGTCATGCTCGCCACCCGGCTCATGGTCGCCGAGAACGCCGTCGACGACTGCTACTGCGAGGACCACGGCGGCTCGCCCATCGGCCTCGGCGGACGCCTCCTCATGGCGCACACCGCGCTCGACCCGCTGTACACCACCGCCGAGTACGCGCCTGCGTGGGCCGAGTCGCTCGGCTCGGACGCCCCCCGCCGCGCCTACCGCTCGGCCATGCGGTACTTCACCGCCGCCGCCTCGCCGTCCCAGTCCGACCGCTACCGGCACGACATGGCCCGCCTCCACATGGGCTACCTCGCCGAGGCGGCCTGGGCCGAGACCGGCCACATGCCCGAGGTGTGGGAGTACCTGGCGATGCGCCAGTTCAACAACTTCCGCCCCTGCCCCACCATCACCGACACCGTCGGCGGCTACGAACTGCCGGCGGACCTGCACGCCCGGCCGGAGATGCAGCGGGTCATCGCCCTCGCGGGCAACGCGACGACCATCGTCAACGACCTGTACTCCTACACCAAGGAACTCTCCAGCCCCGGCGTCCACCTCAACCTGCCGGTGGTGCTCGCGGAGCGCGAGAAGCTCTCCGAACGCGACGCCTACCTGAAGGCGATCGAGGTCCACAACGACCTCATGCACGCCTTCGAGGCCGCCGCCGCCGAGGTGGCCGCCGCCTTCCCCGTCCCCACCGTGACGCGCTTCCTCAAGGGCGTCGCCACCTGGGTCGACGGCAACCACTACTGGCACCAGACCAACACCTTCCGCTACAGCCTGCCCGACTTCTGGTAATCACCTTCCGGCGAGAAATGGACTCCCCTGTGACCACCGAGCTCACCACCACCGACGCCTCCGCGACCATCCCCGGCCCGGCGACGCCCTACCAGGGCGACATCGCCCGCTACTGGAACGCCGAGGCCCGGCCCGTGAACCTGCGCCTCGGTGACGTGGACGGCCTCTACCACCACCACTACGGCATCGGCGCCGTCGACCACGCCTCCCTCGGCACCCCCGAGGACAGCGAGTACGAGAAGAAGCTGATCGCCGAGCTGCACCGGCTGGAGTCCGCCCAGACCGAGCTCCTGCTCGACCACCTCGGCCCGATCACCGCCGCCGACACCCTCGTCGACGCCGGCTGCGGACGCGGCGGATCGAGCGTCATGGCCCACCAGCGCTTCGGCTGCAAGGTCGAGGGCGTCACCCTCTCCTCCACCCAGGCCGAGTTCGGCAACCGGCGCGCCCGCGAGATGGGCATCGACACCCACGTCCGCGCCCAGGTGTGCAACATGCTCGACACCCCCTTCGCCAAGGGCTCCATCGCCGCGTCCTGGAACAACGAGTCCAGCATGTACGTCGACCTCGACGACCTGATGGCCGAGCACTCCCGCTTCCTGAAGGTCGGCGGACGCTACGTCACCATCACCGGCTGCTGGAACCCCAAGTACGGCCAGCCCTCCAAGTGGGTCTCCCAGATCAACGCCCACTTCGAGTGCAACATCCACTCCCGCCGCGAGTACCTGAAGGCCATGGCCGACAACCGGCTCGTGCCCCAGGCCGTCATCGACCTGACCCCCGACACGCTGCCCTACTGGGAGCTGCGCGCTACCTCGTCGCTGGTCACCGGCATCGAGGAGGCGTTCATCGAGTCGTACAAGGACGGCTCCTTCCAGTACGTGCTGATCGCCGCCGACCGCGTCTGATCCCCGCGCGTCCGGCCACCGGGCCGGGTCCGTCCTCCGCGACGGGCCCGGCTCCCGGCCGTTCCGGCGCGACGCACCGGCGCCGAACCCTTCGGCGGTCCGTCCGGGTCTGCGGCATCGTGGGAGGGCGCCCGGAGCCGTGCCATGGGGGACACCGGCCGGGCCGAGAGACAGGGGGACCAGCACCCATGGACCACGGGACACGTCCGAGACCCGGCGACCCCGCCCCGCCGGCCGCGCACGACCGGCCGGGCCGCGGCCGGGGCGTCCTCGAAGGCGCCTTCGCGCTCCTCGACGCGCTGCGCCGGTGCGGCGACGAGGCCGGCGTCACCGAACTCGCCCTCGCCTGCGGGGTGCCCAAGGGCAGCGCGCACCGGCTGCTCGACCAGCTCGTCGCCCTCGGCGCGGTGGAGCGGCACGGCTCCCGCTACCGCGTCGGACCGCAGCTCTACCGCCTCGGCCAGGGATGGGAGCCGCATCCCGGGCTCCGGTGCGCCGCCCGGCTGCCGGTGCAGGGGCTGCGCGCCGCGACCGGCGCCAGCGTCGTCCTCGCCGTGCTCCGCGAGGACCAGGCCATGGTCGTCGCCTCCGCCCCCGGCGCGCTGGAGCCGCTGGTGCCGGTTCGGAACGGCACCGCGTTCCGGCTCGACACCGCCGCCGGGAAGGCCCTGCGCGGACCGCTCAGGGCCGGTCCGGTCCTCGACCGGGAGGACGTGATGGACGGGGTGTGCTGTGCCGCGTTCCCCGTCCGGGGCCGGGACGGGCGGACCGTCGCCGCGCTCGCCGCGATGGTGCCCGCCGGGCGGCGGCTCGACGCGCTCGGCGAGGCCGTCGCCGCCGCCGGGACCGCGCTCGGCCGGCTGCTGGCCCGCGGCGTGCCGTCCCGCTCCGTGCCGCCCGCCGCGCTCGCCCCCTGAACCGCGCCGCACCCCGCCCCGGCAGCCGTTCCGTTCAGCGGAACGCGCGTAGAACGGGGCGGGGGAGGGGCGGCACAGTAAGGGACGTGCCGGGGGAACGGCACGCAGAACAGGACACCAGAACGCAGACCTTCGGGGGAGACACACCATGCGCAAGAACCGGGTCGCACGCGCCGCCGCCACCGCCGTCCTCGGGCTGGCGAGCGTCGCCGCCTTCGCCGGCACCGCCCAGGCCGAGCCGATCGACTACGTGAAGATCGAGCTGTTCGAGCTGCACTGCCAGAAGCACAGCGAGGGCGACCACGACGAGGCGTACCTCAAGATCACCGACGCCAACGGCAACGCCGTCAAGGTCTGGCCGGGCAACGGCATCAGCTACCAGACGATGGGCGCCGGGTATGTCCGCTCCATGGCCGACGGCAACAGCAGCGCCGCCCTCATCCTCGGCCGCGAGCAGGCCCGCACCCTGACCCTCTGGGACAAGGACACCTTCGGCGGCGACGACAAGCTCGGCTCCACCCTGGTCACCGGCAGCGAGGTCGGCGCCGAGACCCAGTGGCGGACCGTCGAGGGCTCCGGCGGCGTCTACGTCATCGGCTACCGGGTCGTCGACATCTGACAGGTTCTCAAGAACGGCCGAGGGCCGTGCCGGTGATCCGGCACGGCCCTCGGCCGCGTGCGGCTCAGACCGCGTCGGGCGCGTGCAGCTCGCCCGAGCGGGCCACCCGCGCGTACCAGCGGGCGCTGGTCTTCGGGGTGCGCCGCAGGGTGTCGTAGTCGACGTGGACCATGCCGAACCGCTTCGCGTAGCCGTACGCCCACTCGAAGTTGTCCAGCAGCGACCACAGGAAGTAGCCGCGGACGTCGATGCCGTCGGCGATCGCCCGGTGCACCTCCGCCAGGTGCGCGTGCACGTAGGCGGTCCGCTCCGGGTCGTGCACCCCGCCGTCCTCGCCGACCACGTCCTCGTACGCGGCGCCGTTCTCGCTGATCACCAGCGGCAGGTCCGGGTACGCCTCCGAGGTCCGGCGCAGCAGGTCGTACAGGCCGGTCGCGTCGACCGGCCAGCCCATCGCGGTCCGCTCGCCGGGCGCCCGGTGGAAGGCCACGGAGTCCGCGCCCGGCCACGGCGAGTGGGCGCTGTCGCCGTGCCCGTCGTCCTGCGGCTTCTCCTCGCCCTCGGCGACGTGCGCCACCAGGGTGGGCGCGTAGTAGTTGATGGCGAGGAAGTCCAGCGGCTGGTGCGCCGTCGCCGTGTCACCGGGCCGCACGAAGGACCAGTCGGTGAGGTGCCGGGTGTCGGCGATCAGGTCCTCCGGGTAGGCGCCCTCCAGCATCGGGCCGAGCCAGACGCGGTTGCCGACGGCGTCGATCCGGCGGGCCGCCTCCAGGTCCTCGGCGGACGTGCTGCGCGCCCGCACCTCGTGCAGGTTGAGCGAGACCGCGATCTGACGGTCCGCCGGCAGCGCGGCGCGCAGCGCCTGCACGGCGAGCCCGTGGCCGAGGTTGAGGTGGTGGGCGGCGCGCAGCGAGGCGACCGGGTCGGTGCGGCCGGGCGCGTGCACCCCGGAGCCGTATCCCAGGAAGGCGGTGCACCAGGGCTCGTTGAGCGTCGTCCACCGCTTGACGCGGTCGCCGACGGCGTCGGCGACGATCCCGGCGTACTCGGCGAACCGCTCGGCGGTGGCGCGCTCGGGCCAGCCGCCCGCGTCCTCCAGCTCCTGCGGCAGGTCCCAGTGGTAGAGGGTGAGCGCGGGTTCGATGCCGGCGGCGAGCAGCTCGTCCACCAGCGAGCGGTAGAAGTCCAGGCCCTTCTGGACGGCCGGGCCGCGGCCGGTGGGCTGGACCCGGGACCAGGAGACGGAGAACCGGTAGGCGTTCAGGCCGAGTTCGGCCATGAGGGCGACGTCCTCGCGGTACCGGTGGTAGTGGTCGACGGCCACGTCGCCGGTGTGGCCCTCGAAGACCTTGCCGGGGGTGTGCGAGAAGGTGTCCCAGATGGACGGCGTGCGGCCGTCCTCCCGGGCCGCCCCCTCGATCTGGTAGGCGGCGGTGGCCGCGCCCCAGAGGAAGCCGGAGGGGAACTGGCGGACGGCGGTGAGCGGCCGGGTTTCGGACGCGGTCATAGGAGAGCGCTCCCAACGCGAGGTGAGGGACGGCTCGTCCGGGTCCGGCGGCTGCGGCGGACCCGGACGGAGCCGGGCGGTTGCGGTACGGAGAAGGGGCGGGCCGGTCAGCTCTTGACCGCGCCGGCGGTGATGCCGCCCACGATGTGCTTGCCCAGGAAGGCGAAGACCAGCAGCAGCGGCACGGTGGATATCAGCGCGCCGGTCAGCACGATCGCGTGGTCCACGGTGTGGTTGCCCGCGCCGAGGCCGGCGAGCGCGACCTGGAGGGTCGGGTTGCCGTCCGGGGTGAGGGCGATGAAGGGCCAGAAGAAGTCGTTCCACGCCTGCACGAAGACCAGCATGCCGAGCACGGCCATGGCCGGTCGGGCCACCGGGAAGACCACGTGCCAGATGATCCGCAGGCTGTGCGCCCCGTCCATGCGGGCCGCCTCGACCAGCTCGACGGGCAGCGCCTCGATGAGGAACTGGCGCATGAAGAACACGCCGAAGGCCGCGACGAGCGAGGGCAGCACCACGGACTGCAGCTGGTCGAACCAGCCGAGGTCGGTGATGATCTGGTACAGCGGGATGACGCTGAGCTGCGGCGGGATCGTCATGGTGGCGACGACCAGCGACAGCAGCATGCCGCGGCCCTTGAAGGGCAGCTTGGCGAAGGCGAAGCCGGCCAGGGTGGAGAAGAGCACGGTGGACGCGGCCACCAGGCTCGCCACCACGGTGGTGTTGATCAGCGCCTCGCCCATGTCGACCTGGTCCCAGGCGAAGCTGAGGTTGTCGAGCAGCCGGGAGCCGGGCAGCAGCGGCGCCGGGGCCTGGACGACCCGCTCGCCGGTGTGCGAGGCGGCGACCACGTTCCAGTACAGCGGGAACAGCGAGACGACCGTGGCGATCGCGAGCAGCACGTAGGTGAGCGGTCCCGCGTGGTGCTGCCGGCCCGCCGTCTGGCGGAAGCGGCGGCGCGCCGGGCGCTCCCCGGACGTCTTCGGCTCGACGGCCGGGGCGGTGTCGAGGGTGCGGGCCATGTCAGTCCCCCAGCTTCTTGCGGTTGCGGCGGGAGACCAGCGCCTGGATGCCACCGATGAGCAGCAGGAGCGCCAGCATGACCCAGGCGATCGCGGAGGCGGAACCCAGCGCGCCGGTGATCCAGCCCTTTTCGTACATCAGCAGGCTCAGCGTCTGGAACTGGTGGCCGCTGCCGCCGCTGATGCCGACGCTGCCGCCGAAGAGCATCGGCTCGCCGAAGAGCTGGGTGGCGCCGATGGTGGAGACGATGATCGTGAAGAAGATCGTCGGCCGGATGGACGGGATGGTGACGCTGATGAACTGGCGCCAGCGGGAGGCGCCGTCCAGCGACGCGGCCTCGTAGAGGTCCTGCGGCACGGCCTGCATGGCGGCGAGGTAGATGAGCGCGTTGTAGCCGGTCCAGCGCCAGGTGACGATCACGGAGATCGCGATCTGCGCCGGCCACTTGGAGTTGTTCCAGTCGACCGGCCCGATCCCCACCCAGTCGAGCAGGGTGTTGATCATGCCGTAGTCGGTGTTGAAGAGCTGGGCGAAGACCAGCGTCGCCGCCGCGATCGAGGTGGCGTACGGGGCGAGGACGGCGACCCGGAAGAACCCGCGGGCGCGGAGCTTGTAGTTCAGCAGGTGGGCGAGGCCGAGGGCCATCAGCAGCTGCGGGACGGTGGAGATGACCCCGATGGTGAAGGTGTTGAGGAGCGCGTTCCAGAAGAACTCGCTGGTGGCGAGGTCGGTGTAGTTCTCCAGGCCCTTCCACTCGGCGGTGCCGCCGAGTTCGACCCGGTTGAGCGACAGGTAGCCGGTGTAGAGCAGCGGGAAGAGGCCGAAGGCGGCGAAGGTGAGGAAGAAGGGGGCGATGAAGACGTACGGGATCGCCTTGACGTCCCAGCGGTAGAGCCTGCTGCGCCAGCCGCCCGGTGCGGAGGCGCGGCGCCGGCCGCGGGCGGCGGGCGGGGAGGGCGGTGCGGCGGACGGCGAGGTGCCGCCCTGCTCCGCCCGTACGGAGGTGGCCACGGGTGGCGTCCTTCCAGGTCGATGCGTGCGGTGGTGCGGACGGTGCCGGCCCGCCGCCCGTCGGTGGCGGCGGGCCGGCACGGGGTCCCCGCTACTGGTCGATCTTGTCCTCGACCAGCTTCTTGACGTTCTCCCACGCCGTGGCCGGGTCGGTGCCCCGCTGCTCGATGTCGAGGATGCCGTTGTCGGTGAGGAAGGTCTTCACCTGGCCGTCGTAACGGCTGATGACGGCGGGCTGGATGCCGGCGGCGGCCGAGGAGAAGATCTTGCCGACCGGGGTGTCGCCGAAGTAGGGCAGCTTGGCGTTCTGCACCGTGTCGGAGAGGAGGGTGTCCTTGGTGGACGGGATGTTGCCGTTCACCGCGAAGACCTTGGCGTGCTGCTCGGGGGCGGTCAGCCAGGCGGCCAGCTCGGCGGCCTCCTTGGCGTGCTTGCTCGCCTTCGGGACGGCGAGGAAGGAGCCGCCCCAGTTGCCGGCGACCGGCGGCGCGGCGATGTCCCACTTGCCCTGGTTGGCGGGGCCGGCCTGGTCCTTGATGATGCCGGTCATCCAGGACGGGCAGGCGACGGTGGCGAACCGGGAGTTCTTGAAGGCGGCGTTCCAGGTGCCCTTCTCGTCGAACTGGCGGAGCTTGGCGGTGAGTCCGCCCTGGGCCGCCTTGACGCCGAGCTCCCACGCCTTGCGCACGCCGGGGCTGTTCTCCCAGTCGAGCTTGCCGGAGGCGTCGGCGTACTGCACCGGGTCGCTGGAGAGCACCGCGTTGAACAGGCCGCTGGCGGAGTCGTGGAAGGCGGTGCCGGCGGGCGCGTTCTTCTTGTACGTCTCGCCGACCGTGAGGAACTTCGACCAGTCGCCGCTCCAGAGCTTGCCGACCTCCTCGCGGTCGGTGGGCAGCTTGGCCTTGGCGAAGAGGTCCTTGTTGTAGCAGACGGCCATCGGGCCGATGTCGGTGCCGAGGGCGATGACCTTGCCGTCGCCGGTGGTGGCCTGCTTGACCTTCCAGTCGAGGAACTTGGCGGTGTCGGCGCCGCCCTCCTTGCTCAGGTCGACCCACTTGGAGGCCATGGTCGGGCCGGTGGCCTCGGCGATGTAGCCGACCTCGATGGCCTGGATGTCGGCGACGCCGCTGTTCTGGGAGAGGCGCAGCTTCAGGGTGTCCCAGTACTTCTGGCCGTCGGAGACGTTCGACTCCTCGATCTTGATGTTCGGGTGGAGCCGCTCGTACTCGGCGTAGAGCTTCGCGCCGGTCTTGTTGTCGTAACCGAACGAGCCGAAGGTGCCGACCCGCAGCGTGATCTTGCCGCCGTCCTTCCCGGCCTCGTCGTCCGTGTCGCTTCCGCAACCGGTGAGCAGGACCGTGCCGGTGACCACTGCGGCGACCGCCGCGGCGGCCGTGCGGCGGCCACGTCTGCTGCTGGAAGTGCGCATTCCACTCTCCTCGTCCAAAGGTGGTGCTCGTTGTGCGCCAAGAGGTCCGGCCGGCTGCTCGCGGCTCGGCGGGCCCTGCCGGGACCTGATGCAGGTTCTGCCGGCTCCCTGATGGGAGCGCTCCCACGTCGTTGCCGGAAGGTTGCCGCCGGGGGGGTGGGGGTGTCAAGACATGAACGCGGATTCGTTACCGGAAGGTGTTCGGCGGGTTTCGGGCCGCCTGGACCCGGGTCTTCACGTCATCTCCTGAACGCGCGCGTGGCGCGGCGGCGATCTCGTGCTCTAGTGTGGGAGCGCTCCCATCCCGGTGCGGCCCCCACGGGCCCCTGCCCGTCGGCGTGCCCGCTCCGCCGGTCCGGAAGGGCCCCGCCCCGCCGCGGCCCTGGTGAGCGGCACGATGTCCGACGAGGGGAGTACGGCGACGGTGAACGGACGGCAGAGCAGCAGACCCACCCTGGAACAGGTCGCGGCCCGCGCCGGGGTCGGCCGGGGCACCGTCTCCCGGGTCATCAACGGCTCCCCGCGCGTCAGCGAGCGGACCCGCGCCGCCGTGGCGCGGGCCGTCGCCGAACTCGGCTACGTCCCCAACCAGGCCGCCCGCGCCCTCGCCGGCAGCCGCACGGACGCGGTCGCCCTCGTCATCCCCGAGGCCGAGGCCCGGCTCTTCGCCGAGCCGTACTTCCTCGACCTCATCCGCGGCGTCAGCGCCGGACTGGCCGAGGCCGACAAGCAGCTGCTGCTCACCCTGGTCCGCAGCGAGCAGGAGCGGCAGCGCTTCGAGCAGTACCTCGCCGCCCAGCGCGTCGACGGCGTGCTCCTCGCCTCCGTGCACGGCGACGACCCGCTCCCCGACCGGGTCCGCGAACTCGGCATCCCGGTCGTCATGAACGGCCGCCGCTCCGAGGCCGAACCCGTCCCGTACGTGGACTCCGACAACATCGGCGCCGGCCGCGCCGCCGTCGCCCACCTGGTGGCCCGCGGCAGGCAGCGCGTCGCCACCATCACCGGCCCGCTGGACATGTACGTGGCCAGGGCGCGGCTCGGCGGCTACCGGGCCGGTCTCGCGGAGGCGGGCCACGCCCCGGACGAGGGCCTGGTGGCGGCCGGCGACTTCACCGAGGAGGGCGGCCGGGCGGCCATGCGCGAGCTGCTGGCGCGCCGGCCCGGCCTGGACGCGGTCTTCGTCGCCTCCGACGTGATGGCCGCGGGCGCGCGCGCCGCCCTGCGCGAGGCGGGCCGCCGCACCCCGGAGGACGTGGCCCTCGTCGGCGTCGACGACTCGCCGGTGGCCCGGCTGATGGACCCGCCGCTGACGAGCGTGCGCCAGCCCACGGAGCGGATGGGCCGCACGATGGCGAGCATGCTGCTCCAGGAGGTCGCGGGCACCCCGCAGGACCCCCGCCAGGTCTTCCCGACGGAGCTGGTGGTCCGGGGCTCCTGCTGAGCCGCCGGGCGGGCACGACGGATCGGCCGGGCGGGACCCCTGGGGGTTCCGCCCGGCCGTCTCAGGTGCGCCGTGCCCCGCGCCCGGTCCGCCGGGTCCGGGCGCGGGGCGTGCGGGCTACAGCGCCGGGTGGGCGTTCTTCATGAGCTCCTGGAACTGGGCCGAGAACCAGTGGCCCGAGATCGGGGCGTCGGGGAGCGCACCGGACATGTTGTTGCCGTTGCGGGCGTTGCCCGTGTACGTCGGGTCGCACATGCGGTCGAAGCCCTTGCCCTCGGTGTTCGGGATCTCCTTCGACGCGCCGTCGGACTCGCCCGGGGGCTTCATCCAGACGTACGCGTCGATGCCGGCGGCGGGGGCCGCCTGGGGCCGCTCGCCGAGGCCCGCCCCGGCCTGGTTGCACCAGTTGCCGAGGTGGATGCGGCGGTCGTACCGGCCGCCGTTCACATAGGTGTCGACGCTGGTCAGGGCGCCGGGGCCGGTGGGACGCGCGGTGCCGCCCCAGCCGTTGCGGGAGGTGTCGATGAGCATGCCGAGGTTGCTGTCGAAGCCGAGCGAGACGAGCTTGGCGCGCATCGCCTGGGCGTAGGAGAGCTCGTCGGTGTACTGGTTCCAGTCGATCCACTTCGACGTGCGCACGGAGGTGCCGTTGACGCTGTCGGTGATCTTGAAGTGGTCCTCCTTCAGCGCGCTGTAGTTGGCGGTGTTCACGATGAAGCCGTGGACGTTGGCGACCGTGGAGCCCTCGGCGGTGGCCGCCTGCTTGAACAGCTCCGCGGACGGGCCGAAGTTGGAGTCCCAGCCGAGCCAGCCGTGGTGGCCGGCGTCGACGTAGTTGTAGACGTTCGGGATGGCGCCGAGCTTGTTGAGCGCGTAGCCGACGCCCTTGATGTAGTTGCCGTTCTCCTTCATGACGTTGCAGTTGGCGGTCTCGGTCGGGCGGCCGGCCACGTTCGTCACGAGGTTGGGGAGGGAGTCGATCTCGACGGTCGTGACGATCCGCAGGCCCGCGTACTTCGGGTCCGCGAGGATCGCCGCGATCGGGTCGATGTACGCGGTCTTGTAGCGGTCGATCTCCGTCGGGCCCAGCTCGCCGTTGGAGGCGAGCGCGGCGCAGTCACGGCCGGGCAGGTTGTAGACGACCAGCTGGACGACGAGCTCGCCGGAGCCCTTCTGCTTCAGGGCCTCGTCGAGGTGGGCGCGCAGGCCCATGCCGCCGTTCACCCCGTCGATGGCGGCGATGCGGTCCAGCCAGACGCCGGTCGGCTGGTTCGAGATCCGGGTGCCGCCCGGCTCGGCGGCGGCCTTCGCGGACCACTCGGGGTTCACGTACACCTTGGCGCCGGCGTACGGGTTGTCCGCCTTCTGGCCGGGCGGCGGCGTCGTGGGCGGGGTGGTGGGCGGCGTCGTCGGGGGTGTGGTGGGCGGGTCGGTCGGCTGCGTGGCGGTGTTGCAGGTGACGCCGTTCAGCTTGAACGTGGCCGGGACGGCGTTGGTGCCGCTGTAGGAGCCGTTGAAGCCGAAGGAGGTCGAACCGCCGGTCGCGAGCGTGCCGTTGTACGAGACGTTCTTGGCGGTCACGGTGGCGCCGGACTGGGTGAGGGTGGCGTTCCAGCCCTGGGTGACCTGCTGGTTGCCGGCGTAGCTCCACTCCAGCGTCCACACGGTCAGCGGGTCGCCGGTGTTGGTGACGACGACGTTGGCGCCGAAGCCGGTGCTCCACTGGTTGGTGACGGTGTAGTCGACCTTGCAGCCGGGGGTGGCGGCGCCGGCGGTGGCGGTGCCGAACACCGTGGCGGTGGCTCCGGTCGCGGTGATCAGGCCGAGGGCCGCCAGGAGGGCGGTGCGGCTGGTGCGGCTCATGGGGATGGGGGTTCCTTTCGGGGTGGGGTGCGGGGGATCCGCGGGAGGTCCGGTACGGACGGGGCGGACGGACGTCACGGGGTGACCGCGCGCAGGTGGTCGCGCAGCCCGATGCCGAACGCGGTGGGTGTGCCGTCGTACGCACTGATCAGCGCGGGACCGGAAGCGCAGTTCCAGGTGTTCCAGGTCCAGCCCAGGTACGACAGCCCGCGGTCGTCGAACCACTTCATGACGCGGTCGATGAACGCGTGTCCGCAGGTGTTCTCGCCGATCTCGCCGGCCAGCAGGGGGACCTGCGCGGCGACGGGGGCGAGGGTGTCGTTCCAGCACGTCTCGGTGGAGCAGATGTTGAAGTTGTAGACGTGCCAGGCGGCGGCCAGATTCGCCGCCGGGTCCGTGGGGCGGTACGTCAGCCACTGGCTGAGGTCGTTGGCGTACGCGAGGCCCGGGACGAGGATCAGGTTCCTCGCGCCCGTGGCGCGGACCGCGTCCACCAGGTCCTGCATGCCGGCGACCTCGTACCCGATGCCGGGGCAGGTGCCGCCGTCGCGCCAGCAGGTCCACGCCTGGGTCGCGGTGGAGGTCGCCCGGTCCGGGTAGGGCTCGTTGAAGAGGTCGAAGACGACCCGTTCGTCGTGCTTGAAGGTGTCGGCGACCGAGGTCCAGAACGCCGGGGTGTACCGGGCGTTGGGCATCGGCTTCTGGCAGGAGGCGTGCACGTCGGCGCAGCCGGCGGAGTTGCCGGTGTACTGGCCGTGGCTCCAGTGCAGTTCGACGACCGGGGTCATGCCGTGGGCGAGGACCTTGGCTACCAGGTCCTTCACGGCGTTCACGTAGTTCGCGCCCCGGTACTCGGGCTTGATGTTGTCCAGGCCGAGCCAGCACTCCTCGTTGAGGGGGATGCGGACCGTGTTGGCCTTCCAGCCGGCGATCGCCTTGACGGAGGCGTCGTCGGCCGGGCCGTCCCAGATGCCGTGCCCCTGGACGCACATGAACTCGCCGCCGGAGCGGTTGACGCCGAGCAGCCGGCGGACCGCGCCGTTCTGGTCGGTGAACGTGTTGCCGGTGACGGAGAGTTCGGGGGCGCCGGAGACGGGGGTCGGCGGCGTGGTCGGGGGAGTCGTCGGGGGTGTGGTGGGCGGGTCGGTCGGCTGCGTG
>JOFO01000037.1 GCA_000721275.1 Microtetraspora glauca | reverse complement strand
GGTGGGCGGGGAGCGCTTCGAGGACCTGGGCGGCTGCGGGGTGGAGCAGGTCGCGGGGGAGCACGGGGCCGCGCCGGGCGGGGGCGAGGTCGCCGATGGCGCCGACGAGTTCGACGATCTCGTCGGCGTCGGTGACGAGGGTGGCGCCGTCCCGGAGCAGTTCGTGGACGCCCGCGGAGAGGGCGCTGGTGACGGGGCCGGGGACGCCCATGGTGTGGCGGCCGAGGCGGGTGGCGGCGCGGGCGGTGACGAGGGAGCCGCTGCGGTGCCGGGCCTCGACGACGACGGTGCCGCGGGTGAGGGCGGCGATGACGCGGTTGCGGAGGATGAAGCGGCTGGGGGTGGGGTGGCTGCCGGGCGGGAGCTCGCCGATGAGGAGGCCCTGCTGGGTGATGCGGTCGAGCAGGCCGCGGTGGCCGCGCGGGTAGGGGGTGTCGACGCCGCAGGCGAGGACGGCGGCGGTGGCTCCGCCGGCGGCGAGGGCGCCGCGGTGGGCGGCGCCGTCGATGCCGTAGGCGGCGCCGGAGACGACGACCCAGCCGTGGCGGCTGAGGCCGGTCGCGAGGTCGGCGGCGGTGTGGGCGCCGTACGGGGTGCAGGCGCGGGCGCCGACCAGGGCGACGGAGCGCAGGGCCCAGGTGCGGAGCGAGGCGGGGCCCCGGGTCCACAGGCCGACGGGCCGGGCGTCGCCGAGGTCGTCGAGCTGGGTGGGCCAGTCGGGGTCGCCGGGGACGAGGAAGCGTCCGCCGAGCCGGGCGATGCGGTCGAGGTCGGCCTCGGGCGCGGTGGTGCGGGCGCGGTGCCGCCAGCCGGCGAGGCGGCGCGGTCCGGTGCCGGGCGGCGGGGGTGCGCCGGGGTCGCGGAGGAGCGCGAGGAAGCCGGTGGCGCCGTGGACGCGCAGGGCGTGACCGGCCTGTTCGTCGCCGGGTTCGACGATGCGGGTGAGGGCGGCGCGGGCGAGGCGCTCCGCGTCCTGGGGGCTCGGGGTCATGGGAGGTCTCCGGCGGTGAGGGGGACGCCGCGGGTGATGCCGGTGCGGAGTTCGAGGGCGAGGGCGAGGTCGTCGTGGTCGGGGCGGTCGTGTCCGGCGAGGTCGGCGACGGTCCAGGCGACGCGGAGGACGCGGTCGAGGCCGCGTGCGGTGAGCAGGCCGCGTTCGATGTCGCGTTCGGCGTGGGCGAGGGCACCGGGGGCGGCGAGGTAGCGGGTGCGGAGCTCGTGGCCGGGGATCTCGCTGTTGAGGGTCCAGGGGGTGCCGGTGAGGCGGGCGGTGGCGCGGGCGCGGGCCTCGCGCACCCGGTCGGCGACGGCGGTGGTGGATTCGCCCCGGCCGCTTTGGCCGAGGAGGTCGGCGCGGGTGACGGGCTCGGCCTCGACGCGGAGGTCGACGCGGTCGAGCAGCGGGCCGGAGAGGCGGGCCTGGTAGCGACGGATGACGGACGGCGGGCATTCGCACCCGGCGCCGTGCAGGGTGTGGCGGCCGCAGGGGCAGGGGTTGGCGGCGAGGACGAGGAGGAAGCGGGCGGGCAGGCGGACGACTCCGGCGGTGCGGGCGATGACGACGTGCCCGGATTCCAGGGGCTGGCGGAGCGCGTCGAGGGACTTCGTGGAGAACTCGGGCGCTTCGTCCAGGAAGAGGACGCCCCGGTGGGCGAGCGAGACGGCTCCGGGCCGGGGGATGCCGTTCCCGCCGCCGACGAGGGACTGCATGGTGGCGGAGTGGTGGGGCGCGCAGTAGGGGGCGCGGCCGACGAGGGGTTCGCCGGGCGGGAGGATGCCGGCGACGGAGTGGACGGCGGTGACTTCGAGGGATTCCTGCCGGTTCAGCGGCGGGAGGACGCCGGGGAGCCGTTCGGCGAGCATCGTCTTCCCGGCGCCGGGCGGGCCGGTGAGCAGCAGGTGGTGGCCGCCGGCGGCGGCGATCTCCAGGGCGCGGCGGGCGGTGTGCTGGCCGGCGACGTCGGCGAGGTCGGGGCCTTCGCCGGGGTCGGGGGCGAGTCCGGTGCCGATACCGGCGCCGGGGACGAGGAGGCCGGCGAGCATGGCGTCGGGGCGGCCCGGTTCGGCGGGTTCCTCGTCGGGGACGGGTTCGCCGCCGAGGACGGCGATGAGCTGGCGGAGGGTGCGGACGCCGAGGACGGAGACGCCGGGGACGAGCGCGGCCTCGCCGGCGGTCTGCTCGGGGACGACGACCTGGTGGTAGCCGGCGTCGGCGGCGGCGAGCACGGCGGGGAGGATGCCGCGGACGGGCCGGACGCGTCCGTCGAGGCCGAGTTCGCCGATGAGGACGAGGTCGGCGATGGAGCGCGGGTCGATCCGCTCGGCCGCGCCGAGGACGGCCGCCGCCACGGCGAGGTCGAACCCCGAGCCCGATTTGGGGACGGAGGCGGGGCTGAGGCCGACCGTGAGCTTCTTCTGGGGCCATTCGGCGCCGGAGTTGACGACGGAGGCGCGGACGCGGTCGCGGCTCTCGCTGAGGCTCTTGTCGGGGAGGCCGACGAGGGTGAAGGCGGCGACGCCCGGTTCGAGGTCGGCCTGGACCTCGACGACGACGCCTTCGACGCCGACCAGGGCGACGGAGCAGGTGCGGGCGAATCCCATCTCAGGCCACCCCCTGGGCGTGGGTGAGGACGGGGGCGCCGTGGCGGGGCAGGACGATGCCGACGAGGTCGATGCGGACGCCGCCGGCGGGTGGCGGGCTGCCGGTGCGGTCGAGCCAGCAGAGCGCGAGGTGCCGGAGCCGCGCGGCCTTCTCGGGGGTGACGGCGGCCATGGGGTGCTCGAAGGAGCCGATGCGCCGGGTCTTGACCTCGCAGATGACGAGGGTGTCGCCGTGCAGGGCGACGATGTCGATCTCTCCTGTGCGTCCGCAGCGCCAGTTGCGGGCCAGGATGTGCAGGCCGGCGCGGGCGAGCCGGCGGGCCGCCAGCTCTTCTCCGTACCGTCCGAGTGCTCGGGTCGCGTTCATCGGGACCACCTCCGTCACCGACTGTGACGGACGCGGTCCCGGCGTGTGCGGGCCTGTGGACGAGCGGGCGGTCGCGGAGGACCGCGTCACTCACACGGGTGAGAGGCGGGGGTGGGGTCAGCTGCCGGGCAGTTCGAGGTCGCTCTTGTTGAGCTCCTCGATGTTGACGTCCTTGAAGGTCAGGACGCGGACCTGCTTGACGAACCGGGCCGGTCGGTACATGTCCCAGACCCAGGCGTCGGCCATGCTGACCTCGAAGAAGACCTCGCCCTGGACCGAGTGCACCTGCATCTCGTAGTCGTTGGTGAGGTAGAAGCGCCGCTCGGTCTCGATCACGTATTTGAACAGCCCGACGACGTCGCGGTACTCCCGGTAGAGCTTCAGCTCCATCTCGGTCTCGTACTTCTCGAGGTCCTCGGCGCTCATGGCATGTTCCCCTTCAGCCGTGCGTCCCCCTATTGTGCGCCAGCCGCGGGTGCCTCCCCGACGATTTCCGGGGCGAGCACGACGGGCACGCTGGGGGGTCCCTCGTCGAGCAGCGTGCGCAGCAGCTCGGCGAGCCTGATGGGGTACACGGTCTCATGGGCCGCCGACAGTTCGGCGGAGGTCCACCATCTCAGCCCCGAGAGACTGCGGGTCTCCAGCTCGGTGAGGGCCTGCGGGCCGGGCACGGGACCGAGGTGGCGGGTGCGGGCGAGGTAGTACCACTCGTCCTGGTCCCAGCGGCGGCCGGCGAAGGGGAAGGAGCAGCGGCGCTGCCAGAGGACCGGCCCGAGCTCGACGTCGGTGAGCCCGGTCTCCTCGGCGAGTTCGCGCAGCGCGGCCTCCTCGCGGGTCTCGTCGCCCTCCAGGCCGCCGCCGGGGGTGAACCACCAGGTGTCGGTGGGGTCGTCCGGCTCGTGGCCGTGCATGAGGAGCACCCGGTCGTCGGGGTCGAGCAGGATCACCCGGGCGACCTGGCGCACTTCGGTGCTCCCGGTCATGCCTTCACCTTCTCGCGCGCGGGGGTGCGCCGCGCCCGGAGGCGGGCGCTCACGGGCCCGAGGGCGGCGCCGCCGAGGATGAGGACGGCGCCCGTGGCGACGGCGGCGAGGAGGAGCCGGAGGGGGCCGGGCTCGGAGACGCCGCCGGGGAGGGCGGCGAAGCCGGCGGGGCGCTCCAGGAGGTCGCCGGGGAGCGGCCAGGCGACGGCGTCGACCCGGGCGACGACGCTGGAGCGCGGGACGGAGCCCTGGGCGGCGTCCTCCAGGTGGGTGCGGGAGTCGAGCGAGGTGAAGCGGTCGTCCCCGAGGAGGAAGAGGCTGCCGGCGGGGACGGTGGCGGTGAAGTCCTCGGTGGCGGCGCGGACGGTGCCGTCGGGTCCGGGCCGCAGATACGGTTCTTCGACGGGGGTGCCGTTGACGGTGAGCCGGCCCCCGTCGCCGCAGCAGGCGACGGTGTCGCCGCCGACCGCGACGACCCGCTTGACCATGGTCGAGCCGCCCCACAGCGGGTCCTCGAAGACCACGACGTCGCCGCGCCGGACCTCGTCCCCGTCGATCCGCTGGGCGAGCAGCTTGGTGCCCGCGTCGAAGGTGGGGGCCATGGAGCCGGTGGGCACGGTGTACGGCCGGTAGAGCAGCGCCCCGGCGGCGAAGCCGCCGACGAAGAGCAGACAGCCGACGGCCACGGCCAGCCCCGACAGCACGCTGCCGAGCCGGCCGTGGCCGTCCCTCTTCCTGCCGGTTGCGCTCATGTGCTCCCCAGGGGTCCGTCGTCGGTCTGGGACGGACCCTACCCGCGGGAAGCTACTCGGCGGTATGCCGCGCGGCCCGCTTCTTGCGCCGCCACAGCACCAGCGGGAGCGCCGCCGCGAGTCCCGCGGCGGCCGGGGTCGCCGCCGCGGCCGGGAGCGCGGCGGCCGGATTCAGGCCCGCCTGGTCGAAGACGTCCGGGACGGGCAGCGTCGCCCAGCGGGTGACGGGCCAGGCGACGACCACGGCACGGCCGACGACCTGGTCGTTGGCGATGGTGCCGCCGCCGGGCAGCTCCTGGTGGAAGCGGGAGTCGAGCGAGTTCTGCCGGTTGTCGCCCATGACCCAGATGCGGCCCTCGGGGACCTTGACCGGGCCGAAGGAGTCCTGGCAGGGGACGGAGCCGGGGAAGAGGTACGCGGTCTCGTCGAGCTCCTTGCCGTTGAGGACGACCTTGCCGCCCTCCTTGCAGGAGACGGTGTCGCCGCCGACGGCGATGACCCGCTTGATGAGGTCCTTCTCCTCGGCGGACGGCATGAGGCCGATGAAGCTGAGGAACTTCTGCACCGCGTTGGGCTTCGGCGTCTCCGCCGTCTCCAGCCAGCCACCCGGGTCGTGGAAGACGACGACCTCGCCGCGCTCGGGCTCGGAGCCGAACCACGGGGTCAGCTTGTCGACGAGGACCCGGTCGCCCTTCTTCAGGGTGTTCATCATCGATTCCGACGGAATCGAGAACGCCTGCACCAGGAAGGTCTTGATCAGCAGCGCGAGGATCAGCGCGATGCCGATGAGCAGCGGCAGCTCCTTCCAGAAGGACCGCTGCTTCTTCCCGCGTGCGCCCTGTCCGTCGCTCGCGTCGGACCCGTCGGTCCCGTCCGGCCGGTCGCCGGAGGGCGACGTGCCGCCGCCGCTGGTGTTCTCTTCCGTCACGTTCTCACCTCTGGCCCCGTCGGCCCTGTCCTCGGGCCCGTCGTGTCCGGAACGTGCGCCGACGGCCACTTCCCCCACATCCACTCCTCACTCGATGCGGCCGCCCGTCCCGGAACAGGGACAGGCCCGCCACTCCCATAACGAGCAGGAGTTCCGCAGGGGTCGGCGGCCCAGGCATTCCGTTCACGTTCCGCGAGGACACACTATGCGACGGGCCCGGCGCGGTCCCTGCGGTCGCGGGCGCGTCCGGCACGGCGGCGAACGCCTCGCGCTGCTCCAGGCGCCGCCAGTGGCCGACCGGCCAGGCGATCACCACGGCACGGCCCACGACCTGCTCCTCGGCGATGGTGCCCCGCCCGGGTTCGTCGAGGTGGTAGCGCGAGTCGGCGGAGTCGGAGCGGTGGTCGCCGAGCACGAAGATCCGGCCCTCGGGGACCTTGACCTCGAAGGGGATGGTGGACGGCTTGTCGCCGGGGTTGAGGTACGGCTCGTCCAGCGGCACGCCGTTGACGGTGATCCGGCCGTCCGCGCCGCAGCAGCGGACGGTGTCCCCGCCGACCGCGACGACCCGCTTGATCAGGTCCCGCTCGTCGGCCGAGGGCATCAGACCGATGAAGGTCAGCGCCTGCTTGACCTGCTTGATCCCGACGGGGTCCTCGGCGGCGGGGGCGGCCTCCTGGTGGAGCCAGTCGCCCGGGTCCTTGAAGACGACCACGTCGCCGCGCTGCGGCTTCGAGCCGAACCACGGAGTGAGCTTGTCGACGAGCACCCGGTCGTCGATCCGGATCGTCTGCTCCATGGAGCCGGACGGAATGACGAACGCCTGCACGAGGAAGGTCTTGAGGACGAGCGCGATCAGCACCGCGACGCCGACCAGGATGGGGATCTCGCGGAGCGCGGAGCGCTGCCGGCGCCGCTTGACCTTGCGGGCCAGCCTGCGCCGCTCGGCGCGCCCGGGCGGTGCCGGCGCCGCGCCCGCCTCGGAGCCCGCCCGCCGTCCGCGGCTACCCATGCCCGCTCCCCCGCGGCCCGACGGCGTGTCCGCCGGCCGGCGGCGCCGGTACGGAGTCGTACGCGCCGGTCGCGGGCACGGAGCTCCAGCGGGCGGCCGGCCAGACGATCCAGTCGGCGCGGCCGACGACCTGGTCCACGGGGACCATGCCACCGCCGGGGCTGCCGAGGTGGTCGCGGGAGTCGCTGGACTGGCTGCGGTGGTCGCCCATCACCCAGAGCGAGGCCGGCGGGACGACGATGTCGAAGGGCACCTCGGAGGGGCGGTCACCGGGGGCGAGGTACGGCTCTTGGACGGGGGTGCCGTTCACGGTGACGCGGCCCTTCGCGTCGCAGCAGACCACGCGGTCGCCGCCGACGCCGACGACCCGCTTCACGAAGTCCGTCTCGTCGGGGGCGGCGAGGCCGAGGGAGGCGGCGGCGTCGTGCAGCAGCCCCGTGACGGGATCACCGGCCGCCTCCTCCTGTACGAAGGAGCCGGTGCCGTCGAAAACGACGACGTCACCGCGGCGCGGCTCACTGCCGAAACGGTACGCCAGCTTGTTCACCAGGATCCGGTCGCCGACCTGGAGGGTGGGCTCCATCGAGCCGCTGGGGATCAGGAACGGCTGGGCCACGAAGTGGCTGAGGAGCAGCAGGAACACCACACAGGCGGCGCCGATCAGCCCGGTCCGCCGCCACGAGGGACCGCGCCCGGAAACGCGCACGGAGCGCGACCCGTCGTCCGTGGCGGGATCCGGTGGGGGATCCGCCGGGGACGAGGGGTCGCGCTCCGTGTGCTGTGCTTCGGTGTCCATCGGGGGGTGAGCCTATCCGGCCCGCCTGTACGAGGAGCGTGAAGCGTCGCGCGAGCGGTGAGCCGGAGCTCAGTTGTCGCGCTTCTCCTTGATCTTGGCGGCCTTGCCGCGCAGCTCACGGAGGTAGTAGAGCTTGGCGCGACGGACGTCACCGCGGGTGACGAGCTCGATCTTCTCGAAGATCGGGCTGTTCACCGGGAAGGTGCGCTCGACGCCGACGGAGAACGAGACCTTGCGGACGGTGAAGGTCTCGGAGACGCCGGAGCCCTGGCGGCGGATGACGACGCCCTTGAACTGCTGGATACGGGAGCGGTTGCCCTCGATGACGCGCACGTGGACGTTCACGGTGTCGCCGGGACGGAAGGCGGGCAGGTCGGAGCGGAGCGAAGCCGCGTTCACCTGGTCGAGCAGGGAGGCCATGGAGGTCTCTTTCCTCGCCGATGCCACAGGTCATCGACGGTGACGTACGAATGATGGAGACGCCGTCCGGTCCCTGGCGGGCGGCTCCCCCTGTGGCAGGGGCGCGCGCCGGACGGACGGCAGTCGCCTATTCTTCCACGCCCTCGACCCTGCGCCAAAATCGCCCGCCGGGCTCGGGGGCCCAGCCGAGGATCGACAGCAGTTCGCGGTCCTTCTTGTCGAAGGCGGCGGGGTCGCAGCGCTCGATGAGGTCGGGCCGGTGGGCGACGGTGCGGCGGAACGCCTCGTCGCGGCGCCAGCGGGCGATCTTGCCGTGGTGGCCGCTGAGCAGCACCTCGGGGATCTCCCGGCCGCGCCAGCTCGGCGGCTTGGTGTAGACGGGGCCTTCGAGGAGGTTGGCCATGGCGCCGGGGGCGAAGGAGTCGTCCCGGTGCGACTCGGCGTTGCCGAGGACGCCGGGCAGGAGACGGGCGACGGCCTCGGTGATCACGAGGACGGCGGCCTCGCCGCCGGCGAGCACGTAGTCGCCGATGGAGACCTCGTAGACCGGCATGCGGGTGGCGTACTCGTCCATGACCCGGCGGTCGATGCCCTCGTAGCGGGCGGGGGTGAAGATCAGCCAGGGCCGCTCGGAGAGCTCGACGGCGAGTTCCTGGGTGAAGGGGCGTCCGCTGGGGGTGGGGACGACGAGGACGGGGCCGCGGGCGCCGGCCTCGTAGCCGTCGGCGAGGGTCTGGTCGAGGGCGTCGCCCCAGGGCTCGGTCTTCATGACCATGCCGGGACCGCCGCCGTAGGGGGTGTCGTCGACGGTGTTGTGCCGGTCGTACGTCCACCGGCGCAGGTCGTGGACGTGCACGTCGAGCTGCCCGCGCGCGCGGGCCTTGCCGACGAGGGAGACGTTCAGCGGTTCCAGGTACTCGGGGAAGATCGTGACGACGTCGAGCCTCATGCCTGCTCGTCCTCGGCGTCGCGGGCGGAGGCGATCTCGGCGCGGTCGTCGATGAGGCCGGGCGGCGGGGCGATGACGGCCCGCTGGTTCTCCAGGTCGATCTCGGTGACGATCTGCTCGACGAAGGGGATCATCAGCTCGGTGCCGTCGGGACGCTCCACGATGAGCAGGTCCTGCGAGGGCAGGTGGGAGATCTCGGTGATCACGCCGACCTCGGTGCCGTCGGCGAGGACCACGTCGAGGTCGACGAGCTGGTGGTCGTAGTACTCGTCCTCCTCCTCGGGCAGCTCGGCCGGGTCGACCTCGGCGATGAGGAGGGTGTTGCGGAGCGCCTCGGCGGCGTTGCGGTCGTGGACGCCCTCGAAGCGGAGCAGCAGCCGGCCGCTGTGCACCTTGCCGGACTCGACGGTCAGCGGACCGGCGGAGGGCGGGTCGGTGAGCAGGACGGCGCCGGGACCGAGCCGCAGCTCGGGCTCGTCGGTGCGCACCTCCACGGTGACGTCGCCCCTGATCCCGTGGGCGCGGCCGATCCGCGCGACTACCAACTGCACTGGTGAACTCTCCTGTCGTACGGCAACGGGCCGGGGTGGGCGGTCTGCCCTCCCCGGCCCGTGCCGGTGTCAAACTTTCAGCGGACCTGGTCCACGTCGACGAGGTCGACGCGGATGCCACGACCGCCGATGGCGCCCACGACGGTCCGCAGCGCACGCGCGGTGCGGCCGTTGCGGCCGATCACCTTGCCGAGGTCGTCGGGGTGGACCCGGACCTCCAGCACGCGACCGCGGCGCAGGTTGCGCGAGGCGACCTGCACGTCGTCAGGGTTGTCGACGATGCCCTTCACGAGGTGCTCGAGAGCCTCCTCGAGCATGATCAGGCCTCGGTGGTGGACTCGGCCTCGGCCTCGTCCGCCTTCGCCTTCTTGGCCTTCGGGGTGATGGCCTCACCCTTGTCCTCGGCACCCTCGAGCGCCTTGGCGAACTCGTCGAAGGAAGCGCGCTTCTCTTCCTTGGTCGCCGGGGCGAGCAGCGGCTTCTCCGGGGCCGGGAGGCCCTTGTGCTTCTGCCAGTCGCCGGTGAGCTTCAGGATGGCGAGAACCGGCTCGGTCGGCTGGGCGCCGACGGAGAGCCAGTACTGCGCACGCTCGGAGTCGACCTCGATACGCGACGGGTTGTACGTCGGGTGGTAGAGGCCGATCTCCTCGATCGCGCGGCCGTCACGGCGGGTGCGCGAGTCGGCGACGACGATGCGGTAGTGCGGCTGGCGGATCTTGCCGAGGCGCTTGAGCTTGATCTTGACTGCCACTGGAGTGGTGTCTCCTGGTCTTGACGTGGGTGGGCACTTGAGATGCCACGTGGGGTTGCGGTACTCGGGTGCCCGATGGACGCGTCAGCCGGAGGAGAGAGGGGTCCTGTGCGACTGTCGAGTACAGCTGACCATTGTGCCACACCCCGCCAGGTCAGCCTGCGGCGCCCACGGTCTCCGGGATCCGGAACGGCTTGCCGCAGCCGCCGCAGACGATCGGCGCCTGGGCGAGCACCGAGGGCACCACGCGCACGTTGCGCCCGCAGTCGCAGACGGCCTTGACCCGGACGCCGCCGCCCGAGGAGCCGTGCCGGGCGGCCGGTCCGCGGAAGGAGCGCTTGGTGTCGGCGGCCGTGGCCACGGTGTGGGCCTTGAGGGCGCGCTGGAGCCGCTCGATGGTGGGCCGGTACCGCCGCTTCGCCTCGGGGGTGAGCGTGACCAGGGAGAAGCCGCTGCTGGCGTGCGGCTCCTCGGGATGGTCGAGGCCCATCTCCTCGGCGATCGCGAGGAATCTGCGGTTGTGGTAGCGGCCGGCGCGGGAGGTGTCGCGGACACCCCGGGCGGCGGCGATGCCGTGGACTGCCTCGTGGAGCAGTCGCTCGAAGGAGAGCTCGGCGCCGCAGGCGGACGACGACTCTCCGATCAGGGACTCGGGCGCGGCGAGGTCCGGCAGCTCGGGGTGGTGCCGCTGAATGTCGGCCCACGCCTGCGCCAGCTCTGCGGCGAGGACAGGTGGTGTCGTGCTCACGTCGGGTACAACGAGCCGGATCCCCTCCGGGTTCCATTCCGGGGCAACTCAAATATTTTGCACGTACCCGTCAGTCGGTAGCGAGGCGTCCACAGCTGGTGCACAGCGGCGCATACGCCCCGGCGCGCGGTCAGGTCACGCACGCCGGGGCGGTGTGGGAGGGGACACTACCGCGCCCGTGCCCGAGTTCGGGCACCACCCCCCTCCCCCGGCCGACATCTTTCAGGGGGTGGCCCGAACTCGTCCCCCGGTCGTCCGGCCCGACCACTGGACGCGGGGGGCGAAGCGCAGTTCCCTGGCTACGGGGGGCTGTCGTCCGGCACGGAATGGGGCCTGATCCATGACACCTACGCTCGTCCCGCACCACCCCGCGCGCGACTGGGCCGAGATCCAGGAACGGATGCTCGTCCCGCTGTACGAGGCGGCCTACGATCGCGTCGGCGTCGGCCCCGGCACCCGCCTGCTGGGCCTGGACTGCGGCACCGGCCTCGCCCTGCTGATGGCGACCGCCCGGGGCGCCTCGGCCGCCGGGGCGGAGCGGGACCACGCGCGCGTGGAGCTCGCCAGGACACGCCTCCCCGAGGACGTGCCGGTCACCTCCGGCGTACCGGAGGACGGCCCGTACGACGTCGTCACCGCCTTCCACGCGGGCGACCGCACCGGCTTCGCGCCGGCCGACCTCACCCGGGCGGCCCAACCGGGCGCGACGGTCGTGCTGGCCGGCTGGGGGCCGCCGGAGCGGTGCGCGACGGAGCCGCTGCTGCGGCTGGCGGACCGGCTCGCGGACCGGCGCCCCTCCCCCCGTACCGACCTCGCCGTCCTCGCGGCCCGGGCCGGGCTGCGGCCGGTCGGCGCGGGGCGGGTCGCCTGCCCCTTCGGGTACGCGGACGAGAGCAGCGCGGTGCGCGGGCTGCTGTCGACCGGCGCCTTCGACGCTGCCGCGCGGGCCGGCGACCCGGCGCAGGTGGAGAAGGAGATCGAGGAGGCGCTGGCCCCGTACCGCCGCCCGGACGGCACGGTGTGGATGCCGAACGACTTCCGGTACGTCGTCGCGCGCGTGCCCTGACCGCCGCTCAGGCGCGCCGCTCCGGGTCGGGCCGGACGCCCGGCTCGGGCGCGTCCGGGGCGGGGCGCTCGATGCCCGCCGCCCGGTAGGCCGCGTCCTCCTCCAGGGTCTCGTTCTCCAGCAGCGCGGCGCTGAGGGCGTCCAGCCGGTCGCGGTGCTCGCGCAGGAGCCGTACGGCGTCCACGTAGCACTCGTCGACGATCCGGCGCATCTCGGCGTCGACGGCGTCGAGGGTCGCGGGGGCGGCGGAGAGCCCGTACGCCTGCTGGGCGTCGCTGGGGATCGCGGTCAGTCGGCCGACGGTCTCGCTCATGCCCCAGCGGCCGACCATGCCCCGCGCGATGTTCGTGACCTGCTCCAGGTCGCTCTCCGCGCCGGTGGTGATGACGCCGAAGACGACCTGCTCGGCCGCCATGCCGCCGAGGGCGCCGATGATCCGGCCGCGCAGGTACTCCTCGGTGTAGGCGTACTTGTCGGCGTCCGGGGTGGAGAGGGTGACGCCGAGGGCCCGGCCGCGCGGCACGATGGTGATCTTGCGGACCGGGTCGGCGCCGGGCTGGAGCATGCCGAGCAGGGCGTGGCCGCTCTCGTGGTACGCGGTGCGGCGGCGCTCCTCCTCGGGCATGACGAGCGGACGCTCGGCGCCGAGCTGCACCTTCTCCAGAGCGTCGGAGAGGTCCGACTGGGTGACGGCCTTCTGCTCGCGCTTGACGGCGAGGAGGGCGGCCTCGTTGGCGAGGTTGGCGAGTTCGGCGCCGGTCATGCCGGGGGTGGTGCGGGCGACCTGCTCCAGGTCGACGTCCTTCGCGAGCGGGATCTGCCGGGTGTGGATCTTCAGGATGGCCTCCCGGCCGCCCCGGTCCGGCGGGTTGACGTGCACGATCCGGTCGAAGCGGCCGGGGCGGGTGAGGGCGGGGTCGAGGACGTCGGCCCGGTTGGTCGCGGCCAGCACGATGACGCCCTCGGAACCGGTGAAGCCGTCCATCTCGGTGAGGATCTGGTTGAGCGTCTGCTCACGTTCGTCGTGGCCGCCCATGCCCGAGCCGCCGCCGCGGGCCCGGCCGATGGTGTCGATCTCGTCGATGAAGATGATCGCGGGGGCGACCTTGCGGGCCTCGGCGAACAGCTCGCGGACCCGGGAGGCGCCGACGCCGACGATCATCTCGATGAACTCGGAGGCGGAGGCCGAGAAGAACGGCACCCCGGCCTCGCCGGCCACGGCCCGCGCGAGGAGCGTCTTGCCGGTGCCGGGCGGGCCGGCGAGCAGCACGCCCCGCGGCATCTTGGCGCCCATCCGCCGGTAGGCGTCGGGGTTCTTCAGGAAGTCGACGACGTCGTTGAGCTCGCCCTCCACCTCGTCGATGCCGGCCACGTCGGCGAACGTGGTGCGCTTGCCGCCCTCCAGCTCCACCGGTTTCGGCGGCTGCTTGCGGCCGAGCATCCCGCCGGCGCCGCCCATGCCGGAGCTCATCCGGCGGGCGATGAAGACCCAGAGCAGCACGAGGAGCAGCATCGGGGCGAGCGAGAGGAGGAGGTTGGCGAGGAAGGAGCGTTCCTGCACGACGGGCTCGGCGGTGACGGTGACCTTCTGCTTGGTGAGCTGCGCCCACAGGTCGTCGTCGGCGAAGGCCGGCCGCTGGGTCTGGAACTTGGTGTAGTCGCCCTTGCCGTCGGGCACCGGCTGCTTGTCCTTCAGCTGCCCCTGGATGGCGTCGCCCTTGGAGTAGATCTTGGTGACGTTCCCGGCGGTGACCTGCTTGCTGAACTCGGTGTACGAGATCGTCGGCCCGTCGCCCTCGTTGAAGAAGGACAGCACGATGTTGGTGATCAGGTACACGGCGAGCGCGGTGAGGATGAGGCTGCCCCAGCCGCCGGGCATCTTCCGCTTCGGCGGCGGGGGCGGCGGCGCCCCCTCCGAGCGCCAGGGCTGGTCGGTCCGGTCGCGCGGGGGTACGGGGTTGGCCACGTCGCTCTCCTCGGGGCGGCAGTGGCCCCAGTATCGAAGATCGCGACAGAAGCGGCATTCCGGGCGGGCCGGGGGGGCGAAAAGAGGCCCGGGGCGGTTGCGTACCCGCCACGGGCCCCTTCTCGCGGGGCGTCCGGAGACCGTCAGCCCATGAACTTCTTGAACTCGTCCGGCAGCTCGAAGTCCTGCGGGCCCTGCCCGGCGCCCGGCAGCCCGAAGGCGCCGCCCTGCTGGGCCTGCTCCCGCTTCGCCTGGGCGGCCTGCTCCTCGGCCTTCCGCTTCATCGGGTTGCCGCTCTTGCGCTTGCCCTTGGCCTGCTTGATCTGCTTCTTCTGCCGGCCGGGGCCGCCGCCCATGCCGGGGATGCCGGGCATGCCGGGCAGGCCGCCGCCCTGGGCCATCCGGGACATCATCTTGCGGGCCTCGAAGAACCGCTCGACCAGGCCCTTCACCGCGCTGACCTCGACACCGGAACCCTTGGCGATACGGGCGCGGCGGGAGCCGTTGATGATGGTCGGGTCCTGGCGCTCGGCCGGCGTCATCGACTTGATGATGGCGGCGGTGCGGTCCACGTCCCGCTCGTCGATGTTGGCGATCTGCTCCTTCATCTGCCCCATGCCGGGCAGCATGCCGAGGAGCTTGCTGATGGAGCCCATCTTGCGGACCTGCTCCATCTGGGCGAGGAAGTCGTCCAGGGTGAAGTCCTGGCCCTTCTTCGACGCGAGCTTCGAGGCCATCTTGGCGGCCTCTTCCTCGTCGAAGGTCTGCTGGGCCTTCTCGATGAGCGACAGCATGTCGCCCATGCCGAGGATGCGGGACGCCATGCGGTCCGGGTGGAACGCGTCGAAGTCGTCCAGCTTCTCGCCGTTGGAGGCGAACATGATCTGCTTGCCGGTGACGTGCGCGATGGAGAGCGCGGCACCACCGCGGGCGTCGCCGTCGAGCTTGGAGAGCACGACGCCGTCGAAGCCGACGCCGTCGCGGAACGCCTCGGCGGTGTTGACCGCGTCCTGACCGATCATGGCGTCGACGACGAAGAGGATCTCGTCGGGCGAGACGGCGTCCCGGATGTCGGCCGCCTGCTGCATCAGCTCCTGGTCGATGCCGAGGCGGCCGGCGGTGTCGACGATGACGACGTCGTACAGCTTGGTGCGCGCGTACTCGATCGAGTCCTTGGCGACCTGGACCGGGTCGCCGACGCCGTTGCCGGGCTGCGGGCCGTAGAAGGCGACGCCGGCGCGGTCGGCGACGACGGAGAGCTGGTTGACGGCGTTGGGGCGCTGGAGGTCGCAGGCGACGAGCAGCGGCGAGTGGCCCTGCCCCTTCAGCCAGAGGCCGAGCTTTCCGGCGAGGGTGGTCTTACCGGCACCCTGGAGACCGGCGAGCATGATCACGGTCGGCGCGGTCTTGGCGAACCGCAGCCGGCGGGTCTCACCGCCGAGGATCGCGATCAGCTCGTCGTTGACGATCTTGATGACCTGCTGCGAGGGGTTCAGCGCCTTGGAGACCTCGGCGCCGAGAGCCCGCTCCTTGACGTTCTTGATGAACGCGCGGACGACCGGCAGGGCGACGTCGGCCTCGAGGAGGGCGATACGGATTTCCCGGGCCGCGCTGTCGATGTCCTGCTCGGAGAGGCGGCCTTTGCCCCGGAGGGACTTGAAAGTCGCGCTGAGGCGGTCGGAAAGCGTATCGAACACGGTGGTCGCGATCCTCGGGTCGGGGCGGATGGTCGCCACCCAGGGTATCCGGCCCCGGGACGGAGCCGCCCTCGCCGGTCGGATTGGACCGGCGAGGACGGTTGCCCCGCGGGCGCGGGGAGCGCGCCGCCTCGGACAGGCGGCCGTTGCCACGGAGTGGGCCACCCCCGCCCCAGCGGGGAGCACGCAGTGCTCAACGGCACACAGCGCCCCCGCGTCACGCCCTCACCCCAGCGCCGCCTCCAGCGTCCGGGCCAGGTCGATCGCCTCCTCGTCCGGGAGGAGGGAGCCGTCCGGGCGGGTCACGTACAGGGTGTCCACGGCGTTGGCGCCGAGGGTGGAGACGTGGGCGCTGCGGACCCGGACCGCCGCGCCCTCCAGGGCCCGGCCGATCCGGTGGAGCAGGCCCGGGGCGTCCTGGGCGCGGACCTCCAGGACGGTGGCGAGGCGGGAGTCGGCGGGGGCGACGGTGACGCGGGGCGGCGGGGCCTGGACGCCGCGGCGGCGCGGGTAGGCGGCCTCGCGCTCGGCGAGCCGGGCGGGGATGTCGAGGGAGCCGTCGAGGGCGCGCAGCAGGTCGGCGCGGAGCCGGTGGCCCTGGGGCAGGGAGCCGTACTCGGCGGCGACCCGCCAGTCGAGGACGAGCACGGGGCCGGGCGCGGCGCCCAGTTCCGCGGGGAGTTCGACGGCCCGGAGTTCGGCGGCGCGGACGGTGAGCCGGTGGAGGGCGAGGACGCCGGCGACGGCGGGCAGGACGCCCGGCTGGTCGGGCAGGGCGATGAGGAGTTCGACGCCGACGGGTTCGGGCTCGTCGGGGTCGAGGGGCTGCTCGTCGCGGGTGTGGAGGGCGAGGACGGGTTCGCCGGTGCGCAGCGCCTCGACGGCGAGCCGTTCCTGTTCGGCGCTGGGCGCGGCGGCCTCGGGGTCGGGCAGCGGCTCGCCGGCGAGGACGCCGGTGACGCGTTTGACGAGGTCGGCGACGAGGGAGGCGCGCCAGGCGGACCAGGCGGCGGGTCCGGTGGCGAGCGCGTCGGCCTCGGTGAGGGCGTGGAGGAGTTCGAGGGTGCCGACGGTGCCGACGGCGGCGGCGACGGCCTGGACGGTGGCGGGGTCGTCGAGGTCGCGCCGGGTGGCGGTGTCGACGAGGAGGAGGTGGTGGCGGACGACGGTGGCGACGGTGGCGGTGTCGGTGCGGTCGAAGCCGACGCGGGCGGCGAGGTCGCGGGCGATGGTCTCGCCGGCGACGGAGTGGTCGCCGGGCCAGCCCTTGCCGATGTCGTGGAGGAGCGCGGCGACGAGGAGGAGGTCGGGGCGGCCGACGCGGCGGGTGAGGGAGGCGGCGCGGACGGCGGTCTCGACGAGGTGGCGGTCGACGGTCCAGGTGTGGACGGGGTTGCGCTGGGGGCGGTGGCGGACGCGTTCCCAGTCGGGCAGCAGGCGGGTGACGAGCCCTTCGGCCTCCAGGGCCTCCCAGACCGGGATCGCGGCGGCTCCGGCGCCGAGCAGGGTGACGAGCGCCTCGCGGGCCTCGGCCGGCCAGGGCACGGGCAGCGGCTTGGCGGTGGCGGCGAGCCGGCGGACGGCGTGCGGGGAGAGCGGCAGGCCGTGCTGGGCCGCCGCGGCGGCGGCGCGGAGCGGGAGGGCCGGGTCGCGTTCGGGCCGGGCGGAGAGGGCGAGGACGGCCTCGCCGTCCATCTCGACGACGCCCTCGGCGAGCGGGGTCCGCTCGGCGGGGGCCTTCTGCGGGGACCGGCCGCCGAGGAGGCCGCGCAGGCGGGGGCGGGCGGAGCGGGCCTTGAGGACGCGGGCGACCTCGCGCCAGGTGACGTCGGAGGCGTACGTGACGGTGCCGGCGGCCTCGTACACCTCGCGGAGCAGGGTGTCGGCGTCGAGCAGGCCGAGTTCCTTGGCGACGGCGTCCTGTTCCTGGAGGGCGAGCCGGTCGGTGGCGCGGCCGGTGGCGAGGTGGAGGGCGTCGCGGGCGTCGAGGAGGCGGCGGCGGGCGGTGTCGAGGCCGTCGCGGGGGGCGTCGGCGAGCCAGGAGGCGGCGACGGCGCGCAGGGCCTGGGCGTCGCGGAGGCCGCCGCGGGCCTCCTTGAGGTCGGGTTCGAGGAGGAAGCGGAGTTCGCCGGCGCGTTCGGCGCGGTCGCGGCAGAGCTCGGCGAGTTCGGGGAGGCGGCGGGCGGCCTGGTTGCGCCAGTCGGCGAGGACGGTGGAGCGCAGGGCCGTGGCGAGGGCGGTGTCGCCGGCGAGCGGCCGGGCGTCGAGGAGGCCGAGCTGGACCTTGAGGTCGTCGGCGGCGGTGGCGCGGGCCTGGGCGGGGGTGCGGACGGAGTGGTCGAGGGCGAGCCCGAGGTCCCAGACGGGGTACCAGAGGCGGTCGGCGAGGGCGGCGACCGCCTCCTTCGGGGCGCTGCCGTCGTGGAGCAGCAGGAGGTCGAGGTCGCTGCGCGGGGAGAGTTCCGCGCGGCCGTAGCCGCCGACGGCGACGAGGGCGGTGCCGGGCGGCGGCGCGGCGGCGGCGAAGAGGCCGGCGAGCCAGTCGTCGGTGAGGCGGGCGAGGGCGGCGCGGCGCTCCGGGCCGGACGCGGTCCTCTCCTGGAGGAGCGCCGACCGGGCCGCCGCGTAGCCTCGGCGGCCCTGCTCTCCGGTCGCGTCCTGCGGTTCGGGGGTGGTCACCGGCGGCTCCTTCGCTCGGGGGGCGCTTGGCGGGGCGGCGGGGGTGGCGCCGGGGGTACGGCTCAGGGGGTACGGCTCCGGGGCCGGAGGCCGTACCCCCTGGGGGCCGTGTTCCTGGAAGCCGTACCCCTCCGGGTGCTGCTCCTAGAGCGCGTCGGGGCCGCGCTCGCCCGTCCGGACGCGGACGGCGGTCTCGACCGGGACGCTCCAGACCTTCCCGTCGCCGATCTTCCCGGTGCGGGCGGCCTTCACGACGACGTCGATGAGCTGTTCGGCGTCCTCGTCCTCGACCAGGACCTCGATGCGGATCTTGGGGACGAGGTCGACGGTGTACTCGGCGCCGCGGTACACCTCGGTGTGGCCGCGCTGGCGGCCGTAGCCGCTGGCCTCGGTGACGGTGAGGCCGTGGACCCCGAACGCCTGCAGGGCCTCCTTGATCTCGTCGAGCCGGTGCGGCTTCACGACCGCGGTGATGAGCTTCATGCGTCCACCTTCTTGTTCTGCGTGACGGCCGGGGCGGGGGCGGCGGTGGCGCGCCCGGAGGTGCCGCCGCCGGCTCCGCTGAAGTCGTAGGCCGTCTCGGCGTGTTCGACCTGGTCGATGCCGGAGACCTCGTCGTCCTCGGCGACCCGCATGCCCATGGTCCTGTCGATGATCAGGGCGAGGACCGCGGAGACGACCAGAGAGTAGGCGAGGACGGCGGCGACGCCGACGGCCTGCTTGCCGAGCTGCTCCAGGCCGCCGCCGTAGAAGAGGCCCTTGGCGTCGGACTGGACGCCACCGGTGGCGAAGAAGCCGACGAGGAGGGAGCCGAGGACGCCGCCGACGAGGTGGACGCCGACGACGTCGAGGGAGTCGTCGTAGCCGAACTTGTACTTGAGGCCGACGGCCATGGCGCAGACGAGACCGGCGATCGCGCCGATGGCGAGGGCGCCGAGCGGGGAGCAGGAGCCGCCGGCGGGGGTGATGGCGACGAGGCCGGCGACGGCGCCGGAGGCCGCGCCGAGGGTGGTGAAGGAGCCGTGGCGGAGCTTCTCGTAGGCGAGCCAGGCGAGCATGGCGGCGGCCGTGGCGACCTGGGTGTTGACGAACATCACGGCGCCGACGCCGTCGTCGTTGCCCAGCCAGGAGCCGGCGTTGAAGCCGAACCAGCCGAACCAGAGCAGACCCGCGCCGAGCATGACGAGCGGCAGGCTGTGCGGGCGCATCGGGTCCTTCTTGAAGCCGACGCGCTTGCCGATGACGAGGATGACGCCGAGGGCCGCGGCTCCGGCGTTGATGTGGACCGCCGTGCCGCCGGCGAAGTCGATGACGCCCATCTCGAAGAGCCAGCCGCCGGCGCCCCACACCCAGTGGGCGACGGGGAAGTACACGACCGTGGCCCACAGGGTGACGAAGAGCGCCCAGGCGGTGAACTTGACCCGGTCGGCGAGGGCGCCGCTGATCAGGGCGGGGGTGAGGACGGCGAACATCAGCTGGAAGACGGCGAAGACGTACACCGGGATGGTGTAGCCGTCCCAGAGTTCGGTGACGCCGATGCCGCTGAGGCCGAGGTAGTCGGAGGACCAGCCGACGAGGCCGCCGGAGTCGGTGCCGAAGGCGACGCTGAAGCCGAAGAGCACCCACAGGACCGTGACGATCCCGAGGCTGATGAAGCTCATCATCAGCATGTTGAGGGTGGACTTGACGCGGACCATGCCTCCGTAGAAGAAGGCGAGGGCCGGGGTCATCAGCATGACCAGGGCGGAGCAGATGAGCATGAACCCGGTGTTGGCGGCGGACAGCGCGGGGGCGTCCGCTGCCAGGGTCGTGATGGCTGGTGCCATCGGCGTCTCCTCGTCGTCGGTGCGGCCTGTGCGGGGCGGGGCCGGCGGTGAGCGGCGGCCTGAGGGATGGCCGGTTATGCGCCAGAGATTCGCGCAGCGCGGTTTCCGCCGATGCCGCTCGATGTTTCGCGGCGGTGACGAAGGACGGGGGCGTGTTACGTGACCGTGAACACGCGGGTCACGGGGAGGTAACGGGGTACTCTCCCGGCCGGGCGGGCGGGGAGCGGTCCGGGGCCGGGACGCGGACCGGCCGCGCCGGCGTCCGTGTGTCCTGTGCGGCGGGGGAGCCGAGTCGGGCAGTACGGGACGTCCGGCGCGGCCGGGGTACGGGGCTCGCGGGAGTCGCGGGGCCGGTCAGACGGCCTCGGCGGACTCCGGGAGCAGCAGGGTGAGGCGGTCGGTGAGGTCGACGACCTCCGCGACGTCGCCGAAGTCGCGGGCGGCGGTGTCGACGGTCTTGCGGAGCCGGTTGTTGACCCGTTCGGAGCGGATGGAACGGGCCACGCCGAGGGCCTTCTCGGCGAGGACGACGGACTGCTCGGGCTCGCGCTTGAGCAGGTGGACGGTGGCCATGCCGATCAGGTTGAGGGCGTACGACCGCTGGTGGTCGGGGTCCTTCTCGAAGAGCTCCACGGCCCGCTCCATGACCGGTTCGGCCAGCGAGGCGTACGTCGGGGAGCGTCCGGCGACATAGGCGAGGTCGCGGAAGGAGTGGGAGTTCTCGCCGTTGAGCTCGGCCTCGGTGAAGAAGCGGATCCAGTCCGGCTCGGGGCCGCCTTCGAGGGTGGCGTCGGCGAAGGTGTCCTCGGCCATCCGCACGGCCCGCTTGCACTTGGACGGCTGGCCCATGTTGGCGTAGGCGCGGGCCTCCATCGCATAGAGCATGGCCTGGGTGCGCGCGGTGGCGCAGTCCCGGCTGCCGTACTGGGCGAGGTGGATGAGTTCGAGGGCGTCGTCGGGGCGGCCGAGGTGGATCATCTGCCGGCTCATGGAGGAGAGGATGTACGAGCCGAGCGGCTTGTCGCCGGCCTCCTTGGCGGCGTGCAGGGCGAGCACGAAGTACTTCTGGGCGGTGGGCTGGAGGCCCACGTCGTAGCTCATCCACCCGGCGAGTTCGGCGAGTTCGGCGGCGACGGTGAAGAGGCGCTTGGCGGTGGCGGCCGGCTGGGGCTCCTGGAGGAGGTCGGTGACCTCGTGGAGCTGGCCGACGACGGCCTTGCGGCGCAGTCCGCCGCCGCACTGGGCGTCCCACTTGCGGAACATCGCGGTGGTGGATTCGAGGAGGTCCAGCTCGATCTCGGAGAGCCGGTGGCGGCGGCCGTCGGGCGCGGGCCCCTCGGACCCGGGCTCGCCGGCCGGGGTGGGCACCAGCCAGCGCTGCATGGGCTCGATGAGGGCGGGTCCGGCGGCGAGCTGGAGCGAGGAGCCGAGGAAGCCGCGCCGGGCGAGCATGAGGTCGCTGCGGGAGAACTCGCTGAGCAGGGAGACGGTCTGGGGTCCGGCCCAGGGGAGGTCGACGCCGGAGACGGAGGGCGTCTGGTGGGCGGTGCGCAGTCCGAGGTCCTCGATGGCGACGACGGAGCCGAAGCGCTCGGAGAACAGCTCGGAGAGGATTCTCGGGATCGGCTCGCGGGGCTGCTCGCCGTCGAGCCAGCGGCGGACCCGGGAGGTGTCGGTGGAGATGTGGTGGGCGCCCATCTGGCGGGCCCTGCGGTTGACCTGGCGGGCGAGTTCGCCCTTGGACCAGCCGCTGCGCACGAACCACGAGCCGAGCCGCTCGTTGGGGCGCTTGCCGGCAGTCGTACCGTCTGTGCCGTTGCCGCCCACTGGAACGCCCCCATCCACCTGATTGCCTGTCGTGCGAACCCCTATCAGAATGCCGCGTCCGGCGCCGCTCCGCCCGGTGTTCCGACTCCTTCGAACGGGAAACCTGGTTGCCTCCGGCATACCCACCACCGCACGCGCCCCCGGGGTTCGGGTACCGAAAGTAATCCTACGATCACCCCTGTCGTGAGGGCGTTTCAAGAAACGCCACCATTCGCCACCCCTTCGAATGAACTCGCCGGGCCCTGCGCACGATTCACTTGACATGCGACGACCCCGGGTAAGCGGACGGAAGCGCGAAGAGGCGCGCGCCACCGTGCGCACCACCCCGCTCACCACCGTGCGCCACCCTGGGCGACGCACTCCGGGCGCCGCGTCACCGTGGGTGACGGCGGTGTTCCCGGTCGTAACCACCTGCGCGTCCGACCCGTTGGAGGGGGCATGGGCTTCACGATCGGCGGCATCCGTGAGATGCGGTCCGGGACACGGCGCCGCGCACGCACCACCGAGTGCACGGCGGTGGCCGAGTACACCGGACTCTGGGGCTGGGACGTCCAGCCCGGCGCGCGGGCCGTCTCCGGCCAGTGCTCCTGCGGCGACCGGGCCTGTACGGCCCCGGGCGCGCACCCCCTCTCCTTCGCGCCGCCGGTCCCGGCGGGCGCGGGGCTCGACGACGCGGCCAAGGCGTGGGCGGAGTACCCGGGGGCCGCGCTGCTGCTGCCGGTGGGCCGGGCCTTCGACGTGATCGAGGTGGCCGAGGCGGCGGGCCGGCGGGCGCTGGTCCGCATGGAGCGGATGGGGCTGCCGCTGGGCCCGGTCTGCGCGACGCCGACCGGCCGGGCGCAGTTCTTCGTGGCGCCGGGCGCGGCGGCGGAGCTGCCGAGGCTGCTGTACCGGATGGGCTGGGACGACGCCGATCTGGACCTGCACGGGCTGGGGCCGGGCGCCCACATCACCGCTCCCCCGTCGAACCTGGGCGGTCTGGGCCCGGTGCGCTGGCTGCGCCCGCCGACGCTGGACACGGCGGGCGCGCCGCCGCAGGCCCGGCTGCTGCTGGGCACGCTGGCGTACATGTGCCATCGGACGCACGCGTAGGACACGGCGAAGGGCCCCGCTCCCCGAGGAGCGGGGCCCTTCGCCGTGGGCGGGGCGCCGGGGTCGTCAGTCGCCGATGAGGGCGTCGACGAAGGCGGCCGGCTCGAAGGGGGCCAGGTCGTCGGGGCCCTCGCCGAGGCCGACGAGCTTGACGGGGACGCCCAGCTCGCGCTGGACGGCGACGACGATGCCGCCCTTGGCGGTGCCGTCGAGCTTGGTGAGGACGATGCCGGTGATGTCGACGACCTCGGCGAAGACGCGGGCCTGGATGAGGCCGTTCTGGCCGGTGGTGGCGTCGAGGACGAGCAGGATCTCGTCGAGCGGGCCGTGCTTCTCGACGACGCGCTTGACCTTGCCGAGCTCGTCCATGAGGCCGGTCTTGGTGTGCAGGCGGCCGGCGGTGTCGATGAGGACGACGTCGGCCTTCTCGGCGATGCCCTCCTTGACCGCGTCGTAGGCGATCGAGGCGGGGTCGCCGCCCTCGGGGCCGCGGACGGTGCGGGCGCCGACCCGGTCGCCCCAGGTCTGGAGCTGGTCGGCGGCGGCGGCGCGGAAGGTGTCGGCGGCGCCGAGGACGACAGACTTGCCGTCGGCGACCAGGACGCGGGCGAGCTTGCCGGTGGTGGTGGTCTTGCCGGTGCCGTTGACGCCGACGACCATGACGACGCCGGGGACGTCCTCGGGGCTCTCGGTGTGCACGGTGCGGTCGTAGTCGCCCAGGAGGGTGATCAGCTCCTCGCGGAGCAGGCCGCGCAGTTCCTCGGGGGTGCGGGTGCCGAGCACCTTGACCCGCTCGCGCAGCCGCTCGACCAGTTCCTGGGTGGGGGCGACGCCGACGTCGGCGGTGAGGAGGGTCTCCTCGATCTCCTCCCAGGTGTCCTCGTCGAGGTGCTCGCGGGAGAGCAGCGTCAGCAGGCCCTTGCCCAGCGAGTTCTGGGAGCGGGCGAGCCGGGCGCGGAGCCGGACGAGGCGGCCGGCGGTGGGCTCGGGCACCTCGATCTCGGGCGCGGCGGGCGCCTCGGGCTCCGCGACGGGCGGGGCCTCGGCGGTCTCCTCGGCGGTGGGGGCCTCGGTGGCGGGGAGGCCGACCTCCTCGACGGTGCGGCGTGGTTCTTCCCGCGGTGTCTCCGCCTCGTCGCCGACGTGCGGCTCGGCGGGCGGAGCGGTGATGGTCGGCGTGGTGGACGGCGGCTCGGCCGGCGGCAGCTGCTTCTTCTTGCGACCGCTGATCACGAGTCCGCTGGTCACGGCGACCGCGACGACCAGAGCGATGACTACAGCAAGGATGAGTTCCATAACCCGTCCAGTATCGGACACGAGCCGCCCGGTGACGCAGTACGTACGCAGCGTGGGTCGCGGTTCCCGGGCCGCCGGCACCGTTCTCATCTGACGGTACGTCAGCTATGGTCGCCGTCCGTCGCCGGCCCGCCCACGGAGGGGACCCCCATGGCCTTCAGCGTCGTACGGTTCAACCTGGTCGACCCGCGCGCCGGCCGGGAAGCGCTGGCGGAGCGGTACCGCGCGGCCCTGGAGATGGCCGCCCACGCCGACGCGCACGGGGTGGACACGGTCCAGACCGAGGAGCACCACGGGGTGGAGGACAACTGGCTCCCCTCCCCCTTCGTCTTCGCCGGCGCGGTCTTCGGGGCGACCCACCGGATCGCCGTCACCGTCTCGGCGGCCATCGGCCCGCTGCACGACCCGCTGCGGCTCGCCGAGGAGATCGCGGTGCTCGACCTGCTGAGCCGGGGCCGGCTCGTGACGGTGGCCGGGATCGGCTACCGGCCGGAGGAGTACGAGGAGCGCGGGGTCGACTGGGGGCGGCGCGGGAGGCTCCAGGACGAGCTCCTGGAGACCCTGCTCGCCGCCTGGACGGGCGAGCCCTTCACGTACCGGGGGCGTACGGTCCGCGTCACCCCGCGGCCCTTCACCGACCCGCACCCGCTGCTGATGGTCGGCGGTTCGTCGAGGGCGGCGGCGCGGCGCGCGGCCCGGCTGGGGCTGCCGTTCTTCCCTTCCGCGCACCTGCCGGAGCTGGAGGCGTACTACACCGAGCGGTGCGCGGAGTACGGCACCGCGGGCTGGACGATGATGCCGGGGCCGGTGACGCCGCTGCTGCACGTGGCGGAGGACCCGGACCGGACCTGGGCTGAGTACGGGGGGCACTTCCTGCACGAGGCGCGGACCTACGCCTCCTGGCAGTCGAAGGACATCCGTTCGGCGGTGCGGTCGGCGGCGACGAGCGTGGCGGAGCTGCGGGCGGAGGGGGTGTACCGGGTGGTGACGCCCGGGGAGTGCGCGGAGCTGGGCCTGGAGAGCCTGGTGCTGCATCCGCTGTGCGGCGGGATGCCGGTGGAGGAGGGGTGGCGGAGCCTGCGGCTGTTCTGCGACGAGGTGCTGCCCCGGCTCGGGGCGTGAACCGCGGGCCGGGGCAGCCGTCGTGAGGAGAGGGGCAGCGGGGAGTTAGCCCATCTCCTCCAACGCCTTGCCCTTGGTCTCCTTGACGTACCGGAGCACGAAGGGGATGGAGAGCACGGCGAAGACCGTGTAGATGACGTAGGTGCCGGAGAGGTTCCAGTCCGAGAGGGACGGGAAGCTGGCGGTGATGGCCCAGTTGGCGATCCACTGGGCGGAGGCGGCGACGCCGAGGGCGGCGGCGCGGATCCGGTTGGGGAACATCTCGCCGAGGAAGACCCAGACCACCACGCCCCAGGAGAGGGCGAAGAAGAGCACGAAGACGTGGGCGGCGACGAGGGCGACGACGCCCTGGGTCTCGGGGAGCTTGCCGTCGACGAGGTCGGCGGAGAAGGCCCACGCCTCGAAGGCGAGGGCGATCGCCATGCCGGCGGAGCCGACGAGGGCGAGCGGCCGGCGGCCGACCCGGTCGACCAGGACCATCGCGATCACGGTGCCGATGATGTTGATGATCGACGTGGTGAACGAGTAGAAGAACGAGCTCGACGGGTCGATGCCGACGGACTGCCAGAGCGTCGCGGAGTAGTAGAAGGCGACGTTGATGCCGACGAGCTGCTGGAAGACCGAGAGGCCGATGCCGACCCAGACGATGGGCAGGAGCCGGAAGCGGCTGCCGGCGGCGAGCAGGTCCTTGAAGGTGGACTTGTGCTCGCTGCGCATGGCCCGGTCGATCTCGGCGATCCGGCGGTCGAGGTCGACGCCCTTGCCCTCGACCTCGGCCAGGACCTCCTTGGCGCGCTGGGTCTTGCCGACGGAGATGAGGAAGCGCGGGGACTCGGGGATGGCGAAGGAGAGCAGCCCGTAGAGGAGGGCGGGGACCACCATCACGCCGAGCATCCACTGCCACGCCTCCAGGCCGCCGATCTCGCCGCGCTGGTCGCCGTCGGCGAGCTGGAGGATGCCGTAGTTGACGAGCTGCGAGATGGCGATGCCGATGACGATGGCGGCCTGCTGGAAGGAGCCGAGCCGGCCCCGGTACGCGGCGGGCGCGACCTCGGCGATGTAGGCGGGGCCGATGACCGAGGCCATGCCGATGGCGAAGCCGCCGACGATCCGCCAGAAGGCGAGGTCCCAGAGGGCGAAGGGCAGCGCGGAGCCGACGGCGCTGACGGTGAAGAGGGCCGCGGAGATCTGCATGCAGCGGATGCGGCCGATGCGGTCGGCGATCCGTCCGGCGGTCGCGGCGCCGATGGCGCAGCCGATCAGGGCGATGGCGATGACCTGCGCGAGGGTCGCGGAGCCGATGTCGTAGCGGTCCCGGATGGCCTCGACGGCGCCGTTGATGACGGAGCTGTCGTAGCCGAAGAGGAAGCCGCCCATCGCGGCGGAGGCGGTGATGAAGATGACATGGCCGAGGTGGTCCGGGTGCGCCGCCCTTCCTTCGGAAGGCGGCGGCGTGGGGGCCTGCGCGGTGTCGGTCACATGGACTCCTCGGTGGGGGGAACAACCCTTCCAGTGGCTTCCAGTGGCGCACATCTCGGCGCCGCCCACCACATGAAGGTAAAAGCAACGTTGCAGAGACTATGCCTTCAAGTTTTGAAGTCAATAGGCGATGTCATATGACTTTTACCTGGCTTCTGGCTTATCGATCTTCACTGCTTGAAGAAGTGAAGGGGAAACGGGGGCAGGTGGGGCTCAGCGGAGGCGCTGGCTGATCACCTTGGAGACGCCGTCGCCCTGCATGGAGACCCCGTACAGCGCGTCCGCGACCTCCATCGTCCGCTTCTGGTGGGTGATCACGATGAGCTGCGAGGACTCCTGGAGCTCCCGCATGATCCGGATCAGGCGCTGGAGGTTGGTGTCGTCGAGCGCCGCCTCGACCTCGTCCATGACGTAGAACGGGCTCGGGCGGGCCTTGAAGATCGACACCAGCAGGGCCACGGCGGTCAGCGAGCGCTCGCCGCCGGAGAGCAGCGAGAGCCGCTTGACCTTCTTGCCCGGCGGGCGGGCCTCGACCTCGACGCCGGTGGTGAGCATGGAGTCCGGGTCGGTGAGCACGAGCCGGCCCTCGCCGCCCGGGAAGAGGCGGGAGAAGACGCCCTCGAACTCGCGGGCGGTGTCCCGGTACGCCTCCGTGAAGACCTGCTCGACCCGCTGGTCGACCTCCTTCACGACCTGAAGCAGGTCGGCGCGGGTCTTCTTCAGGTCCTCCAGCTGCTCGGAGAGGAAGCGGTGCCGCTCCTCCAGGGCCGCGAACTCCTCCAGGGCCAGCGGATTGACCTTGCCGAGCTGCTGGAAGGCGCGCTCGGCCGCTTTCAGCCGCTTCTCCTGCTCCGAACGGATGAAGGGGCGGGGCCGGTTGCGCGGGTCGTCCGGGTCCTCGGGCAGGGTCTCGCCGTCCGCGGGCGGCGACGGCGGGACCGGCTGGTCGGGTCCGTACTCGGCGGCGAGGGCGCCCGGCTCGACGCCGAACTCCTCCAGGGCCTTCGCCTCCAGCTGCTCGATCCGCAGCCGCTTCTCGGCGCCCAGGACCTCGCCGCGGTGGACGGAGTCGGTGAGCTTGTCCAGCTCGGCCTTGAGCTCGCGGCCCCGGGCGCGGGCGGTGGCGAGGCGCTGCTCGCGGTCGGCGCGGGCGGCGGCGGCCTCGGCCCGTTCCCGTTCGGCCCGGTCCAGGGAGACCTCGACGTGGGCGAGGAGGGTACGCGCTCCGGCGGCGACCGCCCCGGCGACGCGGGCCTCGTGGCGGAGCCGGGCCCGGCGCTGCTCGGCACGCGCGCGTGCCTCCCGTTCGGCGCGGGCGGCCCGGTCGAGGGAGTCGGCCCGGCCGGCCAGGCCCTTGACCCGCTCCTCGTGGGTGCGGACCTGGAGGCGGGCCTCCATCTCGGTCTGGCGGGCGTGGGAGCCGTCGAGGGCGAGCCGGTCGCGGACGGCGGTGTCGGGTTCCTCCTCGGCCGGGCTCTCCTCGGCGGCGAGGAGCCGTTCGGCCAGCTCCTCGGCCTCGGCTCCGGCGCGCTCCAGTGCCTCCTGGGCGCGGGCGACGGCGGCGGCCGTGCGTTCGGCCTCTCCGGCCGCTCCCCTGGCCTGCCCGGCGAGCCGCCCGAGGGCCTGGGCGACGGCCGCCTTCTCCTTCTCCGCGGTACGCCGGAGGGCGTCGAGCTCCTCGACGCGGGCGGCGCACTCCGCGCGGTGTCCGGCGGCCTCGTCCCTGGCCCGGGCGGTCTCCTCGCAGCGCGCGGCGAGTGCGGCGAGCTCGGCGGCGGCCTCGTCCACCTGGGCCTGCACTTCGAGGAGGCTGGGGGCGCCGGCCGAGCCGCCCTGGGCCCAGTGGGCGCCGAGGAGGTCGCCGTCGGCGGTGACGGCGGTGACTTCGGGGTGGGAGCGGACGAGGTCGCGGGCCTCGTCGAGGCCGTCGACGACGGCGATCCCGGCGAGCAGCCGGCGCGCGGCGGCGACGAGTCCGGCGGGGCCGGTGACGAGTCCGGCGGCGGTCACGGTGCCCGGCGGCAGCGGCGCGGGGTCGTGCTCGGCGCCGGTCAGGAGCAGGGTGGCGCGGCCGGCGTCCTGCTTGCGGAGGAGGCGGAGGGCTTCGGCGGCGGCGGTGGGGCCGTCGGCGGCGAGGGCGTCGGCGGCGGCGCCGAGCGCGGCGGCGACGGGCACCTCGTACCCGGGGGTGACGGTGAGGAGTTCGGCGGCGGGACCGAGGATCCCGGGGAGGCCGGCGGCGAGGAGGGCGCCGGTGCCGTCCTTGCGGCGCAGGCCGAGCGCGAGGGTGTCGTGCCGGGCGCGGGTGGCGGCGCGGCGGCTCTCGGCGTCGGCGGCGGCCTCGCGGGCGGCGCCGAGGGCGGCCTCGGCGCCGGCGAGGGCGCGGCGGGCCTCCTCGTACCGCTCGGTGTGCGCGGTGTCGGCGGCTTCGAGGCCGTCGACCTCGGCCTTCAGCTGCTCGTACTCCTCCTGGGCGGCGACGGCCCGGTCGGCGGCCTCGTCGCGGGCGGCGGTGAGCCGGTCGATCTCGGCCTGGGCGGCGGCGGCGCGGGAGCGGGCGGCGTTGGCCTGGCCGTGCAGCCGGGCCAGGCCCTCGCGGCGGTCGGCGAGGGCGCGGGCGGCGTCCTTGAGGCGCCGTTCCTCGGCGGCCAGGGCCCGTTCGAGTTCGGCGCGGTGCTCGACGGCGTCCTCCAGGGCCCGTTCGGCGGCCTCGAGGGCGGCGGCGAGTTCGGCCTCCTGCTCGCGGACGCGGGCGGCCTCGCGCTCCAGGTCCTCGGGGTCGCGGCCGCGCCGCTCCTCGGCGGGGACGCCGGTGGCGCTCTTCACGCGCGCGTCGGCGAGGGAGATCGTGCCGCGGACGCGTTCGGCGAGCTGGGAGAGGGCGTACCAGGTCTGCTGGGCGCGTTCCAGGCGCGGCGCGAGGGCGCGGACCTCGGCCTCCAGCGCGGACTCGTGGGCGAGGGCGGTGCGCAGCTCCTCCTCGGTGGTCTCCTTGCGAGCCAGCAGCGCCGCCTCGTCGGCGAGTTCGGCGTGCAGGGCGCGCCGGAGGCGGACGAGGTCGTCGGCGAGGAGGCGGAGGCGGGCGTCGCGCAGGTCGGCCTGGATGACGGCGGCGCGGCGGGCGACGGCGGCCTGCCGGCCGAGCGGTTTGAGCTGGCGGCGCAGCTCGTCGGCGAGGTCCTGCACGCGTGCGAGGTTGGCCTGCATCGCGTCGAGCTTCCGCAGCGCCTTCTCCTTGCGCTTGCGGTGCTTGAGGACGCCGGCGGCCTCCTCGATGAAGGCGCGGCGGCCCATGGGGTCGGCGTGCAGGACGGAGTCGAGCTGTCCCTGGCCGACGATGACGTGCATCTCGCGGCCGATGCCGGAGTCGGAGAGCAGGTCCTGGATGTCGAGCAGCCGGCAGGTGTCGCCGTTGATCTGGTACTCGCTGCTGCCGCCCCGGAACATGATCCGGGTGATGGTCACCTCGGCGTAGTCGATCGGCAGGGCGCCGTCGGAGTTGTCGATGGTGAGCGAGACCTCGGCGCGGCCGAGCGGGGGGCGGCCGGTGGTGCCGGCGAAGATGACGTCCTCCATCTTGCCGCCGCGCAGCGACTTGGCGCCCTGCTCGCCCATGACCCAGGAGAGCGCGTCCACGACGTTGGACTTCCCGGAGCCGTTGGGCCCGACGACGCAGGTGATTCCGGGTTCGAACCTCAGCGTGGTGGCGGAGGCGAAGGACTTGAAACCGCGGAGCGTCAGGGCCTTGAGGTGCACCCCCGGGACTCTACCCGGGGTGTCGCGTTTCGCCCGTGATCGCGCAGGGCAGACCCTCGGGTGAGAAGCGGTGTGACGAGGGGGAGGGACGGGGCCCGGGAAGACGAGGACCCGGAAAGGCAAGGACCCGGGGCCGGCGGACGAGCGGCCGGCGGACGGGCTCGGAGGGCCGGGGGCCGGTGACGGAGCGAGCGGTGAAGAAGTGAAGGGACGCCGAAGCGTCCCTTGCCTATTCAGCTGTTCCCACCTGAAGCCCTCGGGGCCGGGAGTCAGGTGAGCGCAGGCTCTGCCTGGGGTACGTCGAGGTCGATGCGGTCGAGCAGCGTCTCGCCCTGGTGCTGAGCGGCGGCAGCGTTGAGCGCGTCGTTCTCGGTCTGGATCCGTACGAGCTCGGATTCCAGGTCCTGGACGCGCTGCTGAAGCCGTCGCATCTCGGCGAGGAGTCGCGGGTCGGAGCCGCCGACGTAACCGAGAAGCGCCTTTGCCATGATGAGTGGTCCTCCACACTGAGTGACCGACCGATTGCGGTGTGGGTCGTGAGGGATGGATTCGCACCCGCGGTGCTCGGCAGTACCTGAGTCGTGCCGGTGTTCTACTGCCACACAGCTAAGGTGCGCGGGGCTTCCAGAGTCTCACCAAAAAGTTTGACGGTCAACACGATCACGCGCCGGACGGCCCGGCGGGCGGGGAGTTCGCGGCCGCGTCGCAGGCGGCGGCGCCTCTCGACCCGTTGCGCCGGGGCGTGGCGATCATCCTTACCCGGGGAAGCCTTCCACGACTGCCGGAACTTGGCAACCACCAGGCGCTTCACCGGTTCACCAGCGTTCATCCGCACGCAACCGGCCCCCCGCCCGGCGCCCGGGAGAGGCGTCGGGGGGAGGGCCGGCGGGGTTCCGGGGACGCGCGTCAGCGGATGGCGAAGCCGTCGTAGCCGCCGCGCGGAGTGCCCCATATCTCGGTGACACCGTCCACGCGCCCGGGCGTGTCACCGGACCGCAGCCAGTCGAGAAGACGGTGGCAATGGTCACTCGGGCCCTCGGCCACCACCTGCACCCGGCCGTCGTCGAGGTTCAGGGCGAAGCCCGTGAGGCCGCCGATCTCCAGCGCGTTTGCCCTGGTGAACCAGCGGAAGCCCACTCCCTGTACTCGCCCCCGCACCCAGGCGGTCATCCGTACGTCGTCGCTCATGGCTGCACGCTAGCGGGCGGATTGCCCGAAGAGCACGTCGCGGCGGCTTCCCATGGCGTACAGTCCGACGGAATGCGCCGTCACCCACACGGGTGCACGCCTCTCGGCCGTCCATACGCAGCGTCACGCTCCGTGCCGACCCGTGCCGAAAGCAAAGGGCGCAAAGATCCACGCAGGCAGAGCCAGCTCATCAGGGAGGCAGGGCAGATGGGACGCCACCGTCGCTCCGGCGCCGCGCCCGCCGAGGCAGACTACGCGACCGGCACCGACCGCGGTCACGGGGGTACGCGCCGCCGGCGGCGCTCGGTCCGCACCGGACTGATCGGCGCCTCGGCCGCGGTCGCCGTCGGCGCCGTCGCGGTCGCCACCGGTCTCCTCCCCGGCGGGGAGACCCTCACCGCGGGCAGCGTCGGCAGCAGCCGGACGACGGCCTCGGAAGCCCGGCAGACCCCGGAGCTGACCACCCAGGGCGGGGCGACCCGCACCCCGGCGGAAGCACCGGCCGGCACGGGCGCGAAGAAGACGGCCGCGCCGTCCGCGAAGCCCACGCCCACCCGGACCGCCACGCCGACGCCCACCCCGTCGAAGACCACGGCGACTCCCTCCCCCACCCCCTCGAAGACCCGCACCACGCCTCCCGCGCCCACCACGGCCGCACCGGCGAAGCCGAAGCCGAAGCCCACGGCGAAGCCCGAGCCGTCGAAGGCCCCGGCCACCACCCGGGCCGCCGCCCCGAAGCCCGCCCCCACCACGGAGGCCCCGGCCGAGGAGCCGTCGGCCACGGCGGCCGGCTCCACCGCCGACCGCGCGGACGCGGCCGAGGCCGAGGTGCTGCGCCTGGTGAACGCCGAGCGCGGCAAGGTGGGCTGCGCCCCGGTCCAGCCGTCGGCCGGCCTCGCCCGGCTGGCCGGCGCGTTCAGCGCCGACATGGCGAACCGCGGCTTCTTCGACCACACCGACCCCGACGGCGCCACCCCCTGGGCCCGCGCCCAGGCGGCCGGCATCACCAACCTGGGCGCCGAGAACATCGCCCGCGGCCAGGTCGACGCGACGGCCGCGATGCTCTCCTGGATGAACAGCGACGGCCACCGCGCCAACATCCTGAACTGCGACTTCACCACCCTCGGCGTCGGCGTCCACTTCGGCGACGGCGGCCCCTGGTGGACCCAGGACTTCGGCCGCTGACCCCTGGCGGCGGCAGGCCCCGCCCCACCCGCTCACTTTCCGAAAGCGCGGTCTGGTGGTGAGTGGGGGGCGCGCGTACCGTGGGGGGTATGACCGACGATCTCGCCTTTGACGTGTTCGCGCGGGGGTGTGCCTCGCGGGTGACCCTGGAGCACATCACCGGGCGGTGGGGCGCCCTCACCCTCGGCGCCCTGTACGACGGGTCGTACCGCTTCAACGAGCTGCGGCGGCGGGTCGACGGCGTCAGCGAGAAGATGCTGGCCCAGACGCTGCAGGCGCTGGAGCGCGACGGACTGGTGCACCGCGAGGCGCAGCCGGTCAATCCGCCGCGCGTCGACTACCGGCTCACACCGCTCGGGCGGGACGTCGCCGAGCGGCTGATCGGCCTGATCCGGCTGGTCGAGGGACGGATGCCGGAGGTCGTCGCGGCCCGGGAGACGTACGACGCGGAGCGCTCCGCCGTCACACGCTGAGGCGCGGCGGGCGCTGGCAGCGCGGGCAGAAGTAGCTGGAGCGGTTCATCCACGGCCGACGGCGCATCGGCGTGCCGCAGCGGCGGCAGGGCTCGTCCTCGCGCCCGTACGCGTCGAGCGAGCGGTCGAAGTAGCCGGACTCGCCGTTCACGTTCACGTAGAGGCTGTCGAAGCTGGTGCCGCCGGCGGCCAACGCCGCGTTCATCACGTCGCGGACGTGGCCGAGCAGCTCGGCGGCGCGCGGGCGGGTGAGGGTGGCGGTCGGCCGGTCGTAGTGCAGCCGGGCCCGCCACAGCGCCTCGTCGGCGTAGATGTTGCCGACGCCGCTGATCAGCGACTGGTCGAGCAGCGCGCGCTTGATCGTCGTACGGCGCAGGCGCAGCGCGGCCTGGAAGGCGGCGTCGTCGAAGGCGGGGTCCAGCGGGTCGCGGGCGATGTGCCCGATGACGTCCGGCAGGCCCTCCGGCGTCTGGTCGTGCAGCGAGAGGCCGCCGAAGGTGCGCTGGTCGACGAAGCGGAGCTCCGTACCGGCCGCGTCGTCGAAGCGGACCCGGATGCGCAGGTGCTTCTCGTCCGGCGCCGACTCCGGCTGCACGAGGAGCTGGCCGCTCATCCCGAGGTGGCCGAGGACGGAGGTGCCGGTGCCGGCGAGCGGCAGCCACAGGTACTTGCCGCGGCGCCGGGCCGGCTCGAAGCGCTGCCCGGTGAGCCGGGCGGCGAAGTCCGCGCCGCCCGCGAGGTGGCGGCGCACGGCCCGGGGGTGGAGCACCTCGACGCCGGCCACGGTCCGGCCGGCGACCCAGCGCTCCAGTCCGCGCCGGACGACCTCGACCTCGGGCAGCTCGGGCACGGGACTCCTCCGGAGGGGGTACGGGTGGTGGTCCTCGCAGCCTACCGCCCGGCACCGACAGCCCTCCGGGCTCCCGCGACGGACGGTTCCCGGGCCCGGAAACGGCTCCGCCCGCCCCTGGCGGGGGCGGGCGGGAAGAGCTTCCGCCGAAGGCGAAGGCGAAGGCGCGGGCGGTCGCCGGACGGCGGTCAGGCGGTGGCCGGAGCGGCCCCGTCCTTCCGGTCGGACGTCCGGTCGGACTGCGCGTCGGACGTCACGTCCGACCCGTCGGCCGTGACGTCGGCCGCGGCCTTGGCCTCGGCCGCCGCCCGCTCGTCCGCCGCGGCGCGGATCGCACGCCACGCGGACTCGGCGGCCTGCTGCTCCGCCTCCTTCTTGCTGCGGCCGGTGCCGGTGCCGTACGAGACACCACCGACGCGGGCGGCAGCAGTGAAGGTCTTCTCGTGGTCGGGGCCCTCCTCGGAGACGAGGTACTCCGGCACGCCGAGACCCTCGGCCGCGGTGAGTTCCTGGAGGCTGGTCTTCCAGTCCAGGCCGGCACCGAGGTTGGAGGACTTCTCGATCAGCGGGTCGAAGAGCCGGTGCACCAGCTCGGACGCCGCGTCGAGACCCTGGTCGAGATAGACCGCGCCGATCACCGCTTCGAGGGTGTCGGCGAGGATGGATGCCTTGTCCCGGCCGCCCGTGCCCTCTTCGCCCCGGCCAAGCCGGATGAAGGAGCCCAGGTCGAGGCCGCGCCCGACGTCCGCCAGCGCACGTGAGTTGACCACCGCGGCCCGGAGCTTGGCCAGCTGGCCCTCGGGGAGATCGGGGTGGGTGCGGTAGAGGGTGTCGGTGACCACCAGGCCGAGCACGGAGTCCCCGAGGAACTCCAGCCGCTCGTTGGTGGGCAGACCGCCGTTCTCGTACGCGTACGAGCGGTGGGTCAGCGCACGCACCAGAAGGGCGGACTCGAGCTGATACCCGAGCCGCCCTTCCAGAAGCGTGTGGGACGAGGCGTTGTTGATGTTGTCAGACATCGTGCCTCTCACCAGCCCGCTCAGACCGAGAGGACCTGGCGCTTGTTGTAGGTGCCGCAGCTCGGGCACGCGATGTGCTGCTGCTTCGGCTCCTGGCAACGCTCACACGAAACCAGGGTGGGGACCGCAGCCTTCCACTGCGACCGGCGGTGGCGCGTGTTGCTGCGCGACATCTTCCGCTTCGGAACAGCCACGGCTACTTCTCCTGCTTCTCGTCGACACCGGTAGCGGCGTCGCTCATGTTGTCCTTCTCGTCGGCTCCCAGCGAACCGGCGAGTTCCTGCAGTGCCGCCCAACGGATGTCGGTGGCGTCGTGGTGGTGGTCCGGGTTCTCGTTCAGGTTGATTCCGCATTCGGAACACAGACCCGCACAGTCCTCCCGGCACACCGGCTGCATGGGCAGCGCGAGTACCACTGCGTCACGCAGCACGGGTTCGAGGTCGAACATGCCGTCCTCGAGGGGGATCATGTCCTCTTCCTCGTCGTCCTCGTCGTCCGGTGCCGCCTTGGAGCGGCCCCGGTCGTCGGAGTCGGGGTACGAGAACATCTCCTGGAAGTCCGCGTCGAGCTCCAGCTCGACGGGCTCCAGACACCTTACGCACTCCCCCTCGGCCGATGCACGGGCGGTGCCTGTGACAAGCACCCCTTCCATGACCGACTCGAGTCGGAGCTCGATCTCCACCGGCGCGCCCTCGGGCACTCCGACGACCCCCGCGACGCCGAGATCGGCGGGCGCGTCGACCGTGCGGGAGATCCGCTGGAGGGCACCGGGACGCCGCCCCAGCTCGTGCGTGTCGAACACGAGGGGGTTGCGGTGGTCGAGGCGCGTGCTCAGGGCTCTTCCTGCTTTCGGATCGTTCGCGTCGCAAGTTTCACGGGGGCTGCCGCTCGCGGGCAGCCTGGATCGCGGCATACACGCGACCGAAGAGCCAGGATACTGGACGCTTCGCCCAGGGCCCAATCGGCCCCTTCGCCCGCTACTGGCCCTGCTCGTACCGGCGCAGCTGCTCCAGGTCGATCATGCTCGTGTCGAAGAAGCTGGTCTCGTCGAGCGCGGCCGGCTGGGGCTGGACCGGGGGCTGCTGGTACGCGTAGGGGTCCTGCTGCGGGTAGCCGTACGGATCGGCCTGCTGGGGCTGCTGCTGGTACGCGTACGGGTCCTGCTGCGGGTAGCCGTACGGGTCCGTCTGCGGGGGCTGCTGGTAGGCGTACGGGTCCTGCTGGGCCGGGATCTGCGCGGCGACGGGGGCGGGCGGTGCGGCGGCCGGTTCGGGGTCGGCCAGCTCGGCGAGGCCGGCCAGGTAGTCGGCGTCGCTGGTGTGCACGGAGTGGGCGAAGCCCTCCTGGGCGGCCATGTGCTCGCCGAGGGCGTCGGTGGCGATCCGGCCGTGCAGTTTCTGCCGGCCGCGCCCGACGGCCTCCAGGGTCTTGGAGAGGACGGCCTCGAAGGCGCCCAGCTTGGCGTCCACGTACTCGTCGGCGCGGGCGATCAGGGTCTGCGGGTCGGCGCTGTACTCGGGGGCGTCCTCGTCGGCGTAGCCGTGCTCGTCCAGGCCGGGGCCGCGGCCGAGCAGCTTCTCGCGGCCCCGGTCGACGGCGCCAATGGTCTTGTTGAGGACGACCTCGAAGTTGGCGAGCTTGGAGTCGACGTACTCGTCGGCCTCGGCGCGGATCTCCTCGGCCTCGCGGCGGGCCTCGGCGAGGATCCGGTCGGCCTCCTCCTGGGACTGCCGGGCGATCTGGGTGTCGGAGACGATCGTGCCGCGCTCGGCGTGGGCGGCCTCGATGATCCGCTCCGCCTCCCGGCGGGCCTCCTCGACCATCTGGTCGCGCCCGCCGATGAGCTCCTGGGCCTGGGCGAGGGAGTTCGGCAGGGCGCCCTGCACCTCGTCGAGGAGGGCGAGCAGATCGGCGCGGTTGACCACGCAGGAGGCCGACATGGGCATCGAGCGGGCGTTCTGTACGGTCGCGACGATCTCGTCGAGGATCTTCTGCACGTCCACCGGGTGCTCGCCACTCTCTACAGCTGGATGGAGACGGACGGGACGACTGTAAGGGCAGTCGCGGCCCGTCCGACACCAGGTGACGGAGCGTCAGCGGCGGTGGCCGCGCGTCACTTCCGCCCGAGCCGCTCGGTGAGCCGTTCGAGGACCACCGGGGGCACCAGGTGGGAGACGTCGCCGCCCCAGGCCGCGACCTCCTTGACCAGCGACGACGACAGGAAGCTGTAGGTGGGGTTGGTGGGCACGAAGAGGGTCTCGACGCCCGACAGGCCGTTGTTCATCTGGGCCATCTGGAGTTCGTAGTCGAAGTCGCTGACCGCGCGCAGCCCCTTGACGATGGCGGGGATGTCGCGCTGCTTGCAGAAGTCGACGAGCAGGCCCTGGAAGGACTCGACCTCGACGTTGCCGAAGCCGGCGGTGACCTCGCGGATCAGCTCTATTCGCTCCTCGACCGCGAAGAGGCCCTTCTTGGACTGGTTGATCATCACGGCGACGTGCACGACGTCGTACAGCTTCGAGGCGCGGGCGATGATGTCGAGGTGTCCGTTGGTGACGGGGTCGAAGGACCCCGGGCAGACGGCGCGGCGCATGGTGTGTTCCTCGCTCTCCGGTGCGGTCATCGGGGGTCCTCGCCGGCCGTGACGCGGCCGTACCAGAACGTTCCTTCACCGTAGCGGCGCGAGCGCAGGGGCTCGAAGCCGTCCGGCCAGCCGAACTCGCCGCCGCGCGTGGCGCGCTCCACGGTGACGACGGCATCCTCGCTCAGCCAGCCCCCCGCGCGCAGTGTGAGGAGGATCTCGCGCAGCTCCTGGTCGGGGACCGCGTAGGGCGGGTCGAGGAAGACGAGGTCGTACGGCTCGGCCGGGGCCGGTCCGGTGACGATCTGCTCGGCCTTGCCGGTCCGGGCCTCGGCGCCGGGCAGGCCGAGCGCGCGCACGTTCTCGCGGACGGTGCGGGCGGCGCGGGCGTCTGCCTCGACGAGCAGGGCGTGCGCGGCGCCGCGGGACAGCGCCTCCAGGCCGACGGCGCCGGAGCCGGCGTACAGGTCGGCGACCCGGGCGCCCTCGATGCCGAAGAGCGCCTCCCAGGTGGAGAACAGGCCCTCGCGCGCCCGGTCGGAGGTGGGGCGGGTGCCGTTGCCCGGGGGCACGGCCAGGCGCCGTCCGCCGGCGGTGCCGGCGATCACGCGGGTCATCGGTTTCCTCGCTCGCTGGTTCTCGCCCGCTGCGAGCGCACCGGGCAAGAACCAGCTTAGGGCGGCTCGCCCGGTCAGCCCTTCTCCAGGTACTCCTCCCGCTCCTCGCTGAGCAGGGCGTCCAGCGCGGTGCGCAGGCCCGGGTGGGCGTCCAGGTCGGGGTCGGCGAGGACGAGGGCGGTGGCCTCCTCGCGGGCGGCGGCGATGACCTCCTCGTCGTCGATGACGGCGAGGACCCGCAGGGAGGAGCGGGCGCCGGACTGGGCCTGGCCGAGGACGTCGCCCTCGCGGCGCTGTTCGAGGTCGATGCGGGAGAGCTCGAAGCCGTCGAGGGTGGCGGCGACGGCGCCGAGGCGCTGCCGGGCGGGGCTGGCCTCGGGCATCTCGGTGACCAGGAGGCAGAGGCCGGGGGCGGAGCCGCGGCCGACCCGGCCGCGGAGCTGGTGGAGCTGGGAGACGCCGAAGCGGTCGGCGTCCATGATCACCATGGCGGTGGCGTTGGGCACGTTGACGCCGACCTCGATGACGGTGGTGGCGACGAGGACGTCGAGCTCGCCGGCGGCGAAGCGGCGCATGACGTCGTCCTTGTCGTCGGGGTGCATGCGCCCGTGCAGGGCGGCGATCCTCAGTCCGGCGAGGGGCCCGGCGGCGAGCTGCGCGGCGACGTCGAGGACGGCGAGCGGCGGGCGCTTCTCGGCCTCGTCCTCGGCGGAGGGCTTGCGCTTGGCGGCCTTCTTCTGGTCCTCCTCGTCGCCGATGCGGGGGCAGACCACGTACGCCTGGTGGCCGCCCTCGACCTCCTCGCGGACCCGTTCCCAGGCGCGGGCGAGGAAGTGCGGCTTGTCGGCGGCGGGGACGACGTGGCTGGCGATCGGGGAGCGTCCGGCGGGGAGCTGGTCGAGGACGGAGGTCTCCAGGTCGCCGAAGACGGTCATGGCGACGGTCCGCGGGATGGGGGTGGCGGTCATGACGAGGAGGTGCGGGGGCTGCTTGCCCTTGCCGCGCAGGGCGTCGCGCTGTTCGACGCCGAAGCGGTGCTGCTCGTCGACGACGACCAGGCCGAGGTCGTGGAACTTGACCTTGTCCTCGATGAGGGCGTGGGTGCCGATGACGATGCCGGCCTCGCCCGTGACCAGGTCGAGCAGGGCCTGGCGGCGGGCGGCGGCGCCCATGGAGCCGGTGAGCAGGACGACCTTGGTGGCCTTCTCGGAGCCGCCGAGCATGCCGCCCTCGGCCAGCTCGCCCATCATCTCGGTGACGGACCGGTGGTGCTGCTGGGCCAGGACCTCGGTGGGGGCGAGCATGGCGGCCTGTCCCCCGGCGTCGACGACGGCGAGCATGGCCCGCAGCGCCACCATGGTCTTGCCCGAGCCGACCTCGCCCTGGAGGAGCCGGTGCATGGGGTGGTCGGTGGCGAGGTCGTCGAAGATCTCCTGGGAGACCTTCCGCTGCCCGTCGGTGAGGGTGAAGGGCAGTCTGGCGTCGAAGGCGGCGAGCAGGCCGTCGGCGGCGGGGCGGCGCGGGACGGCGGGGAGCTGGGTGTCGGCGTGCCGGCGGCGGGCGAGGGCCACCTGGAGGACGAACGCCTCGTCCCACTTGAGCCGTTCGCGGGCGGCGGCGATGTCGGCCTGGGTGCGGGGGCGGTGGATCAGGCGGAGCGCGTCGGGGAGTTCGGCGAGGCCGCGGCCCTCGCGGAGGGCGGCGGGAAGCGGGTCGACGGCGTCGGCGGCGCTGGGCAGGACGGCGTCGACGGCCTTGGCGATCTTCCAGGACTCCAGCTTGGTGGTGGCCGGGTAGATCGGGATGAGGGCGCCGGCCCAGGCGTCCACCGCCGCGTCGCCGTCGCCGCGCAGGAGTTCGTACGCGGGGTGGGCGAGCTGGAGGCGGCGGTTGAAGAGGGACACCTTGCCGGAGAACATCGCGCGGGTGCCGGGCAGCAGGTCGTGGTGGGGCTTGTGGACGCCCTTGCCGAAGAAGACCAGCTGGAGCCGGCCGTACCCGTCGGTGATGGTCACCTCCAGCCGCTGGCCGCGGCCCTTGGCACCGTTGAAGGTGTGCACCCGGGCGTCCGAGACCTGGGCGACGACGGTGACGTGCTCGTCGAGCGGCAGGTCGGAGAGGGTGGTCAGCTCGCCCCGCTCCGCGTACCGCCGCGGGTAGTGGTGGAGCAGGTCGCCGACCGTGTGCAGGTCGAGGGCCTCGGCCATGACCTTGGCGGTGGCGGGGCCGAGGGACTTCTTGAGGGGTTCGTCGAGCGCGGGCACGTCCCCATTGCACACCACGGCGCCGACAGCCGGGGCGAGCCTGTGGACAACCCGCCGGTCCGGGCCGGGCTACTCGACCCCGATGAGGAGCGGCGGGGCGCCCGCGCCGGCGTGGTACGTGACGGTGTCGACGGCCAGGTAGCCGCGGCGCACGTGGGCTTCGAGGGTGGCGGCGAGGCCGGGCGGGGTGCCGTCGGCGACGACGAGGGTGACGAGTTCGCCGCCGGCCTGGAGCATCCGGTCGAGGACGGTGCGGGCGGTGTCGGTGAGGTCGTCGCCGATGACGGCGACGTCGCCCTCGATGAGCCCGAGGACGTCGCCGGCCTGGCAGACGCCGGCGGAGGTGAAGGACTGGCGTTCGGCGACGGCGAGTTCGGCGTAGCGGGTGGCGCCGGCGGCGGCGGTCATGGCGACGACGTCCTCGTCGAAGCTGCGCCCGGGTTCGTGGACGGCGAGGGCGGCGATGCCCTGGACGGCGGCCCGGGTGGGGATGAGGGCGACCCGGATGCCCTCGGCGCGGGCCCGTTCGGCGGCGGTCGCGGCGGCGGCCCGCAGGTCGGTGTCGTTGGGCAGCAGGACGACCTCGCGCGCGTGGGCGCGGCGGACGGCGTCGAGGAGTTCGTCGCCGGCGGGCGGTTCGCCGGGCCGGGCCTGGACGGTGGTGGCGCCGGCCTCGGCGCAGAGTCCGGCGAGTCCTTCGCCGGGGAGGACGGCGACGACGGCGCGGCCGGCCCGCTCCTCGCGCGCGTGGCCGTCCCCGTCCCCGCCCTCGTCCCCGGCGGGCGCGGCGCTCGCGAAGTGGGTGATGCGGATCCGGTGGGGCCGGCCGGCCTCGATCCCGGCCTCGACGGCGGCGCCCGCGTCGTCCACGTGCACGTGGACGTTCCAGAGCCCGTCGCCGCCGACGACGACGAGGGAGTCGCCGAGGGCGTCGAGCCGGCCCTTGAGGAGTTCGACGGCGGCGTCCTCGGCCTCCAGCAGGTACAGGACCTCGTATCCGGGCCCCCCGCCGTCCGGTCCGCAGGGCTCCGCGGCCGTCAGCAGCCCGGGCCGGGCGCGGGACGCCGGCGGCGGTTCCGGGGCCTGCCCGGTCACCGTCTCCACCAGCGCGCCCAGGACGGTCACCAGTCCCTGTCCGCCGGCGTCCACGACCCCCGCGCGGCCCAGCACGGCCAGCTGCCCGGGGGTGGCCTCCAGGGCGGTCCTGGCCCCGTCGTAGGCCCTCCTGGCCACGTCCGCGAGGGTGCCGCCGTCCGCGCAGCGGGCCGCGGCGGCGGAGGCGACGGTGAGGATGGTGCCCTCCTCCGGGTGGGCGACGGCGGCCCGGGCGGAGGCGGCGGCGGTGGCGAGCGCGCGGGCGAGGTGGTCGCCGTCGGCGCCCTCGGCGAGGACCCCGGCCATGCCGCGGAGCAGCTGGGACAGGATGGTGCCGGAGTTGCCGCGGGCGCCGAGGAGCGCGCCGTGGGCCAGGGCTCGTACGGCGTCGGCGGTGTCGGGTGCGGAGGCGCCCGCGGCCCCGGGGGCGGCGAAGACGGCCTCGACGGCGCGGTGGGCGGCCTCGGCGGTCAGGCAGAGGTTGGTGCCGGTGTCCCCGTCGGCGACCGGGAAGACGTTGATGGCGTCGATGGCGGCCCGTTCCCGGCCGAGCGCCTCCGCCGTCCGCGCGCTCCAGGCCCGTACCGCCCCGGCGTCGAGGACGAGACGCTCGTCACTCCGTGCGGTGGGGTCGAAGGGCTGCGGGGCTCGCGACAACGGGGGTCCTCCTTCGGCGGTGAAGTCCACCGCAGGGTAGACCGGGGGCTGCCGGGTCCGGGGGCCGGGACGTCGTCGGGCCGGACCGTGGTAGTTTCGTTCCACCGGAGCAGTCGTTGTATGCTGCTTCGGTTGCCTGGCACTCGCCGGGCCATCCCCGGCAAGCCACTTCAGACTCCTGATTCCGGTGCGCCGGATCTCACTGTAAATCTGAAGTCTTTGGAGTGACCCGTGGCTGCCAACTGCGACGTCTGCGGCAAGGGGCCGGGCTTCGGCAACAACATTTCGCACTCGCACCGCCGTACGTCTCGTCGCTGGAACCCGAACATCCAGCGTGTGCGTGCCGTGGTCGGTCGGACGCCGAAGCGGCTCAACGTCTGCACCTCGTGCATCAAGGCCGGCAAGGTCTCGCGCTAATCGCGACGTTTCCGTGTCGTAGCGCAGCCCCTGCGGTTGCCTGGGAAGGCCGGTTCACCTCGGTGGACCGGCCTTCCGCCTTTTCCGCGACACACACCGTGCCCGCATGACGCGGAGGGCGGGTCCGGCCTCGGGGGCCGGGCCCGCCCTTCGTCGTGCTCAGCGGCGCAGCGCCCACCCGTGGTCGACGGGTCCGATGCCCTCCCCCAGGGCGAAGCCGGCGGCGAGGGCCCCCGTCACGTACGCCTTCGCCTCCCGTACGGCCTCCGGCACCGGCAGTCCCTTGGCGAGGCCGGACGCGACCGCCGAGGCGAGCGTGCAGCCGGTGCCGTGGGTGTGCCGGTTGTCGTACCGGGGGGCGTACAGCCAGTGCTCGTCGGTGCCGTCGGTGAGCAGGTCCACGACTTCGGCGGCGTCCCCGGGCAGGTGCCCGCCCTTGATGAGCGCCCAGCGCGGCCCGTATCCGAGGATCGCGTCGGCGGCCCGCCGCATGCCGTCCTCGTCCTCGACGAGGATTCCCGTGAGCTGCGTCACCTCGTCCAGGTTGGGCGTGGCGACGGTCGCGGCCGGCAGCAGCCGCGTCCGTACGGACTCCAGGGCGCTGGCCGCGAGAAGCGGGTCGCCGTGCTTGGAGACGCCCACGGGGTCGACGACCACGGGCGCGTCCGTCCCGGCGAGGAGTCCGGCGACCGTGTCGACGAGCGCGGCGGTGGCGAGCATCCCGGTCTTGACCGCGTGGACGCCGATGTCGTCGACGACGGCGCGGTACTGGGCGCGGACGGCCTCCTCGGGCAGTTCCCAGACGCCGTGGACGCCGCGCGAGTTCTGCGCGGTGACGGCGGTGAGGACGCTCATGCCGTGGACGCCGAGGGCGAGCATGGTCTTGAGGTCGGCCTGGATGCCGGCGCCGCCGCCGGAGTCGGATCCGGCGACGGTGAGCACCAGGGGCGGCGGGACGGTCACTCGGTCTCCCCGAAGTGGTCCCAGCCGCCGGTGCTGTGCCAGGGGGCGCCGTCGACGGTCACCTGGGGCAGCGCGGAGGGGGCGACGACCTCGCCGATGATCTTCCAGCGGGCGGGCAGCTTCACGTCGGGCGGGAAGGTGGCGACGATCGCGTGGTCCTCGCCTCCGGTGAGGACCCACTGGCGCGGGTCGACGCCGACGGCCTGGCCGATGTCGTGCATCTGGCTGGGGATGTCGATGAGGCCGGAGCGCAGGTCGATGCGGACGTTGCTGGCCTCGGCGATGTGGCCGAGGTCGGCGATCAGGCCGTCGCTGACGTCGCACATGGCGGTGGCGCCGAGCCCGGCGGCGGCCGGACCGGCGTGGTACGGCGGTTCGGGGCGGCGGTGGGCCTCGACGAAGGCGCGCGGGGAGCGGAAGCCGCGGGAGAGGACCGCGTAGCCGGCGGCGGACCAGCCGAGCCAGCCGGTGTAGGCGACGACGTCGCCGGGCTTCGCGCCGCCGCGGGTGACCGGGTCGTGGTTGCGGAGGTCGCCGAGCGCGGTGATGGAGACCATGATCGTGTCGCCGCGCACGACGTCGCCGCCGACCACCGCGGCGCCCGCGACCTGACATTCGTCGCGCAGGCCGTCCATGAGTTCCGTGGGCCAGGTGACGGGGAGTTCGGCGGGGACGACGAGGCCGAGGAGGAGCGCGGTGGGGACCGCGCCCATGGCGGCGATGTCGGCGAGGTTCTGCGCGGCGGCCTTGCGGCCGACGTCGTACGCGGTCGACCAGTCGCGGCGGAAGTGCCGTCCTTCGAGCAGGATGTCCGTGCTGGCCACCACGCGCCGGTCCGGGGCGGAGACCACGGCGGCGTCGTCGCCGGGCCCGATCCGTACCGCCGGGGTGGAGGTGAGCCGGGACGTGAGCTCCCTGATGAGCCCGAACTCGCCCAGTTCTCCGACTGTGCCCTTCACCGCGTCTCACCTCGTGTCGTCGTGCCGGCCGGCCGCCGGCGGAGCGTCCGCTCGCGCCGCGGGTCGCGGGCCGTCACCGTGCTGGGTACCGTCAAGTTGACCGTCAACTTCCGTCCTGTGTACGCCACACCCCGGGCCCCCCGGAAGGCGCGGGTCTCCCCGCGGGTTCCGGCGACGCGGTACCGTGGCGTCTCTTTCTCCCACAAGATCCTCGTGGCCGCCCTGGAGGTTCCGTGGTACAGGCGTACATTCTGATTCAGACCGAGGTGGGCAAGGCGTCGACCGTCGCCGACACCATCGCCAAGATCCCGGGGGTGATCCAGGCCGAGGACGTCACCGGGCCGTACGACGTGATCGTGCGCGCGCAGGCCGACACGGTCGACGAGCTCGGCCGCATGGTGGTCGCCAAGGTCCAGCAGGTGGACGGCATCACGCGCACCCTGACCTGCCCGGTCGTCCATCTGTAGCCCCCGTCTACGCTGGGCCGGTGACGTCTTCCCACCGGCCTTACGGCCTCCTCGCACCGGCCGCCGTCCTGCTGGCCGCCGTCACCGGCTGCTCCGCCGACGCCCGGGCGTCGGTGCCGGTGCCGACACCGCCCGCGGCGGAGGCGGCGCTCTGCCGTGCGCTGGCGGAGGAGCTCCCCGAGACCGTGGCGGGTCAGGAGCGGAGCGATCCGTCCCCCGACTCCGGGCTGACCGCGGGGTGGGGCGACGGAGCGATCGTACTGCGCTGCGGGGTCCCCCGGCCCGAAAAGATGAGCGATCCGCAGGCGGAGGCCGTCTCCGCGGAGGGCGTCCGCTGGATGCTGGAGCGGACGGAGGGCGGCGGGCCCCGGTTCACCTCGGTGTACCGGAAGACGTACGTCGAGGTGACCCTGGGCGAGCGGTACGCGCACGACGCCGGGCCGCTGGCCGACCTCGCCGGCCCGGTGGACCGGACGGTGCCCTGCGCCCTGGAGCCCGAGTGCCGTTAGGGCCCGGCCCCCCGGCCGGGCCCGTCCTCCGTACTAGCGCAGGCCCGTGGAGCGGGTCAGCGCGGCCTGGATCAGCCGGTCGACCAGCTCGGGGTAGCTCACGCCGCTCTCCTGCCACATGCGCGGGTACATGGAGATCGGGGTGAAGCCGGGCATGGTGTTGATCTCGTTGATGACGAAGTCGCCGTCCTCGGTGAGGAAGAAGTCGGCGCGCACCAGGCCCTCGCAGGACACCGCCTCGTAGGCCGCGACGGCGAGCCGCTGGACCTCGGCGGTGGCCTCGTCGCCGATCGGCGCGGGCACGATCCCGGAGGCCGAGTCGATGTACTTCGCCTCGAAGTCGTAGAAGTCGTGGTCGGTGACCGGCGGGATCTCGGCGGGCACGCTGGCGCGCGGGCCGTCCTCGAACTCCAGCACGCCGCACTCGATCTCGCGGCCGCGCACCAGCGCCTCCACGATGATCTTCGGGTCGTGGCGGCGGGCCTCCTCGACGGCCTCGTCGAGGCCGGAGAGGTCGTCGACCTTGGTGATGCCCATGGAGGAGCCGCCGCGGGCCGGCTTCACGAAGAGCGGCCAGCCGTGGTCGGCGGCGAACTCGACGATCTTCTTGCGGGCCTCGGCCGGGTTGCGGTCCCACTCGCGCGGCCGGACGACCTCGTACGGGCCGACGGGCAGGCCGTACGAGACGAAGACCCGCTTCATGTACTCCTTGTCCTGGCCGACGGCGGAGGCGAGGACGCCCGCGCCGACGTACGGGATGCCGGAGAGCTCCAGGAGGCCCTGGAGGGTGCCGTCCTCGCCGTAGGGGCCGTGGAGCACCGGGAAGACGACGTCGACCTCGCCGAGGGCCTGCGGCAGCGAGCCGGGCTCGTGCAGGACGACCTCGCGGCTGGCGGGGTCGACCGGGAGGACCACGCCGCCGGTCTCCGACTCGGCGAGCTGGGCGACGTCCGGCAGGGCGCGGTCGGAGATCGCCATCCGCTCGGGGGCGTCGGCGGTCAGCGCCCAGCGCCCCTCCCGGGTGATGCCGATGGGAAGCACGTCGTACTTGGTCCGGTCGATCGCCTTGAGGACGGCGCCGGCGGTGACGACGGAGATGGCGTGCTCGGAGCTGCGTCCGCCGAAGACGACGGCCACGCGCGGCTTGCGGGGGCTCTGGGTGTTCTCGCTCATATCGCGATGAGCGTACCTTGCGGTGTCCGAACTCCTGAGCGCCCCGCTGGCCGCCTCCCGCGTCCGGCCCAGCGGTGGCGGAGCGGGCGCCTCCGGCCCGGGGACCGGCGGCGCCCCGGCTCAGCGCCGCTCGGGCTTGGCGCTGCGCGACATGAGCTCCTTGAGGGCGACCGTCGGCGGCTTGCCGTCGTGGACGATGGAGACGACGGTCTCGGTGATGGGCATGTCGACGCCGTGCCGGCGGGCCAGATCGAGCACCGACTCGCAGGACTTGACGCCCTCGGCGGTCTGCTTGGTGACCGCGATGGTCTCCTCCAGGCTCATCCCCCGGCCCAGGTTGGTGCCGAAGGTGTTGTTCCGGGAGAGCGGCGAGGAGCAGGTGGCGACGAGGTCGCCGAGGCCCGCGAGGCCGGCGAAGGTGAGCGGGTCGGCGCCCATGGCGAGGCCGAGGCGGGTGGTCTCGGCGAGGCCGCGGGTGATGAGCGTGGCCTTGGAGTTGTCGCCGAGTCCCATGCCGTTGGCGATGCCGACGGCGAGGCCGATGACGTTCTTCACCGCGCCGCCGAGTTCGCAGCCGACCACGTCGGTGTTGGTGTACGGGCGGAAGTACGGGGTGATGCAGGCGGCCTGGAGCCGCTGGGCGACCGACTCGTCGACGCAGGCGGCGACGGCGGCGGCCGGCTGGCGGGCGGCGATCTCCCGGGCCAGGTTGGGGCCGGTGAGGACGGCGACGCGCTCGGCGGGGACGCCGGCGACCTCGGTGATGACCTCGCTCATCCGCTTGGCGGTGCCGAGTTCGATGCCCTTCATCAGGGAGACGAACACGGTGTCCGGGCCGAGTCGCGGCGCCCAGGCGGCGAGGTTCTCGCGCAGCGTCTGGGACGGCACGGCGAGGACGGCGAAGTCGGCCCCCGCGGCGGCCTCGGCCGCGTCGGCGGTCGCGGTGATGCCCCGGGGGAGTTCGACGCCGGGCAGGTAGTCCGGGTTGGTACGGGTGGTGTTGACGGCCTCGGCGAGCTCGGCGCGGCGGCCCCAAAGGCTCACCTCGCAGCCGGCGTCGGCCATCACCATGGCGAAGGCGGTGCCCCAGGACCCGCTGCCGAAGACGGCGGCCTTGGTCACTTGGCACCTCCCTCGGCGGCCTTGCGTCGCTGCTCCAGGCGGGCGCGGCGCGGGTCGTACGGCTCGGCGGGGGCCCGCTCGCCGCGGACCTCCTCCAGCAGGGCGGTGATGGCGGCCATGATGACCTCGGTGGCCTCGCGCAGCACCTCGGGGGTGGGCTCCAGGCCGTCGAAGCGGGAGAGGTCGACGGGCGGGCCGGCCTGCACGATCAGCGTCTTGCGCGGGAAGAAGCTGAACCGGTCCTTCTTGGCGTACGGCGGCATCGCGAGGTTGGCGCCCCACTGGGCCACCGGGATGACGGGCGCCTTGGTGAGCAGGGCGACCCGGGCGGCGCCGGTCTTGCCGGGCATCGGCCACATGTCGGGGTCGCGGGTGAGGGTGCCCTCGGGGTAGAAGGCGACGCACTCGCCCCGCTCGATGGCGTCGACGGCGGCCCGGAAGGCGTCGAGGGCGTCGGCGGTCTCGCGGTAGACGGGGATCTGGCCGGTGTTGCGGAGCATCGTGCCGACGAATCCGCCCTTGAAGAGCCCCGCCTTGGCCAGGAAGCGGGGCACGCGGCCGGTGTTGTACTGGTAGTGCGCGTAGGACAGCGGGTCCAGGTACGAGTTGTGGTTCACGGCCGTGATGAAGCCGCCCTCGGCCGGGATGTGCTCCATGCCGCGCCAGTCCCGCTTGAACAGAACCACCAGGGGGGGTTTGGCGATGACCGCCGCCAGGCGGTACCAGAAGCCGATTCTGCGGCGGGGCACTCGGGGCACCTTTCTCCGGGTCTTGCTGGCAGGGGGTCAAGTGTCGCCCCATGCTCCTGCTGTGTCGAGTGACACCGTACGCCCCGGGGACCGGGCCGTACCGCCGGGGCGGGACAGAATGGGCGGCGATGAACACGGATGCGGACGACGGCTGGTCCCTGGTCGTACCCCTGAAACCCCTGGCCCTGGCGAAGAGCCGGCTCGCCGCGGCGGCCGGGGAGCGGCTGCGGCCCCGGCTGGCGCTGGCCTTCGCGGAGGACACGGTGGCGGCGGCGCTGGACTGTCCGGAGGTGCGGGACGTGGTGGTGGTCACGGACGATCCCGTGGCGGGCCGGGCGCTGGCGGTGCTGGGGGCCCGGATAGAGCCGGACGTGCCGGCGGCGGGGCTCAACGCGGCGCTGGCGCACGGGGCCCGGGCGGTGCGGGAGCGCCTCCCGCACGCGCGCGTGGCGGCGCTGAACGCGGACCTGCCGGCGCTGCGCCCGGCGGAGCTGACACGGGTCCTGTCGGCGGCCCGGCAATTCCCCAGGGCATTTCTCGCGGATGCCGCCGAAATAGGTACGACATTCCTCTCGGCGGCGCCCGGGGTGGAATTGGAACCGGCATTCGGAGGTCCGTCGCGGCTTCGGCATTTGTCGTCCGGCGCGGTGGAAATACGGCTGGCCGGGGTGGATTCCGTACGCCGGGACGTGGACACCGGCGAGGACCTGGCGGCGGCGGACGCGCTGGGGCTCGGCCCGCGGACGGCGGCCCGGCGGCCGGCGCCGGCCGGATAGGCTGCGGTCCATGCAGGCGACCGCGTACACGTACGACCCCGAGACCCGCAGCGGCAGTGTGCTGCTCGACGACGGCACCCCGGTGGAGTTCGAGGCGGCGGCCTTCGACGCGGGCGGGCTGCGGCTGCTGCGGCCGGGCCAGCGGGTGCGGATCGAGGCGGAGCCGGGCACGTCGGGCGCGGGCCTGCGGATCACGCTGGTGACGCTGCAGACCTTCTGAGCCGCCGCTCCCCCGTACGGCCGCTCCGGAACGCGCCGCGGGCCGGGCTCCCGTGCGGGGAGCCCGGCCCGGCGGACGTGCGAGGACCGTCCTACTTCTTGGCGGCGGTCTTCTTGGCCGTGGCGGTCTTGCGCGCCGTGGTCTTCTTGGCGGGGGCCTTCTTCGCCGTGACCTTCTTGGCGGGGGCCGTCTTCTTGGCGGCGGCCGTCGTCTTCTTGGCCGGCGTGGCCTTCTTCGCGGCGGCGGTGGTCTTCTTGGCCGCCGCCGTCGTCGTCTTCTTGGCCGCGGCGGTGGTGGTCTTCTTCGCGGCGGCGGTGGTGGCCTTCTTCGCCGGGGTCGCCTTCTTGGCGGCGGCGGCCGTGGTCTTCTTGGCCGGCGTGGCCTTCTTGGCGGCGGCCTTCTTGGCCGTGGTGGCCTTCTTGGCGGCGGCCTTCTTCACGGTGGCGGAGGCGCCGCCGCCGGTCAGGCTGCCCTTGGGGGCCTTCTTGACGGAGACCTCGCCGCCCTTGGGGAGCTTCTTCGAGCCGCTGACCAGGTCCTTGAAGCCCTGGCCGGCGCGGAAGCGCGGAACCGAGGTCTTCTTGACCCGCACGCGCTCACCCGTCTGCGGGTTGCGGGCGTAGCGGGCCGGGCGGTCGACCTTCTCGAACGAACCGAAACCGGTGACCGAGACCCGGTCCCCGGCCACCACGGCGCGCACGATGGCGTCGAGCACGTGGTCGACGGCTTCGGCGGCCTGCTGGCGACCGCCCAACTTGTCGGCAATCGCTTCTACGAGCTGCGCCTTGTTCACGTCTTCCCCTTCGGAGACTTTGCCGGAACGAAAGTGTTCAAGCTTTTTCGCACGTTAGGCATGTATATACCGCAAATCAAACACGAAACGGTCTAATCACCCTAGTGCCGCAACGCGGAAGTCCCGTTGCGGAGTTCCTGGTGTCAGTCGTCTTCGGGGAATCGACCCTCGTCGAGGTCCTTCATCAACCGGTCCAGACGCGTTGCCGCGTCCGCGAGATCGTGCTTCGCCGCGGCCGTGACGACCAGCAGCTTCCGGGACAGCGCCATCCTTACGCCCTCCGGGACTTGCAGTGCGCGCACTCGGGAGTGCGCTTCTTTCAATCGGGCGGCGACTGCCTCGTAGAGCTCGAGTTGGCTGTCGCGTTCCATGCACCGATTGTGCCATCTAGGGCGAGTTGTCGCCCGACAGGGTCTCAACAAGCGACTGCGCCCCCCACCGGAGGGTGGGGGGCGCAGTCGTGGAAAAGCGCTGCTCAGGCCGTAATTGTACGGGGCTTGAAGGACGGCCTCGCCGCCTCGTAGGCCGCGATGTCGGCTTCGTTCTGAAGGGTGAGGCTGATGTCGTCGAGACCGTTCAGGAGCCGCCAGCGGGCGTTCTCGTCGAGCTCGAAGTCGGCGTCGATCCCGTCGGCGAGGACCTTGCGGGCCTCCAGGTCGACGGTGACCTCGGCGGTGGGGTCGGCCTCGGTGAGCTGCCAGAGGGCGTCGACGGTCTCCTGCGGCAGGACGACGGTCAGCAGACCGTTCTTCAGCGAGTTGCCGCGGAAGATGTCGGCGAAGCGGGAGGAGATCACGGCCTTGAAGCCGTAGTTCTGGAGCGCCCAGACGGCGTGCTCGCGGGAGGAGCCGGTGCCGAAGTCGGGGCCGGCGACCAGGACCGTGGCGCCCTGCCGCTCGGGGCGGTTGAGGACGAACTCGGGGTCCTTGCGCCACGCCTCGAAGAGGCCGTCCTCGAAGCCGTCGCGGGTGACCTTCTTCAGCCAGTGCGCGGGGATGATCTGGTCGGTGTCGACGTTGCTGCGGCGCAGCGGGACGGCCCGGCCGGTGTGCGTGGTGAAAGCTTCCATGGTTCCTCAGACCCCCGCGGTGGTGACGGCGTCGGACAGGTCGGCCGGGGAGGCCAGGTGGCCCAGGACGGCGGTGGCGGCGGCCACCTGGGGGGAGACCAGGTGGGTGCGGCCGCCCTTGCCCTGCCGGCCCTCGAAGTTGCGGTTGGAGGTGGACGCGGAGCGCTCGCCGGGGGCCAGCTGGTCCGGGTTCATGCCGAGGCACATGGAGCAGCCCGCGTGCCGCCATTCGGCGCCGGCGGCCTTGAAGACCTTGTCCAGGCCCTCCTCGACGGCCTGCAGGGCGACCCGGACGGAGCCGGGGACGACCAGCATGCGGACGCCGTCGGCGACCTTGCGGCCCTCCAGGAGGGAGGCGGCGTTGCGCAGGTCCTCGATGCGCCCGTTGGTGCAGGAGCCTACGAAGACGGTGTCGACCTTGATGTCGCGCAGCGGCTGTCCGGCGGTCAACCCCATGTACTCCAGGGCCTTTTCGGCGGCGAGGCGCTCCGAGGGGTCCTCGTACGAAGCCGGGTCGGGGACGTTCGCCGAAAGCGGCGCGCCCTGGCCGGGGTTGGTGCCCCAGGTGACGAACGGCGCGAGTTCGGCGGCGTCGATGACGACCTCGGCGTCGAAGACGGCGTCCTCGTCGGTCTTCAGCGTCTTCCAGTAGGCGACGGCGGCGTCCCAGTCCTCGCCCTCGGGGGCGTGCGGGCGGCCCTTGAGGTAGGCGAAGGTGGTCTCGTCGGGGGCGATCATGCCCGCCCGGGCGCCGGCCTCGATGGACATGTTGCAGATGGTCATGCGGCCCTCCATCGAGAGTTTCTCGATGGCGGAGCCCCGGTACTCCAGGACGTAGCCCTGGCCGCCGCCGGTGCCGATCTTCGCGATGACGGCGAGGATGAGGTCCTTGGCGGTGACGTCGGCGGGCAGCTCGCCGTTCACGGTGATGGCCATGGTCTTGGGGCGGGCCATGGGCAGCGTCTGGGTGGCGAGGACGTGCTCGACCTGGCTGGTGCCGATGCCGAACGCGAGGCCGCCGAAGGCGCCGTGGGTGGAGGTGTGGGAGTCGCCGCAGACGACGGTCATGCCGGGCTGGGTCAGGCCCAGCTGCGGTCCCACCACGTGGACGACGCCCTGCTCGACGTCGCCGAGCGGGTGGAGCCGTACCCCGAACTCGGCGCAGTTCTTGCGCAGGGTCTCCAGCTGGGCGCGGGAGACCGGGTCCGCGATGGGCTTGTCGATGTCGAGGGTGGGGGTGTTGTGGTCCTCGGTGGCGAGGGTGAGGTCGAGCCGCCGCACCTGCCGGCCGTTCTGCCGGAGGCCGTCGAACGCCTGCGGGCTGGTCACCTCGTGCAGCAGGTGAAGATCGATGAAGAGGAGGTCGGGCTCGCCCTCGGCGCGCCGGACGACGTGGTCGTCCCAGACCTTCTCCGCGAGTGTCCTACCCATCGCTTTCCCTCCGGCCGGCGGCTGCGCCGGCACCCCTAGAGACCGTTGTGCGGGCCGTTGTGCGGCCGCCCCACCAGAGTGACAAGTTCCTCGGAAAATTGAACTTGCGTTTCACAGAGTGAGACGCGAATATCGTTGCATGGACAACTCTAGCGGCGTAGGCGTTCTCGACAAGGCAGCCCTTGTCCTGAGCGCCCTGGAGTCCGGTCCGGCCACCCTCGCAGGACTGGTCGCGGCGACGGGACTCGCACGGCCCACGGCCCACCGACTGGCCGTGGCACTGGAACACCACCGGATGGTGGCCCGCGACATGCAGGGTCGCTTCATTCTCGGTCCGCGCCTCGCGGAGCTCGCGGCGGCGGCGGGCGAGGACCGCCTGCTGGCGACGGCCGGGCCGGTGCTGACGCACCTGCGCGACGTGACCGGGGAGAGCGCGCAGCTCTACCGGCGCCAGGGCGACATGCGGATCTGCGTGGCGGCGGCCGAGCGGCTGTCCGGTCTGCGGGACACGGTCCCGGTGGGCTCGACGCTCACGATGAAGGCCGGCTCGTCGGCGCAGATCCTGATGGCCTGGGAGGAGCCCGAGCGGCTGCACCGCGGCCTCCAGGGCGCCCGGTTCACGGCGACGGCCCTGTCGGGCGTACGGCGCCGCGGCTGGGCCCAGTCGATCGGTGAGCGGGAGCCGGGCGTCGCGTCCGTCTCCGCGCCCGTCAGGGGCCCGTCGAACCGGGTGGTGGCCGCCGTGTCGGTGTCGGGTCCGATCGAGCGTCTGACGCGCCACCCGGGCCGGATGCACGCCCAGGCGGTCATCGACGCCGCCGCCCGTCTCTCCGAGGCCCTCCGCCGCAACGGCTGACCGTCTCCGTCTCCTCTGTTCACCTGTACGTTCCCCGGCCCACCGCTCCAACGCCGCAGCGGTGGGCCGGAGTTGTGTGCGCCGTGCCGGAACAGCGAAGAAGCCCTCCCCCGAAGGGAAGGGCTTCTCTGTCGCGTACCCCCGACCGGATTCGAACCGGCGCTACCGCCTTGAGAGGGCGGCGTGCTAGGCCGCTACACAACGGGGGCTTTGGATCATGCGGGCTGTTGAGATCAACCGCCGCCGACCCGAGCTGGTCTACCAGGACTCGAACCTAGACTAACTGAACCAGAATCAGTCGTGCTGCCAATTACACCATAGACCAATACGTGGTTAGACCAGCGTCGTACCCCCGACCGGATTCGAACCGGCGCTACCGCCTTGAGAGGGCGGCGTGCTAGGCCGCTACACAACGGGGGCCCTAGCGATCCTGCATCGAGAGCACCTGGGCGCTACCCAAGTGATCCCGCGGGAAGGATCTGTACCCCCGACCGGATTCGAACCGGCGCTACCGCCTTGAGAGGGCGGCGTGCTAGGCCGCTACACAACGGGGGCTCGTGGATGCCAATCCACTGGTTTGCAGATGAGCTCTGCGAGCTGGCCTACCTGGACTCGAACCAAGACTAACTGAACCAGAATCAGTCGTGCTGCCAATTACACCATAGGCCACCGGGGCAACTTCCCCGCGAGGGGGATCTTGCTCGGCTTGCGCTTTCCGGGTTCTTGCCTTTCGGCTTGCTCCCCTCGGCGCAGGAAGAACATTACCCGAAGGTGGACGGTGCTCCAAAACGGGTATGCCCGCGGAGCAGCGGCGGGAGCTGGTGGAGGTCCGTGATGCGGTGCAGACCGGGCACCCCGCCGGTGCCGGCACGGTCCAGCCAGATGCCGTGCAGCCCGGCCTGCTGCGCGCCGAGCGCGTCGATGTCGGCCCGGTCCCCCACGTACGCCACCTGGTGCGGGGGCAGGCCCAGGGCCGTGCAGGCGGCGAGGAACGCCTCGGGGGCCGGCTTGGCGCTGCCGAGCTCGGCGGCGCAGAGGACGGCCTCGAAGCGGTCGCGGACGCCGAGGGCGCGCAGCTTGGGCTCCTGGGCGTGGATGCTGGAGTTCGACAGGACGGCCTGTCGGTAGTCGGCGGCGAGCAGGTCGAGGACGGGCAGGGCGTCCGGGAAGAGCTCCCAGGCGGCCTCGTAGTGGGCCACGTACCGGCCGAACCAGGCGTCGGCCTCGGCGTCGGTCATCGCGGGCCGGTCCAGGAAGGCGCGGACGCGGTGGCGGCGCTGGTCCTGCCAGTTCCCCGCCGGCGCCTCCTCGAAGCGGCGCCAGAAGAGCTCCGTGAGCTCCTTCCAGTGGCGCAGCGCGTCCTCGACGGTGCCGTGCAGCCCGTCCAGCCCCTCGGCGGCGAGATGCGCCCGCATCCCGGCCCGGTCGGCGCCCGCGTAGTCGAAGATCGTGTCGTCCACGTCCCAGACGACGGCCCGGATGCTCATGCCCCGACGGTACGCCGACGGGGGGGGCGCCCGGAAGTGCTCCGGGCGCCGCCCCCGTCGTGGGACGCGGGTCGCGCCGCTTACGCGGCGAGCTTCGCGAGGGCCGCGTCGACGCGGGCCAGGGTCTTCTCCTTGCCCAGGATCTCCAGGGACTCGAAGAGGGGGAGGCCGACGGTGCGGCCGGTGACGGCGACGCGGACCGGGGCCTGGGCCTTGCCGAGCTTGAGGCCGTGGGCCTCGCCGGCGGCGAGGACGGCGTTCTTGAGCGACTCGGGGTCGGTCCAGTCGGCCGACTCCAGCTTCTCCCGGGCGGTGGTCAGCAGGGCCGCGGGCTCGCCCTTCATCGCCTTGTCCCACGAGGGCTGGTCGAAGACCGGCTCGGCCAGGAAGAGGAAGTCGACGTTGGCCGTGATCTCGGAGAGGACGGTGAGGCGGGTCTGGGCGTGCGGGGCGATCCGCTCCCAGGCCGCGCGGTCGAAGTCCTCGGGGGCCCAGGGGGCGTGCGGGGCCTGGAGCCAGGGCTCGCACGCCTCGGCGAACGCCTTCACGTCCAGCATGCGGATGTGGTCCGCGTTGATGGACTCGGCCTTCTTCAGGTCGAAGCGGGCCGGGTTGGCGTTGACGTCGGAGATGTCGAACCTCTCCACCATCTCGGGGATGGTGAAGAGGTCCTGGTCGGCGGAGAAGGACCAGCCGAGGAGGGAGAGGTAGTTCAGCAGGCCCTCGGGGAGGAAGCCGCGCTCCCGGTAGAGGTTGAGGGACGCCTGCGGGTCGCGCTTGGAGAGCTTCTTGTTGCCCTCGCCCATCACGTACGGCAGGTGGCCGAAGGCGGGGATCTCCTTGGCGACGCCCAGCTCGATGAGCGCCTTGTAGAGGGCGATCTGGCGGGGGGTGGAGGAGAGCAGGTCCTCGCCGCGCAGGACGTGGGTGATCTCCATGAGGGCGTCGTCGACCGGGTTGACCAGGGTGTACAGCGGGGCGCCGTTGGCCCGGAGGATGCCGTAGTCCGGCACGTTCTCGGGGGTGAAGGTGAGCTCGCCGCGGACCAGGTCGGTGAAGGTGATGGCCTCGTCGGGCATCCGGAAGCGGACGATCGGCTCGCGGCCCTCGGCCTCGTACTGCGCGACCTGCTCGGCGGACAGCTCGCGGCAGTGGCCGTCGTAGCCGGAGGGCTTCCCGGCGGCGCGGGCGGCCTCGCGGCGCTCGTCGAGCTCGGTGGTGGTGCAGTAGCAGCGGTACGCGTAGCCGCCGGCGAGCAGCTTGTCGGCGACGTCCTTGTAGATGTCCATGCGCTGCGACTGGCGGTACGGGGCGTGCGGGCCGCCGACCTCGGGGCCCTCGTCCCAGTCGAGGCCGAGCCACTTGAGGGAGTCCAGCAGCTGCTCGTACGACTCCTCGGAGTCGCGGGCCGCGTCGGTGTCCTCGATGCGGAAGACCATGGTGCCCTGGTGGTGCCGGGCGAACGCCCAGTTGAAGAGGGCGGTGCGGACCAGGCCCACATGGGGGTTGCCGGTCGGGGACGGACAGAAACGGACGCGGAGGTTCGCGTTAGCCACGCTTGATCACCCTGTTGGTGAGAGTGCCGATGCCTTCGATGGTGACGGCGACCTCGTCGCCGACGGTGAGGGGGCCGACCCCGGCGGGGGTGCCGGTGAGGATGACGTCGCCGGGGAGCAGTGTCATGGCCTCGGTGATGTGGACGACCAGGTCCTCGATGGAGCGGATCATGTCGCTCGTCCGACCGAGCTGGCGCTGTTCGCCGTTGACCGTGGCCTGGACGGCGAGGTCGCTCGGGTCGAGGTCGGTCTCCACCCAGGGGCCCAGCGGGCAGCTCGTGTCGAAGCCCTTGGCGCGGGCCCACTGGGCCTCGCGCTTCTGGACGTCGCGGGCGGTCACGTCGTTGGCGCAGGTGTAGCCGAAGATCACGTCCTTGACGCGCTCCCGGGGCACCTCGCGGCACATGCGGCCGATCACCACGGCCAGTTCGGCCTCGTGGTGCAGTTCGCTGGAGAAGGAGGGGAACTCGATGGCGTCGCCGGGGCCGATGACGGAGGTGGTCGGCTTGAAGAAGGCGACCGGGACCTCGGGGACCTCGTTGCCGAGCTCCTTGGCGTGCTCCGCGTAGTTGCGGCCGATGGCCACGACCTTGTTGGGGAGCACCGGCGGCAGGAGCCGTACCTTGCTCAGCGGGACCTTGGTGCCGCTGAGCTCGAAGTCGGTGTACGGGATGCCCTTGATGATGTCGAGGACGAGGCCGCCGGACTCGACGGTCCCCTCGCCCTCGACCGCGCCGAAGGCGACATTGCCGTCGATGGAGAATCTGGCGATGCGCACGAGTGCTGTCGCCCCTCACTTGGTACTGGCTGGAGTCTGACGCTCCAGGCTAACGCGGCGCGGGGCGGCCGACCGGCGGATATCGCCGGTGGCGGGCGGGCGGACGCCGGGATCAGACCTCGGCGAGGTAGGCCGGCACGTGCGGGGCGGGGGCCTGCATGAGGACGGTGCGGCGCGGGTTGGCGGTGGTGCCGGGCAGCTCGGTCGCGTACTCGGGGGTGGCGCCGCGGCCCAGGGCGGCGGCGTCCTCGAGGTGGGCGAGGGTGGAGCGGCGCGGGTTGGCCGTGGTGGCGGGGGTGGGTGCAGTCATCGCGCTGGCAGACCTTGTTCCGGGACGGGCGCCCGTGCGGGCGCGGGGATGATGGTGCAAAGCGTCAGGCTAAATCAAGGGGTTCCCTTCGAATGCATGGCTGAGACATCCATTCCCATGTGAGTTTGCTCACCACTGGCCGGATATTCCGGTCATTACGGACCGGCATGTCAGGTCACGGAAAGGGACATTCCGCCATTGAACCCTCCATTCCGCTCCTGATCATGGCGACTGGGACACACGAGGACGCCGGGCCATTGGGGGTGATACGCCCGAATCCTCCGTGATCATCTTCTACACGCGGTGACCTCCCGCGCACGGGTTGTCATCCCCCTCCCGGTATAGACCTCGGCCCTTGTTGGAGATCCGGCACTGTGCTGGAATTCCACGCACCGCCGCGGGTTCGACGCCGGCACGCAGGGGGCGCAACGCAGCGCCGGCCGAGTGGCGGAGAAGGGGGATCTGCGCCGGTCACCGACGACCACCTGGGGCGCGCCGACGCGTCCCCATCGACGCCGACACCGTCCGCTCCGGGTCCACCCCGGAAGGACGCCTGGTCCAGAGGTTGCGACGCTAGTGCAGGGACGTTTCAAGAGGGATGGCGCGGGCTCCGCCCAGGCCCGCAAGGGCCGCGCGGAGGCTCCGTCGGAGCAGGAACCGCGTGCCGGGACCGATCGCGGTCCCGCGGCCCCGCACTCCGCCCAGCAGGCGCCCGGTCCGGGCGGCCAGGGCAGGAACCCGGGCAAGGCCGCACGGCCGGCCGGCGAGTCCGGCGACGGCTCCGCACGCCGGTCCGGCCCGTCGGCGGCACCCGGCGAGGAGAGCGGCGCGCCGCGCGGCGAGAAGGGCACCGCCCCCGTCGCCGCCGAGAACGCGACGGGCTCCCGAATAGCCCTGCGCAACTGGCGCATCTCCACGCGTCTCGTGGCCCTGCTGACCCTCCCCGTGGTCGCGGCCACCAGCCTCGGCGGCATCCGCATCAACGAGTCGCTGCAGGACATGCAGCAGCTCGACCACATGCAGCTGCTGACCAAGCTGACCCGTGAGGCGACCGCGCTCGCCCAGGCCCTCCAGGCCGAGCGCGACCTCTCGGCCGGCCCGCTCGCCAACGGGCGGCCGACCAGCGACTACCAGATCGCCAACCCCCGCCGCCGTACGGACCGTTCCTACGACGCCTTCCTCGACGCCACCCGGGCCATCCCGAACAGCGACGACGACGAGGCGCTGCAGAGCATCCGGTCCAACGTCGGCACCATCGCCGGGCAGGTCATCGACCTCCACAACATCCGGACGAACGCCTACAAGGACGGCGTCCAGCAGTCCGTGACCGTCGAGGCGTACAGCCGCCTCATCCGCTCGCTGCTCAGCCTCTCGCAGGACATGGCGCAGGCGACCAGCAACCCCGAGATGATCAAGCGGACCCGCGCGCTCGCCGCGTTCTCGTCCGCCAAGGAGTACGCCTCCATCCAGCAGGCGATCATCGCGGGCGCCCTGCCGGCCAGCGACAAGGGCCGCGGCCGGTTCAAGCCCGGTGACCGCCTCTACGGCGAGGCCGCGCTCAAGAGTGAGAACAACGCCTTCAAGACCTTCACGGCGATCTACGAGGGCACCGGCGGCGACGCCACCGACCTCACCGACTCGCTGCGCACCGGCAACCCCACGATCGTGGACGCCGAGAAGTACGCCGAGCGCGTGCTCTCCTCCGAGACCGCCATCGGAGCCCCGAAGTCGGCCCGCGGCTACCTGAACTTCACCGACGAGTACGAGACGAAGATTGCGGCCATGAGCCGCATCGAGAACCAGCTCCTCGGCGAGATGGAGACGATGGCCCGTGAGCTGCGGCAGGAGTCGCAGCGCGAGGCCATCATCAACGGTGCGCTGATCCTGCTCGTCCTCGGCGTCTCGCTGATCGGCGCGTTCGTCGTGGCCCGGTCCATGATCCGCTCGCTGCGCCGGCTCCAGGACACCGCCACCAAGGTCGCCCAGGAACGCCTGCCCGAGCTCGTCAAGCAGCTCTCCGAGGCGGACCCGCAGGACGTCGACACCTCCGTCGAGTCCGTCGGCGTGCACTCCCGCGACGAGATCGGCCAGGTGGCCGCGGCCTTCGACGACGTGCACCGCGAGGCCGTCCGCCTCGCCGCCGAGCAGGCCCTCCTCCGGGGCAACGTCAACGCGATGTTCACCAACCTCTCGCGCCGTTCGCAGGGTCTCATCCAGCGCCAGCTCTCGCTCATCTCCGAGCTGGAGTCCCGCGAGGCCGACCCGGACCAGCTGTCCTCGCTCTTCAAGCTCGACCACCTCGCGACCCGCATGCGCCGGAACGGCGAGAACCTCCTCGTCCTCGCCGGCGAGGAGCCGGGCCGCCGCTGGACCCGCCCGGTCCCGCTGGTCGACGTGCTCCGCGCCGCCGCCTCCGAGGTGGAGCAGTACGAGCGCATCGAACTGGCCGCGGTCCCGGCGACGGACGTCGCCGGCCGGGTCGTCAACGACCTCGTGCACCTCCTCGCCGAGCTGCTGGAGAACGCCACCTCGTTCTCCTCCCCGCAGACCAAGGTCCGGGTCACCGGCCACGCGCTGCCCGACGGGCGCGTGCTGGTCGAGATCCACGACACCGGCATCGGCCTCTCCCCCGAGGACCTGGCGGCGATCAACGAGCGGCTCGCCTCGCCGCCCACCGTGGACGTCTCCGTCTCCCGGCGCATGGGCCTCTTCGTGGTCGGCCGCCTGTCCCTGCGGCACGGCATCCGCATCCAGCTGCGCCCGTCCGACTCGGGCGGCACCACCGCGCTCGTCATGCTCCCGGTCGACGTCGCCCAGGGCGGCCGCAAGCCGGCCCCGAAGAGCGGTCCCGGCGCGCAGGGCGCGTCCCCGCAGGGCGGCGCCCCCGGCGGCCGGCTCGCCGGCGGTCCCGGCGCGGCCGGTGGTCCGGGTGCCGGACGCCCCGGTCTCGGCGGCCCGTCCGCTCCGGCCGGCCGCCTCGGCGCCGGCCCGGGCGCCGCGCGTCCGCAGGTCGGCGCGGCGGGCGGACCGCGGACCGCGCTGCCCGCCCGGGACGGCGCGCCGCAGAACCCGCAGGCCCCGGCCCCGCTGCAGCCGCAGCAGCAGCAGCCCCAGCCGGCCGACGCGCGCCTGGAGCAGACCGGCCAGCTGCCGCAGCTCCCCCAGCCCGGCCCCGGTGCCGGTCTCATCGGCGGCGCGGCCAGCGCCATCCCGTCCCGCACGGACGTGTGGGGCGGCCGCCCGCAGGACCCCCAGAACCCACAGGCGCCCCAGAACCCGCAGCACCCGCAGGCTCCGCAGAACCCGCAGGCTCCCCGGCAGCAGGACCCGCTCGGTGCGCCGAACGGCTTCCCGCGCGCCGAGCTGCCCGGCGGGAACCCGCAGCCGCAGCGCCCGCAGGGGACGAGTTGGGGCAGCGACCCCGCCGCGCAGCAGCCGGTGCGCCGCCCGCAGCAGGACATGACGCCGCTGGACGCCCCGCGCGGCCACGACGACGCCGAGACCACCGGTTCCTTCGCCGCGCCCGGCGCGCCGCAGGGCCCGGGCTCCACGGGCCAGTTCCCGCGGCCGGACTTCGGCGCCCCGCAGCAGCCGCAGGCCCCGCAGTACCAGGACCCGGCGTCCACCGCGCAGTTCCCACGCCCGGACTTCGGAGCCCCCCAGGCCCCGCAGGCCCCCCAGCACCAGCAGCACCAGGCGCCCCAGGGACCCGGCTCCACCGGCCAGTTCCCGCGCCCGGACTTCGGCGCCCCGCAGCAGCCGCAGGCCCCGCAGTACCAGGACCGTCCGGCCTACGGCGACCAGCCCTTCGTACCGCAGGCACAGCAGCAGCCGCAGGCGCCGGCCCCCCGCCGGCCCGCCGGCAACGGGTTCGCGCCGCCGCAGCCGGGTCTCCCCCAGGCCCCGCAGCAGCCGTCCCCGCAGGCCGCGCCCGAGCCGCGGCAGCCGCAGCTCGGCCGGCCGCGCCGCCCGGAGGCACTGCCTCCGGCGCCGTCCGCGGGCGACGGGCGCACCCCGCTGTACGACACGCTGGAGACCAACTGGTTCCAGCAGGAGCAGGGGCAGCAGCAGGCCCCGGGCCAGGCGCCGCAGCAGCGGATGCCCGAGGTCGACCGGACGATGCCGACCCCGGTCGTGCAGCAGCCCGCCCCGGCGGGTCCGCGTCCGGCCGGCGACGGCGGGCGCCAGGGCGCGGCCGCCGGCTGGCGGCCCTCGCCCAACGACGACCTGGTGCGCCAGGCCGAGCGGGCGCGCAAGCCCTCCGCCGGCGGGGTCACCACCTCCGGTCTTCCGCGCCGCGTGCCGAAGGCCAACCTCGTACCCGGGACCGCACAGGAGCAGGCCCACACGGCCGGCCCCCAGGTCTCGCGTGCACCCGACGACGTCCGTGGCCGGCTCACCAACCTGCGCCGCGGCATCCAGCAGGGCCGGCAGGCGGGCAACTCGACCACGGGTAGCTTCCACCTCGGTCCGAACCACCAGCAGGAGCGATAGTTGAGCGCGATGAGCCAGGCGGCGCAGAACCTGAACTGGTTGATCACCAACTTCGTGGACAACACCCCCGGGGTGTCGCACACGGTGGTGGTCTCCGCCGACGGTCTGCTCCTTGCCATGTCCGAAGGATTCCCCCGCGACCGTGCCGACCAGCTGGCGGCGGTCGCGTCCGGGCTCACCTCGCTGACCGCGGGCGCCTCCCGGATCTTCGAGGGCGGTCCCGTGGCGCAGACCGTGGTGGAGATGGAGCGCGGCTTCCTCTTCCTCATGTCGGTCTCGGACGGATCCTCGCTGGCCGTGCTCGCGCACCCGGAGTGCGACATCGGCCTCGTGGGCTACGAGATGGCGCTGCTGGTCGACCGGGCCGGCAGCGTCCTCACCCCGGATCTCCGCGCGGAGCTCCAGGGCAGCCTGCTGCACTAGCGGTCCCCACCCGCCCCCAGCACCTCTCCCCCCGACGGGGCGGTACGTCCCCCACACGTACCGCCCCCGGCACCGTTCAATCGTCCGGCCGCCCCATCCGGCCCCCCACCGGCCCCATCAGACGGCAGAAGGCTTGCTGTCACGCCCGGAGGATTCATGACCCCGCCCCCCGCCACTCACGATCCGTACGGCGGCTCGTCCCTGGACGATCCGTACGGTCATGAGGGCGACCAGCCGCTGGTCCGTCCGTACGCGATGACCGGCGGCCGGACCCGGCCGCGCTACCAGCTCGCCATCGAGGCGCTGGTCAGCACCACGGCCGACCCGGCGCACCTCGCCACGCTCCTGCCCGAGCACCAGCGCATCTGCCACCTGTGCCGTGAGGTCAAGTCGGTGGCCGAGGTGTCCGCCCTGCTGTCGATGCCGCTCGGTGTCGCCCGGATCCTCGTGGCCGACCTGGCCGAGGCGGGCATGGTGGCCATCCACCAGCCGGGCAACGGAGAAGCCGGCGGCACGCCGGACGTGACACTGCTCGAAAGGGTGCTCAGTGGACTTCGCAAGCTCTAACGACGGCGCGGCCAGACCGACCACCAGCGCGAAGATCGTCGGCCCCGACACCCCCATCATCACCACCGACGCCCGCCACCGCGCGGACGCCAAGAGCGCGCTCATCACCCTCGTCGAGCACGCCCTCATGGCCCGCCTCAAGTAGGCCGCTCACCAGGGCAGTTGTCATATGCCCCGGGACCGGGCCGTCCGGAGGGCGGCTGTGGCCTTCGCCACGGCCGGCCCGGGCTTCATAACATTTCGACAGAGAATCGGGGGCGTCTCGGACACCCGACGCATCCGGTCGGTGTCGCTGCGCTCACATGAGCCCCGCCATTTGGCGGGGCTCGCTCTTTATGCCCGTTTTATGCGAGGCGTGGGCCACGGACCGGGGCCCCGTCCCAGTGTTTGGAACGGACCCCCTTCACGTGCTGCAATTCATGAACTCCCGAGTAGTACGGCCCTGAACGAAACACCGGCACGACGTAGGTGCCGACGCCGAGAGGTTGTTGGTCGAGTGAGGCGCAGCATGGATGGCTCCGCGGAGCAGGAGGCGCGGGGCAACTTCACCCCGCCGTCGCGCGGCGCGGTGTCGCCCGCGGACGTACCGGTGACGCCCGCGCCCGCACCCGCCCCCCGGGGCAGCTCCAGCCGGCTGTCCCCGCGCAACTGGCGCGTGCCCACCCGCCTGAACGCGATCCTCCTCATACCCGTGCTCGTCGGCCTGGTCATGGGCGGCTTCCAGGTGAAGGGGTCGATCGACACCTGGCAGGAGGCCCAGGACGCCGAGAAGACGGCGCTCATCGTGCGCGCCGCCTCGGAGTACTCCACCGCCCTGCTCGACGAGCGCGACCTGACCGCGGCCCCGCTGCTGGCCGGCAAGGACCGCGGCGGCGAGGACATCACCCGGGCGTACGCCGCCACCGACGCGGCCCGCGCGAAGTTCGACGAGGCCGTCAAGAACATGCCGTCGGGGCAGGGCCTCGAACGGCGCCTCCAGGCGTTCAAGAACGAGGAGCCCAAGCTCGCCGCGCTCCGCAAGGCCGCCTACACGGCCGCGCTCGACCCGGTGAACACCCAGCTCGGCTACACCGGCGTCCAGCACTACCTCATGGAGTTCTCCAACGAGCTCGGCCTGGGCACCGGCAACATCACCAGCTACGGCCGGACCGTCTACGCCATCCAGCTCGCGAAGGCCGCCGGCTCGCTCCAGCGCTCCATCGGCACCCACCTGCTCGTCCGGCCCAGCGCCAAGGACTCCGTCTTCGCCCAGCAGTCGGTCGCCTTCAACTCGTACAACTACCTGGAGCAGATCGCCCTCGGCGAGTACAACTCCGGTGGCACGGCCGAGGACGTCGAGCGCCTGAAGAAGGTGATGGCCGGCAAGGCCGCCGAGGGCGAGAAGAAGATGCGGGCCGCCGACGTCACCCTGCCCAAGGGCAAGGACGGCTCGGTCTACTCCGGCGTCGCCGGCCTGATCGGCTCCGCCGAGGACGCGGACGCGGTCAAGGCCCTCTCCGCCCAGGGCATCACCGCCGACGCCTGGCTGGCGATCGCCACCGCCAAGTTCGACGGCTACAGCGAGGTCGAGAAGACCCTCGTCGACAAGGCCGTGGCCGAGGCCACCGCCATCTCCTCCGACGCCCAGACCGACGCCTGGGTCACCGGCGCCGCCGTCGTGATCGCCCTGCTCGCCGCCTTCATCCTGGCCGGGATGATGGCCCGCCAGATGAGCCGCTCGATGCGCGAGCTGCGCACCGCGGCCTTCGGCATCGCCGAGCAGCGCCTGCCGATGCTGGTCGACCAGCTGTCCCGGACCGAGCCGGGCCGGGTCGACACCCGCGTCCAGCCCATCCCGATCGACTCGCAGGACGAGATCGGCGAGGTCGCCCGGGCCTTCGACCAGGTCCACCGCGAGGCCGTCCGGCTCGCCGCCGAGCAGGCCATGCTCCGCGGCAACGTCAACGCGATCTTCACCAACCTGTCGCGCCGCAACCAGTCGCTGATCGAGGGCCAGCTGACCCTCATCACCGACCTGGAGAACAACGAGGCCGACCCGGACCAGCTGGAGAACCTCTTCAAGCTGGACCACCTCGCGACCCGCATGCGCCGCAACGGCGAGAACCTCCTCGTTCTCGCCGGCGAGGAGCCGGGCCGCCGCTGGGACCAGCCGGTCCCGCTGGTCGACGTGCTCCGCGCCGCCTCCTCCGAGGTGGAGCAGTACGAGCGCATCGAGATCGCCGGCGTGCCGGACGCCGAGATCCACGGCCAGGCCGTGACCGACCTCGTGCACCTGCTCGCCGAGCTGCTGGAGAACGCCACCACGTTCTCCTCCCCGCAGACCAAGGTCCGCGTCACCGCGACCCGTCTCCCCGACGGCCGCGTGATGGTCGAGATCCACGACAAGGGCATCGGCCTCACCGCCGAGGACTTCGCGGACATCAACCACAAGCTGGCGAACCCGCCGACCGTGGACGTGGCCGTCTCCCAGCGCATGGGCCTCTTCGTGGTCGGCCGGCTGTCCGACCGGCACGGCATCCGGGTCCAGCTGCGCCCCTCGGGCGAGCAGGCCGGCACCACCTCGCTGGTCATGCTGCCGGACGCGATCACGCACGGTGGCGGTGGCGAGCAGCCGGTGCAGGACGACTTCACCGTCTCGCAGATGATCCCTCAGCAGCAGCAGGGCGGCTTCGAGTCCGCGGCCCCGATGCGGACCGCCGCCGAGCTCGGCTTCGACGACTCGCGGTACGAGCAGGCCGACGGCCGCAGCCTCGACCCGGTCAACCGCTCGCTGATGCGCGAGGAGCGCCGCGCGGCCCTGGAGGCCCAGGTGCACGGCGGCGAGGGGACGCCGTACGAGGAGTCCGGGCAGGGCGGCGAGTACGCCCAGGAGCAGGGCTACGGCCAGGAGTACCCGCAGGAGTACGGGCAGCAGGCCCCGGTCCAGGAGTACGAGCAGCAGGGCCAGGCCCAGGAGTACGCCGGCGAGTACGGCCAGGAGTACGCCCAGGGCTACGAGCAGCAGCCGCAGGACGGCTACGGCTACCCCCAGCAGCAGGGCTACGAGGAGCACGCGGGGTACGGACAGCAGTCCGAGGCGTACCCGCAGCAGGCGTATGCGGAAGCCCCGTACGGCACCCAGGAGCAGGCCCACTCCGGTTACGACCAGGCGTTCGAAGGCCGTTCCCACCAGGACGAGTGGCCCGCGCAGGGCTCCTACCAGGGTGCTTTCGACCAGGGTTACCAGCCGGAATCGGAATCTTCGCAGGCCGCTCCCGAACAGGGCGCCGAGCGCGTAGGCTTCGACCGTCCGGCCCCGGCTCCCAGTCCCGTTCCGGACACCGGCAGCGGACTGACCGACGCCGGTCTGCCGCGCCGCGGCGGTGCCGCCCCGCAGGCGCCGCAGGCGCAGCGGCCCGCGCCGCCGGCCCAGCCCGCCCCGCCGGTGGGGCAGGACCAGCAGCAGCACCAGAACGACGGCTCCGGCGAGTGGCGCTCGGCCAATGACGAGCGCTGGGAGCAGGCCAAGAAGCTCCGCGAGCCGAAGGCGGGCGGGGTCACTCCGTCCGGTCTCCCCCGGCGCGTCCCCAAGGCCAACCTGGTCGAGGGCACCGCGGAGCAGACCCCGCAGGGCGGCCCCCAGGTCTCCCGCGCGCCCGAGGACGTCCGGGGCAGGTTGAGCAACCTGCGCCGGGGCGTCCAGCAGGGACGCACCGCGGGGTCGGACACGAACGGATCGGGCCTCGGCCCGGGCAATACCTACAACCAGGAGCGTTAGTGTGAGCGCGATGAGCCAGGCGGCGCAGAATCTGAACTGGTTGATCACCAACTTCGTGGACAACACCCCCGGGGTGTCCCACACGGTGGTGGTCTCCGCCGACGGTCTCCTGCTGGCCATGTCCGAGGGGTTCCCCCGGGACCGTGCCGACCAGCTGGCGGCGGTCGCGTCCGGGCTGACCTCGCTGACGGCGGGCGCCTCCCGGATCTTCGAGGGCGGCGCGGTCAACCAGACCGTGGTGGAGATGGAGCGCGGCTTCCTCTTCATCATGTCGGTCTCGGACGGCTCCTCGCTGGCCGTGCTGGCCCACCCGGAGTCGGACATCGGCCTCGTGGGCTACGAGATGGCCCTGCTGGTGGACCGGGCGGGCTCGGTCCTCACCCCGGACCTGCGGGCGGAGCTCCAGGGAAGTCTTCTCAACTAACAGACACAGAGTGCGTTTCAGGTCACCGCACCGTTAGGGTGCGGTGACGCGGCTCCAAGGGACATGGACCGCGAAGCAGTCGGAGGAGGAGACGTGGGAACACCCCCGGGGGCGAACCCCTACAACGGTTTCGACGCGCATCAGGCGCCGCACGGCGACGCCGCGCAGAACCGGTACAACTTCCCTTCCGCGCCCAGCAGACAGGGTGTCCACCAGCCCTACGGGCAGCCGCAGCAGCAGGCGCAGCCGGTGGCCCAGCGTGCCGCGGGCGGCGCGGGCGCCGGCGGCGGGCACAACCCGCTCGTGCGTCCGTACGCGATGACCGGCGGCCGCACCCGGCCGCGTTACCAGCTCGCCATCGAGGCGCTGGTCAGCACGACCGCCGATCCGTCCCGGCTGCAGGGGCAGTTGCCCGAGCACCAGCGGATCTGCCGGCTGTGCTTCGAGATCAAGTCGGTCGCCGAGATCTCGGCCCTTCTCTCCATCCCCCTCGGCGTTGCCCGGATCCTCGTCGCCGACCTGGCCGAGGCCGGACTTGTCGCCATTCACCAGCCCGGCGGCGACGAGGCCGCCGGCGGTCAGCCAGACGTGACACTGCTCGAAAGGGTGCTCAGTGGACTTCGCAAGCTCTAGCGGCGGCGCGGCCCGTTCTACCACCAGCGCGAAGATCGTGGTGGCGGGCGGCTTCGGCGTGGGCAAGACCACGTTCGTCGGCGCCGTCTCGGAGATCAACCCGCTGCGTACCGAGGCCGTCATGACGTCCGCGTCCGCGGGCATCCGGCCCCGACACCCCCATCATCACCACCGACGCCCGCCACCGCGCGGACGCCAAGAGCGCGCTCATCACCCTCGTCGAGCACGCCCTCATGGCCCGCCTGCGGTAACCGTCCCGCCGGGCTCCCGGTGGCACCGCCACGCGGAAGGGCCCCCGCTCCTGTCAGGAGCGGGGGCCCTTTCGCGTGTGCCGGGGGCGTCAGCGCCAGCTGTGCGGGGCGCGGAAGCCGTTCTCGCGCTCCAGGCGGCGCCAGCCGGCGGTGCTGCGGCCGTGGCGGGCGGCGGCCGGCTCGGGCTGGGTGGCGGCCCGGGCGAGCAGGACCGCGGTGATGGCGGCCAGCTCCTCGGGGTCGGCGTGGCCCTTCTCGACGCGGAGCAGGTTGGCTGTGGCAGGCGTGGTCACTTCGGTGGACTCCTTGCTGAAGTCTTACTGCGGCGGGTTGCCGTGCTTGCGGGACGGCAGGTCGGCGTGCTTGGTGCGGAGCATGGCGAGGGACCGGATGAGCACCTGGCGGGTGTCGGCGGGGTCGATGACGTCATCGACGAGGCCGCGCTCGGCCGCGTAGTACGGGTGCATCAGCTCGGCCTTGTACTCCTTGACCATGCGGGAGCGCATGGCCTCGGGGTCCTCGGCCTCGGCGATCTGCTTGCGGAAGATCACGTTGGCGGCGCCCTCGGCGCCCATGACCGCGATTTCGTTGGTGGGCCAGGCGTACGTCAGGTCGGCGCCGATGGACTGGGAGTCCATGACGATGTAGGCGCCGCCGTAGGCCTTGCGCAGGATCAGCGAGATCCGGGGCACGGTCGCGTTGCAGTAGGCGTACAGCAGCTTGGCGCCGTGGCGGATGATTCCACCGTGCTCCTGGTCGACGCCGGGCAGGAAGCCGGGGACGTCCAGAAGGGTGATGATCGGGATGTTGAAGGCGTCGCACATCTGCACGAAGCGGGCGGCCTTCTCGGACGCCTCGATGTCGAGGACGCCGGCGAGGGACTGCGGCTGGTTGGCGACGATGCCGACGACCTGGCCGTCGAGGCGGGCGAGGGCGCAGATGATGTTGCGGGCCCAGCGCTCGTGGACCTCCAGGTAGTCGCCGTCGTCGACGAGCTCCTCGATGACCTTGTGCATGTCGTACGGGCGGTTGCCGTCGGCGGGCACGAGGTCGAGCAGGACGTCGGAGCGGCGGTCGGCCGGGTCCTCGGAGGCGACGGCCGGCGGGTTCTCGCGGTTGTTCTGCGGGAGCATCGACAGGAGGTAGCGGACCTCGGCGATGCAGGTCTCCTCGTCGTCGTACGCGAAGTGCGCGACGCCGGAGGTCTCGGCGTGCACGTCGGCGCCGCCGAGGCCGTTCTGGGTGATCTCCTCGCCGGTGACCGCCTTGACGACGTCCGGGCCGGTGATGAACATCTGCGAGGTCTCGCGGACCATGAAGACGAAGTCGGTGAGGGCCGGGCTGTAGGCGGCGCCGCCGGCGCACGGGCCGAGCATCACGCTGATCTGCGGGATGACGCCGGACGCCCGGGTGTTGCGCTGGAAGATGCCGCCGTAGCCGGCGAGGGCGGAGACGCCCTCCTGGATGCGGGCGCCGGCGCCGTCGTTGAGGGAGACCAGCGGGGCACCGGCCGCGATGGCCATGTCCATGATCTTGTGGATCTTGGTGGCGTGGGCCTCGCCGAGGGCGCCGCCGAAGATCCGGAAGTCGTGGGCGTAGACGAAGACCGTGCGGCCCTCGACGGTGCCCCAGCCGGTGATGACGCCGTCGGTGTAGGGCTTCTTGGCCTCCAGGCCGAATCCCTGGGCGCGGTGCCGGCGCAGCTGCTCGACCTCGTTGAAGGAACCCGGGTCGAGGAGCAGCTCGATGCGCTCGCGCGCGGTCAGCTTGCCCTTCGCGTGCTGGGCCTCGGTCGCGCGCTCGCTGGGGCCGGCCAGCGCCTGCTGGCGCAGGACGTGCAGTTCGGCGACGCGGCCACGTGCGTCGGTGGGCTCGCTCGGGATCTCGTCGACAAGGGTCATGTACCGACCCTACGAACTGGACCAAGGAAACCCCGCCGTCGACTCCGTACAGTCTCGCGTGTCGATTCCTGGCGGGGACGGACAGAACCGTGGGGGCCGGGGCGCGAGTCCACAGCCGGAGACCCCTTTTGCTTGTGGGGGTCCTACAAAGGCGGCGCGCGGGCCCCCGGGCTGGGGGGACCCGCGCGCGGTGGGGCGGCCGGTTCAGCAGCCGCCGCAGTTGTAGAAGGTCACGTCCCAGTGGTTGCCCTCGTCGGCGTAGACGTTACCGGCGCCGGAGCGCCACTGCGGGGCACCGTCGCCGCGGACGCCGATGTAGGTGAACGTGTTCTTGATGTAGTTCCCGAGGCACGTGTACTTGCTGAAGTCGAGCTTGTAGCCGTTCCAGTGCGAG
>JOFO01000036.1 GCA_000721275.1 Microtetraspora glauca | reverse complement strand
GGGCGGTCGGCGGCGGGGGCAGTGTCAGGGTCACGTGCGGGCGCTTTCGGCGGGGGCGGGGTGGCGGGGCGGTGGGGCGCGCGGGTGGCTTCCCTGCGTCGTGACGACGCGTACGTCACGTCGAAACGGTTTCGTATCGTCGTGTGGTCGAGGGTAGGTCGCGGTTACGTCGGAACGCAACCGTATCGTCGTGACGTGGCCGCTGGTTAGGATGCGGTATGAGCACCCCCACGCCCCGTCGTGTCCCCGCAGGAGCCGCCGTGCTCCGCGAGGACGTCACCGAGGCCATCCGCGCGGCCGTCTTCGAGGAACTCGCCGCCGTCGGCTTCGCCCGGATGTCCATCGAGGGCATCGCGCGCCGCGCGGGGGTGGGGAAGACCGCCGTCTACCGGCGCTGGAAGTCCAAGCTCGCGCTCGTCCTCGACCTCGTCGGGGCCGTCGCCGCGCAGGGCTTGCCGGCGCCCGCCACCGGCTCGCTGGAAGGGGACGTACGGGCCCTGCTCACCGTCGCCTCGCACGCCCTGCGGCACCCGATCGCCTCGCAGGTCATCCCCGAACTCCTCGTGGAGGCCGCCCGGCAGCCCGAGATCGCCGAGCCCGTCCGCACGGCGCTCCTCGACGGGCAGGAGGGCGTCGTCGCCCAGATCGTCCGCGAGGCGGTCGCCCGCGGCGAACTCCCCGAGGGCACCGACCCCGCCCGCGCGCTCGACCTCGTCGTGGGCCCCCTCTACTGGCGCCTCGTCGTCGCCCGCACGGACCTCCCCGAGGGGTACGTCGACGACCTCACCCGCGCGGCGCTCGCGGGCCTGCGCACGCTGTTCCCGGGGGCCTGAGCCCTTCTCCCTCGGCCGGGCCCCGCCCCGTACGCGTCAGGCGTGGGTGAGCGGCGGAACCGGGGCGGCCTCCACCGAGCGGGCCGCGCGGTCGAGGGCGCTGGCCAGGAGGGCCAGGTCCGTCGGGCCGTTGCCCAGTTCGCGGACCGGTCGGCGAGCGGGCGGGTCGCCCATCCGTTCCCACTCCAGCGGGACGACCGTCGGCCGCAGCGTCGCCGTGCGGGGGATCCGGCCCGTGATCCGGCCCGCCTGGAACGGCGTCACCCGCCCGTCCGGATGGCCCAGCCGGCCCCGGCCCGGCGCGGGCACGTCGGGCCCCGGCGCGCTCGCCGGCGCGTCGAGCACCACGCGCAGCCGGGCGCCGTGCGCCAGGTCGGTGTCGACGGTCCGGTCCGGCCGGGCCGAGGTCGCGATCAGGTGCACTCCGAGCCGTTCGCCGTGCCGCGCGACCGCCTCCAGGGCCCGGACGACGGACCCCGCGGCGGGCCGCCCCGGCGCGCCCAGCGCGGGCGCGACCAGGGCGTCGAAGTCGTCCACGAGCACGACGAGCCGCGGCAGCGGCAGCCGGCCGGCGGCGGCGGGCCTCGGGAGGTGGTCCTCCTCGCTCCCCGGCCGCGGCACGCGCCCCCCGCCCCGCTCCACGCCCCCGGACCCGGACCCGGGGTACGGCGTGCGCCCGCTCGCGGGGGACGCGAGGTCGGACCGGCCGGGGTGGGGCGTGCGCCCGCTGGTCGCGTCCTGGAGGTCGGACGAGCGGCCGGGGTACGGAGTGCGCCCGCTCGCGGGGGACGGGACGTCCGAGGCGTTCGGGTGGGCGGTGCGACCGCTCGCCGTGCCCGGGACGTCGCCGGCGCCGGAGGCCGTGCCCGCGCGGGGGTACGCCGTACGGCCGCTCGCCGAGGTCGGGACGTCCGACCGGCCGGGGTACGGGGTGCGGCCGCTCGGCGGGGTGCCGACGTCGCCCGGGTCGGCGTCGTCGGTGCGGAGGGTGCGGCCGCTGGGGCGGGTGGGGAGGTCGGCGGCCCGGCCGCCCGGGCGGCCGTTGAAGGTGGCCGGCAGGTCGCCCACGTGGGCCCGGCCGGCCAGGCGGTCGCTGGGGGTCGAGGGCAGTTCGCCGGAGGGGCGGGGCACCCGGGCGCCGTCCGCGCCCGGGTACGGCGTCCGCGCCCCCGGCGGGCTGTCGCCGACCGCGCCCGCGCCCGTGCGCAGGGTCCGGCCGCTCGGGCGGTCCTCCAGGTCCGACGCGTCCGCGAGCCGGACAGCCGCCCGGACGCCCTGCGGCATCGCCTCGGCGGCGCTCGCGCCCCGCTGGCCGACCACCGCGCGCGTGGTCCGCCGGTCGGCGAAGTCCGCGTCGCCCAGCAGCTCCGCGCGGCGCTTCAGCTCCGCGCCCAGCGCCTGCGCGAACTCCCGCATCCGGACCGGGTCCGAGGCCACCAGGTGCTCGGTGACGTGCGGCAGCTCCGTACAGGCCGCCAGGCCCTCGCCGCGCTCGCCGCCCGCGCCGTCCACCAGGAGCAGCCCGAGCCGGTCCGGCCGGGCGCCGGCCGCCAGGGACGCGGCGACGGCCCGCAGCAGCTCCGTGCGGCCGCTGCCCGCCGGGCCCTCGATCAGCAGGTGCGGGCCCTCCGCCGTGAGGTCCACGGAGAGCGGGCCGCGCGGCCCCGCGCCGAGCACCGCCGTGCCCTCCCCGGCGGACGCCCAGCGGGCCATCAGGGACGCCGGGGTGGCCCGCGCGAGGCCCAGCTCGTCCAGGAGCCGCGCGGACGGCGGCAGCGCGGCGGCCCGCCCGGGGACCGCCGACGCGGAGTCCGTGCGCAGCGGGGCCAGCGCGCGCCCGAAACGCTCCGCCCAGGCCACCGAGACCGCGTCCACGACCCCGACCGTGCCGTGGCCGGCGACCCGCCCGCCGGACGTGCGCAGCAGCCGCAGCGCCGTGGCCACGTCCCCGCTGAGCAGGGCCGCCGCCCCGCACTCGCGGAAGGCGAGGGAGGCGGCGCAGGCCGCCTCGTAGGTGGCGGCGACCGGCGACGCCGGGGACGCGGCGGGCGCCTCGGCGAGGCAGATCAGATGGATGCCGGCCGCCGCGCCGGCCTGCGCGAGCCGGGCCACCGTCTCGCGCAGCGCGGCCGTGCCCGGGTCGCCGTCGACGACGACGACCGTCACCGGGCCCGTGTACCGGGCGGCGGCCTCCGCGACCGCGGCCCGGTCCGCGCTGGCCCAGCCGGGCCCGAGCGGACCGTCGTCGAGGCGCCGGGTCAGCTCGGCCGTACGGGCCTGGGCCTGCTCGCGGTCGTACGCGAGGAGCAGCCGGCAGTCCTGGCCGTGCGCGGGCCGCACGTGCGGGAGCCAGCCGAGCCAGCCCCAGGCGCGCCGCCGCTCCTCCAGGGGGCGGTTCCGGTCGGCGCTGACGAGGACGATCTCCAGGTCGGCGGGGGAGTGCAGGGCGGCCAGCTGGGCCACCACGGCCCGGGCCAGGCCGGTCAGCCGGTCCGAGGGGCCGGCGAGACCGAGCGAGCCCGCCTCGCGCAGTCCGACGGTGACGGGCACTCCGGACAGCTCCGCGCGGTCGGCGGTGCCGAGCCGGACGACCAGGGCCTCGGGATGGCCGGCGGTCCGCTCCCAGAGGCGGGGGCCGGGGCCGAGCGCGGTCAGCAGGACGGCGGCCGGGTCGGGCCAGGTGTCGGGCGCCGCGGTGCCGCCGGGCGCGTCCGGCCGGGCCGCCTCGGGGCCGGCCGGGGCCGCGGGGGCGCCGGGCGCGGTCTCCGTGTCGCGCCCGCCCGCGAGCCGCCGCGCCCACGCGCCGAGCCCGCGTCGGCCGGTCCTGCGGGTCGCCGGATCGGTGCCCTCGGCGGGCGTACGGACGCGGCTGTGCGGGGCGCCCGCGTCACCGTCCCCGGGCTCGCCCGCCCGCGCGTGCCCGGCGTCCGGCCACGACTCGGCCAGGGGCACGCCGCGCGCGGAGCCGTGCGTGCCGGGGCCCTGACCGGCCCAGGAGGGCGACGGGCCGGGTACGGGGGCCGGGGGAGTGCCGGCTCCGGCGGGGGCGGCGTCCCGGGCCGGTCCGTCGGCGGGGGCGGGCCACGCGCGCGCGTCCCCGGCCGCGTCCCCGTCCGTCGCGGGCGCGGCCTGCGGCGGGGGCACCCGGAGGTGGCCCTCGCCGTCGGGTGCGGTCGGCAGCGTCCCGGCGTCCGCGGCGGCGTCGGGGACGGTGAGCCGCAGGGTGGACTCGCCGAGCCGGAGCAGCGCCCCGGGGCGCAGCGGGACCGGACGGTCGCCGACGGACACGCCGTCGAGGGTGGTGCCGTTGGTGGAGCCGAGGTCGGCGACGGTGACCCGGCCGTCCGCGGCGACCGTCACCGTGCAGTGCGCGCGGGACACGTCCGGGTCGTCCAGCGGCACGTCCGCCTCCACGGACCGGCCCACGCGGATCGCCCCGCCGTGCAGCAGGTGCACCCCGCCCGCGTCCGGGCCGGCGACCACGTGCAGCCGGGCGGCCGAGGAGACGGTGGCGTCGAGGCCGGCCCGGTCGTCCGGGTCGGGGGCGTGCAGCGCCAGGACCGCGCCGTCGACGAGCGGCGGCTCGCCCAGCACGCAGCGGCGGGCGTCCAGCCGCTCCGCGCCCGCGTACAGCACGGGCGTGCCGGTGCCGGCCGCGTCGGGGCCGGTGACGGCGGCGGCGAGCGGCGACGCCACGGCGGACAGGGCGGTGCCCGCGGGGGCCGTGACGAGCACGTCGCAGGCGCGCCCGGCGCCGTGGCCGGCGTGCGGCGCGAGGACGGTCAGCCGGATCTGCATCGCCGTCAGCGGTCCCTTCTGCGCGACATGCCCGGCAGGGGACCGCCCCGTGTCTCCCCCCACCCGGCACGGACGCGTCGCCCGGTACAGGTCGGCACGGCGCGGGGGCTCCCGACCCCACCGATGCGACGTGCTGGAGGCATCCTCGCACCTGCCGCGGACAACCCGCCGCCGGGTCGGCCCGAAGTGATCTTGAACGGTGGTCGGGAGCCGCCGGGTGTGACGCGAAAACGCCAGGTCGTCCCGGCCCGCCGGGCCGGTGCGGCAACCATCCCGGCCGGAGGAGCGTCTTCTTCCGGACAAGTTCGGACGGAATCCGGGTGGGATTCCGGCGGCGGTCACCGGGCGGCCGGACCGCCCCCTGGCGACCCGGCGGCGTCGAACGCGCCGGCGGAAATCGTCCTGTGGACGACCGGGCTGTGACCCGTTCGGCGGCACTAGAGTGGGTCGGACACCCGGACGGGTCACAACAGAGAAGAAGAGGACCTCCGGGGCCCCCGGCTCGGCTCGGACGAGCGGGGACCGGCCACCCAGGACCACGATCAGCAGGGAGCGCGTGACGTGCGGCCAATCGGCAGCAAGTACCTGCTCGAGGAGCCGCTCGGCCGCGGCGCCACGGGCACCGTCTGGCGAGCCCGCCAGCGGGAGACGGCGGGCGCCGAGGCGGCCGTGCCCGGACAGCCGGGCGAGACCGTCGCGATCAAGGTCCTCAAGGAGGAGCTGGCCAACGACCCGGACATCGTGATGCGCTTCCTGCGCGAGCGGTCCGTCCTGCTGCGGCTCACCCACCCGAACATCGTGCGCACCCGCGACCTCGTCGTCGAGGGCGACGTCCTGGCGCTGGTCATGGACCTGGTCGAGGGCCCGGACCTGCACCGCTACCTCCGGGAGAACGGCCCGCTCACCCCGGTCGCCGCCGCCCTGCTCACCGCGCAGATCGCCGACGCGCTCGCCGCCAGCCACGCCGACGGGGTCGTCCACCGCGACCTCAAGCCGGCGAACGTGCTGGTCGCCGAGCGGGACGGCGCCATGCACCCGATGCTCACCGACTTCGGCATCGCGCGCCTCGCCGACTCCCCGGGCCTCACCCGCACCCACGAGTTCGTCGGCACGCCCGCGTACGTGGCGCCGGAGTCCGCCGAGGGCCGCCCGCAGACCTCCGCCGTCGACATCTACGGCGCCGGCATCCTGCTGTACGAGCTGGTCACCGGCCGCCCGCCGTTCGCCGGCGGCACCGCCCTCGAAGTCCTCCACATGCACCTCAGCGAGGAGCCCCGGCGCCCCTCCACCGTGCCCGCACCGCTGTGGACGGTCATCGAGCGCTGTCTCAGCAAGGACCCGGCCCGGCGCCCCAGCGCCGTCAACCTGGCGCGCGGCCTGCGCACGGTCGCCGCCGGCATCGGCGTCCACTCCTCGCCCGCCCAGATCGAGGCCGCCGAGGGCGTCGGCGCCCTGCTCGCCCCGGACCCCGACCCGGCGCAGGTCCCGGCCACCCCGGGCGCCGCCGACCCCACGCAGGTGCTGCCGGCCGGCTCCGGCGCGCAGTTCGACCCGGCCGCCGCCACCAGCGTCCTGCCCACCGGCGGACCGGCCGGCTCCGCCGACCCCACCACGGTCCTGCCGGCCGGAAGCCCCGGCGGCCCGGGCGGCGCGGCCGACCCGACGGCCGTCATGCCCGCCATGCCGGCGAACCCGCCGGCGGAGGACCCGCACCCCTGGCAGAGCCAGCTCGCCGCCGCCCGGGACCGCAACGAGCAGACCCAGGTCCAGTACCTGGACCCCAGCGAGGACCCGCTGCGCCGCCGTCCCCCGCGCCGCCCGCAGCAGCCGCCGCAGGCCCCGCCGTACCAGCAGGGTCCGCCGCCGGGCCACCAGCAGCAGCCCGCGCCGTACCAGCAGCAGCAGCGCCCCGCGCCGCGGCAGCAGCAGTACCGCCCGCCGCAGCCGCCCGCCCCGCAGCAGCAGTACGCGCCCCCGCCGCCGCAGCAGCAGTACGCCCCGCCGCAGCAGCCCCGGCAGCCGCAGCCCCAGCCGCCCGCCCCGCGCGAGCCGCGCCGCCGCAGCGCCAACCCGGTGCGGATCCCCGGCCTCGGCTGCCTCAAGGGCTGCCTGGTCATGATCGTGCTCTTCGTCGTGGCCGGCTGGCTGGTCTGGGAGCTCACCCCGCTCCAGGACTGGATCGCCCAGGGCAAGGGCTACTGGGAGGCCATCGGCGACGGCATCGCGACCGTCAGCGACTGGATCTCCACCATCGGGGACGCCACCGGATCCGGCGGATCGGGCGGATCGGGCACCCCCGGCCAGTAGCCGCCGCCCGCTCCCCGCGAGCGCCCACCCGGCAGGACGACCGCCGAATACGCGGTCGTCCTGCCGATTTATCGACTTCCGAGGGGTGATTTCGCTCCGGAAGTGACGTCCGGCGGCGCGGGACGCGTAACTTTGACGCGAACCGCAGCCGCTGAGGGAGCAGTCTTGGCACGGAACATCGGCAGCCGCTACACCGCCCACCAGATCCTCGGGCGGGGCAGCGCCGGAACGGTGTGGCTCGGCGAGGGGCCCGAAGGCCCCGTCGCCGTCAAACTGCTGCGCGAGGACCTGGCCTCCGACCAGGAGCTCGTCGGCCGCTTCGTGCAGGAGCGCACCGCCCTGCTCGGCCTCGACCACCCCCGCGTGGTCAAGGTCCGCGACCTCGTCGTCGACGGCAACGACCTCGCCCTCGTCATGGACCTGGTCCGCGGCACCGACCTGCGCACCCGCCTCGACCGTGAGCGCCGGCTCGCCCCGGAGGCCGCCGTCGCGATCATCCGCGACGTCGCCGAGGGCCTGGCCGCCGCCCACGCGGCCGGCGTCGTCCACCGGGACGTCAAGCCGGAGAACATCCTCCTCGACATGGAGGGCCCGCTCGGCCCCGGCGGCGCCCACCCCGCCCTCCTCACCGACTTCGGCGTCGCCAAGCTCATCGACACCCCCGGCCGCACCAAGGCCACCCGGATCATCGGCACCCCCGACTACCTCGCCCCCGAGATCGTCGAGGGCCTGCCGCCCCGCGCCGCCGTCGACATCTACGCCCTCGCCACCGTCCTGTACGAGCTGCTCGCCGGCTTCACCCCGTTCGGCGGCGGCCACCCCGGCGCCGTCCTGCGCCGGCACGTCACCGAGACCGTCGTCCCGCTCCCCGGCATCCCCGAGGAGCTGTGGCAGCTGCTCGTCCAGTGCCTCGCGAAGGCCCCCGCCTCCCGGCTGCGCGCCTCCGAGCTGGCCGCCCGCCTCGCCGACGTCCTGCCGCTGCTCAAGGGCATCCCGCCGCTGGACGTGGACGAGCCCGGCGCCGAGACGGCGACCCCGGAGCCGTACGAGGACCCGGCGCACGCCACCTCCGCCGGTACCGCCCCCGACCCCGCCCGCCGCCGCGCGGCCGTCCCGCTGGTGCCCGGCGCCTCCGCCGACTCGCACCGGGACACCCACACCTCCATGCGCGTGCCCGGCCCGGAGGAGCTGTCCGGCGGCCCGCACGGCACCGCCCGCGCCCCGCGCCCGGCCGGCGCCCGCCGCCCCGGCTCGGCCCGCAACCGGTCCGGGGCCGTCCGCAAGCGCCGGATCGCCCTCGGCATCGCCGCCGCCGTGGCGGCGGGCGCGCTCGGCGTCGGCGGCTACCTCGCGCTCGCCGGGGACGACGGGGGAGCCCCCCAGGACTCCCGGCCGTCCTCCCAGCCCGCGCAGCCGTAGCGCCGGTCCGTCCACAGGCCGGAGGGCCGTAGGTTCGGCTCCCGGCCGGGAGCCGTTACGCTGGACGCGTGGCAGTCGTCGATGTATCCGAAGAGCTGAAGTCCCTCTCCTCGACCATGGGGTCGATCGAGGCCGTCCTGGACCTCGACAAGCTGAGGGCCGACATCGCCGTGCTCGAAGAGCAGGCCGCGGCACCGTCCCTGTGGGACGACCCGGAGGCGGCGCAGAAGATCACGAGCAAGCTTTCCCACCTCCAGGCCGAGGTCCGCAAGGCCGAGGCGCTGCGGGGCCGCATCGACGACCTCGGTGTGCTCTTCGACCTCGCCGAGGAGATGGACGACGCGGACACCCGCGCCGAGGCCGAGGCCGAGCTCACCGCGGTGCGCAAGGCGCTCGACGAGATGGAGGTCCGCACCCTCCTGTCCGGCGAGTACGACGAGCGCGAGGCGCTGGTCAACATCCGCGCCGAGGCCGGCGGCGTCGACGCCTCCGACTTCGCCGAGCGGCTCCAGCGCATGTACCTGCGCTGGGCCGAGCGGCACGGCTACTCGACCGAGATCTACGAGACCTCGTACGCGGAGGAGGCCGGCATCAAGTCGACCACCTTCGTCGTCAAGGCGCCGTACGCCTACGGCACCCTCTCCGTCGAGCAGGGCACCCACCGCCTGGTGCGCATCTCGCCCTTCGACAACCAGGGCCGCCGCCAGACCTCGTTCGCGGGCGTCGAGGTGCTGCCGGTCGTCGAGCAGTCCGACCACGTCGAGATCGACGAGTCCGAGCTGCGCGTCGACGTGTACCGCGCGTCCGGCCCCGGCGGCCAGGGCGTCAACACGACCGACTCGGCCGTGCGCATCACGCACCTCCCGACCGGCATCGTGGTCTCCTGCCAGAACGAGCGCTCGCAGATCCAGAACAAGGCGAGCGCCATGAACGTCCTCCAGGCCAAGCTCCTGGAGCGCCAGCGCCAGGAGGAGCGCGCCAAGATGGACGCGCTCAAGGGCGACGGCGGCAGCTCCTGGGGCAACCAGATGCGGTCGTACGTCCTCCACCCGTACCAGATGGTCAAGGACCTCCGGACGGAGTTCGAGGTCGGCAACCCGCAGTCCGTCCTGGACGGCGAGATCGACGGCTTCCTGGAGGCCGGCATCCGCTGGCGCAAGCAGCAGGAGCAGACGCAGTAACCCCGCAGCGCTCCCGTCCGGGCCCCGCACCCTCCGGTGCGGGGCCCGGTCCGTTCGCCGCTGCAAGCGGTGCGCGGGCGGACGGGGAGCTTTGTCGACAAGGGAACTGCCCTCCCGAACCCCGTAGTTCGGGGACTACGTCACAGTTGCATCGTCATAGGGCGGGCAACTCGTGATCTTTCGGGCATCGCACGCGCAACGGCCTTGACGCTGCATCGGAAACTCGGAAGGCTGGCCGAATGGCATGCGCATCTCTGGGGCGTGTGTGAACGGGGGCAGTTCCAGTAACCATGACGCCACCCGTGCCCGGCCCCTGGCGCTGCCCCATGACGAGATGAAGCTACTGGGGGTAGCAACCAGATGACCAACAAGACGCGAGTCCGCCTGGCGCGAGTCGCGGCCGGTGCCGTGATCATCGCCGGTGCGTCCCTGACCGCGGCGGGCGCCGCGCAGGCCGTCGGCGGCGACGACTCCGGGACCACCCTGGAGGTGACGGTCGGCGCGCTCGGCGACAGCGACGGCAACACCAGCATCGGTGACACCGAGGGCAACGACAACGGTGGCGCCGGCGACGGCGGCGCCGACGGCGGTGCGGCCGATGGTGGTGCCGACGGTGGCGCGGCCGATGGTGGCGCTGACGGTGGCGCGGCTGACGGCGGTGCCGATGGCGGTGCTGCTGACGGTGGCGCGGCCGATGGTGGTGCTGACGGTGGCGCGGCTGACGGTGGTGCCGATGGCGGTGCGGCTGACGGTGGTGCCGATGGCGGTGCGGCCGATGGTGGCGCTGACGGTGGTGCTGCCGATGGTGGTGCCGACGGTGGCGCGGCCGATGGCGGCGCTGACGGTGGTGCGGCCGATGGTGGTGCTGCTGACGGTGGCGCCGATGGCGGTGCGGCCGATGGTGGTGCCGACGGTGGCGCGGCCGATGGTGGCGCTGACGGTGGCGCGGCTGATGGTGGTGCCGACGGTGGCGCGGCCGACGGTGGCGCCGATGGCGGTGCGGCTGACGGTGGTGCGGCCGACGGCGGTGCCGACGGTGGCGCGGCCGACGGTGGCAACGGCAACGGCGGCGACTCCGGCAACGGCAACGGCAACGGGGGCAACTCCGGCAACGGCGGCAACGGCAACGGTGGCAACGGCAACGGTGGCTCCGGCAACGGCGGCGGCTCCGGTTCCGGCTCGGACTCCGGCTCCACCAGCGCCACCGGCGGTTCGTCGACCGGCGGCTCCTCCGCCGACGGCGGCACCGGCACCTGCACCGTCGAGATCGACGGCGTCGAGTGCGTCGCGGACGGCTCGACCGGCTCCACCGGTTCGACCGGCTCGAACAGCAACACCGACACCCAGCAGGCCGGCTCGCAGCCGGTCCAGCAGGGCGAGGCCAAGGAGGAGCTCGCCGAGACCGGTGCGGCCGAGACCTCGTTCCTCATCATCGGCGCCGCCACCATGATCGCCGGTGGCATCGGCTTCCGCTTCCTGCCGCGCCTGGTCGCGGGCGGGCGCGGCGCCGCCGCCTGAGCGCGACGTGACGTGATGCCGTAGGGCATGCGAGAAGGGCCGGGGAGGCAGTCGCCTCCCCGGCCCTTCCGACGTTCCGGCTACACCGTGCGGACGGCCGCCAGGAGCGCCAGCGTCGCCAGCAGGGCGATCACCAGCGTCAGGACCATCGCGGGGGACAGTCCCTGCGGTGCCAGGCGCTCGCGGCTGGCCCGGCAGACGGGGCAGCGACCCTCGGCGACCGGAGCCGCGCAACTGGCGCACACCAGTCGGTCGTAGGTCATACGCTCTCCTCCTCCCGCAGGGGGCTCACAGGGGACAACGCCCGGCACCATCCGGACGTTCCCCCTACCACTGTGCCAGCTCCGCGAGGTTCCGGCGCGCCCCCGCCGCGAACGCCCCCGCCCGCCCCGAGAGGGCGAAAAAGGATAAAGGGCGCAAGCCAGGAGCGCGACTGCGCGGGGCTTCCCGGTTCGCGTAAGGTCACGCACACCTACTCCCGGCCGACCGTGGTGCATCCGTGATCCGATTCGACAACGTCTCCAAGTCCTATCCGAAGCAGAACCGCCCCGCGCTCCGGGAAGTCTCCCTGGAGATCGAGAAGGGGGAGTTCGTCTTCCTCGTCGGTTCGTCCGGCTCCGGAAAGTCGACCTTCCTCCGGTTGATCCTGCGGGAGGAGCGCGCCAGCCACGGGCAGGTGCACGTGCTCGGCAAGGACCTCGCCCGCCTGTCCAACTGGAAGGTGCCGCACATGCGGCGCCAGCTCGGCACCGTCTTCCAGGACTTCCGCCTGCTGCCGAACAAGACGGTGGCGCAGAACGTGGCCTTCGCCCAGGAGGTCATCGGCAAGCCGCGCGGCGAGATCCGCAAGGCCGTGCCGCAGGTGCTCGACCTGGTCGGCCTCGGCGGCAAGGAGGACCGCATGCCGGGCGAGCTGTCCGGTGGTGAGCAGCAGCGCGTCGCGATCGCCCGCGCGTTCGTCAACCGCCCGATGCTGCTGATCGCCGACGAGCCGACCGGCAACCTCGACCCGCAGACCTCCGTCGGCATCATGAAGCTGCTCGACCGCATCAACAGGACAGGGACCACCGTCGTCATGGCGACCCACGACCAGAACATCGTCGACCAGATGCGCAAGCGCGTCATCGAGCTGGAGAAGGGCCGCCTCGTCCGCGACCAGGCGCGCGGCGTCTACGGCTACCAGCACTGACGGCGGGGGAACCAGAACACCATGCGCGCCCAGTTCGTGCTCTCCGAGATCGGCGTCGGTCTCCGGCGCAACCTGACGATGACCTTCGCGGTGATCGTCTCCGTGGCCCTGTCGCTGGCCCTCTTCGGCGGTGCCCTGCTCATGCGCGAGCAGGTCAACACGATGAAGGACTACTGGTACGACAAGGTCAACGTCTCGATCTACCTCTGCACCAAGGCCGACGCGGCCAACGGCGACAAGTGCGCCAAGGGCGCCGTCACCGCGGACCAGAAGAAGCAGATCGAAGCCGACCTGAAGAAGATGACGATCGTCGAGAACGTCTACTACGAGTCGGCCGAGGAAGCCTTCAAGCACTACAAGGAGCAGTACGGCGACACCGCCATCGCCTCCGTCATCACGCCGGACCAGATGCCGGAGTCGTTCCGGGTGAAGCTGAAGGACCCGGAGAAGTACAAGGTGATCGCGACCGCCTTCGAGGGGCGGGACGGCATCGAGTCGGTCCAGGACCAGCGGAACATCCTGGAGACGCTGTTCAACATGATGCGCAGCGTGAACTATGCGGCGGTGGCGCTGATGCTGCTGATGCTGGTGATCGCGCTGATGCTGATCATCAACACGGTCCGGGTCTCGGCGTTCAGCCGCCGCCGCGAGACCGGCATCATGCGGCTGGTCGGCGCCTCCAGCTTCTACATCCAGATGCCGTTCATCATGGAGGCCGCCTTCTCCGGCCTGATCGGCGGCGCCTTCGCCTGTGTGCTGCTGGTGGCCGGCCGGTACTTCCTCGTCGACCACGGCCTGAACCTGGCCGAGCAGATGCCGCTGGTGAACTTCATCGGCTGGGACGTGGTTCTCGCGCAGCTGCCGCTGGTGGTCGTCATCGGCCTGCTGATGCCCTCCGTGGCGGCCTTCGTCGCTTTGCGCAAGTACCTGAAGGTGTGAGAAGAGACCACTGACGGCGGATGGCGTCCTGGGGACAAAGCCCCTGGGGCGCCATCGCCTTGTCCTAGAGTGGGCGCCATGTCGGCCGGCCCCGTGCCCCTCTGTCCCCGGCCCCGCGGTGTCGTCCGCGGGGCCGTTCTCACGCTGGTCTTCGCCGGAGTCCTCGCCACCGCCGCCGCGACCGGCGCGCTGCCGCGGGACGACGAGCCGGGGCCGGAGGCCCGGGCGGGCGGCGACCGCGCCGTCTTCGACCGGGCGGCGCTCCACCGCGCCGCCGCCGAGGCCGCCGCCGACGGCAAGTCCGGCAAGCAGGCCGCCGAGGAGTTCGTCAGCCGCAGCGGCGACCGCTGGGGCGCGGTCTACGACCGGCGGGAGTACGCCGAGTTCGAGCGGTCCCTCGACGGCGCGTACACCGGTGTCGGCCTCACCGCGCGCCGTACGTCCCGGGAGGGCGGTGTGGAGGTCGCGCGGGTGCGGAAGGGCGGGCCGGCCGAGCGGGCCGGGCTCCGGTCCGGCGACCGGCTGCTCGCGGTCGGCGGGCGCGCCACCGCCGGCCTCTCCGTCTCCGAGGTGGTGTCCCTGCTGCGCGGCGACGGCGTGCCCGGCTCGACGGTGGCGCTGCGGATCCGGCGGTCCGGGATGACCTGGACGCAGACGCTGGTCCGGGAGCGGCTGGCGACCGACCCCGTCACCGTCAGCCGCCCCGACCCGCGGACCGTCGTCATCCGGGTCTCCGCCTTCAGCAAGGGCGCCGGGACGCGGGTGCGGGAGGCGGTCCGCGCGGCGCCGCCCGGCGCGGGCGTCCTGCTCGACCTGCGGGGCAACTCCGGCGGCCTGGTCGCCGAGGCCGCCGTCGCCGCCTCCGCCTTCCTGGACGGCGGCCTGGTCGCCACGTACGACGTCGAGGGCGAGCAGCGGTCGCTGTACGCGGAGCGGGGCGGCGACACCGGCCGGCCGCTGGTCGCGCTGGTCGACGGCGGCACCATGAGCGCGGCGGAGCTGCTGACCGGCGCGCTCCAGGACCGGGGCCGGGCGGTCACGGTCGGCTCCAACACCTTCGGCAAGGGGTCGGTGCAGATGCCGAGCACCCTGCCCGACGGTTCGGTCGCCGAGCTCACCGTGGGCCACTACCGCACCCCGGCCGGGCACGACGTGGACGGGCGCGGCATCGTCCCCGACGTGCCGGCGAAGGAGGGGGCGGAGGAGCGGGCCCGCACGGTATTGAGTGGCCTCGGAGGGGGCTCGTAGTGCGAAAATGACCGCACTATGGCTAAGGGACTCGTCAACGTGCAGGGCAAGCCTGCCAAGAAGGCCCAGGACAAGGGGCCGGAGCGCAAGCTCATCGCGCAGAACAAGAAGGCGCGCCACGACTATCTGATCCTCGACACGTACGAGGCGGGCGTGGCGCTCATGGGCACGGAGGTGAAGTCGCTCCGGATGGGGCGGGCCTCGCTGGTGGACGGCTTCGTCCAGATCGAGGGCCACGAGGCGTGGCTGTACAACATCCACGTCCCCGAGTACATGCAGGGCAGCTGGACCAACCACTCGGCGAAGCGGAAGCGGAAGCTGCTGCTGCACCGGGCGGAGATCGACAAGCTGGAGCAGAAGGCGTCGGAGACCGGTCACACGATCGTGCCCCTGGCGCTGTACTTCCTGGGCGGCCGGGTGAAGTGCGAGATCGCGCTCGCCAAGGGCAAGAAGGAGTACGACAAGCGGCAGACGCTCCGGGAGAAGCAGGACACCCGGGAGACCGCGCGGGCGATCGCGGCGGCGAAGCGGCGCCAGCGCGCCCAGGAGCGCTGAGCGGCTCGGCGTCAATCCGCTGGCAACCGTGCCCACGGTTCCCGTACCATGGGCAGCGCACCCCACCGAGGGTGCGCGGTTTGAAAAATCAACATGGGGATGATCGGTTTCGACAGCGGATGTCGAAGCAGGGGAAGCGTGTCGAGGAAGCGGCAATGATCTCGTAAACCACGCGCCGAAACCAATAATCGCCAACACCAAGCGCGATTCCTTCGCCCTCGCTGCCTAAGTAGCGACTTGCGAAGTGTCAGCCCGGGGCTGTTCCCGACCCGGATCCTGGCATCAGCTAGGGAACTAAACCTCGATCCCGGTCACGGGGTGAAGAGGGAAATCAAACAGTGACTGAGCCCGTTCCGGACTTGTCTGGGTGATCCGGAGGGCTGAGAAACTCGTACCAGACTGCACACGGAGAAGCCCTGGTTCCGCACCGTTGGACGCGGGTTCGATTCCCGCCATCTCCACTCATCCCATGTGGGCGCAGGCCCGGTGGTCCTTCCCAGGACCACCGGGCCTTCGTCATGCCCGCGGCCCCGTGCGGAGCGTCAGCACGGACAGGGTCAGGGCCAGGGCCGCCGACAGCACCGGGAGGGTGAAGCCCAGGACGGGGGTGGGGGCGTGGTCGGCGGTCCAGCCGGCGGTCGCCGAACCCGCCGCGATGCCCGCCAGCAGGGCCGTCACCGCCAGGGTCATGCCCTCGTTCAGCCGGGACGGCGGGACGATCCGCTGGACCAGGGCCATGCCCGTGACCATCGTCGGGGCCGTCGCCATGCCCGCCACCAGCAGGCCGGCCGCCAGCGCGAGCAGCGAGCCGGTCAGCGCCGCCAGCAGCGGGGCCGCCATCAGGACCGTCATCGCCGCCAGGCAGGTCCGCAGGGACGCGGTGCGGCGGGCCCGGCCGTAGAGGAGGCCGGCCGCGCACGAGCCCGCCGCCTGGAGCGCCAGCACCGGGCCGGCGACCGGGCCGTCCACGTACGCGAGGGCCGTCACCTCCATCGCGCCGAAGACCGCGCCCGTGGCGGCGAACACCGCCAGCAGCGGCACCGTCCCCGGCAGCCGCAGCGGCGAGCCCGCGGACGTGCGCGGGGCCACCGGCGGCTCGGTCGACCGCTGCGCCGAGAACAGCACCACCCCGGTCAGCAGCAGCACCGCCGCCACCAGCGTGCCCGCCTCCGGGAACAGCGCCGAGCAGAGCACCGCCGCCACCACCGGGCCCAGCATGAAGCACAGCTCGTCGGCGGCCTGCTCGAACGAGTTCGCCGTGTGCAGCGCCGCCGCGTCCCCGCGCAGCAGGTGCGCCCAGCGGGCCCGGGACATGCCGCCCGTGTTCGGCGCCGCCCCGGTCAGCGGGACCGCGCAGAACAGCGCCCACGCGGGCGCGTGCCCCCGGACGCACAGCAGCAGCGCCACATGGCCCAGGACCGCGACGGCCGCCGCCGGGACGGCGACCCGGGCCTGGCCGTGCCGGTCGACGAGACGGGCCACCCACGGCGCCGTCAGCGCGCCCGCCACCAGCCCGGTCGCGCTGACCGCGCCGGCCAGCGCGTACGAGTCGTACGCCGCCGAGACCATCAGCACCGCGCTGATCCCGAACATCCCCGACGGCAGCCGGGCGACCAGGTTCCCGGCGGTGAACGCGCGCGTGCCGGGCAGCGCGAAGAGACGCAGGTACGGGTTGCGGGGGAGCGCGGCGGGGCGCTCCCGGTAGCGGGGGGCGAGGCCGGGGCCCGCGGGGGTGGGGACGAGGTGCTGCGAGGACATGCCGCAAGGCTCCGGCCGCGGGGCCCGGACCGTCCAACACCTGTCCGGTTCCGATTCACGCACCCGTGTTGTTGAATGCGGCGGGTGGCCACACCGCACGACATCGACCCCCGGCTGCTCCGCGCCTTCACCGCCGTCGCCGAGGAGCTGCACTTCACCCGCGCCGCCGGCCGGCTCTTCGTCGCCCAGCAGGCGCTCAGCCGGGACGTCCGGCGCCTGGAGCGCGAGCTCGGCACCCCGCTGTTCGTCCGCACCACCCGGCAGGTCGCCCTCACCCCGGACGGCGAACGGCTCCTCCCGTACGCCCGCCGGGTCCTCGACGCCCACGACGCGCTCCGCGACGCCTTCCGCGCCGAGGCCCGCCCGCTGCTCGTCGACCTCAACACGCCCGGCCTCGTCCAGGACCGGATCCTGCGCCGCGCCCGCGAGCTGGCCCCCGAGCACGAGCTGATGGCCCGCTTCGAGTCCGGGCTCACCGGCGCCGTCCGCGAGATCCTGGCCGGCCGGCTCGACGCCTCCTTCGGCCGGTACGGCGGCCTCCCGCCCGCCCTGCGCGACCGGCTCGACTCCTGCCTCGTCCGGTACGAGCCGATGGCCGTGCTGCTGCCCGACGGCCACCCGCTCGCCGCACTGCCCGAGGTGCCGCTCGGCCGGCTCGCCGGCGAACACCTCTACGCCGGCGCCGGGAACGACCGCACCACCGAGTGGACCGACCTCGCCGCCCGGCTCTTCGCCGGCCGCGGCATCCACCTCGCGCCGCCCGCGCCGCTCGCCGTCGGCAAGGAGGAGTTCCAGCGGATCATGGCCAAGCACCGGCACCCGGTCCTCGCCGTCACCGGCTTCCCGCCGATGCCCGGCTGCGTCCTGCGCCCGCTCGTCGACCCCGTCCCCCTCTCGCCCGTCAGCCTCGTCTGGCGCCGCGGCCTGCGCCACCCCGCCCTCGACGCCCTCCGCGCCGCCGCCGCCGAACTCGGCGCCCGCGAGGGCTGGCTGCGCCGCCCGCCCGGCTCCTGGCTCCCCGACGGCGAACCCGGCCTGCCACTCACAGCGGGCGCCGGTCCCGGGTGAGAGCAAGGTTCCGCCGACGTCACCTCACGGCACCGTCCTGAAACGCGGTCTTCCTAGCGTCGGGGGCACCAGGATCCGGAACCGGATCCGGACACCGTGGAGGTGCGAGATGGGCGGGCGCTGGATCGACGTGTGGGAGCCCGAGGACGAGACGTTCTGGCGGGAGAAGGGCGAGCGGATCGCCCGGCGCAACCTCGCCTTCTCCGTCCTCTCCGAACACATCGGCTTCTCCGTGTGGAGCCTGTGGTCCGTGATGGTCCTCTTCATGGGGCCGCAGTACGGCATCGACGCCGCCGGCAAGTTCTTCCTCATCGCGACCGCCACCTTCGTCGGCGCGCTGATCCGCATCCCGTACACCTTCGCCGTCGCCCGCTTCGGCGGCCGCAACTGGACCGTCTTCAGCGCCCTGCTGCTCCTGCTGCCGACCGGCTTCGCGTACGCCGTGATGGAACCCGGCACCTCCTACGGGACCTTCGTGCTGGTGGCCGCCCTCACCGGCGTCGGCGGCGGCAACTTCGCCTCCTCCATGACCAACATCAACGCCTTCTTCCCGCTGCGGAAGAAGGGCTGGGCGCTCGGCCTCAACGCGGGCGGCGGCAACATCGGCGTCCCCGTCGTCCAGCTCGTCGGCCTCCTCGTCATCGGCACCGCCGGCGCGATGCACCCGAGGATCGTCCTCGGCGTCTACCTGCCGCTGATCGTCGTCGCCGCCGTCTGCTCCGCGCTCTTCATGGACAACCTCACGCCCGTGAAGAACGACACCGGAGCCGTCCGCGAGGCGCTGCGGGCCCGCCACACCTGGATCATGGCCTTCCTGTACGTCGGCACCTTCGGCTCCTTCATCGGCTACAGCTTCGCCTTCGGCCTCGTCCTCCAGACCCAGTTCGGCCGCACCCCGCTCCAGGCCGCCTCGCTCACCTTCATCGGCCCGCTGCTCGGCTCCCTCATCCGCCCCTTCGGCGGCTCCCTCGCCGACCGGCACGGCGGCGCCCGCATCACCCTCGGCACCTTCGCCGCCATGTCCGCCGCCACCGGCGTGGTCATCTACGCCTCGCTCGCCGCGTCCCTGCCGGTCTTCCTCGTCGGCTTCATCGCCCTCTTCGTCCTCAGCGGCCTCGGCAACGGCTCCACGTACAAGATGATCCCGGCGATCTTCCTCGCCCAGGGCCACCGCAAGGGCCTGAGCGGCGAGCCCGCCGAGGCGTACGGGCGGCGGCTCTCCGGCGCCTCCATGGGCCTCATCGGAGCCGTCGGCGCCCTCGGCGGCCTCGGCATCAACCTCGCCTTCCGCCAGTCCTTCCAGACCGCCGGCACCGGCACCGGCGCCTTCGTCGCCTTCCTCGCCTTCTACGCCGCCTGCATGGCCGTCACCTGGGCGGTATACCTTCGGCGCCCGCCCGTCGACCCCGACACCGCCGCCTCCGCCGAGGAGCCGGAGCACCGCCCCGGATACGCGAAGGTGTGAGCCGCGGTGCCGGACGCGTACCGTAACGGGCAGGAAATACGCGTGAACCCCCACCGTCACGCGTCCGCGCCACCCTCGATGACCATGGACCAGCACGAACACGGACCCCTGGCCGGCTTCACCGTCGGCGTCACCGCGGCCCGGCGCGCGGACGAACTCATCGCCCTGCTGCGCCGGCGCGGAGCGGCCGTCGTGCACGGCCCCGCCCTGCGGATCGTCCCGCTCGCCGACGACACCGAACTCCTCGCCGCCACCCGGGAGATCATCGACGCCACGCCGGACGTCGTCGTCGCCACCACCGCGATCGGCTTCCGCGGCTGGGTCGAGGCGGCCGAGGGCTGGGGACACGGCACCGCCCTCCTCGACGCCCTGCGCGGCGCCGAACTCCTCGCCCGCGGCCCCAAGGTGAAGGGGGCCGTACGGGCCGCCGGGCTCACCGAGTCCTGGTCGCCGTCCTCCGAGTCGATGGCCGAGGTCCTCGACCGGCTCCTCGCCGAAGGCGTCGCCGGGCGGCGGATCGCCGTCCAGCTCCACGGCGAACCGCTCCCCGGCTTCGTCGAGGCGCTCACCGCCGCCGGCGCGACCGTCCTCGGCGTCCCCGTCTACCGGTGGATGCCGCCCGAGGACCTCGGACCGCTCGACCGGCTCGTCGACGCCGTCGTCGCCCGCTCCGTCGACGCCGTCGCCTTCACCAGCGCCCCCGCCGCCGCCTCGCTCCTCGCCCGGGCCGGCGAACGGGGCGTGCGCGAACGGGTCGTCGACGCGCTGCGGCACGACGTCCTCGCGGTGTGCGTGGGACCCGTCACGGCGCTCCCGCTCCAGGCCGAGGCCGTCCCCACCCACCAGCCCGAACGCTTCCGCCTCGGACCGCTCGTCCAGCTGCTCTGCACCGAACTGCCCGCCCGGTCACGGATGCTGCCCGTCGCCGGGCACCGGCTGGAGATCCGCGGGCACGCCGTCCTCGTCGACGGCGCGCTGCGGCCCGTACCGCCCGCCGGGATGGCACTCCTCGGCCTGCTGGCCCGGCGGCCCGGCTGGGTCGTGTCCCGCGCCGACCTGCTGCGGGCCCTGCCCGGCGCCGGACGGGACGAGCACGCCGTCGAGACGGCGATGGCGCGGCTCCGGGCCGCCCTCGGCACGCCCAAGCTCATCCAGACGGTCGTCAAGCGCGGCTACCGCCTCTCCCTCGACCCGCTCGCCGAGGAGCCCCCGGCCCCGTGACGGCCCCCGCGCGGCGGGCTACCGTACCGGCATGGATCACCAGGTGGAGGTCAGGGAGGCGCGCGCGGACGACGCCGGCGCGCTGGCCCGCGCGCTGCTGCGGAACCGGGACCACATGCGGGCCACCGAGCCGTACCGCGCCGAGCGGTACTACACCGCCCAGGGACAGGCCGAGCGGCTGGCCGACGGCGGCCGGCGGTGGTTCGCCGTCGAGCAGGACGGCGACGGCGAGCGGATCGTCGGGACCGCGATCCTCTCCGGCATCGTGCTCGGACCGTTCCGCAGCGCGTCCCTCGGCTACTGGGTGGACGGGGAGCGCACCGGCCGCGGCATCGCCTCCCTCCTCGTCGCCGAGGTGCTGCGCGCCTCCCGCGACAAGCTCGGACTGCACCGGATCGAGGCGTCCACGCTGCTCGACAACCACGCCTCCCAGCGCGTCCTCGCCAAGGCCGGGTTCGAGCGGATCGGCACCGCGCCCCGCTACCTGCACATCGCCGGCGCCTGGCGCGACCACCACCTCTTCCAGCGGATCCTGCACGACGAGCCGCCGCCCCGCGCCTGACACGGCGGCCCCCGGTCGCGTACCTTTGACGGCTGCCCAGTGCACGTCAGAAGGGGGCCTCAGTGGCCGCGCAGGAAGCCGTCGACACGGTCAGAGACCGTGAGATCGGCATCGAGCAGGAACATCTGGACCAGGTCTACCGCCGCCTGGAGGAGAAGATCCACGAGGCGGAGTTCCTGATGAACGACGCCGCGCGGAAGGGCCACGTCGGCACGCCCGGCGCGCTCGCCGAGCGCGACGCCCAGGTCTTCCGCGCCGGGATCCACCTGAACCGGCTCAACAACGAGTTCGAGGACTTCCTGTTCGGCCGGATCGACCTCCTGTACGGCAAGGACGGCGTCAAGGGCCCCGACGGCGCGTACACCTCCGTCGAGCCCGCGGACGACGCCATCCGGCCCGACAACACCGCCGACATCGGCGAGACCCTGCACATCGGCCGCATCGGCGTCCTCGACGCCGACTACTCCCCGCTCGTCATCGACTGGCGCGCCCCCGCCGCCGCCCCCTTCTACCGCTCCACGCCCGTCGAGCCGGGCCGGGTCGTCCGCCGCCGGGTCATCCGCTCCAAGGGCCGCCGGGTCCTCGGCGTCGAGGACGACCTGATGCGTCCCGAGCTGAAGGCCACCCTCGGCGGCGCCGACCTGCCCGTCATCGGCGACGGCGCCCTGATGGCCGCCCTCGGGCAGGCCCGTTCCCACTCGATGCGGGACATCGTCGCGTCCATCCAGGCCGAGCAGGACCTCGTCATCCGAGCCCCCGCCGCCTCCGTCACCTACGTCGAGGGCGGGCCGGGCACCGGGAAGACCGCCGTGGCGCTGCACCGGGCCGCGTACCTGCTCTACCAGGACCGCAGGCGGTACGCCGGCGGCATCCTCATCGTCTCGCCGACCCCGCTGCTCGTCTCGTACACCGAAGGCGTGCTGCCCTCCCTCGGCGAGGAGGGGCAGGTCGCCATCCGGGCGCTCGGCAACCTCGTCGACGGCGCCGAGGCCGACGCGTACGACGAGCCCGCCGTCTCCCGGGTCAAGGGGTCGTCGCGGATGCTCGCCGTGCTCCGCAAGGCCGCCCGCGGCGCCCTGGAGGGCCCGGACACGCCGAAGCTGCTCCGGGTCGTCGCCTTCGGGCGCCGGCTGGAGCTGGAGGAGGCCGAGCTGCGGCGGATCCGGCAGAACGTGCTCTCCGGCACCGCCCCCGTCAACCTGCTCCGGCCTCGCGCCCGCCGGCTCCTCCTCGACGCCCTCTACGCCAGGTCGGGCGCCGCCGGCCGGCACAGCGACCCCGAGCTCGCCGCCGAGCTGCGCTCCTCCTTCGACGAGGACGTCTCCACCGAGGACTCCTTCACCGGCTTCCTCGACGCCTGGTGGCCGGAACTGGCCCCCCGCCAGGTCCTGGACGCCATGGCCGACGAGAAGCGGCTCGGCCGCTGGGCCCGCCGCGTCCTCAACCCCGGCGAGGTCCGCCGGGTCGCCCGCTCGCTGCGCCGCCCGGGCCTCTCGGTCCACGACGTCGCGCTCCTGGACGAGCTGCACACCCTGCTCGGCGCCCCGGCCCGGCCGAAGCGGAAGCGGGAGTACGACCCGCTGGACCAGCTCACCGGCCTGGAGGAGCTGATGCCGGTACGGGAGGAGACCCAGCGCGAGCGGGCCGAGCGGCTGGCGGCGGAGCGCACCGAGTACGCCCACGTCATCGTGGACGAGGCGCAGGACCTCACGCCCCTGCAGTGGCGGATGGTCGGCCGCCGCGGCCGGCACGCCACCTGGACGATCGTCGGGGACCCGGCGCAGTCGTCCTGGTCCGACCCGGACGAGGCCGCCGCCGCCCGCGACGAGGCGCTGGGCTCCCGGCCGCGCCGCCGCTTCGAGCTGACCGTGAACTACCGCAACCCGGCGGAGATCGCCGAGCTCGCCGCCAAGGTGCTCGCCCTCGCCATGCCGGGCAAGGAGGCGCCGAGGGCGGTCCGCTCGACGGGCGTCGAGCCCCGGTTCGTCGCCGTCGGCAAGGGCGACGACCTGGCCGGAACTGTGCGGTCGGAGGCGGAGCGGCTGCTCGCCGGGGTCGAGGGCACGGTCGGCGTGGTCGTGGCCATGGACCGGCGCGCGGAGGCGGCCCGCTGGCTCGACGGGCTGGGGGACCGGGTGGTCGCGCTCGGCTCGCTGGAGGCGAAGGGCCTGGAGTACGACGCCACCCTCGTCGTCTCGCCGGCCGAGATCGCCGACGAGTCGCCGGCCGGGCTGCGGGTGCTGTACGTGGCCCTCACCCGTTCGACGCAGGCGCTGACGGTGCTCTCGGGCGCCCGGGACCTGCCGGACGAGGCGGGGGTTCCGGACCTGCTGCGGGACTGACCGAAAGTCGGCCCGCGCCGGGGGAATCGCGTCCGGGGGGTGTTTGTTAGCCTTGTCGTGACACCGGCTCGATCCAAGCCCCCGGGCCCAACCTTCGTCCCTCAGAGGGACCACTTGCCGCGAGGCGAGCATGGCGGGTCGGTGTCACTTAGACGTACATACGAAGTTGAGGCCCCGGTCGTCTTCCGATGACCGGGGCCTCTTCTGTTGGTCCGCCATCTCTCGTATGGTGGAAACTACTTTCCGAAAACAAAATGACCGCATTACCTGCTACCGGTGGGTAGGTGCGACGATCGGAGGGCGCCGCCGGGGCAACCAGCCGGGGCGGCGTAGCAACGAAGCTAGGGAAAGCAGAGGAACCCGGCCATGGCAACGGCGCCCAGCGTCTCGTACTCGATGACGGTCCGCCTGGAGGTGCCCGCGAGCGGCACCGCGGTCTCGCAGCTCACGGCGGCGGTCGAGTCCCACGGAGGCTCCGTCACCGGCCTCGACGTCACCGCCTCGGGCCACGAGAAGCTCCGGATCGACGTCACCGTCGCCGCGACCTCCACCGCCCACGCCGACGAGATCGTCGAGCGGCTGCGGGACATCGAGGGCGTCGTCCTCGGCAAGGTCTCCGACCGTACGTTCCTGATGCACCTCGGCGGCAAGATCGAGATGGCGTCCAAGCACCCCATCCGGAACCGTGACGACCTCTCGATGATCTACACCCCGGGCGTCGCCCGCGTGTGCATGGCGATCGCCGAGAACCCCGAGGACGCCCGCCGCCTCACCATCAAGCGCAACGCGGTCGCGGTCGTCACGGACGGCTCCGCCGTCCTCGGCCTCGGCAACATCGGCCCGAAGGCCGCGCTGCCCGTCATGGAGGGCAAGGCGGCCCTCTTCAAGCGCTTCGCCGGCATCGACGCCTGGCCGATCTGCCTGGACACCCAGGACACCGACGCGATCGTCGAGATCGTCAAGGCCATCGCCCCCGGCTTCGCGGGCATCAACCTGGAGGACATCTCGGCGCCGCGCTGCTTCGAGATCGAGGCCCGGCTCCGCGAGGCCCTGGACATCCCGGTCTTCCACGACGACCAGCACGGCACCGCCATCGTCGTCCTCGCCGCCCTCACCAACGCGCTCCGCGTGGTCGGCAAGGGCATCGGCGACGTCCGGGTCGTCATGTCGGGCGCCGGCGCGGCCGGCACCGCCATCCTGAAGCTGCTGCTCGCCGCCGGCGTGAAGCACGCGGTCGTCGCCGACATCCACGGCGTCGTGCACGCCGGCCGGGCGGACCTGGTGGACGCCACCCCGGACTCGCCGCTGCGCTGGATCGCCGACAACACCAACCCGGAGGGCGTCACCGGCACCCTCAAGGAGGCCGTGGTCGGCGCGGACGTCTTCATCGGCGTCTCGGCCCCGAACCTGCTGGGCGCCGAGGACGTGGCCGCGATGGCCGAGGACTCCATCGTGTTCGCGCTCGCGAACCCCGACCCGGAGGTCGACCCGGCCGCCGCGCGGCAGACCGCCGCCGTCGTCGCCACCGGCCGCTCGGACTTCCCGAACCAGATCAACAACGTGCTGGTCTTCCCGGGCGTCTTCCGCGGCCTGCTGGACGCCCAGTCCCGCACGGTGAACACCGACATGATGCTGGCCGCCGCCGCGGCCCTCGCGGACGTCGTCACCGAGGACGAGCTGAACCCGAACTACATCATCCCGTCGGTCTTCAACGACAAGGTCGCCGGCGCCGTCGCGGGCGCCGTCCGGACCGCCGCCAAGGCCGCGGGCGCGGGCGCCTGACGTCACCGGCGAGCGGTACCCGGAGCGTGTCGCGATTCGCGGAGCCGTAAACCCGCCTTTAGGGTGGCTTTTCGGCTCCGCACCGTTTGCGGGGAGTCGACGCTACGTCACCACCAGGGGGCTCCGGCGCTTTCCGTGTGACCCGAGGGGGTGCCGGATTGGCGTTCCCGCCGCTGGTGGGGGCAGGATGCTCCCCCGAGGACTTCGTCCAGGGGGGAACCCCCAGGGCGCGAGGGATCCACGAGAGACAGACCCGGTTCCGGGGACTGTCCGAGGCCCCTGGCAGCATCGGCTTCGATCTCACGCCTCACAGGCAAGAAGAACACGGGAGTAACAACATGAACCGCAGTGAGCTGGTGGCCGCGCTGGCCGACCGCGCCGAGGTGACCCGCAAGGACGCCGACGCCGTGCTGGCCGCCCTCGCCGAGACCGTCGGTGAGGTCGTCGCCAAGGGCGACGAGAAGGTCACCATCCCCGGCTTCCTGACCTTCGAGCGCACCCACCGTGCCGCTCGCACCGCTCGTAACCCGCAGACCGGCGACCCGATCAACATCCCGGCCGGCTACAGCGTGAAGGTCTCCGCGGGCTCCAAGCTCAAGGAAGCCGCCAAGGGCAAGTAAGCGGCCTGTAGGCGCACACGAAGGGCGGCCACCCCCCAGGGGGTGGCCGCCCTTCCGTTCGTTCGGCAGAAGGCCCCGCAGGGCCTCCCGCGGGGGGTCCTAGACCAGCGCGCCGCCCGGCAGCTCGACCTTCGCGCCCAGCTCCACGAGCTTCTCCATGAAGTTCTCGTAGCCGCGGTTGATCAGCTCGATGCCGTGCACCCGGCTGGTGCCCTGGGCGGCGAGCGCCGCGATCAGGTACGAGAAGCCGCCGCGCAGGTCCGGGATGACCAGGTCGGCGCCCTGGAGGCGGGTGGGGCCGCTGACGACCGCCGAGTGCAGGAAGTTCCGCTGGCCGAAGCGGCAGTCGGAGCCGCCCAGGCACTCGCGGTACAGCTGGATGTGGGCGCCCATCTGGTTGAGCGCCGAGGTGAAGCCGAGCCGGGACTCGTACACCGTCTCGTGGACGATGGACAGGCCCGACGCCTGCGTGAGGGCGACGACCAGCGGCTGCTGCCAGTCGGTCTGGAAGCCCGGGTGGACGTCGGTCTCCAGGTGGATCGCGTTGAGCGAGCCGCCCGGGTGCCAGAAGCGGATGCCCTCGTCGTCGATCTCGAAGGCGCCGCCGACCTTCCGGTAGGTGTTGAGGAAGGTCATCATCGAGCGCTGCTGGGCGCCGCGCACGTAGATGTTGCCCTCGGTGGCGAGCGCCGCGGACGCCCAGGAGGCCGCCTCCAGGCGGTCCGGGATCGCCCGGTGGGTGTAGCCGTCGAGCTTGTCGACACCGGTGATCCGGATGGTCCGGTCGGTGTCCATGGAGATGATCGCGCCCATCTTCTGCAGGACGCAGATCAGGTCCTCGATCTCCGGCTCCACGGCCGCGTTCGACAGCTCGGTGACGCCGTCCGCGAGCACCGCCGTCAGCAACACCTGCTCGGTCGAGCCGACCGAGGGGTACGGGAGGCGGATCTTGCAGCCGCGAAGGCGCTGCGGGGCCTCCAGGTACTGCCCGTCGGCCCGCTTCTCGATGGTCGCGCCGAACTGGCGGAGCACGTCGAAGTGGAAGTCGATCGGCCGGCCGCCGATGTCGCAGCCGCCGAGGCCGGGGATGAAGGCGTGGCCGAGGCGGTGCAGCAGCGGGCCGCAGAAGAGGATCGGGATGCGCGACGAGCCGGCGTGGGCGTCGATGTCGGCGACGTTGGCGGACTCGACGTGCGTCGGGTCGAGCACCAGCTCGCCGGGCTCCTCGCCGGGGCGGACCGTCACGCCGTGCAGCTGGAGCAGTCCGCGGACGACGCGGACGTCGCGGATGTCCGGCACGTTGCGCAGTCTGCTGGGGCCGCTGCCGAGGAGGGCGGCGACCATCGCCTTGGGCACGAGGTTCTTCGCGCCGCGAACGCGGATCTCGCCTTCCAGCGGGGTTCCGCCATGGACGAGCAGTACATCATGGCTGTCTGTGCCGGTCATGAATCTCGCGTTCCGGAGTCGTCGGTCGGGTGGCCAGAGAAAAGGGTAAGGGGCCATGGAACCCCGATCGGGCCCCTCGGGGTGCCTGGCAGATGTAATGAATTCGGCACAACACCCTCCGTTTCCGCGATCTTGCGGACTGTCACCGTCCGGTTGTCTCCGGAGGGCGGTCCGGCCCGTCCTGTCCCGCCCCTCCCGACCTGCGCGGCTCGTCTCGGCTTCCGCGGGTTTCCCGGCATTGCGCCCGAGAACCCCCGCCCGCGCCGAAGATGCGGGATCATGTGTCGCATGACCGAGGTGTCCTCGCTCACAGGACGGCTGCTCGTGGCCACCCCCGCCCTCGCGGACCCGAACTTCGACCGCGCGGTGGTGCTGCTGCTCGACCACGACGACGAGGGCTCCCTCGGCGTCGTGCTCAACCGGCCCACTCCCGTGACCGTCGGCGACGTGCTCGCGCCCTGGGCGGAGCTGGCCGGCGAGCCGGGCGTCGTCTTCCAGGGCGGCCCCGTCTCCCTCGACGCGGCCCTCGGGCTCGCCGTCGTCCCCGGCGACGGCGGCCCGGCCCGCCCGGACCGGGAGGACCCCGTCGGCTGGCGGCGGGTCCACGGCGCCATCGGCCTGGTCGACCTGGAGACCCCGCCCGAACTGCTCGGCCCCGCCCTCAGCGCGCTCCGCATCTTCGCCGGCTACGCGGGCTGGGGCCCCGGCCAGCTGGAGATCGAACTGACCGAGGGTGCCTGGTACGTCGTCGAGTCCGAGCCCGGCGACGTATCCTCGCCGACCCCCGAGACGCTCTGGCGGCAGGTGCTGCGCCGGCAGCGCGGCGACCTCGCGATGGTCGCGACCTACCCGGACGACCCGTCGCTCAACTGAGTCCCGCCGCTCCCAGTACCCTTGGGTGCCATGAGCACTCTCGAGCCCGAGCGCGGGGCAGGTACGGGGACCCTCGTCGAGCCGACGCCGCAGGTGTCCCACGGTGACGGCGACCACGAGCGCTACGCCCATTACGTCCAGAAGGACAAGATCATGGCGAGTGCCCTCGACGGCACTCCCGTCGTCGCCCTGTGCGGGAAGGTCTGGGTGCCGGGGCGCGACCCCAAGAAGTACCCCGTCTGCCCCATGTGCAAGGAGATCTACGAGTCCATGGGCTCGGGCGGCGACAAGAACGGCAAGGACGGCAAGGGCGGCGGCAAGGGCAAGTAAGCCCCTGGCGCGAAGAAGCGGCCCCGGCCGGGAACGGCCCCTGTGGAGCGCACCTCTGGTGCGCTCCACAGGGGCCGTTCGGCGTTTCCGGAGACGCTTCCGCGGCGTGCCCGGGACCGGCGGGCCGCCGGGAAGTGGTCGAGACCTCTTGTCGTGATCGGCGGGCGCGCCTAACCTCACCGCTGTTGTTGTGCAGCACGAAACGCCCGTTGCGCATGCTGCAACGCCCGCTCGGAGGGGAACCGCCATGAAGCTTCCTGCCCGATTCACCGCCCCCGTCGCCCTGCCGCTCGCCGCCCTCGTCCTCGCCGCCTGCGCCCCCCAGACCTCCGCCCCCGCCGCCGGCGGCGACGCGAAGAACGGCACCCTGCGCGTCTGGCTCTTCCAGGAGGTCGCCAACCAGCCCAAGGAGAAGGTCGTCGACGAGGCCGTCGCCGCCTTCGAGAAGAAGCACCCCGGCACCGAGGTCGAGGTCGAGTACATCCCCGTCGAGACCCGCGCCCAGCGCGTCAAGGCGGCCTTCAACGACCCGAAGTCCGCCCCCGACGTCATCGAGTACGGCAACACCGACACCGCCGGCTACGTCAAGGACGGCGGACTCGCCGACATCACCGCCGAGTTCACCGCCTGGGACGAGGCCGCCGCCACCGACCCCACCGCCAAGGAGTCCGTCACCGTCGGCGGCAAGGTCTACGGCGCCCCCTTCTTCGTCGGCGTACGTGCCCTCTACTACCGCACCGACGTCTTCCGCGACCTCGGCCTCACCGCCCCCAAGACCCAGGACGAACTGGCCGCGACCGCCCGGAAGATCCGCAAGGCCAGGCCCGAGCTGTACGGCATCGCCGTCGGCGGCGCCTACACCTACGGCGCCCTCCCGTTCGTCTGGGCCGCCGGCGGCGACCTCGCCGCCAAGGACGCCTCCGGCGCCTACAAGGCCGCCCTGAACAGCGACGCCGCCGTCCGCGGCCTCACCGCCTACACCTCGCTCCTGCGCGACGACAACTGCCCCGCCGCCACCTGCGCCCAGATGGGCGGCAACGCCACCGTCACCGCCTTCGCCGCCGGCAAGGCCGGCATGGCCATCGGCGGCGACTTCAGCCACGCCGCCGTCGAGGCCGGCAAGGTCAAGGGCAAGTACGCCGTCGTCCCGCTGCCCGGCACCACCCCCGGCTCCGTCGCCCCCGCCTTCGCCGGCGGCAACAACATCGGCGTCCTCCGCTCCACCGGCCACCGCACCCTCGCCGTCGAACTGACGAAGACCCTCGCCGGCAAGGACACCCAGGCCAGGCTGTTCGACGCGATGGGCTTCCTGCCCACCTTCACCGACGTCCGCGCCGACGCCGCCCGGCGCAAGCCGTTCGTCAAGCCCTTCATCGACACCCTGGCCGCCGGCGCCCGGTTCGTGCCCGCCACCGCCGCCTGGGGCCGCATCGACTCCTCGCTCGTCGTCCCCACGATGCTCCAGGAGATCGCCAGCGGCCGGAAGGACGTGAAGACCGCCGCCACCGACGCCGCGCGCAAGATGGACGCGGCCTTCGCCGAGGCGGGCTGAACCGGATGACCGCCACCGCCACCGCGCCGCCCGCACCCGCCGGCGCCGCCAAGCCGCCTGCCCGCCGGCCCCGGAGCCGTACCGCCGGGGCCCGCACCGGCACCTCCGCCTGGACCCCCTGGCTCTACCTCCTGCCCGCCCTCGCCGTCCTCGGCGCCCTCCTCGTCTACCCCGTCTACCAGCTCGGCCTCATCTCCTTCCTGGAGTACACCCAGGCCCAGGTCAGCGGCGGCGAACCCACCTCCTTCCAGGGCCTCGGCAACTACACCGCCCTCGTCACCGACCCCCAGTTCCGCCAGGTCCTGCTCGCCACCGTCGTCTTCGCCGCCGCCTGCGTCGCCGGCACCCTCGCCGTCGGCTGCGCCCTCGCCGTCCTCCTCACCCGGGTGCGGGCGCTGCCCCGCCTCGCCCTGATGCTGGCCGCGCTCGGCGCCTGGGCCACCCCCGCCGTCACCGGCTCCACCGTCTGGGTCTTCCTCTTCGACGCCGACTTCGGCCCCGTCAACAAACTCCTCGGCCTCGGCGACTTCTCCTGGACCTACGGGCGGTACAGCGCCTTCGCGCTCGTCCTCCTCGAAGTCGTCTGGTGCTCGTTCCCGTTCGTGATGGTCACCGTCTACGCCGGGATCCGGGCCGTCCCCACCGAGGTCCTGGAGGCCGCCGCCCTCGACGGCGCCTCCCAGTGGCGGATCTGGCGCACCGTGACCGCGCCACTGCTCCGCCCGATCCTCGCCGTCGTCACCATCCAGTCCGTCATCTGGGACTTCAAGGTCTTCACCCAGATCTACGTGATGACGAACGGCGGCGGCATCGCCGGCCAGAACCTCGTCCTCAACGTCTACGCCTACCAGCAGGCGTTCGCCTCCTCCCAGTACAGCCTGGGAGCCGCCATCGGCGTCGTCATGCTGCTCATCCTGCTCGCGGTCACCCTGGTGTACCTGCGGCTGCTGCGCCGTCAGGGGGAGGACCTGTGACCGGCCTCCGCCTTCCCCGGGTACGCCGTCCCGGGCGGCTGCTCGCCGAGGCGGCGGCCCTGCTCACCGCCGTCGTCGTCGCCTTCCCGCTCTACTGGATGGTCCTCTCCGCCCTCAAGCCTGCCGGCGAGATCCAGTCCACCGAACCCCGCCCGTGGACGCTGTCGCCGTCCCTCGACTCCTTCCGGCGCGTCTTCGAACAGCAGGACTTCGGGCGCTACTTCCTCAACAGCCTCGCGGTGGCGACGGCCGTCGTGCTCGCCTCCGCCGTCATCGCCTTCCTCGCCGCGACCGCCGTCACCCGCTTCCGCTTCCGGTTCCGCACCACGATCCTGGTCATGTTCCTGATCGCCCAGATGGTGCCGGTCGAGGCCCTGACCATCCCGCTGTTCTTCCTCATGCGCGACGCCGGACTCCTCAACACCCTCGGCTCGCTCGTCCTCCCGCACATCGCCTTCTCGCTGCCCTTCGCCATCTGGATGCTGCGCGGCTTCGTGCGGGCCGTGCCGGAGGCGCTGGAGGAGCAGGCCCGGATCGACGGGGCGAGCCACACCCGCTTCCTGTGGACGATCCTCTTCCCGCTGGTCCTCCCCGGCCTCGTCGCCACCAGCGTCTTCTCGTTCATCTCCACCTGGAACGACTTCCTCTTCGCCAAGTCGTTCCTCATCAGCGACACCTCGCAGTCCACCCTCCCGATGGCGCTGCTGGTCTTCTTCAAGCCCGACGAGAACGATTGGGGAGGCATCATGGCCGGCTCGACCGTGATGACCCTGCCGGTGCTCGTCTTCTTCGTACTCGTACAGCGCCGCCTGGTCTCCGGACTGGGCGGGGCGGTGAAGGACTGACGTCATGACAGAGACGGACCTGATCCCGGCGCCCCTGACGGCCCACCGGCCCGGCGGCACCCTCCCGCTCGGCGCCGCCACCGCCCTCGACGCCGGACCCGGCACCGAGGGCACCGCCCACTGGCTCCGCTCCGTGCTCGGCGCCGCCACCGGCCTCCCCCTGCCCGACGGCACCGGCCCCGGCGCGATCCGGCTCCGGATCTCCCCGGAGACCGCGAAGGAGCACGGCCCCGAGGGCTACCGCCTCTCCGTCACCGGCGACGGCGTCCTCCTCGACGGCGGCGGCCCCGCCGGGCTCTTCTGGGGCGCCCAGACCCTCCGCCAGCTCCTCGGCCCCGACGCCCACCGCCGCGCCCCCGTCCGCCCCGGCGCGGCCTGGGAGCTGCCGTACCTGACCGTCGCCGACCGGCCCCGCTTCGGCTGGCGCGGCCTCCTCCTCGACGTCGCCCGCCACTTCACCGCCAAGGACGACGTGCTGCGGCTCATCGACCTGATGGCCGCGCACAAGCTGAACGTCCTCCACCTCCACCTCACCGACGACCAGGGCTGGCGGATCGAGATCCGGCGGCACCCGCGCCTCACCGAGGTCGGCGCCTGGCGCGCCCGCACCAAGCGCGGCCACCGGGCCTCGCCGCTCTGGGACGACACCCCGCACGGCGGCTTCTACACCCAGGACGACATCCGCGAGATCGTCGCCCACGCCGCCGCCCGGCACATCTCCGTCGTCCCCGAGATCGACCTCCCCGGCCACGCGCAGGCCGCCATCGCCGCGTACCCCTGGCTCGGCAACACCGACGTCGTCGACACCTCCGCCCTCACCGTCTGGGACACCTGGGGCGTGAACCCGAACGTCCTCGCCCCCACCGAGGAGGTGCTGCGCTTCTACGAGGGCGTCCTGGAGGAGGTCCTGGAGCTGTTCCCCGGCACCTTCGTGCACATCGGCGGCGACGAGTGCCCCAAGGAGCAGTGGAAGGCGTCCCCGGCTGCCCAGGCCCGGATCGCCGAGCTCGGCGTCGGCGACGAGGACGGCCTCCAGTCCTGGTTCATCCGCCACTTCGACCGCTGGCTCACCGCCCGCGGCCGCCGCCTCATCGGCTGGGACGAGATCCTGGAGGGCGGCCTCGCCGACGGCGCGGCCGTCTCCTCCTGGCGCGGCTACGCCGGCGGGATCGCCGCCGCCGAGGCGGGACACGACGTCGTCATGTGCCCCGAGCAGCACGTCTACCTCGACCACCGGCAGCACGGCGGCGACGACGAACCCGTGCCGATCGGCTTCGTCCGCACCCTGGAGGACGTCTACCGCTTCGAGCCCGTCCCGCCCGGCCTCTCCGAGGCGGCGGCCCGTCACGTCCTCGGCACCCAGGCCAACGTGTGGACCGAGGTGATGGAGAACCGCGACCGCGTCGACTACCAGGTCTTCCCCCGCCTCGCCGCCTTCGCCGAGGTCGCCTGGTCCGCGCTGCCCGCCCCCGGCGAGCGCGACACGGCCGGCTTCCTGCGCCGCATGGAGACCCACTACCGGCGCCTCGACGCCCTCGGCGTCGCCTACCGCCCGCCCGCCGGCCCCGCCCCCTGGCAGCGCCGCCCCGGTCTCCTCGGCCGCCCCATCGACGGACCGCCCCCGATCGTGTGAGCCACCTCGCTCCCCGGGGTCACCCGGGAGCGGCGAAACGGGAGTTACCTTCTCTGTCGGGGCGTCCCCGGGCGACCCGGGGGGTCTCCGGACATCCCGGGCGTCCCGGGAACCCCCGGGCGGCCCGGAGGAACGGGGCACGCGCGGCCCCTCGCTCCGGACGGCTCGGAAGATGTGCCAGAGTTGCCACGTCCGGCCTGTGAGCACGTACGGTACGCCCACACACAGGCGCGCCGTGCGCCCGCTCGCAGGCGCGGCGGCCGGGCACAGTCGGGGACGGACCGGGACAACCGGGAAGGGGCAGCGGGTTGACCACGCACGCACCACAGACGGCGCAGTCCGTGACGCTGCCCGCCTCGCTCGACGAGGCCGTGGCCGCGCTGACCGCCATGCCGGCCGCCGTGCCCGTCGCCGGCGGCACCGACCTGATGGCCGCCGTCAACCGCGGCCAGCTCCGCCCCGCCGGACTCGTCGGCCTCGGCCGCATCAACGAGATCCGCGGCTGGCAGTACCAGGACGGCCACGCCCTCCTCGGCGCCGGCCTCACCCACGCCCGGATGGGCCGCCCCGACTTCTCCGCGCTCATCCCGGCCCTCGCCGCCGCGTCCCGCGCCGCCGGCCCGCCCCAGATCCGCAACGCCGGCACCCTCGGCGGCAACGTCGTCACGGCCGCCCCCACCGGCGACTCGCTGCCCGTGCTCGCCGCGCTGGAGGCCGACCTCGTCGTCGCCGGCCCGCTCGGCAGCCGCGAGATCCCCGTCTCGCACCTCCTCGCCGGCCGCGACCTGCTGGCCCCCGGCGAACTCGTCGCCTTCGTCCGCGTGCCGCTGCTGCACGCCCCCCAGGTCTTCCTCAAGGCCACCGGCCGCACCGGCCCGGCCCGCGCCACCGCCTCCGTCGCCGTCGTCCTCGACCCGGCCCGGCGCGGCGTCCGCTGCGCCGTGGGCGCGGTCGCCCCGATGCCGCTGCGGCCCCTGGAGGCCGAGCGCTGGATCGCCTCCCTGATCGACTGGGACAACGACCGGGCGCTCGCGCCCGAGGCGCTGACCGCCTTCGGCGAGTACGTGGCCGCCGCCTGCGTCCCGGACCCGCCGGACGGCGCACCGCTGCCGCCCGCCGTACAGCACCTGCGGCGCACCGTCGCCACTCTCGCCCGCCGGGCACTGGGGAGGGCCCTGTCGTGAACACCGGCAACCACGAGCAGAACGAGACCGCGGTCCCGGCCGCGCCGGGCGGCTGGGAGCCGATCCCGCAGAGCGAGGGGTACGACGAGGGCGCGACCGCCTTCGTGCACCTGCCGCCGGAGTTCATGCTGGACGGCGTCCCGCTGGAGGCCCCGGGCCACGGCTACACGCCGCCGATGATCGTGCCGCTCCAGCCGCTGGCGCAGCCCCCCGAGGGCGTGGAGCCGTTCGCCCCCGAGCAGGGGCCCGAGCCGCTGCCGCACGGGTACGGCGACGAGAGCGCGGGGGCGCCGGTGGCCCGCCCGTACGTGGAGCACGACCCGAACGCCACGGCGGAGTGGCACTTCGGCGGCACCGGCCAGTGGGAGATCCCGGCCGACGAGCCCGCCGGCTACCCGGCGGCGCCGCCGGTGGCCCCGGGGCTCCCGGAGGTCCCGGCGCACCCGGAGGCCGCGGGGCTGCCGGTGACGCCCGAGGTGCCGGTGGTGCCCGAGGTACCGGGGGTGCCGGTGGGGCTTGAGGCTCCCGCCGCGCCGGAGGCCGCCGCGGTGCCGGTGGTGCCCGAGGTCCCCGTCGCGCCCGAGGCTCCCGTCGTGCCCGACGTGCCCGTCGCTCCCGATGTGCCCGTCGGCCCGGAGGCCGTCGACGCCGGTGTCCCCCTCGACGTGCCCGAGGCCGTCTCGTACGAGCAGGCCCCGCCGACGCTGCCGGGCGGCGCGCCGGCGCCCTGGGCCGTCGCCGAGCCGGAGGCCGCGCCCGCCGCCGGGGAGCCGGAGCCCGACCACGCGCACGAGGCCGGACACCCCGACGGGGCGGACGCGGGCCCCGCCGGGCCCGCCGCCGTGCCGGACGCCCCGGTGCCCTCGTACACCTCCGTCGACAGCGACGAGCACCCGCACACCTCGTACGTGCTGCGGGTCAACGGCGCCGACCGGCCCGTCACCGACTCCTGGATCGGGGAGTCGCTGCTGTACGTGCTCCGCGAGCGGCTCGGGCTCGCCGGGGCCAAGGACGGCTGCTCGCAGGGCGAGTGCGGGGCCTGCAACGTCCAGGTGGACGGGCGGCTCGTGGCGTCCTGCCTGGTCCCCGCCGCGACCGCCGCCGGGTCCGAGGTGCGGACCGTCGAGGGGCTCGCGGTCGACGGCGAGCCGTCCGACGTGCAGCGGGCGCTCTCCCGCTGCGGCACCGTCCAGTGCGGCTTCTGCATCCCGGGCATGTGCATGACCGTGCACGACCTGCTCGAAGGCAACCACGCCCCCACCCCCCTGGAGGCCCGCCAGGCCCTCGCCGGCAACCTCTGCCGCTGCTCCGGCTACAAGGGCGTCCTCCAGGCCGTCGAGGACGTCGTCGCCGAGCGCGCCGCCACCGCCGCCGAGCACGCCACCGCCGGCGAGGACGACGCCTCCGCCCGTATCCCGCACCAGCACGACGGAGGCCCGGCGTGAGCAGCGACGCGACGACCGCCATCCCCACCCTCCCCTTCGCGGAGGCCGCCGGGGCCGCACCGGAGACCGAGGCCCCGCGCCAGGGGCTCGGCGCCTCCCTCCCGCAGGCCGACGCGCGGGCCAAGGCCGAGGGCACCTTCCCGTACGCCTCCGACCTGTGGGCCGAGGGCCTGCTGTGGGCCGCCCTCCTGCGCTCCCCGCACGCCCACGCCCGGATCGTCTCCGTCGACACCTCCGCCGCCGAGGCCATGCCCGGCGTCCGGGCCGTGGTGACGGCCGCCGACGTGCCCGGCGCGGCCACCTACGGCCGGCGCGTCGCCGACCGGCCCGTCTTCGCCGACGGGCTCGTCCGGCACCACGGCGAGGCCATCGCCGCCGTCGCCGCCGACCACCCCGACACCGCCCGGCTCGCCACCGCCGCCATCCACGTCGAGTACGAGCTCCTGGAGCCCGTCACCGACCCGGAGAAGGCGTTCGAGGCCGAACCCCTCCACCCCGACGGCAACCTGATCCGGCACATCCCGCTCCGCTTCGGCGACCCGGAGGCCACCGGCGAGGTCGTCGTCGAGGGCCTGTACCGGATCGGCCGCCAGGACCCCGCCCCCATCGGTGCCGAGGCCGGCCTCGCCGTGCCCCGCCCGGACGGCGGCGTCGAGCTGTACACCGCCTCCACCGACCCGCACACCGACCGCGACCTCGCCGCCGCCTGCTTCGGCCTCACCCCCGACCAGGTCAAGGTCGTCGTCACCGGCGTCCCCGGCGCCACCGGCGACCGCGACGACCCCGGCTTCCAGATCCCGCTCGGCCTCCTCGCGCTGCGCACCGGCTGCCCGGTGAAGCTCACCGCCACCCGCGAGGAGTCCTTCCTCGGCCACGCCCACCGCCACCCCACCCTGCTGCGCTACCGGCACCACGCCGACGCCGAGGGCCGGCTGGTGAAGGTCGAGGCGCAGATCCTCCTCGACGCCGGCGCCTACGCCGACTCCTCCTCCGAGTCCCTGGCCGCCGCCGTCGCCTTCGCCTGCGGCCCGTACGTCGTCCCGCACGCCTTCGTCGAGGGCTGGGCCGTCCGCACCAACAACCCGCCCTCCGGGCACGTCCGCGGCGAGGGCGCGATGCAGGTGTGCGCCGCGTACGAGGCCCAGATGGACAAGCTCGCGGGCCGCCTCGGCCTCGATCCCGCCGAGCTGCGCATGCGCAACGTCATGTCCACCGGCGACCTGCTGCCCACCGGCCAGACCGTCACCTGCCCCGCGCCCGTCGCCGAACTCCTCGCCGCCGTACGGGACTTCCCGCTGCCCGCCCTCCCCAAGGACACCCCGGAGGAGGACTGGCTGCTGCCCGGCGGACCCGAGGGCGCCGGCGAACCGGGCGCCGTGCGGCGGGGCGTGGGCTACGCGCTCGGCATGGTGCACATGCTCGGCGCCGAGGGCACCGACGAGGTCTCCACGGCCACCGTCCGCGTCCTCGACGGCGTCGCCACCGTCATCTGCTCGGCGGTGGACACCGGTTCGGGCTTCACCACCCTCGCCCGCCAGATCGTCCAGGAGACCCTGGGCGTCGACGAGGTCCACGTGGCCCCCGTCGACACCGACCAGCCGCCCGCCGGCGCCGCCACCCACGGCCGGCACACCTGGGTCTCCGGCGGCGCCGTCGAACGCGCCGCGAAGATGGTCCGCACCCAGCTCCTCCAGCCGCTGGCCCACAAGTTCGGCATGTCGACGGAGCTGCTGCAGATCAGCGACGGCCGGATCACCTCGTACGACGGCGTCCTGTCGACCACCGTCGCCGAGGAGATGAACGGCAAGGAGCTGTGGGCCACCGCCCAGTGCCGCCCGCACCCGACCGAGCCGCTGGACGGGTCCGGGCAGGGCGACGCCTTCGTCGGCCTCGCCTTCTGCGCGATCCGCGCGGTCGTCGACGTCGACGTCGAACTCGGCGCCGTCCGGGTCGTGGAGATGGCCGTCGCCCAGGACGTCGGCCGGATCCTCAACCCCGCCCAGCTCGCCACCCGCATCGAGGCCGGCGTCACCCAGGGCGTCGGCGCGGCCCTCACCGAGAACCTGCGCACCGCCCGCGGCCTGGTCCGCCACCCGGACCTCACCGGCTACGCGCTGCCGACCTCGCTGGACGCCCCGGACATCCGGATCGTGAAGCTCGTCGAGGAACGGGACGTCGTCGCCCCCTTCGGGGCGAAGGCGGCCAGCGCCGTCCCCGTCGTCACCTCGCCGGCGGCGGTCGCGGCGGCGGTCCGCGCGGCCACCGGCCGCCCGGTCAACCGGCTGCCGATCCGGCCCCAGGCGGCGGTCGCGGCGACCCCCTAGCGGGCGTCAGGCCGTCGGCATCGCCACGATCCTGCCCCGGCTGAGGAGGAAGACCCGGTTCCCGGCGGCGGCCACCGCCCACGGGCCCGGGTTGTCCCGCTCGTACGTCCAGACCCGGTCCTTCCCGGACCGGGACAGCGCCGAGACGCCCGCCTCCGTGTGGTTGCCCTCGACCACCCAGATCCAGTCGCCCTGCGTCACCGGCGGCTGCATCGACGGGTACGGGCTGACCAGCGTCACGATCCACAGGTCGGTGCGGGTGCCGTCCTTGCGGTAGCGGTACGCCAGCCCGCCGCTGGTCACCGTCAGGCCGTCCGCGTCGGGCACCGGCGGTCCCCAGTCGCCGTACCCCTTCTCCTCCCAGCGGCGCCTCCCGTCCGGGAGGGCGAACGCGCTCAGCACCTCGCCGCCCGCGTACACGGTGTCGCCCTCGATCGCCGGCTGGAGCGCCTTCGACGACTTGCCCGGCACCCGCCACGCCGTCCGCCCGTCCGCCGTGTCCACGGCGGTGAGGTCGCCGTTCGTGCCGGAGACGACGAGCCGCCCGCCGCCCGCCGCGGCGAGCGGCACGGAGGCGCCCGCCGGGTCCTCCGCCGAGTCCACCGTCCAGCGGATCCGCCGCCCCGCCGTGTCCACGGCCCGCAGCCGCCCCGCCGAGGTGAGGAAGTAGACGCCCTCCGGCGTCGCGGCGAGCAGCAGCGCCGCCTCGGCGCCGTCCACCGCCCACGCCTCCTCGCCCGTCGACGCGTTCCGCACCGACAGCCGGCCCGACGCGTCCGCGCACGCGAACTCGTCCTCGTTCACCGCCACCTGGCCGGCGCGGGCGGCGAGCTGCCGGTGCGTCCACTTCGCCGTGCCGTCGACCACCCGCAGCGCGGTGAGGCCGCCGTCCCGGGCCGCGAAGACCACCACGTCCCGCAGCACCACCGGCGTCGGCAGCGGCCCCGAGGCGGCGGCCTCCAGCGGCCCCCACAGCGGCTTCGGCAGGATGCCGGCGCTCGTGCCCTCCAGGAGCGCCGCGTCCGGCGCGTCGCCCGCCGCCGGCGGCGCCGCCTCCCCCGGACCGGCCAGCCACCAGGCCGTGCCGCCGCCCCCGGCGAGCAGCAGCGCGCCGCCCGCGCCCCACGCGGCGAGGAACCGCCGCCGGCTCGGCCCGGCCGGCCCGTCGCCGCCGGCGCGCGGCACGACGGTGGCCGCCGTCAGCCGCCGGATCTCCGCCTCCCGGGCCTTCGCCTCCGCGTGCAGCGGGCCCTGCCGCCACACCGCCTTCGCCTGCCGGCCGCCGGTGCCGCCCGGCGCGAACGCCGCCGCGATCCGCGCGGGCGCCGGGCGCAGCGCCGGATCGTGCTGGAAGCAGGGGGCGATCAGCGGGTGCAGCGCGGGCGGCAGCCCGCCGAGGTCCGGCCGCTCGTGGACCACCGCGTACTGCACGGCCGCCACGTGCGACCCGGTGTAGGCGCGCCGGCCGGTCGCCGCGTACACGAGCACCGCGCCGAGCGAGAACACGTCGGCGGCGCCCGTCACCCGCTGCCCGAGGACCTGCTCGGGCGCCCCGTAGCCGGGCGTGACGGGGATCTGGCCGGTGGTGGTGAGGGTGAGGCCGTGCTCGGGGCGGGCGATGCCGAAGTCGATGAGCCGGGGCCCGCCGGCGGTGAGCACGATGTTCGCCGGCTTCACGTCCCGGTGCACGAGCCCGGCCGCGTGCACGTCCCGCAGCGTCTCGCCGAGCGCCGCCGCCAGCAGCCGTACCGCCGTCTCGTCCAGCGGCCCGTACCGGGCGACGGCCTCCTCCAGCGTCGGCCCGGACAGGAACTCGGTGGCGATCCACGGCCGTCCGCCCTCCACCTCGGCCGCGAGGACCCGCGCCACCCCGGGACTGTCGACGGCCGCCGCGGTGTGCGCCTCGCGGACGAACCGGCGGGCCAGGTCCTGGTCGTGGGCGAGTTCGGGGCGCAGCACCTTCACGGCGGCGGGCCGGCCGTCCCGCCCGGCCGCGAGGTACACCTTGCCCATGCCGCCCTCGCCCAGCACGCCGACGAGGCGGTACGGCCCGAGCCGGAGCGGGTCGCCGTAGCCGAGGGGGTTCATGGTCGGGTCACGTCCTTGTCGCGGGGCCGGGAGAGGCGGATCAGTCGAGGGGGAGGGCGAGCAGGGAGCCCGAGGCGACGCCGAACATCCGCTTCCGCTCGGGGAGTTCCACGAGATGCCCGGCGTCCGTCTGGTACACCCAGGACCGGGCGCGGGTCGCCAGGTCGACCGCGGCCAGGCCCAGCCGGCTGCGGTAGAAGAGGTGCCCGGGACCGATCGCGAGGTACTGCTCCGAGGGGTACGCGGGTGGGTTGTCCTGCGGCGCGCGCTCCCGCCACCGCTCCTTCCCGGAGTCCGCCGCGACGGCGTGCGCGCCCTGCTCCGACACCGTGTACACGGTGCCGTCGCGCAGGACGGGCGCCGCGTACGGGTCGCTTCCGGTTCCCGGCAGCCGCCACGCCTCCTTCCCGTCGGCCAGCCGGTACGCGACCAGGTCCGGCCCGCCGACGTACACGTGCGTGCCGTCCAGGCAGGGGCGCTCGGACGCCCAGCGGACCGGCTGCTTCCAGCGGACCGCGCCGGTGGCGGCGTCCCGGACGACCAGCAGCGGTGGCGCGAAGTTCTGCAGGTCGGCGGAGCGTTCGAAGGCGACGAGCCGCCCGTCGCGGACCGCCGCGCCGAGGAACGGCGGGGTGTCCTCCCGCGGATCGACCGGCCGGGTCCGCCACAGCTCCCGTCCGCCGCGCACGTCGACGGCCACGATCGCCGCCTCGCCGAAGTCGGCGCGGGTCCCGGTGGCGCCCGCCAGGTACACGACCCCGTCGGCGGCGCAGCCGAGCTGCGTCGTCCACATGTTCGCGTTCAGGCCACGGACCCGGACGCCGGGCTGCCGCAGGGCGTACCGGCCGGTGTCGACGGTGTGCACCGCCAGGTCGTGGTGGACGGCCTCCGGTTTCCGCGGCACCACGTACACCTCGCGGCCGTCGGTGGCGAGGGCCCGCCACACGGTGTCGACCGTGCAGACGCCCGCCGTCTCACCCGAGCCGGCGTCCGTGAAGACGACGCCGAGCCCGGCGAGCACCGCGACCCGGTCGCCCGCCACCAGCGGGAAGCCGCGCTCGTCGGCCGCGTCGGGAAGCTCCATGTTCGCGTTCCAGAGCGAGTCGGGGGCGTCGCCGAGCAGTGGGGCCTTCGGCAGCTGCGCGCCGGTGGACGCCTCCCGGTCGCGGGTCGCGAACAGCGCGCCGCCCGCCCCGGCGGCGGCGAGCAGCGCACCGCCGCCGAGCGCGAGGAAGCGGCGGCGCGACGACCGGCGGCGGCCGTCGGCGGCGGAGGTGGCGGGCCGGGTCTCGGCGTACGGGTCGCCCTCCGGGGCCGGCAGCCGGTCCGGGAGCGGCAGCCACACGTCGGTGGCCCGGCGGGCGATGTCCGCCAGCACCACCGGCGGCAGGTGGTCGGCGAACTCGCCCTGCCCGTCGTGCAGCCGGGCCGTGAGCACGTCCGTGGTGGGGCGGGCCGCCGGGTCCTTCGCCAGGCACGCGGACAGCAGCGGGACCAGCGCCGGCGGCAGGCCGGAGAGGTCGGGCTCGGCGTACCGGACCCGGTACAGCAGGTCGGCGGGGGAGCCGGCGCCGAACGGGCCGTGGCCGGTGGCGGCGAAGAGCAGCACCCCGGCGAGCGCGAACACGTCGCCGGCCGGGGTGTGTTCGAGACCGCCCGCCTGCTCCGGCGACATGTAGGCGGGGGTGCCGGCCGCCGAGCCCGCGCGGGTCAGGTGGTCGTCGCCGGCCGCGCGGGCGATGCCGAAGTCGATGATCTTCGGCCCGTACGCGGTGACCAGCACGTTCGACGGCTTCAGGTCCCGGTGCACCACGTCCGACGCGTGCAGCCGCCCGAGCGCCCCGGCGAGCGCCGCGCCCAGCGCCCGTACCGTCGGCTCGGGCAGCGGCCCGCCGAGCCGCACCGCCTGGTCGAGCGGCGGCCCGAGGACGTACTCGGTCGCCAGCCACGGCGTCTGGGCCAGCGGATCGGCGTCCACGACGGCCGCACCGTGCCGCCCGCCGATGATCCGGGCCGCGTCCGTCTCCAGCCGGAACCGCCCCCGGAACACCGGATCGGCGGCGAGCCGGGCGTGCAGCGTCTTCAGCGCGACGGTACGGCCGCCGGGGGAGCGGCCCAGGTAGACCGTGCCCATGCCGCCGGAACCGAGGCGGGCGAGCAGCCGGTACGCGCCGATCGCGGCGGGGTCGTCGTGGGTCAGGGGCGACAGCATCGGCTTCAGGTCCGTCTGGGAGCGTGCGGAGGGGCAGGGGCAGCGGCTTGCGTGGGGAGCCCGGCGACGTGCCGGGCGGCCTCGCCGTCGGGATCCGGCGCGGTCTCCGCCGCGAGGAGTTCGGCGGACTGGCGGGCCAGCGCGGCGACCACCCGGCCGGGCAGCCAGCCGGGCGCGAGCAGCGACGCCGCCGAGTTCAGCACGGTCGCGTGCGGGGCCGGCGGCGCCAGCGCGGACAGCAGGGCGGCGGCGGTGGGGCGGTGCGCCGGGTCGCGGGTGAGGCAGGAGAGGACGGCGGCCCGCAGGGCGGGCGGGAGTTCGTCGCTCTCCGGGACGGTGTGGCCGGTCGCGGCGTACGCCAGGACGGCGCCGAGCGCGAACACGTCACCCGGCGGGCGCGGCCGGCCCCCGGTCGCCTGCTCGGGCGCGAGCGACCCCGGGTCGAGCCCCGGCAGACCGGCGCGCGGCACGCCGTCGGGCCCGGCGGCCCGCACCGCGCCGTGGCAGCCGAGCCGGGGCCCGTCGGCGGTCAGCAGCACGGCGGCGGGCGAGACCCCGGCGTGCGTGAACCCCTGCGCGTGCGCGGCGGCCAGCCCCTCGGCCAGCGCCGCGCCGACGGCCCGTACGGTCGCCTCCGGCAGCGGCCCGCCGTGCACGGCGAGGGCGACGGGCAGCGGCAGCGCGGGCCGGAACGGCGAGGCGTACCACGCTTGCCGCTCCCCGGCCCCGGACACCCGCCCGACCGGCTCGAACCACGGCGCCGGCAGCCGCCGCGCCGCCTCCGCCTCGGCGGCGAACGCGACCGGGTCGCCGCCGGACCGCACCACGCCGAGCAGCACCGTCCCGCCGTCCGCGCCGCGCGCCACGAACCGCCGGCACGGCAGGGCGGGCGACCCCGGCGGATCGAGCCGGGTGATCAGCCGGTACGGCCCGATGCGCCCGGACGCCCCGGCAGCCCCCCGCCCCCGCGCCGTCTCCACCTGTGCGTCCCCCCGCCGTCGTCCACGCCCCGCGGCGACGGGGCGGGCACGAGCCTACCGAGGCGGCGGGACGCCCCCGCCGTCAGTCCGCCGCGATCTCGGTCCGCGACGTCAGCTGCGAGGCGACGACCATGGCGGTACGGGTGACCAGCGCGGCGAGCAGAACCGCCGCCCACCCGTCCACCCGCAGCTCCGACACCTGCGGCCCCAGCCAGGACAACAGCCACCAGATCAACGCGTCCTGCACGAACCCCAGCGCCCCGAACACGGCGAGCATCCGCGCCGGAACCCGCCCCGACGGCCCGATGAACACCAGCTGGGTCAGCACCACCAGCACGACGCTCGCGACCACCCAGGAGAACAGCACGTCGGCCGTCTCCGCCCCCATGCCCACCCCGGGCACCACCCACCCGGCCAGCCCGACTCCCGCGAGAACACCGGCTCTTCGTCTGACTCTCTCGTCCATGCGGCGGACTGTGACACACCACGAGCCGCCTGGGAAGATCAGGCGGCTCGCGGTGGTGCGGAGACCGTGGTCGGATTCGAACCGACGTCACTCGCTTTGCAGACGAGCCCCTGAACCACTCGGGCACACGGTCGTGTTGCCGCTCTTCGCTCCTGCGCGGTGCGGCGACGAGAACGACGTTAGGGGCCGTGCGGAGGGGGGCTCAAGGGGGAGCGGGGGTGTGCCACGGGACCGCAATGGCGCTGCCACACGCCGTTCACAGTCGGGCGCGGGCGCGGGCGCGGGGCGCGGATCGCGGGAGTGAACGTTCCGGCAGTGGCTCGGCGGCCCGTCGATCCGCGCGCGGCTGGATCTCGACGCGTACGTCTGTGCGTGGTCGTGTGCGTGCGTAAACTCCGGGGCCTCACTGGCGGACGGGGAGCGACGTGTCCTTCGATGACGAGTGGGCCGCGGCGAAGGGTGCCGCCGCGATGCGGCTGAACCAGGCGTCGGCCGACCCGGGGCGGTGGAGTCCCGGTGTGGACCTGGCCGTGAAGCAGGACCACCTCGGGGCGATCGGCCACGCGGCGTACGAGCTGCACGGCCGGCTGGCGCGGGACGGCAACCACGCGCGGATGGACGGCCACGAGGCGGCCACCGCGCTGTCCGCCCACGGGTTCCGTACGGGAGGGGCGCTGCAGACCGTCCAGCAGACGTGGGGCTTCCAGCTCCGCACCCTGCTGCACGCGGTCGCGCACATCTCCAACCACCTCGACTACAGCGCGGCGTCGCACGCGAAGGACGACGTGGAGGTCTCCGCCTCCCTCTCCGTGTCCAAGATCAGCGAGTGCTTCAAGTAATTCCCGTCAATTCCCGCGAATTCCCGTCAATTCCCGTGAGAGAGGGGGAGGGCACACCGTGCTGACCTTCGACGCCGTGTACCGGGCACCGCTCGGCAAGCTGAAGGACGCGGCGGACCGCTGGTCCGAGATGAAGCGCAAGCTCGACGCGCTCGCCGAGGACGCCCGCCGGACGATGGCCGACCAGACCCGGGCGGAGGACTGGAGCGGCCTGAACGCCGAGGTGACGAAGCCGTTCATCGACAAGACCGCCAAGGAGTTCGCGGACGCGGCGAAGGCGGCCGAGGGCATCCACCTGGTCCTGGAGGACGGCTACCGGACGTTCAAGAAGGCCAGGGACGAGCTGGTGAGGATCGTCGAGACCGACGCCCCCGGGCAGGGACTGGTGGTACGGGCCGACGGCACGGTCGAGGCGCGCGAACCGGTCAGGGAGGACGAGGCCGCCCGCCACGACCCGGACGCCGGGCTCGCCGCCCGCAAGGAGAACGCGCGGATCGCGGCCCTCCAGGCGCGCGTCGACGCCGTCGTCGAACGCTGCGACGACGCCGACCTGGCCTGCGCCAACGCCCTGCGCGCCGACATCACGAAGGACGCGCACGACTTCAGCGCCCCCAAGTACCGGAGCCTCGACGCCGAGGAGGCCGACCGGGCGGTCGCGCTGGCCCGCAAGGGCCGGGACCTCACGCACGCGGAGCTGCGGCAGCTCAACGAACTGCTCGCGGACAACCAGAAGGTCGGCTGGTTCTCCCGTACCTTCTACGACCGCCTCGGCAGCAGGGGCGCGCTGGAGTTCTTCGGCGAACTCACCGCCGACACCGGCGGCCAGGGCTCGCAGGCGCGGGACGAGCAACGCCTCGCGGACGTCCAGGCCCTCCAGCGGAACCTGGGCCTCAACCTCGCGAACGCCACGCGCGGCGACGAGGGATGGGCCAGGGAATGGTCCGCGGACCTGCGGAAGCTCGGCACGGAACGGGTCCCCCTCCCGTCCCGACCCGACGGCACCGGCCCGTACGGCTACCAGCTCCTCGGTGGCCTCCTCCGCCACGGCGACTACCACCCGAAGTTCCTCGTCCCCATCGCCGAACACGTCACCCAGCTGCACGCCAAGGAACCGGACCTCTTCCGCCCCGACCGCACGACGATGGGCCCCCGCGCCCAGGGCACGTTCAACCCGTCCGGCACGAACGGCCACGGCTTCGACCCGGTGATCCCGGTCCTGGAGGCCCTGGGCCACAGCCCGGAGGCCGCGAAGGAGTTCTTCTCGGCCAAACCGACGGCGTACGAGCGGGACGGGAGCGTGGGCGGGACGCTGGACCTGGGGAAGGACAAGGACGGCAAGGCGGTCAGGGAGTACCTCGACTTCTTCGCCAACGAGAAGTACGCGTCCTTCGCGGACCACACCCCCGGCGAGGACGCCGCGAAAGCCAAGGACTACATGCCGGACGCGCTGGGGCACGCGCTGGAGGCGGCGACGCTGGGGCACGCGTGGGACGACCCTCGCCCCGAACTGCACCGGGACGCCACGACGGCCGAGATCATGTCGGACGTGGTGGCGACGTACGGGGGCGACCCCGAGCTCGTGAAGAAGCACCACTCGGCGCTCGCCGACAGCCTGGGAGTCATGGGCGCCGGATACATCGACGACCTGAGCTGGGCGTTGTCCGAGAACAGTCCCGCCTCTCCGTTCGCGCCGGATGTAGCGGGCAAGTCGCTGAGGGAAGCCGCCGACATCGCCGCTCTCCACCCGAAGTTCGGCCAGGGGGCCGCCGTCGATTTCCTGTCTGTTCTGGGGCAGCATCCGGACGCGTACGCGACGATGTCCACGGCGGATCGTCTCCATACGGTGAGCGTGCTGGAGGCGCAGGCCGGGCCCGACGGGCGGATCAACGAGCCCCAAGCCGTCAGGGCCGCAGTCACCGGGGCACAACTCCAGGGCGTACTGGATGTGGCACGGGCGGAGCAGATCAAGGCCGAGGGCGAGAAGGCCATCGAGGACTACGAGAAGGCGCAGGAAGAGCGCGGCGCGTGGGTGCAGTTCGGAGCGACTGCCGCCATCGCAGCGGGTGTCGCCTTTCTCCCGGCCACCGCCGCTGCCGCAGGCGCTGCCGCGATCCTCGTCCCGCTTGCGGTCGACACAGGCTCCGGCGCTCTGGAGACGCTGGCGGGGGTGGTCGTCGGAGACTGGTCCGAGAAGGCCAACAAGGAGTACAAGGACGCGACGGAGGACAGGGTCGACGAGGACAAGGAGAGTGTCTACCGGGACGGCAGACACAGCGCCGGCTCTCCGGTGAAGCACTTCGCCGAGGCGCACCGTGGCCAGGGGAGCGAGAACTTCGAGGTGGACCTTGAGGCGGCCGTGAGAGGCGGGTATGCCGACGGCAACTTGCTTGCCGGGCAGATCGGCCACGGGCCGGAGACAGGGTGATCGCGTGAGGCTGTCCGGGAAGTCCGCGGCAAGCACGCGGAGGACCGCTGTCCTCGCGCTGGCCGTGTGTCTCCTTGCCGCTGCCTGCGGCGGGTCGGAGAAGCCGGAACCGGAGCGGGTCACAGCCGCGCAGCAGTGCGACGACACGCTGTCGCCCGAGGCGGCCAGGGCCCTGGAGACGGTGCTGGGGACGCAGTCGTTCGGGGACGTTCCGGCGGGCGGTCTGGAGCGGGTCGCACGCCAGTTGGTCGCGGATTTCCCCGTGTCCGAGGGACGGACACCCAGGCGTTCTCTGTGCACAGTGAGCCCGTCCACGGGTGGGCTGGACCGGGTCACCGTCGAGTACCGATTCTGGAGGGACATCAACCTCCACGGGGACGAGCACTCGACGGGTCTGCACCCGTACGACATGGGCGTGGAAGCGCTGTCCGGGTCGGAGGGCGCTCACCTCTACGTCAGGTGCGTCAGCCCGCGGTTCCCGGGGTCCGAGAAGCGCCCCGCACGGATCTGGGGCGTCTTGAGGGTCGGCTGGAACATGATCCCCGACACCGTACCCGTCCGCGAGGCCACCCTCACCATCCTCCACTCCACCACCCTCGCCGTCGTCCGGAAGCTCGGTTGCGTGAACGACGCGGGGCTCGACGCGAAGCCGGCGTTCAAGCCGTTGCCCGAGTAGGGGGCTTCGTGCGGAGGCTTGCCAGGTCGGCGGTGTCCGGGGTGGTCGCGGTGCTGTTCCTCAGTGCGTGTGGTGGGACGGAAGAGCCGGAGCCCGCGCGCGTCACGGCCGCGCTGCAGTGCGACGAAACGCTGTCGCCGGAGGCGGCCCGGGCGCTGGAGAGTGTGCTGGGGACGAAGCGGTTCAGGCCGGCCGGAAGCGGCGGCCTGGAGCGGGTCGCGGGCGAGCTGGCCGAGGACTATACGAAGTTTCCGCGGTGGACCCAGGGGCGCTCCCTGTGCCGGGTCGACCACCCGGGGAACACCGACGGGATCAGGATCACGGTGCGCCTTCGCAGGGAAGAGGGCCGTTTGTGGGACCGGCACGCGGCGGATCTTCATCCGTACGCCATGGGGGCGGAAGCGTTGGCCGGACCGCAGGGCGCGCGCCTCGTCGTGTCCTGCGTCAGCCCTCAGTTCCAGGGCTCCGACAAGCGTCCCGCCCGCGTGCAGAGCTCGCTCACCTTCCGTAGGTCCGAGCTTCCCGACACCGTCCCCATCCGGGAAGCGAACCTCACGATCCTCCACTCCGCCACCCTCGCCGTCGTGCGGAAGCTCGGGTGCGCGGAGGACGCGGGGCTGGAGGCGGAGCCGGTGTTCAAGGCGTTGCCGGAGTAGGAGGCGTACGTCCGGGGGCGGAGGGACGGATACGGCTCGCGACAGGGGTCATATCTGGATACGGCCCTTACCCTGGGGCCATGAGTGCGCTTGAACCCCGTGATCGTGATGTCGAGACCGTCGCCGGACCGCCCGCGCGCGCCCGGGGGTCCGTGCTCGATGCCGGGCACCGGGCGCTCAGCGTGGGGATCGTGTCCGTCGTGCTGCTGATCGCGTTCGAGGCGACGGCCGTCGGGACCGCGATGCCGGTCGCCGCGCGGGAGCTGGACGGGGTGGGGGTGTACGCGTTCGCGTTCTCCGCGTACTTCACCACCAGCCTCTTCGGCATGGTCGTCGCCGGGCAGTGGTCCGACCGGCGCGGGCCGCTGGCGCCGGTGACGGCGGGGATCAGCGCGTTCGCGGCGGGGCTGGCGCTGTCGGGGACGGCCGGGGCGATGTGGGTGTTCATCCTCGGGCGCGCGGTGCAGGGGCTCGGCGGCGGGCTGGTGATCGTCGCGCTGTACGTGGTGGTCAGCCGCGCGTACGCGGAACACCTGCGGCCCGCGATCATGGCGGCGTTCGCCGCGAGCTGGGTCGTGCCGTCCGTGGTCGGGCCGCTCGCCGCCGGGACGATCACCGAGCACCTCGGGTGGCGGTGGGTCTTCCTCGGCATCCCCGTGCTCGTCGTCCTGCCGCTCGCCCTCGCGCTCCCCGCGATACGCCGGACCGCCTCCGGGCCCGCCGACCCGTCGGCGCCCGTCGCGGCCTGGGACCGGCGGCGGATCCTGCTGGCGCTCGCGATCTCGGCGGGCGCCGGGCTCCTCCAGTACGCGGGGCAGGAGCTGCGCTGGCTGTCGCTGCTGCCCGCCGTCGCCGGCGCGGCGCTGCTCGTGCCGGCGGTACGGGGGCTGCTGCCGCGCGGCACGGTGCGGGCCGCGCGCGGGCTGCCGTCCGTGGTGCTGCTGCGCGGGGTGGCGGCCGGGTCGTTCATCGCGGCCGAGTCGTTCGTGCCGCTGATGCTCGTCACCCAGCGCGGGCTCAGCCCCACGCTCGCCGGGCTGTCGCTCGCCCTGGGCGGCCTGACCTGGGCGCTCGGCTCGTGGATCCAGTCGCGGCCGTGGACGGAGCCGTACCGGGAGAGGCTGGTGGTGCTGGGGATGCTGCTGGTCGCCGCCGCGATCGCCGCCGCGCCGAGCGTGCTGCTGCCGGCGGTGCCGGTGTGGGTGGTCGCCGTCGCCTGGGGGTTCGGCTGCCTCGGCATGGGCGTGGTGATCGCCTCGACGAGCGTGCTGCTGATGAAGCTGTCGCCGCCGGAGGAGGCGGGTGCGAACTCGGCGGCCCTCCAGATCTCCGACGGGCTGTCGAACGTGCTGCTGCTCGCCGCCGGCGGGGCGGCCTTCGCGGCGCTCGGCGGCGGGGCGGTCGGGCACGCGGTCGCCTCGGCGGCGGACCGGGCGTCGCATCCCGGCGCCTTCGCCGCGGTCTTCCTGCCGATGGCCGCGGTCGCGGCGGCGGGGGCGTGGGTGGCGACGCGGCTGCAGGCGGCGCCCCGATAACCAGTACCAGATTGACCCCATGGCGGTACCATTCTGGTATGGCCATGAACCTGCGTCTCCGCGACGACCAGACCGAAGCCCTCAAGGCGCGAGCCGAGCAGGAGGGCGTCAGCATGCACGCGATACTCCTCCGGGCCGTGGACGACTACCTGGCGCGCACCGCCCAGGAGGCGATCGTGCGGAAGACCGCCATGGAGCAGGCGTCCAAGTGGCACGAGCTGATGGAGCGGCTGAAGTGAGCTGTGTCTACCTCTCCCCGGAGGACGTCCTGGTCGTCGCCGACCACGCGGTCGACGACCAGAAGGTCGTCCTCCGGGACGCGGGACTGCTCGATTCGGCCGTGCACCGCCCGTCGGCCGCCATGTTCGGCGAGGAGGCGTATCCCGACCTCGTGACCAAGGCCGCCGCCCTGCTCCAGTCGCTCGCCGTCAACCACCCGTTCGTCGACGGGAACAAGCGCACGGCCTGGCTGTCCTGCGTCACGTTCCTCGCCATGAACGGCGTCCACCTCCGGCCGGACATCGACGCCGCGGAACGCCTGGTCATCGCCGTGGCGACCGGCGAGGAGGACGACGTCGAGGTGATCGCCGAGGGGCTGCGCGGGCTCATCGACCCCACCGGACGCGACGCGTGACACGGGCGTGAGGTGAGTCGCAAAGGCGGCGCCTCCGCCTCGTCGCGATCGAGGTTCCGGCGGCGCCGCCGGTAAGGTGGCCCGGTTGTCATATCTGGACGAGCGTCTGGACGAGCGTCGAACCGTGACCGGAGATCGTGACTACCACCGCCGCCTCCTCTCATCACCTCTCTCCCGCCTTCCCCGGCCGTGCTCCCTGGGGCACCGCCAACAAGCTGCGAGCCTGGCAGCAGGGCGCGATGGAGAAGTACATCCAGGAACAGCCCCGTGACTTCCTCGCCGTCGCCACGCCCGGCGCCGGCAAGACCACCTTCGCCCTGACCCTCGCCTCGTGGCTGCTGCACCACCACGTCGTGCAGCAGGTCACCGTCGTCGCCCCCACCGAGCACCTGAAGAAGCAGTGGGCCGCCGCCGCCGCGCGGATAGGGATCAAGCTGGACCCGGAGTACAGCGCCGGGCCGCTCAGCAAGGAGTACGACGGCGTCGCCCTCACCTACGCGGGCGTCGGCGTGCGGCCCATGCTCCACCGCAACCGCTGCGAGCAGCGCAAGACTCTCGTCATCCTCGACGAGATCCACCACGCCGGAGACTCGAAGTCCTGGGGCGAGGCGTGCCTGGAGGCGTTCGACCCGGCGACCCGCCGGCTCGCCCTCACCGGCACGCCGTTCCGCTCCGACACGAACCCGATCCCCTTCGTGACGTACGAGGAGGGGAACGACGGCATCCGCCGCTCCTCCGCCGACTACACCTACGGCTACGGGAACGCGCTCGGCGACGGCGTCGTCCGCCCGGTCATCTTCCTCTCCTACAGCGGCAACATGCGCTGGCGCACCAAGGCCGGCGACGAGATCGCCGCCCGCCTCGGCGAGCCGATGACCAAGGACGCCGTATCGCAGGCGTGGCGCACCGCGCTCGACCCGCGCGGCGACTGGATGCCGAACGTGCTGCGCGCCGCCGACCAGCGCCTCACCGAGGTGCGGAAGTCGATCCCGGACGCCGGCGGCCTCGTCATCGCCTCCGACCAGGACTCGGCCCGCGCCTACGCCAAGCTGATCCGCGAGATCACCGGCACGAGGGCGACCCTCGTCCTCTCCGACGAGGCCGCCGCCTCCGAGCGCATCGACGAGTTCAGCAACAACACCGACCGGTGGATGGTCGCCGTCCGCATGGTGTCCGAGGGCGTCGACGTGCCCCGCCTCGCCGTCGGCGTGTACGCGACGACGATCTCGACGCCGCTGTTCTTCGCGCAGGCCGTCGGCCGCTTCGTGCGATCCCGCAGGCGCGGCGAGACCGCGTCCGTGTTCCTTCCCACCATCCCCAGCCTCCTCGGCTTCGCCTCCGAGATGGAGGTCGAGCGCGACCACGTGCTCGACAAGCCGAAGAAGGACGGCGGGGAGGAGGACCCGTACGCCGAGTCCGAGAAGGAGATGGCGGAGGCGGAGAGGCAGCAGGACGAGGACACCGGCGAGCAGGACATGCTGCCCTTCGAGGCGCTGGAGTCCGACGCCGTCTTCGACCGCGTCCTCTACAACGCCGCCGAGTTCGGCATGCAGGCCCACCCCGGCAGCGAGGAGGAGCAGGACTACCTCGGCATCCCCGGCCTCCTCGAACCCGACCAGGTGCAGCTGCTCCTGCAGAAGCGGCAGGCCCGGCAGATCGCGCACAGCCGCAAGAAGCCGGACACCGAGGCGGACCTCCTGGAGCTTCCAGCCGAGCGGCGGCCCGTCGTTTCCCACAAGGAGCTCCTCGAACTGCGCAAGCAGCTCAACACCATGGTCGGCGCCTACGTCCACCAGAGCGGCAAGCCGCACGGCGTGATCCACACCGAGCTGCGCCGGGTCTGCGGCGGCCCGCCGAGCGCCGAGGCCACCGCCGGCCAGATCCGCGAGCGGATCAAGAAGGTCCAGGAGTGGGCCACCCGGATGCGGTGAGCCCCTTCCGGGAGACGTGAGAGAGGCCCGTACGACGGCGGTCGTACGGGCCTCTCGGCCGTTCCGCGCGGGGCGGGACGGCGCCGGGGCCGGCCCCCACGGACGGCCTTCCGGCACCCTCCACGCTACGGGCACGACATAGCGGCATCTGTCCGCCAAAGTCCCGAGGAGGGCCGACGAAGGTCCTGAACCGTCCACATCCGGTCGCCCGCGCCCGGATTCTGGACGAGGTCTTCCGCTGAGCGGAGCGGGTCGCTACTGTCCCGGCACAAAGCAACCGCCCCGTGGCAGCGCCGCCGCGGAGCGCAGCCGGTGTACCCCTTCCTGCCGGCGGCCTCTGACGTGCGTCGCCGACGGGACCGGCGCCGCGAACCCCGTGGGAGCCGCCGCCACTCACTTTCCGAAGGAGAGGGCGTCGTGACCGCGGAGACCTCCCAGACGCTCGACCGGGGACTCAGAGTCCTCAAGCTGCTCGCCGACACCGACCACGGCCTGACCGTCACCGAGTTGTCCAACCGACTCGGCGTCAACCGGACCGTGGTCTACCGTCTGCTCGCCACCCTGGAACAGCACGCCCTCGTCCGCCGCGACCTCGGCGGCCGGGCCCGCGTCGGCCTCGGCGTGCTGCGCCTCGGCCGCCAGGTCCACCCGCTGGTGCGGGAGGCGGCCCTGCCCGCGCTCCGCTCGCTCGCCGAGGACATCGGCGCGACCGCGCACCTCACGCTCGTCGACGGGGCGGAGGCGCTCGCCGTCGCCGTCGTCGAGCCCACCTGGACCGACTACCACGTCGCCTACCGGGCCGGCTTCCGCCACCCGCTGGACCGGGGCGCGGCCGGCCGCGCGATCCTCGCCGCCCGCCAGGGCACCCTGATCGACCCCGGCTTCACCCTCACCCACGGCGAGCTGGAGGCCGGGGCGAGCGGCGCGGCGGCGCCGCTGGTCGGGGTGACCGGCATCGAGGGCAGCGTCGGCGTGGTCATGCTGGCCGACGCGGTGCCGGAGCGGGTCGGCCCCCGTGTCGTGGACGCCGCCCGCGAGGTCGCCGACGCCCTGCGGTAGCCGTCCCGCGCGCACCGGACCGGCCACCGCACCGGACCGGCCACCGCGGCGGCGGCTCAGCGGAGCAGCAGCTCCGCCGCCGCCGTGCGGCTGTGCCGGACCGAGCGGCCCGTGCGGGCCGTGGCCAGCAGGCCGGCCCCGCGGAGGGCGGCGGTGTGCGCGGAGACCGTCGCCGCCGACACGCCGAGCGCCCGCGCCAGCTCGGTGGTGGTACGGGGCGCGGCCAGGGCGCGCAGCAGCGCGGCCCGCGTCGCGCCCAGCACCCCGGCCAGCGGCTCCCCGGCCCCGCCCGGCCCCTCCTCCGGTACGAGCGGCAGCCCCGGGCCCGCCGGGTAGGCGACGACCACCGGCCGGCCCGGCACGTCCTGCACCAGCGGGCCGCCGCGCCAGTGGAAGGTCGGCAGCAGCACCAGCCCCCGCCCCCCGAGCCGTACCTCCCCGGCACCGGACGGCCACTCCCACACCCCGTCCCGCAGCCGCGAGCCGGGCGCCACGGCCGTCAGGGCCGCCCCGGGCCCGCCCTCCGCCACCGCCACCGCATAGCGCGCGAACTCCGCCCGGTGCAGGTCCCGCACCCGGTCCCACACCGGCGCCAGGACCGCCCCGTGCGCCGCCCGCTGCGCCGCCTCCAGCGTCCGCCAGCCCTCCGCGCCGCCCGCGTGCAGCGCCCGCACCCACGCCGGTGCCGGGCCCCGCCCCGCGTACACCCGCTCCAGCTCCGCCCGTACGCGCTCCGGTGCCGCCGCCCGGATCTCCGCGAAGCCCTCCTCCCGGGTCTCGCCCAGCACGTCCAGGAACGTCGGGGCCGAGCCGCCCGGCACCAGGTCCGCCAGCGGCCCCGCCGCGGCCGGCAGGGCCCGTGCCGTCCGCGCCCGCCACCGGCCGAAGAGCGCCCCCTCGTGCGGGGCGCCGAGCATCAGCAGCGCCGCGTGCAGCTCGGGCACGGGCGAGGGCCGCGGCGCGCACCGCAGCCGCGTCCAGTCCTCCGCCGTGAAGTGGATCCGCAGCACGCCCCCGCCTCTCGCTCCGCCCGCACCGAACCGCCCCGCTCAGCACCCACCCCACCCGACCGACCCGACGCACTCCGGCCCTGCCGTGCGCGTCGAGCCTTTCGGGCCCGGTCGAAAAGATCGTCCGGGCGGGCCGCCGGGATCCAGGATGCCGGGCATGAGCACTCCTTCCCGCCGCACCCTCGCCAAGGCCGCGCTGCTCGGCCTCGCCTCCGCCTCCCTCGCCGCCGCCGGCTCCCCGGCGCGGGCCGCCGCCGGGCTCGTGCCCGTGCTGCCCGCGCCCACCGGGCCGTACCCGGTCGGCACCGTCCGGCACGCGTTCACCGACCCGTCCCGCACCGACCCGTGGAACCCGGAGCTCGGCGCCCGGCAGGTCGTGGTCAGCGCCGTGTACCCGGCGCGGACCGTCGCCGGCTTCCCCCGGGTCCCGCAGCTCACCCCGGGCGAGGCGAGGGTGTTCGGGGCGCTGGCGCCCCTGGTCCGGGGGCTTCCGGCGGCCGGCGTCGACTGGGCCGGCACGCTCACCCACGCGCACGCCGGCGCCCCGCCCGCGTCCGGCCCGCGCCGGCCCGTCGTGCTGTACACGCCCGGCGGCGGCGACGCCCGGACCCTCGGCAGCGGCCTCGCCGAGGAGCTGGCCAGCCACGGCGCCGTCGTCGTCCTCGTCGACCACCCCGGGGAGGCGAGCCAGGTGGAGCTGCCCGACGGGACGGTCCGGGAGAGCGTCCTGCTCGGGCCGCCGGACCCGGCGACCTTCCGCACCATGGTCGACACCCGCGTCGCCGATCTCCGGCTGGTCCTCGACCGGCTCGGCGACCTGCCCCTCGGCACGCTTCCCGACCCGCGCCGCACCGGCGTCTACGGGCACTCCGCGGGCGGCACCGCCGCCGCGCTGCTCGCCGCCCGCGACCCCCGGGTACGGGCCGTCGCCGACCTGGAGGGCTACCTCGACCTGGAACTCTGGCCGGGCCACCGGCCGCTGCTCCTGCTGGACACCGACGGCTTCGAGGGCGCGGAGCGGATCGACCGCTCCTGGGCGGGCCTGCGGGCCCGGCGCCGTACCCTGCGCGCCGCGAACCACTGGGTCTTCACCGACCACGCGGCCGTCGTCCCCCGGCTGCACGCCGCCGGGCTGGTCACGGACGCGGTACGGGACGGGCTGGTCGGCCCCGGCGACGCGGCGGCGTCCTTCGCGGCCGTCCGCCGCGAGCTGCGGGCCTTCTTCGCCCGCGCGCTGGCGGTGCCCCGCCGCTGACCCGGCCCGTACGCGGCGCCCAGTAGATTGGACGCGTGCTCTCGCGTCTCTCCCGTATGCCCCGGTCCCGTGTGCTCGCCGCGTGTGCCGTGCCCGTCGTCGCGCTGGTCGCCGTGGCCGGGCTGGCGCCGCTGCCGTTCGCCATCGCCCAGCCCGGGTCCACCGCCGACGTCCTCGGGAAGGACAAGGGGCGGGAGGTCATCACGATCACCGGCGCGCCGGTCCGGCCCACCACCGGCGAGCTGCGGATGACGACCATCCTCGCCACCGGGCCCGGCACGGACGTGGACCTCGCGGACGTGGCCGACGCCTGGTTCCGCACGGACCGGGCGGTGCTGCCGCACGACTCCGTCTACCCGCCGGGGAAGTCCGACGCCGAGATCGAGAAGCGGAACCTCGGGCAGATGAAGCAGTCCCAGGACGCCGCCGCCGTCGCCGCGCTGAACCACCTGAAGCTGGACCCGGCGAAGGTGAAGGTCGAGCTGCACCTCGCCGACGTCGGCGGCCCGAGCGCCGGGCTGCTCTTCGCCCTCGGCGTCGTCGACAAGCTCGACGGCGACGGCGACGGCGGCGACCTCACCGGCGGGAAGACCGTCGCCGGTACGGGCACGATCGCGCCGGACGGCAAGGTCGGCGCGGTCGGCGGCGTCTCCCTCAAGACGCAGGCCGCCGCCCGCGACGGCGCCACCGTCTTCCTCGTCCCGAAGGCCGAGTGCTCCGACGCCGAGGCCGAACTCCCCGACGGGATGCGGCTGGTGCCCGTCAGCACGCTCAGCGACGCGGTGGCGTCCCTGCGGGCGCTGGGGCAGGGGCAGGAGGCGAAGGTTCCGGCCTGCTGACGGCCGCCGCGTCCATCCCGCGCCACGCCGGGAACACCACCGGCGCGAGCGCTACCAGGAGGTAGAGCCCTGCGGTGCCCAGCAGCGCCGCCGTCAGCCCCGACCGCTCGACCAGCAGCCCGGTCACCAGGCCGCCCAGCGGGGTCGCCATCAGCACGCCCGCGGTGGTGGCGCCGGCGACCCGGCTGCGCAGCTCCTCCGGCACCCGCTCGAACATCACGGTCGCCAGGATCGGGTTGAGCACCCCGGCGCCGAGCCCGCCCGCCACGGCCGTCGCCAGCAGCGGCGCCACCGACGAGGTCGTCGCCGCCACCAGGTACATCGGCGGGCCGGCGAGCAGGAACCCGGCCGTGAGGACCGCCCGGCGCGGGAAGCGGTGGCCGACGGCCCCGTAGAGCAGCGCGGCGGCGAGCGCGGAGCCCGCGAAGACCGCGACGACCAGGCCCTGGGCGGCCGGACCGCCCAGGTGCTCCTTGGCGTGGACCGGCAGCAGCACCGAACTCCAGCTCAGCGCGAGCCCGTTGGTGGCCATGACGAGCAGCGTGATGCCGAGCATCAGACGGTCGCCGAAGAGGTAGGCGTACCCCTCGCGCAGGTCGGCGCGGTAGCGGGCGGGGGAGAGCGGCGGCCCGTCGCGTCGCGGCGCGGCGGCGGCGACCCCGCGCAGCCCGGCGGCGGTGAGCGCGGCGGAGGCGGTGAAGGTCGCGGCGTCGAGGAGCAGCACGGTGTCGGCGCCGACCACGGCGACCAGCACGCCGCCGAGCGCGGCGCCGCCCATCCGGGCGCCGCGGTTGACCGCGTCGAACAGGCTCGTGGCCCGGGCCAGCGGGGTCCCGGCGCGGGCGGCGAGGTCCGGCACCATGACGTACCGGGCGGTCTCGCCGGGTGCGTGGAACAGCCCGGTGACGCCCATCAGCACGCACAGCAGCCCGTACGACAGCAGTCCGGCGTGGTGCAGCAGCGGGATCGCGCCGAGGGCGGCCGCGCAGACCAGGTCGGAGGCGATCGCGACCCGCCGCCGCCCGATCCGGTCGACGACCGGCCCGCCCACGATCGCCGACACGACCACGGGCAGCGCGGCGCAGAAGGCGACGAAACCGGCCTTGCCGGGGCTGCCGGTGGTCTCCAGGGCGAACCAGGGGACGCCGATGAGGGTGAGCGCGTTGCCGGCGATGGAGACGGCGTTGGCGGTCAGGACGGCGAACAGCGGTCTCCGGTCGCCCTTCCCGGTACGGCTCCTCATGCGCGCTCGCCGCGCTGCGGGAACGCGTGCAGGTGGAGCCGTACGCGCGCCGCGTCCGCCGCGTCCGCCGACGGGTGGTCCCGGTACTCCTCGATCACCGCGTGCAGCCGTTCGCCGAGTTCGCGCGCGGCGGCCGGCGGCAGCCGCAGGGTGAAGTCGCTCATGTCGGAGGCGCCGGCCCAGGCCGGGTCCCAGTCGTGGCGGGTGGCGATCCAGGTCGCCAGCTCCTGGTGGTGGTGGGCCGCGACCTCGTGCGTGAGGAGGTCGGCCGCGCCCCGCACCGCCGGGTCGGGGTCGTGGTGCAGGGACTCGTCCCAGCTGATGCCGTTCTGGACCGCCTTCCACCACCGCTCGCGGCCCCGGCCGCGCGAGGGGTCGTCCTCGACGAAGCCGTGGGCGGCGAGCTGGCGGAGGTGGTAGCTGGTGGCGCCGCTGGACTCGCCGAGGCGTTCGGCGAGCCCGGAGGCGGTGGCGGGGCCGTCGTGGCGGAGGGAGCGGAGGAGCTGGATGCGGAGCGGGTGGGCGAGGCCGCGCAGGGACCGCGGGTCGAGCACGCGGGTGTCCTGCGGCCACGGCGCCCGCCGGGGCTCGGGATCGGTCGGCATGGCCCGAGCGTAGAGATGCAAAGAACCCGTTGCAAGGGGTTCTTTGCAACGGGTTCTCCGGAACGGGGTCTTCGAAAGGAAGTGGTCCAACCGCCGTGCCTACTCGGCCGGTTCGCCGCCCGCCGCCTGCTCCACCAGCGGGATGATCCGCAGCGGCACCGCGTTCTCCATCACGATCGCCGTCGACGCCCGCACGATCCCCTCGAAGGCGACGACCTTGTCGATGACCCGCTGGAGGTCCGCGTTCGACCGCGCCACCAGCCGGCAGAGCATGTCCCCGTGCCCCGTCGTCGTGTGCAGCTCCAGCACCTCCGGGACGGTCGCCAGGTGCTCGCGGACGTCCGCGCCCTGGCCCTGCTTGATCTCCAGGGTCGCGAAGGCCGTCACCGGGTAGCCGAGGGCAGCCGGGTCCACCTGCGGGCCGAAGCCGCGGATGACGCCGCTCGCCTGGAGGCGGTCGAGGCGGGCCTGCACGGTGCCGCGGGCCACGCCGAGGCGCCGGGACGCCTCCAGGACGCCGATCCTCGGCTCCTTCGCCAGCAGCACGATGAGCCGCCCGTCCAGATGATCGATCGCCACGGGACCCTCCGAGTGGTCACGATGTACAAGTCGTCCGTCGATACTCGCTGGTCGCTGTGCATATTGACCAGTCGAACAGCAAACTATTGCGCACCTTGCGGGTCGGCGGGACGCTGCTGCCATGACTGAGACCCTGGATCACACCCCTTCCACCGCGCGTGAGGCCGACCCCTTCCCGGTGAAGGGCATGGACGCGGTCGTCTTCGCCGTCGGGAACGCCAAGCAGGCCGCGCACTACTACTCCACGGCCTTCGGCATGAAGCTCGTCGCCTACTCCGGACCGGAGAACGGCAGCCGCGAGACCGCCAGTTACGTCCTCACCAACGGCTCCGCCCGTTTCGTGTTCACCTCCGTCATCAAGGCGACCACCGACTGGGGCCGGTTCCTCGACGCGCACGTCGCCGAGCACGGCGACGGCGTGATCGACCTGGCGATCGAGGTCCCGGACGCCCGCGCCGCCTACGCCCACGCGGTCGCGCAGGGCGCCACCGGCCTGGTGGAGCCGTACGAGCTGAAGGACGAGCACGGCACCGTCGTCCTCGCCGCCATCGCCACCTACGGCCAGACCCGCCACACCCTCGTCGAGCGCTCCGGCTACGACGGCCCGTACCTCCCCGGCTACACCGCCGCCGCCCCGATCGTCGAGCCGCCGGCCAAGCGCACCTTCCAGGCGATCGACCACTGCGTCGGCAACGTCGAACTCGGCAAGATGAACGAGTGGGTGGCGTTCTACAACGACGTCATGGGCTTCACGAACATGAAGGAGTTCGTCGGCGACGACATCGCCACCGAGTACTCCGCCCTCATGTCGAAGGTCGTCGCGGACGGCACCAAGAAGGTGAAGTTCCCGATCAACGAGCCGGCGATCGCGAAGAAGAAGTCGCAGATCGACGAGTACCTGGAGTTCTACAACGGCCCCGGCGTCCAGCACATCGCCCTCGCCACCAACGACATCGTCGCCACCGTCCGCGCGATGCGCGCCGCCGGCGTCGAGTTCCTGTCCGTCCCGGACGCGTACTACGACACCCTCGGCGAGTGGGTCGGCGACACCCGCGTGCCGATCGACGAGCTGCGCGAGCTGAAGATCCTCGCCGACCGCGACGAGGACGGCTACCTGCTCCAGATCTTCACCAAGCCGGTGCAGGACCGCCCGACCGTCTTCTTCGAGATGATCGAGCGCCACGGCTCCATGGGCTTCGGCAAGGGCAACTTCAAGGCCCTCTTCGAGGCCATCGAGCGCGAGCAGGAGAAGCGCGGCAACCTCTAGTCCGGCACGCGCGTCCGGAGCGGGTTCACGGGGCCCGCTCCGGACGCGCGGTCACGCCCGCGCCGGCTTCTCCGCCGGTTGCTCCGCCGGCGTGCCCGCCGGCTTCGGCGCGCGCTGGGGAAGCCCGTCCTTCGCCGCCCCGCCCCCGCCCGGCCCCAGCGCGTCCTCCGGCACCGCGTCCGGGTCCGGCTCGCCCAGCTCCGCGAGCGCGGCCCGCGCCCGGGGCGCGTGCAGCGGCGAGAACGACGGATGGATCCGCAGCGCCTCCTCCAGGTGCCGCCGCGCCGGACCCGTCCGCCCGAGCGCCCGCTCGATCTCGCCCAGGTGGTACGTGTACGGGGCGCTGCGCGGCCCCTCGTCGACGGCGCGCCGCGCGTACGGCAGCGCCTCCTCCGGCTCGCCCGCCCGGTGCAGCGCCCAGCCGAGCGCGTCCGCCACCGCCACCGACCGGTGGCCCGCCGCCCACGCGGCCCGCAGCCGGGTCACCGCCGCCGCCGGGTCCCCGTGGTCCGCGTCCAGCATCCCGAGGACCACCTCGGCCGAGTCGGACGCCCACTCCCCGGCCCGCAGCCGCTCGTACGCCGCCCACGCGTCCCCGTCCAGGCCCAGCGCCTCGGCCAGCTCCCCGGACTCCAGCACGTACTCGGGCAGCGGCTGCCGGGCCAGCGCCGCCTCCCACGCGCGCGCCGCCTCCGCGGTCCGTCCCAGCGCGGCCAGCGCCCGCGCGCGGCCCGCGAGCGCCGGGCCGTGGTCCCGGACGAACCGCAGCGCCGTCCCGTACCGCTCCAGCGCCTCCGCCGGCTCGCCCCGCTCCCACGCGAACCGCCCGAGCCGGGCGTACGCGTCCGCCCGCTCCGCGTCGGTCGCCGCGAGCGCCGCCGCGTCCAGCGCCGTGGCGTCCGCGTCCTCCCGCCAGCCCCGGTCCCGGTACGCCTGCGCCGCCCGGCCCCGCACCACGGACCCGCCGCGCAGCTTCTCCAGGCTCTCCAGCGCCTTCCGGGCCGCCGGGAGGTCGCCGAGCCCGTTGTACGCGTCGATGAGCAGCGGATACGTGTTCCACCGCCGCGGGGCCGCCGCGCGGACCCGCTCCCCCCACGCCTTCGCGCCCTTCCAGTCGCCCCGCGCCCCGGCGAGGACCCCGAGCCCGAGCTGGGCGTCCAGGTTCCCCCGGGCGGCGGGCCGTTCGGCGAGCGACCGGTCGAGGGCCCGCTGGGCCCGCGGCAGGTCCCGCACGTCACCGAGCCGCACGCCCCGCTCCGTGTACGCCGCGCCCAGCACCGCCCACGACGCCGCGTCGTCCGGGTGCTCGCGCAGCCACGCCTCCCGGTCGCCGATCAGCGCCACGAGGTCCGGCAGCGCCGCCGGGGCTCCCGCGTGCGCCGCGCTCGCCGCCCGCTCGGCGGGTCCCGGTGGGCGCGGCGGGGCGCCGCGGTCCAGGAACTCCGGCAGGTACAGCAGGGCCGTCGCCGCGAGCACCGCGCCCGCCCCGGAGGCGAGCACGAGCCGCGATACGTTCTGGCTCTTCAGGGGGCTCATGCGCCCCACTGTGCGCCCGCCCGCGCTCGTACGAAGAGCACACCGGCCGCCCGCTCCGGCGGGTTCACACCGATGGCTCCCGGTGCCAGGCTGGAGGCATGGACGATCTTCAGACGCTCCTCGCGGACCTGCACGCGGGACTTCCCGCCGACGCCGTCCTCACCGACCCCGACGTCACCGCCTCCTACGCCCACGACATGGCGAGCTTCTGCACGGCCGGCACCCCCGCCGCCGTCGTGCTCCCGCGCACCGTCGACCAGGTCCGGCACGTGATGCGGACCGCGACCGCCCACCGGGTCCCGGTCGTGCCACAGGGCGCCCGCACCGGACTCTCCGGGGGCGCCAACGCCTCCGAGGGCTGCGTCGTGCTGTCCCTCGTCAAGATGGACCGGATCCTGGAGATCGACCCGGTCGACCGCATCGCCGTCGTCGAACCCGGCGTCGTCAACGCCATCCTGTCCCGCGCCGTCGCCGCACACGGCCTGTACTACCCGCCGGACCCCTCCAGCTGGGAGTCCTGCACCATCGGCGGCAACATCGGCACCGCCTCCGGCGGCCTGTGCTGCGTCAAGTACGGCGTCACCGCCGAGTACGTCCTCGGCCTCGACGTCGTCCTCGCCGACGGCCGCCTCCTCAGCACCGGCCGGCGCACCGCCAAGGGCGTCGCCGGATACGACCTCACCCGCCTCTTCGTCGGCTCCGAGGGCAGCCTCGGCGTCGTCGTGCAGGCCGTCCTCGCCCTCAAGCCGCAGCCGCCCGTCCAGCTCGCCCTCGCCGCCGAGTTCCCCTCCACGGACGCCGCCTGCGCCGCCGTCTGCGCGATCATGGAGCGCGGCCACACCCCGTCCCTCCTCGAACTCATGGACCGCACCACCGTCCAGGCCGTCAACGGCATGGCGCGGATGGGCCTCCCGGAGTCCACCGAGGCACTGCTCCTGTGCGCCTTCGACACCCCCGACCCCGCCGCCGACCTCGCCGCCGTGGGGGAGCTGTGCGCCGCCGCCGGGGCCACCGAGGTCGTCCCCGCCGCCGACGCCGCCGAGTCCGAACTCCTCCTCCAGGCGCGGCGGCTCTCCCTCACCGCCCTGGAGACCCTGAAGCCCGCCACGATGATCGACGACGTCTGCGTGCCCCGCACCCGGCTCGCCGAGATGCTCGCCGGCACCACCGCCATCGCCGAGAAGTACGCGCTCACCATCGGCGTCTGCGCCCACGCGGGCGACGGCAACACCCATCCCGTCGTCTGCTTCGACCCCGCCGACGAGGACGAGTCCCGGCGCGCCCGTGAGTCCTTCGACGCCATCATGGCGCTCGGCCTGTCCCTCGGCGGCACCATCACCGGCGAACACGGCGTCGGCGTCCTCAAGAAGGAGTGGCTGGCCCGCGAACTCGGCCCGGTCGGCGTGGAGCTCCAGCGCGAGATCAAGCGCGTCTTCGACCCGCTGGGGCTGCTCAACCCCGGAAAGCTGTTCTGACCCGGCCGGTCCGGACACCGGCACGGGCTCACAGCTCGCCGTCCTGCGCGTCGTCCGACGGCCACGGGTCGCGCAGCCACAGGTCGTCGCCGACCACGGTGGTCGCGAGCAGTTCGGCGAGCCCGTCGTCGATGCCGAGCCGCTCCGACTCGGTGCCCGGCGGCACCACGCGCAGGGTCCGCTCCAACCAGGCGGACACCTGCGCCGACGGGGCCTCCAGCAGCGCGTCGCCGTCGGGCGAGGAGAGGGCCATCAGGATCACGCTGCGGCCGTCGACCTTGGTCGGCCAGATCCGCACGTCGCCGTGGCCGCACGCCCGGAAGACGCCCTCGACGAGCAGCTCGCGGGCGAAGGTCCAGTTCACCGGGTGCTCGGAGCCGATGTGGAAGGTCATGTGCACCGCGTACGGGTCGTCGGTGCGGTACGCCAGCCGCGCCGGCACCGGCACCGAGCGCTCGGGGGACAGCACCAGCTTCAGCTCCAGCTCGCGCTCGACGGTGGTGTGCTCGGTGTTCCGCATGACGGACTGCCTCTCGCGTAGGGGCCCCGGACGGGCCTTCACCTGGAGAGAGCGCGGCGCCCGCCGTTCATTACGCGACTTCGGGAAGTTTTTTCCGGGAGGTTTTCTCCGGCCCCTCCGAAGCCCCGGCCCCGGGCCCGAACCTCACATGGAGTGAGCGATTCCGTCCTCCTTCGCGTGAAGGCGGGCTTTCTCGCGGGCTCTTTCCTCCCCCGCGGAGGTTCTTCGTTACTGTGCCTCCTTAGTGTGGTGACGGAACGTTGTGACTGAACGGAGTCGGGGCAGTGGCTACTCCTCCCGGAGGCGGCGGCGAGGTACCGCAGGCGGGGTACTACCCGGACCCGTCGATCCCCGGATACATCCGGTACTGGAACGGCGGCGCCTGGGTGCCGGGCACGAGCAGGCCCGCACCCAAGGACGGCGAGGCGGCACCGGTCCCGCCCGCCTCGGCCATGCCGGCCGGGCCGATCCTCGCCCCGAGCCCCGCACCCGCCCCGGCCCCGGTGCCGGCGCCCGCCCCCGAACCGGCCCCGGCCGCCGCGTCCGCGCCCGCCGCCGTCGAGGAGACCGGGCCCGTCTTCCTCGACGAGGAACCCCCGGCCAGGGAACCGGCCACCGCCTGGCGCGCCGACGCCGCCCGCCAGTCCGCCCCCGCGGACGCGCAGGACCGGCCCGCCGCCTGGAACGCCCCCCGGCCCGCCGCGCCCGCGCCCGCCGCCGAGCCCGCGCCCGCCGTGCCCGACCCGCGGTCGCCGGTCGAGTGGCCGGCCGCCCCGGCGCAGGCCGAGGCGCCCGCGCCGGCCGCCGACCCGCGGGCCGCGAGCGCCCCGGCCCGCCTCGGCGGCATGCCGGTCACCCCGGCAGCGCCGGCCCCCGCGCCCGCCCCGGCCCCGGCGTCCGCCCACGAGGCCCCGGCCCCGGCCCCCGCCCCCGTACAGCCGCAGCCCCCGGCCCGGCCCCAGCCGGTCG
>JOFO01000035.1 GCA_000721275.1 Microtetraspora glauca | reverse complement strand
GGCGACCACCGAGATCTACACTATCCTCTTCGTCGGCAGCGTCAGATGTGTATAAGAGACAGCCCCCTGACCTCGGCCTCCCCGGCCGCCCTCCCCTGTACAGGTCGCTACGCGCGTAGATATGCTCGACTGGTGACCATGCCCACCACTGCATCCGCAGCAGCAGCTTTCGCCGACGTGACCGCGTCCGAGAGCACGCTGCGCCGCTTCCTCCACGGGCTGCCCGGCGTCGACGCCGTGGGCCTGGAGGCGCGCGCCGCGTCCCTCGGCACCCGTTCGATCAAGACCACGGCCAAGGCGTACGCCATCGACCTGGCCATCTCCATGATCGACCTGACGACGCTCGAAGGCGCGGACACCCCGGGCAAGGTCCGGGCCCTCGCCGCCAAGGCCGTCCACCCCGACCCGACCGACCGCACGACCCCGACGACCGCCGCCGTCTGCGTCTACCCCGACATGGTGGCCACCGCCAAGGCCGCCCTCGCGGGCTCGGACGTCAAGGTCGCCTCGGTCGCCACCGCCTTCCCGGCGGGCCGCGCGGCCCTCCCCGTGAAGCTGGCCGACACCGCCGACGCGATCGCCGCCGGCGCCGACGAGATCGACATGGTCATCGACCGTGGCGCCTTCCTCGCCGGCCGCTACCTGGAGGTGTACGAGCAGATCGCCGCGATCAAGGCGGAGTGCGGCGACCGCGCCCGCCTCAAGGTGATCTTCGAGACCGGTGAGCTGTCGACGTACGACAACATCCGCCGCGCGTCCTGGCTCGGCATGATGGCCGGCGCCGACTTCATCAAGACCTCGACCGGCAAGGTCGCGGTCAACGCCACCCCGGCGAACACCCTGCTCATGCTGGAGGCGGTGCGCGACTTCCGCGCGCAGACCGGCGTGCAGGTCGGCGTGAAGCCGGCCGGCGGCATCCGCAACACCAAGGAAGCGATCAAGTTCCTGGTGCTGGTCAACGAGACGGCCGGCCCGGACTGGCTGGACCACCACTGGTTCCGCTTCGGCGCCTCCAGCCTGCTCAACGACCTGCTGATGCAGCGCCAGAAGATGGCGACCGGCCACTACTCCGGCCCCGATTACGTGACGGTGGACTGATCGACATGACCTCCCCCTTCGAGTACGCCCCCGCGCCCGAGTCGCGCGCGGTCGTCGACATCGCCCCGAGCTACGGCCTCTTCATCGACGGCGAGTTCACCGACGCGGCCGACGGCAAGGTCTTCAAGACCGTCTCCCCCTCCACCGAGGAGGTCCTGTCCGAGGTCGCCCAGGCGGGCGCCGCGGACGTGGACCGCGCGGTGGAGGCCGCCCGCCGGGCCTTCGCGACCTGGTCCGCGCTGCCCGGCTCCGAGCGCGCCAAGTACCTCTTCCGCATCGCCCGGATCATCCAGGAGCGCAGCCGCGAGCTGGCCGTCCTGGAGACCCTGGACAACGGCAAGCCCATCAAGGAGACCCGCGACGCGGACCTCCCGCTGGTCGCCGCGCACTTCTTCTACTACGCGGGCTGGGCCGACAAGCTCGACCACGCCGGCTTCGGCCCCGCGCCGAAGCCGCTGGGCGTGGCCGGCCAGGTCATCCCGTGGAACTTCCCGCTGCTGATGCTGGCGTGGAAGATCGCCCCGGCGCTCGCGACCGGCAACACGGTCGTCCTGAAGCCCGCCGAGACGACCCCGCTGTCCGCCCTGTTCTTCGCGGACATCTGCCGCCAGGCCGGTCTGCCCAAGGGCGTCGTCAACATCCTGCCCGGGTACGGCGACACCGGCGCCGCCCTGGTCGCGCACCCGGACGTGAACAAGGTCGCCTTCACCGGCTCGACCGCCGTCGGCAAGCAGATCGCCCGCACGGTCGCCGGCACCGGCAAGAAGCTCACCCTGGAGCTCGGCGGCAAGGGCGCCAACATCGTCTTCGACGACGCGCCGATCGACCAGGCCGTCGAGGGCATCGTCAACGGCATCTTCTTCAACCAGGGCCAGGTCTGCTGCGCGGGCTCCCGCCTGCTGGTCCAGGAGTCGGTCCAGGACGAGCTGCTGGACAGCCTCAAGCGCCGCCTGTCGACGCTCCGCCTCTGCGACCCGCTCGACAAGAACACCGACATCGGCGCCATCAACTCCGAGGAGCAGCTGACCCGCATCACCTCCCTGGTGGAGCAGGGCGAGGCGGAGGGCGCCGAGCGCTGGTCGCCCGCGTGCGAACTCCCCACGTCCGGCTACTGGTTCGCCCCGACGCTCTTCACCAACGTCACCCAGGCGCACACCATCGCCCGCGACGAGGTGTTCGGCCCGGTCCTGTCGGTCCTCACCTTCCGCACCCCGGACGAGGCCGTCGCCAAGGCCAACAACAGCCAGTACGGCCTCTCCGCCGGCATCTGGACGGAGAAGGGCTCCCGCATCCTCGCGGTCGCGAACAAGCTCCGCGCCGGTGTCGTCTGGGCCAACACGTTCAACAAGTTCGACCCGACCTCGCCGTTCGGCGGCTACAAGGAGTCGGGCTTCGGCCGCGAGGGCGGCCGCCACGGCCTGGAGGCGTACCTCGATGTCTGAGACGACGACCGCACGACTGAACGTCTTCAAGACCTACAAGCTGTACGTCGGGGGCAAGTTCCCCCGCTCCGAGAGCGGCCGGGTGTACGAGGTGAACGACGCAAAGGGCAACTGGCTGGCGAACGCCCCGCTCTCCTCCCGCAAGGACGCCCGTGACGCGGTCGTCGCCGCGCGCAAGGCGCAGGGCGGCTGGGCCGGCGCGACCGCGTACCTGCGCGGCCAGATCCTCTACCGCGTCGCCGAGATGCTGGAGGGCCGCCGGGACCAGTTCGTCCGCGAGGTCGCGGACGCCGAGGGCCTGTCGAAGTCCAAGGCGGCGGCCGTCGTCGACGCGGCGATCGACCGCTGGGTCTGGTACGCGGGCTGGACCGACAAGATCGCCCAGGTCGTGGGCGGCGCCAACCCGGTCGCCGGCCCGTACTTCAACCTCTCCACCCCGGAGCCGACCGGCGTCGTCACCGTGATCGCCCCCCAGGAGTCGTCCTTCCTGGGCCTGGTCTCGGTGATCGCCCCGGTCATCGCGACCGGCAACACCGCGGTCGTCATCGCCTCCGAGAAGGCCCCGCTCCCCGCCCTCTCCCTGGGCGAGGTCCTGGCCACCTCCGACCTCCCCGGCGGCGTGGTCAACATCCTGTCCGGCAAGGCGTCCGAGATGGGCCCGCACCTCGCGGCCCACCTGGACGTCAACGCCATCGACCTCACGGGAGCGGACGCCGACCTGGCCCGCGACCTGGAGATCGCGGCGGCGGAGAACCTGAAGCGCGTCCTGCGCCCCCGTACCGAGGACTTCACCGCGTCCCCCGGCACGGACCGCATGACGGCCTTCCTGGAGACGAAGACCGTCTGGCACCCCACGGGCTCCCTGGGCGCCTCCGGCTCCTCGTACTAGCCCACGCCGTCCGGTCCCGCTCCGCGAGGCCCCCGGGTTCCCGCCCGGGGGCCTTGCGCATCTCCGCGATCGACCGCAAGATCCGGTCATGCTGAGGGGATTGATCAAGGGGGACAACGCCTTCGTCCCGACGGCCGCGCTGCGCGTCGCCGTCCGGAGCGGGGTGGACGTCGCGGCGCTGCTCGTGACCGAACAGGGCAGGGTGCGGGGGGACGCCGACATCGTGTTCCACGGTGCCCCGGCCCACGTGTCGGGCGCGGTGCGGCTGTCCGGCGGCGCGGACGGCGACGAGGAGGGCACGGTCTGGCTGGACGCCGACCTGCAGGCCGTCGAGGAGCGGATCGCCCGCGTCCTCGTCGTCGCGTCGACGGAGGAGGGCGCGCTGCGGGACGCCCGCGGCCTGTCCGTGGAGGTCTTCGGGCCGGACGGCGCGACGATCGTGGCGTACGAGGTCACCGACGCGGGCCCCGAGACGGCGATGGTCGTCGCGGAGCTGTACCGCCGCTCGGGCGGCTGGAAGTTCCGCGCGGTCGGCCAGGGGTACACGGACGGCCTGACGGGTCTCGCGGTGGACCACGGCGTCGACCCCGACGGGGAGCCGCAGGACGCCGTGGAGCAGCCCGCGCCCCAGGCCCCGTCCGCCGCCCCCGCCCCGCTCCGGCGCCCCACCCGGGACGAGCTCCTGGACATGACCGAGGAGCAGATCCGGGCCCTGGCCGAGGCGCATGCCCAGGCACGCGCCCAGGCAGGGGCGCAGACGCCCCCGCCGGCGGCTCCCGAGCCCGAGCCGCGGCCCGACCCGTCGGCCTGGACGTGCGGGCCCGTCTTCACGCCGCGCACCGCCACCGGCCGGGACAACGACGTGATCACCGAGAACGGCCTCCCGCCCGGCCCCGTCATGGTCGAACTGACCGTGACGGGCCCCGGTTACACGGGACTGTGGCCGCTCGACGACTCCAACACCAAACGGTCGTCCATCGTCAGCAGCACGGAGACGGACTTCCGGGGCCGGGTCATCACCTCCGTCCCCGGGCACGGGCGCCTGCGCCTGCGTCTGGAGGCGGACGGCCCCTGGAAGCTGCGGATCCTGCCCCTGGCGGAGGCCCGGCGCCTGTCGGAGAGCCGGCTGGAGAGCCGGGGCCCCGACGTGCTGCTGCACACCGGGGGGACGGCCGACGCCGTCTTCCGCTACAAGGGCAGCAGCAACTTCATCGTCTACCTCTACCGGCTGGCGGGTCACACCGACCCCACCAGGCTTCCGAAGTCCGGAGGGTCCGCCGTCAACGAGATCGGGGCGCGCAAGGAGACCCTGCCGCTGCCCGAGGGCCCCGTCCTCGTCTGTCTGACCTCGGCGGACGGCCCGTGGGACGTGCGCCTGAAGGACGTGAGCCTCCACAGCGGCGGCCAGGAGGCCGAACCTGCCGCGAAGCTCCCGGCGCCCCGGGGGGCACGGGCCTGGCTGCGCCGGGTGCGGGGCTGAGCCGCCCCGCTACGGCAGCAGCTTCTGCGTCAGCGGGCCCGCGACCGGCAGGTCCGCCACCGCTCCGCCCTGCGTGAGGTGGTCGGTGACCAGGTTCGTGCCGACCGGCTTGAAGTCGGCGACCTGGGTGCCGACGCCGTTGGCCAGCGGGTCGACGCCGGTCTTCGCCAGCGGGTCGAGCTGCAGCCGGGTCAGCGGCCCGATCCCGTGCGTGACGCCGGTCAGCGCGCCCGCGCCGGCCGCCCCGGCGTCCGTGCGGGTCAGCGAGTCCACCGGCAGCGGCAGCGGCGCCGCGGCCTGGGCGGCGGCTCCCGCGCCGAACACGGCGGCGCCGGCCGCGGTGACGCCGAGACCTGCCTTGAACAGCAGACCGCGACGGGGGTCCTTCGGCTCTGCGTGACGGGCCATGAGGGTCCTTCCCAAGGGTGAGCGGGCGGCCACCGACAGTAGTGGAGGTGTGATGCTCGATACCAACGGACCTCCTCGGTGGTCCCCTGGACGGGGTAATGCCTCACACTGGTGTCCCGTGAGTTCCCAACCGATCCCGACCCGGGTCGTCCTGCTCGCGGGCCCCTCCGGCTCCGGCAAGTCGTCCCTCGCCGCCGTCACCGGCCTCCCGGTGCTCCGCCTCGACGACTTCTACAAGGAGGCCGGCGACCCGTCGCTCCCCCTCGTCGAAGGAAGCGGTGACGTCGACTGGGACTCCCCGCGCTCCTGGGACGCGGACGCCGCCGTCGCCGCGATCGTCGAGCTGTGCCGTACGGGCCGCACCGACGTCCCCGTCTACTCGATCGCCACCAGCTCGCGCACCGGCAGCGACCGCCTCGACATCGCGCGGACCCCGCTCTTCATCGCCGAGGGCATCTTCGCCGCCGAGATCGTCGACCGCTGCCGGGAGCTCGGCCTGCTGGCCGACGCGCTGTGCCTGCGCGGCCGCCCGTCCACCACCTTCCGCCGCCGGCTCGTGCGCGACCTGCGCGAGGGCCGCAAGTCGGTGCCGATGCTGCTGCGCCGCGGCTGGCGCCTGATGCGCGCCGAGCGCGCCATCGTCGCCCGCCAGACCGCCCTCGGCGCCCACCCGTGCGCGAAGCCGGAGGCGCTGGGCCGGCTGGCCGCCGCCGCGGCGGGCCGCCACCGCACGCCCGCGAGCCGCTGACCCGGGCGCCCCGGGAAACCCGAAGCGGGCCGTACGAGACCCCCCGGACTCGTACGACCCGCTTCGTTCTTTCCCCCGTGCGGCCCCAGATCCCCCCTGGGGCCGTCCCCCGTGTTTCCCCCGTGTCCCCCCGTGATCCTCAGGCGACGAGTTCGCCGAAGGACTCCTCCTCGTCACGGCCGAAGCTCAGCACCTCGTCCTCGCGCAGTCGCCGCAGCGAGCGCCAGATGCTCGACTTCACCGTGCCGACGCTGATGTCCAGGATCTCCGCGATCTCCGGATCGGTCCGGCCCTCGTAGTAGCGCAGCACCAGCATGGTCCGCTGGAGCTCGGGCAGGCGGGCCAGGGCCTGCCACAGCACCGCGCGCAGCTCGGTGCCGCGCATCGCGTCCGTCTCGCCGACCGTCTCCGGCAGCTCCTCGGTCGGGTACTCGCTGACCTTGCGCCGGCGCCAGGCGCTGATGTGCAGATTGGTCATCGTGCGGCGCAGGTAACCGCCGACGGCGGCCTTGTCGCTGATCCGGTCCCAGGCGCGGTACGTGGAGAACAGCGCGCTCTGGAGCAGGTCCTCGGCCTCGAAACGGTCACCGGTCAGGTGGTAGGCGGTGGCGTACAGGGAGGCCCGGCGCTCCTGGACGTAGGCCGTGAACTCGGCCTCCGAACAGGAACGCTCCCCCGTGGCCTCCCCGTACGCCGCTCCCCCGTCAGCGACGGCGACCATGTACGGCGCCTTGCGCTGACGCCCGACGGTACGAACGCACCCCCGTCCGTTCACACCCCCGGACTTCTCGGTGCTCCGCACGACGTCGTGGAGACGTGTGACGACTGCGCTGGAGGTGGTGCTGTGCAGTGCGTTCATCTCGCGCCCCCTTGTCGGTCGGAGTCTGTGTCTCGGTCCGTGTGCCAAGAAGCTTGCCCGGCGGACATCATGGCGTTGTCCGCCGACTGTCACAGCCGTGTCACAGGGCCCGTCGCGGAAGCGCGCCTCCGAGCGGTCGATCTCCGACGGCGCATGAGCCAGAATGACCTCCGTGCCTTTTCTGTTGCTGATCGAGGACGACGACGCCATCCGCACGGCCCTCGAACTCTCCCTGTCCCGGCAGGGCCACCGGGTGGCCACCGCCGCGTCGGGCGAGGACGGCCTGCAGCTGCTCAAGGAGCAGCGGCCCGACCTGGTCGTGCTCGACGTCATGCTGCCCGGCATCGACGGGTTCGAGGTGTGCCGGCGGATCCGCCGCACCGACCAGCTGCCGATCATCCTGCTGACGGCCCGCAGCGATGACATCGACGTGGTGGTGGGCCTGGAGTCGGGCGCCGACGACTACGTGGTGAAGCCGGTGCAGGGGCGGGTGCTGGACGCCCGGATCCGGGCCGTGCTGCGGCGCGGGGAGCGGGAGTCGACGGACTCGGCGACCTTCGGTTCGCTGGTCATCGACCGGGCGGCGATGACGGTGACGAAGAACGGGCAGGACCTCCAGCTGACCCCGACGGAGCTGCGGCTGCTGCTGGAGCTGAGCCGGCGGCCCGGACAGGCGCTGTCCCGGCAGCAGTTGCTGCGGCTGGTGTGGGAGCACGACTACCTGGGCGACTCGCGTCTAGTGGACGCGTGCGTGCAGCGGCTGCGGGCGAAGGTGGAGGACGTGCCGTCCTCGCCGACCCTGATCCGCACGGTGCGGGGCGTCGGTTACCGGCTGGACGTCCCTGCGTGACGAAGGGGAACAGGGGGGTCGTCGCCCGGCTGCGGCTGTCCAGTCTGCGGCTGCGGCTGGTCGTGGTGTTCGCGCTGGTGGCGCTGACCGCCGCGGTGTCGGCGTCGGGGATCGCGTACTGGCTGAACCGCGAGGCGGTGCTGACGCGGACCCAGGACAGCGCGCTGAACGACTTCCGGTCGGAGATGCAGAACCGGGTGGCGACGCTGCCGCTGCGGCCGACGCAGGAGGACCTGCGGCGCACCTCGGAGGAGATGACCGCGGGCGGCGCCGGCTACCAGGTGCTGCTGCTGGGCGAGCGGGCGGCGGGGAAGCCGATCGTGGGCGCCTCGGACCCGGACGTGTTCACGCTGGCCGACGTGCCGGTGACGCTGCGGGAGGCGGTGGACACGCGGCGCCCGGTGACGGACGCGAACCCGTACCCGTACCACCTGTTCTGGCAGCGGACCGAGCGGGGCGGGACGCCGTACCTGGTCGGCGGGACGCGGATCGACGGCGGCGGGCCGGCCGGTTACATGTTCAAGTCGCTGGCGGCGGAGAAGGCCGACCTCAACTCGCTGGCCTGGTCGCTGGGGATCGCGACCGGTCTCGCGGTGATCGGGTCGGTGCTGCTCGCGCAGGTGGCGGCGACGACGGTGCTGCGGCCGGTGCGCCGGCTGGGCGAGGCGGCCCGGCAGCTCGGCGAGGGCAAGCTGGACACCCGGCTCCGGGTCACCGGCGCCGACGAACTGTCGGACCTGTCGCGCACGTTCAACAGCGCGGCCGAGAACCTGCAGAAGAAGGTGGCGGACATGAGCGCCCGGGAGGAGTCCTCCCGGCGGTTCGTCGCCGACATGTCGCACGAGCTGCGGACGCCGCTGACCGCGCTGACGGCGGTCACCGAGGTGCTGGAGGACGAACAGGACGCCCTCGACCCGATGATCGCGCCGGCGGTGGCGCTGGTGGTCAGCGAGACCCGGCGGCTCAACAACCTGGTGGAGAACCTGATGGAGGTGACCCGCTTCGACGCGGGCACCGCCCGGCTGGTGCTGGACGACGTGGACATCGCCGACCAGATCACCGCGTGCGTCGACGCGCGGGCGTGGCTGGACGCGGTGGAGCTGGACGCGGACCGCGGCGTGGTGTGCCGGCTCGACCCGCGCCGGCTGGACGTGATCCTGGCCAATCTGATCGGGAACGCGCTGAAGCACGGCGGTTCGCCTGTGCGGGTGTCCGTGCGCACCGAGGACGGTCCGGACGGGGAGGAGCTGGTGATCGCGGTGCGGGACCACGGGCCCGGCATCCCGGAGGAGGTGCTGCCGCACGTCTTCGACCGGTTCTACAAGGCGAGCGCCCAGCGGCCCCGGTCGGACGGCTCCGGGCTCGGTCTGTCGATCGCCATGGAGAACGCGCTGATCCACGGCGGGACGATCTCCGCCGCCAACTCGGCCGGCGAGGACGGTGCCGTGGACGGCGCGGTGTTCACGCTGCGGCTGCCCCGGGACGCGTCGGCGGTGGCCCGCGCGCTCGGCACCGGTTCCCGGCAGGGCAAGGGGGAGGACGAGTGAGGCTGCGGACGGTGGCGGCGGTGGCGCTGGCCCTGCTGGCGGCCGGCTGCGGGATCCGGACGACGTCGGTGCCGGTGGACGCGGGCGCGGCCCCGTCCCGGGTGCCGTGCAACGTGCCGGAGGCGCCGGCGTCCTCGCAGGGGGTGCCGGTGCGGGCGTTCCTGGTGTGCGGCTCGCAGCTGGAGCCGGTGGACCGCAGGTCGCCTCAGCCGGAGGACAAGGCGAGCGGCGATCCGGTGCGGACGGCGTCGGCGCTGCTGGCGCAGTTGCTCGCGGAGCCGTCGGAGGCGGAGCGGCAGGCCGGTTTCACCACGGCGGTACGGGCTCCGCTGGCGGTGGCGGGCGGCCGGGCGGGCGATCCGGAGGGCGCGCTGCGGCTGAGCCGGCAGCCGGAGGACCTGGCGCCGGCGGCGCTGTCGCAGCTGGTGTGCACCTTCGCGGAGAGCTCGGCGGGCGCGGGCGGGCACACGGTGCTGCTCGGCGGCCCGGGGGCGTACCCGCCGAAGCGCTACCGCTGTACGACGGAGCTGCGGGAGCGCCCGGAGTCGGCGCCTCCGACGGCCCCGGCGCCGTCCGTGCCGGGGACGCCGGCGGGCTGAACCGGAACCGTTCCCGGCGCGGACGGCGTCTTGGGGGGCGTGCAGCGTCAAGGTTCGGGCGGGAACGCCGCCGTGGTCGTCCGCGTGACCGGGTTCGTGCTCCTGGTCGCGCATCTGCTGCTCGTCGCCTGGGTGGGGCTGCTGCCACGGGACGTGGCCTGGGTGACCGCCCCGAACACGGTGCCGCTGGCGGGGCTGCGCGCCGATCTGGCGCTGGGGCCCGCGGAGGCGGCCCGGCTGATCGCCGAGGGTCTGGTGCTGCTGGCCCCGCTGGGGGTGCTGCTGCCGATGTGCGACGGGCGGCTGCACGCGTCGGGGTGGGGGTCGCTGACCCGGACGACGGCGGCGGGGGCGCTGGTGTCGCTGGCGCTGGAGCTGCTGCAGACGGCGGTGCCGGGGCAGGTCGTGGACGTGGACTCGGTGTTCCTGAACACGCTGGGGGTGGCGCTGGCGCACCTGCTGGTGGTGCCGGCGGTGCGGGCGCGGCTGCGGCGCCGCTCCTCCGGAGGTCGTACGCGGGTCGTGACCGGGAACGACGCGGATCAGGGTCGTACCCCTAGGATTCCCAGGGTTCCGATCGCCCGGTAGACCGACGTCGAAGGCGGGCCCCTCCCGGCACCATGGAGTCATCGGGAGCCCGGTGGAAGTGGCCTCCCGAACCGACGAAGGAGGGCCCACCATGGCCGCACTTGTCCGCCCGCGTGAAGGCCGGATGCTCGGCGGGGTGTGCGCGGCGCTCGCCCGGCGCTTCGGCACCTCCGCCACGACGATGCGCGTGATCTTCCTGGCCTCGTGTCTGCTGCCCGGTCCGCAGTTCCTGCTCTACGCGGCGCTGTGGCTGCTGCTGCCGGGCGAGTCGCGGGCGAAGGCCGGCGCGGCCTGGTAGTCCGCGGGGACGCCGAAGGGGCGCGGACCCGGATGTCCGGGTGCGCGCCCCTTCGGCATGGGCGGGGTCAGCCGATCGGCAGGCCGCCGGCGCCGAGCGGGAGGCCGCCGAGCAGGCCGGTGGCGGCGCCCAGCGGGGTGGCGCCGAGGGCGCCGGCGGCGGCGTCGGTCGGCAGGTTCTGGGTGGCCTGGCCGGCTGCCTGGGGCAGGGTCTTGACGCCCTGGTCGAGGCCCTGGCCGAGCGCGCCCTGGCCGGCGGCGAGGGACTCGCCGGCGCCGTCGGGGAGCGTGGTGAGGCCGTCGCCGAGCGGGGCGAGCTGGCTCACCGTGCCGAGCGCGTCGACGCCGTCGAGCGCGGGGACCGGGGCCGCGGAGGCGGTACCGGCCGCGGCGGCGGCGAAGGCGGCACCGAGGGCGGCGACACCGAGCTTCTTGGCGGCAGACTGCTTCATCTGAAAATCATCCTTGGCTTGGGGGGCTGAGCTTCGGGGCATCAGGAAAGAAATCCGGAACAGGGGAATCCGGACATGCAGGAGCTCCGCAAACTAACCGCCCCGGCCGCGCTCCGCAAACACCGGGTGACCGCCGGGTGTCGCCCTCCTCCGGCGGTCACGGCGCTTGCCCGCGCCCCGGATCTCAGCCCTCGTGGCCGGAAGAAGCGCTGGTCGTGGCGGTCTGCCGGAAAAGCCACTCGGATTTCAGTTCGGCATATCCGGGCTTGATCACGTCATTGATCATCGCCAGTCGTTCATCGAAAGGAATGAACGCTGATTTCATCGCATTGACCGTGAACCACTGGATGTCGTCGAGCGTGTAGTCGAAGGCGTCGACAAGGAGCTCGAATTCCCGGCTCATGCTGGTGCCGCTCATGAGCCGGTTGTCGGTGTTCACCGTCGCCCGGAAGTGGAGCCTGCGGAGCAGCCCGATGGGGTGCTCGGCGTACGAGGCAGCGGCGCCGGTCTGGAGGTTGGAGGTGGGGCACATCTCCAGCGGGATCCGCTTGTCGCGGACGTAGGCGGCGAGCCGGCCGAGCCGCACCTCGCCGTCGCCGCCGACCTCGATGTCGTCGATGATCCGGACGCCGTGGCCGAGCCGGTCCGCGCCGCACCACTGGAGGGCCTGCCAGATGGACGGCAGGCCGAACGCCTCGCCGGCGTGGATGGTGAAGTGGTTGTTCTCCCGCTTCAGGTACTCGAAGGCGTCGAGGTGGCGGGTGGGCGGGTAGCCGGCCTCGGCGCCCGCGATGTCGAAGCCGACGACGCCGTCGTCCCGGTAGCGGTTGGCGAGTTCGGCGATCTCCAGGGCGCGGGCCGCGTGCCGCATGGCGGTGAGCAGGGCGCCGACCCGGATCCGGTGCCCGGCCGCGCGGGCCCGCCGCTCGCCCTCCCGGAAGCCCTCGTTGACCGCCTCCACCACCTGCTCCAGGGTGAGGCCGCCCTCCAGGTGCTGCTCGGGGGCGTAGCGCACCTCGGCGTAGACGACGCCGTCCTCGGCGAGGTCCACGGCGCACTCGGCGGCGACCCGGAAGAGCGCCTCGCGGGTCTGCATGACGGCGCAGGTGTGCGCGAAGGTCTCCAGGTACCGCTCCAGGGAGCCGGAGTCGGCGGCCTCGCGGAACCAGACGCCGAGCTTGTCGGGTTCGGTCTCGGGCAGCTTCGCGTAGCCCTGCTCGCGGGCGAGTTCGATGATCGTGCCGGGGCGCAGTCCGCCGTCGAGGTGGTCGTGGAGCAGCACCTTCGGGGCACGGCGGATCTGGTCCGCGGTGGGGACGTGGGATGTCTGGCTCGTCATTGCCGCACTCTAGCCCCTACGCGCGTAGAACGCGCCCTGCCGCCGCCGGGTCCGCGGCGGCCTTTTTCCGGTGCGCGCGCGGACCGGGCCCGCCTAGGCTCGGGCCATGAGCCCGACCGCGTACGCCGCCGAACTCCCCCGCATCCACGCCTTCGTGTCCGCCTTCACCCGCCGGCAGGCGGCGCGGACCGTCGACTTCCCCGGCGGCTTCGCGGCCCTCGACGACACGTACGCGCTGTCGCGCGGCGACAACCACCTCCTGGTCGACGGGCCCACCGACCCCGAGGCCCTGCGCGGCCGCGCGGACGCGCTCCTGGCGCACCTCCCGCACCGGGCGGTGTACGTGCTCGACGAGACGACCGCCGACGCCTGCGCCGCACCGCTGGCCCGGGCCGGGTACACCTGCGCGAAGGTGCTCCTGATGCGCCACACCGGCCCGCTCCCGGAGCGGGGCGGGGCCCGCGAGGTGGACCTGCCGGCCCTGCGCGAGCCCGTCGCCGAGAGCTGGCGGCGGTTCCTGCCGGACCAGCCGGACGAGGTGATCCGGCAGCTGGTCGAGCGGCGGGCGGCCCGCCGCCGCGGCGCCGCCGACGTCCGGTTCCTCGCCTCCCACGACGCGTACGGCCAGGTGGCCTCCTGGGCCGACCTCTATCTGGACCCCGCCTCCGGGACGGCCCAGATCGAGGACCTGGTGACCGCCGCCCCGCACCTCGGGCAGGGGCACGCCGGCGCGGTCCTGGACACGGCGCTGCGGATGGCCGCCGACACCGGGTGCGGCACCGTCTTCCTGGCGGCGCTGGCCGACGACTGGCCGCGCCACTGGTACGAGCGGCGCGGCTTCGTCCCGGTCGGCGCCATCCACTGCTTCGAACGGGCGTAGGCGGCACGGGCGTTCGCTCACCGGACGATACGTAACAGAGACCGCGCGTACGACTGCCGTACACCTCCGCTTCTGAGACTGTTCTGTCATGGCGCAGTACGCACTCGTGGGGACTGCCGACGGCCGGAGACCCCGGCTCGGTCGGCCTGTCGGGGTTTCGCGGTCCGCGGCGGCGGTGGGGGGCGTGGTGCTGCTCCTCCCCGACGGCGAGCCGGTGTCGGACCGCCGGGCGTCGGTACGGGCGCACGCCGCCGCACTGCCGCTCGGGCGCGAACTCGCCCGCGCGGGACGGTCCGAGGGGCTGGTCGCCCAGGTCGTGCGCTATCGCGGGCGCGGCTGGAACGGCACCGACGCGGAGCTCGCCGCCGACGCCTCCTGGGCCGTCGCCGAGACGGTACGGCGCCACGGCGACGTCCCGGTCTGCCTGGTCGGCCACGGCATGGGCGCCCGGGCGGCGCTGCGGGCGGCCGGGCATCCGGCGGTGAGCGCGGTCCTGGCGCTGGCGCCCTGGCTGCCCGAGGACGACGTGGCCGCCGAACCGGAGCCGGTCCGCCAGCTGGTGGGACGGCGGGTGCTCATCGTGCACGGCACCAACGACGCCCGTACCGACCCCGAACTGTCCTTCCGGTTCGCGGCCCGCGCCAAGAAGGCCAACCGCGACACCTGCCGCTTCGAGGTGCACACCGACGGGCACGGGCTGCGCCAGTACGCGCACGAGGTGCGCGCCCTCGCCGCCGACTTCGTGCTCGGCGCGCTCTTCGGCCGCCCGGTCACCCGCCCGCTCACCGACGCGATGGCCGCCCCGCCCCCGATCGGCCTGCGGATGCCGCTCGCGGCCGGCTTCCGGGCCGGCGGGCGGCGCCCGTAGCTACTCCTCCCGCGGCGGGCGCGACTCCTTCGGCAGCAGCTGGCCGCGCCGGCTCAGCAGGAACTTCTTGAAGGCGGCCACCGGCGGCGTGTCCGGGTGGCCGTCCAGCCAGGCCACGCCGATCTCGCGGACCGCGCGCGGGGCGGTCACCGTCAGCTCGACGACCCCGGGGCGGGCCACCGCCGGCGGCGGCAGCAGCGCCACCCCGAGCCCGGCCGCGACCAGGCCGCGCAGGGTCTCGGCCTCCTCGCCCTCGAAGGCGATCCGGGGCGTGAAGCCGGCCTCCGCGCACAGGTCGTCGGTGATGCGGCGGAGCCCGTACCCCGGCTCCAGGGTCACGAAGGTCTCCTCGGCGGCCTCGGCCAGCCGGATCCGGCGGCGGCCCGCCAGCCGGTGGTCGTCCGGGACGACGAGCCGCAGCCGCTGCTCGTCCAGGCGCCGGCCGACCAGGTCGGGCGCGTCCGGCACCGGCGAGGTCAGGCAGAGGTCCAGCTCGCCCGCGCGGAGCCGCTCGATCATCGCCTCGCCGTAGTTCTGGACGAGGGTGAAGCGGACCTTCGGGTGGTCCACCCGGAAGGCCCGGATCAGCGCCGGCACGGTCTCCGAGCCCATCGTGTGCAGGAAGCCGAAGGCGACCCGCCCGGCCGTGGGGTCGGCGTCCGCCCGTACGGTGTCGGCGGCCCGCTCGACCTCCGCGAGGGCCCGTTCGGCGGCGGTGAGGAACCGGCGGCCCGCCGGGGTGAGCGCCACGGTCCGGCCGCGCCGGGCGAACAGCGCGACGCCGAGGTCGGCCTCCAGCCGGACGATCGCCCGCGACAGCGTCGACTGCGGCACGCCCATCTCGGCCGCCGCCCTGGTCACGTGCTCGTGCCGGGCGACCGCGGCGAAGTACGCGAGCCGCGGCGCGAGCAGCGGTCCCATGTCTTCTTCGTTACTGTTCGGTGACAGCCGTGGCTGTGACCTGTACTCATGCGCCATGGGAACGATTACAGCAGTTCCGTGCATTGGACGCATGAAGCCCGTCGGCCTACGTTCGGGGCATGCCTTCCGCCAGTACCGAGGCGGACGCCGCCACCGCCGCGTCCGCCGACACCCGCCTCGCCCCCGGCACCCCCGGCCACCGCCGGATGAGCCTCGCGCTCTTCGCCGCCGGACTGGCCGCCTTCGCCCTCCTCTACTCCACGCAGGCCCTCCTCCCGGCGATCTCCGCCGAGTTCGGCGCCACCGCCTCCGCCGCCTCCTGGACCGTCTCCGCCGCCACCGGCGCGCTCGCCCTGTGCGTGCTGCCGCTCAGCGCGCTGTCGGAGCGCTACGGCCGGCGCACGATGATGACCGCCTCCCTCTCGGTCGCGGTCGGCGTCGCGCTCCTGGTGCCCTTCGCGCCCAGCCTGGAGGTGCTGATCGCGCTGCGGGCGGTGCAGGGCGCGGCGCTCGCCGGCCTTCCGGCCTCGGCGATGGCGTACCTGGCCGAGGAGGTGCGGCCCCGGGCGCTGATCGGCGCCATCGGCCTCTTCGTCGCGGGCAACTCGATCGGCGGCATGAGCGGCCGGATCGTCACCGGCTGGGTGGCGCAGCTGTGGGGCTGGCGCGCGGGACTGGCCGCCGTCGGCGTGACGGCGGTGCTGTGCGCGCTCGCCTTCCGGGCGCTGCTGCCGAAGGCCCGTCACTTCACCCCGGGCACGCTGAACCCGAAGGCGCTCGCCGCCACGGTGAAGGGGCACCTGGCGGACCCGCTGCTGGTGCGCCTGTACGGGATCGGCGCGCTGTTCATGACGGTCTTCGGCGCCGTGTACACGGTGATCGGCTACCGGCTCGCGGAGGCGCCGTTCTCGCTGCCGCAGGGCGTGATCGGCTCGGTCTTCCTGGTGTACCTGGTCGGTACGGTGTCGTCGGCGGCGGCCGGGAAGCTGGTCGGCCGGCTGGGCCGGCGCGGGGCGCTGTACCTGGCGGTCTCCACCACCGCGGCGGGTCTGCTGCTCTCCCTCTCCGACACCCTGGCCGGGGTCGTGGCGGGCCTGGTCCTCATCACCGCCGGCTTCTTCGCGGGCCACGCGGTGGCGTCGTCCTCGGTGAGCCGGACCGCGAAGACGGGCCGCGCGCAGGCGTCGGCGCTCTACCAGTCCGCCTACTACCTGGGCTCCAGCGCGGGCGGCACGCTCGGCGCGCTCGCCTTCCACGCGGGCGGCTGGGCCGGGACCGTCGGGATCGGCCTGGTGGCCGTGGCAGGCGTCGTCTCGATCACGCTGTACGGGTCGCACAGCGCGCGCGTCGAGGCGCGGCGGATCCGCCCGGTGACGGTCTGAGCACGCCCGGGTGACCGTCTCGTCACGGTCCGGCCCCCGGTGCAACCGGACCCCTCCCCCGGTCGTCCCAAATATCAGGACTCAAGGGGGAGTTGACGATCATGAACGGATTCACGCACCGGGCGGGGAAGAGAGCCGGCATAGCCGCCGGCCTCACCTCGCTGCTCGTTCCCGCGGCCCTCGTGCTGGGCGCCGCACCGGCCCAGGCCGCCTCGTGCAACGTGACGACGGGCCCGTACCAGAAGCAGGTCGAGAAGTTCCTCGGCCGCACCGTCGACGGGCGCCAGTCGCTCGGCGACTGCCAGGCCATCCAGGCGTTCCAGCGCAAGCACGGCATCACGCCGACCATGGGCTACGCCGGACCGGTCACCTGGCGCACCATGAACACGATGATCCAGCAGAAGGCGGCCGGGAAGAACCCGAACAAGGCCGGCACGTGCCCGACCAACAAGGGCCGGATCGCCTGCGTGGACCTCACCCGCCAGCTCAGCTGGATCCAGGACGGCTCGCGCCTGAAGTACGGCCCGGTGCCGGTGCGCACCGGCAAGGACGGCACCGAGACCCGTACCGGCGCCAAGAAGATCTACTGGCGGAACATCAACCACTGGTCGACGATCTACCACGTCTCCATGCCGTACGCGCAGTTCTTCGACGGCGGCCAGGCGTTCCACTCGACCACCAAGTCGATGTGGAACCCGCCGGGTTCGGGCGGCTGCGTGAACATGCGGTCGGCGGACGCGAAGGCGTACTGGAACCTGCTGCGCAACGGCGACGACGTCTACGTGTACGGACGGAAGCCGGGAACCTGACCCCGGCTGTCGGTGCGCTGCGGTAGCTTCGCTCTCACCGGTGCCGAACGACGGCGCCGGTGAGGGGCGAGTGGGGACGCGATGGGTGAGACCGCCGTGGTGACGACCGATGAACTCGACAAGTACCGGCGCGAGCTGACCGGTTACTGCTACCGGATGCTCGGTTCGTCCTTCGAGGCCGAGGACGCCGTGCAGGACACGATGGTGCGGGCCTGGAAGGCGCTCGACTCCTTCGAGGGGCGCTCCTCGCTGCGGTCCTGGCTGTACCGGATCGCGACCAACGTGTGCCTCGACGCGCTGAACGCGGGGAACAAGCGGGCCAGGCCGATGGACCTCTCCGGGCCGACGCCGGTCGCGCAGGCGCAGCTCGTGAAGCAGCCGGAGATCACCTGGCTGGAGCCGATCCCGGACGGACGCGTCCTGCCCACCGCCGGCGACCCGGCCGAGGCGGCGCTGCACCGGGAGACGGTGCGGCTCGCGTTCGTCGCCGCGCTCCAGCACCTGGCGCCCAAGCAGCGGGCGGTGCTGATCCTGCGCGAGGTGCTGGCGTGGAAGGCCGCCGAGGTCGCCGAACTGCTCGACACCTCGGTCGCCTCGGTGAACAGCGCGCTCCAGCGGGCCCGGGCGACCATCGCCGAGCAGGCCCCGGCCGAGTCGGACGCGGCGGACCCGCTGGACGAGGAGCAGCAGGCGCTGCTGGAGCGGTACGTGGCGGCGTTCGAGGGCTACGACATGCAGGCGCTGACGGCGCTCCTCCACGAGGACGCGACCATGACCATGCCGCCGTTCGACCTCTGGCTGCAGGGCCACGACAACATCGTGGGCTGGATGCTGGGCGTCGGCGACGTGTGCCGCGGCTCGAAGCTGGTGCCGACGGTCGCCAACGGCTCGCCGGCCTTCGCGCACTACCACCCGGACCCGGAGGGCGGTTACAGCCCGTGGGCGCTGATCGTCCTGGAGCTGCGGGACGGCAAGGTGGCCGGGATGGACTTCTTCCTGGACACCCCGCGCTGGTTCCCGCTCTTCGACCTGCCGGAGCGGCTGGAGGCGTAGCCCGTCACAGCACCTCGTCGAGGCCGGTGAGGCGGAGCAGGGCCGTGAGGTCGGGTCCTGCTCCGTCGAAGGCCAGCCGGTGGCCGTGGCGGCGCGCCGTGAGCGCGAGCCGGGCGAGGGCGTCGACGGCCGCGAGGCCGTGCGCCTCCGCGGGGATCCGGCAGCGCACGTCGCCGGGGGGCGCCGCGGCGAGCGCGGCGCAGAGCCGGGCGACCTCCTCGCGGGTCGGCCGGGCGGGCAGGGTCACGACGAGCGGCTGACTGGTGTCCACGAGGGGATGACCGCCGGGACGGCCGGAACTCATCGCGTTAGTCTCACGATCATGACTTCTCACCCTGTCGAACTGGTGATCTTCGACTGTGACGGCGTGCTGGTGGACAGCGAACGGCTCTACTGCCGGGTGGACCGGGAGGTCTTCGGGGAGCTGGGCGCCGAGTTCACCGAGGCCGAGCTGGTGGAGCACTTCGTGGGCTCGCCGGTCGAGGTGTGGACGGCCCTCGTCGAGGAGCGCCGCGGCCGGCCGCTGGAACCGGGCTGGCAGGAGCCGTACCGGATCCGGTACGAGACGGTGTTCGACGCCGAGCTGACGGCGGTCGAGGGGGTGACCGAGGTCCTGGACGCGCTGTCGGTGCCGTACTGCCTGGCGTCCAACGGCAGTCACGCGGAGATCCGCCGCAACCTGACCCGCACCGGCCTGCTCGACCGCTTCGAGGGCCGGATCTTCAGCGCCCGCGACGTGCCGCGCGGCAAGCCCGCCCCGGACCTCTTCCTGCACGCGGCGGCCACCCTGGGCGTCCCGCCGGAGCGGTGCGCGGTCGTGGAGGACAGCCCTTACGGCGTCCGTGCGGCCCGCGCCGCCGGCATGCGCGCGTACGGCTACACGGGCGGCCTCACCCCGGCCCACCGCCTGGAGGGCCCCGGCACGGTGACCTTCACCGACATGCGCGAGCTGACGGGGCTGCTGGGGGTCAGCTGACGGGGAACTCGGCGGTGTCGAGGGTCAGGTCGAAGGGGGCGGGGAGGTGGATCTTCCCGCCGAACGGGGCGGCGCTCAGGACCCGGTAGACGGAGTCCTTCGGCTCGCCGTAGAGGGTGACGGTGGGGCCGCCGGGGGCATGGCGGTCGATGAGGAGGTAGAGCGGTACGCCGGCTTCCGCGTAGACGGCGGCCTTCGTGATCCGGTCGGTGCTCGCGTTCGACGGCGAAGTGACTTCGACCACGAGTTCCGCGGCCGTGGCGGGAATGAGATGGCCGGGTCCGTCCAGTTCGTCCAGCGGAGCCACGAGGAGATCGGGGATGAAGGCGCTCATGCGGCTCGCAATCGAGACGGACTGCGTCTGGTAGACGCCCCAGTCCTCGGGGATGACGGTCGTGAGCCGCCGCAGAACCCGGTAGGCGATGCTGTTGTGTCGTGCGGATGGCGTGGGTGCCACGGTGATGATCCCCTCGATGATCTCCACCTTGCAGCCCTCGGGCCAGTCCATCGACTCCCAGCGACGGACCAGGTCCTCCCAGCCGTTGCCCGCGTCGGCGTCGGGCTCGGCAGCGAGTGCGCTCATGGTGTGCTCCTCAATCGGTCGTCACCGATCCCAGCATGCCGAACGGGACCGGCGGAGGTCCACCGGTCCCGTTCACCCGAAGGTGTCAATGGCACATGCCAGGGCCGTTACGCGATGCGGTCCAGCACGATCGGGGTCGGGGTGAAGGCGGTGCCCTCGGGGGCGATGTCCCAGGCGGCGTCGAGGGACGCCAGGGCGTAGTCGAACTTCTCCGGGGTGTCCGTGTGGAGGGTGAGGAGCGGCTGGCCCGCCGTCACCGTGTCGCCCGGCTTGGCGTGCAGCTCGACGCCGGCGCCCGCCTGCACCGGGTCCTCCTTGCGGGCGCGGCCGGCGCCGAGGCGCCAGGCGGCGATGCCGATGTCGTACGCGTCGAGGCGGGTCAGGACGCCGGAGGCGGGGGCCGTGACGACGTGCTGCTCGCGGGCGACCGGGAGGGCCGCGTCCGGGTCGCCGCCCTGCGCCGCGATCATCCGGCGCCAGACGTCCATCGCGGAGCCGTCCTTGAGGGCCTTCGCCGGGTCGGCGTCCTTGATGCCGGCCGCGGCCAGCATCTCGGCGGCGAGGGCGATCGTCAGGTCGACGACGTCCTGCGGGCCGCCGCCGGCGAGGACCTCGACGGACTCGCGGACCTCCAGCGCGTTGCCGGCCGTCAGGCCGAGCGGGGTCGACATGTCGGTGAGGAGCGCGACCGTCTTCACGCCGCTGTCGGTGCCGAGCGCCACCATGGTGGAGGCCAGCTCGCGGGCGTCCTCGATGGTCTTCATGAAGGCGCCGGTGCCGACCTTGACGTCGAGGACGAGGGAGCCGGTGCCCTCGGCGATCTTCTTGGACATGATGGAGCTGGCGATGAGCGGGATCGCCTCGACGGTGCCCGTCACGTCGCGGAGCGCGTACAGCTTCTTGTCGGCGGGGGCGAGGCCGTCACCGGCCGCGCAGATGACGGCGCCGGTGGTGTCGAGGACGTGCAGCATCTCCTCGTTGGAGAGCAGGGCGCGCCAGCCGGGGATGGACTCCAGCTTGTCGAGGGTGCCGCCGGTGTGGCCGAGGCCGCGGCCGGAGAGCTGCGGGACGGCCGCGCCGCAGGCGGCGACGAGCGGGGCGAGCGGGAGGGTGATCTTGTCGCCGACGCCGCCGGTGGAGTGCTTGTCGGCGGTCGGGCGGGAGAGCGCGTCGAAGTTCATGCGCTCGCCGGAGGCGATCATGGCGGCCGTCCAGCGGGCGATCTCCTCGCGGTTCATGCCGTTGAGCAGGATCGCCATCGCCAGGGCGGACATCTGCTCGTCGGCGACCACGCCGCGGGTGTAGGCGTCGATGACCCAGTCGATCTGCTCCGGGCTCAGCTCGCCCTTGTCCCGCTTGGTGCGGATGACGGAGATGACGTCCATGTCGGGGTGCCTCTTTCTACGCGCATAGAGGGGGGAACGGAGGGAGCGGCCCTTCCATGGTGCCGGAAGGGCCGCTCCGAGGTGTTACTTGGTGAGGTGGTCCGGGCCGAAGGCCTGCGGCAGCATCTCGGCCAGGGTGAGGAACCCGGCGGGCGTCTCCAGGACGAGGTCCGGGCCGCCGAACTCGTACAGGAGCTGCCGGCACCGGCCGCACGGGACGAGGGGTTCGCCGCGGCCGTCCACGCACACGAAGTGGGTGAGCCGGCCGCCGCCGGTGGCCTGGAGCTGCGAGACCAGGCCGCACTCGGCGCACAGGCCGAGCCCGAAGGAGGCGTTCTCCACGTTGCAGCCGGAGACCGTCCGCCCGTCGTCGACGAGGGCGGCGGCCCCGACCGGGTAGCCCGAGTACGGGGCGTAGGCGCGGGACATCGCGTCCCGGGCCGTGACCCGCAGGGCCTCCCAGCCGGCCTCGGACAGGGCCGGCGTCACTTGCCCTGGCCCTTCCGGTACGGCAGGCCGTCCGCCTTCGGCATCCTCAGCCGCTGTGCGGACAGGGCCAGCACGAGCAGGGTCGTGATGTACGGCGCGGCGTCGACGAACTGGCTCGGGACCTGGTCGGTGAGCGCGTACCAGACGAAGAACCCGGCCGCGAAGACGGCGGCGATCAGCGCGGGCACGTACTTCTTCTTGTACAGCTGCCAGGCGGCGGCGAGCACCAGCAGGATCGCGACGAGCAGCAGCAGCGCGTGGACGTTCTCGGCGCCGCCGCGGATCTTGAGGCTGTCGGTGAAGCCGAACAGGCCGGCGCCGAGCGCCATGCCGCCGGGCATCCAGTTGCCGAAGATCATCGCGGCGAGACCGATGTAGCCGCGGCCGCCGGTCTGGCCCTCCTGGTAGATGCCGGTGGAGACGATCGCCAGGAACGCGCCGCCGAGGCCGGCGAGGGCGCCGGAGACGACGACCGCGATGTACTTGTACTTGTAGACGTTGACGCCGAGGGACTCGGCGGCGACCGGATTCTCGCCGCAGGAGCGGAGCCGCAGGCCGAAGGCCGTGCGCCACAGCACCCACCAGGTGGCCGGGATCAGCAGGATCGCGACGATGGTGAGCAGCGACAGGTCGGTGACCAGGCCGCCGAGGATGCCGGCGAGGTCGGAGATCAGGAACCAGTGCTTCTGCTGGAGGTCCGCCAGCCCGTCGGAGAGGCCCGGAATCGTGATGTTCTGGATCGGGTCGATGCGCGGGGACTGCTTGGAGGAGCCGCCCTCCGCCTCGCCGAACGTGAAGTTCGACAGGTACATCGTGAAGCCGGCCGCGAGGATGTTGATCGCCACACCGGAGACGATGTGGTTCACGTTGAACGTGACCGTGATGATCGCGTGCAGCAGGCCGCCGAGGGCGCCGCCGAGGAGGCCGAAGAGGACGCCCACCCAGGGGCCCCACTGGTAGCCGGCCCAGGCGCCGAACCAGGTGCCGAGGATCAGCATGCCTTCGAGACCGATGTTGACCACGCCCGCGCGCTCGGCCCACAGGCCGCCGAGGCCGGCGAGGCCGATCGGGACGGCGAGGCGGAGCGCGCCGGAGATCTGGCCGACGGAGGTCAGGTCGTCGGCGCCGGAGACGACGCGGACGAGGGAGAAGAGGACGAGGCCGGCCGCGACGATCAGCAGGATCCAGGGCCAGGTGAGCTTGCGGCGCACGGGCTTGCGGGGAGCGGCGCTCGGCTTGGCGACGGTACCGGTGCTCATGCCGAGACCTCCTTGTCGGTCTTGAGGGCGCCGCCTGCGGCCAGCTCCTCGCCGACCTTCTGCTGCTGGCGGCGGGTGCCGTAACGGCGGACGAGCTCGTAGGAGACGACCACGGCGATCACGATGATGCCCTGCATGATCTGCGTGATCTCCTTCGGGTAGCCCTCGACGTCGAGCGACGAGGACGCCTTGTCGAGGAACGCGAAGAGCAGCGCGGCGAAGAGGACGCCGACCGGGTTGTTCCGGCCGAGCAGGGCGATCGTGATGGCGGTGAAGCCGACGCCGACCGGGAACGACAGGCTGTACGTGTGGGTGTCGCCGAGCAGCGTGGGCATGCCGGAGAGGCCCGCCAGGCCACCGGAGATGAGCATCGAGGTGAGGATCATCCTCTTGGCGTCGACGCCGCTGGCCTGGGCGGCGGACTCGCTCTCGCCGGTGGCGCGCAGGTCGAAGCCGAAGCGGGTGCGGTTGAGGACGAACCAGTAGACGACGCCGAGCGCGAGCGCGACGAAGGTGAAGCCGTAGATCTCGCCGTTGCCCTGGCCCATGTCGATGCCGGGGAACCAGCCGGACTCGGCGATCTCGCCGGTGGTCAGGTCGTTGGAGCCCTCGGGCTGGACGCCCAGGTTCTTCGGCAGGATCAGCCAGGCGATCAGCGAGGTCGCGATGGCGTTGAGCATGATCGTGGAGACGACCTCGGAGACGCCCCGGGTGGTCTTCAGGATGCCGGCGATGCCGGCCCAGAAGGCGCCGGTGAGGATCGCGACGACCACGATCAGCAGGATGTGCAGCGGACCGGGCAGCTCGACCGCGGCGCCGACCACGGCAGAGATCATCGCGGCGAGGCGGTACTGGCCGTCGACGCCGATGTTGAAGAGGTTCATCCGGAAGCCGATGGCGACGGCCAGGGCGGCCAGGTAGTAGATCCCCGTCTGGTTGACGATCAGGACCTGGATGTCCGAGTAGCCGGCGTTGTCGATCATCAGGGTGATCGGCTCGATCGGGTCCAGGCCCGTCGCGAGCAGCACCAGCATGGTGAGCACGAACGAGGAGACCAGCGCGAGCACCGGGCCGGCGGCCCCGATGATCAGCTTGTCCTTGTCGAATTTCATCATCGGGCGTCACCGTCTTCGGACTGCTCGGTGCCTTCGAGGTGGCCGGTGGCCGCGCCGGTCATGGCGGAGCCCAGCTCCTCGGGCGTGATGGTGGCGGGGTCCGCGTCCGCGACGAGCTTGCCGCGGTACATGACCCGGAGGGTGTCGGAGAGGCCGATCAGCTCGTCGAGGTCGGCGGAGATCAGCAGGACCGCCAGGCCCTCGCGGCGGGCGTCGCGGATCGCGTCCCAGATCTGGGCCTGCGCGCCGACGTCCACGCCGCGGGTGGGGTGGGCGGCGATCAGGAACTTGGGGTGGTGGCTCATCTCGCGGCCGACGATCAGCTTCTGCTGGTTGCCACCGGAGAGGGAGGCCGCGGTCACGTCGATGCCCGGGGTGCGGACGTCGTACTCGCGGACGATCCGCTCGGTGTCCTGGCGGGCGGCCTTCGGGTCGAGGATGCCGCGCTTGGAGTTGGGCGCCTCGGTGACGTGGCCGAGGATGCGGTTCTCCCAGAGCGGGGCCTCCAGGAGCAGGCCGTGGCGGTGCCGGTCCTCGGGGATGTAGCCGATGCCGCCCTCGCGGCGCTTGCGCACGGAGACCTTGGAGATGTCCTCGCCGTCGAGCGTGATGACGCCCGCGTCCGGCGTGGCCATGCCCATCAGGGCCTCGATGAGCTCGGTCTGGCCGTTGCCCTCGACGCCGGCGATGCCCAGGATCTCGCCCTTGTGGATGGTGAGCGAGATGTCGTCGAGCAGCTTGCGGCCGGCCGCGGCCTCCTGGACGACCGTCGTGCTCGACGGGTCCGCGGGGGCGGCGGTGGTCAGCGGGGCGCCGGTGGCGCCGCCCTCCAGCAGGGTCAGCCCCTTCACCTGGAGCATGGCGACGTCGGTGACGGTCGACTCGCGGGTCTCCGGGGAGGGCAGTTCGCTGCCGACCATCAGCTCCGCGAGCTGCTTGGTGGTGGCGGTCTTCGGGTCGGCGGTGCCGACGGTGGTGCCGCGCCGGATGACGGTGATGTCGTCGGCGACCTTCAGGACCTCGCCCAGCTTGTGCGAGATGAAGATGACGGTCAGGCCCTCGGCCTTGAGCTCGCGCAGGTTGTCGAAGAGCGCGTCGACCTCCTGCGGGACGAGGACGGCGGTCGGCTCGTCGAGGATGAGGATCTTCGCGCCGCGGTAGAGGACCTTGAGGATCTCGACGCGCTGGCGGTCGGCGACGCCGAGGTCCTCGACGAGGGCGTCGGGACGGACGCCGAGGCCGTACGCGTCGGAGATCTCCTGGATCTTCCGGCGGGCCTTCGCGCCGATGCCGTACAGCTTCTCGCCGCCGAGGACGACGTTCTCCAGGACGGTGAGGTTGTCGGCGAGCATGAAGTGCTGGTGGACCATGCCGATGCCGCGTGCGATCGCGTCGCCGGGGCTGGAGAAGGCGACCTGCTCGCCGTCGATGGCGATGGTGCCCTCGTCCGGCTTCTGCATGCCGTAGAGGATCTTCATGAGGGTCGACTTGCCGGCACCGTTCTCACCGATGAGGGCGTGGACGGTGCCCTTCCGGACGGTGATCGCGATGTCCTTGTTGGCGACGACGCCGGGGAAGCGCTTGGTGATGCCGTGGAGTTCCACGGCCGGGGGGCTGGACGCGTTGATGACGCACTCTCCTTGGCCGAAAGGAGTGGGAGCGGAGGGCAGGGCGGGGCGAAGTTATCGTGCCGGTGCGACATCTACACGCGTAGCGCTGCCGAAAAGTGAAAACCCGTACGGGAATGGGCCCGGGGCCCGGTTCCGGTGGGAGTCCCACCGGGGCCGGGCCCGGGCGACAGATCGTGAGCCGCTCGCCTTACGGGGCGGTCTTGACCGTGATCTTGCCGTCGACGATGTCCTTCTTCGCCTTGTCCACGGCGGCGATCAGGTCGGTCATCGCCTTGTACTTCGGGTTGGAGTCGGAGAGGCCGACGCCGTCCGTGGCGAGACCGTAGCGGACCTCACCGGTCTGCGGCTTGCCGTCCTTGACCGACTTGATCAGGTTGAAGACGGAGTCGGAGACGTCCTTGGTGACCGAGGTCAGGATCGAGTCCTTGTAAGCGGCGAGACCGGTCTGCTTGTACTGGTCGGAGTCGACACCGATGGACCACTTGCCCGCCTTGGAGGCGGCCTCGATCGCACCGGAGCCGGCGAGACCGGCGGCGGCGTAGATCACGTCGGCGCCCTTGTCGAGCTGGCCCTCCGCGGCGGCCTTCCCGAGGTCGGGCTTGGCGAAGCCGTCCATGTTCGGCGGCTGGGTCAGGTACTGGGTGAGCACCTTCACCTTCGGGTTGGTGTCCTTGGCGCCCTGGACATAACCCGCCTCGAACTTCTTGATCAGCGGAACCTCGACGCCGCCGATGAAGCCGATCGTGCCGGACTTGGACGCCTTGGCGGCGGCGACGCCGGCCAGGTAGGAGCCCTGCTCCTCGTTGAAGACGACGTTGGCGATGTTCGGCCCCGTCTTCGACGTGTCGTCGATGATGCCGAACGTCGTCTTCGGGAACTGCTTGGCGACCTTCTCGATGGCCGGCGCGTAGGCGAAACCGATGCCGATGACCGGGTTGTTGCCGGCGCGGGCCAGCGAGGTGAGGCGCTGCACCTTGTCGGCGTCGCCCTCGCCGGACGACGGCTCGGCCTCGGAGCCCTTGACGCCCAGCTCGTCCTCGGCCTTCTTCAGACCCGCGTAGGCGGCGTCGTTGAAGGACTGGTCGCCGCGGCCGCCGATGTCGTACGCGATGGCGGCCTTGCCGCCCTTGTCGTCCGAGCCGGAGCCGCCCTCGGAGGAGGACTTGCCGCAGGCGGTGACGGAGAGCGCGAGCGCCGCGGAGGCGATGCCCACGGTGGTGATCCTGGTGATCCGGCGCAAGAGGAGGGTCCCTTCAAGACTGACCGAAAGCGCCTCTTCCGGCGCTGGCTTTCGGCGATCGTAACGCGCGTAGATGTCAGTTAAAGACCCGTTCATGAGTCGTTACCGTATCGACGCGCAGCACCGCGCGAGAGTGAGGGCTCGGTCACCCTACGACAGGCAGAGCGAGGAGCGCGGGAGCGACATGATCCAGCCAAGTTCCTGGCCATGCACTCATTCGATCGTCTACTTGATCTAGCCTGCTTCCGACCACAGGCCAGCCTACGACCAGGGCTTTTGGCCGAAACAACCTACAGGGGGACCCTTGATTTCCCGCAAGATCATCGCAACGGCCATGGGGATGACTTTGGCCACCGGAGCCACGCTGCTCGCGACCGCCGCCCCGGCGGCGGCCAGCGCGGTGTGCACCACGTGGAAGGTTGCCGGCGGGACCGGCGGAAGCGCGAAGTGCACGGGTGGCAACACCCGGCTCACCACGCACCGCGTCCGGATCCAGTGTGTGACCCCCCACGGAAGCAAGTTCAACGTGTGGGGGCCGTGGAAGGACACCCGGGGCGGCCAGACCTCCACCGCCAACTGCGGCGGGGGCGGCAACGTGGGCGTCGTCAGCGTCTCGTCCGAGGTCAACGAGCCCGTCTAGCCAACCGGTCCTCCCACTTGGACCCCTCCGAAGGGGCGGCCACGCAGGTGCGTGGCCGCCCCTTCGTGCAGTTCGTGAACGAACGGTCGCCGGGTCAGCCGGCGTCGATCAGCGCGGCGGCGGTGAAGAGCTCCACGGCCACCCCGATGGCCCGCTCGTCGACGTCGAAATCGCCCGCGTGGAGGTCGCGGACGCGGGGGTCGCCGGGGGTGCGGACGCCGAGCCGGGCCATCGCGCCGGGCACGTGCTCCAGGTACCAGGAGAAGTCCTCGCCGCCCAGGCTCTGCTCGGTGTCCTCGACGGAGTCGGCGCCCCGCCGGGCGGTCATGGCCTCGCGGAGCAGTTCGGCGACGACCGGGTCGTTGACGACCGGCGGGACGCCCCGGACGTAGTTGACGGTGGACTTGGCGCGGTGCAGCGCGGCGACCTCGTCGACGGCGGCGTGCACCAGGTCGGGCGCGTCGCGCCAGGTCGGCAGGTCGAGGCAGCGGACGGTGCCGGAGAGCTCGGCGTGCTGCGGGATCACGTTGGGCGCGTGCCCGGCCTCGATGCGGCCCCAGGTGACGGAGAGGCCGGAGCGGGCGTCGACCCGGCGGGCCAGCACGGCCGGCACGTCGGTGGCGATCCGGGCGGCGGCCGTCACCAGGTCGGTGGTGAGGTGCGGGCGGGCGGTGTGGCCGCCGGGGCCGTCGAGGGTGATCTCCAGCCGGTCGCAGGCGGAGGTGATGGGGCCGGTGCGCAGCCCGATCCGCCCGGCGTCGACCTTGGGGTCGCAGTGGACGGCGATGATGCGGCCGACGCCGTCGAGGACGCCGGCCGCGACCGCGTCGGCCGCGCCTCCCGGCAGCACCTCCTCGGCGGGCTGGAAGAGCAGCCGCACCGGCCGGGGCAGCCGTCCCTCGCGCTCCAGCCCGGCCAGCACCAGGCCGGCGCCGAGGACGGTGGTGGTGTGCACGTCGTGGCCGCAGGCGTGCGCGCGGTTGGGCACGGTGGAGCGGTACGCGACGGTCTTGGCGTCCGGGATGGGGAGGGCGTCGAGGTCGGCGCGGACGGCGAGCATGGGGCGCCCGCCGTCGTAGGTGCCGATGTCACAGAGGAGTCCCGTGCCGCCCGGGAGGACGCGCGGCGCCAGGCCGGCCGCCTCCAGGCGGGCCTTGAGCGCGGCGGTGGTACGGAACTCCTGGTTGCCGAGCTCCGGGTGCATGTGCAAGTCCCTGCGGAAGGCGATCAGTTCGTCGCGCAGGGCGGAGGGCAGCGTTCCGGGCAGGGTGGCGGATCCGGGCTCACGGGACTTCAACTGGTTCACCCTTTGAAGCGTAGGCCCATCCGGTGATCAACTGCCCGTTGATCACGAAAACTTCAGCCCGTTAGGGGAAAGAATCTCGGTTTGCCGCGCATGGGACACACTCCGTATGGGTATGGTCACCCGAATTCGAGCCGGTCGGCGGGGTTCGCCGAGCGCGGGGTGAGCCGGTCCGCGCCCGACGCCGTGCCCGCGACGCCGGCGAGGAAGCCCTGGGCCCGCGGCGAGGCGGTGGCCCGCAGCCACTCCGGCGCGATCTCGCAGACGGCGACCTTCACCCCGGTGCCCGCCAGCGCGAGCGGCAGGGTGTGGACGACCGTGGACGGGAAGCTGACGATGGTGGCGCCGATCGGGCCGCGCCGGGCGATCAGCTCCAGCGGCAGGTCCGGCCGGACCACCTGGAGGCCGGTCTCGACCGCCACCCGGTGCAGCTTCTCCGGGGTCTCGCGGCGGTGGGCGAAGTAGCGGGTGGCGCCGTGGGTACGGGCGAGCTGCCCGACCACCCGGAGGTAGTGCTCCGCGTCGACCACCCCGGTCTCCACGAGCGAGGTGCCCACCAGGTCGGCGCCGCCGGTGAGCGCCGGCGGCCCGAAGCGCTCCCGGGTCCACGCGTACGCGTTCTCGGTGACCTCGGTGCCGGGCGGCGCCTGCACGGGCAGCGAGGTGAAGATCTCCACGGTCCGGCCGGGCCCGGGGGCCAGCCGGCGGCGGGCCATCGAGGTGACCGGCGCGAGGACCAGCTCGCGCGGCCCGAGGTCGCCCTTGCGGTGCCAGCGGACCAGCCGCTCCCCGCCCGCGAGCTGGGCGGCGAACTCCATGGTCGCGGTGCCGTCGTCGACGACCGTGACGTGCCGGGGACCGAAGAGGGTGAGCAGCAGCTGGACGTACCGGGAGAACGGGTCGCCGACGATCACCCGCTCGGCGGCGCGCAGCGGCCCGCCGAGCTCCCGCAGGGTCCGCGCGAGCGCGCCGCGCCCGGCCCGCGCCTCCTGCCAGCGCACGTCGAACCCCTCGTCGCGGGCGAGCTGGGCCATCCGGCGCAGCTGGCCCCGGGACATGGGGTCGGTCGGCGACAGGACGACGATCGCGAGGTCGGGGACGGGAGCCGGACCCGCGGCGGAACGCTCCGGACCGCCGGGGCCCGCGGCGGCCGGGACGTGGCCCCGGCCGCGCGCGTGCACCCATTCCAGGACGTTCAGGAGCTGGACGGGGCTCTCGACGAACGCCAGGCGGCCGGTCATGCGGAGACGGGCTCCAGGACGCGGCGGAGCTTCTTCATCGGGCCGAGCTCCGACTCGTACACCTTCTTCACGCCGTCGCCGAGCGCGGTCTCGATGGTGCGGATGTCGCGGACGAGGCGCTCCAGGCCCTGCGGCTCGACGGAGGCGGCCTGGTCCGAGCCCCACATGGCGCGGTCGAGGGTGATGTGGCGCTCGACGAAGGTGGCGCCGAGGGCGACGGCGGCGAGGGTGGTCTGGAGGCCGGTCTCGTGGCCGGAGTAGCCGATCGGGACGTTCGGGTACTCCTCCTGGAGCGTCTGGATGACGCGCAGGTTCAGCTCCTCGGCCTTGGCCGGGTAGGTGGAGGTGGCGTGGCAGAGCAGGATGTTGTCGCTGCCCAGGACCTCGACGGCGTGGCGGATCTGCTTCGGCGTCGACATGCCGGTGGAGAGGATGACGGTGCGGCCGGTGGCGCGCAGCTCGCGCAGCAGCTCGTCGTCGGTGAGGGAGGCGGAGGCCACCTTGTGGGCGGGGACGTCGAACTTCTCCAGGAAGGCGACGGCCTCGGTGTCCCACGGGGAGGCGAACCAGTCGATGCCGCGCTTCTTGCAGTGCTCGTCGATCTGGCGGTACTCGTCCTCGCCGAACTCGACGCGGTGGCGGTAGTCGATGTACGTCATCCGGCCCCAGGGGGTGTCGCGCTCGATGTCCCACTGGTCGCGCGGGGTGCAGATCTCGGGCGTGCGCTTCTGGAACTTGACGGCGTCGCAGCCGGCCTCGGCGGCCACGTCGATCAGCTTGAAGGCGTTCTCGAGGTCGCCGTTGTGGTTGATGCCGATCTCGCCGCAGATGTAGACGGGCTGACCCGGGCCGGCGGTCTTCGGGCCGAGGGTGCGCAGACGGGTGCTCATGGTGGTGCTTCCTTTATTCGGCAGGGGTGGTGGTGGGGGTGTTCAGCTCGGGTCCGAGGAGCCAGGCGGCGATCTCGCGGATCGCTCCGAAGCCGCCCGGGGTGACGGTGACCGCGCGGGCCGCGGCCCGGACGGAGTCGTGGGCGCTGCTCACCGCGACGGGCCAGCCGACGAGGTGGAAGCAGGGCAGGTCGTTGACGTCGTTGCCGGCGTAGAGGACGCGTCCGGGGTCGATGCCCTCGGCCTCGCACCACTCCTTGAGGGCGAGGTCCTTGCGGTCGATCCCGTGCAGGACGGGGATCTTCAGCTTCCGGGCGCGGGCGGCGACGACGGGGTTCTGCTCGGTGGAGAGGATGAGGACGGGCAGTCCGGCGCGGCGCAGGGCCGCGATGCCGAGGCCGTCGCCGCGGTGGGCGGAGACGAACTCCCTTCCTTCCGCGTCGAGGTGGACCCGGTCGTCGGTCTGGGTGCCGTCGAAGTCGAGGACGACCGCGTCGACGTCGGCGAAGGACGGGGTGGCCGGCGTGTCGAGGAGCGGCGCGAGGGCCTTGGCGCGGGCCAGGTCGTGCGGGTCGTCGATCTCCAGGACGCGCGCCGGGTCGGTGACGACGACGGCGGTGCGGCCGAAGAAGCGGTGCCCGTGGGTGCGGAAGCCGGCCGCGTCCATCGCGTAGACGGCGCCGGTCTCCAGGTACTCGGGCTCGCGGTCCTGGCGGCGCGGGCGGTGGGCCTTGTCGTGGTTGACGCCGGTGGCGCCCTCGGCGGTCTCCTTCCACAGGAAGCCGTGCGAGGGGGCCGCGGTGAAGGCGGTGTCGGCGGCGCCGGAGGTGATCCGGGCGGCGGCGTCGGCCACTTCGACCGGGGTGAGGAAGGGGCTGGTGCACTGGACGAGGAGGACCACGTCGACGGTGCGGCCGTGGCCGGCCTCGTACGCGTCGAGGGCGTGCAGCACGGCGGACTCGCTGGTGGCGGTGTCGCCGGCGATCGCGGCGGGCCGCTGGACGGCCTCGGCGCCGAAGGAGCGGGCGGCGGCGGCGATGGCCGCGTCGTCGGTGGAGACGACGACGTCGGTGACGCCGGCGGCGCCCAGGCAGGCCCGGACGGCCCGGCCGACCAGCGGGATCCCGGCGACCGGGGCCAGGTTCTTGGCGGGGACGCCCTTGGAGCCGCCCCGCGCGGGGATGACGGCGAGCACGGTCGGGCTCGGCTGCTTCTCGGGCATCACAGTTCTCCCAGGCGTCGGACGACGGGCGCCACGCGCTGGACGCCGTGGCGGTAGGCGCCGCGCGCCGCCTCGCGGACGATCCGGCGCAGTCCGCTGTCGCGGACCGGGGGCGCGGTGACGTCCAGGCGGTGGCGGGCGAGGATCCCCGGCAGGTAGCCGGGGGCCGTCTCCGCGGTGTAGTAGGGGCTGATCGGGGGCAGTGCGGGCAGCGCGAGGAGCTTCGCGACGCGCTCCCGGGCGGCGTCGAAGGCGGAGCCGTAGCCGCCGTCGGAGGCGACGCCCTGCCGGGACAGCCACTCCTCGTCGGGCTCGGGCACCTCGCCGCGGTCGAGCCGGTCGAAGGAGGTGAGGAGGCCGGAGCCGAGGAAGTGGTGGTTGCCGTTGACCTCGCGGATCCCGCAGTCGGTGAGGATCGCGGTGGGGATCCGCCGGTGCAGGGCCTCCAGCGCGGCCGTCGACGAGACCGTCACCAGCAGGTCGGTGCGGTCCAGAACCTCGCCCATGTGCCCGTACACCAGGCGGAAGTTGGCGGGCGGGTCGAGGTCGCGCACCAGCTTCTGGTACGGGTGCTCCTCCAGGTGCGTGGTGTGCTCGCCGGGCTTGGAGCGGAGCTTGAGGAGGACCTCGCGCTCCGGGTGCAGCCGGGCGTGCCGGACCAGGCGCTCCAGGACGTACGCCCGCTCCTTCCGGGTGACCGGTACGGACGGCTGGGCGGCGAACACCAGGGTGTCGCGGCCGGCTTCCGGGCGGTGCGGGGCACCGCCGAGGAACGGCAGCGCGGCCTCGACGACCGACCCGGCGTCCGCGCCGACCCCTTCGTACACGGCGCGGAACCGGTCCGCGTCGTGCCGGGAGTTGGCGAGGACGACGTCGGCGCCGTGGCGCAGCAGCAGTCCGTCGGCCAGCTTCTCGTAGACGACCCCGACGTAGCCGGTGACGATCACCGGCCGGCGGTCGAGGCCGAGGTCCGCGAGACCCTGGAGGACCGCGCGGACGGTGCCGCCGACCAGCGCGAGGAGCACGACGTCGTACCGCTCGCCGCGGGCCTCCGCGTCCCGCACCTCGCGCAGGAACTCCGCGCCGGTCACCTCGCGCGGGGCGGCCGTGGAGGCCCCCGTCTCGGCGAGCTGGCGGGCGGTGGGGGTGGCCCGGCCGCGGAGCACGAACCCGGTCGGTTCGGTGTCCGCGGCGGTGATGCGGCGCGCGGTGAGCGCACCCCATTTCCACCGGGTGTCGGAATCCGCGAGTACGGCGACCCGTACCGCTTCACTGGAACTTGCTGGCACGTCGAGGACGCTAGAAGGGCATTCCGGTCTACGGCCCAACTGAGCCGCAACAAACGGTGAACAGCACCTCTCCGTGATCTGAAGCGGCCCGGGATTCAGCCGTTGGACGGCCCGAAATCCCCTCGGGTAAAGGCGGTTAATCAGCCCGCCGCTTCGTGTTCACCGAAAATCCCCCGGACGGTCGGCGGGGCGGCCGGGCGGGCGCCTAGCGTCGGCCGCGTGGTCAAGCTCTCCGTCGTCGTGCCGTTCTTCAACGTGCAGACATACGCCCCCGACACCCTCGCCAGTCTGCGCGCCAACGCCCGCGACGACTTCGAGTTCCTCCTCGTCGACGACTGCTCGTCCGACGACACCCCCGCGATCCTGGAGCGGGCCGTACGCGACCTGCCCGGCGCCCGGCTGATCCGGCACGAGCGGAACGAGGGCCTGGCGACGGCCCGCAACACCGGTCTCGACGCCGCCCGCGGCGAGTACGTCGCCTTCCTCGACGGCGACGACTGGCTCTCCCCCGGCTACTACGGACGGCTGGTCACCGCCGCCGAGGACCTCGGCTGCGACTTCCTGCGCACCGACCACACCTCGGTCACCGGCCGCGCCCGCTCCGTCCGCCGGGTGCCCGTCCCGCGCCGCGCCGAGGTCCTGGACCCGCGCGAGGCGATCCTCCCGGCCCACCGCACCACCTCCGTCGACTACCCCTTCGCCTGGGCCGGCATCTACCACCGCCGGCTCCTCGACCGCGGACTGCTGCACTTCCCGCACGGCCTGCGCACCGCCGAGGACCGGCCGTGGATCTGGCGGCTGCACCGCGAGGCGGAATCCTTCGCCGCCATCGGCGAACTCGGCGTCTTCTACCGGCGCGGAGTGGCGACCTCGCTCACCCAGATCGGCGACGTACGGCAATTGGATTTCATCCGCGCATTCGACCTCGTCATCGAGGAGACCGCGAAGGACCGGGAAGCCGACCGCTTTCTCCCGAAAGCCGTCCGCACCTATTGCGCGGTCATCGCCCATCACGTCGGATCCGTCGAGAAGTTCGAGCCGGACGTGGCCAAGAAGCTGAAGGCGATGAGCGCGGGCGCGCTGCGCCGGATGCCGCAGGACGTCCTCGACCAGGCGCTGACCGCGATGGGCGGCGACCGCGCCGCGGTGCTGCGCAGACTCCGCCGGCGCCGTCCCGCGCCCCCGCCGCCGGCCCCGCCGGGCGGCCGGGGTCCGTCGGCCGGCCCGACCCCCTCGGAGGTGGCCGCGTGAGCGAGCGCCGTACGACCCAGATCTTCGCCGCGTCCACCCTGTACGGCGCGGTCACGCTGGCCGCCGCCATAGACAGCGGCTGCTTCGGCTCCGCCGCCCGGCGGATCCTGCTCGTCACCCACAACGCGCCCGTCCCGGAGACCGCTCCGTCCCTCGACGAGGCCGAGGGCTTCGACCGGATCCGCGACCGCTTCGACGAGGTGGTCTCCTGGAACGAGACCATCTCCCCGCTGCACCCCGGCGGCTGGACCCCGCGCGGCCAGGACGTGCCGATGCTCCAGCGGCACCTCCAGAAGCTGTGGGGGCTCGGCGACGACCGGATCGAACTGGTCCTGGAGTCCATCCAGGTCACCCCGGCCCTCGCCATCGCCACCCTCCTCCCGGAGGCGGCCATCACCGTCTACGCCGACGGCCTGATGAGCTACGGCCCCACCCGCAACAAGATCGACCCGCTGATCGGCGGCCGGGCCGCCCGCCTCCTCCACCTCGACCTGGTGCCGGGACTCCGGCCGCTGCTGCTCGGCGAGTTCGGCGCGGTGCCCGAGACCGTGCCGGCGGAGGCGTTCACCAAGGCGGTCGCGGAACTGGCCGGCACCGACGCCCCGGCGGGCGGCGACGAGGGCCCCGCGCTGCTCCTCGGCCAGTACCTGGCCGCGCTGAACCTCATGACGGCCGCCGAGGAGGAGGAGCTGCACCTGAGCATGGTGCGCGGCGCGGTCGCCCGCGGCCACCGCCGGCTCGTCTTCAAGCCGCACCCCACCGCCCCCGACGCGTGGACCGCCGCGCTCGCCGACGAGGCGGCCCGGCTCGGCGCCGAACTCACCGTCGAGACCCGGCCGGTCCTCGCCGAGGTGCTGTACCGGGAGCTGCGGCCCGCGCTGGTCGTCGGCTGCTTCTCGACGGCGCTGATGACCGCCCGCAGCTTCTACGGCCTGCCGGTCGCCCGGGTCGGCACCCGGGAGCTGCTCCAGCGGCTCACCCCGTTCCAGAACAGCAACCGGATCCCGCTGACGGTCGTCGACGCGGTCCTCCCGCCGCTGGTGCCGGGCCCGGACGACGAGGAGCCGGTGACGGACGCGGCCCGCCTCGACGACCTGGTCGCCGCGGTCGGCTTCGCGATGCAGCCGAACATAAGGGCCGACCTGCGGGAGGCGGCGGTACGCCACCTGTCGGGGCCGTACGCCGAGCGCACCCGGCACCACTTCACCCGCCGCCGGCTCACCGTCCTGGACCTGCCGGGCGGCCTGCCGGTGCCCCGGCACCCGCGCGTCCGCCGGCTGGCCCGCCGGGCGCTGCGGCTGCGGAAGGCGCTGATGAAGTAGCCGCCCGGGACGGGCCCGGGACCGGTGCGGAGGTCCCGGGCCCCGCCGTCACGCGCGGGTGACGGGTTCCTGGATCTCGGTGACCCACCCGGCCGGGTCCTCCGGGCACTCCAGGTACAGCTCGCGGGCGTATCCGGCGGAGGCGTACCCGCTGGTGCCCATCCAGGCGGCGAGCACCTGGGTGGTCGCCAGCACGTCGTCCATGGAGCCCCGGTGGACGACGGTCGCGGCCTCCTCGACCGCCGGCAGCACGTGCACCCGCACGCCCTCGGCCGCGGTGCCGTCGGGCACGGTCATGCCGGCGTGCACGACGACCGAGCCGTCGCCCTTGCCGGCGTCCTCGTAGTACGCGATCCCGGGCCCGAAGCCGGTGACGCCGGCGGCCTCCAGCCGGCCGCACAGCTCCTCGTACAGCGGCCCGATGACGGGCCCGATCGCCTCCGGCTCGAAGCCGGCGGCGGTCGCGCTCAGCTCGGCGATCCGGACGGCGGGGATCTTCTTGACGACGACGTCCTGTGTGGACATGCGTCCCTCGCTCTCGATGGCTCGGAGCCGCGCGCCGACCTGGGCGAGCCGGGCCCGCGCCGCTTCCAGGGCCGCTTCCAGCTCGGCCTGGCGCAGCCGGAGCATCCCGCGCAGCTCGTCGGCGCCGATGTCGTCCCCGAGGATGGCCCCCACCTGTTCCAGGGTGAAGCCGAGGTCCTTGAGCGCGATGACGCGGTTGAGCCGCGCGAGCTGGTCCGCGGTGTAGAAGCGGTACCCGCTGTGCGGGTCGACGTGGGCCGGGCGCAGCAGTCCGATGGCGTCGTAGTGGCGCAGCATCCGGACCGACACCCGTCCGTGCCGGGCGAAGTCTCCGATGGTGAACATGACGCCCCCTACGGAACGGCCTCACACGGTGTGAGGGTCAACCGCGGTCAGGCGGCGCTGCTGAGGGAGAGCTTCACGGCGAAGCCGAGGAAGAGGGCGCCGGCGGCGGAGGTGGCGCCGGCGGAGAGGCGCTTGCGGCGGCGGAAGGCGGCGGCGAGGCGGGTGCCGCTGAAGATCAGGGTGGTGAGGTAGAGGAAGCTGCCGAGCTGGAGCAGGGTGCCGAGGACCAGGAAGGAGAGCGCCGGGTAGGCGTAGGAGGGGTCCACGAACTGCACGAAGAAGGAGATCAGGAAGAGGATCGCCTTCGGGTTGAAGAGGCTGATGACGAGCGCCCGGCGGTACGGGTGCTCGGTGGAGCCGCCGTCGGCCGTCTCGGTCTCCGCCCCGGCGGGTTCGCGGCGCGACCGCCACATGTCGCGTGCCGCGCGGAGCATCCCGTACGCCATCCAGGCCAGGTAGCCGGCGCCCGCGTACTTGACGATCGTGAAGAGCAGCGGGGTGGTCTGGAGGAGGGAGGCGGCGCCGAGCGCGGCCAGGGTCATCAGGATCGTGTCGCCGGTGAAGACGCCGGCCGCGGCCTTGTACCCGGTGCGGGTGCCCTTGCGGGCGGCGACGGACAGCACGTAGAGCGAGTTCGGCCCGGGCAGGAGGATGATGAGGACGAGCCCGGCGAGGTAGGTCGGCAGATCGGTGACACCCAGCATGAAGCGGAGTGTCGCACACCGGTACGACACTCCGCTTGAAGTTTCAACGGGCGGACGATCAGCGGATCAGAAGACGTCGCTGGGCGTGTAGGTGCCCCAGACCTCGCGCAGCGCGTCGCAGACCTCGCCGACGGTGGCGCGGGCCCTGAGCGCGTCCTTCATCGGGTAGAGGACGTTGTCGGTGCCCTCGGCGGCCTTCTTCAGGGCGGCGAGGGCCGCGTCGACGGCCGGCTGGTCGCGCTCGGCGCGGAGCCGGGCGAGCCGGTCGGCCTGCTGGGCCTCGATGGCCGGGTCGACGCGCAGCGGCTCGTAGGGCTCCTCGACGTCGATCGTGAAGCGGTTGACGCCGACGACGACCCGCTCGCCGGAGTCCGTCTCCTGCGCGATGCGGTACGCCGAGCGCTCGATCTCGTTCTTCTGGAAGCCGCGCTCGATGGCGTCGACGGCGCCGCCGAGCTCCTCGACCTTGGCCATCAGCTCCAGCGCGGCGGCCTCCACGTCGTCGGTCATCTTCTCGACCACGTACGACCCGGCGAAGGGGTCGACGGTGGCGGTGACGTCGGTCTCGTACGCGAGGACCTGCTGGGTCCGCAGGGCGAGGCGGGCGGACTTGTCCGTCGGCAGGGCGATGGCCTCGTCGAAGGAGTTGGTGTGCAGCGACTGGGTGCCGCCGAGGACGGCCGCGAGGCCCTGGACGGCGACGCGGACCAGGTTGACCTCGGGCTGCTGGGCGGTGAGCTGCACGCCGGCGGTCTGGGTGTGGAAGCGGAGCATCAGCGACTTGGGGTTCTTCGCGCCGAACTCCTCCTTCATGACCCGCGCCCAGATCCGGCGGGCGGCGCGGAACTTCGCGACCTCCTCCAGGATCGTCGTCCGGGCCACGAAGAAGAAGGAGAGGCGCGGCGCGAAGTCGTCGACGTCCATGCCGGCCGCGACGGCGGTGCGGACGTACTCGATGCCGTCGGCGAGGGTGAACGCGATCTCCTGCGCGGGCGAGGCGCCGGCCTCGGCCATGTGGTAGCCGGAGATCGAGATCGTGTTCCACTTCGGGATCTCGGCCCTGCAGTACTTGAAGATGTCCGCGATCAGGCGCAGGGAGGGCTTCGGCGGGAAGATGTACGTGCCCCGCGCGATGTACTCCTTGAGCACGTCGTTCTGGATGGTGCCTGTCAGCTTGTCGGCGGGCACGCCCTGCTCCTCGCCGACCAGCTGGTACATCAGCAGCAGCAGCGCGGCGGGGGCGTTGATCGTCATCGACGTGGAGACCTTGTCGAGCGGGATGCCGTCGAACAGCACCCGCATGTCGTCCACGGAGTCGATCGCCACGCCGACCTTGCCGACCTCGCCGTGCGCGATCGCCGCGTCCGAGTCGTGGCCCATCTGGGTGGGCAGGTCGAAGGCGACCGACAGGCCCATGGTGCCGTTGTCGATGAGCTGCTTGTAGCGGGCGTTCGACTCGACGGCGGTGCCGAAGCCGGCGTACTGCCGCATCGTCCACGGGCGGCCCGTGTACATCGACGGGTACACCCCGCGGGTGAAGGGGTACGCCCCCGGCTCCCCCAGCTTGCGGGCGGGATCCCAGCCCTCCAGTGCCTCCGGTCCGTAGACCGGCTCGATGGGCAGTCCCGACTCCGACTCGCGCGCCATTGCTTGTGCCTCCCGATTGACCTGCTGCCGCTCATACTCGGCGGTACCGACCCTCGCGACGGACTGTAGCCGCGGGTGCGCGGCCCGGTGGAGAGCAGCACGCTGGGACCTTCCTCACAGCATGAGCGCTTGCTCGCACAGGTGCGCAACCGCGGGCGCGCGGGAAGCATCCCTATGGGCACAGCACATCTCCCGGGGGGCCACCATGAAGCGTTCATCCGCCATACGCAGAGCCGTTCTCGCCACCGCCGCCGTGGCCCTCGCCGTCACGGGCTGTACGGCCCAGGCGGCGGGGGGCGGGAGCGGGGGCCCCACGGCGCGGAAGTCCACGACGGCCCCGGCGCCGGCCTCGTCCTCCGCTCCTGCGCCCACTCCGGGTGACGGGAAGCCGTCGTCGCCCGCGCCGGCGCCCTCGTCGTCCTCGGCGGCGCCCGCCGCGAAGGCGCTGATGAAGGACGGCGACGAGAGCGAGCGGGTGCGGGAGCTCCAGGCGCGGCTGCGGCAGCTCGACCACTTCGACCGGGCGCCGACCGGCTTCTACGGCTCGATCACGGCGAGGGCGGTCTCGGCCTTCCAGAAGAAGCGGGGGCTGCCGGCGACGGGCGCGGTGGACGCGACGACCTGGGACCGGCTGGTCGCGGCGACGAAGAAGCCGACGGCGGACGAGCTGAAGCCGTCCACCACCAACGCGCTGGACACGCCGGACGCGCGCTGCATGACCGGCCGGGTGCTCTGCATCAGCAAGGAGAGCCGGACGCTGGCCTGGATGATCGACGGCCGGGTGGTGTCGTCGATGGACGTGCGCTTCGGCTCGGAGAACACCCCGACCCGCGAGGGCACGTTCGCGGTGGGCTGGAAGGCCCGGGAGTGGACGTCGACGATCTACCACACGCCGATGCCGTACGCGATGTTCTTCAGCGGCGGCCAGGCGGTGCACTACTCGTCGGACTTCGCGGCGCGCGGCTACGCCGGGGCCTCGCACGGCTGTGTGAACGTCCGGGACCGGGCGAAGATCGCGGCCCTCTTCGACCAGGTGAAGGTCGGCGACAAGGTCGTCGTCCACTGGTAGCGGACCGGGCGGGAGAAAGGGGCGCGGGTGGGACCGGGGGAACGTGTCCCACCCGCGCCGGGTGCGCGGAGCCGTAGGTACGGGGGGAACCCCGGCTCTCTCGCGCGGCCGATGACCAGTCGGCTCACTCTGTACTGCGCCGGCGGGCCCGAAAGTGTCACACCCCCGTGCCGGGGGCTCCCGTGGGGCAGAGCGCGAGGGCCCGCGCGGGCGCTCCGGCCATGGTCTCGGTGTGGGACGCGGCCTGCGCCCGGTCCCGGTCCCGGTCGCCGGCCTCGGCCTTGGGGCGGTGCTTGGGGTCGGGGCGGTCCTTGGCGCGCTTTCGGGGGTCGCCGGGGGCGGGGACGGTGCCGTGGGAGAGGTCCGGTGCCTTCCCGTCGCCGGCGTCGCCGTCGTCCTTGGCGTCCCCGTCGCCGCCGTCCTTCGCGTCGCCGCCTTTGTCGCCGTCCCGGTCGCCGTCCTTGGCGCCGCCGGAGCCGCCGTCCGCGCCGGAGCCCGTGCCGCCTTCCGAGCCGGAGCCCGTGCCGCCGCCGGTCTTCGTCCCGTCCGTGGCGGGGCCGAGGATCCGGTCGCAGTAGGCGCGCAGGGACTCGTCGGCGCGGAGGCCGGCGGCGAGCCGCCGGCGGCTCGCGTCGTCGAGGCGTCCGGAGCGGTAGTCGCGGCAGGCCTCGGTCCTGGCCTCGCGGCTGTCGCCGCCGGAGCGGGCCGGGGCCGTGGGGTCGGCGGCGTCGGTGCGGTCGCCGCCGGGGGTGGTGCCGGGGCGGGGGGTCGCGGTGCCGTCGTGCGGGCGGGCGGTGGGGCTCGTACCGGGGGCGGGGGTGCCGGACGGGTGGCGGGGGTCCGCGCTGCGGGACGGGTCCTCGTGCCGTTCGACGCCGGCGGTGGGTTCGCCGGTGCCGGGCGGGGTGGCGGTCTCCGCGGCGGTGACCGTGCGGGAGGGTTCCTTGTCGACCAGCGGGAGCACCCCGGTGCCGGCGGCGACGGCGACGCCGCCGACGGTGACGGCGGCGAGCGCGGCGGCCAGCCCGTACCGCAGCGAGCGGCCCCAGCGCGGGCCCGGTGCGGCGGCGGGGGCGAGCCGGACGTGGCCGAGGTCGGCCGGGGCGGTGGCCGCGGTCGCCGCGGCGGCGGCGCGGGCGGCGGAGGCGGTGCGGAAGGCCGCGAGGGCGGCCTCCTCCCCCGCGAGCGGGGTGCCGGGGGTGGGGGCGGTGGGGCCGCCGCCCCGGGGCGGGCGGACGGGTCGGCGGGGTCGACGGGCTCGCCGCGGAGCAGCCGCTCCGCGGCCTCCGGGTCGAGCCACTGGTACCGCTCGTCGGCCATCACATGTCCTTCTGCGTACGCGGACGCCAATGCGTCACACCGCCGGGGGCTATGAACCCCTGCTTCCGGCCGCGCTGCGGGGGCACTCCGTCGAGCGCCTGGCCGCCGTCGGCGGGCTCCTCGCCGGGTCCGGCGCCGGCCGTGCCGTCGGCGCCGAGGAGTTCGGCGAGCTTCTTCAGGCCGCGGTGGGCGGCGGTGCGGACGGCACCGGGGCGCTTGCCGAGGGCGTCGGCGGCGCTCTTGGCGTCGAGGCCGACGACGACGCGCAGGACGACGGCCTCGGCCTGGTCCTGCGGGAGGCGGGCGATGAGCGCGAGGGTGTCGCCGGTGGCCAGGGCCTCCAGGGCCTCGCCCGCGGTGTCGGAGTCGGCGGGCTTGTCGGTCAGTTCGGTCTCGTCACCGCCGGAGGCGGGCCGGCGGCCCCGCATCCGGATGTGGTCGAGGGCGCGGTTGCGGGCGATGCGGGCCGCCCAGCCGCGGAAGCGGTCCGCGTCGCCGCTGAAGCGGTCGAGGTCGCGGGCGATCTGGAGCCAGGACTCGGAGGTGACGTCCTCGGCGTCGGCGTCGCCGACCAGTGTGCGCATGTAGCCCAGCAGACGGGGATGCACGGCGCGGTACACAGTCCGGAAGGCGTCCTCGTCCCCGTTCTGCGCAGCGAGCACCGCGGCCGTCAGCTCCGCGTCGTCCCCCAGCACTCCCCAAACCCTGTCCGTCGGTCGCCTCGCGCGCGCGTGGGTACGCCGGCCGCGTCATCGGGGCCGGTCATCGCCGCCGAGTCCGCTTCGCGCTCCAGCACGCTACGCGGAGACCAGGTGTCGCGTCCACGCGGGTACGGGCACCTTGTACAACTTGCAATCTTCTCGCCGGGTCCGGGGTGTGACAGAAACCGCAGCCGCGGCGCTGTAGGGAGTACGGAGCCGTGCTGCGGCTCCGTCGATGACGACCGGGGCCTCTCCTGTGGGGGGTGGCGGCCCCGGTCGTCCCTCGTTCTCCCCCTCTTCTCCCGGCGCTCTCCGCCGGTCTCGCCCTGGTGAACACGCGGGCGAAGGAGTACTTCCGGAACCGGGGCGCGACGCGCCCTGGGACGTCGGTCACCGCATCCGCCAGAACGCCCCCTGCCACCCGAGAAGGACTGTCAACCACCCGTTGACACCCTCCTACTGTCAACCTAAGGTTGCCTCATGACGCAGCCCATGGTTCCGAACGTCAGCATCCGTCTCGACGAACTCATCGAAGCGATCAAGAAGGTCCACCCGGACGCGCTCGACCAGCTCTCCGGCGCGGTCATCGCCGCGGACTACCTCGGCGAGGTCGCCGACCACCTCATCGGGCACTTCGTCGACCAGGCCCGCCGCTCCGGGGCCTCCTGGACCGACATCGGCCGCAGCATGGGCGTGACCCGCCAGGCCGCCCAGAAGCGGTTCGTCCCCAAGGAGCCCGACGCCGAGAAGATGGACCCGAACGCCGGGTTCGCCCGCTTCACCCCGCGCGCCCGCGCGGTCGTCGTCGCCGCGCAGAACGAGGCGATCGCCGCGCGGAACGACCAGACCGTCCCCGGCCACCTCGCGCTCGGCCTGCTCGCCGAGCCCGACGGGCTGGCCGTCCTGTGGATCACCTCGCAGGGCGTCACCGCCGAGCAGGTCCGGGAGGCCGTCACGCCGACGCTGCCGCCGGCCGCCGAGGAGGTGCCGGCGCTCGTCCCGTACGACGCGGCGGCGAAGAAGGTGCTCGAACTGACCTTCCGCGAGGCGCTGCGGCTCGGCCACAACTACGTCGGCACCGAGCACATCCTGCTCGCGCTGCTGGAGCACGAGGACGGCGCGGGCGTGCTCAGCGGGCTCGGCCTGGAGAAGGCGACGGCCGAGCGGCAGATCTCCGAACTCGTCGCGTCCGCGACGGTCGAGGCCCCCACCGAGGGCTGACCCTCAGGCGGTCCTGGCCCGGCGCGCGACCACCGCGCGCAGGACCCGGCCGCCCTCCACGGAGAGCTCACGGGCCCGGCGCAGTCCGGTCGGCCCGTGGGCGACCGCGTCCAGGACGGCCAGCTGCCGCCGGAGTTCACCGGCGTGCAGCGGGCCGTCCTCCGTCACGTCGAACAGCCGGTGCACGGCGAGCGCCCCGGAGGAGCACCGTCCGGCCCACTCCCGCAGCGGCTCGGCGGCCCACTCGGCGGGCATCCCGTCGAGCATCGCGCGCACCAGGGTGACGATCCCGCCGTCCCCGGCGGCCTCGCCGCCCGCGCCGTCCAAGTCGGCCCGCGCCGTGCCGACGGCCTCGGCCCACAGCCCGCCGTCCCCGCGCGCGACCGCCGCCCACACCGGCCGGAGCGCGTCGGCGCGGTCGGGCGCGAGCAGCGGCAGGCACCGGTCCAGACAGGCGAGCCCGGCGGCGGCGAGCCCGCGCCCGTCGGCCTCCCCGATCCGCTCGGGCAGACTCCGCTCCGTACCCGGCGCCATACCGCCTCCTCGCCACCCGCGGCGGACGCGAAGGGCCCGCACGTTCGCTGCATACTGCGCCGCGCGGCCGGTTCGTGTCACTCCCCGTGGCGTGAAATCTTCGCCCGCCGCGCCGCCACGGGCTCAGCCGCCCACCTTCGACGCCAGGGCGCGGAAGTCGGCCCATGGCAGGGACGGGGTGCGGGGGTCCCAGACCTTCTGGGAGAGGGCGGCGAGCGGGAGGCGGATGCCGGCGGCGACCTGGTCCTGGGTCTGGGCGTTCGCGAGGTCGCACCAGACGGCGAACCGGGCGCCCTGGATCTGCGCGTCGTAGCGGGCCGGGACGGGGGTGGTGCCGCGCACGACGCGCGGGGTCCACTGCTCGTAGATGCGGCGGCCGGTCGGATAGGTGAACTGGTTGGGCTCGCCAAGGACGTAGTAGAGGTACTCGTCGTTGAGGTTGACCAGCCGGCGGCCCGCCTGGAGGTACGGGAGCGGGGGCCTGGCCCCGTACTCCTTGCCCGTCCAGTACTCGACCTCGATGTCCTTCGCCGCGCTCACCACGCCGCCGGCGAAGAAGCCGTCGTTCCACGCCTTGAGGGTCTTGCCGGTGGGGCGGACGGTCGCGGCGCGGTCGTTGAGCCAGTCGGTGGCGAGGTCCTGGACCCGGCCGGACGGCCCGTACGCCTCGCGCGCCGCCGCCGCGAGCTGCGGGTAGCTCGCCTCGGGGTCCTTCGCCATGAGCGCCACGTACTCGTCGGCGCCCAGGTGCCAGTAGGCGCCGGGGAAGAGGGCGGTGTACTCGCGCAGCAGGTCGTCGACGATCCGGGCGGCGTCCGGGTCGGAGATGTCGACCGCGCCGCGCGGGGTCCGGCCGGTGGCGCTGACCAGCTGGAGGTCCGGGTGGGCGGCGATGACCGCGCCGAGGTGCCCGGGCGAGTCGATCTCGGGGACCACGGTGACGTGCCGGCTCGCGGCGAGCGCGAGGATCCGGCGGACCTCCGCCTTGGTGAGGTGCTGCTCGGAGACGACCTCGGGGTGCGAGTCGGACGCGATGCGGAAGCCCTGGTCGTCGGAGAAGTGCAGCCCGAGCTGGTTGAGCTTGAGGTCGCCCATCTCCCGGATGCGGTCCTCCAGCCACGCGGCGGTGAAGTGCTTGCGGGCGATGTCGACGTTGAGCCCGCGCTGCGGCTTGGCCGGGCGGTCCGCGACCGTGCCCTCGGGCATGGCGCCGCCGCCCTTCACGGACTGCTTGAGGGTGCGGGTGCCGTAGAACACGCCGGCCTCGTCGGGCCCGGTGATCCGGACCCGGCCGTCCCTCACGGTGAGCGTGTACGACTCGGGGGCGCCCGATCCGCCGAGCGCCAGCTCGACGTCCCCGGGTCCGGCGGCGGCCTCGCCGCGGTAGCGCAGCCCCAGCTCCCGGGCGATCAGCCGGCCCTCGTCGGCGAGGCCCGCGCTGTCCGCGCCGAGGACCACCCCGGCGGTCGCGGCGGGCTTCCAGCCGGGGCCGCGGGCCGGCTCGTGCGAGCGGACGGCGGGCACCGTGCGGGGCGCGGTGGAGAGCGGGTACGTCCGGGTGGGCGTGGGGCTCGGCGTCGGGGTCGGCGAGGGCTTCGCGGCCGTCGTCCCCGGGGCCGTACCGGCGGACGGGGTGCGGGCGGGGGCGTCCGCGCCGGACGGGGAGCCGCTCGAACAGGCCGCCACGGTGGTCAGGGCCACCGCGGCCGCCAGGAGTGCCGGGCCGCGCAGGGGGCCCCGTGAGGAGTACCGCATCACCCGGCATCCTCCCCCACCTGCGGCGCCCCGGCCAGTCGTCGCCGCCCCGGCCCGCCCGGTCCGGCCGGAACGAGCGGGTCCATCACCCGTTCCCGCCCTCTCCCTTCCGGGTGAAATTCGCGCACTCGTCGGACACTTCCCCCGTCCCGTCGATAACGTTGCGTCACGCCCACCCCTTTCGTCCCGCCGTCCCGGAGCCCACGCTGACCAGCGACACCCACGCCCCCTGCCGCACCGAGGCTCCGGCGGACGCCCCTGCCATACCCGCCCAGCAGTCCCCCGGCGCCCCCAGCGGCCCGCTGCGGCTGAACGCGGCGCCGCAGGCCGAGGCGGTCCGCCTGCTGCTGTCCTGCTGCCACAGCCGGCACTGGGCCGAGCGGATCGCCGCCCACCGGCCCTACCCGACGACGGACGCCCTGCTGGCCGCCGCCGAGGAGGCGGCGTACGACCTGACCGGCGCCGATCTCGACGAGGCGCTGGCCGCCGAGTCCTCCGCGCCGGCGCACCCGGACGCGCCGCCGGCCGCCCGGACCGCGCTGAGCGCCGCGCACGCCGCGTACGAGAGCCGGTTCGGACACGCGTTCGTCATCAGCCTCGACGGGGTGCGGCCGGGCGAGCGGCTGGACGCCGTCCTCGCCGGAATCCGGTCACGTCTCGGCAACGAACCGGAGGAGGAACGGGCCGTCGCGGCGGACGAACTGCGCCGCCTCGCCCGCTCCCGGCTCGCCTTCGCGCTCGCCCAGGGAGCCGCCCACCCCCGCGAGGACCGGTGATTCTCCCGGAAACGCCCCGATTCCGCCCCGGACGATAGCCCGTCCGTGCCTGTTTGATCACACTGAAGGACCCCGCGCGAGCGAACCGACAACTCGTCGCTACGATGACCGGGGCCGGTGGACCGTACCCGGCCGGGCCAGACCGACAGAGAAGCCGGCCGGGCCCCGATCCCCGCTCCCGGAGGGTTTTTCCGTGCCGGCTGGAACGCTGTACCGCGGCCGGGAAGGAATGTGGTCCTGGGTGGCTCACCGAGTCACCGGCGTCCTCATCTTCTTCTTCCTGTTCGTACACGTGCTGGACACCGCTCTCGTCCGCGTCTCCCCCGAGGCGTACGACGAGGTCGTCGCGACCTACAAGACGCCGATCGTCGCTCTTCTGGAGTACGGCCTGGTCGCCGCCATCCTCTTCCACGCGCTGAACGGTCTCCGTGTCATCGCCGTGGACTTCTGGTCCAAGGGCCCGCGCTACCAGAAGCAGATGCTCTGGACCGTCGTGGGCATCTGGGTCGTGCTGATGGCGGGCTCGCTGTACCCGATCCTCGGCCACGCCGCACGTGAACTGTTCGGGAGCTGACGCCAGACATGTCCGCTGACACCACTTCCGCGATCGGTCCCGTCGAGGGCACCTCCTACGACGTGGACAACCCCGCCCCCTACATCGAGGCCCCCCGCAAGCGCACGGGCAGGACCCCGCGCGCGACCCGCGGCAACTTCGAGATGGCCGCGTGGCTCTTCATGCGCCTCTCGGGCGTCGTCCTCGTGGTCCTCGTCCTCGGCCACCTGCTGATCCAGCTCTTCCTGGACGGCGGCGTCTCCAAGATCGGCTTCGCCTTCGTGGCCGGCCGCTGGGCGTCCCCGTTCTGGCAGGTCTGGGACCTGCTGATGCTGTGGCTCGCCATGCTGCACGGCGCCAACGGCCTCCGTACCGTCATCAACGACTACGCGGAACGCCCCAACACGCGCCTGTGGCTCAAGGGCCTGCTGTACACCGCCACGGTGTTCACCATCCTTCTGGGCACGCTGGTGATCTTCACCTTCGACCCGAACATCCGCTAGGCACGGGGCTGAGGTAACCACGCCATGAAGATCCACAAGTACGACACCGTCATCGTCGGCGCCGGCGGCGCCGGCATGCGCGCCGCCATCGAGGCGACCAAGCGCAGCCGCACCGCCGTGCTCACGAAGCTCTACCCGACCCGCTCCCACACGGGCGCCGCGCAGGGCGGCATGGCCGCCGCGCTCGCCAACGTGGAGGAGGACAACTGGGAGTGGCACACCTTCGACACGGTCAAGGGCGGTGACTACCTGGTCGACCAGGACGCCGCCGAGATCCTGGCGAAGGAGGCCATCGACGCCGTCCTCGACCTGGAGAAGATGGGCCTGCCGTTCGGCCGTACGCCCAACGGCGACATCGACCAGCGCCGGTTCGGCGGTCACTCCCGCAACCACGGCGAGGCCCCGGTCCGCCGCGCCTGCTACTCGGGCGACCGCACCGGCCACATGATCCTCCAGACGCTGTACCAGAACTGCATCAAGGAGGGCGTGGAGTTCTTCAACGAGTTCTACGTCCTGGACCAGCTGATCACCGAGGTCGACGGCGTCAAGAAGTCCGCCGGCGTCGTTGCGTACGAGCTGGCCACCGGCGAGATCCACATCTTCCAGGCCAAGGCCGTGGTCTACGCCTCCGGCGGCACCGGCAAGTTCTTCAAGGTGACGTCGAACGCCCACACCCTGACCGGTGACGGCCAGGCCGCCTGCTACCGCCGGGGCATCCCGCTGGAGGACATGGAGTTCTTCCAGTTCCACCCGACGGGCATCTGGCGCATGGGCATCCTGCTGACGGAGGGCGCCCGCGGTGAGGGCGGCATCCTCCGCAACAAGGACGGCGAGCGCTTCATGGAGAAGTACGCGCCGGTCATGAAGGACCTCGCGTCCCGTGACGTCGTCTCCCGCTCCATCTACACGGAGATCCGCGAGGGCCGCGGCTGCGGCCCCGAGGGCGACCACGTCTACCTGGACCTGACGCACCTCCCGCCGGAGCAGCTGGACGCCAAGCTCCCGGACATCACCGAGTTCGCCCGGACGTACCTCGGCATCGAGCCGTACACGGACCCGATCCCGATCCAGCCCACCGCGCACTACGCCATGGGCGGCATCCCGACCAACGTCGAGGGTGAGGTCCTGTCGGACAACACCACCGTCGTCCCGGGCCTGTACGCGGCCGGCGAGGTCGCCTGCGTGTCGGTGCACGGCGCCAACCGCCTCGGCACCAACTCGCTGCTCGACATCAACGTCTTCGGGCGCCGCGCCGGCATCGCCGCCGCCGAGTACTCCCACAAGCACGACTACGTCGAGCTGCCGGAGGCCCCGGAGGCGTTCGTGGTCGAGCAGATCGAGCGGCTGCGCAACTCCACGGGCAACGAGCGGGTCGCCGACCTGCGCCGCGAGCTCCAGGAGACGATGGACGCCAACGTGATGGTGTTCCGCACGGAGCAGACCATCAAGGCGGCCGTCGAGAAGATCGCCGAGCTGCGCGAGCGCTACAAGAACGTGTCCATCCAGGACAAGGGCAAGCGCTTCAACACCGACCTCCTGGAGGCCATCGAGCTGGGCAACCTGCTCGAACTGGCCGAGGTCATGGCCGTCTCGGCCCTGGCGCGCAAGGAGTCCCGCGGCGGTCACTACCGCGAGGACTACCCGAACCGCGACGACGTCAACTTCATGCGCCACACGATGGCGTACCGCGAGGTCGGCGAGGACGGCTCCGAGACCGTGCGTCTCGACTACAAGCCGGTCGTCCAGACCCGCTACCAGCCGATGGAGCGTAAGTACTGATGGCTACCCCCGTTCTGGACAAGGTGGAGAAGGACTCCGCCGCCTCGCCGTACATCACGGTCACCTTCCGGATCCGCCGCTTCAACCCCGAGGTCTCGGACGCGGTGGTCTGGGAGGACTTCCAGGTCGACATCGACCCGAAGGAGCGCGTGCTCGACGGTCTCCACAAGATCAAGTGGGACATGGACGGCACGCTCACCTTCCGCCGCTCCTGCGCGCACGGCATCTGCGGGTCCGACGCCATGCGGATCAACGGCAAGAACAGGCTCGCCTGCAAGACGCTGATCAAGGACATCAACCCCGAGAAGCCGATCACCGTCGAGCCCATCAAGGGCCTCACGGTGCTCAAGGACCTCGTGGTCGACATGGAGCCCTTCTTCCAGGCGTACCGCGACGTCATGCCCTTCCTCATCACCCAGGGGAACGAGCCGACCCGCGAGCGCAAGCAGTCCCCCGAGGACCGCGAGCGCTTCGACGACACCACCAAGTGCATCCTGTGCGCCGCGTGCACGTCGTCCTGCCCGGTCTTCTGGAACGACGGCCAGTACTTCGGTCCGGCCGCGATCGTCAACGCGCACCGCTTCATCTTCGACTCGCGCGACGAGGGCGGCGAGCAGCGCCTGGAGATCCTGAACGACAAGGACGGCGTGTGGCGCTGCCGCACCACGTTCAACTGCACGGACGCCTGCCCGCGTGGCATCGAGATCACCAAGGCGATCCAGGAAGTGAAGCGCGCCCTGATCACGCGCCGCTTCTGACCTCCACCGCACGGAAGGAAGGCCCCGTCTCCCGCTGGGAGACGGGGCCTTCCCGCGTGTGCGGGTACGGGGGGTGTCAGCCGTGCCAGGGCGGGACGGACGGGTTGTCCTCGGCGGCGAGCATGACCCGGCGGAGGAGGTCGTTGAGGGTGGTGCGCTCGGCGGGGGTGAGGACGCCGAGGAGGCGTTCCTCCTCGTGGCCGAGGACCTCCATGGCGCCGAGCCAGGTGGTGCGGCCGGCGTCGGAGAGCTCGACGACCACGCGTCGGCGGTCGGTGGCGGAGGGGGCGCGCCGGACGAGCCCGCGCCGCTCCAGGGCGTCGAGGCGGCCGGTGACCGAGGCGGGGGGCAGGTCCAGGTCCTGGGCCAGCTCGGAGGGGGCGGCGGAGCCACCGCGGCCGGCCAGCTTGTGCAGGGTGTCGAACTCGTGGCGTTCGAGGTCGAAGTCGAGGAGCGACTGCTCGCGGACGCGGCGGAGGTGGACGGAGAGCTTCTTCATCCGGGTGACCGCGCCTTCGACGACGGGGTCGAGCCCGGGCAGCACGGGCTGCCAGCGGGCCACGTGCCCGTCGGTCCAGTCCTGCTCCTCGGGGGCTGCGGGGTCCGGCGGGTTCATGGGGCGATCGTACGGGCGGGGGCACGGCGGAGCCCGGGAGCGACATGGCGTCGCCGCGCCGCCCGCTCACCGCCCAGCTGCGGCGGGGGCGCTGAGGGCGGCCAGGAAGTCCGTCAGGAGGGTCAGGGTCTCCTCGGGGTGTTCCAGGGGCGGCAGGTGGCCGGACCGGGCGAGTTCGACGCGGCGGGCGGCGGGGAGGAGTGCGGCGAGCCGGTCGCCGATGGCGCGGAAGTCGGGGAGGTCGTGGGCGCCGGTGACGACGAGGGCGGGCGCAGCGATCGTCCGCAGGTCGTCCTCGGTGACGCCGGAGGGGCGGGGGCCGTGCTCCTCGGGGGCGGCGAGCTGGAGCTCGAACGCGCGGCGCTGCATGGTGCGGACGAGGGCGCGGGCCGCGTCGCCGGCGTCGGGGCCGAGCCAGCGGGCGACGTTGAGGGCGGTGGCGGCCTCGATGTCGCCGGCGTCGAGGAGGGCGTCCTCCTGTTCGAGGAAGGCGCGCAGTTCGGGTCCGGCCTCGTGCGCGACGGGGGCGACGGCGCACAGCAGGGCGAGGGCGGCGGTGCGGCCGGGGTGGCGGGCGGCGAACTCCAGGGCGACCTCGCCGCCGAAGGAGGAGCCGACGAGCGCGGCCCGCTCGGCGCCGAGCCGGTCGAGGAGGTCCCGGACGTCGTCGGCGTGGACGTGCGGGGCGTCGGCGGGGGTGTCGCCGAAGCCGCGGAGGTCGCAGCGGACGACGCGGTGGCCCGCGTCGGCGAGGCCCTGGAACTGGCCGTCCCACATGCGCCGGTCGCAGACCCCGGAGTGCAGCAGGACGACGGTCAGCGGGCCGGTGCCGGCGGTGTCATGAGAGAGCGTCACCCCGGTGACCCTAGACCGCCCGGGGAGGGCGGGCCACACCTTTCCCGTACCGACTTGAACGCGTTCAAGAGGAGGTCTACAGTCAGGAGCGCCAGCATTTGAACGCGTTCAAGGGAGCGTGGGGCGTGGACCTCACTGTCGTCGCGTACACCGTCTACCTGCTGATCAGCGTGGCCCTGACCGTCTGGGTCGCCCGCACCCTCAGCCGCAACGGAAGGGTCTTCCTCTCCGACGTGCTGCACGGGAACGAGCAGCTGGCGGACGCCGTCAACCACCTGCTCGTGGTCGGCTTCTACCTCGTCAACTTCGGCTTCGTCGCCCTCTATCTGAGCCAGGACGCGGCCGTCCTCGACGCCCGGACCCTCTTCGAGGCCCTGTCCGTCAAGCTCGGCGTCGTCCTCCTCGTCCTCGGCGTCATGCACCTCGGCAACGTCTACGTGCTCAACAAGATCCGCCGCCGCGGCGTCATGGAACGCGAGCAGGTCCCGCCCGTCGGCCCGCAGGGCTGGACCACCGGCCCCAAGGACGGCCCGTGGGCCCCGCCCGCGCCCCAGGTCTGACCGCCGTGACCGCCCCCGCGCGGCCCACGACCCCCGTGGGACGGCTGACCGTGCTGTACGACGCCGACTGCCCGCTCTGCGTCCACGTCCGGCACTGGCTGCTGCGCCAGCGGCAGCTCGTCCCGCTCGACCTCGTACCGGCCGGCTCGCAGCGCGCCCGGCAGCTCTTCCCGGACCTCGACCACGCCGCCACCCTGCGGGAGATCACCGTGATCGGGGACCGGGGCCAGGTCTACCGCGCCTCCGCCGCCTGGATCGTCTGCCTCTGGGCGCTGGCCGAACACCGGCCCCGCGCCCACTGGCTCGCCACCCCCGCCGGGCAGCCCTTCGCCCGCGCCGCCGTTCTCGCCGCCGCGAGGTGGCGGGACGCGCTCAAGGGTCCGGACTGCGCGGACGGGCACTGCGAGACGCCCGGTCCGCCCGGTTAGGCTCGGCCCGTGAAGGACGCGAAGGAAGAGAAGAAGGCCCCGGCCGGCCCGGGCAGGACCCCGGCCGCCGCGAAGGGCGAAGGCGCCGCGAAGGGCGGGGCCGCCGCGAAGGCCCCGAAGAGCGAGCAGACCCGGACGCTCATCCTGGAGACCGCGCTGCGGCTCTTCCGGGAGCGGGGGTACGACAAGACCACCATGCGGGCGATCGCCCAGGAGGCAGGGGTCTCGGTCGGGAACGCCTACTACTACTTCGCGTCCAAGGAACACCTGGTCCAGGGCTTCTACGACCGGATCGCCGAGGAGCACCAGGCGGCGGTCCGGCCGGTCCTGGAGGGCGGCGAGAAGGAACTGGTCGCCCGCATCCGCGGCGTCCTGCTCGCCTGGCTCGACATCGCCGAGCCGTACCACGAGTTCGCCGCCCAGTTCTTCAAGAACGCCGCCGACCCCGACAGCCCGCTCTCGCCGTTCTCCCCCGAGTCGGAGGGCCCGCGCGAGGCGGCCATCGAGGTGCACCGCCGGGTGCTCTCCGGCGCCTCGGTCAAGGTCGACCCCGAACTCGCCGAGGCACTCCCGCGGTTGCTGTGGCTCCAGCAGATGGGCCTGGTGCTGTTCTGGGTGTACGACCGCTCCGACGGCGCGGCCAACAGCCGGCGGCTCGTGGAGCGGCTGGCCCCGGTGACCGCCCGCGCGATCTCGCTCTCCCGCTTCCGGATCCTGCGCCCGCTGGTCAAGGAGACCCACGAACTGCTCGCCGACTTCATGCCGACGGCGGCCGGGATGGCGGCGTCGGGGCGGCCCCGCAGGACCGCCCCGAAGAAGGACTGACCGCCCGCCGGCACCGGCCGGCGGGCCGCGCGGCTCACAGCCAGGTCAGCTCCCACAGCCGCCAGATGCCGGTCCCGTCGGACAGGTTCTGCGAACCGCCGACGGACTCGGTGGCGAGCACGTAGTCGTTCTTCTGCCACAGCGGGATCAGCGGCACGTCCTCGGCGACCCGCTCCTGGATCGCCTTGAAGTCACCGGTGGTCCGGGAGCGGTCGTCGTACCGCTGGGTGTCCTGGATCAGCTTGTCGACGGTCTTGCTGGAGTAGCCGTTGGCCAGCGTGTTCCCGGTGCCGACCAGCGGGGCCGTGAAGCTGTCCGAGTCGGGGAAGTCGGGGAGCCAGCCGACGGTGTAGGCGTCGTACGCGCCGCTGGTGTAGCCCTTCTGGAAGCTCTGCCAGTCGGCCTCCACCACCTTCACCTCGAACAGCCCGGTGGCCTCCAGCTGCTTCTCGATGAGCGCGGTCTCCGCCTTGTACGTGGCGTCCTGCCGGTAGCCGAAGGTGAACCGCACCGGCGTCGCCACCCCGGCGTCCGCCAGCAGCCGCTCCGCCTTCTTCACGTCGGGCGCCGGGTAGCGGTCGTAGAAGGCCGTGCTGTGCCCGACGAAACCCTGCGGGATCAGCGAGTACAGCGGCTCCACCGTGCCCTTGTACGCGCCGGTGGTGAGGGCCGGGCGGTCGAGGACCGCCGCGATCGCCTGCCGTACCGCCTTCTCGCCCGTCGGCGCGTCGGGCCGCGTGTTGAAGACGAGGTTGCGGATCTCGGCGCTCTCGGCCTCGGTGAGCCGGGTGCCGCCGTTGGTGTCCAGGTTCTCCACGAAGGACGGCGGCAGCTGGCGGTGCGTCACCTGCACGTCACCGGACTTCCACGCCTTCTCCAGCTCCTCGGACTGCTTGTAGTACTTCACCAGGACCGGCTTGCCCGTCCCGGCGAGGGCGCCCCGGTACTTCGGGTTCGGCTCCAGGAGGGCGCTCTCGCCCGGCTTGTACTCCTTGAGGAGGTACGGGCCCGTGCCGTCGACGCCGTTGTCCTGGCGGAGGGTGTCCGCCTGATAGCGGTCCCGGTCGACGATCGAGCCGGCGCCGGTCGCCAGCTTCAGCGGGAAGGTGGCGTCCCGGCCGCTCAGATTGAAGGTGACCGTCCGCCCGTCCGCCCGCACGTCCTTCAGCGTCGGGAAGAGCGCGGCGGGACCGACGTCCGCCTTGATCTTCAGCATCCGGTCGAAGGAGTACTTGACGTCCTCCGCCGTCACCTTCCGCCCGCTGGGGAAGGCGAGGTCGTCCCGGAGCACGCACTGGTACGTGGTGAGCCTGCCGCCCACGAACCGGCAGCTCTCCGCCGCGTCCGGGGTCGGGGTGGTGAAGCCGGGCTTGAACGTGAGCAGCGACTGGTAGACGTTGCTGTAGATCGCCCAGGAGCCGGCGTCGTACGCGCCGGCCGGGTCGAGCGAGGTGACCTCGTCGGTGGTGCCGACGGGGACGGGGTCGGTGCGCCCCTCGTCGGAGGGCAGGAGTTGCCAGCCCCCCACCCCCGCGGCCACCAGTACTCCACAAGTGATGAGGATCCGGAGTCGGACCGTCGACCGCATTGCCGTGCTTCCTTTGTCGCGCAAAACCCCACAGGGCGACGGCCCCCGAATCGTCGCGTTTGCGCCACCCAATCACACGGTCTTCACAGGGGGAAGAGGAAACTTTCACACGGCATGCATATGTCCGTGAAATGCGAATTTAAGTCGATGAGCAGCACGTATCGACCCCGGCGCGGGGAGTGAGCGCCCTCCGGATTCCTCCCGGTCACGCCTGCTTCGAGGCGAGTTGGACGACGGTGATGTCGGACGGCGCGCCAACCCGGACCGGCGGCCCCCACGCGCCGGCGCCCCGGGACACGTACAGCTGGGTGTCCCCGTACCGTTCGAGACCGGCCACCGTCGGGTTGGCGAGCTCGGCGAGCAGGTTGCCCGGCCAGAGCTGCCCTCCGTGGGTGTGGCCGGAGAGCTGGAGGTCCACCCCGTGGGCGACGGCGTCGTCGATGACGACCGGCTGGTGGGCGAGGAGGACGGCGGCGCGGGACCGGTCGCGGTCGCCGAGCGCGCGGCCGAAGTCGGGCCCCTGCCCCTCCCGTTCGCCGGCCACGTCGTCCACGCCCGCCAGGTCGAACCCGGCGGCGATCTCCAGGCGTTCGTTGCGCAGCGGGCGCATGCCGAGCTCACGGACGTGGTCGACCCAGGCGTCGGCGCCGGAGAAGTACTCGTGGTTGCCGGTGACGAAGAACGAGCCGTGCCGGGCGCGGAGCCCCGCCAGCGGTTCGGCGGCCGGACCGAGGTCGGCGACGGTGCCGTCGACGAGGTCGCCGACGACGGCGATCAGGTCGGGCTGGGTGGCGTTGATCGCGTCGACGATCCGCTGCGAGTGCGCCCGCCCGAGGATGGGCCCCAGGTGGATGTCGGAGACGACGGCGATGCGGTAACCGTGCGCGGCGCGCGGCAGCTTGGCCAGCGGGACGGTCACCCGCTTCACCCGGGGCCCGCGCAGCACCCCGTACGCCCCGTTCGCCACGGTCCCGGCGGCGACGGCGGCCGCGGCCCCGCCGACGACCCGCGCGACGAAGAGCCGCCGCGACACCCCGGAGCCGGACGCGGGCTCCACGGGCGCCTCCGCCGGTTCCGGGCCCTCCTCCTCCCGCTCGGGCGCGGGCACGGGGACGGGCGCGGGCACGGGCGCCGCCACGGCGGCGGGAGCGGCGGCGGGAGCGGCGGCGTCCCGCCGGGCGAGCACCCGGTGCAGCAGGGGCCGCACGGCCTCGCCGACGAGCAGCGCCAGCACCACGTACAGCAGCAGCGCCAGCCACAGGAACCCGGGCCAGGCGACGGCCTGCTGCACCGCGAACGGCAGCCCGGCCCGCCCGGAGACCAGCGCGGCGACGGAGAGCAGCGGCAGCACGACCACCAGCCCCGTGCCGAGGCGCCGGGCCGTGCCGCCGGGCACGGTGACGTCCCGGACCAGACGGCGCCACACGTACCAGTGGACCGCGCCGAGCAGCGCGAGGACCACGACCAGGAAGGGCAGGAAGGCGATCACGCCCGGAACCTCTCTTGTCAGTCGGTGGAGCGCCGGGAGGCACGCACCCCGCGCAACCCGATCACGCCGATCACCGTCCCCAGAACAAAGGACGTCACGGCGAGCAGCAGGTGGACCCAGAAGTAGGCCGTCGGGTCCCCGGCGTCGTCGAAGGCGAGACCGCTCCCGTCGTTCCACAAGTTCTTGACGAAAGTGATCCAGATGAACCAGCTCCACACTCCGAACGCGAGCAGGAACCAGGAGACGCGGCGGCTGAGCTTCATGGCCTCAGTATCGCCGTCCGGGGGCGGGCGGCAGCGTCCGGGTGGCGGAGGGCGGGGCGGGGGGACCGCGGGGTTCGGTTCACGGGGGTGTGCCTGTACGTTCTCGGTCGTGTCTGCTTCGAAGAGGACCGCCGCCGCGGTCGCCGCCGCGCTGTTGCTTCCGCTCGCGTTCGCCGCCGGGACCGCTCACGCGGACGAGCCGGTGAAACCGGGGGGTTCGAAGAGTCCCACGGCCTCCCCGCAGCCGAAGCCGCCGGCGAACATGTCGTCGGTGGGCGGGGCGCTGCTCGGGCTGCCGGGGACGCAGGTGAAGCTGGGGGCCGGGGCGCCGGTGCTGCCGAAGGAGCTGTCGGCGCGGTCGTGGATCGTCGCGGACGCGGAGAGCGGCGCCGTGCTGGCCTCGCACAACGCGCACTGGCGGCTCGCGCCGGCGTCGACGCTGAAGATGCTGTTCGCGGACACGCTGCTGCCGAAGTTCACGGACAAGAAGCAGACGCACCTGGTCACCGCGCAGGACCTGGCGGGGCTCGGGGAGGGGTCCAGCCTCGTCGGGATAAAGGAGAAGCAGACCTACACGGTCCGGGACCTGTGGCTGGGGGTGTTCCTGCGGTCGGGGAACGACGCGGTGCGGGTCCTGACGCAGATGAACCAGGGCATGGCGAAGACCGTGGCGGAGATGAACGCGCGGGCGGCCGAGCTGCAGGCGCTGGACACGCACGTGAAGTCGCCGGACGGCTACGACGCCCCGGGGCAGGTGTCGTCGGCGTACGACCTGACGCTGATCGCCCGCAGCGGGATGCAGAAGGCGGAGTTCCGGGAGTACGCGAAGACCCCGCGCGCCGCCTTCCCGGGCGAGGCGAAGCCGGGCAAGAAGCGCGAGACCTTCGAGATCCAGAACACCAACCGGCTGCTGACCGGTGACTTCGGCATCGCCCCGTACCCGGGCATCGCGGGTGTGAAGAACGGCAACACGACGCACGCGGGCGCGACCTTCACCGGGGTCGCCGAGCGGAACGGGCGGGTGCTGCTGGTGACGGTGATGAACCCGTCGTCGAACGAGCAGCACGCGGTCTACAAGGAGGCCGCGCGGCTGCTGGACTGGGGGTTCGCGGCGTCCGGGAAGGTGACGCCGGTGGGTGAGCTGGTGCCGCCGAAGAGCGCGCGGCCGTCGGCGCGGCCGGTGAGCGGGACGGAGTCGGGCGCGCCGGCGCCGGGCACGGAGGCGCCGGAGACGGGCGGGCCCGCGGTGGCCGCGTCCGCGTCCGGGAAGGGCTCGGGCGGGGTCGGGATCGCGCTCGCGATCACGGGCGGGGTGCTGGTGCTGGTCGCGGGGGCGGTGCTCCTGGTCAACCGTCGCTGGCCGCGTTCGGGCGCCGGGGCTCCCGGTCGCGGTCCGGAGACGGGGACGGGGACGGGGACGGATCCGGGGACGGGGACGGGTCCGGAGACGGATCCGAAGACGGGGACGGGTCCGGAGACGGATCCGAAGACGGGGACGGGCGTTTCGTCGTAGCGGCGGGGGCGATCGAGCCCACGGCCGTCCACGCGGAGCAGAACAGCAGGAGTTTCGCGGTGAAGTTGATCCACAGGAGCAGGGCCACCGGCACGCCGAAGGCCCCGTACATCGACTTCGCCGCGACCTCCCGCATGTAGCCGCCGAGGAGCAGTTTCAGGAGTTCGAAGCCGGCCGCGGCGATCAGCGCGGCGACGACGAGCCGGTGGCGGGGCGGGTCGACGCCGGGCAGCGGCTTGAGGACGTAGAGCAGGATCAGGAAGTCGGCGGCCGTCGCGACGAGCACGGCCGCGCCCTGGAGCAGGACGCCGCCGGCGCCGCCGCCGGAGATGCCGAGACGGTCGGCGCTCCAGCCGACGGCGGTGGAGCCGAGCCAGGAGGCGGCGAGGGAGCAGAGGGCGACGCCGCCGAGGCCGACGAGGACGACGGCGTCCTTGCCCTTGCGGACCACGGGGTTGCCCTCGTCGACGTCGTCGAGGCCCCAGACGGCGCGGAGGCAGTCGCGCATCGAGCCGATCCAGCCGATGCCGGTGAGGAGCAGCAGGGCGCCGGCGACGAGGCCGACGGTGCCGGCGTTGGCGACGAGGCTGCCGATGTCGAGCTGGTCGGAGATGCCGGGGACCTGGTCGGAGAGCTTCTGCTCGATGGTGTGGAGCTGGTCGTCGGTGAGGAGCGCGGCGCCGATCGCGGCGGCGACGGTGATGAGGGGGAAGAGGGCGAGGAAGGAGAGGAAGGTGAGGGCGGCGGCGAGCCGGGTCCAGTGCACTTCGTCGAGCCGCTCGTAGGAGCGCCAGGCGTGGGTCTTCATGAGCCGGGCGACCCAGGGGCCGATGAGGGGGATCTTGGTCAGCCAGTCCATGGTTCGAGCATCCCTCCGGGCCGGGCGGCGGGCGGGGACCGACACCGCGCGCCGGAGGACTGCAATTCCGACATAAGCGACAGAGGCGGCGATACGGTCGCTCCCATGGCTGTCGAACCCCTCGTCCTGGACGACGACTTCGTGCCCCTCACGGGCGCCGGGCGCACCGCGCCGTCGCTCGCGCTGCTGGCCCGGCCCCGCTCCGCCGCCGAGGCCGCCGGAGCCGTCCTGCGGCGGGGGCCGCGCGGCGCGGTGGCCCGGGGCCGGGGGCGGTCCGGCGGGGACGCGGCGCAGAACGCGGGCGGGACCGTGCTGGAGCTGGCCGCGCTGGACCGGATCCGCGGCCTGGACGCGGCGGCGGGGCTGGTGGTCTGCGAGGGCGGTACGGAACTGGGCGCGGTGGCCCGGGCGTTGCTGCCGCTGGGCCTCCACCCCCGGGCCGGCGGCGGCCCGTGGACGGTCGGCGGGGCGATCGCCTCCGGGTACGGGGCCGGGGTCGTCGCGCTCGAACTGCTGGGCGCCGACGGGGAGTCGAGGACGGTACGGCGCGGCGAACCGCTCTTCGACGCGACCGTCGGCGGACTGGGCCTGACCGGGGTGGTGCTGTCGGCGACGCTGGAGGCGCGGCCGGTCGAGACGGCGTACCTGCGGGAACGGACCGCCCGTTTCCGGGACGTGGACGCGCTGCTCGCGCACTGGACGGGCGGCGGCGCGCCCCGGGAGCCGTACGCGCGGGCCCGGGTGGAGCTGAGCGGGCGGGGCCGCGCCGTCCTGACGACCGCCGCGCCGGTCCCGTACGCCGCGCTCCCCCGGGGCCACCGGGCCCGCCGCGCGCCGCTGGCCCTCCCGGCCCTCCCGGCCGTCCCGGGGCCGTGGACGGGCGGTCTGCGGCCCCTTCCGGGGCTGGCACGCGCGCGCGTGGCGGGCGGCCCGGTGTCCGGTCTCGTCGGGCGGGCGGCGTTCGTGCGGTACCGGTGCGCCCTGCCCGAGGGGCGCGAGGAGGAGCTGCGCGGGCTGCTGGCGCTGCTGGCCGGGCGGCGCTCCCCCGCGCGCGGCGCCCGGCACGCGCGCGTGGAGCGGGTCCGCGAGGAGGGGGCGGGGCCGCTGGCGTTCCCGGTGCGCGGCTGGTGCCTGGGGCTCGACGTGCCCGTCGGGGCGCCGGGGCTCGGGCGGTTCCTCGACGTCCTCGACGCGCGGGTGGCGGCGGCCGGCGGGCGGGTCTGCCTCGCCGACGACGCCCGGCTGCGGCCCGCGCTGCTGCCCGTCCTGTATCCGCGGCTCGGCGCCTTCCGGGCGCTGCGGGCCGCGGTCGACCCCCGGTCCGCGTTCCGCTCGGACCTGTCCCGCCGTCTCGGCCTGTGAACCGTTCAGGAGTGATGCGTCGTGAAGGACGCCTTCGGTGCCCCCCAGTCCCTGCTGCTGCTCGGCGGCACGTCCGCGATCGGGCTGGCCGCCGCGCGCCGGCTGATCGCCCGCCGCACCCGTACGGTCTGGCTGGCCGGCCGCCCCTCCCCCGAGCTGGCGGAGGCGGCCGGTTCGCTGCGCGCGCTGGGGGCGGAGGTGCGGGTGGTGCCGTTCGACGCGCTCGACACGGACGCGCACGCGGAGCGGCTGGGGGCGGTCTTCGCGGAGGGGGACGTGGACCTGGTGCTGCTGGCCTTCGGGGTGCCCGGCGACCAGGCGCGGGACGAGTCGGACCCGGTGGCGGCGGTGCGGGTCGCGCAGACCAACTACACGGGCGGCGTGTCGGCGGCGCTGGTGTGCGCGGGCGCGCTCCAGGCGCAGGGGCACGGTTCGCTGGTGGTGCTGTCGTCGGTGGCGGGCGAGCGGGGGCGGCGGGCCGACTTCATCTACGGCTCGTCGAAGGCGGGCCTCGACGTCTTCGCGCAGGGGCTGGGGGACGCGCTGCACGGGACGGGGGTGCACGTGATGGTGGTGCGGCCCGGTTTCGTGCGCTCGGAGCGGACGGCGGGGCGTCCGGAGGCGCCGCTGGCGACGACTCCGGAGGCGGTGGCGTACGCGATCGAGCTGGGGCTGCGGCGCCGCTCGGAGACGGTGTGGGTGCCGGGGCCGCTGCGGCTGGTGGCGTCGGCGCTGCGGCACGTGCCGCGTCCGCTGCACCGGCGGCTGCCGGTGTGACCGTACGGCCCCGGCCCCGTGGTCAGGAGGGCGTGCGGACCGGGCTGCCGCCCTGGGCGGGGACGGCCGGGACGGGCCGGCCGCTGCCGAACTCGTAGTCGTACAGCTTCCGCCACACGCCGTCCGCGCCCTGCTCGTAGAGGGCGAAGGAGGCGCAGGTCCAGGCGGCCTCGTAGCCGGCCAGTTCCTCGTACGCCCGGTCCATGGCCTCCTCGGCGATGCCGTGGGCGACGGTGACGTGCGGGTGGTACGGGAACTGGAGCTCGCGGACGAGCGGCCCGGTCTCGTGGCGGAGGCGGGCCTGGAGCCGGTCGCAGCCGGCCGCGCCGTCGGCGAGGGTGACGAAGACCACCGGGGAGAGCGGGCGGAAGGTGCCGGTGCCGCTGAGCCGGATCTCGAAGGGGAGGCTGTCGGCGGCGACGCCGGCGAGGTGGGCCTCGATCTCCGGCAGCCGGTCCTGGTCGACCTCGGTGGGCGGGACGAGGGTGACGTGGGTGGGGATGGCGTGCGCGGCGGGGTCCCCGAAGCCCGCGCGCCGCTCCTGGAGCAGGCTGCCGTGAGGCTCCGGGACCGCGATCGAAACGCCGAGCGTTACGGTCCCCACGTCGTTCTCCTCCGTCGTCCGGGTCGGTTCGGTGTGCGGTGGTGCAGCCGCCAGTGTGCGGCCTGCACCACCTTCATGGCCAGGGTCCTCGGACCCGTGCTTCGCCGGTGCTTCGCCGGCGCTCCGCGGGTCCTTCGCGGGTGCTTCCGCCAGGGCCGGCGTCAGTGCTTCGCGGGGAGGAAGCCGATCCTGTCGTACGTCTGCGCCAGGGTCTCGGCGGCGACGGCGCGGGCCTTCTCCGCGCCCTTGGCCAGGACCGAGTCCAGCGTCTCCGGGTCGTCCAGGTATTCCTGGGTGCGGGTCCGGAAGGGCGTGACGAACTCCACCATGACGTCGGCGAGGTCGGTCTTGAGGGCGCCGTACATCTTGCCCTCGTAGCTCTTCTCCAGGTCCTCGATGCTGGTGTCCGTGAGGGTGGACATGATCACGAGGAGGTTGGAGACGCCGGGCTTGTTCTCCGGGTCGAAGCGGATCACCGTGTCGGTGTCGGTGACGGCGCTCTTGACCTTCTTGGCGGTGACCTTCGGGTCGTCCAGGAGGTTGATGAGGCCCTTCGGCGTCGACGCCGACTTGCTCATCTTGATCGCCGGGTCCTGGAGGTCGTAGATCTTCCCGGTCTCCTTGACGATGTACGGCGCCGGGACGGTGAAGGTGTCGCCGAAGCGGCCGTTGAAGCGCTCCGCGAGGTCGCGGGTGAGCTCGATGTGCTGGCGCTGGTCCTCGCCGACCGGCACGTGGGTGGCCTGGTACAGGAGGATGTCCGCGACCTGGAGGATCGGGTAGGTGAAGAGGCCGACCGTGGCGCGGTCGGCGCCCTGCTTCGCGGACTTGTCCTTGAACTGGGTCATGCGGGAGGCCTCGCCGAAGCCGGTGAGGCAGTTCATGACCCAGCCGAGCTGCGCGTGCTCGGGGACGTGGCTCTGGACGAAGAGGGTGCAGCGCTCCGGGTCGAGGCCGGCGGCGAGGAGCTGCGCGGCGGCGAAGCGGGTGTTGGCGCGGAGCTCGGCCGGGTCCTGGGGGACCGTGATCGCGTGCAGGTCGACGACCATGTAGAAGGCGTCGTGGGACTCCTGCAGCGCGACGTACTGCCGGATCGCGCCGAGGTAGTTGCCGAGGTGGAAGGAGCCCGCGGTGGGCTGGATCCCGGAGAGCGCGCGAGGACGAGGATCAGAGGCCATGCACATCATTCTCTCAGGTGCGGGAACCGATCCCGGACTTCCGGTGTACCAGGAGTGTGAGGACACGGGAGGGGGGCTCGGCCGTCGTCGACGAGAGCGCCGTGATCGCCCGGGTGCGCGCCGGAGAGCCGGAGGCGTACGCGGAGCTGGTCCGCGCGTACACGCCGGTGGCGCTGCGGGCGGCGGTGGCGCACGGGGCGGGCGCGGAGGCGGAGGACGTGGTGCAGGCGGCGTTCTTCAAGGCGTACCGCTCGCTGGGGAGTTTCCGGGAGGGGGCGTCCTTCCGGCCGTGGCTGCTGAGCATCGTGGCCAATGAGACGAGGAACACACTGCGTTCGGCGGGCCGGCAGCGGGCGGTGGCGGGGCGGGAGGCGGAGCTGCTGGCGGGCGAGCCGCTGATACCGGAGTCGGCGGACCCGGCGGTGGCGGCGGTGGACGGCGAGCGCCGCCGGCGGCTGTGGGAGGCGCTGGACGGGCTGGCGGAGGAGCAGCGGCGGGTGGTGGTGCACCGCTATCTGCTGGAGCTGGACGAGGCGGAGACGGCGGAAGCGCTGGGGTGGCCGCGGGGCACGGTGAAGTCGCGGCTGAACCGGGCGCTGAAGCGGCTCGGGGCGGCGCTGGGCCCGGCGGAGGGGACGCCGGAGGGAGGTGAGGGGCGTGCGTGAGGACGAGGGTGCCGGGGGGCTGCCGGAGGAGCTGCGGGAGCTCGGGCGGTCGCTGCGGGTGCCGGACGTGGACGGGGAGTCGATGGCGGAGCGGGTGCTGGCCCAGCTCCTCGCCGAGCACGCGCCGGTCCCGGTGCCGGTGCCGGTGGTGGAGCGGGAGCCGGAGGCGGAGCGGTGGGGGTGGCTGCGGCGGCGGTGGCGGGCGCTGCTCGCGGCGCTGTCCGGGGTGCTGGTGGTGGCGGTGCTGACGCCGCCGGTGCGGGCGGCGGTGGTGGAGTGGCTGGGTGTCGGCGGGGTCGCGGTGGAGTACGCGCCAGGGGCGCCGCCGGTGGCTCCGGCGAAGGTCCCGGGGTGCCCGGATCCGGTGCAGGCGGCGGAGGCGGCCCGGGCGGCCGGGTTCGCGCCGCTGCTGCCGGAGGGGGTGGCCGGGGCGGTGACGTCGGTGACGGGGCGGGCGCCGCGCGCGGTGGTGGGCGTCTGCTGGCGGACGGAGGAGGGGGCGGTGGTGCGGCTGGACGAGTTCCCGGGCGAGCTGGACCCGGGCTTCGTCAAGGAGATACGGGTGCAGCCGGAGCCGGTGGTGCTCGCGGACGGGACGGCGGCGTACTGGTTCGCGGAGCCGCACCGGCTGACGTTCCCGCTGGTGTCGGACGCCGGGCGGTGGAGCCGGGAGGTGCGGGCGGCGGGGCCGACCCTGCTGTGGGTGCGGCCGTCGTCCGGTCTGACGCTGCGGCTGGAGGGGATACCGGACCGGACGGAGGCGCTGCGGGTCGCGGCCTCCGTCCGGTAGGGCTCCAGGGCTAGGCGGGGAGGCCAGGGGCCGGGTGGGCGGCCATCAGGTCGGCGACCTCGGCGCGGATCGTCGCGAGGGCGGGCTCGTCCCCGGCGGCGGCCGCGGTGACGGCGCGGTCGATCCAGTCGGCGACCTGGTCCATGTGGGCCGGAGTGAGGCCCCGGGAGGTGAGGGACGGGGTGCCGATGCGGATGCCGGAGGGGTCGAAGGGCTTCCGGGGGTCGAAGGGGACGGTGTTGTAGTTGACGACGATGCCCGCCCGGTCGAGGGCCTTGGCGGCGGTCTTGCCGGGGACCTGCCGGGAGGTGAGGTCGATGAGGATCAGGTGGTTGTCGGTGCCGCCGGAGACCAGGTCGAAGCCGCGGGCGAGCAGGGCGTCGGCGAGGGCCGCGGCGTTGGCGACGACGGCGTGGGCGTAGGTCCGGAAGGAGGGCTGGGCGGCCTCGCGGAGGGCGACGGCGATGGCGGCGGTGGTCTGGTTGTGCGGGCCGCCCTGGAGGCCGGGGAAGACGGCCCTGTCGAGGGCCTTGGCGTGCGCCTCGGTGCACATCAGCATGGCGCCGCGCGGGCCGCGGAGGGTCTTGTGGGTGGTCGTGGAGATCACGTCGGCGTGGCCCGCCGGGGAGGGGTGGGCGCCGCCGGCGATCAGGCCGGCGATGTGGGCGATGTCGGCGACGAGGACCGCGCCCGCCTCGCGGGCGATCTCGCCGAAGGCGGCGAAGTCGAGGGTGCGGGGAAGGGCGGTGCCGCCGCAGAAGAGGATCTTGGGGCGTTCGGCGAGGGCGAGGTCGCGGACCTGGTCGTAGTCGACGCGGCCGGTCTCCGGGCGGACGCCGTACTGCACGCCGCGGAACCAGGAGCCGGTGGCGGAGACGCCCCAGCCGTGCGTGAGGTGGCCGCCCATGGGCAGCGCCATGCCCATGACGGTGTCGCCGGGCTTCGCGAAGGCGAGGTAGACGGCGAGGTTGGCCGGGGAGCCGGAGTAGGGCTGGACGTTGGCGTGGTCGACGCCGAAGAGGGCCTTGGCGCGCTCGACGGCCAGGGTCTCGACCTGGTCGACGACCTGCTGGCCCTCGTAGTAGCGGCGGCCGGGGTAGCCCTCGCTGTACTTGTTCTGGAGGACGGTGCCGGAGGCTTCGAGGACGGCGGCGGAGACGTAGTTCTCGCTCGGGATGAGGCGGAGCGTGTCGGCCTGGAGCCGCTCCTCGGCGCCGACGAGGGCGGCGAGCTCGGGGTCGGCCGCGGCGAGGGCGGGGTGGCCGGCGGTCTGCGGGTGCGGCTGCGGGGACGGGGTCACGTGTTCCTCCGGGAGTACGTCGGAACGTCCCGGGGCGGGTGCCGCACGGGACGCGGGGCGGTCCCGTGATGCCCAGGCGAGCGGCACCTCGTGTGGTGGAGCGCGCGCGGCTCCCCCGGGGTCGGTTCCCCGTACGCCAGTCGCCGCGCGTGCGCCCAGCCTAGGCCATCGCTTCCGGATCATGCCGGGCTCGCGACGCCTGGCACGCGCTCCCCCAGAGGGGGCACCCCCAGCCGCGTTGTCGTCGGTCGCCGATGTCCCCCAGCTACCGCTGGGAGGTGCCCCCACCGCATGGACTCCCTCCTCCGCCTTGCGATCGCACGCACCAGACGCCGCTCCCTGATCCGGCCTGATCCGGAAGAGACGGCCTAGTGATCTGAGTCAGAGATTCGTCGGCAGTAGGCGGCGACTTTGTCGAGGATCTCGTCGGCGGTCTTCGTCCAGACGAACGGTCTGGGGTGCTCG
>JOFO01000034.1 GCA_000721275.1 Microtetraspora glauca | reverse complement strand
GTGGGCGGGGCGGGGGCGTCCGGGGTGGCGGGGCCTCGGGGCCTACCTTGGGGGGATGTCGTACTTTGACGCCGCGTCCGCCGCGCCCCTGCACCCCGTCGCCCGCCAGGCGCTGCTCGCCGCCCTCGACGAGGGGTGGGCCGATCCGGCCCGGCTCTACCGGGAGGGCCGGCGGGCACGGCTGCTGCTCGACGCGGCGCGGGAGGCGGCGGCGGAGGCGGTGGGCTGTCGCCCCGACGAACTCGTCTTCACTCCTTCGGGGACGCGCGCCGTGCACTCGGGCGTGTCGGGCGCGCTCGCCGGGCGCCGGCGGGTGGGCGACCGGCTGGTCGTCTCGGCCGTCGAGCACTCCTCCGTCCTGCACGCCGGCGAGGCGCACGCGGCGGCCGGCGGGACCGTGACCGAGGTGCCGGTCGGCCGGACCGGCGCGGTGGACCCGGCGGTCTTCGCGGCGGCGCTGGACGAGCGGACGGCCCTGGCCTGCCTCCAGTCGGCCAACCACGAGGTCGGCACGGAGCAGCCGGTGGCCGAGGTCGCCGAGGCGTGCCGGGCGGCCGGGGTGCCGCTGCTCGTGGACGCGGCCCAGTCGCTGGGCTGGGGAGCGGTACCGGAGGGCTGGTCGCTGCTGGCGGCGAGCGCGCACAAGTGGGGCGGGCCGGCGGGCGTCGGGCTGCTGGCGGTCCGGAAGGGCGTCCGCTTCGCCCCCCAAGGTCCGTCCGACGAACGGGAGTCGGGCCGCGCGCCCGGTTTCGAGAACCTGCCCGCGATCGTCGCGGCGGCGGCCTCCCTGCGGGCGGTACGGGCCGAGGCGGCGGCGGAGGGCGCCCGGCTGCGGGAGCTCGTGGACCGGATCCGGACGCGGGTGCCGGAGCTGGTGCCGGACGTGGAGGTGGTGGGCGATCCGGTGCGGCGGCTCCCCCACCTCGTCACGTTCTCCTGTCTCTATGTCGACGGGGAGACGCTGCTGTCCGAGCTGGACCGGGAGGGTTTCTCCGTTTCGTCCGGTTCGTCGTGTACGAGCTCCACGCTGACGCCCAGCCATGTGCTGCGTGCGATGGGCGTCCTGAGCGAGGGGAACGTCCGGGTCTCGCTGCCGGCCGGCACGGAGGCGGCCGACGTCGACCGGTTCCTCGCGGTGCTGCCGGGGGTCGTGGCGTCGGTACGCGACCGGCTGGGCGCGGCGGGCGCGGCGGGCCCGGCGCCGCTGCCGTCCCCGGCGGGCGAGGAGCTGGTCGTGGACGCGCGGGGCAAGCGGTGCCCCATCCCGGTCATCGAGCTGGCGAAGGTCATCGGGTCGGTGCGGGTGGGGGGGACGGTGCGGGTGCTGTCGGACGACGAGGCGGCGCGGCTGGACATTCCGGCGTGGTGCGAGATGCGGGGGCAGGAGTACGTGGGTGACTCCCCCGCGCCCGAGGGCGCCCGCGCCTACGTGGTCCGCCGCACCTCCTGACCCCGCGGGCCCGGGCCCCCGTCACAGGCTGCGCCCGCCGTTCCGTTGTGGGCAGGCGTTCCGCAAGGGGCGGAACGGGTGGGCACAACGGAACGGCACCGTTGCGGGTGCCTCCGCTCCCGGGCCTGGACCCGCACCGAACGGGCGTCGCGCACCAGGTGCGGGTTCAGGCGCAGAAGCCTGGGCGCGGCAGCTGGCGCCGTTCCGTGTGCCCACCCGTTCCGCCCTGCGGAACGCCTGCCCACACGGAGGCCCGCCGAAGGGCGCCGCCCCGAGGCCGGGCCCCGCACCCGAGCCGGACGTGAGGGTGGGCACCGCCCCGCAGAACGCCTGCCCACACGGAGGCCCGCCCGAGGGCGCCGCCCCGTAGCCGGGCCCGGCACGCGGGCGGGACGTGAGGGGGGCGCCGTGCTGCGGGGGCGGGGTCAGGTCAGGTGGGTGTGGACTTCGGTGGCGGCTTCCTCGCCGTACGCCTTGGCGAAGCGCTCCATGAAGTTGGTGCGCCGCAGCGTGTACTCCTGCGTGCCCAGCGTCTCGATGACCAGCGTCGCCAGCATGCAGCCGACCTGCGCCGCGCGCTCCAGGCTCACGCCCCAGGAGAGGCCCGTGAGGAAGCCCGCGCGGAAGGCGTCGCCGACGCCGGTGGGGTCGACCTTGGCCTCCTCCTCGGGGCAGGCGACCTCGATGACCGGTTCGCCGGCGCGCTCGATGCGGACGCCGCGCGAGCCGAGGGTGGTGACGCGGTGGCCGACGCGGGACAGGATCTCCTCGTCGGTCCAGCCGGTCTTCGACTCGATGAGGCCCTTCTCGTACTCGTTGGAGAAGAGGTAGGTGGCGCCGTCGAGGAGGAGGCGGATCTCGTCGCCGTCCATCCGCGCGATCTGCTGGGAGAAGTCGGCGGCGAAGGGGATGGACCGGGCCTTGCACTCCTCGGTGTGGCGCAGCATCGCCTCGGGGTCGTCGGCGCCGATGAGGACGAGGTCGAGCCCGCCGACGCGGTCGGCGACGGCCTTGAGCTCGATGAGGCGGGCCTCGCTCATGGCGCCGGTGTAGAAGGACCCGATCTGGTTGTGGTCCTTGTCCGTGGTGCAGACGAAGCGCGCGGTGTGCAGGACCTCGGAGATGCGGACGGAGCCGGTGTCGACGCCGTGGCGGTCGAGCCAGGCGCGGTACTCGTCGAAGTCGTAGCCGGCCGCGCCGACGAGGATCGGGTTGCCGCCGAGCTGGCCCATGCCGAAGCAGATGTTGGGTCCGACGCCGCCGCGGCGGACGTCGAGGTTGTCCACCAGGAAGGACAGGGACACCGTGTGGAGCTGGTCGGCCACCAGCTGGTCGGCGAACCGGCCGGGGAAGGTCATGAGGTGGTCGGTGGCGATGGAGCCGGTGACTGCGATACGCACGGCTGGGCGCTCCTGCGGGTGAAGGGTGATGACTGTCCACGGTATCCGGTGAAGGGCGCGCTGCCGAACAGCGGAAACTACCCCAGAGTAGGGCTTTTCCCCGGAGGCGGGTGGTGCGTACGGTGCGGCCATGACCACGTATCCCGCTCCGCGCGAGCGACACGAGTCCGAACTGAGCCTCGCCGAGCTGCGCGGGGCCAGTGCCCGGATGGTCCCGCACTGGGTGACGCCGGCCGATCCGGCGCCCGCCCCCGTCTCGCCCGCCTCGATCCACGGGGTGGTCGTCCCGGACGCCTCGGCGCGGCTGATCGCCGCCACCGCCGAGTACGGCGGCTGACGGACGGAACCGTCCGCGCCCCCGCCCCGTCCCACCGGTGTCCGATCGACACGAGGGAGCGTTGCGGTGAGCGGTACGGAGAGCGGACGCGGCCGGCGGACCGCGCTCGTCGCCACGGTGGCGGCGGGTGTGCTGCTGGCCGGGGGCGGCGGGGTGTATCTGACCGCCTCGGGTGACGAGGGGGCCGGTCCCGCCTCGCGGGCCGCGGGCGCGCCCGCGCCGCCGCCCCTGCGGCTGGCGGGCGGCAGCGGCGGTACGGGCCCGGGCGCGGGGATCGCGCCGGGCGAACCCGATCCGGGCGGCGGCCCGGGCGGGACGGTCTACAGAGCCGAGGGCCCACTCCCCCAGGGGCCTTCGTCGGCCGCGGTCCACCGGCCGGAGGGCCTGGTCACCTCGGAGGAGGTGACCAGGCTGGCCGGGGTTCTCGGGATGGAGGGGCGTCCGGCGCTGGTCGGTGACGTGTGGACGATCCGGCCCGAGAAGGACGGCCGGGGTCCGCGCCTCGACGTGGCGCGGCAGGCGCCGGGGAACTGGACGTACTCCTGGTACGACGGCGGTCCGGCGGGCGACGCCTGTCTGAAGGGCAGGGCGTGTCCGCCGCCGGGTGAGGTGAAGCCCCCGGCCGGCGGGTCGCCGGTGAGCGAGGCGGCGGCGCGGGCGGCGGCGGCTCCGGTGCTGAAGGCGCTGGGGCAGGACGACGCGAAGGTGTCGGCGGCACAGGTGATGAACGGTTCGGTGCGGGTGGTGAACGCCGATCCGGTGGTCGGCGGGCTGCCGACGTACGGCTGGTCGACGGGGCTGCACATCGGCCCGGACGGGCGGCCGGTGGCGGGCAGCGGGACGCTGCGGGAGCCGGTGAAGGGCGAGACGTACCCGGTGGTGCCGGCGGAGCGGGCGCTGGCGCGGCTGAACGAGGAGTCGAAGGGCGCGGGGCCGATCGGGATCGGCGGCTGTGCGACGGATCCGCCGGCCGGGGAGCCGGGCGGCGGGGCGGGGAAGGACGCGCCCTGCGAGACGACGGTGGACGTGGCGCCGCCGCGCGAGGTGCCGGTGACGGGCGCGGTGCTCGGGCTGGCGGCGACGGACACGGCGGAGGGGCGGATGCTCGTACCGGCGTGGCTGTTCACGGCCGATCCGGCGGACGCGGCGCCGTTCACGGTGACGTCGACGGCGGTGGCGCCGGAGTTCCTGGAGCCGCCGGCGACGCCGTCGCCGGAGCCCACCCCGGAGCCTTCGGACGGTGACGCGCCGGTGCGGCGGATCGAGTCGTTCGCCGTGGAGCCGGGCGGGAGGACGCTCGCCGTGACCTTCTGGGGCGGGGTGTGCAGCACGTACACGGCGCACGCGGCGGAGGATCCGCGGCGGGTGCGGGTGCGGATCGACGAGAAGACGGACCCGGAGCGGGCCTGCGTCATGATCGCCCAGGAGATCACCGTGAAGGTGACGCTGGACGCGCCGCTGGGCGACCGGCCGGTGGTCGACGCGGCGAGCGGCGAGGCCGTGCCGCGGCGGTAGGCGCCGGCGGGAACGCGGCAGGGCGGTGGTCCGGGAGGTCGGTCTCCCGGGCCACCGCCCTGGTCTGTCGGGCGCCGCTCTTTAGCTGAACGAGTCGCCGCAGGCGCAGGAGCCGGTGGCGTTCGGGTTGTCGATCGTGAAGCCCTGCTTCTCGATGGTGTCGACGAAGTCGATGGAGGCGCCGCCCAGGTACGGGGCGCTCATCCGGTCGGTGACGACCTTGACGCCGTCGAACTCCTTGACGACGTCACCGTCGAGCGAGCGCTCGTCGAAGAACAGCTGGTAGCGCAGGCCGGAGCAGCCACCGGGCTGGACGGCGACGCGCAGCGCCAGGTCGTCGCGGCCCTCCTGCTCCAGCAGAGCCTTGACCTTGGCCGCGGCGGCGTCGGTGACGATGATGCCGTCGGTGACGGTGCCGGTCTCGTCCGATACGGACATCTACATCTCTCCCGGGTTGTACGGAGACTGCTTGCCGACGGTTGCAACCGACGGTGTCCCGGATTCATTCCGGGTCGGGTGGGATTACCCTCCTTCATGCTCGCACATGCGCTCCGAAGACGTGGAGGGCGAATTCGTCACATCGACACTATGGACATCGTCAGGATGACGTGAAGGGGTTATGATAGATAGCGTCAATTAGACGAAAAGGTTCTCCGAAGAAAGGGTGCGTGACGTGACCACCGCCCAGCCCCTGGACGTCCAGCCGACGCCGCTCGCCCTTCTGCTGCTCGGCCGCGAGGCCGACCCGAAGAGCGAGCGCGGCGTGGAGTGTCCCGGCGATCTGCCGTCGCCGTCCGACCCCGACCTGGTGGAGCGCGCCCGCGCGGCCAAGGAGAAGCTCGGGGACAAGGTCTTCGTCCTCGGCCACCACTACCAGCGCGACGAGGTCATCCAGTTCGCCGACGTCACCGGTGACTCGTTCAAGCTCGCGCGCGACGCCGCCGCCCGGCCGGAGGCCGAGTACATCGTCTTCTGCGGCGTGCACTTCATGGCCGAGTCGGCCGACATCCTCACCGGCGACGACCAGAAGGTCGTCCTGCCGGACCTCGCGGCCGGCTGCTCGATGGCCGACATGGCCACCGCCGAGCAGGTCGCCGAGTGCTGGGACGTGCTGACCGAGGCCGGGATCGCCGAGCAGGTGGTGCCCGTCTCGTACATGAACTCCTCGGCGGACATCAAGGCGTTCACCGGCAAGCACGGCGGCACGATCTGCACCTCGTCCAACGCCGAGCGGGCGCTGAACTGGGCGTTCGAGCAGGGCGAGAAGGTGCTGTTCCTGCCCGACCAGCACCTGGGCCGCAACACGGCCGTCCGCGACCTGGGCATGTCCCTGGACGACTGCGTGGTCTACAACCCGCACAAGCCGAACGGCGGGCTCACCACCGAGGAGCTGCGCGCCGCGAAGATGATCCTGTGGCGGGGTCACTGCTCGGTGCACGGCCGCTTCTCGCTGGAGTCGGTCGAGGACGTCCGCGCCCGGATCCCCGGCGTGAACGTGCTGGTCCACCCGGAGTGCAAGCACGAGGTCGTGGCCGCCGCGGACTACGTGGGCTCGACCGAGTACATCATCAACACCCTGGAGGCGGCCCCGGCCGGCTCGAAGTGGGCCATCGGCACGGAGCTGAACCTGGTCCGCCGCCTGGCGAACCGTTACGCCGACCAGGGCAAGGAGATCGTCTTCCTCGACAAGACGGTCTGCTTCTGCTCGACGATGAACCGGATCGACCTGCCGCACCTGGTGTGGGCGCTGGAGTCGCTGGCCGAGGGGAACCTGGTCAACCGGATCGAGGTCGACAAGGAGACGGAGGCGTTCGCCAAGCTCGCGCTGGAGCGGATGCTGGCGCTGCCGTAACGGTTCTCCGACCGGTACGGCGGAAGGGGCGCCCCGCGGACTCGCGGGGCGCCCCTTCGTCGTGCTACGCCTTCACCGTCTCCTTCTGCTGCGGCGGGACCTGGGCGTCGCCGCCCTCCGCCGGCTCCCCCTTCGCCGCCTTCTTCGCCGCCTTCTTCGCCGCGCGGCGCTCCTTGCGGAGCTCGACCATCGCGTAGAGCGTCGGGACGAGGAGGAGGGTCAGCAGGGTCGAGGTGATCAGGCCGCCGATCACCACCACGGCGAGCGGCTGGGCGATGAAGCCGCCCTCGCCGGTGATGCCGAGGGCCATCGGCAGCAGGGCGAAGACCGTCGCCAGGGCGGTCATGAGGATCGGGCGGAGCCGGTGCCGGCCGCCCTCGATCACGGCCTCGACGACGCCGTACCCCTGCGCCCGGTACTGGTTGATCAGGTCGATCAGGACGATCGCGTTGGTCACCACGATGCCGATGAGCATCAGCATGCCGATCATCGCCGGGACGCCCATCGCGGTGCCGGTGACGACCAGCAGGCCGATGGCGCCGGTGGCGGCGAACGGGATGGAGACCAGCAGGATCAGCGGCTGGACCAGCGACCGGAAGGTCGCGACCAGCAGCATGAAGACGATCGCGACGGCCGCGAGCATCGCCAGGCCGAGGTTGACGAACGCCTCGTTCTGGTCCTCGGACACGCCGCCGACGGTGGCGGACGCGCCCTCGGGCAGGTCGAGCCCGTCGAGCTTCGCCTGGAGCGCGGTGCCGACGGCGCCGGTGTTGTCCGTGGTCGGCTTGGCGGTGATCGTCGCCGCGCGGGCGCCGTCGATCCGGGTCATGGAGACCGGGCCGGGGACCAGTTCCACGGTGGCGATGTCGCCGAGCCTCACCGGGCCGAGCGGCAGCGCCTTCAGCTCGGCGAGGGTGGTGACCGGGGCGGCCGAGGTGATGAGGACGTCCCGCTCGGCGTCGTCCAGGGTCGCCTTGCCGGCCGGGGTGCCGCGGACGGCCTGGGCGACGACCATGCCGAGGGTGGTGGTGTCGAAGCCGGCGTCGGCCGCCTTCGCGTTCGCCGTCACGGAGACCCGCGGCACCGACTGGGAGAGGTCGCTCTGGACGTCGGTGACGTCCTTCAGCTCCGCGACCGCCTTCCGCACCTGCTCGGACGCCCGCTGGAGCAGCTCGCGGTCGCCGGCCTTCACGATGACGCTCAGGTCCTGGCTCGCGAAGCCGTCGCCGGCCGCGATCGAGGTGTCGCCGACCCCGTCGAGCTTCCCGAGGGCCGACTCCAGGGCGTCGCGGGTCTTCTCGTACGAGGCGGACTCCTCCAGGGTGACCTGGAAGGACGCCTGGTTGGCGCCGGTGCCGCCGCCGAAGGCGGCCATGAAGCCGGAGGAGCCGACGGTGACCTGGTAGTCCTTGACGCCGTCGGTCTCCGCGAGGACCTTCTCGATCTTCTTCGCGGCCGCGTCGGAGGCGTCCAGGGAGGTGCCCGGCGCCAGCTTCTGCTTGACCGTCAGCACCGGCTGGTCGCCCTGGTCGAAGAAGTTGGTCTTCATCAGCGGCACCATGCCGAAGGTGACGGCGAGCACCACGAGGGCGAGGGCCACGCTGGTGAGGCGGCGGCGGGTGGCGAACCGCAGCACCGGCACGTACGCGCGCTGGAGGCGGCTCTTCGCCTCCTTCTCCTCGGCGGCCCTGCGGGCCTCGTCCGGGTCCTCCGAGGTGCCCTTGGGCGCGCGGAGGAACCAGTACGAGAGCACCGGGACGACCGTCAACGACACCAGCAGCGACGCCAGCAGGGCGGCCGTCACGGTGAGGCTGAAGGAGCCGAACAGCTCGCCGACCATGCCGCCGACGAGACCGATCGGCAGGAAGACGGCGACGGTGGTGAGGGTGGACGAGGTGACCGCGCCGGCCACCTCCTTGACCGCCGTGATGATCGCGGACTGGCGGTCCTCGCCGTAGCCGAGGTGGCGCTTGATGTTCTCCAGGACCACGATCGAGTCGTCGACGACCCGGCCGATGGCGATGGTGAGCGCGCCGAGCGTCAGCACGTTGAGGGAGAGGTCGCGGGTCCACAGCACGATCAGCGCGAGGACCACCGAGAGCGGGATGGAGACCGCGGTGACCAGGGTCGAGCGGATCGAGGCGAGGAAGACCAGGATCACCAGGACGGCCATGACGAGGCCGAGGGCGCCCTCGGTGGTGAGGCCGGAGATCGACTTGGCGACGGCCGGGCCCTGGTCGGAGACGACAGTCAGGTCGGCGCCGGCGCCCAGCTGCTTCCGCAGCTCGGGCAGCTTCTTCTCGACGGCCTCGGAGATGGCGACGGCGCTGCCGTCCTTGTCCATGGTGGCCATGACGGCGAGGCTCGGCTTGCCGTTGGTGCGGGTCAGCGAGACCCGGGCGGACTCCTCCTGCTGCACCGCGGCCACGTCGGCCAGCCGGACCGCCTTGCCCTTGGCGGGCTTGATCCGCAGGTCCTGGATCTGCTGGAGCGAGGTGTAGCCGCCGCCGACCTGGACGGTGCGGCTCTTGCCCGCCTCGGAGAAGGAGCCGGCGGGCATGGCGGCGCCGCCGGCCTGGAGGGTCCGGGCGAGGTCCGCCGTGGTCAGGCCGGCCGCGGCGAGCTTGCGCGGGTCGGGTGTGACGGAGACCTGGAGGTCCTGGACGCCGTCGACGCTGACCTGCCCGACGCCGTCGATGTCCTCCAGGGCGGGCACGACGGTCCGCTCCAGCTGGTCGGCGAGCGCCTGCTGGTCCCGGTCGGAGGTGGCGGCGAGGACGACGGTCGGGATGTCGTCGGTGGAGCCCGCCACGACCTGCGGGTCGACCGACTCCGGCAGCAGCGCCCGGGCCCGGTTGACGGCCTGCTGGACGTCGGCGACCAGCTGCTTCGTGGACTCGTCGCCGTAGTCGAAGGAGGCCATGATGACGGCGCTGCCCTCGGAGGCGGTCGACGTGATGCCCTTGAGGCCGTCGACGGCCTTGAGGTTGTTCTCCAGCGGCTCGACGACCTGCTTCTCGACCACGTCGGGAGAGGCGCCCTGGTACGGGGCGATGACCGAGACCATGGGCAGCTCGATCGACGGGAACAGCTGCTGCTTCAGCTGGGGTATCGCGATCAGTCCGAAGACGACGGCGACAAGGGACATCAGCCCGATCAGGGCCCGTTGCGCGAGGCTGAATCTGGACAGCCAGGACATGGGGTCGGTCTCTCTTCCGTGGCGTACTCGTCGGCAGGCGGCGGGCAGCCAGAGCGCCCCCCTCCCCTTACCTTCGGCCACACCCGGCCGGAAATCTTCGGCCCTCAGGCGCACTTCCCGCCCGCCGCGTACCGCGTCCGCAGTACGCCGCCGCGCGCGGTCACTCCCCCCTCGGGCGTACCAGTCCCGTCTCGTACGCGGTGACCACCAGCTGGGCGCGGTCGCGGGCGCCCAGCTTGGCCATGGTGCGGTTGACGTGCGTCTTCACGGTGAGCGGGCTGACGTCGAGCCGTTCGGCGATCTCGTCGTTGGAGAGGCCGCCGCCGACCAGGACCAGCACCTCCCGCTCCCGGGCGGTGAGCGCGGAGAGCCGTCCGGCGTCCACCCGGCTCCCGGCGCCGGCCGGGCCGGGGGCGCTCTGGGCGAGAAAGGTGGCGATCAGGCCCTTGGTGGCGGCCGGGGAGAGCAGCGCCTCGCCGGCGTGCGCGATCCGGATCGCGCCCAGCAGCTCCTCCGGTTCGGCGCCCTTGCCGAGGAAGCCGGAGGCGCCGGCGCGCAGCGACTCGACCACGTACTCGTCGATCTCGAAGGTGGTGAGCATGACGATCCGGACCCCGGCGAGCTCGGGGTCGGCGGTGATCGCGCGGGTGGCGGCGAGGCCGTCGGTGCCGGGCATCCGGATGTCCATGAGGACGACGTCCGGCCGCTCGGCGCGGGCGAGGGCGGCGGCCTGGGCGCCGTCGGCGGCCTCGCCGACGACCTCCATGTCGGGCTCGGAGTCCACCAGGACCCGGAAGGCGCTGCGCAGCAGGGCCTGGTCGTCGGCGAGCAGCACGCGGATCGTCATCGGTCGTCCTCCCCCGGCTCCCGGGCGGTCTCCGGTGTCAGGGGCAGTATCGCCTGGACGCGGAAGCCGCCGCCGTACCGGGGGGCGGCGGTGAGGGTGCCGCCGAGGGCGGTGACCCGCTCGCGCATGCCGAGCAGGCCGTGACCGCCGGAGGGCTCGGGGGGCGGCCCGGCGGGCGGGGTGCCGTCGTCGAGGACGGTGACCTCGACCGTACGGCCCACGACGACGATGCTGACCTCGGCGCGGGCGTCCGGTCCGGCGTGCTTCCGGACGTTGGTGAGGGCCTCCTGGACGATCCGGTACGCGGCCATGTCCACGGCCGCCGGGAGCTGCCGGCCACCGTCCGCGCGGGCCAGCGACACGGGCAGGCCCGCCTTGCGGAAGCCGTCGAGGAGGTTGTCGAGGACCGCGAGGCCGGAGACGGGTTCGGTGGGGGCCGCCGGGTCGCCGGACTGGCGGAGCAGGCCGACGGTGGCGCGCAGCTCGTCGAGGGCGGAGCGGCTGGCCTCCCGGACGTGCGCCAGGGCCTCCTTCGCCTGGTCGGGGCGCTTCTCCATGACGTGGGCGGCGACTCCGGCCTGCACGTTGACGAGGGCGATGTGGTGGGCGACGACGTCGTGGAGGTCGCGGGCGATCCGGAGCCGTTCCTCCGCGACGCGGCGGCGGGCCTCCTCCTCGCGGGTCCGCTCGGCGCGTTCGGCGCGCTCCCGGATGGCGTCCACGAAGGCGCGGCGGCTGCGGACGGCGTCGCCGGCGGCGGCGGCCATGCCGGTCCAGGCGAAGACCCCGAGGTTCTCCTGGGCGTACCAGGGGGTGGGGCCGAAGGCCATGGCGGCGACGGCCAGCACGGTCATGGTGGCGAGGCCGACCCGCCAGGTGGTGGGGCGGTCGGTGCGGGAGGCGACGGTGTAGAGGGCGACGACGGCGCTGATGGCGAGCGGCGCGGGGCGGGTCTCGCCGAGCAGTTCGACCAGGCTCAGGGAGCCGGTGAAGGCGAGGACGACGAAGGGCCGGCGGCGGCGGAAGACGAGGGCGACGGCGGCGGCGGTCATCATGGCGACGCCGGTGAGCGTGGGGGCGCGGTCGCCGAAGGTGGGGCCGGTGACGCTGCCGTGGGGGTCGGTGAAGGAGGCGGCGATCATCGCCAGGAGGACGGCGAGGGCGAGGCCGGTGTCGAAGGCGAGGGGGTGGTCGCGGAACCTCTCGCACAGGCGGGTGGCGATGCCGGCCGGGGCGGGGGGCGCGTCTCCTGTGCGGGTCACGCCGAAACGGTACGTCGTACGGGACGGGCCGGGAAACGGCGCCGTCCCGCACGAGGACCGGTGTGCCGAGGGGCCGCGGCGGGCTGGTGCTCCGGCGCCGGTGAGGGCGCCGTCCCGCGGCGGCCGGCCGCGTCAGCCCGGGATGAGGCCGTCGTCGGACAGCATGTCCCGGACCTCGGCGAGGGACGCGTCCGGGGACGGGAGGATGAGCTCCGAGGGTTCCAGGGCGTCGTCCGGGAGGGGGCTGCCCAGACGGCGGACGGCGTCGAGGAGGGCCGCCAGCGTGCGCCGGAAGCCTTCCTCGTCGCCGGACCGCATCTCCTTCAGCAGCTCGTCGTCGAGCGCGTTCAGCTCGGCGAAGTGGCTGTCGGCCAGCTCGCGCTGGCCCTCCCCCATGATCCGTACGATCATGACGCCGTCCTTGCCTCTACTGCTTGTCGAAGCGGGGGTGGGACTGCTGCTGGTGCTGCTGGTGGCCGCCCGCCGCACCGCCCTCAATGGCCTGCTGCTGCGCGGAGGGTCCGCCGGCCAGTTCGGCCTTCATCCGCTGGAGCTCCAGCTCGACGTCGGTGCCGCCGGAGAGGCGGTCCAGCTCGGCCTGGATGTCGTCCTTGGCGAGGCCCGACTGGTCGTCGAGCGCGCCGGAGGCGAGGAGTTCGTCGATGGCGCCGGCCCGGGCCTGGAGCTGGGCGGTCTTGTCCTCGGCCCGCTGAATGGCGAGGCCGACGTCGCTCATCTCCTCGGAGATGCCGGAGAAGGACTCGGCGATCCGGGTCTGGGCCTGGGCGGCCGTGTACGTGGCCTTGATGGTCTCCTTCTTGGTGCGGAAGGCGTCGACCTTGGCCTGGAGCCGCTGCGCGGCGAGCGTCAGCTTCTCCTCCTCGCCCTGCAGGGTCTGGTGCTGCACCTCCAGGTCGCTGACCTGCTGCTGGAGCGCGGCCCTGCGGGACAGCGCCTCGCGGGCGAGGTCCTCGCGGCCGAGCGCCAGCGCCTTGCGGCCCTGGTCCTCCAGCTTGGCGGACTGGCCCTGCAGCTGGTTCAGCTGGAGTTCGAGCCGCTTGCGGGAGGTCGCGACGTCGGCGACGCCCCGGCGGACCTTCTGCAGCAGCTCCAGCTGCTTCTGGTAGGAGTAATCGAGGGTCTCGCGCGGGTCCTCGGCCCGGTCAAGGGCTTTGTTCGCCTTCGCGCGGAAGATCATCCCCATACGCTTCATGACACCGCTCATGGGCTTCGCGCGCCCCCTTCTGACGGACTTGGCACCAGCTCTTCGTCAGGATCCACACTACGGTCCCTGCCTCCATTACCGCACTGTTCGGAGCCCGATGCGCTCCTCCCCAAGGACGACTGCGGGCGGTCCCTCATCCGGCGGGAGGAGTAGACGGATCTCCGGGAGACCCCTGGCGGCGACCCGCCCGCCCCTGCTCGTTCCCCCCGGATCCGGTGCCGGACCCCGGTGCGTCCTCGTGTGCGTCACCGGCTACGACGCCGGCTGTGAGCGGATCGTTCCCTCCCGGACTGGGGTTCCATGCCTCCCACCCCGTACCCTTGGGTTTTGTGTTCCGTAGCCGTTCGAAGGAAGAGAAGGCCCCCACCGAGAAGGTGACGGCGGACCTCTCCAAGCAGCCCCGCGACCCCGAGGCCCCCAAGGGCCGCCCGACCCCGAAGCGGAGTGAGGCCCAGTCGCAGCGTCGTCGTGCGCAGTCCGTCCCCGTCGACCGCAAGGAGGCCGCCAAGCGCGCCCGTGAGGCGCGGCGGGCCGACCTGACGCGTCAGCGCGAGGCGCTGAACAGCGGTGACGAGCGTTATCTGCCGGCCCGTGACAAGGGTCCGGTGCGCCGTTTCGTGCGCGACTTCGTCGACTCGCGGTTCGCGATCGCCGAGTACTTCCTGCCGATGGCCGTGGTCATCCTGGTGCTCTCGCTGTTCGGCAACGCGAACCGGTCGCTCCAGAACATCTCGCTGCTGCTCTGGCTCGGCGTGATCGTGCTGATCATCATCGACTCCATCGGCATCTGGTTCCGTCTGCGGAAGCAGCTCAACGAGCGCTTCCCGGACACGCCCAAGCGCGGCGCGGTCGCGTACGGCCTGATGCGCACGCTCCAGATGCGCCGACTGCGGCTCCCGAAGCCGCAGGTCAAGCGCGGAGAGCGGCCCTGAGCGCGGACGGCTCGGCCGCCGGCGGGCACACCTTCGGGGTGGACGCCCCGGGGACGGGCGGTTCCGTGCTGCCCGCCGTCGCCCACTGGCCCGCCGGTCACGGCGGGCTGCGGGACACCATCCGGCAGGAGATCGTCGCCCGGCAGCTCGACGAGCAGATAACCGCCCGCTACCCGGTGGGGCAGCGGCTGAGGATCCTCGACGCGGGCATGGGGGCCGGCACGCAGGCGCTGCGGCTGGCCCGGGCCGGCCACACGGTCACGGGCCTGGAGGCCGATCCCGAGCTGCTGAAGACGGCCCGGGAGTCGCTGGCGACCGAGCCGGCCGGGATCCGCGAGCGGGTCCGGCTGATCGAGGGCGACGGGCGCGAGACCGGCGTCCACTTCCTGCCGGGCAGCTTCGACGTGGTGCTGTGCCACGGCGTGCTGATGTACGCCGACGAGCCGGACGCGCTGCTCGCCGGCCTGGCCCGGATGCTGGCCCCCGGCGGCCTGCTCTCCCTGGTGGTACGGAACGCCGACGCCCTCGCCATGCGGCCGGGGCTCGCCGGGGACTGGGCGGGCGCGCTGGCCGGCTTCGACACGGACGTCTACCAGGACGACGACGGCGTGAAGGTGCGGGCCGACCGGCTGGAGGCGCTGACGGCGACGCTCGCGGGGATCGCGGCGCCGCTGCACGCCTGGTACGGGGTGCGGGTCTTCACGGACGGCGTCCCGCTGGACGCGGGCCTGCCGGCCGCCGAGGAGCTGGAGCGGCTGCTGGCCGCCGAGGAGCGGGCGGGCCGGACGGATCCGTACCGGCGGGTGGCGGCGCTGCTGCACCTGTGCGGGGTGCGGGGCTGAGGGCTCCGCCGCACGGCCCGGGGCCGGTGCGCCGACACGGCGCGCCGGCCCTTTCGCGTACCGCCTGCTCCCGGACCGTACCCCTGCCCGGTCCGGCGCGGAGTACGCCTGTTCGGCGGCGTCCACCGGGACGGGCGAACGGTGCGGAACGGATACTCCGGACATGGATGTCTCCCGCACCCGTCAGCGCCTTCCGCGTGCCCCCCGTACCCCGCGTACCCCTCAGCCGCCGTTCTCCCGTGTCCGCCGCCGCACCGCCCTGTCCCTCGCCGCCGGGGTCTGCGCCGCCGCGCTGACCGCCGGCTGCTCCGCGGAGCCCGGGACGGCCTCCGCGCCCGAGCGGACCACCGCGCAGGCCGCCGCGCCGCGCGCCGCCAACGACCTCCAGGACGACTACCAGGCCGTGATCAAGGACGTCCTGCCGTCGGTCGTGCAGATCGACGCGGCGGACAGCCTCGGCTCCGGGGTGGTGTACGACGACAAGGGGCACATCGTCACCAACGCGCACGTGGTCGGCGACGAGCGGGCCTTCCGGGTCACCGCCGCCACCGGCGGGGAGCCCGTCGGGGCCCGTCTGGTGGCCGCCTACCCGGAGCAGGACCTGGCGGTGATCCGGCTGGAGACGGTGCCCGAGGGGCTGAAGCCGGCCCGGTTCGGCGACTCGGCGGCGGTCGAGATGGGGCAGATCGTGCTGGCCATGGGGTCGCCGCTGGGCCTGTCCGGCAGCGTCACCCAGGGCATCGTCTCGGCCACCGGCCGCACGGTCAGCGAGGGGCGCACGGGCGGCGGCACCGGCGCCACCATCGGCAACATGGTGCAGACGTCGGCCGCGATCAACCCCGGCAACAGCGGGGGCGCGCTGGTCGACCTGGACGGCCAGGTCATCGGCATCCCGACGCTCGCCGCTTCCGACCCGGCGATGGGCGGCGGCGCCGCGCCCGGCATCGGCTTCGCGATCCCCGCCTCGATGGTGCGGACGGTCGCCGACCAGATCATCCGGGACGGGAAGGTCACCGACTCGGGGCGGGCCGCCCTCGACATCACCGGGCGCACGGTCCTGGGCGACTCCTACGAGCCGGCCGGCGTGGCCGTCGTGGAGGCCGAGGCGGGCGGCGCGGCGGCGGACGCGGGGCTGCGGGCGGGCGACGTGATCACCCGGCTCGCGGACGACGACATCACGACGATCACCTCGCTCGCGGAGTCCCTGGCGGACCGCAGGCCGGGCGACCGGGTGGCCGTCACGTACGTGCGGGACGGCGAGACCCGCAAGGCGGAGGTCACCCTCGGCGAGATGTGATCCGCGGTACGGGCGGGAGGGGCGGGCCCGATGGGTCCCGCCCCTCCCGCCGGGCCGTCAGGCGCCCTCGGCGTCCAGCGGCATCGGGCCGTAGACCGTGGTGGAGTCCTCGGAGAGGGTCACCTGGTCCGCGCCGCCCGCGAGCAGGTCGCGCCAGTGCTCACCGAGCCAGCTCTCGGCGTCGCCCTGGGTGCTGAACTCCTCCGGGGTCACCACCGGGGCGACCTCGGTGCCGTCGGACTTCTCGAACCGCCACGTCCATGCCATGTCCGCCTCCTGGGGCTCACCGGATGATCGGTTTCCTGCCCGCAGAGTAGCCGGGCGCGCACCGCGCGCGGGGGCGCGGGAGGATCAGTGCGTGGAACTGACTCTGCTCGGCACCGGCTCCCCGCTGGGCCTGCCCCGCCCCGACTGCCCCTGCGCGGTGTGCGCGCGCTCCCGCGGCACGCGCGCGCGTGCCGCCACCTCGCTGCTGGTGGACGGGGCCCTGCTGCTCGACCTGACCCCGGGGGCGGCGCTCGCCGCGGCCCGCGCGGGGCGTTCGCTGGTGGGGGTGCGGCAGGTGCTCCTGTCGCACCCGCACGACGGGCCCCCGGTGGAGCTCCCGGCCGGGCTGCCGACGGCGGGGCGGGTGCCGGACGGGCGGGAGCTGACGCTGATCAGCGGGCACCGGGTGCGGGCGGTGCCGATGGACTCCCCCGGGACCGGGTACGAGGTGGTGTCGGCCGACGGGCAGCGGCTGCTGTACCTGCCGCGCGGCGGGGCGCCGGCCGGGCTGCCGGACCACCAGCGGGAGCCGTACGACCTGGTGGCCCTGGACGTGACGGGCCGCCCGGACGCGCTGGCGCGGCTGCGGGCGGCCGGGGCGGTGGGGCCGGCCACGGAGGTGGTCGCCGTGCACCTGGACCACGACGCGCCGGCCGGGGACGAGCTGGACCGGCGGCTGGCCGCGGCCGGGGCGCGGGCGGTGCCGGACGGCACGGTGCTGTACCTGGGCGAGTACCACGAGCTGCCGGAGGTGCCGCGGCGGACGCTGGTGACCGGCGGGGCCCGGTCGGGGAAGTCGGTGGAGGCCGAGCGGCGGCTGGAGACCTTCCCGGAGGTGCTGTACGTGGCGACCGGCGGGACCCGGGACGGCGACGCCGAGTGGGCGGACCGGGTGGCCCTGCACCGGGAGCGGCGGCCGGGCTCCTGGCGTACCGCGGAGACGACCGACCTGGTGCCGCTGCTCGGCGAGGACGACGGTCCGGCGCTGCTGATCGACTGCCTGTCGCTGTGGCTGACCGACGCCATGGACCGGGTGGGCGCCTGGGACGACGCCGGCTGGGCGGACGGCGGGCGGGCGGCGCTGCGGGAGCGGACGGCGGAGCTGGTGGCGGCGGTGCGGGCGACCCGCAGGACGGTGGTGGCGGTGACCAACGAGGTCGGGTCGGGCGTGGTGCCGGCGACGGCGGCGGGGCGGCGGTTCCGGGACGAGCTGGGGCGGCTCAACGCGGCCTTCGCGGACGAGTGCGAGCAGGTGGTGCTCGTGGTCGCCGGTCAGGCGCTGGTGCTGCGCGGGTAGGGTGCTGAGCCCGATGGCCCGTGCCCGTGCCGAACCTCGCTGATGTCACAAGGCGGAACCCCGATGGACCCTCTGCAGCCCGCGCAGCCCCTGAACCTGGACGACTTCTCCGATCTGATCGAGCGCCCCGACGGCGGGGTCCGGCGTGACGCCGAGGAGCGCAGGGAGCGGCTCGCCGTGCGCCCGGGCGCCCTCGGCCGCCTCGACGAGCTGGGCGAGTGGCTGTCCGCCGCCCAGTCGGCGGTGCGGGTGCGGGCGATCGAGAACCCGAAGGTGGTGGTGTTCGCCGGTGACCACGGCGTGGCCGCCGCGGACGTGTCGGGCCGCACGGCCGGCACCGCGCACGTCCTGGTGCGGGAGCTGCTGGACGGGGTGAGCCCGCTGGCGGTGCTGGCCCGGTCGATGGACGTGCCGGTGCGGGTGGTGGACGCGGGTCTGGACTGCGATCCGGAGCTGCTGCCGGAGGCGGTGACCCGGCACCGGGTGCGGCGCGGCAGCGGCCGGATCGACGTCGAGGACGCGCTGACGCCGGAGGAGACCGAGGCGGCGGTGCGGCTCGGGATGGCGGTCGCCGACGAGGAGGCCGACTCGGGCACCGACGTGGTGGTGCTCGGGGATCTGAGCGTGGGCGGGACGACGCCGGCGTCGACGCTGATCGCGGCGCTGTGCGGGACGGACGCCTCGGTGGTGACCGGGCGCGGCGGCGCGGGCATCGACGACCTGGCGTGGATGCGCAAGTGCGCGGCGATCCGGGACGCGCTGCGGCGGGCGCGGCCGGTCCTCGGCGACCAGCTGGCGCTGCTCGGGGCGGTCGGCGGGGCGGACCTGGCGGCCATGACCGGGTTCCTGCTGCAGGCGGCGGTGCGGCGGATGCCGGTGATCCTGGACGGGGTGGTGGGCGCGGCCTGCGGGCTGGTGGCGCAGCGGGCGGCGTTCCGGGCGCCGGACTGGTGGCTGGCGGGTCAGGTGTCCGGGGAGCCGGCGCAGGCGAAGGCGCTGGACCGGATGGCGCTCAACCCGCTGCTCGATCAGGGCGTCCTGGTGGGTGAGGGAACCGGGGCCCTGCTCGCGCTTCCCCTCGTCCGGGCCGCGGCGGCACTCGCCGCCGAGCTGCCCGAGCGGCCGGAGCCGACCACTCCGGACGCGGCCGTCCCGGCCGGGACGGTCTGAGGGGGAGACACACTCCATCGGTGAGGCCCGGAGGCGGCCGCCCGCGACGCGCGGGTGGCCGCCTCTGGCGTCGCCGGACGGGACGAGACGCCCCATATGATCGCTTTTCATGGGAGAGGTCCGCTTGTCCGCCGAAGGAACCACGCCCCGGGGCACCGACCGCTCGCGGCGGAGCGCCGCGTTCGCCGTCTGGTATCTGCGCGCCGTCACGTTCATCAACCTCCTGAGCGCCGTGTGGGTCTCCTTCGGGCAGGACCTGCGGCGCCACAACGAGGACGACTTCTTCACGCCGTACATGCTCACGGCCGGCTTCGCCTCCGGCGTCTTCACCCTCTTCCTGGCGGTCACCATGCGCCGCCGGAAGCGGGCCGCCTGGATCCTCAACACCGTGCTGAGCGGCCTCTTCCTGCTGCTGTTCGCGCTGGTGATGCTCTTCCCGGAGATCCGGGAGCACGCCCAGAACTGGGTGTCGCTGGCGCTGACCGCCGCCTTCTTCACCGCCCTGCTGCTCGGCCGCCGGGAGTTCTACGCGAAGGGCGACCGCTCCAACCCGCTGCTCGCGGCGGTGGTCGCGGCCGGCGGGCTGCTGGTCACCTCGCTGCTCGCCGCCCTCCTGGTGACCGCCACCAACACGGCGCCGGGCCACGCCACCTTCCTGGAGCGGTGGCGGTACGGCGTGATGCGGCTGGTCACGCTGGCCGCCGACGACGCGCGGTTCCCGGCGATCGCCACGCCGGGCTGGGTCGACGTGGTCATCAACGTGATGTCGACGCTGCTGCTCTGCGCGGTGCTCTTCGCCGCCTTCCGCTCCCGCCGGGCGGTGGACCCGCTGACCGAGGAGGACGAGGAGCGGCTGCGGGCGCTGCTCGACAGGCACGGGGACCGGGACTCGCTCGGCTACTTCGCGCTGCGCCGGGAGAAGAGCGTGGTGTGGTCGCCGAGCGAGAAGGCCGCCGTCGTCTACCGGGTGGTGGGCGGGGTGTCGCTCGCCTCCGGCGACCCGATCGGCGACCCCGAGGCGTGGCCGGGGGCGATCGAGCCGTGGCTGGCGGAGGCGCGGGAGCACGGCTGGATCCCGGCGGTCATGGGCGCGAGCGAGGAGGCCGGGGTGATCTACGCCCGGCACGGTCTGGACGCCCTGGAGCTGGGCGACGAGGCGATCGTGGAGACCGACGAGTTCACGCTCGACGGGCGGGCGATGCGGACGGTCCGGCAGGCGTTCAACCGGGTCAAGCGGGCCGGGTACGAGGTGCGGATCCGGCGCCACGAGGACATCCCGGCCGGTGAGATGGCCGAGCTGCTGCGGAAGGCGGACGACTGGCGGGACGGGGCCACCGAGCGCGGTTTCTCGATGGCGCTCGGGCGGCTGGCGGACCCGCGCGACGGGCAGTGCGTGATGCTGGAGTGCACCGACGGGACCGGGGAGCTGCGGGCGCTGCTGTCCTTCGTGCCGTGGGGGCCGAAGGGGCTGTCGCTCGACCTGATGCGGCGGGACCGCGACTCCGAGAACGGGCTGATGGAGTTCATGGTGATCGAACTCCTCCAGCGGGCGAAGGAGATCGGGATCACTCAGGTCTCGCTGAACTTCGCGATGTTCCGGTCCGTCTTCGAACGCGGCTCGAAGCTCGGTGCCGGACCGGTGCTGAGGATGTGGCGCTCGCTGCTCAGCTTCTTCTCCCGCTGGTGGCAGATCGAGTCGCTGTACCGCGCCAACGCCAAGTACCGACCTATCTGGGAGCCGCGCTTCATGCTCTTCGAGAAGAGCGCCGACCTGCCGCGCATCGGCATCGCCGCGGCCCGCGCCGAGGGCTTCCTGGAGGCCCCCGGGCTGCCGAAGTGGATGCACCGCAGACACCTGGAGAGCGGCCGGTGAGCAGGGCGGTGCGCCGGTTCGCGCGGCGCGAGTGGGGGCCGCTGGCCGGCACCGTGCGCCGGGAGCTGACGGCGCGGCCGTGGTGGCGGGCGGTGCCGCTGACGCTGACGGCGGTCTGCCTCACCTCGCTGTTCCAGTTCGTCCAGAACCAGGAGTGGGGGTACGCGCCCGTGCAGGCGCTCGGCGCCGTGCGGGCCGAGGACCCGCTGGGGCTGTCCCTGCTGCGCACGCCGCTGTCGCTCTTCGTCCCCGCGCTCGACCTGCCGGTGTGGGGCGCGCTCGCCCAGGTGCTGCTGGTCTTCGGGATCGCCGAGCTGTGCCTGGGGCGGTGGCGGACGCTCGGGATCGCGTATCTGGCGACGCTGTGCGGGACGCTGTACGCGCGCGTGGGCATCGCGCTCGGCCCCGGCACGCCCCTCGGCCTTCCGGCGTCCGACGCGCAGGTGGTGGACACCGGGCCGTCGGCGGCGGTGGTGGGTCTCGCGGTGTACGTGTGCTGGCGGCAGCGGGCGTACTGGACGGGGGCGGCGGTCGTCGTGGCGATGGTGGTCGAGGTGATCGTGAAGCCGAACCTCGCCGGCAAGGAGCACCTGGCGGCCATCGCGGGGGTGCTGGTGCTGATGGGCCTGCTGAAGTGGCGGGAGCGCGGTCAGGACGGGGTGGAGCCGCGGCCCGGGACCCGCTCCTGGAAGCCGCCGATCAGGTCCTGAACCCGCCGCCGCACCCGGGTCCACCGCTTGTCGTGCCGGTAGGCGCGAACCGTGCCGCGCGCGCGGGCGCGGTGGCGGCGGCCGTAGAGGCGCCGCCACCACCAGGAGCCGGGGCGGGCCAGCCGGACGGCGCCGACGATCGCGACGAACGGCACGAAGACCCCGATCAGCGCCATCCGCAGCTTGCCCTTGACCAGGGCGACCAGGACGAGGAGGAAGTTCAGCAGCAGGGTGAGGAGGAAGCCCACCCGGTCCTGCCGCTCCTCCTCCGTGACGTCGTCCACGCCGAGCGGCGAGAAGCCGCTGAGCGGCAGCAGCACGAGCGCCGCGGTGAGGACGACGGCCTCGACGCTCTTGCGGCCCTCCTCCGACCAGTACACGTCGTCCAGGTGGAGGATGAGCGCGAACTCGTCCAGGACGAGGCCGGCGCCGATCCCGAAGACGACGGCGAAGGCGGCGGCGCCGAAGCCGTGCCGTCCGCTGGCGACCGCGCCGAAGCCGCCGAGCACGGAGAGGACCACCCCGGGCACGACGTGGTGGATGTGCAGCCCGCCGGAGGAGACGTTCCGGAACGGGCCCTTCCCGGCCCGGATGAGCCGGGTGACCGTGCGCGTGAGCAGGAAGGTGAGCACGAACGAGGTCAGCGCCAGGAGCAGGGGGAGCTTCCCCGGCTCCAGGATGTTGCGGGAGAACCAGTGACCCATGCCACCCCGTTCCGCTATGCCCGAGAGGTACGGATACGTACGGATACCGGCAATCTACCGTCCGGTCCCGGCGACTACCCTGCCCGGATGGACGGCCTGCGTTTCGCCTTCGGCACCCTCACCGTGTTCCCCGCCCGCGTCACCCGCTGGGACCGGGACGCGGCGCGGGCCGGCATGCTGTGCGCCCCGGCCGCCGGTCTCGCCGTCGGTCTCGTCGCCGCCGCGGCCGGCGGGCTGCTCCTGCCGCTCGGCTCCGGGCCGCTGCTCGCCGCCGTCGCCACCGTCGCCGTACCCGCCGTGCTCACCCGCGGCCTCCACCTCGACGGCCTCGCCGACACCGCCGACGGCCTCGGCAGCGCCAAGCCGGCCGACGAGGCCCTGCGGATCATGAAGCGGTCCGACATCGGCCCGTTCGGCGTCGTCACCCTGGTCCTCGCCCTGCTCGCGCAGGTCGCGGCCGTGTACCAGCTGTACGGGGAGGGCTGGGCGCGCGGGGCCCTCTGCGTCGTGCTGGCCGCCGTCGTCGCCCGCCTCGCCCTCACCCACGCCTCCCGGCACGGCGTCCCGGCCGCCCGGCCCGAGGGCCTGGGCGCGGTCGTGGCCGCCACCGTGCCGGTCCGCGCCGCCGCGCTCGCCACCGCCGCCGTCCTCGCCGCGGCGGCCGGCGCGGGCCTGCTGCTCTCCCCCGCCGACGCGGTCCGCGCCGTCCTCGCGTCCGGCGCGGGACTGGCCGCCGCCGCCCTGCTGCTGCGCCGCTGCGTCCGCCGCTTCGGCGGGGTGACCGGCGACGTCTTCGGCGCGGTCGAGGAGACGGCGGTGACGGTGACGCTGGCGGCGCTGACGCTGGGCTGACGGCCGCTCAGCAGCCCTGGCGCCAGGCGTCGAGCGCGTACCGCTTGCGCATCGAGCTGAGGCCCCGCTCGCGGGCCGCGGGGCAGAACGCGGCCGTGGGCACCTCGTACTCGGCGTGGAAGACGGGCTTGCCGGCGGCGACGAACGGGTCCAGCAGGTGGCACTCGTCGTACTGGGCGCACTGCTCGTTGACCGCGAAGTCGAAGTCGCCGACGAGCTGCGGAATCTGGTCGAGGTCGTTCTTGAGGCCGACGGCGAGACCGCGGTCGTGGGCGAGGCGGGCGATCAGCCGGTTGTAGCGGAGCTGGTCGGCGGCGGTGAGGGGGAAGCCGGTGCGGTTGCGGTAGCCGTCCATGTTGTCGGGCTCCACCGCGTCGAAGCCCTTCTCCGCACACATGTCGATCCGCGCGGCCATCAGCGGTTCCAGGACGTCGGTGCGGCGGATGTCGAGCCAGCGCTCGCCGTCCCAGCCGTTGCCCTTCCCGAGGACGGACGCCGGGAAGCGGCCGGCGTCGGGACGGAAGTCCTCCCAAGCGCCCGTCGACAGGTAGCAGATCACCTTCCGGCCGCGCCGGTGCAGGTCGGCGACGGTGGCGGCCGGGTGGTCGAAGCCGTCGATGTCGTACACGGGCACGTCGACCGTCGGGTCGAGCCGCCCGCTGAGCTGCCACTGCCACGCCAGGCCCACCGCCGGCCGCCAGCGGCCGGGACCGGGCTCCGGGTCCTGGGCCGGGCCGCCGGTGCAGGCCGTGAGCAGGAGCAGCAGCCCGGCGAGGAGGAGGACTGGTGTCCGCCGTCTCATCGGGCGGGCTCCGGCAGGTCGTGCGGCAGGGTGCCCCACGGGTGGGCGCCGGTGCCGGGGACCGCGCAGTGCACCTCGGTCGCGGGGCGGAAGCCGGGCGGGGCCGCGTAGACCAGGTGGCAGTGGTGCGGGGCGGCCGGCAGGTCGAGGGTGCGGTAGGTGTCCCAGGGGCCCTCGAAGGTGACGAGGAGGTCAGCCAGTTCGGCGTACCCCTCGTCGGGGTGGGTGCCGTGGTTGAGGACGAGGGTGGCGGCCCCGGCGGCGCGGGCGGCGACGGCCAGCCGCCGGTAGTGCGGCAGCGCCTCCGGGCCGGTCGCCACCTGGTCGAGGAAGGCGCCGTCGGCGCCGTACCAGTCGCGATGGCGGAGCAGGTCGGCGACGACCCGGGCGTGCGGGCGGCGGCCGTAGGCGGTGTCCGCGTAGCCGAGGACCCGCACCCCGGCGGCGCGCAGCCGGGCGGCGGCGTCGGCGAAGGCCGGGTCGGGGGCCTCGCCGGCGCCGTTCGCCGGGTTGAGGACGACGCCGTGCAGCGCCGGGGCGGCCGCGACCAGGGCCGCCCAGCCCTCGGGGCGGTCGGTGGGGTGCTCGTAGAACGGCACCAGGAGGGAACGTTTCACGTGCGGTGCTTCCCGGTTCTTCAGGGGCGGTGGGCGGTCGGTCGGACCAGCAGGACGTGGCTGAGGACGGCCAGCACGGCCGCCGCTCCCCCGGCGGCGAGCGGGCCGGCCGCCGGGTCGAGGGTCTGCGCGGCGGCGGCCAGCAGGCAGACGGCCGCCGCGCCGAGGACCTCGCCGAACGCCTGGAGCAGCAGTCCCAGCCAGAGCACCGCGCCGATGAGCAGCAGGGCGAGCAGCCGGTCCGGGCCGGGCCAGGGGGTGCCGGGCCAGAGCAGGGTCGCGGTGAGGGTGAGGGCGAGCAGCGCGGTGAGGTAGCCGCCGAGGCAGAGGACGAGCGTACCGGTGACCGCGCGGCGGAAGGCGCGGGCGGTGGTGAGGGTCCGCAGCCGGGCGAGGCTGCCGCCGCGGAAGCGGTGCAGCAGCCATTCGGCGGGCCCCATGGAGAGGGTGAGCGCGATGACCGCGCCGGTGCCGGCGGCGAGGGAGTCGCCGAGCCCCGCGTGCAGCACCAGGACGCCGCTGCCGAGCCCGAAGAGGCCGTACGGGACGGAGGCCGTGAGCGGCGGTCCGCCCCGTCCGGCGGCGCCCCGCGCGGTGCCGGGGCGCAGTGTCCGGGCGGCGATCAGGCAGGCGGCGGCGAGGGAGAGGGCGGGCAGGGCGGCGCGCAGCGGGTCGGGCAGGTCCCAGCGGAGGGCGGGGAGGGCGCCGAGCAGCGGCAGCAGGGCGAGGAGCAGGGCCCGTTCGCGGCCGAGGACGAGGAGGACGGTGGCGGCGGCCAGGTAGAGGGACTGCCCGGCGGCGAAGACGGCGGCGGGGAGTTCGCCGTCGCGGGCGGTGAGGAGGGCGACGGCGGTGCCGGCGAGCGCGCCGGCCGGGGCGCCGGTGAGCAGGGCGCGGGCGGCGGCGGGCCGGTCGCCGAGACCGAGCCAGGTGTGGGCGCGGTGGGAGAGGGCCTGGTTCCAGACCCAGCCGGTGACGGCGCCGGCGAGCAGCGGGACGGTGCCGGCGGGGAGCCCGTACCGCCCCGGGGGTCCGGCGAGCAGGGGTCCGGCGAGGACGTAGGCGAGGCCGGGGAGGGCGAAGACGAGGCCGCGCAGCAGGCAGCCGCCGAGGCGTTCGGCCGGGCCGGGGGCGGCGGGGGCGGTGGGGGGCGGGGCCGGCCGGCGCCCGCGGACGCGCGCGTACAGGTCTTCGGCGAGCGCGAAGGAATCGTTCCGCCCGTAGGTGAGGCGGATGTGGTCGTCGGTCATGCCGTCGGATTCGAGCAGGGCGGCTATCTCGTCGGGGTGGACGGCCGCGGCGGCGAACTCGTCGAGGCGCAGGGCGAGTTCGTCGAGGGGGTCGGCGGCGACGCCGGCCGCCGCCCACCCGGCGCCGGGGTCGGGTGTGCGCGGGCCGGGGACGGCCGGCAGGGGCGGCGGGGTGGTGGTCGGGGGCTTCAGCCAGAGGGAGCCGCTCATGCCGGGGTGCCTTCCGGGACGCGGGGCGCGGAACGGCGCGGGGACGGGATGCTGACGCGCAGCGGCGGCGCCGGGGCGGGCGGAGCGGTGCGGGGCGCGGCGAGTTCGCGGTAGATGCGGCGGAAGCCGTCGACCGAGCGGTGGAGGGTGAACTCGTCGATGACCCGCTGCCGGGCCCGCCGGCCGAGTTCGGCGCGGCGGGCGCCGTCGCGCAGCAGGGCGGAGACGGCGGCGGCCATGACGGCCGGTTCGCGGGGCGGGACGACGATGCCGGTGTCGCCGACCGCCTCCCGTACCCCTCCGACGTCGGTGGAGACGGTGGCCCGGCCGCAGGACATGGCCTCGATGAGGGAGAAGGGGAAGCCCTCGCTGATGGAGGAGAGCATCACCACGCTGCCGGCGGCGTAGGCGGACGGCACGTCGGAGACCCGGCCCTCGAAGGAGACGCCGTCGGTGACGCCGAGTTCGGCGGCGAGCTTCTCCAGGCGGGTGCGGTAGTCCTCGTTCCCGGCCGGGACCGGGCCGAAGAGCCGGAGCCGCAGCTCGGGGAGTTCGGCGCGGGAGATGGCGTACGCCCGGATCAGGGTCTCCAGGTCCTTGATGGGGTCGACCCGGCCGCACCAGCTGAGCGTCGGGGTCTCGGGTTCGGGTCCGGCCTCGGGGAAGAGGGCGGGGTCGACGCCGTTGTAGACGGTGCGGATGCGGTCGGCGGGGGCGCCGCCGCGCTCCTCCCAGCGCCGGTTGTACTGGTTGCACGGGGTGATGAGGTCGGCCTGGCGGTAGCCGAGGGAGGTGAGCTCGCGATAGAAGCCGAGCATGAGGGCCTTCACGGGCCAGCGCTGGGTCTCGGTGCGGTAGCCGAGGTAGCGCTCGCGGAGGTAGATGCCGTGTTCGGTGAGCAGGAAGGGCGCCCCTTCGAAGTGCTGCGCGGCGAGCGCGGGCAGGGTGGCGAGGCCGCTGGAGACGGCGTGCGCCACGCTGCCGTCGGCTATCCGGGCGCCGAGCGGCCGCAGGGCGTGTTCCAGCAGGTCGGTGGCGGTGAGGGCGTCGTGGACGGTGGGTCCGGCGGCCCGGGTGGGCAGATGGGGCATGGTCCAGATCCACATGAGGGTGCGCAGGGCCTGCTCGGAGCGGAGGGCCGGGGTGAGCCGGCCGTCGCGGGCGAGCGCGGCCAGTTCGTAGAGGCCGCCGGCGAGGTCGTGGCCGGCGTCCGGGTCGAGGAGCGCGAGCAGGAAGCGCTCGTACGCGGCGAGGAAGCGGCGGCGGTCGCGCCCGCGCGGGGGCCGGCGCGCGCGGGGCGCGGCCGGCCCCCGGGGGTGGCCCCAGAGCGGGAACGCGGTGTGCCGGGTGACGTTGGGCGGCAGCTCCCAGGTGACGGGTTCGCGCCCGCTGCCGGTGAGGGCGAGAATCTCGAAGGTGACCTCGGGCATGCCCCGGACGAGCTGGTCGCACCAGGTGCTGACGCCGCCGTGGACGTGCGGATAGGTCCCCTCGGTGAGCATGGTGACGTGACGGCCACTGCTCGGCATGTGCGTGTCCCCCCAGAGCGTGCTGGTCAGGCGGTCGGGAGCTGGAGCGTGACGGCGGTCTGGAGCGGTTCGGGCGCGGTCCAGGCGGAGCGGCTGCCGGCGTACGGGGTGCCGAAGGCGGTGCTGCCGAGGACGAGGCGCTTGCGGGTGCCCTCGGGGACGGTGACGGGGATCTGCACGCCGGCGGGCGCCTTGACGGTGACGGTGGTGCCGACGCGGTACGCGGTGACCCGGCCGGCGGCGAGGGCGGCGTCCCAGGCGTCGCGGCGGGTCAGCTCGACGCCGACCTCCTTCTGACTGGGGTTCACCAGCGGGGTGTCGGCGGCGAAGAGCGCCCGGTAGTCGGCGAGGATCCGGTCGAGGACGGGGTAGAGCAGCCGCTCCTCCGCCAGGTTCGACTGGTGGACGTAGTGCGGGCGCGGGTCGTTGGCGACGACGTGACCGAGGGCGGTGCGGGCCTCCTGCGGGACGATGTGCTCCGCGAAGCCGGTGGCCGGGTCGAGCGGGGCGGGCAGGCAGGTCGAGGCGGGGTTCGACTCGCAGACGCCGCTGCCGCCGTCGGCGCGGGAGGTGTAGATCCAGTTGTACTCGTCGGTCATCTCGGCGGCGGTGCCGACGTTGTAGTAGACGTTCATCGGGTGCCGGGGCACGGTCTTCGCGGCGCCGACGGCCCGCTGGCGGGGCTCGCGGGAGTTGTCGCTGGCCGTCCACTTCACGCCGTTGTCGGCGAGGGCGCCGGCGAGGTGGGGGTTGTCGGCGGGCTGCTGGGGCAGGGTTCTGAGGCCGGAGTGCTCGCCGGTGACGAGTTCGGAGCGGTCGACGGAGATGCCCTTGCGGGCGGCCCAGTCGAGGTTGTTGCGGATCTGGGCGGAGAGTTCCGCGCGGCCGACCCAGAGGGTGTTGCCGGAGGCGTCGGTGGCGCACCGCCAGGGCACGGTGGTGTTGTCCTGGACGCAGCCGAGGTAGGGGTGGGTGTAGGTGTGGTTGATCCAGCGGTACTGGGCGCGGTCGGCGATCAGCCGGGCGGCGAGCGGGTCGCTGCCGCCGTGCGCGGCCTTCCACTGCTCGCCCTGGCCGCCGTTGTAGACCATGTCGAGGGTGAAGCCGGACGCCTTCTGCCAGGCGGCGGCGTACGTGGCGTCGGCGGCGGTCATCCGGATGGGGTTCACCGCCTCCGGGTCGCCGCCGGCGCAGTCGAGGTCGCCGGGGGTGCAGTCGCGGACGGTGTCCCAGCGGGCGTCGGGCGCGAAGACGTCGTCGACGTGGACGGAGAGGTAGTTGCGGGAGCGGCCGAGGTGGACGCCCTGGGTGAGCCATTCGACGATGCCGCGGGAGAGGGCGCGGAACTGCCGCTGGTGCTGGTTGTAGGCGAAGGTGACGACGAGTTCGCGGCGCCCGTCGGCGGCGTACTCGCCGACCAGGCTGGCCCGGCCGCCGCCCGCCCCGTCGACGGGGATGTCGACGTAGCTGGTGTAGCCGGCCCGGGGGCGGCCCGCGTAGCCGTAGCTCTCGGAGACCGCCGGGTCGTTGTCCTCGAAGGTCAGGCTGCCGGCGAGGTAGCCGAAGGGGCCGGCGGCGCCGGCCGGGGTGACGCCGGCGGTGACCCCGTCGAGGACGCCGGACCAGCCGCCGTCGCTGGTGTAGTCGAGGCCGACGCCGGGGTGGGACCAGGTGTAGGCGTCGACCTGCGGGATGCCGAAGGCGCGCTCGTACGCCTGGAGCGCGGCGTGCTCGGCGGAGTCGGGGCCGAAGGCCGTCTCGTGCGGCAGGACGACGCCCTGGTACCGGGCGCGGGGGCGGCCGGTCGCGCTGTCGGAGGGTTCGCTGAGGAAGGCGGGGGTGAGGACGGGCCGGTTCGGGTCGTTCAGGTCGAGGACGCGGTACGGGACGCCGGAGCCCTTCAGTTCGGCGGTGATCGCCTCGATCGCGGTGCCGCCGTCGTCGACGACCAGCACGGTGAGGTCGATCCGCGGCTCCGGGGCCGCCACGGCCTGGGCGGACGGCACCACGCAGGCGAGGAGCGCGGCGGCGGCGAGCGCCCCGGCGGTGCGGCCGGCGCGGCGCGGCGCCCCGCTGTTTCCGGCCTTCCTCGGCGCGGTCGCGGGCATGCGGGATCTGTTCGCGTGCATGGTGTGGTGTCCCCCCTCGGCAGGTCCCCGGACGCGGGAGGACCTGTGGAGATGAAGCGAGGGCGCGGGTGCCGCCCTCGCGTGAATGAGGCGAGTGTCGCTCCGGCCCGGGAGCCGGAAGGACAAACATGAAAGAGACACCCCGGATGAGTGAATCGACGCCGCCGTGAGCGAACCGGGCGAGCGAGCGTAGGCTCGTTCTCGGCGCTCATCGGGCCGAAATACGATGCGGCGGGCTCGGTCGGCCCATCCCTCGACCGCCACAGAACTCAATGGAAGCGAGAATTCACCACCGTGACTGCTCTCACTCTCAGCACTGCCGGAGCGGCGACGCTGCGTGCCGACGCCCTCGTCGTCGGCGTCGCGAAGGCCGGGAAGACGCTGGTCGTCGCCCCGGGCGCGGAGGCCGTCGACAAGGCGTTCGACGGCCGGCTCGCCGCCGTCCTGGAGACCCTGGGCGCCTCGGGTGCCGAGGGTGAGGCCACCAAGCTGCCCGCGCCCGCCGGCCTGAAGGCCCCCGTCGTGCTCGCCGTCGGCCTCGGCTCCGCCCCCGAGGACGGCGAGGAGTACGACTCCGAGACCCTGCGCCGCGCCGCCGGCACCGCCGCCCGTCTCCTCACCGGCTCGAAGAAGGCCGCGTTCGCGCTGCCGGTCGAGTCCCCCGAGGGCGCCGGCGCGATCGCCGAGGGCGCGCTGCTGGGCGCGTACTCCTTCGACGCCTTCAAGGAGCAGCCGAAGGACGCGAAGAAGCCGCTCGCCGAGGTGGCGCTGCTCGGCGCCAAGCCGCGCGACAAGGCCCACAAGGCCGCCGCGGACCGCGCCCTGGCCGTGGCCGAGGAGATCAACCGCGCCCGCGACCTCGTCAACACCCCGCCGAACGAGCTGAACCCGGCCGGCTTCGCCGCCGTCGCCCAGGCCCTCGGCAAGGAGCACGGCCTCAAGGTCCAGGTCCTCGACGAGAAGGCGCTGGCCAAGGGCGGCTACGGCGGCATCCTCGGCGTCGGCTCCGGCTCGGTGAACCCGCCGCGCCTGGTCAAGGTCGCGTACACCCACCCGAAGGCGGAGAAGTCGCTGGCCTTCGTCGGCAAGGGCATCACCTACGACTCGGGCGGCATCTCCCTGAAGCCGGCCGGCCACAACGAGACCATGAAGTGCGACATGGCCGGCGCCGCCGCCGTCCTCGCCGCCGTCGTCTCCGCGGCCCGCCTGGGCCTGGAGGTCAACGTCACGGCGTGGCTCGCCCTCGCCGAGAACATGCCGTCCGGCTCCGCCACCCGCCCGGGTGACGTGCTGCGCATGTACAGCGGCAAGACCGTCGAGGTCCTGAACACCGACGCCGAGGGCCGGCTCGTCCTCGCCGACGCGCTGACCCGCGCCTCCGAGGAGCACCCGGACGCGATCGTCGACGTGGCGACGCTGACCGGCGCGATGATGCTGGCGCTGGGCGCCCGCACCTTCGGCGTGATGGCCAACGACGACGACTTCCGCACCGCGCTGCACGAGGTCGCGGAGGAGGTCGGCGAGCAGTCCTGGCCGATGCCGCTCCCGGCCGACCTGCGCAAGGGCATGGACTCCCCCACCGCCGACATCGCGAACATGGGCGAGCGGATGGGCGGCGGCCTGGTCGCCGGTCTCTTCCTGCAGGAGTTCGTGGGCGAGGGCATCACCTGGGCCCACCTGGACATCGCGGGCCCGGCCTTCCACGAGGGCGCCCCGTACGGCTACACCCCCAAGGGCGGCACCGGCTCCTCGGTCCGCACCCTGGTGCGCCTCGCCGAGCTGACGGCGGCCGGCGAGCTCTGACGGACCGCCGCCGCGACGGAAGGCCCCGGACGCCCCCGGCTCCGGGGCCTTCCCCGTGCCCGGGGCGGCCCGGGCCCGCCGGGCGGCTGTTCGCCCGCGACGAAATCCGTATCTTCGTACGCCCTGGTGGGCGCCCGTACGGACGATCGCCCGGTCTCATCCACCGGCCCCGCGTCCCGCTGTCCGTCAACAAGTGCGAAGATGGGTTCTCGGCAGGACAGGGCCCCCACCACAGGGCCGAAATAATGCGGCCGGACACCGGAGCCGCCGCCTGGTCATCGACGACCGGCGACGAGCGCACATGCATGGAGGACGTGACGTGGCGAACGACGCCAGCACCGTTTTCGACCTAGTGATCCTCGGCGGCGGTAGCGGCGGTTACGCCGCGGCGCTGCGCGGAGCGCAGCTGGGCCTGGACGTCGCACTGATCGAGAAGAACAAGCTCGGCGGCACCTGCCTGCACAACGGCTGCATCCCGACGAAGGCCCTGCTCCACGCCGGCGAGGTCGCCGACCAGGCCCGCGAGGCGGAGCAGTTCGGTGTCAGGGCCTCCTTCGAGGGCATCGACATCAAGGCCGTGCACAAGTACAAGGACGACGTGATCTCGGGCCTCTACAAGGGTCTGCAGGGTCTCGTCGCCTCCCGCAAGGTCACCTACATCGAGGGCACCGGCCGTCTGTCCTCCCCGACCTCCGTCGACGTCGACGGGCGCCGGGTCGAGGGCCGCCACGTCCTCCTCGCCACCGGTTCCGTGCCGAAGTCCCTGCCCGGCCTGGAGATCGACGGCAACCGCATCATCACCTCGGACCACGCCCTCACCCTGGACCGTGTGCCGGAGTCCGCCATCATCCTCGGCGGCGGTGTGATCGGCGTCGAGTTCGCCTCCGCGTGGAAGTCCTTCGGCACCGACGTGACGGTGATCGAGGGCATGAAGCACCTCGTGCCGGTCGAGGACGAGAACAGCTCGAAGCTCCTGGAGCGCGCCTTCCGCAAGCGGGGCATCAAGTTCAACCTCGGCACCTTCTTCCAGAGCGCCGAGTACACCGAGAACGGCGTGAAGGTCACCCTCGCCGACGGCAAGACCTTCGAGGCCGAGGTGCTGCTCGTCGCCATCGGCCGCGGCCCGGTCTCGGCCGGCCTCGGCTACGAGGAGCAGGGCATCGCGATGGACCGCGGCTACGTCCTGGTGGACGAGTACATGCGGACCAACGTGCCCACGATCTCCGCGGTCGGCGACCTGGTCCCGACGCTCCAGCTCGCGCACGTCGGCTTCGCCGAGGGCATCCTCGTCGCGGAGCGGCTGGCCGGTCTGAAGACCGTCCCGATCGACTACGACGGCGTGCCCCGGGTGACGTACTGCCACCCCGAGGTCGCCTCCGTCGGCATCACCGAGGCCAAGGCCAAGGAGATCTACGGCGCGGACAAGGTCGTCGCCCTCAAGTACAACCTCGCGGGCAACGGCAAGAGCAAGATCCTGAAGACCGCGGGCGAGATCAAGCTCGTCCAGGTCAAGGACGGTGCCGTGGTCGGCGTCCACATGGTCGGTGACCGCATGGGCGAGCAGGTCGGCGAAGCGCAGCTGATCTACAACTGGGAGGCGCTGCCGGCCGAGGTCGCGCAGCTCATCCACGCCCACCCGACGCAGAACGAGGCGCTCGGCGAGGCCCACCTGGCCCTGGCCGGCAAGCCTCTGCACTCCCACGACTGACGCTCACGTCATCACAGGGCGCGACGACCAACTTCCGCAATTCGTTAGGAGCAACTGAAACCATGTCGGTTTCCGTAACCCTGCCGGCGCTCGGCGAGAGCGTCACCGAGGGCACCGTCACCCGCTGGCTCAAGGCCGAGGGCGAGCGCGTCGAGGCTGACGAGCCGCTGCTCGAGGTCTCGACCGACAAGGTCGACACCGAGATCCCGGCCCCCGCCTCCGGCATCCTCGCCTCCATCAAGGTCGCCGAGGACGAGACCGTCGAGGTCGGCGCCGAGCTCGCCATCATCGACGACGGCTCCGGCGCCCCGGCCGCCGCCCCGGCCCCCGCGGCCGAGGCCGCTCCGGCTCCGGCCGCCGAGGCCCCGGCCGCCCCGGCGCCGCAGGCCGCCCCGTCCACCGAGGTCCAGGAGCCGGCCCCGGCCCCGACCGCGGAGGCCGCCGCCGGCGGCGGTTCCGCCGAGGGCACGGACGTCGTCCTGCCCGCGCTCGGCGAGTCCGTCACCGAGGGCACCGTCACCCGCTGGCTGAAGTCGGTCGGCGAGACCGTCGAGGCCGACGAGCCGCTGCTGGAGGTGTCGACGGACAAGGTCGACACCGAGATCCCGGCCCCCGCCTCCGGCGTTCTCCTGGAGATCGTCGTCGGTGAGGACGAGACCGCCGAGGTCGGCGCCAAGCTCGCCGTCATCGGTGCCGCGGGTGCCGCTCCGGCCGCCCCCGCCGCCCCGGCCCCGGCCGCCCCGGCCGCCGCTCCGGCTCCGGCCGCTCCCGCCGCCCCGGCTCCGGCGCCCGCGCCGGCCGCCCCGGCCGCTCCGGCTCCGGCGCCCGCCCCGGCGGCTCCGGCCGCCCCCGCGGCCGCCCCGGCCCCGGTGACCCCGGCCCCGGCCGCCGCCGCCCCGGCCGCGCCCGCCGCCGCTCCGGCGGAGGACGGCGCCTACGTGACCCCGCTGGTCCGCAAGCTCGCCACCGAGAACGGTGTCGACCTGGCGACCGTCCAGGGCTCCGGCGTCGGCGGTCGCATCCGCAAGCAGGACGTCCTCGCCGCCGCCGAGGCCAAGAAGGCCGCCGCGGCCCCCGCCGCCGCCGCTGCCCCGGCCGCCGCCCCGGCGAAGGCCGCTCCGGCCCTGGAGGTCTCCCCGCTCCGCGGCCAGACCGTCAAGATGACCCGCATGCGCAAGGTCATCGGCGACAACATGATGAAGGCGCTGCACGGCCAGGCCCAGCTGACCACGGTCGTCGAGGTCGACATCACCAAGCTGATGCAGCTGCGCGCCCGCGCCAAGGACGCGTTCGCGGCCCGCGAGGGCGTCAAGCTCTCCCCGATGCCGTTCTTCGTGAAGGCGGCGGCCCAGGCGCTGAAGGCCCACCCGGTCATCAACGCCCGGATCAACGAGGACGAGGGCACGATCACCTACTTCGACTCCGAGAACATCGGTATCGCGGTGGACTCCGAGAAGGGCCTGATGACCCCGGTCATCAAGGGTGCGGGCGACCTCAACATCGCCGGCATCTCCAAGGCCACGGCGGACCTGGCGGGCAAGGTGCGCGCCTCGAAGATCACGCCGGACGAGCTCTCGGGCGCGACCTTCACCATCTCCAACACCGGTTCGCGCGGCGCCCTGTTCGACACCGTCATCGTTCCGCCGAACCAGGTCGCCATCCTGGGCATCGGTGCCACGGTGAAGCGTCCGGCCGTCATCGAGACCGCCGAGGGCACGGTCATCGGCATCCGCGACATGACCTACCTGTCGCTGTCGTACGACCACCGTCTGGTGGACGGCGCCGACGCCGCCCGCTACCTGACGGCCGTCAAGGCGATCCTGGAGGCCGGCGAGTTCGAGGTGGACCTCGGCCTGTAAGGCTCCCGAGGGCGCTGTGCGCCCGCGAGGCAACGTAACGAGCCTCACCAGCGGTGTCCCCGTCCGGATGTGTGTCCGGGCGGGGACACCGCCGTATTGTCTAAGGGTCACGAAACTCCCGGAGGAGCCGCTCCATGACCGTCCCCGTCGTCCACTCGCTGCGCGAGCAGATCCGCGAGCACATCGTGGAGGGGATCGTCAGCGGCCGCTGGAAGCCGGGCGAGCGGATCGTGGAGCGCCGGATCGCGACCGAGCTGGAGGTCTCCCAGACCCCGGTGCGCGAGGCGCTGCGGGAGCTGGAGTCGCTGCGGCTGATCGAGTCGGCGCCGAACAAGGGCGTCCGGGTGCGCAATCTCACGGCGGCCGACCTGGAGGAGAGCTACCCGGTGCGGGCCGGCCTGGAGCAGATCGCGGCCGAGCTGGCCGCGCCCCGGCTCTCGGCCGACTGCTCGGCGCTGGAGCCGCACGTGGCGGCGCTGTACGAGGCGGACGCCACCTCCGACGGCACGGCGCAGGTGCGGCACACGGTGGGCTTCCACCGGGAGCTGGTGAAGGCGGCCGGGAACGGGGTGCTGCTGCACACCTGGGAGGGCCTGGGCATCGAGGTGTTCACCGCCCTGTCGATCCGCTGGCTGGGGACGGTGCAGAAGTCGTACGCCGAGGAGCACCAGGAGCTGGTGGAGGCGTTCCGCCGGGGCGATCCGAACATCGGGGCCCTGGTGAAGGCCCACGTGCTGGGCTGCGCACCCCGCGCGTGAGCGTCCGCGCAGGTCAGAGCCCCGCTTCGGCGGGGCTTCCGGTGTTTTCGGGGCGTTCTCGGGGCGTTCGAAAAGTCGGCACCCGGTGCCCCTTTTCGCGGCACCCTGTGCCGACTTTCTCGATCTGAAGAGGTTTCCGGCTTCAACCCTTTGATCGATCATCGATCGGCGGTTTACAGTCTTCGGCGGGCCGTCACCCGGCCCGCCGCCCTGTCCTGCCAGACAAGGCCCCCCGTTTTTATCTCCACCCCCATCTGTCCGGAAGGCGGCGATCATGACCGATCCCGTAGGCAAGATTCCGAGCGAGCTCGACCAGCTCCCGGACCGTGACACCGAGGAGACCGCCGAGTGGGCGGCCTCCCTGGACGCCGTCACCAAGGCCGCCGGCCCCCACCGGGCCGCCTACCTGATGCGCCGCACCCTCCAGCACGCCGAGGGCGCGGGCCTGGCCCTGCCCAAGCTGCTGGAGACGGACTACCTCAACACCATCCCCACCTCCGCCGAGCCCGTCATCGACGGCGACGAGGAGATGGAGCGGAAGATCACCGCGTGGAACCGCTGGAACGCGGCCGCGATGGTCACCCGCGGCTCCAAGCACGGCGTCGGCGGCCACATCGCCACCTTCGCCTCCGCGGCCTGGCTCTACGAGACCGGCTTCAACCACTTCTTCAAGGGCAAGGAGTCCGGCGAGGCCGCCGGCTCCGGCGACCAGCTCTACATCCAGGGCCACGCCTCCCCCGGCATCTACGCCCGCGCCTTCCTCGACGGCCGCCTGAACGAGTCGCACCTCGACAACTTCCGGCAGGAGTCCGGCGGCAACGGCCTGCCCTCCTACCCGCACCCGCGACGCCTGCCCTGGCTGTGGGAGTTCCCCACCGTCTCCATGGGCCTCGGCCCGCTCTCCGCGATCTACCAGGCGCGCTTCAACCGCTACCTGACGAACCGCGGCATCAAGGACGTCTCGTCCTCGCACGTCTGGGCCTTCCTCGGCGACGGCGAGATGGACGAGCCCGAGTCGACCGCCGCCCTCGCGCTGGCGGCCCGCGAGGGTCTGGACAACCTGACCTTCGTCATCAACTGCAACCTGCAGCGCCTCGACGGCCCGGTCCGCGCCAACTTCAAGATCGTGCAGGAGCTGGAGGCCCAGTTCCGCGGCGCCGGCTGGAACGTCGTCAAGACCCTGTGGGGCAACGCCTGGGACGAGCTGTTCGCGCTCGACACCACCGGCGCCCTCGTCCGCCGCCTCCGCGAGGTGCCGGACGCGCAGGTCCAGACGTACCAGACCCGCGACGCCGCCTACATCCGCCAGGACTTCTTCGGCAAGGACCCGGAGCTCGCCGCGATGGCGCAGCTGCTCTCCGACGACAAGATCCTGGAGTGCTTCCACCTCTCGCGCGGTGGCCACGAGCCGCGCAAGGTGTACGCCGCGTACAAGGCCGCCCTGGAGTTCAAGGGCGCGCCGACCGTGATCCTGGCGCAGACCGTCAAGGGCTTCACCCTGGGTGAGGGCTTCGCGTCGAAGAACGCGAACCACCAGATGAAGAAGCTGACGACGGACGAGTTCAAGAACATGCGTGACCTTCTTGAGCTGCCGATCTCGGACGCGCAGTTCGTCGACGGTGTGGTGCCCTACGGCCACCCGGGCGCCGACTCCCCCGAGGTCCGCTACCTCCAGGAGCGCCGCGCGGCCCTCGGCGGCCCCGCCCCGGCCCGCCGCGTCCACCCGGTCGCGCCGCTGCCGGCCCCGTCCGAGAAGGCGTTCGCCTCCTTCGACAAGGGCTCCGGCTCGCAGTCGGTCGCCACCACGATGGCCTTCGTCCGCCTCGTGAAGGACCTGGTCCGCGACAAGGAGACCGGCAAGCGCTGGGTGCCGATCGTCCCGGACGAGGCCCGCACCTTCGGCATGGAGTCGCTGTTCCCGTCGCTCGGCATCTACTCGCCGAAGGGCCAGACGTACGAGCCGGTCGACCGCGACCAGCTGATGTACTACAAGGAGGCCGTCAACGGCCAGATCCTGAACGAGGGCATCACCGAGGCCGGCTCGATGGCCGACTTCATCGCCGCCTCCACGTCGTACGCGACGCACGGCGAGACGATGATCCCGTTCTACATCTTCTACTCGATGTTCGGCTGGCAGCGGACCGCCGACCAGATGTGGCAGCTCGGCGACCAGCTCGGCCGCGGCTTCCTCGTCGGCGCCACCGCCGGCCGCACCACCCTGACTGGTGAGGGCCTCCAGCACGCCGACGGCCACTCCCCCGTCATCGCGGCCACCAACCCGGCGGCGCTGTCCTACGACCCGGCGTTCGCCTACGAGGTCGCGGCCATCGTCAAGGAGGGTCTGCGCCGGATGTACGGCGAGGCCGCGCCGGGCGAGGACCAGGACGTCTTCTACTACCTGACGGTCTACAACGAGCCGATGCCGCAGCCGGCCAAGCCGGGCCACGCGGGCGTCGACGAGGGCATCGTCAAGGGCCTGTACCGCTTCAACACCGCCGAGTCGGCCGGCCTCACCGTGCCCGCGAACGCGCCGCGGATCCAGCTGCTCGGCTCGGGCACCGCGATCCACTGGGCGCTGGAGGCGCAGAAGCTGCTCGCCGAGGAGTGGGGCGTGGCCGCCGACGTGTGGTCCGCCACCTCCTGGACCGAGCTGCGCCGCGACGCGCTGGAGGCGGACGCCGCCCTGCTGCGCGGCGAGGAGCGGGTCCCGTACCTGCGCCAGGCGCTCGCGGGCGTCGAGTCGCCGGTCCTGGCGGTCTCCGACTACATGCGCCAGGTCCCGGACCAGATCGCGCAGTGGGTCGAGCAGGACTACTCGTCGCTGGGCGCCGACGGCTTCGGCCTCTCGGACACCCGCGCCGCGGCCCGCCGCCACTTCGGTGTCGACGCCCAGTCGATCGTGGCCGCCGCCCTGGCCCAGCTCGCCCGCCGCGGCGAGGTCCCGGCCACCGCGGTGAAGGAGGCGCGCGAGCGCTACGGCCTGTAAGGGTCCGATGTCAGAGGCGGCGCGCATGATGGGAGTCATGCGCGCCGCCCGACTCATCAAGATGGTCCTGCTGCTCCAGAACCGTGCCTCCATGACGGCGGCCGAGCTCGCCGCCGAGCTGGAGGTGTCGGAGCGGACCGTCACGCGTGATGCCCTCGCCCTCTCGGAGGCGGGGGTTCCCGTGTATGCGGACCGGGGCAGGACCGGCGGGTACCGGCTGGTCGGCGGGTACCGCACGCGGCTGACCGGGCTCGCCAAGGACGAGGCGGAGGCGTTGTTCCTGTCCGGACTGCCGGGCGCGCTGCGGGACATGGGGCTCCAGGACGCGGCCTCGGCGGCCCGGCTGAAGGTGTCGGCGGCGCTGCTGCCGTCGCTGGCGGACGCGCCGGGTTCGGCGGCCCGCCGCTTCCACCTGGACGCGCCGGGCTGGTACCAGGAGCCGGAGACGCCGGAGCTGCTGCCGGCGGTGGCGGAGGCGGTCTGGGACGACCGCCGGCTGTCGGCGCGCTACCGGCGGCGGGGCGGCGAGGAGGTCGAGCGGGAGCTGGAGCCGTACGGGCTCGTGCTGAAGGCGGGCGTCTGGTACGTGTGCGCCCGCGCGGGCGGTTCGTTCCGCACCTACCGGGTGGACCGGTTCACGGCGGTGGCGGTGGGCGAGGAGCGGTTCGACCGCGATCCGGGGTTCGCGCTGGACGTCTTCTGGGCGGAGCGCGCCGCGGAGTTCGCGCGCTCGCTGCTGCGCGCCGAGGTGGTGGTGCGGCTGACGGAGGCGGGGGCACGGCGGCTGCCGTACGTGACGGACCGGGCGGCGGCGGAGGAGGCGCTGGCGGGCGCGGTGCGGGAGGAGGACGGCCGGGTGACGGCGACGCTCCGGGTGGAGAACGAGGAGGTCGCCTTCGGGCAGCTCTTCGGGCTGGGCCCGGAGGCGGAGGTGGTGGCCCCCGCCTCCCTGCGCGCGCGGTTCGCCGAGGCGGCCCGCGCGGCGGCCGAGCGGTACCGGTGAGCGCACCGGGCCGTCGCGCCCGGCCGCCCGGTCAGGGGGTGCCGGCGAGGGCGGGGATACGGACCGGGGCGAGGAAGGCGCCGCGTTCCGGACCCGATCCGACGACGGAGAAGCAGACCCGGTCGCCGTACGCGAGGCCGCCCTGTTCCCGGTCGGCGTGGAGGAGCGCCAGCGTGGACGGCGAGACGGTGTTGCCGAGCGCGCGCACGTTGCTGGGGGCGCGCTCGGGCGGCAGGCCGGTGTGCCGCAGGAACGCGTCCACCAGCTCCGGGTTGGCCTGGTGCGTGTAGAGGCGGCGCACCCCGTCGAGGTATCCGGGGCGGGCGGCCTCCAGGGCCTCGTGGTTGAGCATCATTCCGCCGCTGTAGTAGCGGGCGATCTCGGGCGCGTTCATGCCGAAGCACGACAGTTCGGCGGAGCCGGGTGCGCCGGACGGGCACTCGGTGCCGCCGCCCAGGAAGTGGATCAGCGGGTCGTCGACGCCGGGGCCGTCCCCGAACGACCGGCTGTCGCGGGAGTACAGCACCAGCCCGTCGACGTCCTCGTCCCGCTCCAGGACCATCGCCGCCGCGGCGTCGGAGAACAGCGCCGGGCTCGCCCAGAGGTTCTTCCCGTACGGATGGACGGCGTTGTCCAGGTACGCGGGGAGCATCGAGCCGTCCGCGTCGAAGCTGATCCGGCTGGGGACGCTGTACGCGATGACGAGCGCCCGCTCGGCGGCGAGACCGGCCACCAGCGCGGCGGCGCGCGCCAGGCCGGCACAGCCCGCGCCGAGTTGCAGGGGCGGTACGTGGTCCTCGATGCCCAGGAGCCGCATCAGCCGGAAGGCGTCCTGGTCGAGGAGGGTCTGGTACGGGTTGCAGGTGACGACCACGACGGCGGTGACGTCGCGCGCGTCGAGGCCGGCGCTGTCGAGCGCGGCCCGGGCGGTGGCGGCGACGGCTTCGGGGGTGGCGAACTGGTCCGGTCCCCAGCTCTTCCCCCTCCACGCCGAGGAGCCGGGTGATGAAGGCGCCGTCGAGCACGTCGCCGGGGCGGCGGCGGTCGGGGACCTGCGCGAGCTTGGCCCAGGTGTCCATGGTGATCACCGGTCCGAGGGTGGTGTGGGCGCCGGTGATGGCGTACGGGAAGGAGAGGGGGGAGGGTGCGGTCGGCATGCGTCGGGCCTCGTGTCGGAGGAGGGGTGCGGGGCGGCGGGGGTCAGGAGGGGGTGGGGGCCGGGACCTTCTGGAAGCCCTGGAAGTGCCGGGTGCGCTCGCCGTGGGCGAGGAGCGGTGCGAACAGAGCGCGTTCGAGGTCGAGGCCCTCGGTGAGCGGGCCCTCCCAGGACGCGTCGATCGCCTGCTTCGCGGCCGCGACGGCCGGGCCGGGGTGCGCGGTGTAGCGGGCCAGCCACCGTGTGACGGCGCCGGGAAGGTCAGCGGCGGGCACGACCTGGTCCACCAGCCCGATCCGGCCGGCCTCGGCGGCGTCGACCTGCCGTCCGGAGAACACGATGTCCTTGGCCCGGGAAATCCCGACGAGGCGGGGCAGCCGCTGGGTGCCGCCGGCCCCGGGGATGAGCCCGAGCGGGGTCTCCGGCAGTCCGAAGCGCGCGTCGGGCGCGCAGAGCCGGAAGTCGGCGGCGAGCGCCAGCTCGCAGCCGCCGCCGAGCGCGTACCCGCGCACCGCGGCGACCACCGGCACCGGCAGGGCGGCGACCTCGCGGGTGAGCCGGCTGATGCGTTCCGCGTACGCGGTGGCCGCATCGGCCGTCAGCGTGCCCATCTCCTTGACGTCGCCGCCGGCCGAGAAGTGCTCGCGGGCTCCGGTGAACACCACGGCCCGCAGTCCGGGGCGCCCACCTCGTGGAGGGCCCGCTCGGCGGCGTGCTGGAGGGCCGTGTCGAAGAGGTTCAGCGGGGGCCGGTCGAGGTACAGCCAGGCCACGTCCGCGTCGTACGTCACCCGGACCGTCACATCAGCCCCCCGTTGACCTCGAAGACGTGTCCGTTGACGTACGAGGCGGCCGGGCTGACCAGGAACACGGCCGCGTCGACCGCTTCCCGCGCGGTGCCGGCGCGGCCGGCGAGCATCCGCGGCCAGTAGAGCGCGCGCAGCCGTTCGTCGGCGCCGACGATCTCGCCCATGCCGACGCCGAGCACGCCGGGCGACAGGCAGTTGACCCGGATGCCGCGTCCGGCGAGCTCCACCGCGCAGCAGCGGGTGAACGCCTCGACGGCCGCTTTGGAGGTGGCGTAGGCGCCGGCCCCCGGCATGGCCCGGGTCGCCATCGCCGAGGAGACCGTGAGCACGGTGCCGCCGGCCCGCAGGTGCGGCAGCGCGGCCTGCACGGTGTGGAAGACGCCGTCCACGTTGGTGCTCATGACCGCGCGCCAGTCGTCCGGGGCGAGGCGGGTGACGAGGCCGTTGCGAGTGATCCCGGCGTTCGCCACGACGATGTCGATGCCGCCGAAGCGCTCGGCCGTCTCGTCCATCAGCCGGCGCAGCGACGCGGGGTCGCGCACGTCGGTGGGGACGAACGCGGCCCGGTCCTCGTGCCCGGCCACCAGGTCGGCGGCCTCGCGCACGGCGCGCGCTCCGCAGACGACCCGGGCACCCGCGGCGAGGAATCCTTCCGCCAGGTGCCGGCCCAGGCCGGCGGAGCCCCCGGTGACGACGGCCGTCATCCCCTGGAGGACCCGCGGCGGGGCGTCCGCCGCTTCCGCGGGGACGACCCGCTGCTCGCTCACTGTCACGCGTCCTGCTCCCGGTCCGATGTCGAAACGCTTCCGCCGGAGGCGGTGAACGCGTCCGGCGGCGGCACCGTAGGCCGCTCATGATCAGCTCCGAACGGGTGAGGGTCGGCGTCTGACCAGCGGTGGAGCGGATTCCCGGAAGGAGGCGATCACACGTTCCGGTGACGGTCTCCCGGGTCCCCGGTTGACGGACCGGGCGCCTTCGGGCGGTGAGCGGTCCGCGGTCTACCGGTAGTCCTCGACCCGGGTGGCCGGGTCGGACTCCTTGGCCAGGATGAAGCCCCAGGAGTCGGGGCGGGAGCCGTCCGCGTCGGTGAAGCCGTACTCCCTGGCGAGCTGTCCGCTGTCGAGGGACTGTCCGTTCCAGCGGGCGCGGTCGGGGTCGGCGGCGAGGGCGGCGACGGCCCGTCCCACGTAGACCGGTGATTCGGAGACGGCGAAGTCGGGGAGCTGCTTCACCGCGTCGCGCCAGTTGTCCTCGGTGACGCCGAAGTGGGCGAGCATCTGCTCGGAGCGGAGCCAGCCCGGGCTGACGGAGACGGCGGTGCCGCCGCTGTCGGCGAGTTCCTTCGCGAGGCCGAAGGCCATCCGGAGGGGGGCGTTCTTGGCGAGGTCGTAGAAGAGGTTCTCGCGGTAGTGGGTGCCGTTGTAGGCGGTGGTGCCGTCGGTGACCTCGACGACGAGGCCGCCGGGGTGCCGGTTGAGCAGCGGCAGGGCGGTGTGCGAGGTGATGAGGTGGGTGCGGACGCCGAGTTCGAGCATCCGCAGGCCGCTGGTGAGGTCGATGTCCCAGGTCCGCTTGCCGAAGGTGTCGACGAGGAGGTGTTCGCCGCCCCAGACGTCGTTGACGAGGACGTCGAGCCGGCCGCGCTCGCGGTCGATCCGGTCGACGAGGGCGCGGACCTGCCCGGGCTCCAGGTGGTCGGTGGGGACGGCGATCCCCTCGCCGCCGGCGGCGGTCACCAGCTCGGCGGTCTCCTCGATGGTCTCGGTGGCGCGGCCGACCTCGCTGATCTTGTCGCGGGTGGTGCGGCCGGTGACGTAGACGGTGGCGCCGGCGGTGCCGAGCTGGACGGCGATGGCCCGTCCGGCCCCCCGGGTGGCTCCGGCGACCAGGCAGATCCGGCCGTGCAGCGGCTTCGTTTCGTTGGTCATGCCGACCAGGCTGGCAGGAATACCCGACATCTTCTGTCTGGATGGAATCGGATTTCCGGGTGCGTCGTGGGCGGGGAGACCCGATGCTGGTGGCGTGATGGACGAGACCGAGTTCTGGGAGATCATCGACGCCACCCGCGAGGAGGCCGAGGGCGACGCCGAGGAGCAGGCGGATCTGCTCGTGGAGCGGCTGACCCGGCTGGATCCGGAGACGGTGCTGGACTACGCGCGCCACTTCGAGGCCCGGTTCAACCGCGCGTACCACTGGGACGTGTGGGGTGCGGCGGTGGTGCTGCTGGACGGGGCGGGGGCCGTCGAGGAGGGGTTCGACGCCTTCCGCTGCTGGCTGATCGGCCAGGGCCGGGAGGTGTACGAGGGCGGTGTCGCCGATCCGGACGAGCTGGCGGAGCTGCTGGAGGCGTTCGATCCGGAGCTGGACGGGGACGGCGAGGAGCTGGGGTTCGCGGCGGACGAGGCGTACGAGACGCTGACCGGGACGGAGACGCCGGACCTGGGGCTCGTGATGCCGGACGGGGAGCCGGAGGGCGTGCCGCTGGACCTGGCGGACGAGGAGGCCCTGGCGGCCCGGCTGCCCCGGCTGTGGGAGCGGTTCAGGCCCTGACCGCCGGGGGCCGGCGGGGTCGCCGGGGCGGGGCCCGAACCGCGGGCGGTCCGGTCAGAAGTGGGTGCCGCCGTCGACGCGGACCTCGGTGCCGGTGATGAAGCGGCCGTCCTCGGAGGCGAGCATCGCGACGACGCCGGCGACGGTCTCGGGGCCGGCGAAGCCCTGGCCGAGGGCGGGGGCGAGCTTCATGAAGAGCGTCATGTCGGCGTCGGCGGGGAGGCCGGGGCCCATGGACTGCTTGCTGGCGCCGGAGCCGTCGGTCATGCCGGAGGAGATGGAGCCGGGCTGGACGGCGGTGAAGCGGATGCCCTGCTTGGCGTACTCGGCGGCGAGGGCGTGGGTCATGGACTGGATGCCGCCCTTGCTGGCCGCGTAGGCCGCCATGTAGGGGTGGGCGAACACCGCCGAGGTGGAGGAGAAGTTCACGACGGCGGGGCCGTCGCCCTCCAGGAGTGCCGGGATCGCCTCGCGGATCACGAGGAAGGTGCCGGTGAGGTTGATCCGGAGCACCTGCTCGAAGGCGTCGAGGCTGGTCTCGTGGGTGTGCGAGGAGCGGAGCACGCCGGCCGCGTTGACCAGCACGTCGAGGCCGCCGAGGGCGGTGACGGCGGCGGCGACGCCGGCCCGGACGGACTCCTCGTCGGCGACGTTCACGACCACGGTGGTGAGGCGGCCGGCTGCGTCGCCCGCCTTGGCGGCGGTGTCCTTCAGGCCGTCCTCGCTGATGTCGGCGGCGACGACCCGGCCGCCCTCGGCGAGCATGCGCAGGACGGTGGCCTGGCCGATGCCGGAGCCGCCGCCGGTGACCAGGGCGCGGCGGTTCTCGTAACGGGTGAGCTGGTTCATGGCGGCGGCCTCTCGGTGTCGGGCGCTTGTCGGAATCGCTGCCACCGTACGCCTTGGTGGCACGTTTTGCCACAAGTGCACGTCATGCAGGTCCGGCATCCGGGGCGTACCCTCGTACGGTGACCAAGCGATCCGAGCCCGCCCCCGCGACGCCCTCCCTGACCCAGCGCCGCAAGGCCGCCACCCAGCTGGACATCGCCCGCGCGGCGGCCGAGCTCTTCACCGAGCACGGGCCGGACGGCACCACCGCCGAGTCCATCGCCCAGCGGTCCGGGGTCGCGCTGCGCACCTTCTACCGCTACTTCCGCTCCAAGCAGGACGCGGTCGCCCCGCTCCTCGCGGGCGGCGGCGACCGGTGGCGGGAATCGCTCGCCGCCACCGCTCCCGGCACCCCCCTGGCCGCCGCCCTGGAGGGCTCGATCGCCGCCTCCCTCACCCCGGCGGACGAGGCCGCCGCGGAGGGACTGCGCTGGACCCGGGGGCTGCTGCGCGCCTCGGCCGAGGACCCGGCGCTGCGGGCGGTCTGGTACCGGGTCAACCAGGAGTCCGAGGAACGGCTCCGCGAGGTCCTGGCGGCGCTCGCCGGGCCGGACGCCGACCCGCTGGAGGTGCGGCTGGCCGCGGCGGCGGCCACCGACGCGATCCGCGTCGCGCTGGAGAGCTGGGCCGAGTCCGACGCCCCCGTGGAGGGCCCCGGCTCCCCGGCCGCCCTCGCCCTGCGCTGCCTGCGCGAACTGATGGGCGGGGTGACGCTGTGGACCGCCGGCTAAGGGAGTGAGCGGCCCATCTGGACGTCGTCGGCGGGCTCGCCGTCGAGGACGAACTCGCCGGGCAGGACCCCCTCGACGGTGAAGCCCTCCGCCTCGTAGAGGGCGCGGGCCGGGCCGTTGTGGCCGAGGACCCGCAGGGTGATCCGGGTGGCGCCGTCGGCCGCCGCCTTCGCCAGGGCCGCCCGCAGCAGCGCCCGGCCCACCCCCCGGCCCCGCGCCGCGTCGGCGACGGCGAGGCCCTGGATCTGCCGGACGTGCGCGTTGGACGGGAGCGGCGTGGGCCGCCCCACCCGCACGTACCCCAGCAGGGCACCGTCGCGCTCGGCGACGAGGTGGTCCTCCGGCCGGTGCCGCTCGTCGAAGAACGGCGGGTACGGCTCCGCCGGCGCGGGCGCCACCGCGTGCAGCGGCGACCAGGTCGCCCGGTCCAGCCGGCCCAGCGGCCCGGCGTCGTCCGGGACGGCGGTGCGGATGACGAGACGGTCCGGCGCGGTCATGGCGGCCACTCTGCCACGCCCGCCCCCGCACCGGGCAGGATGGGACCATGCAGCCTTCCGCCCTCCGCAAGCGCGTCGCCGTCACCGGGGCCTCCGGCCTGATCGGCGCCGCCCTCGTCCGTTCCCTGCGCGCCGACGGGCACGACGTCCTGCGGCTCGTCCGCCGCCCCGCCAGGACCGCCGACGAGGTCGAGTGGGACCCGAAGCGGCTGTACGTGGACGGCGCCGGGCTCGTCGGCGTCGACGCGGTCGTGCACCTGGCGGGCGCCGGCGTCGGCGAGCGCCGCTGGACCGAGGCGTACAAGAAGGAGATCCGGGACAGCAGGGTGCTCGGCACCACCGCGCTCGCCCGCGCCCTCGCCGGGCTCGCCGAGCCGCCGGAGACGCTGGTCTGCGGCACCGCCCTCGGCTGGTACGGCGACACCGGCAGCCGCGCGGTCGACGAGAGCGCCCCGGCCGGCAGCGGCTTCCTGCCCTCGGTGTGCGTCGAGTGGGAGGCCGCCGCGGCCCCCGCCGAGGACGCCGGGATCCGGGTGACGTACGCCCGCACCGGACTGGTGGTGGCCCGTCAGGGCGGCGCCTGGGGGCGGCTCTTCCCCGTCTTCCGGGCCGGGCTCGGCGGGCGGCTGGGCGACGGCGGCCAGTACTGGTCGTTCATCTCGCTCCACGACGAGGTCGCCGCGCTGCGGCACCTGATGGACACACCGGGGCTCTCCGGGCCGGTGAACCTGACCGCGCCGGAACCGGTCACCAACCGCGAGGTGACCGCCGCCATGGGCCGGGTGCTGCGTCGCCCGACCCCCTTCCCGGTCCCCGCGCCCGCGCTGCGGCTCGTCCTCGGCGACTTCGCGGCCGACGTCCTCGGCAGCCAGCGGGTGCTGCCGGGCCGGCTGCTCTCCTCCGGCTTCACCTTCGCCTTCCCCACCATCGACGCCGCGATCCGGGCCGCCGCCGACTGAACCGCCGCTCCCCGCGGGGCCTTTGCGCTCCCTGCGCTCCCCCGTGCTCCGGCAAGCCCGCCGCGCGCGGGCGCCGGGCGGTGGGAGCGCTGCCTACCCTCGGTGCCCACCAGTCGACACGGATCGCGAACTCGGGCATTCCGGGGGCCGGTTGGGGGCATAGGCCCCCAACAGGCGGCGCAGACCTGGGGAGGGGCACGTGCTCAGTACCGCACGCAGCGCACAGCGGGCAGGACGGACACCGCACACGGACGAGGTCGACGTGGTCGTCGTCGGCGCCGGGATCGCCGGGCTCACGGCGGCCCGGCGGCTGACCGGGGCGGGCCTCTCGGTCGCGGTCCTGGAGGCCGAGCCGTTCGTCGGCGGCCGGCACGCCACCGGCGAGACCGACGGCTTCCGGCTCGACCGGGTGGGCCGGCTGCTCACCCTCGCACCGGAGGAGCTGCGGGCCCTGCCGGGGCTCGACAGCGTGACGTCGCGCCCCTTCGCGCCCGGGGTCCTGGTCCACACCGACGGACGGTACGCCCGCTGGGGCGCCCCGCACCCCCGCAACCGGAGGGGCGCGCTCACCGTGGCGCGCGCCCTCGCGAGCGCCCCCCGGCATCCGGCGGCCTCGCTGGACCAGGCCCGGCTCGGCGCCTCGCTGGTCCGGCTCGCGGCGACGCCCACCCAGCGGCTGCTCGCCCGGCCGGAGCGGACCGCGCGGGAGGCGCTGTCGGGCCGGCTGCCCGCCCGGACCGTCCAGACCGTGCTGCGGCCCCTGCTGGCGGCCCTCCTCGCCGACCCGGACCTGGCGGTGTCGAGCCGGCGGGCCGACCTGGCGCTGCGGGCCTTCGCGCGCGGCCGGGTGTCGGTGCCGGAGGGCGGCGCGGCGGCGCTCCCGGAGCGGCTGGCGGCGGCGCTGCCGGCGGGCACGGTACGGACCGGGGTGCGGGTCACGGACGTGTCGGCGGCGCGGGTGGGCACGGCCGAGCACGGCACGTTCGGCTGCCGGGCGGTGGTGCTGGCGACGGGGGCGCGGACGGCGGCCGGGCTGCTGCCGGGCCTGCGGGTGCCCGCGTACCACCCGGTGACGGTGCTGCACCACACGGCGCCGGTGGCGCCCACGGCCGAGCCGGCGCTGCTGCTGGAGTCGGACCCGGGCGGTCCGGTGGCGCACACGGCGGTGATGAGCGCGGTGGACCCGGCGCGGGCGCCGGCGGGCCGGCCGCTGATCACCTCGACGGTCCTCGGGACGCCGCCGGACGACACCGAGCGGCGGGTGCGCAAGCACCTGGCGGCGCTGTACGGCACGTCCACGGACGAGTGGGAGCTGCTGGCCCTCCACCACACCCGGGACGCGGTGCTCGCCACTCCCCCGGCGCACGACCCGTGCCGTTCGGTGCGGCTGCTCGCGGGTCTGTACGTGTGCGGCGACCACCGGGGGGCGGGCACCCTGCGCTCGACGCTGGGCACCGGGGAGCGCGCCGCCGGGGCCGTCCTGGCCGACCTGGGGCTGCGCCCGCCGGCCGTGGAGGAGACGGAGGAGGAGGCCGCGTAGGCCGTCGCCGCCCGGGCGCGGCGGGGGTCAGCCGAGGGCGGCGACGCGGTCGCGGTAGGTGCGGACGGGCGGGGCGTCCCGGTAGGGCTCCAGGCGGCGCTCGAAGTCGCGGACGTACTCGATCGCGCGGGCCGAGCGCATCTCGGCGGCCTGCTGGGCGGCCTCGGCGCCCAGCGCGCACGCCTGGTCCAGCTCGCCGAGGGCGAGCCGGGCGGTGGCGAGGACGACCCGGCAGAAGAGCCGGCTGCGGGCGTAGCCGGGGGCGCGGAGCTGGAGGGCGCGCTCGGCGTGCTGGGCGGCGGGGCGGTACTGCTGGAGGTCGCGGTGGCAGTGGCCCAGCTCGTCGGCGAGCTGGGCCTCGTCGAAGGCGCGGGCCCACGGCGGCACCTCGTCGCCGGGCCGGGCGGCCTCCAGGGCCCGCTCGGCGCGGACCAGGGCGGCGCTGCACGCGCGGGCCTCGGAGAGGACGGCGTGGCCGCGGGCCTCGACGGCGTGCAGCATCGCCTGGACGACGGGCGGCGCGGAGGAGCCGACGCCCTGCTGGGCGACCCGGGCGAGCTGCACGGCCTCCCGTCCGTGGCCGAGGTAGACGGCCTGGCAGCTCATGGTGAGGAGCACGTACGAGCCGTAGGCGCGGTCCCCGGCGGCCTGGGCGAGCCGCAGCGCCTGCACGAAGTAGCGCTGGGCGAGGCCGTGGGCGGCGATGTCGTACGAGGTCCAGCCGGCGAGCCGGGTGAGGTCGGCGGCGGCGGCGAAGAGGCGCCGGCCGGTGGCCTCGCCGTAGGTGCCGCGGAGCATCGGTTCGGCCTCGTGCTCCAGGTAGCGGACGAGGGCCTGGCGGGCGTGGCCGCCGCCGTAGGCGTGGTCGAGGGTGCGGAAGAGGTCGCCGACGGAGCGGAGGGCGGCGATGTCGCCGCCGGTGACGCGCTGGCCGGGGCCGCGCTCGGTGCCGCGCTGGCGGGGGACGGAGTACCGGCCCTGCGGGGGCACCCGGGGGTCGGTGCCGGTGCCGATCGCGCGGACCGGTCCGCCGCCGGTCCCGCCGGGGCGGACCACGGGCACGGGGGCGGCGGGCTCGCCGCGGGCGACCCGGTCGTCGGCGCGGCCGATCAGCCAGTCGCGGCTGGGGACGACGAGGCCGGCGGGGGTGAAGGCGATCTTGCGGAGTTCGGCGTGGCTGCCGGAGTCCTTGCGCCAGAGGCCGCTGACGATGTCCACGGCCTCCTCGGGGGTGGCGGCGAACTCCAGTCCGGCGTAGACCGGCGCGCAGGCGTCGAGGCCGAGGTCCTGGGCGGAGAGCCGGCGGCCGAGACGGCGGGTGAAGACCTCGGCGATCAGGGCGGGCGTGGTGCCGCGGGGCTGCTGGCCGCGCAGCCAGCGGGTCACGGAGGTCTTGTCGTACCGCAGGTCGAGCCCGTGCTCCAGGCCCAGCTGGTCCACCCTTCTGGCGAGACCCGCGTGGGAGAAGCCGGCTTCGGCGATGAGCGCGGCGAGCTGGCGGTTCGGGACGCGCTGCGGTGGTCGTTCCGTCATCGGCTGTGCGGTCTCCTGCCTTCCGGGCGCAGGTCGCGACCCGTCTCGACCCTCATGGAACGGCGTGAATGTAGCGGTCATCCCGGCCCGTACCGCCTACTTCGCCCCACATTCATCCGATCGTGTGAGGAACCGGAACCCCCGTTGCCACCCGCCGCTGACCCGGCGGCCCTCACGGCCCTCACCACGGGTGCGCCTCCACCTGCCCCGAACGTTCGCGCGGGGTCGCCGTACAGTGGCAGGGGCGCGTAAGACGCAGGGTGCCGGGCCGGCTCCCGCCCCGGGACGATCCCCGGAACCCGGCCGCGGGCACCCAGGAGGAGGCATGGCCGTGAGTGAGCTGCAATTCGTCCGCCTGGGCTTCGGCGAGGACGCCGTCGACTACCAGGTGGCCTGGGACAAGCAGCGCGAGGTGCACGCCGCGCGGTTCGCCGACGAGATCGGCGACACCTGTCTGCTCCTGGAGCACCCGCCGGTGTACACGGCCGGACGGCGCACCCAGGACAGCGAGCGCCCGCTCGACGGGACCCCGGTCATCGACGTCGACCGCGGCGGCAAGATCACCTGGCACGGCCCCGGCCAGCTGGTCGGCTACCCGATCCTCAAGCTGCCCCGCCCGGTGGACGTCGTCGCGCACGTGCGCCGCCTGGAGGAGGCGCTGATCCGCACCGCCGCCGAGTTCGGCGTGGCGACCACCCGCGTCGAGGGGCGCAGCGGCGTCTGGGTGCTGGGCGACCCGGTCGAGGAGCGGCCCTCGCTCGGCGGCCTCTCGCTGGACTTCGACCCGCGGCTGACCGACGAGGAGTTCGACCCCCGTCTGCACGGCCCCGAGTACGCCCCCTCCAACGCCGGCCAGCGCCGCGAGGACCGCAAGCTGGCCGCGATCGGCATCCGCGTCGCCAAGGGCGTCACCATGCACGGCTTCGCCCTCAACGTGAACCCGGACAACGCCTGGTTCGACCGGATCATCCCGTGCGGCATCCGCGACGCCGGCGTCGCCTCCCTCGCCCACGAGCTGGGCCGCGACGTCACCATCGACGAGGTGCTCCCGGTCCTGGAGCGGCACCTGCGCGACGTGCTGGAGAACGCGGAGCCGAAGCCGCGGGAGATCGAGCGGCCGGTGGAGACGGCGTCCGCCTGAGGAATGCCGGGCTCTGGCCACGGGTTGGCCAGACGTAGCAAGGCATGGAAGCAACGGGCGTACCCTGGTGTGCGCCGAAGAATCGAAGCTACAGGAGCCGATGTGTCCGCAGTCGCCCCCGACGGACGCAAGATGCTGCGCCTGGAGGTCCGGAACGCCCAGACCCCCATCGAGCGCAAGCCCGAGTGGATCAAGACCCGCGCGAAGATGGGTCCGGAGTACACGAAGATGCAGAGCCTCGTGAAGAGCGAGGGCCTGCACACGGTCTGCCAGGAGGCGGGCTGTCCCAACATCTTCGAGTGCTGGGAGGACCGCGAGGCGACCTTCCTCATCGGCGGTGACCAGTGCACCCGGCGCTGCGACTTCTGCCAGATCGACACCGGCAAGCCGGAGGCCCTCGACCGCGACGAGCCGCGCCGCGTGGGCGAGTCCGTCGTCACGATGGACCTGAACTACGCCACCATCACCGGCGTCGCCCGCGACGACCTGGAGGACGGCGGCGCCTGGCTGTACGCGGAGACCGTCCGGCAGATCCACCAGCAGACCGCGGAGCGCGCCGCCGGCCGCACCAAGGTCGAGCTGCTCGCCCCCGACTTCAACGCGGTGCCGGAGCTCCTCAAGGAGGTCTTCGACTCCCGCCCCGAGGTCTTCGCGCACAACGTGGAGACGGTGCCGCGGATCTTCAAGCGGATCCGCCCCGGCTTCCGCTACGAGCGCTCCCTGGACGTCATCACCCAGGCCCGCGACCACGGCCTGGTCACGAAGTCCAACCTGATCCTCGGCATGGGCGAGACCCGCGAGGAGGTCAGCGAGGCGCTGCGGCAGCTGCACGACGCCGGCTGCGAGCTCATCACCATCACCCAGTACCTGCGCCCCTCCGTCCGGCACCACCCCGTCGAGCGCTGGGTGAAGCCGCAGGAGTTCGTGGAGCTGAAGGAGGAGGCCGACCAGATCGGCTTCTCCGGCGTGATGTCGGGCCCGCTGGTCCGCTCCTCGTACCGCGCGGGCCGCCTGTACCAGCAGGCGATCGAGAAGCGGGGCGCGGCGGTGGAGGCCGTGCAGGCGGTCTGAGGCCACGCGCGCGGATGGCCTGAGGCCGTGGCCGCGTGTGAGTCGCCGCACAGGTGACTACCGGGAAGTAATACGTCGGGCAGAGCGGCCCGTACGGCTCCGCAGTTCAGCGGGGCGGTACGGGCCGCTCCGCCGTCCGGGCGCTCTCGCCGGGCTTTCATCAGTGTTTGACCGCCGGGTCATGCCCTGGTAACACCGTTCTGTGAGCATGGTTCCACGCACCGCCACCATGACTCCCCCCCACCTCGTCTCATCCGCTTCCGAGAGAGGACCCCGCATGCCGGCCGCAGCCGCGCCGACGCACCTCCGCGCCCGCGCCCTCCCCTCCGTCACCGGCGCCCTGCGCGCCGTCGAGTCGCTGCTCCTGGGCGCCGGACAGCGCACCGCCCGGCGCAACGCCTGGACCGCCGTCCTGGAGGACCGCCGCCGCGCCAAGGACCGCATCGAGGCCCAGCACGTCCTGGAGGCCGCGTCTGGCCGGACGTCGCGGGCCACGTAGACTTCAAGGCATGGCGAGGAAGGCAAACACGGGCGGCGCTGACGCCGCGAACCCCGGGCGACTGAAGCAGATCGCCCTCACGTACAAGATGACCCGGAAGGCCGACCCCAAGGTCGGGCTCGTCGTGGCCGGCGTGGGCATCGTCGTACTCGGTGTCCTCCTCGGTATCGGCTTCCTGATCGGACACCCGGTCTACCTGGGCATCCTGGGCTTCGTGCTGGCGCTGCTGGCGATGGCGATCGTCTTCGGGCGGCGCGCCGAGCGGGCGGCCTTCGGGCAGATGGAGGGACAGCCGGGCGCCGCCGCGGCGGTGCTGCAGAACATCGGGCGCGGCTGGACCGTGACCCCCGCGGTCGCGATGAACCGCAGCCAGGACGTGGTGCACCGGGCCGTCGGCCGCCAGGGCATCGTCCTGGTCGGCGAGGGCAACCCGAACCGGCTGAAGCCCCTCCTCGCGGCCGAGAAGAAGAAGATGGCCCGCATCCTGGTCGACGTGCCGGTGACGGACATCGTCGTCGGCAACGACGAGGAGCAGGGCCAGGTCCCGCTCAAGAAGGTCCGCACCAAGATGCTGAAGCTGCCCCGCCTGCTCAGCGGCCCCCAGGTGACGGCCGCCAACGACCGGCTGCGGGCGATGGGCGACCTCATGAGCAACATGCCGCTGCCGAAGGGCCCCATGCCGAAGGGCATGAAGATGCCGCGCGGCGGAAAGATGCGCTGACGCGCACGAGACGGAAAAAGGCGGTGCCCCGGACCTGCGGAAGGTCCGGGGCACCGCCTTTTTCCGTCGGCACCGCCTGTTCGTTCTCCGTCTCCGGTCCGCCGGCCGGCGGGGCCGTCAGGCGCGGACCTGGACGGCGCCGGTGAAGCGGTCGTGGAGGCCGCGGCCGTCCCGATCCCAGACCAGCGCGGGGATCGCCAGGCAGGTGAGGGCCGCGCGGAGCACCGCGCGCGGCAGCGACAGCCGGCCGCCGCCCACCGCGATCACCCGCAGCCGGAAGAGCAGCTTGCCGGGGGTGGCGCCGACGGTGCCGACGGTCGCGGCGTTCAGGACGAACAGGATGAGCAGGGCCCAGTTGGCCGTCGCCTGGTTGTAGCCGTCCGTGAGGAGACCGTATGCGATCAGCAGGCACAGGCCCCAGTCCACGGCGAGCGCGCCGAGCCGCGCCCCGGGCCGGGCGATGGAGCCGGGTCCCTCCTCCGGGAGGCCCAGCTGCCGCCCCCGGTAGCCGAAGTCGACGCCTGCTTGCTCCGCCGCGGCACGGGGGCCGGAGAGCCACGATCCGAGTGCTTGCCTGTTGTCCACCCGACCACGGTACTGCGCCCGTTTTCGATCACTTCGGTCCGGGTGCGGATGGGGCACGACACGGAGGGCCGCCACCCGGCCCGGTTAACTTCGACGAAACAAATGGGTCATGCTGGAGAAATCCCGACTGCCTAGGGTCGGGAGCGAGCGTGCGCCACCGCACTGGTGCATCACCGAGCTGCAACCCCGCCCCTCCCCGGGCCGGGAGTAGGAGGAGTTGGATGTCCAAGCACGGGTTCCAGAACGCCGAAGAAGTCGCGAAGTTCATCAAGGACGAAGACGTCAAGATGGTCGACGTCCGCTTCTGCGACCTGCCCGGCGTGATGCAGCACTTCTCGATCCCGGCGACGGCCTTCGACCCGTCCGAGGAGCTGGCGTTCGACGGCTCCTCGATCCGCGGCTTCCAGGCCATCCACGAGTCCGACATGTCGCTGCGCGCCGACCTCTCCACGGCCCGCCTGGACCCGTTCCGCCGCGACAAGACGCTCAACATCAACTTCTTCATCCACGACCCGATCACGGGCGAGGCGTACAGCCGCGACCCGCGGAACATCGCGAAGAAGGCGGAGGCGTACCTGGCCTCCACCGGCATCGCCGACACCGCGTACTTCGGCCCCGAGGCCGAGTTCTACGTCTTCGACTCGGTGCGCTTCGAGACCTCCGCGAACCAGGGCTTCTACCACATCGACTCCGAGGCCGGCGCCTGGAACACCGGTGCGGAGGAGAACAACCGCGGTTACAAGGTCCGCTACAAGGGCGGCTACTTCCCGGCCCCGCCGGTCGACCACTTCGCCGACCTGCGCGCCGAGATGTCCCTGGAGCTGGAGAAGGTCGGCCTCCAGGTCGAGCGCCAGCACCACGAGGTGGGCACCGCCGGCCAGGCCGAGATCAACTACAAGTTCAACACGCTGCTCGCGTCGGCCGACGACCTGATGCTGTTCAAGTACATCATCAAGAACGTCGCCTGGCGGAACGGCAAGTCCGCGACCTTCATGCCGAAGCCGATCTTCGGCGACAACGGCTCGGGCATGCACGTCCACCAGTCGCTGTGGTCCAACGGCGCCCCGCTGTTCTACGACGAGGCCGGTTACGCGGGCCTGTCGGACACCGCGCGCTACTACATCGGCGGCATCCTCAAGCACGCCCCGTCGCTGCTCGCCTTCACCAACCCGACGGTGAACTCCTACCACCGCCTGGTCCCGGGCTTCGAGGCGCCGGTCAACCTGGTGTACTCGCAGCGCAACCGCTCCGCCGCCATGCGCATCCCGATCACGGGCTCGAACCCGAAGGCCAAGCGCGTCGAGTTCCGCGCGCCGGACCCGTCCTCGAACCCGTACCTCGCCTTCTCCGCGCTGCTCCTCGCGGGCCTCGACGGCGTCAAGAACAAGATCGAGCCCATGGAGCCGATCGACAAGGACCTGTACGAGCTCGCCCCCGAGGAGCACGCGAGCGTCCCGCAGGTCCCGACCAACCTGGAGGCCGTGCTCAAGGCCCTGGAGGAGGACAACGAGTACCTCCAGGCCGGCGGCGTCTTCACCTCCGACCTGATCGAGACGTGGATCGACTACAAGCGCACCCACGAGATCGCCCCGATCCAGCTCCGCCCGCACCCGCACGAGTTCGAGCTCTACTACGACCTCTGAACCGCGAGGCGCACCACACGCACCACTGAGGGCCGCCGCCCCCGGACACCCCGGGGACGGCGGCCCTCGCCGTTGTCTGTGCCCTTGTCTGTCCCGTTGTCTGTGCCGTTCTCCCCCGCGAACCTTCGGGGTTCGGGTAACGTGGCGCCGGTCGCCGGTCCTCCACGCGGGTCCGGGAGCCGGCAGAAGTACGCGAGCCCGGTACTCGCCGAAGCCGGGCAAAGGTGGGGAGCACCTGCCGCGTGGGTGAGTTCTCCGTTGTCCTCAGGTATGTGATCCCTGACGCGCCGACCGGGCGGCAGTGAGGTGAAGCATGCCCGCACACACGTCCACCGCACGCGACCGCGCCCGCTACACCGGTGAGACGCTGGACACCGCGAGGTCGGGCATCGCCCGGCACCGCTCCCTCGGTCTCGACGAGTGCCGTCCGGAGCAGCGCGCCTTCCGGGTGCTGCTCGCGCTCGGGTACCTCAACAACGATCCGCACGCGTACGAGGGCCCCGCCGGATGGCACGTCTCGGTCCTCTCCAGGTACACCCTCACCATGTCCCCGCGCTGGGACCGCCTGGTGATCATCGCGAGCGTCCCCGACAACGTGACGCGGCGCCTGCTCCGGGGCCCCATGGGCGGGAGCGGGCTGCCGGGCCTCCGGCTCGTGGAGCACCGCGGGTCCTCCGGTTACGTGCTGCGCCACCTGCCGACGGGAGCCGAGCTGGTCGTCACGGGGCACGTCTCGGGCAGGGCGGAAGGCCCCGTCTCCGAGCCGAACTTCGACGCCCTGACCACCGCCGTGCCGGTCACCCGGGCCGAGGAGGAGCAGCTGCGCCGGGTGCCCGAGGCCACCGAGGACGCGCAGCGCCTGATCGCCGGCGTGCTGACGCGCGTCACCGCCCGCGATCCCCACCGCTCCTGGGCCATCGGCAACTGGTTCTACGATCCGCTGACCCGCCCCGGCTGGCTCGACCTGGACCACCGCCAGCACCGGACCCTGCGCGGCCGTGGAGACCACTGGGTGTTGAGCTGGGGTGCGGTTCCCTACGAGAGAGACCTCGTCGCCGCGCTGACGGACCCGGTCGCCGGGATCGCCGGCGCCGTGCGGCAGCGGGACGGCGGACACACCGTCATCACCCTCGGGAGCGCCACGCTGCGCCTCCGGCCGGAGGTGCGGGCCTCGTGATCCAGCTTCCGGTGATCGACGCGGGCGTCCCCTGGTGGGCGGCCTGTCTGATGGCGATGTTCACGGCGCTGATGTGGTGTGCCCTGCGGGCGCTGCGCATCCTGGTGCCCGCCCGGTCCGAGGACCTGTTGCGGTGGTGGATCGCCGTGCTCCGTCACCGGCGCCTCCGCTCCTCGCGCAAGGCCGGAGGGGCCGGGAGCGCCACCGCCGCCGCCCCGGTGGCCCCGGGGCGGCGGCGGGACGGTTCGGTCAGTGGTGCTGGCGGATGAACGTGCGGACCAGGCGGCAGGTGGTGTCGGAGGGCGGGTGGATGCCTATGCGGTGGGCCGTGGTGCGGATGGTGGCGTTCGTCGCCTTGGACGGGATGTAGATCCCGGAGTCGAGGAGCGCGATCGCGAGGCGCATGGCCTTGAGGCGGCGGTTGTGGGTGACGTACCACTCGCGCGGGCGGCCGGCCGGGAGGGGCTTCTTCTGGAGCGGCGTGAAGGGTTCGATGGACGGCCTGCGGATCACGGCTGTTGCCATGGGCTACCTCCTGGCGAACGGGGGCGGGGGCCTCCCCTGGGCCCCTGCCTTCTGCCTTCCATTTTAGGTGCTGCCACTGACAATCGGGCCTGGTCGGACGGGGTTCGGCGGTAGTTTGGGGAGATGGAGATCTGGATCAATCCCGCCTGTTCCAAGTGCCGCGGCGCCCTCACCCTGCTCGACGCGGAGGGGGCCGAGTACACCGTCCGGAAGTACCTGGAGGACGTGCCGACCGCCGACGAGATCCGGGGAGTCCTGGAGCGGCTGGGACTGGAGCCGTGGGACATCACGCGCACCGGTGAGGCCGTCGCCAAGGAGCTCGGGGTGAAGGAGTGGGGGCGGCGGCCCGGGGACCGGGAACGGTGGATCGAGGCGCTGGCCGCGCACCCCAGGCTCATCCAGCGGCCGATCATCACCGCGGAGGACGGCACGGCCGTCGTCGCCCGCACGGAAGAGGCCGTGCGGGACGCGCTCGGGCGCGGCCGGGCCGCTTCGGGCGCCTGAGCGGGGCGGGCGGCCCGGCCCGCCGTCAGACCGCCGCCGCGCGGGCCTCGGCCTCGGTGAGGAGTTCGGTGAGGCGGAGGCCGAAGCGGGCGTCGCAGGGGTGCGGGGTGGCGGTGCGGGCGGCCGTGAGGAGGGCGTCGACGGCGTGGCCGTACGCCTCCACCGCCCCGTTCCAGCCGGGGAGGTCCGCGCGGCCCGCCGTGCCGTGCAGGGTGATCGCGGCGCCCGCCGCGGCCGGCGGGGCGCTGAGGGTGAGGGTGGCGGTGCTGCTCGCGCCCGAGGCGTGACGGAGCGTCAGGTGGTGGGTGTCCGCCGGGCCCTTCACGGCCGTCAGCGACGTCACGTCGCCGAGGATCGGCAGGAGGACGGAGAGGACGTGCGGGCCGACGTCCCACAGGCCGCCCTTCTCGCGGCGCCAGGGCGAGTCGGCGTACGGGCTCGCGGAGCCGGCCGCGTAGAGCGAGCCGAGCCAGCGGGCCTCGGCGACGTACCAGCCGCCCGCCGCGCGCTGCTCCTCGATCCAGCGGGCCGTCTCGGGCGCGAAGCGCAGGGTGCAGAAGACGACGGAGGCGACGCCCGCCTTCTCCGCCGCCTCGGCGACCTCGCGGGCCGCGGTGACCGTCGTGGCGAGCGGCTTGTCGAGGAGCAGGTGGCAGCCGGCCCGGGCCGCGCGGGCGGCAACGGTGGCCTGGACGTCCGGCGGCAGCGCCACCGCGACGGCGTCGCACTCGGCGAGGAGGACGTCCAGGTCCTCGTACGCGCGGGTGCCGGACGCGGCGGCGAGTTCGGCGGCGGCCTCCGGGCGCCGGCCCCACACGCCGGCGAACTCGACCCCCGGGTGCGCGGCGAGCGCGGGCGCGTGGGTGCGGGCGGCCCACGGGCCGGTGCCGACGAGTCCGATGCGGGGACGCCGAGACGGGGACGGGGACGGGGATGCGGAGAGGGTCGCCATGGGCCCCAGTCTGCCCGGCCGGGGCGGTCGCGTCCCACCCGGTATCGGCGGGGGCGGTCGCGTCCCACCCGGTATCGGCCGGGGCGGCCGGGTCCCGCCCGTTTTCGGCTGGCGCCGCCGCCCCGGCGCCGGTTAGCGTGCGGGGGTGCCGGCCGCGGGACTTCGGCGCGACTTCCGGAACCTGCCTGAAGCAACGTCTTCGCTGTTCGCGCTCCCTCTCCCCGGCCGGCACGCCGACGCGCGGAGAAAGGGGGCCGTGGTGTCCGAGCTGGTCGCCGCCGAGGACGTGCTGCAGTTCGTCAACGCGGCCGTGACCGCGACCGGGCAGCGGGAGTTCCGCTCCCCGGCCGAGGAGCAGCGGCTGTCGCTGGACTTCCTCCACGCGTACGTACGGATCAACTACCGCCCCCTGTACGCCGCGTGCCTGGCGCTCGACATCAACGACCACAACGCCGCGCTCGTCGTCGGGCAGCTGCTGCGGACGCCCGGCGAGGCCGGCGACGGGGAGGGGCGGCTGATCGCGGCCCGGCTGGCGCGGATGGCGCCGCAGCGGGTGTACCGGCTGTTCCGGGAGCTGCGGCGGGCGGGCGTGAACAACCGGCGGACGCGCGCGATCGTGCGGGAGTGGCTGGCCGCGCGGCCGGATCCGGCGCTGGACGCGGTGAAGTACCGGGCGGGGGTGAAGGCCGCGCTGCGGCACGCGCACGTGCCGGCCGCCGACGCCGAGACCGGCGACTTCCTCTTCGCGCCGGGCCGCCGGGTGCGGTACGCGCACCCGACGCTGGAGGAGTACCGGCGGGCGCACTACGAGGAGGCCGCGCTGTACGGGCTGCCGTTCAGCGTCGCCGAGGGGTTCGCGGCGAAGCACGGGGTGCCCCGGGAGGTGTTCCTGGAGCGGATCGCGCCCCGGATGACCCGGCTGGAGCGGCTGCGCACCGCGCGGGCCGCCGGGACCGCCCGGGACCTGGCGGGGATGCCGCTGACGCGGCTGGCGCTGTACGTGCTGGCGCTGCCGTTCGCGGAGCGGGCCGCGCGGCGGGGGGAGCTGACGGGGGCGCTGCGGGCGGCGGCGCGCCGGGCGGCGGGGCCGTACGCGGGGAGCTGGGGGCGGGTCGCGGCGGTGCTCGACGACAGCTTCTCGTCGTCGGGTTCGGCGGTGAAGCGGCGCCGGCCGCTGGCCGTGGCGCTCGGCTGCCACTTCCTGCTGGAGGCGCTGGCGGCGCCGGGGGCGTACACGGGCCGGTGGACGTCGGGGGGCACGGATCCGCTGCTCGTCCGGCCGTACGGGCCGACCCCGCTGGGCCTGCGGATCCTGGACGCGCTCGACGGCGGCCCGGACCGGCTGGTGATCGTCTCGGACGGCTGGGACAACGCGCCGCCGGGGCTCGCGGGCGAGGTGCTGCGGGTCTGGCGGTCGCGGCTCGATCCGGGGCGGCGGACGGCGGCCGTCCACGTGAACCCCGTATACGACGCGGAGGTGTTCGACGTGCGCCGGCTGGGTCCTTCGGTGCCGGCGGTCGGCATCCGGGACGCGGAGGACCTGCCGGCGCTGGTGGAGATCGCCGGGTTCGCGGAGGGCCGGACCGGGCTGACGGAGCTGCGCGCCTATCTGGACCGGCGGGTGGCGGACTTCCTGGCGGCCCACGGAGCGGGGCAGGGGACGGGGCACGGAGCGGGGCAGGGGACGGGGCGGACGGCGTGACGCGGATCGATCTGACCGGGCTGGAGACCCGGCCCGCGCAGGTGTGGGGCGGGGTGCGGCTGGTGCCGCTGGTGCGGGCCGAACCGGTGGCGGGGCTGCGGCTGAGCCGGGAGGTGTACGCGGCGGACGGGGACCCCGAGGGGGACGCCGTCGTGGACGTCGGCGACGGCACCGCCTACACCTCGTACGTGCCGCACGGTTTCGTCGCGGACTGGTCGGGGGCGGGGCGCGAGGAGGCGGCGTACGGGACGCGGCTCGGGGACGGGGCGCCGGCCGCCGTGCCGGTGCGCGCCGCGCACCACCGGCTCGCGAAGCGGCGGCACGGCGGGCGACGGCTGCGGTTCCTGCCGCTGCACCTGGCGCTGGAGGGGTATCTGGCGCTGCACTTCGGCGGGCCGTCCGTGCTGTGGGACGAGTGGTCGCGGACCGCGCTGCGGCAGGGGCTCTCGCCGCGCGCGGAGGCGGCGTACGCCGGGTGGGACGTGCCGGGGCTCGCGGAGGCGCTGCGGGTCTTCGAGCTGCACCCGGGGCAGTGCGGGGTGATGGTGTACGCGGCGGACGCGCTCGCGGCGGCGTTCGTCGTGCCGCACCCGGAGGACTACCGGCTGCTGCACCCGACGCTGGTGGAGGACCTGTACGGCGAGCTGGTGCACCAGTACGCGCACTACGGCGCGCCGGTGCCCGGATTCGAGGCCCGGATCCGGGACGGCGCGGGCGGCATCCGGGACCTCGCGGACCTGCGGGCGGCGGCGCGGGAGCAGGAGCGGCGCTGGGCGGCGGCGCACGACGGGCTGATGGCGCGGGACCTGCTGGAGACCCCGTACGCCTTCGAGCGGGTGTACCGCATGGGGTCGTTCGCGCTGTACCGGTTCCTGCCGCCGTTCGCGCGGGACGGGCGGGAGCAGCACATCGGCGAGCTGATCACCGACCACAAGGGGCGGACGGCCTATCTGAAGACCTTCCGGCTGACGGACGCGCAGGTCAGGCGGGGTTATCTGCTGCGCAGGCTGGCGTCCTGCGACTGGCATCCGGGGCGGACGGCGGAGGCGCTGGGAATCACGCGGGACGAGCTGGTCCGGCGGATCCGGTCGGCCGGCTTCGGCGGACTGCTGGACGCGCACGGGCTCGCACAGGCCGTGCGGGCGGAGCGGGAAAGCTGAGTAACACGGGGTTCACAAACGGGCAACCGAAGGGAAATCCCGTGTTGCGAAGCTGCGGTCACACGAAAGGTGCCGTACGCGGCGGGCCGGGGCACCGGCCGGGCGTCCGGCGCCGCCCCGCGACTTCTCGCAGTGCCGCGAGCCGCCGCGGATCCCCGCAGCAGCACGCCACGCCCTAAGGATGACCCCGTGACCTTCAAGGCTGAGTACATCTGGATCGACGGCACCGAGCCGACCGCGAAGCTTCGCTCCAAGACGAAGATCATCGCCGGTGAGGGTCTGCCGCTGGCGGAGCTGCCGATCTGGGGCTTCGACGGTTCCAGCACCAACCAGGCCAAGGGCCACGCGTCGGACCGCGTCCTCAAGCCGGTCTTCTCCTGCCCGGACCCGATCCGCGGCGGCAACGACGTCCTGGTGCTGTGCGAGGTCCTCAACACGGACATGACGCCGCACGAGTCCAACACCCGTGCCGCGCTGGCCGAGGTCGCCGCGAAGTACGCCGCGCAGGAGCCGATCTTCGGCATCGAGCAGGAGTACACCTTCTTCGAGGGCACCCGTCCGCTGGGCTTCCCGGTGAACGGCTTCCCGGCCCCGCAGGGCGGCTACTACTGCGGCGTCGGCGTGGACGAGATCCACGGCCGTCCGATCGTCGAGGCGCACCTGGAGAACTGCCTCAAGGCGGGTCTGGGCATCTCCGGCATCAACGCCGAGGTCATGCCCGGCCAGTGGGAGTTCCAGGTCGGCCCGCTGGCCCCGCTGGAGGTCTCCGACCAGCTGTGGGTGGCCCGCTGGCTGCTGTACCGCACGGCCGAGGACTTCAACGTCGCCGCGACGCTCGACCCGAAGCCGGTGAAGGGCGACTGGAACGGCGCCGGCGCGCACACCAACTTCTCCACCAAGGCGATGCGCGAGGGCTACGACGCGATCATCACCGCCTGCGAGGCGCTGGGCGAGGGCTCGAAGCCGCTCGACCACGTGAAGAACTACGGCGCCGGCATCGACGACCGCCTGACCGGCCTGCACGAGACCGCCCCGTGGGACCAGTACTCCTACGGCGTCTCCGACCGCGGCGCCTCGGTCCGCATCCCGTGGCAGGTCGAGCAGGACCGCAAGGGCTACATCGAGGACCGCCGCCCGAACGCGAACGTCGACCCGTACGTGGTGACCCGCCTGCTGGTGGACACCTGCTGCGAGGCGCTGGAGAAGGCCGGCCAGGTCTGATCCTCCGCCAGACGCGGGCGGCCGCCCGCCCGTTCCGCCGAAGTGCCCGCCGGTCCGCCCGGCGGGCACTTTCGCGTGGACGCGTGTCCCAGGGTGTGGACAGCGGCCGACGGGCGGGTGCCCCGCACGGTTCCCTGCTGGTTTAATAGGGATATGGCCAGCATCCAGAACGACAGCGCACGGGGTCGGTACGACCTCGAACCGTTCTGGCCTTCCCGGCAGCACCACGACTTCGACCGGTGCTGTCGGCGCGTGAGGAACGCGCCGGCCCTCTAAAGCCCCGACCGGAGACGTGTCCGGTCCCGGCCTTCGGCCGACGCGCGGTGACGTACGACGCCTGTCCGTCCGTTTCTTCGCGAGAGAGCTGAGACTCCCATGGCCCACACCCAGGCTGCCGCCACCCCGCTCGCCGCTCCCCGTCCCCGGCTGCGCGCCGTCGCCCCCGACGAGGTCGCCGGGCTGGCCCGGGTCGCCGACTTCCTGCCGCCGGGCGCCACGCTGCTGCCGGCGCCCCCGAACGCCCTGCCCGCACTGCCGGGCCGTCCGCCGATGGTCGGCTATCTGGTGCTGCTGCCGGCGGACGCGCAGCCGGAGCCCGAACCCGGGGCGGTGCCCGAGGGGCCCGTCACCATCGACGCCGACCGGCGGGTCGCCACCGTCGACGGGCGGGCGCTCGACCTGACGTACCTGGAGTTCGAACTGCTCGCCCACCTCGTCGCCCACCCGCACCGGGTGCACACCCGCGACCAGCTGGTGCAGACGGTGTGGGGGTACGGGCACGTGGGCGACGGGCGCACGGTCGACGTGCACGTGGCCCGGCTGCGGCGCAAGCTGGGCGCCGAGCACCGCCGCACGATCCAGACCGTGCGGCGGGTCGGCTACAAGTACCTGCCCTAGGCCGCCCGGTCCGGGTGCTTCGTCCTCGCCCTGCCCGCCAGGGTGAGGACGAGCTCCGCGGCCAGCAGCACCAGCAGGCTGACGCCGAGCAGCGGGACGAACCAGCCGACGACGGCGGTCGCCGCCGCGAGCGGCAGCAGCAGCGTCACCGGCACCCGCCGCCAGGCGCCCCGGCCCACCGGACGGCGCGGGCGGCGCAGCCACCACATGCGGTAGCCCCAGAGGATCATCAGCGCCAGCGCGAGGGCGAGCGCGGCGAGCACCAGCTGGTTGAACAGGCCCAGGAAGACACCGGTGTGGGCGTCGATGCCGATCCGGGTCAGCTGGGCGAGGACCGGATAGTCGGCGAAGCGGAGCCGGTCGAGGACGGTGCCGTCGGCCGGGTCCAGGGCGACCGCGTCCAGCTCCACCGGGAACTGCTTGTCGGTCTCCTTCACGACGTAGCCGCTGCCGTCGGCGGGCGGCGCCACGGCTATCGAGGCGCTGTCGAGGCCGGCGGCGCGGGCCGCCGCGACCGCCCGGTCGTAGCCGATGTCGGCGGTCGCGGAAGGCTCGCCGCTGCCCGTCCCGTGGCCGGGTCCGTGGCCCGCGTGCTCGGAGCCCGCGCCGGGGGCGGCGCCCGCCGAGAGGGTCGGGGTCGCGCCGCCCAGCCGGTCCTGGAGGGCGCCGATGTTCTCACCCGCGTACCGCGACCAGGTCAGGCCCGTCGCCGAGAGCAGCAGCAGGCCGAGCGCCGCCCACAGGCCGACCGAGCCGTGCCAGGAGAGGGTGCGGCGGCGGGACTTCGGGCCGCCCTCGGGCAGCAGCAGCGCCCGCCGCTTCGTGCGGCGCCGGGCGAACCAGAGGACCAGACCGCCGAGGACCAGCACCCACAGCCAGCTGGCGGCCAGTTCGCTGTAGACCCGGCCGGGTTCGCCGAGGTGCAGGTCGCGGTGGAGGCCGTCGATCCAGGTGCGCAGCGGCAGGGCGCCGGTGCTGCCGTAGCTGGGCAGCTGTCCGCGCACGTCGCCGGTGTACGGGTCGACGAAGACGGCCAGCGAGGTGCCCTCGGGCGCCTCCGGGTCGGCCATCAGGACGCGGGTGGTCGCGCCCGGTTCGGCGGCGGGCCAGACGGCGGTGACGGTGCCGTCCGGGTTCACCTTGCGGGCGATGCCGACCTGGCGGTCCAGCGGCAGGACGGTGTCGCCGACGGGGACCTCCAGCTCGTGCGCGTACACGACCTTCTCGGCCTGGAAGGAGAGCGCGTACAGGAGTCCGCTGAGCGCGGCGACGAGCAGGAAGGGGGCGACGAGGAGTCCGGCGGTGAAGTGGAGCCGGAGGAGGAGCGGACGCAGGGCGCTCCAGGCACCCGGGCGGCCGGGCGCGGGTGAGGCGGGTGTTGCGGAGGAGGCCGCCGGGGCTGCTGGGGGTGCCGCGGGCGTCTCGGGGCGTGCGGGATCGTCGATGGTCATGACTGTCCTCGGAGTCTCGTGAGGGGTCTGCCGTCGGGCAGGGGGAAGCGGCCCCCGGCGTCAGACGAGCGGACCGAGGACCGTGGCGCGGGGGACGGACGGCCGGGGCGGGCCGCGCCGGGAGAGGACGTGCGCGAGGACGACGACGTGCGGGCGCCGGGCGCCGCGGCGCGGGCGCCGGACCGGACGGCGCGGGTCGGCGGGGACGGGCACGGGCCCGAGCGGGACGGCGAGGAGGTGCCTCAGCGGGGTGAGCGCGGCCTCCGCGAGCGCGAAGAACGCGGCCTCGCCGCGGGCCAGCCACAGCCCGCAGACCAGCGCGGCCAGCAGGTGCGCGGCGAGCATGCCGGGGCCTCCGTCCAGGACGGCGGCGAGGCCGTCGGGGGCGGCGGCCCGGTGGGCGGCGTGCGCCGGGTGCGCGGCGTGCGGGGCGGCGCCGGCGGCCGGGGCGTGGGCGCCGGTGAGGGAGAAGGCGACGTGGAGGGCGCCCTGGGCGGCGAGGGTGCCGCCCGCGCAGGCGGCGGGGCCGCGGCGGCGGCCGGCCGCGCACCACGCGACGGCGGCGGTCGCGGCCAGGGCGGTGAGAAGGGTGAGCGGGCCGAGGGAGTGCGCAGACATGGACGAATGCCCCACCGCGGCCAGGACGACGCAGACGACCGCGAACAGGGCGGCTCTCAAGGCGCGCAGCGGCGACCGGGGATGCGTCATCGGGGCCATGCTGTCACCCGTGCGCCGGACGGCACAGACCGCCTGCCGGTGGTACGGAACGGACTACTTTCCCGGGGGCGGGACGCCTCTCGGCGGGGGTACGGAGCCCCTCTTGTCGCGGGCGCGGACCGCCTCTCGGTGTGGGCACGGCGCGGGAGGTCGTGCGCGGAGGTGGTTGCGGCTGCGGGCTGTGCGGTGCGGTTCGGGGTGCCGGGGCGGGGCGGGGCGCTTACGGTCGGGAGGACAGAGACCGGCGCCGGGGGGACGACAGCCGCCCGACGGGAGGAGCCCGACCGCATGGCCGCGATACCCGCCACCTCCGTCGCCAACCTGCGGGACCTCGGCGGTCTCCCGCTGGGCGGCGGGCGCTCCGTACGGTCCGGGCTCGTCCTGCGGTCCGCCCAGCTCGACCGGCTGGAGCCCGACGAGGAGCCGGTGAGCGCGCTCAAGATCCGTACCGTCGTCGACCTGCGGACCGCCGCCGAGCGGGCCGACCGGCCCGACCGGCTGCCGGACGGCGCGCGGGCGGTCGTCGCCGACGTGCTCGCCGACCAGCTCGCGGCGAGCGGACTGCCGCCGGCGGCCCGGCTCAAGACGCTGCTCGGCGACCCGGCGCTCGCCGAGCGGCACCTCGGCGGCGGGCGGATCCGCGACGCGATGCAGGGCACCTACCGCGCCTTCGTGACCAGCGACTCGGCCCGCGCCTCCTACCGGACCCTGCTCACCGAGCTGGCCACGCCCGGCGCGGGGCCGCTGCTCTTCCACTGCACGGCCGGCAAGGACCGCACCGGCTGGGCGGCGACGGTGGTGCTCGGGCTGCTCGGCGCGGACGAGGCGACCGTCCGGGAGGAGTACCTGGCGGTCAACCCGGCGGTGCGGCAGGCGTTCGCGCCGATGATCGAGGGCTTCGTCACCCAGGGCGGCGACCCCGATCTGGTCCTGGCGCTGGTCGGGGTCAGGCCGGAGTACCTGGACGCGGCGCTGGAGGAGGTGGCGGCCCGCCACGGCTCGCTGGAGGCGTACGTACGCGACGGCCTGGGCGTTCCCGACGAGCTCACCGCCCTGCTCCGGGAGCGGCTGACGGTGGTCGCGGCGTAGCGGGCGCCGCCGCGCGCCCCCGGGCGCCCGGCCCCGGGGTGACCATCGGAAGAATCGCTCGTTCTGCTGAACGTGAGCACCCAGGATCTCGTCCCGTCGCCCGTGGGGCCCGTCGACGTCGAGCAGGCCGAGGCCGCCCTCGTCGAGCGCTATCCGCGCCTCGTACGCATCGCCTATCTGGTCCTGCCGCCGACGCTGGGGCGCAACCGGCGGGTGCTGACCGCACACGCGCTCGTCCAGCGCGCCCTGCCGCGGCGGCGGGTGCCGGGGCCCGCCGTGCCCGGGGCGCGGCGGCCGGAGGACGCGGTGGATCCCGGGTACGCGTATGTGCGCGGCGAGGTGCTGCGGCAGGCGCTGGTGGCCGGGCTGCCGCTGCGGCGCCTGGCCCTGCCGCGCCGCGCCCAGCTGCCGCCGCTGCTGCCGCAGGTGTGGGGGCTGCGGCTGTTCCCCCGGGCGGGCGGGGCCGACGAACTGGCCCTGGACCAGCTGCTCGCCCGGCTCTCCGCGCCCGCCCGCGCGGCGTACGTGCTGCGCGGCCTGGAGCGGCAGGGGGACGCCGAGGTCCTGCGGGTCCTCGCGGCGGCGGGGGCGGAGGACCCGGAGGCGGCGCTGGCGGAACTGGCGGCGCTGGAGGGGGAGTCGGCGGAAGACCCTGACGCCGGCGGGCCCGCGGCGGGCGCCGCGACGCCGGGCGGCGAGCCGTCCGGGCGGCCAGAGCGGACCGAGCGGCCGGAGCGGGTCGGTGAGCAGGCGGGTCCGGGGCGGAGCCGGGGGGCGGGGGCCGGGGCCGGCGCGGACGGCGGTCCGGACTCGGGTACGGGAC
>JOFO01000033.1 GCA_000721275.1 Microtetraspora glauca | reverse complement strand
ACGGAGCGATCTTCGCGTCCGCCAGCGCACGCACCGACTCCCGGAGCATCTCGTGCTCCTCGGAGGTCCGGTACAGGTCGAAGTCCTTGCCCATGCTCTTGAGCTCCCTGGCTTGCTAACTACCGTTAAGTAACCCAAAGGGTAGGCCGTGAGCGGGCTCCTTGTCAGTGCCCGACTATGCTCGGGCAGGCACGTCCGCCCGACGCTCCTGGAGTCCCGCATGGCCCTGAAGATCACCGTGATCGGCACCGGCTACCTCGGCGCCACCCACGCCGCGGCCATGGCGGAGATGGGCTTCGAGGTCCTCGGCCTCGACGTCGTCCCGGAGAAGATCGAGCTGCTGGCCTCCGGCCGCGTCCCCATGTACGAACCCGGCCTGGAGGACCTGCTCGCCCGGCACGTCGCCGGGATCGAGGGCTCCACCGGACGGCTGCGCTTCACCACCTCCTGGGAGGAGCTGGGCGCCTTCGGCGACGTCCACTTCGTCTGCGTGAACACCCCCCAGCGGCACGGCGAGTACGGCTGCGACATGAGCTACGTCGACGCCGCCTTCGCCTCCCTCGCCGGCGTCGTCCGCGAGGGCTCGCTGGTCGTCGGCAAGTCGACCGTGCCGGTCGGCTCGGCCGAACGGCTGGCCGGGGTGCTGCCGGACGGCGTGGAGCTGGCCTGGAACCCCGAGTTCCTGCGCGAGGGCTTCGCCGTCCAGGACACCCTGCACCCGGACCGGATCGTCGTCGGCGTCCCCGGCGACGGCGGGCGGGCCGAGAAGCTGCTCCGCGAGGTGTACGCCGCCCCGGTCGCCGAGGGCTCGCCGTTCGTCGTCACCGACTTCCCGACCGCCGAACTGGTGAAGACCGCCGCGAACTCCTTCCTCGCCACCAAGATCTCCTTCATCAACGCGATGGCCGAGGTCTGCGAGGCCGCCGGCGGCGACGTCGCCAAGCTGGCCGAGGCCATCGGCCACGACGACCGGATCGGCAGCAAGTTCCTGCGGGCCGGCATCGGCTTCGGCGGCGGCTGCCTGCCCAAGGACATCCGGGCCTTCATGGCCCGCGCCGGCGAGCTCGGCGCCGACCAGGCGCTCACCTTCCTCCGCGAGATCGACTCCATCAACATGCGGCGGCGCGGCCAGATGGTGGAGATGGCCCGCGAGGCGCTGGGCGGCACCTCCTTCCTGGGCCGCCGGGTCGCCGTCCTCGGCGCCACCTTCAAGCCGGACTCGGACGACGTCCGCGACTCCCCCGCGCTCAACGTGGCCGGCCAGATACACCTCCAGGGCGGCCAGGTGACCGTCTACGACCCCAAGGGCATGGACAACGCCCGCAAGGTCTTCCCGACCCTCGGCTACGCCGGCTCGGCCCTGGAGGCCGTCCGGGGCGCCGACGTGGTCCTGCACCTGACCGAATGGCGCGAGTTCCGCGAGCTCGACCCGGCCGAGCTGGCCGCCGCCGTCGCCTCGCCGGTCGTCCTCGACGGGCGCAACGCGCTGGACGGCGAGCGGTGGCGCGCGGCCGGCTGGACGTACCGGGCGATGGGCCGCCCGCGCGCGTGACCGACGCGGAAGGGGCGCACCGGACGGATCCGGTGCGCCCCTCCGCCGTGTCCGGGCGGGTCAGGCGGCGACGGGCCTGATCCGGTTCGTACGGGACAGGAACTCGATCGCCCGCAGGGCCCGGGTGGCGTTGCCGTGGGCCAGGCCCACCAGCTCGCCGGCCGGCCATCCGCGCCGCAGCAGCTCCGCGAAGAGCGGCACGTAGCCGCCCTCCGGGGAGGTCAGCCGGGACAGGCCCGTCGACTCCGGCCCGGCGCCCTCGCGGACCCGGTCGAGCAGGTCGGCGGCGGCGGCCGGGTCCTCGCCGACGGCCACCATGCACACCGCGCCGTTCTCGCCGAGCAGCCGCAGCACGTCGTCCGGGAGGACGTCCGGCGCGGCCCGGGTGAGCAGGGCCGGGGCCCGGGTCACCGCGAGGACCTTGCGGACGGTGTCCGCGTCGGCGCCGCTCAGGTCGACGGCGAGCCCGATGCGGTTCATCTCGCGGATCGCCTCGCGGGCGAAGCGGTCGAACCGGGTGAGGTTCACCGCCCGCACGCCGAGGGCGTGGTACGCCCGCAGGGTGGCGGCGGAGCCGCCGAGGGCCGTCCAGTCCACCGGTCCGAGGAGGGCCGCGACCCGGCCGCAGTTGCGGGCGTGGATCATCTCGGAGGTGGTGTGGGCCAGCCGCAGGTCCTCGGGGCAGGCGGCGACCAGCGCGCGGATGGTGTCGAGGCGCCGCAGCGTGCCGAGGGCGCCGTCGTCGGGGTCCCCGTGCAGCGACCAGAACTGGGCGCCGGCCTCCGGGGCCCGGGCGGGCGGCAGGTCCTCGGGGTCGAGGAGCGCGGGCAGGGTGGTGTGGCCTTCGAGGACGGGCTGGGCGGCGAGGAGCGCCCGGGCCCGGTCCGTCTCGTCCGGCGGGGTCGGCGACTCCGTGGGTTCCAGCGCGCCGACGGCGCCGGAGGCGGCAGAGAAGGGGGGATGGTCGTCTAGATCTGCCATGGCGCGATCTCTCACTACTCCGAAACTCGGTGATGCAGTACTACCCCGCCGAAGGGGGCGGGGCAGTACGGCCACCGTGCCACCGGGACCCCGCCGGGGCCCGCCGGGCTGCGCCGTTCGGGTGAGGCCGGTCAGGCGCCGTCGAGCTGCTCGATCGTGGCGTGCGAGGCCGGGACGCGGGCCGACAGGTCGCGGGCGACGGCCTCCGCGTCGGACAGCACGCGGAGCGCGTTCGACCAGGTCAGCTTGGTGAGGTCGGCGCGGGACCAGCCGCGGTCCAGCAGCTCCGCGATCAGGTGGGGGTAGCCGGCGACGTCGTCCAGGCCGGCCGGGGTGAAGGCGGTGCCGTCGTAGTCGCCGCCGATGCCGATGTGGTCGATGCCGGCGGCCTCGCGCATGTGGTCGAGGTGGTCGGCGACCGTGGCGGCGGTGGCGACCGGGCGCGGGTGCTCCGCCTCGAAGGCGGCGTGCAGCTCCTTCGCCCGCGGGGTGGTGTCGAGGGGGTGCAGGCCGTGCGCGCGGAGGTTCGCGCCGGCGCGGGCGGTCCACTCGGCGGCGCCGGGGAGGATGAACTTCGGCACGAAGGTCGCCATCGCCACGCCGCCGTTGGCGGGCAGCCGTTCCAGGACGTCGTCCGGGACGTTCCTCGGGTGGTCGCAGACCGCGCGGGCGGAGGAGTGCGAGAAGACGACCGGCGCGGCGGTCTCGTCCAGGGCGTCCCGCATGGTGGTGGCGGCCACGTGCGAGAGGTCGACGAGCATGCCGCAGCGGTTCATCTCGCGGACGACGGCGCGGCCGAAGGCGGTGAGGCCGCCGTGCCGGGGCTCGTCGGTGGCCGAGTCCGCCCAGTCGTTGTTCTCGTTGTGCGTGAGGGTCATGTACCGCACGCCGAGGGTGTGGAAGGCGCGCAGGGTCGCGAGGGAGTTGTCGATCGAGTGACCGCCCTCGGCGCCCTTGAGGGACGCGATCCGGCCCTCGGCGCGGGCCTTGGCGACGTCGGCGGCGGTCCGGGCGGGCGCCAGGTCGGCCGCGTACCGCTCGACCAGCCGGTCGACGGCGTCGATCTGCTCCAGGGTGGCGCTGACCGCGTGGTCGCCGGCGAAGGAGCCGGGGACGTACACGGACCAGAACTGGGCACCGACCCCGCCGGCGCGGAGCCGGGCGAGGTCGGTGTGGAGGGTGGCCGACCGGTCGCCGGCGAGGTCGAGCGCGTCGAGGTCGTAACCGCACTGGGCGCGCAGCGCCCACGGGAGGTCGTTGTGCCCGTCGACCACGGGGGCCTCCGCGAGGAGGTCCCGGGCCTCGGCGAGCCGGTCGGCCGCGCTCACCGGGCGAACCCGAAGGACTCGGTGCCGGCGACCTTGGCGCGCAGCCGCTTGCCCTTCTCGGTGGCCTGGTCGTTGAGGTCCTGGAGGAACGCGGTCATCCGCTCCTGGAGGGCCGGGTCGGCGGCGGCGAGCATGCGGACGGCGAGCAGGCCCGCGTTCCGCGCGCCGGCGACGGAGACGGTGGCGACCGGGATGCCGGCCGGCATCTGCACGATCGACATCAGCGAGTCCATGCCGTCCAGGTACTTCAGCGGCACCGGGACGCCGATCACCGGGAGCGGGGTGACGGAGGCGAGCATGCCCGGCAGGTGGGCGGCGCCGCCGGCGCCCGCGATGATCGCCTTCAGGCCGCGGCCGGCCGCCTCCTCGCCGTACGCGATCATCTCGCGCGGCATCCGGTGGGCGGAGACCACGTCGACCTCGTACGGGATCTCGAACTCGTCGAGCGCCTGGGCGGCGGCCTCCATGACGGGCCAGTCGGAGTCGGAGCCCATCACGATGCCGATGAGCGGGTTGCTCGCCTGGTTACTCAACGATCGTCCCTCGCAGGTAGTCGGCGGCGTGGCGGGCGCGCTCCAGCGTCTCGTCCAGGTCGTCGCCGTAGGTGTTGACGTGGCCGACCTTGCGGCCGGGCTTCACGTCCTTGCCGTACATGTGGATCTTGAGCTGCGGGTCCCGGGCCATGCAGTGCAGATAGCCCTGGTACATGTCCGGGAAGTCGCCGCCGAGGACGTTGCACATCACGGTCCAGCGGGCGCGCGGGCGCGGGTCGCCGAGCGGCAGGTCGAGGACGGCCCGGACGTGGTTGGCGAACTGGCTGGTGATCGCGCCGTCCATGGTCCAGTGGCCGGAGTTGTGCGGGCGCATCGCCAGCTCGTTGACGAGGATCCGCCCGTCGGTGGTCTGGAACAGCTCGACGGCCAGGTGGCCGACGACGCCGAGCTCCTGGGCGATCCGCAGGGCGAGTTCCTGGGCCTGTCCGGCCAGCTCGTCGTCCAGGTCGGGGGCGGGCGCGATCACGGTGTCGCAGACGCCGTCGACCTGGCGGGACTCGACCACCGGGTAGGCGACGGCCTGGCCGTGCGGGGAGCGGACGATGTTCGCCGCCAGCTCGCGGACGAAGTCGACCTTCTCCTCGGCGAGCACGGGCACGCCGGCGAGGAACGGGTCGCGGGCGTCCTCGGCGGTGCGGACGAACCAGACGCCCTTGCCGTCGTAGCCGCCGCGCACGGTCTTGAGGATGATCGGGAAGCCGCCGACCTCCTCCGCGAACGCGACCGCGTCGGCCGGGTCGGCCACGATGCGGTGCCGGGGGCTGGGCGCGCCGATCGCGTCGAGCCGCGCCCGCATCACGCCCTTGTCCTGCGCGTGCACGAGCGCGTCGGGCCCGGGGCGGACGGGGATGCCGTCGGCCTCCAGGGCGCGCAGGTGCTCGGTGGGGACGTGCTCGTGATCGAAGGTGATCACGTCGCAGCCGCGCGCGAACGCGCGGAGCGTGTCCAGGTCGCGGTAGTCGCCGATGACGACCTCGCCGGCCACCTGCGCCGCAGAGTCCTGCGGGGTGTCACTGAGGAGCTTGAACTTGATGCCGAGGGGGATGCCCGCCTCGTGGGTCATGCGGGCGAGCTGCCCGCCGCCGACCATGCCTACTACCGGGAACGTCACCCTCTTAGGGTATCCGCACCATCCGTGAACACGTTTCCGGCTGTGGATTGACACAAGGCGTGACGGGGTACGTCCAGGTTTTCCACAGGTTTCCCGGCTACCCGGGCGGGTGACGGGAGAGGCTGGTTAGCATGAGTGGGTTGACGTCACCCGGACGTCACCCGACGGACGGACCGACCCCCATGAGCGAACCCGGCGCGCTGCGCATGCGACTCGCCCTGCTCGGCCGCGAGGTCGCCAAGTTCGGAGTCGTCGGCGGCCTCGGCGTCCTGGTGAACCTGGCCGTCTTCAACCTCGTCCGGCACCTCACGGAGCTCCCGGTGGTGCGGGCCAGCCTGATCGCCACCGTGGTGGCCATCGCCTTCAACTACGTGGGGTTCCGCTACTTCACGTACCGCGACCGCGACAAGTCGGGCCGCACCAAGGAGATGACCCTCTTCCTGCTGTTCAGCCTCGTCGGGCTGGTCATCGAGAACGGGATCCTCTACGCGGCGACCTACGGCCTCGGCTGGAACTCGCCGCTGGCCAGCAACTTCTTCAAGTTCTCCGGCATCGGCGTGGCGACCCTGTTCCGCTTCTGGTCGTACCGCACCTGGGTGTTCCGGGCGCTGCCCGCGAAGGAGGCCGTGCAGACGGCCGAGTCCTTCCTGGAGCAGGCCGAGCCGGTGGCGCCGGGGCAGGCCCGCCGCCGCCAGCCCGACCACGTGTGACGCCTCCCGGCGCCTGTGACGGCGCCCGCTCCCGTCCCGCCGCGCCCCGTCACCGTACGGGGCGCTCCGCGTCCTCCCGGGCGACGCTGCGGGCCTCCCGGCTGAGGAAGAGCGCGAAGACCGGCGGCTGCAGCTGGAGCAGCTCCAGGCGTCCGCCGTCGGCCTCGGCGAGGTCCCGGGCGACCGCGAGCCCGATGCCGGTGGAGCTGCGTCCGCTGACGGCCCGCTCGAAGATCCGCGCGCCGAGGTCGGCGGGGACGCCCGGGCCCTCGTCGGTGACCTCGATCACCGACTGGTTGCCGATGACGCGGGTGCGGAGGGCGACGGTGCCGCCGCCGTGCATGAGCGAGTTCTCGATGAGCGCGGCGAGGACCTGGGCGACCGCGCCGGGGGTGCCGATGGCCCGCATGCCCTGCTTGCCGGAGCGGACGATCGCGCGGCCGGCGCTGCGGTAGGCGGGGCGCCACTCCTCGATCTGCTGCTTGACGACCTCGTCGATGTCGAAGGCGACGGCGGAGCCGGAGCGGGGGTCCCGGGAGTTGGTGAGCAGCCGTTCGACGACGTCGGTGAGGCGCTCGACCTGGGTGAGCGCGATCGTCGCCTCCTCCTTGACCGTGTCCAGGTCGTCGGCGAGGGCGACCTCCTCCAGGCGCATGGAGAGCGCGGTGAGGGGGGTACGGAGCTGGTGGGAGGCGTCGGCGGCGAGCCGGCGCTCGGCGGTGAGCATCCGGGCGATCCGCTCGGCGGAGGCGTCCAGCACGTCCGCGACGCGGTCCAGCTCGGGGACCCCGTACCGCTTGTGCCGGGGGCGCGGGTCGCCGGAGCCGAGCCGTTCGGCGGTCTCGGCGAGGTCGGTGAGCGGGGAGGCGAGCCGGTTCGCCTGGCGTACGGCGAGGAGGACGGCGGCGATGACGGCGAGGCCGGCGACGGCGACGATGATCAGCGCGGTGCTGCCGACCTCGGAGGTGACGGCGGAGCGGGACTCCTCGACGATCACCGTCTCGCCGCGCTCGCCCTCCGCGTAGCCGCGGATGACGCTGCCGGTGGGGCGGGCGCCGATCTCGATGGGCGGCCGGCCGGGGATGGTGATCAGCGCGTACCGCTTGGCGCCGCTCTGCTCCGCGAGGATGTCGGGGTTGACCGGCTCGCCGCCGATCAGCCGGCTGTCGACGATCGACACGATCCGCAGCGCCTCGGCGTCGACGCTCTCCTGGGCGCTGCTGGTGATGGTCCGCGTCTCGACGAGCACGAGCGAGACGCCGAACACGGAGATGACGACCAGCACGACGGCGAGGGTGCTGGTGATGAGACGACGACGCACGCGCCCTCCCGGGCCGGGAATACGGAACACCCCGAGCCTAGGCCCCCACCGCCAACCGCCCCGAAGGGGCGCGGGGAACTGCGCGGGCGACCCACCACGGCCCGCAGACGCGACGCGACACACCGCCCCCGCCGGGAGGCGCCTGGCGGGGAACTGCGCGGACCGTACGGCGGGGAGGTCAGCTCTTCTCGAAGCGGAAGCCGACGCCGCGGACCGTCGCGATGTACCGCGGATTCGCCGCGTCGTCACCGAGCTTCTTGCGCAGCCACGAGATGTGCATGTCGAGCGTCTTGGTGGAGGACCACCACGTGGTGTCCCAGACCTCCCGCATCAGCTGGTCCCGGGTGACGACCCGCCCCGCGTCGCGGACCAGGACGCGCAGCAGGTCGAACTCCTTCGCCGTGAGCTGCAGCTCCTCGTCGCCCATCCACGCCCGGTGCGACTCGACGTCGATGCGGACGCCGTGGGTGGCGGGCGCGGGGGCCGGCTCGGTGGCGCCGCGCCGGAGCAGGGCCCGGACCCGGGCGAGCAGCTCGGCGAGGCGGAACGGCTTGGTCACGTAGTCGTCGGCGCCCGCGTCGAGCCCGACGACCGTGTCGACCTCGTCCGCGCGGGCGGTGAGGACCAGGATCGGGACCGTGTGGCCGTCGGCGCGCAGCCGGCGGGCGACCTCCAGGCCGTCCATGCCGGGCAGGCCCAGGTCGAGCACGACGAGGTCGACGCCGCCCTGGAGGCCGGTGTCGAGCGCGCTGGGCCCGTCCTCGCGGACCTCGACCTCGTACCCCTCTCTCCGCAGGGCGCGGGCCAGCGGCTCCGAGATGGATGCGTCGTCCTCGGCGAGCAGTACACGGGTCATGCAGTGATGGTAGTCCGGACGGGTGCACGGCCGGGGCGGGACCGCGAGGCACCCTCCGGCACCTCCGAAGCAGGGCACGTAACCTTGCTTACACCTTGGAATGACCCCCGTTGGTTCCTTGGTCACCTGTGATCCATCTCTCAAGTCCTTCCATATCCGGCAGTGTCGTGTCGTATGGTGGCGAGACGTCATAGCGGTAATCGGGGACCTTCGGCCTGCTTCGTCAGCCAAGGTCCTCTTTTCTGCGCAGGGTTGGTCTTGCCAGCCTTGAGACGGTGAACGACCTGTGGGCCGGGTCCCGCGGCGCGACGACGCGCGGCGGGGCGTGGATCCCGGGCGGGGCACGATCGTCCCGGCCGGTGCCGGCCACCCCCCACCGGGCGCGTCCCGCTCACGAAGCGGCGCGTCCCGAGCTAGCAAGGATCGACCATGGCTTCCAGCCTGACGAAGGACTCGCCGAGCGCTGCTCACGAGAAGACCTTCCTCGGCCACCCCGTTGGCCTGGCCACGCTGTTCATGACCGAGATGTGGGAGCGGTTCTCCTACTACGGCATGCGTGCGCTTCTCGTCCTGTACCTGGTCTCCGGCGGCACGGACGCCGCGGTCGGCAGCCAGGGCGGCGGACTCGGCTACAAGGCCGCGACGGCCACGGCGATCTACTCCGTCTACGTGGCCATGGTCTACCTCATGGCCCTGCCCGGCGGCTGGTTCGGCGACCGCGTCTGGGGCGCCCGCAAGACGGTCGCCATCGCCGGCACCGTGATCATGCTGGGTCACGTGTCGCTCGCCCTGCCCGGCCAGATCGCGTTCTTCATCGGTCTGCTGCTGGTCGCGGTCGGTTCCGGTCTGCTGAAGGCCAACATCTCGACGATGGTCGGCCACCTGTACCAGGGCCTGGACGACTCGCGCCGGGACAGCGGCTTCACGATCTTCTACATCGGCATCAACCTCGGCGCCTTCCTCGCCCCGATCGCCATCGGCATCGTCGGCGAGACGGTCAACTGGCACCTGGGCTTCTTCCTCGCCGCCGTCGGCATGGGTCTCGGCCTGGTCTTCTTCCTGCTCTTCGGCCGCACGCTGAACCCGAAGAGCAGCGAGGTCCCGAACCCGCTGACCCCCGCCGAGCGCAACGGCATCCTCACCAAGGCCGCCGTCGCCGTCGTCGTCACCGCCGTCTTCTACGGCGTCGTGGTCGCGATGGACATGTTCACCATCAAGTGGGCGCTGTACCCGATCACGATCGCCGGTCTGGTCATCCCGGTCGCCGTCCTGGCGCGCATCAAGCGCGACAAGGAGCTCACCGCCGGCGAGCAGACCAAGATGAACGCCTACATCTGGTTCTTCGTGGCCGCCGCCGTCTTCTGGATGATCTACGACCAGGGCGGTTCCACGCTGTCGCTGTTCGGCAGCGAGAACTCCGAGCGCAGCCTGCTGGGCTGGGAGATGCCGAACGTGCTCTTCCAGTCGCTGAACCCGCTCTTCGTGGTGATCCTGGCGCCGTTCTTCGCCTGGCTGTGGCTGGCGCTGGCGCGCCGCCGCCGTGAGCCCAGCACGATCGTGAAGTTCTCGATCGGCCTGGTCATCGTCGGTGCCTCGTTCTTCGTCTTCGCCGTCCCGCTGAGCCAGACGGCCGGCACGGACACCAAGGTCACCATGTGGTGGCTGGTGCTCATCTTCCTGATGCACACCGTCGCCGAGCTGTGCCTGTCCCCGGTCGGCCTGTCGGTCACGACCAAGATGGCGCCGCAGAAGTACGCCTCCCAGATGATGGGCGTCTGGTTCCTCGCCGTCACCGCCGGTGACTGCGTCACGGGTCTGCTCGGCCTGGCCGGCGTGCAGATGGACGGCGTCGGCGTGGTCCTCTTCGAGGCCGTCGCCGCCGTGCTCGCGGGCTTCGCGATCTTCATGTACCGCAAGAAGGTCAACGCGCTGATGGACGCCGCCCAGTAGCGGCCCTCCTCCAGCGGCCCCCTCCACGGGTGAAGGCCCGGCACCTGCTCCAGGTGCCGGGCCTTTCCGCTGTCCGCGCCGCTAGCGGGTGCGGCGGGCCAGGCGCCGCCACGGGGTGAAGGTGAAGACCGCGCCGCCGAGGAGGATCACGGTGCCGGCGACGAGGCCGAGGGCGCGCAGGGCGCCGTCCTGCTCGGCGCCGGTCTCGGCGAGGTTCCCGCCGGAGCCGCCGGACCCGGAACCGGAGCCGGAGCCCGATCCGGAGCCGCCGCCCGAGCCCGACCCGGAGCCGGAGCCGCCGCCCGAGCCGGAGCCCGAGCCGTCCGTGCCGCCGCCGTCCGTGGAGCCGGACGCGCCGCCGGACTGCTGCGTGGTGTCGAGGGTGAGGGACGCCTGGACCGCGCCCTTCACCTGGCAGGGGATCGTGATCGGGTCGGCGCCGGGGGCGAGCACGACGCTGATGGTGAGCGCGCCCGGGGTGAGCGTCGCCTTGCCGGTGGCGCCGGGCTTGTAGGTGCCCTTCATGTCGGTGAGGCTCACCGGGTCGTTCGCCTTGAGCGCCGTCGGGTTCGGCGCGCCGGTGACCTTGACGGTGCCCCGGTCGTCACCGCCGATCCTGATCTCCATGCTCGGCGTGAGCGCCTTGGCGGGCAGCGGCGCCGGGGTCGGCATGACGTTCTTGGCGGTCTTGACCCTGAGGTCGTACGCGCCGCCGTTCTTCCTGGCGCCGATCGACACCTTGGTGGTGATCGAGGGCGGTGCGCCGGGGCCGGTGCAGGTGAAGTGCACGTCGACGTCCTTGCCGGGGAAATCAGTCTGCCCGCCGCCGCTGCCGGAGCCGCCACCGCTCCCCGATCCGCCGCCGCTGCCGGACCCGGAACCTCCGCCCGAGCCGCCGCCGTCGGTCACCTTGATCGTGGCGCCGACGGGGACCTGCTCCTTCGGCGCGCACTTGGTGTCCGTGGACATCGGCTTCGACACGTTGATCGTGTACGCGTCGGGCGTCAGGGTGACGTCGCCGGCTTTGGTCAGCTTCAGGGTGCCCTTCATGTCGGGCAGGACCATCGGCGAGTTCTTCGGGATGGGCGGGTTCTGCCGGGGGCCCTCCAGGGCGAGCGTGCCGCCCTGGGCGCCGCCGACCTTCACGGTGCCGGTCGGTTTGACGGTGTTCGCGTCCAGGTCGAGCATGTCGGGGTTCTTGGAGGCCGGTTTCACGGTCTTCCAGACGACCTCGACGGTGTCGCCGACCTTGGCGGTGGCGGGTGCGGTGACGAGCACCGTGGTGGTGCCCTGGACCGGCGGCAGGCCGGAGATCGACGGCGGGATGCACTCCGTCCTGAACGAGATCTCGGCGGCCTGGGCGGGCCCGGCGGTCAGCAGGATCCCCGCGCCGCCGAGGATCAGCGCGATCCCGGCCGCGATCGTCCTCCGTTGCGTGCTCACGAATGTCCCTTCGTCGGAGTGTTCTCGGACGGTGCGGAGTCGGGGAGGAACCACGGCAGGACCGCGGTCGTCCCGGGGCCGTCCGCGTCCGCCGGTACGGGGACGGGGACGGAGTGGCGGTTCCGGCCGCCGGCCCGGTCGACGAGGACCATGCCGGTCCGGAAGAGGGCGGCGGGCACGACCACGGCGAGCAGCGCCCAGAAGAGGACCACGCCCCAGGGCCGGCCCACGGTCCAGGGCTGCGCGGCGAGGAGCCTGCCGCCGTGCGAGACGGAGACCCGGTAGGCGCCGTGGGCGCCGGCGGCGAGCTCGACGTCCAGCTCGATCCGGGCCTTCTGCCCGGGCTTGATCGTGCCGCGCCACTGGTGCTCCTGGTCGCTCGGGGCGAGGACGCCGCGGGCGGTGCCGACGAGGAAGACGGGGTCGCGGACGGGCGCGGTGCCGAGGTTGCCGACGGTGAGCACGAGGGTGCGGGAGGGCGGCGCGCCGAACCAGGTCAGCACCCCGTCGGAGCCGTCGAGGCGGGCGGCGGCGAGGACGGCGAGGCGGCCGTCGCCGGTGGCGTCGGGGAGCGGGGCGGTGGGGTGGCCGGCGACGGTGAAGGCGGCGTCGACGACGTCCTGGGTGCCGGTGACGCCGGAGACGTGGACGACGCAGGGGCAGGGCCGGGGCGGGGCGGCGACCGGCAGTCTGACGCTGAAGGCGCCGCGTCCGTCGACGGTGGCGGCCCGGCCGTCGGTGTTGGCGCAGGAGTTGGTGCCGCCGACGACGCCCTTCTCCGGGGTGCCCTGGCCGCAGAGCAGCACCATGAGCAGCGCGCCGGCCGTCCAGCCGGTGCCGCTGACGGTGATCTCGCCGCCCTTGGGCGCCTGGTCCTGCGAGACGGCGACGGCGGGCCCGGCGGCGGCAGCTGCGGGGGGCGCGGGGAGGGCCGGGAGGAGGGCCAGGGCGAGGGCGGTGAGCAGCGCGGCCAGGGCCGTACGGGCGCGGGCGGCCGGTCGTCTCATGCGGTGGCTCCCTTCGTACGGCGCCGGATCCGGTACGCGGCTCCGCCCGCCGCCGCGAGCGGGAGGGCCGCGGCGGCGGCGAGCGCGGGTCCGGAGGCGAAGACGGTGGCGGCGGACGCGGTGGCGGGGCCGGCTCCGGGGGCGGTGGCGGTGAGCCGGACGGTGACGGAGTCGAGGGCGGGCGGGTCGGGCCAGGGTTCGGTGCGGGCGGCCCGTTCGCCGGGGCGGAGGGTGAGCGGGAGGGCGCGTGCGGGGCGGTCGAGAACGGTGCCGAGGAGGCCGTCGGCGCGGACGGCGAGGCGGGGGCGGTCCAGGACGGTGCTGCCGCGGTTGACGAGGGTGTAGTGGAGGGTGCCGGTGGCGCGGTCGACGCGGGCGTCCTCGACGGTGAGGGCGGCGAGCCGGGGGCCGCTGACCTTCAGCCGCAGGTCGACGGCGGTCCGCCGGCCGCCGGCCGAGGCCCGGACGGTGCCGCGGTGCTCGCCGGGCGGGGTGGCGGCGGTGACGGTGACGGCGAAGGGCACGTCGGCGCGGGTGCGGGCGGGCACGGTGACGGTGCGGGCGGCGAAGGCGACGGCGGCGGGGCCTTCGCCGGTGAGGGTGACGGTGAGCGGGCGGGGTCCGGGGTTGGTGACGGAGAGGGTGTCCTCCAGGACGCTGCCGGCGGGACCTTCGAGGTAGGCGTAGGGCCGTCCGGCGGCGGGGGCGGCGGTCCAGCCGGGGGTGGCCGGGGGCGCGGCGGCGAGGGTGCCGAGGAAGGCGCCGGCGGCGAGGAGGGCGTACCGGGCCCTGGTCACGGGCGGTCCGGGCGGGGGCGGCGGGTGAGCCAGAGGAGGCCGGCGACACCGCCGAGGAGGACGGTGCCGCCGAGGGTGCCGAGGGCGGTGGTGGTGGCGGGGCCGCCGGTCTTCGGGAGTTCGCCGCCGGGGAGGGCCGCTTCGGGCGGCGGCGCGGGCGCGTCCCCGGCGAGGCCGGTGACGGCGAGGCTGAGGGAGGGGGCGGGCTTGTCGCGGGGGGTGCAGACGGCGGCGTCCATGCCGAGGGCATGGACGGTGAGCACGCCGGCGGTGAAGGTGACGGTGCCGTCGGCCTTCGGGGTGTAGGTGCCGGTGAGGGTGCCGATCCGGATGGGGGTGAAGGCGGGGATCGCGGCGGCGTTGGGGGTGCCCCGGACGGTGAGCGTGCCCCGGTCGGCGCCGCCGAGGACGAGCTCGGCGCGGGGGGTCATGACGCCCTTGGGGAGTTCGACGGGGCTGTCGGAGACGCCCTTGTCGAAGGTCATGGTGATCGCGTACGCGTCGCCCTTCCGCTCGGCCGTGATGTCGACGGGCGAGACGGCGGCGCGGTCGCCGATCTTGGTCTCGCAGGCGTACCGCACGTCGACGACCTCGGCGTGGGCGGCGGGCGCGGCGGCCAGTCCGGCCGGCGCCCCGACCGCGACGGCGGCCGTGAGCACGGCGGCCGTCCTCCTCCGGTTCGGCTTCCAGTCCACCGCGACCCCTCACGCGTTTCCTGACGTCCCATCAGATCGGGCGCTCAAGGTACGCCCGGGGCCGTACGGAGGGAAGAAGAGCGACGGTGAAAGTCCTGCGGCGGTCGCGGGGAAGGGCGCAGGGGCCGCGGGCGTCAGGCGGGGGCGGCCAGTTCGGCCCAGACCGTCTTGCCGGGGGCGCCCGGGACGCGCTGGATGCCCCAGTCCAGGCAGAGCCGCTGCACGATGAACATGCCGTGCCCGCCGGGGCGCCCCGAGCGGTGCGGGGTGCGGGGCGCGGGCTGTCCGGCGCCCCGGTCGGTGACCTCCAGGCGGACGGCGCGGGCGAGGCGGAGCACCCGGAGCCGTTCGGGGCCCTCGGCGTGCAGGCAGGCGTTGGTGACCAGCTCGGAGACGACGAGCAGGACGTCGTCGGCGGCGGCCCGGCGGTCGGCGGTGGCGGCGGGCAGCCAGCCCCACTCCATGAGCGCCGTCCGGGTGAAGTCGCGGGCGAGCGGCACGGTGCCGGTGGTCTCGGCGAGCGTGAGCGTACGGACATCGGAAGTCGGGTCCATCAGCGCTTCACCTCACCGGGCGACGAGACAGCAGGGGCAGGTACGGGGAAAGGGTGGTGCGGGGGGGGTGGCCGGTACGGCGGTCAGCCGGAGCCGGGCAGGGCGGTGCCGAGGGTGTCGTGGACGGTGAAGACCGCCTCCGCGCCGGTGATCTGGAAGACCCGGGCCACGGCGGGCCGCATGGCCACCAGGTGGACCCCGCCGCCGGCCTCCTCGGCCCGCAGCCGCGCCCCCAGGAGCACGTTGAGTCCCGTCGAGTCGCAGAAGCCGAGCCCCGAGCAGTCGACGACCAGCCGGGTGCGGCCGGCGTCGAGCGCCGCGTCGAGCGGGACCCGCAGCAGCTCGGCGGTGTGGTGATCGAGCTCACCCACCGGTACGACGACCTCGGTGCCGCCGTCCACGGCCCTGGCCTCGACCCGCAGCCGCGTGCTGCCGGTGTGCTGGCGGTCCATGGTCGCAGCCCTCCTCGATCGACTGCCGGAAACCCTACTAGTGGGGCCCCCACCAGCGCACATGAGCCCCCCACAAACCCCACCAAAACCGACTATTGCCACTTGCAACGATCACCGCCGAGCAGGTAGGGCTAGGAGGGAACACCCGATCCGGCAGGCCTTGGAGGCGCCACACCGCACCCCGAACTTCCATCCAGGAGGAGACGCATGTCACCCCGGCTCGACGTCCCGCGCACCCCCACCGCGCCGTCGACATCCCCCCTTCCCCGTACCGCCGACGTCACACCCGCGCCGCACCCGGCGCTCGACGGCCCGCTCGACCGGGTCGCCCCCGCGGACGCCCGCGCCCTCTCGAAGGACCTCTTCGCCCGGCTCGCCGAGCTGGAGGAGGGCACCCACGAGCACGCGTACGTCCGCAACACCCTCGTCGAACTCAACCTGGCCCTCGTCCGCTTCGCCGCCGCCCGCTTCGGCACCCGCAGCGAACCCATGGAGGACATCGTCCAGGTCGGCACGATCGGCCTCATCAAGGCCATCGACCGCTTCGAACTCACCCGCGGCGTCGAGTTCCCCACCTTCGCGATGCCGACCATCATCGGCGAGATCAAGCGGTTCTTCCGCGACACGTCCTGGTCCGTGCACGTCCCCCGGCGGCTCCAGGAACTCCGCCTCGACCTGGCCCGGGCCGGCGACGCCCTCGCCCAGCGCCTCGACCGGGCGCCCACCGTCGCCGAACTCGCCGCCGAACTCGGCATCGGCGAGGACGAGGTCGTCGAGGGCATGGCCGCCAGCAACGCCTACACGGCCGCCTCCCTCGACGCCCAGACCGAGGACGACGACCACGGACCGAACGAGTCCGCCCTCGCCGACCGCCTCGGCTACGAGGACCACGGCCTGACCGGCATCGAGTACATCGCCTCCCTCAAGCCGATGATCGCCTCGCTGCCCGAACGCGAACGGCGCATCCTCTCCCTCCGGTTCGTCACCGGACTCACCCAGTCGGAGATCGGCGCCGAGCTCGGCATCTCCCAGATGCACGTCTCCCGGCTGCTCTCCCGCACCCTCGCCCGGCTCCGCCGCGGACTCACCCTGGAGGAATGAAACCCGCCGCCTCTCCGGCGGAAACCCCCTCCGAAAACCCCCGCGAACCGCCAAGATGGCGACGGAAAGGGCCCGTTCACGGTCGGCCGACCCGGACGGGCCCTTCCGCGCGACCACAGCGGAAGCCGGCCGGGGCGTTGTTGACGGCCCGCCCGGATCGGGCGACATTGGGCCCGGGGATTCAGGGGGGAATCTGTCATGGTCTCTGCCTACGCGGACCTGGAAGCACAGATGCGCACACGGCTCGGCGGCCGCGCGTGCCTTTACGTGCCGTCGTGCCGCCTCGGCCTCTACCTCGCCCTGCGCCACTGGTGCGCACCCGGCGGCCGGGTGCTCATGTCACCCGTCAACGACGACGTCATCTTCTTCGTCGTGCTCGCCGCCGGACTCCGGCCCGTCCAGGCCCCGCTCGACCCGCGCGACGGCTCCCTCGACCCGGCGGCCGTCCCCGAGCGCGTCTGGTCCGGGCTCTCCGCCGTCCTCACCACCAACCTGTACGGCAACCCCGACCCGGCACCCGAGCTGCGCGCCCGCTGCGACCGGCTCGGCATCCCGCTCCTGGAGGACGCCGCCCACGCCATCGGCTCCACCGTCGGCGGCCGGCCCGCCGGCGCCTGGGGCGACGCCTCCGTCTTCAGCCTCTCCAAGCACACCGGCGCCAAGACCGGCGGCTTCCTCACCGTCGCCGACCCCGCCCTCCGCGACGGCCTCGCCGCCGCCCGCGACGCCCTCCTCCACCCCGCCCGGCTCCACCGCGAACTCGCCTACCTGGCCCGCCCGTACGCCGAGTCCGCCGCCCGCGGCATGCGCCTCGCCCGCCCCGCGCACGCCGCCCTCCGCGCCCTCGGCCTGCACGAACGGCCCGGCATCCGGATGCCGCTGCGCCCCGCCGCGCTGGCGGACGCGCTCGCCGCCGCCCCCGCCCTCGACCCCTTCCACTCCTGGGTCCGGGTCGACATGCACGACTACCGGCTCGCGCCCGGCGCCGGCCGGCTCCGCCGCACCCGCCGCCGGCTCGCCGCCCTCGACACCGTCCTCGACGCCCACCGCGCCGGCACCGCCCGCCTCCTCGCCAGCGAGTACTCCGCGCAGGGCCTGCCCGCCGACGGCGCCGTCCCGCCGCTCTTCCGGGTGCCGCTGCTGGTCGAGGACCGGGACGCCGCCGTCGCCGCGCTCGCCCGCCACCGGATCACCGTCGGCTACCTCTACGACCCGCCGCTCGACAGCTACGCCGGGGAGGCCTTCACCGACCCCTCCCCCGCTCCGGCCGCCGCCGCCTGGTTCGCCCGGCACGCGCTGCCCGTCGACCCGCGCCGCGCCGACGCCGTCCTCGCCGCGCTCCGCGCCTGCGGCGCCCGCCCCGCCGTGCCCTCGCCCGCCCTCGGCGGCGCCCGGTGACCGAGACCGTACGGGCCCCGGGAGCCGCCCCGGACGCCCCGGGGGCCCGCGAGGCGAAGGGCGCCGGCGAGGGCCCGCCCGCCGACGGCGGCGACTCCCTCTTCCGCAACGCCTACGCCCTCATGCTCTCCACCGGCGTCTCCGCCGCCCTCGGTCTCGGCTTCTGGCTGGTCGCCGCCCGCTACTACACCGAGGACGCCGTCGGCGAGGGCTCCGCCGCCATCGCCGCCCAGCGGATGCTCGCCTCGATCACCGCCACCACCCTCTCCGGCGCCGTCGTCCGCTACGTCCCCCGGGCCGGCCGCGCCACCGGCCCGCTCGTCGCCCGCCTCTACCTGCTCAGCACGGTCGTGGTGGCCGCCGCCTGCGGGATCTTCCTGCTCACCCTGGACTGGTGGGGACCCTCGTACGCCCCGCTCGGCACCCTCTCCGCCGGGCTCTTCTTCACGGTGACCTCGGTCGGCTGGGCACTGCTCACCCTCCAGGACGGGGTCCTCACCGGGCTGCGGAAGGCGTTCTGGGTGCCGGTCGGCAACGCCGTCTTCTCCGTCGGCAAGCTGGTCCTGCTGGTCGTCCTCGCCGCCGCGCTGCCCGTCCTCGGCGTCTTCGTCTCCTGGGCGGCGGCCATCGCGTTCTCCACCGTCCCGCTGGCCTGGCTGGTCTTCCGCAGGCTCATCCCGCAGCAGGCCCGCGCCGACCGGGACCGCGAACCGCCCACGTACCGCGAGATCGGCCGCTTCGTCGCCGGGGACGCGGTCGGCGCCCTGTTCAGCCTGCTGATGATCAGCCTGCTGCCGGTGATGGTCGCCGTCCGCTTCGACGCAGCCCACAACGCCTTCTTCTACACGGCGTACACCGTCGGCGGCACCATGGAGTTCATGGCCATCAACATGGCCGCCTCGCTCACCGCGCACGCCTCCCACAGCCCCGAGTCCCTCGCCGACGGCGTGCGGGGCGCGCTGCGCCGGATGGTGCTGCTGCTCGTGCCCGTCGTCCTCGTCCTGGTCGTCTTCGCGCCGCTCATCCTCACGCCCTTCGGCCAGGGCTACACCGACAACGGCTCGACCGTGCTGCGGCTGCTGGCCGCCGGGGCGCTCCCCCGGGTCGCGGTCGAGCTGTACATCGGGGTGCTGCGGGTGCAGGGCCGCACCGGGATGCTCGCCGTCGTGCAGGGCGGCATGTGCGTGCTGGTGCTGGGCGGCGCGGCGCTGCTGCTGGGGCCGTACGGCATCAGCGGCGCCGGGATGGCGGTGCTCGGCGGGATGACCGTGATGGCCCTGGTGTGCGTGCCGGGGCTGCGGGCCGTGCTGCGCGGCCGGGCGCCGGAGCGCGCGCCGGAGGCGCCCGCGCCGCAGGGCTCGCCCGCGCCCGGGGACGGCTACGGCACCAGCTGGGCCCGGCAGAGCGCCTATCTGCGGACCACGGCCGCGCAGGACGCGGTGACGCCCGCCTTCGGCATCCCGGTGTACGTGCCCCGGCCGCGCGCGCCCGAGCCCGGGGCCGCGACCGTGCGCCGGGAACCGCCGCCGGCTCCGGCCCGGGACCGGCGCGGGCCGGTCCGGTGGGTGCTGCTCGGGGCGGCGGCGGTGGCGTTCTGGCTGCCGCTGGCCCTCGCCGAGCCGCTGGACGTGGCCCGGCTGTCCGGCACCGGGCTGCTGGCCGCGCTGCCGGGTCCGGCGCTCGCCGCCGCGCTGGTGCTGGTCGCGCTCCAGGGCGCGGCGGTCGGGGCGCGCGTCTTCCGCGCGGGGTTCGCGGGCGCCGTCGTCGCGGCGACGTTCCTCGCGCTGCACACCGCGCCGCCGCTGCTGGGCCTGCTGCCGCCCGCGGCGGCGGGGCCGGGCGCCGAGCTGCTGGGCGCGGGCCCGGCCGGGCGGGTGGCGCCGGTGGTGGCGCAGGCGCTGTGCCTGCTGCTGGCCGGGGCGCTGCTGCGGACGCTCGGCGCCGGCGGGCGGGTCACCGCCGGGGTGGTGTGGGTGCTGGTGTGGGCGGGCTGGGCGGGGCAGCAGTCCGTGGCCGCCGCCCCGCTGCCGCTCGTGCTGGGCCTGGCCGGGGTCACGATGGCGGCGTACGCGATCCGGGGCCTGCGTTCCTGACCGGTGTCACCGTCTCGGCAGCGGCTGCCGGAAGTACGGGTCCTGGCCGGCCTCCCGGTAACCCTGGAGGCCGGGCCCGGAGTTGACGGTGAGGTCGCAGCCGGGTCCGGGCACGGGCCGGTTCCAGTGGACGTACGCCTTCGCCTCCGGGAGCGTCGGCGCGACCTCGGGGATGCGCGCGTACCAGTCGCGCTGCCGCTCGGGGCGGTCCGGGTCGGGGGCAGTGGCGAACTCGGCGAGCATGACCGGCTTCTCGTCGGAGACGTTCTCGCGGAGCCAGTCGTAGGTGGGGCGCTGGCTGGCCTCGAAGTCGCGCCAGGTGTCGGTGCCGTGGCAGCGGTAGTAGTTGTACTGGTCCATGCCGATCCAGTCGACGTACCGGTCGCCGGGGTAGAGGGCCTTCATCTCGTCGGCCATCCCGAGGTAGCCGGAGACGGTCCACACCCAGACGACGTTGTCGGCGCCGAGCTTCCGGAAGCGGTCGTGGAGGTGCCGGTAGGCGGCGACGTACTCCTCGGGGGTGCCGGCGCCCTCCTTGATCCGGGCGTCGACCTCCTGGTCGAAGGAGAGGAAGACCCGCTTGCCGTAGTCCTTGATCCGGCGGATCTGCGGGTCGATGACGTCGGCGTCGTACCGGCCGGAGGCGATGTTGTTCCAGCCGAGCTGGGTCTCGGTCCAGCCGGCGTGGTGGGGTTCCTTCCAGACGGTGGACTCCCAGGCGAGCATCAGCAGCCGGTCGCGGCCGAGTTCGCGTTCGTCGTCGGTGAGGAGCGTCCCGTCGAGGGCGTTGCCCGACATGTCGTGGTACGTGTACACGAGGTCGAGGCGGCGGCCGATCTTGCGCTCGAAGGCGTACACCGGCGCGGTGAGCGAGCCGTCCCGGTCGTAGGGGAGGTACGCCCCCCACCAGGCGCCGCAGGGCGAGACGAGCCGGGAGTCGGCGGCGCAGCGGTCGTCGCCCTCGGCGACGGTGGCCCACACCCCTATCCCGGCGGTCAGGGCGCCGACGGCGGCGAGGGCGACGGCGAGCCGTCCGGCGACGGAACCGCGGGCGTGCCGGCCGGTCACCGGCCCCCACCGGGCCCTCGCTCACGGGACAGGAAGGAGGCCGCGCCGTCGGGTTCGACGGCGCCTCTGGTGGCGGCGGGCAGCGGCAGGCCGGGGAGGAGGGCGGCGACCGTGGTGAGCACGGCGAGCGGGACGAGGAAGGCGGGCACGGAGAAACCTCCGATCAGGAAGAGCACGGTGGCGGTGAGCGCGGCGAGGGAGAGGCTGAGCGGCGCGGCGAGCGCGAAGGACTCCAGCCGGGCGCCCGGCCGCAGTCCGCGCGGCTGCGGGTGGAGCAGGGCGAGGCCGGGGCCGAGGCAGACGAAGAGCAGCACGGGCACCCAGCGGAGCGGGGAGCCGCCGGGCAGCAGGGTCGCGGCGAGGGCGAGCCAGCCGGAGGCGGCGACGGCGGCCCGGGCGCGGTTCGCGGGCGTGTTCACGAGGCACCGCCTGTGGTGGTGGCCGACGGGGTGTAGGCGAGGACGATCCCGTACGGGTGCTCCTCGACGATCCTGAACAGCGGGGACTCCTTGAGCCGGTCGCGGAGCTCGGTGAAGCCGCCGGGCGGCAGCAGGCCCTCGCCGGCGGTGTAGACGTCCTGGGTGCGGGTGAGGACGACGTGGGCGGCGGGGGTGCCGGGCGGGATGCGGTCGGCGAGGTAGCGGGCCGGGTCGGCCAGCATCCGCTCGTTCTCCGGGAGTTCCTGCTCGGCGAAGAACCAGTGCTCGACCTCGTCGTAGCGGTGGAGGGCCTGCGGGAAGGAGCCGGAGGTGGCGAGCAGCAGCCCGCCCTCGGGCAGCCGGTCGATGGCGCGGGTGACGAGCGCGGACTCGGCGGGCGGGGTGTAGTACATGGCGTCCTTGCCGTAGTAGGCGGGCAGGAAGCCGGCGGTGAGGGCGAGCAGGACGGCCGGGAGGGCGACGGCGGCGGCCCGGCGGCGGACGAGGGCGCCGCGGCTGCGGCGGGCGCCGGCGGCGGCGGGCACCAGCGCGGCGGCGGCGAAGAACGCGGCGCCGGGCAGCCCGAAGAGGTAGACCCGGAACAGCATCTCGCCGCCGTAGTCGTTGACGGCGAAGAGCGGTACGGGGGCGGCCGAGGCGAGCAGCAGCGGCAGCGCGCCACGGGTGAGCCGGCGGCGCAGGAGGACGGCGACGCCGGCGCAGACGACGACGGCGAGGGCCATGGCGATGCCGGCCTTGCCGGCCAGCTCGGGGCCGGGTCCGGTGAGCTGTCCGGCGTATCCGGCGCGGGAGTTCTGGGTGAGCCGGCCGAGGGAGTCCTTGAGGGTGCCGAGGGTCTCCAGGAAGAGCGGGCGGCCCATGGTGAGGTCCCAGGCGAGCATGATGAGGCCGGCGACGGCGAGCAGCCCGAGGTTGCGGTAGCGGCGGGTGAGGCAGAGCGCGGCCAGGACCACGCAGAGCATCACCGGGGTGAGCTGGTGGACCGCGTTGACCGCCAGGATCAGCGGGGACAGGATCAGCACGCCGACGGCCCGCTGCCGGGTGGTGGTGGACGGCGGCACGGTGGCCGCCGCCGGGTCGAGCGCCGTCCGGTCGCGCAGCGGTCCGGCGCTGCCGGGCCGGACGAAGTGGCGCAGGACGACGGCGAGCACGGTCAGGTGGAGGACGTAGGCGAGGCCCTGCGGGGCGAGGTAGTCCTGGCCGACCCAGTTGGCGAGCTGGAAGATCCAGACGGCGGTCCAGACGAGCCGCCAGTCCTCGGTGAAGGTGCGGTAGAGCAGCACGAGGACCGGCAGCAGGATCAGGCCGAGGACGATCGGCGCCCAGTTGAGGTAGACGGCGGTGGACTCGACGCCGAAGGCGCGGACGAGGGCGGCGTTGAGGGTGAAGAAGCCGGGCCACTGGTCGTAGGCCGACATGTTCCCGGACAGGGCGGCGTCCGGGCGGAGTTCGCCCGCGCCGAGGAGGGTGTTGACGACCGCGTCGTGCTTGGACGCCCACGGGTAGCGCACCGAGTCGTAGAGGACGGCGGGCGCGGCCTTGAGGGCGACGAGCAGACCGGCGCAGTAGACGAGCGGCCAGACCGGGGCGGTGCCGGCGCGGCGCAGCGCCACCAGGAAGCCGGCGGTGAGGACGACGAGGGAGGCGTAGAAGGCGACGGGCAGCCGGTCGAGGAGCCCGTAGTCGTCCATGGTGCGGAAGTCGACCAGCGGCAGCGACACGGCCCACAGGCCGAGGCCGGCGACCAGGAGGGCCGGGGTGAGCCAGGCGACGGCGGAGGCGGCGGCGCGGGGGCGCGGCTCGTGCGCCCCGTCCGTCCCGTCCGGCCCTTCCGGCCCGTCCGGCCCGGGGAAGCCCTCCCGGCCGGGGGCGCCGGGCTGGGCCGGCACGCCCCCTTCGCTCACCGGTGCCGGCTCCTGGTGGTGCTGTCGCACGACGCGTTCTCCCCACTGTCCCCTCCGACGAAGCAAGGGAACGTACTGCGGTTCTGTCCGGGTACACAACTCCCGTCTCGTGTACGGGCTTTGTCGATCTTGCCGGGTTCGGGTCCAGGCTGGTCAGCCGGCGAACTCCGGTCCCCTCACCAGGGCTCTCGCCCTGCGGTAGAGCCGCCAGCCGACGGTCGGCAGGGAGTCCGGGTAGGGGGCAGAGCGGGCGCCGGTGCCCTCCATCCACGCCTCGACGTCGGCGGCGGTGTGGTCGCGGCGGACGATGAGCCGGGCGATCCGGAACAGCTCGTCGGTCTCGGAGCTGAGCGCGTGCCGGACGGCGACGGCGGAGGCGTACCCGGCGGCCTTCGCGGCCCGGCGGACGGCGGGGCTGTTGTAGCCGTGCGGGTAGGCGAGGTGGCGGACCTCGTGGCCGAGGACGTCCTCCAGTTCGGCCTTGGAGTCGCGCAGTTCGCTGCGGAGCGCGGCCGGGCGGAGGGTGTCGAGCTGGGGGTGGCTGACGGTGTGGCCGCCGACCTCCATCCCGTACTCCTCCAGGCGCGGCGCCTGCGCCAGCGTCATCATCGGCGCGGGCGGCAGCAGACACGGCCGGCCGGGGGCGAGGGCGCCGGTGGTCAGGTACGCGGTGGCGGGCAGCGACCGGCGGGCCAGCGCCTCGGCGGTGGGGCCGGCGAGGTCGGCGAAGCCGTCGTCGAAGGTGAGGACGACGGGCCGCGGCGGCAGCGGCGTGCCGGCGGCGAGGTGCCCGACGAGCGCGCCGACCGTCAGCGGGGTGCGGCCGCTGCCGGTGACGGCGTCGAGGTGGGAGGCGAACTGCCGCGGGGTGACGGTGAATTCGGCGATCCAGGCGGGCGGGTCGTCCATCACCGGGTGGTAGAGGAGGACGGGGATGCGGGTGTGCACGGGCGCGCCGCTCATCGGGCGCCTCCCCGGGAGAGCCGGGCCCGGAGGTAGCCGACGGGGCCGTACAGCATGCCGCGCCGCTCCAGCCGGGACAGGGACGCGGGCCACGGGTGCTGCGCGGTGCCGTGCTCGCCGGGGGCGCGGCCCGGCTCGTCGCCCGCGCCGCGCTCGGCGGTCATGGTCCGGGCGTGCGCGAGGCCGCGCGGCAGCCGGGCGAGGAGCGCGGGCAGCAGGGCGGGGCGGCGGACCAGGGTGGCGGTGAGGTACGCGGTGAGGCCGGCGCCGTAGCCGTACGCCTGGTTCCGCAGGTCCTGCCAGGTCTCGCGGTGGTGGTGCCAGACGAGGGCGTCGGGCGTGTAGCGGAGCCGGTGCCCGGCGGCGAGGACGGCGACGAAGGCGTACAGGTCGTCGCCGCCCTTCGCGGGGGTCCCGGTGCCGGTGGCGGGGTCGAAGCCGCCGGCGCGGCGGAGCGCGGAGGCCCGGAAGGCCATGTTGGCGCCGGAGCCGAAGCTGCCGGCCGTGAACGGGAACAGCGGCTCGTCGGCGGGCGGCCGGGCCGGGTCGTACAGGCGGGGCGCGAAGCCCTTCGCGAAGCCGCCGTGGGACTCCAGGAGGATCTGGGCGGGGGTGGTCAGCCGGGCGGGCAGGATCAGGCCGGTGACGCAGCCGAGGCCGGGGTCGGCGGCGAACGGCGCGGCGAGCGCGCTCAGCCAGCGCGGGTCGGCGATCACGTCGTCGTCGGTGAAGGCCAGGACCTCGCCGCGGGCGGCGGCGACCCCGGCGTTGTGCGCGGCGGCGAGCCCGGGCCGGTCCTCGCGCACGTACCGCACCCGGTCCGCGTACCGCTCGGCGACCAGGTCGCGGGTGGCGGAGGTGCGGGGCGCGTTGTCGACGACGATCAGCTCGTGGTCCGGGTGGTCCTGGGCGAGCAGCGAGTCGAGCGCGCGGGCGAGCGAGGCGGGGCGCTCGCGGGTGGCGACGACGACGGAGGCGGGCGCGCGCTCGGGCGGGGGCGCCGGTTCCGGGTCCGCCGCCGCGGCGCGCCGCTCGGCGTCGGTCCGCGGGCCGGCGGTCTCCTTCAGGCGCCGCGCCGCGAGCGCGGCCAGGACCTCCGCCGGGTCCTCGCCCGGCTCGTAGGGGCCGAGGACGGTGGCGGCGGGGCGGCCGTCCACGCGGACGAGGGCGTACACGTCGCCGGGCACCGGCGCCGGGGCGCCCGGCGCCGCGCGGAAGCCCGTGACGGCGCCGGACGCGTCGAGGTCCAGTTCGGCGACGGAGATCGCCGGCCGCTGGTTCGTCTGGTTCATCGGAGTCCCCCGGGTGCGCGCGGCTAGCGGTCGCCGCGCAGGCGGGCGACGGTGTTCAGCGCCCCGCGGACGCGGGCGGCCAGCTCCGGGCGCTCGCGGACGTGGGCGTGGGCCGCGCGGACCGGCTCGCGGCGCAGCCAGTGCAGGACGGTGCGCGGATCGGGCCGGGTGACCGCCCCCTCGTACACGGTGAGGTCCCCGGTCTTCAGGGAGTCCTTGTACGCGGCGGCGCCGCGCCCGAGGTCGAGCAGGCCGATGCCGGCCGCCGCCGCGCCCTCCGCCATCCGGAGGTGGAGGACGAGCCCCGGGGAGTACTTGGCGTACGCGGGGTCGTAGGCCGGGAACCAGCAGGACAGGACGGTCGCCGACCGGAGGCCGAAGTGGGCGGCGACCGGCCGGTCGCCGGCGTACAGCACCGACAGGACGCCGGAGCAGCCGGGCGCGCGCTGCGCGTGCAGGCGGCGGACCAGGGCGCTGATCCACTCCCGCGCGAAGCGGTCGCCGCGGCCGGTGCGGCGGTACTGCGCGGACTTCCAGGCCATCAGGGTGCGCAGGGCGGCCGGGTCGCGCTCGTCGAAGACGAACCGGAGCCCGCCCTCGGCCTCCCGGCCCAGCTTCCGCTCCTTGGCGAGGGTGGTCTTCAGGAACTTCGGCGACTGGACGCGCAGCAGCGCCTCGTACGCCGCGTACCCCTCGCCGACGTCGATGACGGGCGAGGCGAACGACTCGTCGGCGGCGCCCTCGAAGACCGGCTGCCCGGTCTCCAGGTTGTCGTACTCCCAGACGGCGAGGCCGCAGGCGCGGAGCACCGCCCGGGCGTCCGGCCGCAGTCCGGGCCGGAAGACGCCGCCCTGGCTGTCCGAGACGCCGAAGCCGATGGCCGTGCCGCGCCCCAGCGGCCCCTTCTCGTACGGGAAGAAGCCGACGGGTTCGCCGTCCTCACACCACACGGCGACCCGCGCTCGGGGCCGCACGGCGCCGACGGCGAGCGTGAACTCCGGTTCCATGAACGGGTTCGCCGGGGCGCCGGACTTGGCCCTCAGCTCCCGCCACGCCTCGATCTCGCGCGCGCCCAGCTCCCCCGGCCGCACGCTCCGCACCCGCCACGCACTCACCTAGCCGACCCCCCGGTCATCCCCCTGAGTACCACCAGACAGGACGGTACCGGCCCGAACCCCTCCCCGGCAGGCATACTCGCCCTTTCGATCACGGAGGGGGCTTCGGTGCGCGAGGAACGTGTGGGACGGGGGCGTTCGGCGGGACGGGCCGCCGGGCTCAGGCGCCCTTGCGGACGATCTCGGTGACGTCCGGGGCGCCGGCGATCGGGGCGCCGAAGGGGGTGACGCGGATGCCGGTGGGCGTGGGGGTGACCTCCAGGACGAGGTTGTCGTTCGGGGAGAGGTCGCGGAGGTCGATCCGGAGGCGGACGGGGCCGTCGCCGGGCATGCGGTGGACGTTCTCCGGGAGGTAGTCGGCGCCGGCGAGGGCCTTCCGGAGGGCGGTCTCGTCGGTGGGGGCGGGGCCGTCGAACGCCGAGCGGACGCGGTCGGCGTGGGCCTTCGCGGCGCACCGGTCGACGTCGTTCAGCGGCAGCTCGTCGTAGGAGGCGGTGGCCTCGGGGCCGGGCGGCGGCGGCATGTCCGAGGGCGGGTCGACGGGGACCGGGGGGCCGGACGGTTCCGGCCCGGCGCCGGGGTCGAGCTCGGCGACGTTGCTGACGGCGGGCAGCGGGGGCAGCTCGATCGCCGTGCCGGGGGCGCAGGTGTTCGTGATGCGGAGGGCGATCGCCTGGGCCCGCACGGTCGGGTCGGGGTGCTTCTCCAGGTCCTTGCCGGACAGCATCCGGGGGCTCGCGCTCGCGCCGGCGGGCGTGGCGGCGGGCTTGGCGGCCTGCTGCCCGCCGCCGGAGTCCTGGGCGCCGCAGGCGGTCAGGGTCAGCGTGCCGAGGGCGGTGGCCGTCACGGCGAGGGACGCGAGGAGGCGCTTCGAAGTCATGCCGGAATCATGCGGGCGGCCGGGGACCGCCCACATGAGTACGCCTACTCAACACGCCCTGGGCGCGGCCGGGTTGCGGCCGTGTCAGACGACGCGGACGCCCCGGCGCCAGACCTCCGCGACCAGTGGCACGCCGGGTCGGTAGGCGAGGTGGACGTGGGAGGGGGCGTCGAGGAGGGCGAGGTCGGCGCGGGCGCCGGGTGAGAGGCGGCCGACGTCGGTGCGGCGGAGGGCCGCCGCGCCGCCGGCGGTGGCGGCCCAGACGGCCTCGTCGGGCGTCATGCCCATGTCCCGGACGGCGAGGGCGATGCAGAACGGGACGGAGGAGGTGAAGGACGAGCCCGGGTTGCAGTCGGTGGAGAGCGCGACCGTGACGCCCGCGTCGAGGAGGCGGCGGGCGTCCGGCCAGGCGGCGCGGGTGGAGAACTCGGCGCCCGGGAGCAGCGTCGCGACCGTGTTCCCGGAGGCGAGCGCGTCGACGTCGGCGTCCGTGAGGTGGGTGCAGTGGTCGGCGCTCGCCGCGTCCAGCTCCACGGCGAGCTGCACGCCGGGGCCGTACGAGAGCTGGTTGGCGTGGATCCGGGCCTGGAGGCCCTTCGCCTGGCCGGCCTGGAGGATCGCGCGGGCCTGGTCGCCGTCGAAGGCGCCCTTCTCGCAGAAGACGTCGATCCAGCGGGCGTAGGGGGCGCAGGCGTCCAGCATCGGGCCGGTGACCAGGTCGACGTAGCCGGCCGGGTCGTCGGCGTGGTCCGGGGAGACGATGTGCGCGCCGAGGTAGGTGACCTCGTCGGTGTGCTCGGCGGCGATGCGCAGCGCGCGGGCCTCGTCCTCGACGGTGAGGCCGTAGCCGGACTTGGTCTCGAAGGTGGTGGTGCCCTGGCGGAGCGCCTCCCGCAGGTAGCGGGCGACGTTCGCGGACAGTTCGGCGTCCGTCGCGGCGCGGGTGGCGGCGACGGTGGTGCGGATGCCGCCCGCCTCGTACGGGCGCCCGGACATGCGGGCGTTGAACTCGGCGGTGCGGTCGCCGGCGAAGACGAGGTGGGAGTGGGAGTCGACGAAGCCGGGGAGGACGGCGCGGCCCCCGGCGTCGACGCGGTGGTCGGCGGCCGGTGCCTGCGCCGCGGGGCCCGCCCAGGCGACGGTCTCGCCGTCGAGGACGAGGGCGGCGTCCTCGACGAGGCCGAGGGGGCCTTCGCCGAGGGCCGGGTCGTTGGTGACCAGGCTGCGGATGTTCGTGATCAGCGTCGTCGTCATGGTGCGCTCCGGTGGGGGGCTGGGGTGCGGGTGGTCCGGGTGCTCAGTCCCTGAGGGCGGCGACGGCGTCCGCCAGCGCGGTCGCCGTGTCCGGTACGGAGACGTGGACGCCGTCGCGGACGACCGTCCGGCCGCCGACCACGACGTGCCGGACGTCGGCGGCGGTCGCCGCGAAGACGGCCGTCTCCGGGGCGAGGCGCGGCACCGGGCCGGCCGTGCGGACGGTGTCGAGGGCGATCGTCGTGAAGTCGGCGAGCGCGCCGGTCTCCAGGGCGCCGGCGTCCGCCCAGCCGAGGGCCGCGTGGCCGTCGGCGGAGGCGGCGCGGAGCAGCGCGGCGGCCGTCCAGTGGCCGCGGACGTGGCTGCGGAGCCGTTCGTTCAGCTCCATGGCGCGCGCCTCCTCCAGAAGGTCGATGACGGCGTGGCTGTCGCTGCCGAGGGAGAGCGGGGAGCCGGCCTTCTGGAGGGCGACGGCGGGGCCGATGCCGTCGGCGAGGTCGCGTTCGGTGGTGGGGCACATGCAGGTGCCGGTGGACGACGAGCCGATCAGCGCGATGTCGGCGTCCGTGAGGTGGGTGTTGTGGACGCCGGTGGTGCGCGGGCCGAGGACGCCGTGGTCGGCGAGGAGCCGGGTGGGGGTGGTGCCGTGGGCGGCGTGGCAGGCCTCGTTCTCGGCGGTCTGCTCGGAGAGGTGGACGTGGAGCGGGGCGCGCCGCTCCTCGGCCCAGCGGACGACGGTGGACAGCTGGTCGGCGGGGACGGCCCGGACGGAGTGGATCGCCGCCCCGATCCGTACGCCGTCGCCGTCCTTGAGGGCGGCGGCCCGCTCGGCCCACCGCTCGGCGATGCCGTCGGAGAAGCGGAGCTGGTGGGGTTCGGGGGCGGCGCCGAAGCCGGAGGAGAGGTAGGCGGTGTCGAGGAGGGTGATGCGCAGGCCGGCCTCGCGGGCCGCCGCGATCAGGGCCTCGCCCATGGCGTTGGGGTCGGCGTAGGGGGTGCCGCCGGGGGCGTGGTGGAGGTAGTGGAACTCGCCGACGGCGGTGATGCCGGCGAGCGCCATCTCGGCGTACACGGCGCGGGCGAGCGCGAAGTACGTGTCCGGGGTGAGGCGCTGGGCGACGCCGTACATGACCTCGCGCCAGGTCCAGAAGGTGCCGGAGCCGACCTGGACGGTGCCGCGCAGGGCGCGGTGGAAGGCGTGGCTGTGGGCGTTGGCGAGGCCGGGGACCGTGAAGCCGCGCAGGACGGCCGCGCCGGGCGGCGGGGTGTCGGCCCCGGTGCGGACGGCCGTGATCCGGCCGTCGGTCACGTCGAGGGCGACGCCCGGCTCGGCGTGGGTGCCGAGCCAGGCGTGCTCCAGCCAGTACGTCGTCGTCAGCGGCACGCCAGCTCCTCCAGTACGTCGGCGAGTGCGCGGACCCCGGCGACGCAGTCGTCCTCGGTGGCGGACTCGGCCGGGGAGTGCGAGACGCCGGTGGGGTTCCGTACGAACAGCATGGCGGTCGGGACCGACTCGGACAGGATGCCCGCGTCGTGTCCGGCGCCGGTGCCGAGGACGGGGGTCTTCTCGCCGAGCACGCGGGCCAGCTCGTCGCGCAGGGCGTGCGAGAAGTCCACGACCGGGGTGTACGACTCCTGGACGACGGCGAGGTCGATGCCGTGCCGGTCGGCGTAGGCGCGGGCGGCGGCCTCGACGCCGGCGGTGACGGCGTCCAGGGACGCCTGGTCGGCGGCGCGGGCGTCGAGCCAGCCGCGGACCAGTGACGGGATCGCGTTGACGCCGTTCGGTTCGACCGCGATCTTGCCGAAGGTGGCGACGGCACCGGCGAGTTCGGCCTCGCGGCGGGCGGCGAGGACGGTCTCGGCGTACGTCAGCATGGGGTCGCGGCGGTCCACGAGCCGGGTGGTGCCGGCGTGGTTGGCCTCGCCGGCGAAGTCGTACCGCCAGCGGCCGTGCGGCCAGATCGCGGAGGCGATGCCGACGGCGTCGCCGGACAAATCGAGGGCGCGGCCCTGTTCGACGTGCAGTTCGACGAAGGCGCCGATCCGGGCCAGCCGCTCGGGGTCCGGGCCGATCGCGGAGGGGTCGTGCCCGGCGGCCTCCATGGCCTGCGGGAGGGTGACGCCGTCGGCGTCGCGGAGCGCGTACGCCTGCTCCTTGGTGAGCCGGCCGGCGGTGAGGCGGGAGCCGACGCAGGCGAGGCCGAAGCGGGCGCCCTCCTCGTCGCCGAAGTTGACGATGGCGAGGGGCCGCCGGAACGAGACGCCGCGGGCGCGGAGCTCGTCGAGGGCGGCGAAGGCGGAGACGACGCCGAGGGGGCCGTCGAAGGCGCCGCCGTCGGGGACGGAGTCCAGGTGGGAGCCGGTGACGACGGCGTCGCCCGCGGTGGGGTCGCCGAGCCACGCCCACTGGTTGCCGTTGCGGTCGGTCTCGACGTCCAGGCGGCGGGCCTCGGCCTGCATCCGGAACCAGAGCCGGCAGTCGGCGTCGGCCTCGGTCCAGGCGTAGCGGCGGTAGCCGCCGGTGGCGGCGCTGCGGCCGAGGGGCCGCAGCGACCGCCACATGGCGTGGAAGCTGTCGCTCACGCGGACGCCTCGCCGGCCGCGCCCTCGCGCATGGGGACGCGGACGCCCTTCTCGTCGGCGACCCGCTCGGCGATGTCGTAGCCGGCGTCGACGTGGCGGATGACGCCCATGCCGGGGTCGTTGGTGAGCACGCGGCGGATCTTCTCGCCGGCGAGCTTCGTGCCGTCGGCGACGGAGACCTGGCCGGCGTGGATCGAGCGGCCCATGCCGACGCCGCCGCCGTGGTGGATGGAGACCCAGGAGGCGCCGGAGGCGACGTTGACCATGGCGTTGAGCAGCGGCCAGTCGGCGATGGCGTCGGAGCCGTCGAGCATGGCCTCGGTCTCGCGGTACGGGGAGGCCACCGAGCCGCAGTCGAGGTGGTCGCGGCCGATCGCGAGCGGGGCGGCGAGGGTGCCGTCGGCGACCATGTCGTTGAACAGGGCGCCGGCCTTGTCGCGCTCGCCCTGGCCGAGCCAGCAGATGCGGGCCGGGAGGCCCTGGAAGTGGACGCGCTCGCCGGCCATCTTGATCCAGCGGGCGAGGGACTCGTTCTCCGGGAAGAGGTCGAGGATCGCCTTGTCCGTCTTGTGGATGTCGGACGCCTCGCCGGACAGGGCGGCCCAGCGGAACGGGCCCTTGCCCTCGCAGAACAGCGGCCGGATGTAGGCGGGGACGAAGCCGGGGAAGGCGAACGCGCGGTCGTAGCCGGCCAGCTGGGCCTCGCCGCGGATCGAGTTGCCGTAGTCGAAGACCTCGGCGCCCGCGTCCATGAAGCCGACCATGGCCTCGACGTGCTTCGCCATCGACTCCCGGGCCCGGGTGGTGAAGCCGGCCGGGTCCTTCGCCGCCGCGTCCGCCATGTCCTCGAAGGCGATGCCGACGGGCAGGTACGACAGCGGGTCGTGGGCGCTCGTCTGGTCGGTGACGATGTCGATCGGCGCGCCCATGGCGAGGAGCTGCGGGACCAGCTCGGCGGCGTTGCCGAGGACGCCGATGGAGAGCGGCCTGCGCTGGTCGCGGGCCTCGGTGGCGAGCCGGAGGGCGTGGGCCAGGTCGTCGGCCTTCACGTCCAGGTAGCGGTGCTCGATGCGGCGCTCGATGGCGCGCGGGTCGACGTCGACGCAGATCGCGACGCCGTCGTTCATGGTGACGGCGAGCGGCTGGGCGCCGCCCATGCCGCCGAGGCCGGCGGTGAGGGTGATGGTGCCGGCGAGGGTGCCGCCGAACTTCTTCGCGGCGACGGCGGCGAAGGTCTCGTAGGTGCCCTGGAGGATGCCCTGGGTGCCGATGTAGATCCAGGAGCCGGCCGTCATCTGGCCGTACATGGTGAGGCCGAGCTGCTCCAGGCGCCGGAACTCCTCCCAGTTGGCCCAGTCGCCGACCAGGTTGGAGTTGGCGATGAGGACGCGCGGGGCCCACTCGTGGGTCTGCATGACGCCGACCGGGCGGCCGGACTGGACCAGCATGGTCTCGTCCTGCTTGAGGGTCCTCAGGGTGCGGACCATGGCGTCGAAGGAGCGCCAGTCGCGGGCGGCCTTGCCGGTGCCGCCGTAGACGACGAGCTTGTCGGGGTGCTCGGCGACCTCGGGGTCGAGGTTGTTCTGGAGCATCCGGAGGGCGGCCTCCTGCTGCCATCCCAGGGCGCTCAGTTCCGTACCGCGCGGGGCCCGTACGGGGCGGGGTCCTGACATGGCGATGCCTCCTCGAATGTCGTTCAGATATTCACATCCTGGCGTGCTGAATAGTTGTAGTCAACAGGGCGCGGCCGGCACCTCCGCCGCACCGACGGGATCCGGCCGCCCCGCGACCGCCCCCGCACGCACCCGTGACGCGCCGCGCCCCGCGCGCCAGGATGGACGCCATGGCCTCCCACCGCCGCGACCTCGCCGTCCGCGCCGCCGTCGCCCAAGGACTCCTCACCCCCGCCGCCCCCGTCGTCGCCCTCCTCGACACCGCCGGCATCCGCGCCGCCGCCACCGCCCTGACCAGCGCCTTCGCCGCCGTCACCGACGCCGAGGTGCTGCACGCCTTCGCCGTGAAGGCCGCCCCGCTCGTCCCCGTCCTGCGCCTGCTCGCCGACGCCGGACTCGGCGCCGAGGTCGCCAGCCCCGGCGAACTCGCCCTCGCCCGCGCCGCCGGCCTGCCCCCGTCCCGTACCGTCCTCGACTCGCCCGCCAAGACCCCCGCCGAACTCCGCGAGGCCCTCGCCCTCGGCATCGCCGTCAACGCCGACAACTTCCAGGAACTCGCCCGGATCGACGCCCTCGTCGCCGCCGCCCCCACCTCCTCGCCGCTCGGCCTGCGCGTCAACCCGCAGCTCGGCGCCGGCACCATCGGCTCCACCTCCACCGCCACCGCCACCTCCAAGTTCGGCATCGCGCTGCGCGACGAGGGCGCCCGCGAGGCCGTCGTCCAGGCGTACCTCGACCGCCCCTGGCTCACCCGGCTGCACACCCACACCGGCTCCCAGGGCGTCCCGCTCACCCTGATGGCCGAAGGCGTCCGCGCCGCGTACGACCTCGCCGAGGAGATCAACGCCAAGGCCGGCCGCCCGCAGATCGACACCCTCGACATCGGCGGCGGCCTCCCGGTGAACTTCGCCGGCGAGGACGAGACCCCCACCCACGCCGACTACGCCCGGCTCCTCGCCGCCACCGCCCCCGGCCTCCTCGACGGCCGCTACCGGCTCGTCACCGAGTTCGGGCGCTCCCTGCTCGCCAAGCACGGCACGGTCCTCACCCGCGTCGAGTACACCAAGACCTCCGGCGGCCGGCCCATCGCCGTCACCCACGCCGGCGTCCAGCTCGCCACCCGCACCGTCTACGCCCCCGAGGCGTGGCCGCTGCGGATCCTCGCGTACGACGCCGAGGGCCGCCCCCGCACCGGACCCGCCGTCGTCCAGGACGTCGCCGGCCCCGCCTGCTTCTCCGGCGACCTGCTCGCCGCCGGCCGCGCCCTGCCGCTGCTCCACCCCGGCGACGTCGTCGCCGTCCCCGACACCGGCGCGTACGCCTTCGCCCACCACTACGCCTACAACAGCCTCCCCCGCCCCGCCGTCCACGGCTTCACCGTCGCCGCCGACGGCACCGTCGCCTTCGCCCTCGTCCGCCCCGCGCAGACCCCCGACGAGATCGTCGCCGAGGCCGGCGGCGCCCGCGCCGACGCGCTCGTCCGGTAGCGCGGCCCGTACCCGACGGCTTCGATGGAGCCATGACCACCACCACAACCGTCGTCGTGGAGCGCCGGGTCGCCGCCTCGCCCGGCCGCGTCTGGGAGGCCGTCACCGACCTGCCGGACCTGCCCCGGGTGCTGTCCGGCGTCCAGCGGGTCGAGGTCCTCACCGAGGGCGGCTTCGGCGTGGGCACCCGCTGGCGCGAGACCCGGCGGATGCTGGGCCGGGAGGCCACCGAGGAGATGACCGTCACCGCGTGCGAGCCGCCCGACCGGTACGTCACCATCGCCGACTCGCACGGCATGCACTACGTCTCCGAGCTCACCCTCCGCCCCGAGAACCCCCACCGGAGCGGCGGAACCGGCGGGGCGGGCGCGACCGGCGGCCCCGGCGCCTGCGTGCTGCGGATGTCCTTCTCCGCCCGCCCCGCGCACGGCCGCGCCCCCGGCCCCGTCGGCCGGCTCCTCGCCCGCTTCGGCGCGAAGGCCGTCGCCAAGGCGCTCGCGAAGGACCTGGACGACATCGCCCGGGCCGTCGAGTCCCGGTACTGAGCCTTCCCAGCATTCTCCCTCCCGGGCGCCGAAGGGCATGTTCCGATGGAAAATGCCAGAACCGCTCCCCCGAGCCGCGCCGTTCAGTAACGTCACCGTCACTGCCGTTGCCCGCACGCCGTATCGGGAGGGGAACCCGCGTGCCCGGAATCGACGAGTGCCTCCAGGAGGCCATGGCCCTGCCGGGCGCTCGCGGTGCCTCCCTGGTCGACTGGAACAGCGGCCTCGCACTCGGGACCGCCGGCGAGTCACCGGCCGGCGACCACGAGACGACCGCCGCCGAGACCGCCGAACTCGCGCGCGCCGCCGCCGAGTTCGACACCTTCACGCTGGCGGACGAGCCCTTCGGGGAAGCCCCCGGGGACCCCGCCGGCGCACCGCCCGTCGAGGACCTCATCGTCACCACCCGCACCGGCTACCACGTCCTCCGCTTCGTCCGCACCTCCTTCGACTCCAGCGTCTTCCTCCACCTCTGGCTCGACCGCGACACCGGCAACCTCGCCCTCGCCCGCATCCGCCTCGGCGACCTCGCCGAACGGCTGGTCCTCGGATGAGCGTCTCCCCGATGCTCGTCCGGCTCGCGGCCGAGAAGGCCACCGGCGCCCTGCTCCGCGACCACGGCACCCTCTACCTCGTCGACGGCCGCGTCGTGCACGCCGAGAGTCCCGCCGCCCCCGGCATGGACGTCCTCCTCACCACCGCCGGACGCCTCCCCCGCGAGGGCTGGGACGAGGCCGTCGACCGGGCCGGCGCCCACCACGCCGTCGGCCGCTTCCTCGTCGACAGCGGCCGGCTCCACGACGGCGAACTGGAGATCTGCCACCTCGGCGCCGTCTTCGACGCCGCCTTCTTCGCCCTCTCCCCCACCAGCGGCCCCACCCGCTTCCGGTACGGCGTCGGCCACTGGTTCGGCACCGTCCGCCCCGTCTCCGCCGAGGCCGTCGAACGCGAGACCCTGCGCCGCCGCGAACTCCTCGACGCCGTCTGGCCGTACGCCTCCGTCGACACCGCCCCCGTCGTCCCCCGCCCCGCCGCCCCCGGCCAGGGCGTCGGCGCCCGCCGCCGCGCCCTGCTCGCCGCCGCCGACGGCGTCCGCACCCCCGCCGACCTGGCCCGCCACCTCGGCCGCCCCGCCTTCCACACCCTCCTCGACGTCCGCCGGCTCGCCGCCGCCGGACTCGTCGAGACCCCGCTCGCCGCGGCCCCCGACGCCACCCCCGCACCGCCCGCCCGGGAACGCCCGCCGATCCCCCCGGTGGACGACCCCGACATCGCCCTGCTGCGCCGGCTCCGTGACGCCCTGGAGGCACACCTGTGATGAGGCGTGCTCTGCGCCTGCGCGCCGAGAGGAGACAGTTGATGACAGCCGAAGCCGAGGTGCTCGGCGAGCTCAGACGCCTGCGCGCCCGGCTCCCCCAGCTCACCGGCGCGCTCGCCGCCAGCGCCGACGGCCTCGTCCTCGCCCACGACACCGTGGACGGCGCCGCCGAGAGCGTCGCCGCGCTCACCGCCGCCGCGCTCGGCGTCGGCCGGCGCCTCACCGAGTCCACCGGCCAGGGCGGCTTCCGGGAGATGCTCGTCCGCGGCGAGGACGGCTACGTCGCCACGTACGCGGCCGGCGGCTCCGCCGTCCTCACCCTGCTCGCCGAGCCGCGCGTCAACGTGGGCCGGCTCCACCTGGAGGCCCGCCGCTCCTGCGTCCGCATCGGCGAACTCGTCGACAGCGCCCTCCAGACCTGACCCCCCTTCCTGCCCCCTCATCCCTCCGGAAAGAGAGAGAACCCACCATGGCCAACACCGAAACCGCCCTCAAGGAAGCCATGGCGATCGACGGCGCGATCGGCGCCGCCCTCGTCGACTACACCAGCGGCATGGCGCTCGGCACCACCGGCGGCGGCAAGGAACTCGACCTGACGGTCGCCGCGGCCGGCAACACGGACGTCGTCCGGGCCAAGCTCCGCACGATGGAGATGCTCGGCCTCGACGAGGAGATCGAGGACATCCTGATCACCCTCGGCAGCCAGTACCACCTCATCCGCCTGCTGAAGGCGCGTGGCACCGAGGGCCTCTTCCTCTACCTGGCCCTGGTGAAGGACCGCGCCAACCTGGCGATGGCCCGCCACCACCTGAAGCGGATCGAGTCCGAGCTGGAGGTGTGACCCGCCGGCCGGCTCCGGGCGGCCTCACTCCTCCGCCTTACTCCACGAAGAGTCCCCGCTCCGCCGCCTTCACGTCGAACTGCTCCAGCCGCGCCTGCGCGTCCGGCAGTTCGTCCGCCATGGCCTCCAGCAGCACCCGGCCGAGGAGCATCGGCGCGCACGCGGTGTCGAAGGCCAGGCCGGTGCCGACGGCGGCCGGGATCAGCAGGTCGGAGTGGGCGGCGACCGGCGCGAACGCCGACTCGGCCACGGTCACCACCGCGAGCCCGGCCGTCCGCGCGTACTCCAGGGCCTCGACGACCTCGCGCGGGTGCCGGGGCAGCGCGAAGCACAGCAGCGCGGTGGCCCCGGCCCGTACGGCCGCGTCGATCCGGTCCGTGAGCATCGAGCCGCCCTCGTCGAGCAGCCGCACGTCCGGGTGCACCTTGGCGGCGAAGTACGCGAAGCCGCGGGCCTGCGAGGAGGCGGCCCGCAGCCCGAGCACCAGCAGCGGGCGGGAGGCGGCGAGCAGCCGGCCGGCGCGCTCCACGGGCGCCGGGTCGGCGAGCAGCCCGGCGAGGTGCCGCAGGTTCTCGATCTCGGCCAGGACGGCCTGCTGGTACGCGTTGTGCTCCTCGCCCTCCGCGGCGGCGGCCGGCCGCTCGGGCGGCGCCACCTCCCGCAGGTGGCGGCGGAGCGCCGGGTAGCCGTCGAAGCCGAGGGCGACCGCGAAGCGGGTCACGGAGGGCTGGCTGACGCCGGCGAGTTCGGCGAGCTCGACGCTGGAGAGGAAGGGCGCGTCGGCGGCCCGCCGGACCATGCAGTGGGCGATCCGCCGCTGGGTGGGCGTGAGCCGGTGCCCCTCGAAGAGCGCCTGGAGCCGCCCGGCCGGGCTGTCGCTCATACCGTCCCCTTCATCCATTCATCCCTGACCTCGTCTGCATAAGGATATGCAGAGGGTGGTGCGGACGGGGCGGGAGAAACGGAACGGAACGGTCATGGTCACGCCATGAACTCCGCTTCGTCCGGGTGTCGTCACAAACGCCGGACGCCGGTGAGCGGGCACGCCCCCGTGGCAACAATAGCCGTGTCGCCGACACGACGACCGGCCGCGAGCCGGTCACGGGGGAAGAGGAAACGACATGAACTCGACGACGTCCAGAGCCCGTTCACCGCGCCGCGGGCTGCGCACGGCCGTCCTGGGCGCGGCCCTGGCCGCGACCCTGCTGACCGCCACCGCGTGCCGGTCCGGGGACGACGGCAACGCCGCCGCACCGCCCACGACCGCCGCACCGACGGCCGCACCGACCACCGCGCCGACCGAGCGGACCCCGGCCGACCCCACCACCGGCCCGGGCACCGACTCCGGCACGGGCACGAGCGGCCCGTCCCCCTCCGCGTCCGCCACCGGCGACAGCGGCGAGACCGGCGGCGGCAACGGCACCGAGCACCCCGACTGCGTGGCCACCCAGCTCACCACCGCCGTCGAGCTCCAGGACGAGGCCGGGGAGCCCCCCCGCCGCTTCCTCCTGACCGTCACCAACGGCACCCGCGAACCGTGCGTCCTCAACGAGGCCCCGATCCTGCGCCTCACGGCCGGCAACTCCGCCCCGATCGTCGAGACGCTCGGCGAACCCGCCACCGAGCCGGTCGTCGTCGAGGGCGGCGGCAAGGCGTACGCGGGCCTGTACGTCTTCGGCAACCACGAGGGCGGCGAGGCCGAGTACGACCAGTCCGACCGCTTCACCGCCACCCTGGTGGCCGGCGAGGGCACCGAACTGGCCGGCACGCTGATCTTCGACCTGCCCGACGGCCTCGCCACCGTCTCCGTCGACGACGCGGCCCGCGTCAACGGCTGGGCCGGCACGGAGGGCCTGGCCATGCGCCCGATCACCCAGCTCCAGCCGAGGGCATGACGGACGCGGGGACCGCCGCACCCCCATCGCTGGGGGGCGGGACGACGGCGGTCCCCGCGGGGGACACGGGCCCGGGTCAGGGCCGGTCTCCGCGTCCTCGGCGCCGTCAGAGGTCCGGGAGCCGCTCCGGAGGTTCCTGTGACGCCGACGAGGAACACTCTGCCGGACCGTTGTTAAGCGGGTGCTGCGCGCACATGACACCCACGTACCGTCCACGCGAACGCCGCGCCGGAGGTCCCCGGCGCGGCGTCCGGGGTCCTACTTGGCGCCGCCACCGGCCAGGAAGGCGAGCAGGTCCTGACGGCTGACCACGCCGGTGGGCTTGCCCTCGACGAGGACGATGGCGGCGTCGGCGTCGCCGAGGACCGACATCAGGTCGGCGACCGGCTCGCCGGAGCCGACCTGCGGCAGCGGCGCCGACATGTGGTCCTCCAGCGGGTCCTCCAGCTTCGCCTTCCGGGTGAAGAGGTGGTCCAGCAGCTCCCGCTCGACGACCGAGCCGATGACCTCGGCGGCCATCACGTCGGGGTGGCCTGCGCCCGGCTTCACGATCGGCATCTGGGAGACGCCGTACTCGCGCAGCACCTCGATGGCCTGGCCGACGGTCTCGTCCGGGTGCATGTGGACGAGGGACGGCATGCCGCCCTCCTTGTGGCGCAGCACGTCGGCGACGGTGGCGGTGGTGGTGTCCTCCAGGAAGCCGTGGCCGGCCATCCACTCGTCGCTGAAGATCTTCGACATGTAGCCGCGGCCCGAGTCCGGGAGGAGGACGACGACGACGTCGTCGGGGCCGAGGTCCTTGGCGACCTCCAGGGCGGCGACGACGGCCATGCCGCAGGAGCCGCCGACCAGGAGGCCCTCCTCCTTGGCGAGGCGGCGGGTCATCTGGAAGGAGTCCTTGTCGGAGACCGCGACGATCCGGTCGGTGACGTTCTGGTCGTAGGCGGTGGGCCAGAAGTCCTCGCCGACGCCCTCGACGAGGTACGGGCGGCCGGAGCCGCCGGAGTAGACGGAGCCCTCCGGGTCGGCGCCGATGACCTTGACCTTGCCGCCGCTGACCTCCTTCAGGTAGTTGCCGGTGCCGGAGATGGTGCCGCCGGTGCCGACGCCCGCCACGAAGTGGGTGATCTTCCCCTCGGTCTGCTCCCACAGCTCGGGACCGGTGGTCTCGTAGTGCGAGCGCGGGTTGTTCGGGTTGGAGTACTGGTCGGGCTTCCAGGCGCCGGGCGTCTCGCGGACCAGGCGGTCGGAGACGTTGTAGTACGAGTCCGGGTGCTCGGGGTCGACGGCGGTGGGGCAGACGACGACCTCGGCACCGTAGGCCCGCAGCACGTTGATCTTGTCGAGCGACACCTTGTCCGGGCAGACGAAGATGCACTTGTAGCCCTTCTGCTGGGCCACGATCGCCAGGCCGACGCCGGTGTTGCCGGACGTGGGCTCGACGATGGTGCCGCCGGGCTTCAGCTCGCCGCTCTGCTCGGCGGCCTCGATCATGCGCAGGGCGATGCGGTCCTTGACCGACCCGCCGGGGTTGAAGTACTCCACCTTGGCGAGGACGGTGGCCTGAAGGCCGGCCGTCACGTTGTTGAGCTTCACCAGCGGGGTGTTGCCGACGAGGCTGATCATCGAGTCGTGGAATTGCACCGTGTTCTCCGGGGTCTCCGTAATGGTGTGGCCAGCGTATGCGTAGTCGGGACGCCTTTCGGGGCAGTTAGACCCTGAACGGCTCGAACGACCTGTACGGCTCGAAGGAGGTGGCGTCCCCGATGTCCAGGGCGAGGGTGGCGCGCCGGATCGCGGCGGGAGCGGCGTACGGCGGCGGGAGCATCGGTCTGCTGGGCGTGGCCGCGGCCGGGCTCGTCCTGGCGGAGGCGCAGCTCGCGAAGCGGACGGTGGGGACGGGGACGGCCCCCCTGCCGCCGGCGGTGGACGGGCTCTACGGCCGGGCGTACGGCACCGAGGACCCGCTGCGGCTGGCCCTTCTGGGTGATTCCACGGCGGCGGGGATGGGCGTGCGCCGCGCCGGCCAGACGCCGGGGGCGCTACTGGCGTCGGGCCTCGCGGCGGTGGCGGAGCGGCCGGTGGCGCTGCGGAACGTGGCGCTGTCCGGGGCGCGCTCGGACGACCTGGAGCGGCAGGTGTCGCTGCTGCTGGCGCAGCCGCTGGGGCCGCCGGACGTGTGCGTGATCATGATCGGGGCGAACGATGTGACGCACCGGATGCCGGCGACGGAGTCGGTACGGCTCCTGGCGGCGGCGGTGCGGCGGCTGCGGACGGCCGGGGCGGAGGTGGTCGTCGGCACCTGCCCGGATCTGGGCACGATCGAGCCGGTGTACCAGCCGCTGCGCTGGCTGGCCCGGCGGGCGTCGCGGCAGCTGGCGGCGGCGCAGACGATCGTGGTGGTGGAGCAGGGCGGGCGGACGGTGTCGCTGGGGGACCTGCTGGGCCCGGAGTTCGCGGCGAATCCGCGGGAGATGTTCGGGGTGGACCTCTTCCACCCGTCGGCGGAGGGGTACGCGACGGCGGCGATGGCGGTGCTGCCGACGCTGTGCGCGGCGCTCGGCGTGTGGCCGGAACCGGACCGTCCGGAGCCGGGGCGCCGGGAGGACGTGCTGCCGGTGGCGAAGGCGGCGGCGGAGGCGGCGCGGCAGGCGGGTACGGAGGTGACCGGGGCGCGGGCGCCGTGGGCGCTGCTGAAGTACCGGCGCCGGCGGCGGCTGACGGAGGCGGCGGAGGCGGACGGGACGGCGGAGGCGGCGGAAGCCGCGGAGGTCTCCGGGGCGGGACAGGCCGGCGGCTCCGGGGAGCCGCTGCCGCAGGACACCCCCCGCTCCTGAGCAAGCGCTTAGAAAAGAGGTCCGCATCACATGGTGTTCCCGGTGACCCCGTGCGGTACGTACGGGTAACTTCCCAGTGAGTCCGACCGCCCACCAGCCCCTGGAGCCGTGATGCCCGAAGCCGTGATCGTCTCGACCGCCCGTTCCCCCATCGGCCGGGCCTTCAAGGGCTCCCTGAAGGACCTGCGCCCCGACGACCTCACGGCCACGATCATCCAGGCCGCGCTCGCCAAGGTCCCCGAGCTGGACCCGCGCGACATCGACGACCTGATGCTGGGCTGCGGCCTCCCGGGCGGCGAGCAGGGCAACAACCTGGGCCGGATCGTCGCCGTGCAGATGGGCATGGACCACCTGCCCGGCTGCACGGTCACCCGTTACTGCTCCTCCTCGCTGCAGACCTCCCGGATGGCGCTGCACGCGATCAAGGCGGGCGAGGGCGACGTCTTCATCTCGGCGGGCGTCGAGATGGTGTCCCGCTTCGTGAAGGGCAACTCGGACTCGCTGCCGGACACGCACAACCCGTTCTTCGCGGAGGCGGAGGCCCGTACCGCCGCGGTCGCCGAGTCCGAGGGCTCGACCTGGCACGACCCGCGCGAGGACGGCCTGGTCCCCGACGCGTACATCGCCATGGGGCAGACGGCGGAGAACCTGGCCCGCTGGAAGGGCGTCACCCGCCAGGACATGGACGAGTTCGGCGTCCGCTCGCAGAACCTCGCCGAGCAGGCCATCAAGAACGGCTTCTGGGAGCGCGAGATCACCCCGGTCACGCTGCCGGACGGCACGGTCGTCTCCAAGGACGACGGCCCGCGCGCGGGCGTCACCCTGGAGGGCGTCTCCGGCCTGAAGCCGGTCTTCCGCCCCGACGGCCTGGTCACGGCCGGCAACTGCTGCCCGCTGAACGACGGCGCCGCCGCGCTCGTCATCATGTCCGACACCAAGGCGCGCGAGCTGGGCCTGACGCCGCTGGCCCGGATCGTCTCCACCGGCGTCTCCGGCCTCTCCCCCGAGATCATGGGCCTCGGCCCGGTCGAGGCGTCGCAGCAGGCCCTGCGGCGGGCCGGCCTGACCACGTCCGACATCGACCTGGTCGAGATCAACGAGGCGTTCGCCGCGCAGGTCATCCCCTCCTACCGGGACCTGGGCTTCGACCTGGACAAGGTCAACGTCAACGGCGGCGCCATCGCCGTCGGCCACCCCTTCGGCATGACCGGCGCCCGCATCACCGGCACCCTGATCAACAGCCTCCAGTTCCACGACAAGCAGTTCGGCCTGGAGACGATGTGCGTCGGCGGCGGCCAGGGCATGGCGATGGTCATCGAGCGGCTGAGCTGACAGGATCCGGGGCGCGCTCTCCACTCGCCGAGCGCGTCAACCTCACCGCGTCCCAGCCGTGACCGAATCTCCCCCAGGATGTGACCTACATCCCGGGGGAGTTCGTTTTCCCAGGTCAGCGCGGATTCGGGACTAAACACCCAGCCGAAATACCTGTCCATTTCGTGACGTAATGCACTGACAGGCCGCCCCACCCCACGACAAGCTGATGTAGGAAGTCGGGGGATCGACTCGAACCGGGAGTACGTCAGTGAGCGCCATGTCTCTTGCCCTGCTGCTGACCACGGCCGCTGCCACGGCCGTGGGCGCCGCTGCCCTGCACCACGTGCGGGGTCTCCGCAAGGAGGTCTCCGCCCTGCGCACCGAGCTGGCCGCGGGCCACGGCGTGACGGTCCCCGCGGCCCGCGCCACCCCCGCCGCCGAGATACGGGCCGCGGTCGCGGAGGCGCTGGCCGAGGAGCGCGAGCGCGAGCTCGCCGAGGCGCGCGCCTTCTGGGCCGCGCAGGAGGCCCGGGACGCGGCCGACGCGCCCTCCGCCCTGCTGGGCGGCGCGGCCGGTGAGGAGACCGGCGGTCTCTTCGTGCCGCGCCAGACGGACTTCGTGGGCCTGGAGGCGATGGCGCTGGAGGCCATGGAGGCCGAGGCCGCCGCGCTGGACGGCGTCCTCGAACCGGTGGACGAGCTCCCGGAGTACCCGGAGTACCCCGAGGACTCCGCCGAGCTGGCCGCCGCCCGCCGCCGGCACCCGTCGCACCCGGACTTCGTGCCGGTGCAGACGCCGGTCGTCACGGACCACGAGCGCACGGTGGCGCGCCTGGAGGAGCTGGCCGACACGGCGACCGCCCTCACGGACGTCCGCCCGGGCCCGCTGGGCACCCTCGACGTGTACGTGTTCGCCGACGGCACCACGCTCTGCATGACCCCGGGGCACCGCGAGACCGCGGAGCGCCTCGCGGAGGCGCTGCGCGCGGGCCGTACGCCGGTCCTGCTGGGCGGCTCGGGCGTCTCGGGCGCGTTCGCGCTGACCTTCTCGTACGGCGACTCCGACGAGGAGAACGTCTACATCCTCGCGGACCGCGTCATCGCGTCCCTGTAGCCGCTCCAGGCCCCGCGGAAGGCCCCCGAGGCTCCCACGAGCCCCCGGGGGCCTCGCTGTGTCTCCCCCGGGCCCGTCACGTCACAGCCCGGAGCGCTCCCGCGCCGCGCGCACCAGTCCGACGGCCTCGTCCAGCTCCCGCTCCCGGGAGCCGGCCGGGGCCGTCCGCAGTGCCTCGGCGAGGTCGGTGCCGGCGACGGCGAGCTGGTCGGCCACGGCGAAGACCCCCGCGTCGGGGATGATCCGCGGCTCGGTTCCGGGCGTCTCGACGCGCTGCGCCCGTACCGCCAGCTCCCGCGCGAGCGCCAGGCCCTCGGCCGCCGCGCCCCGCTGGAGGCGGCTCTGCGGGGCGGCCCGCAGCCGGTCGGCGAAGTTCTCCACGGCCGAGGTCAGTCCACTCACGTCCAGCACGCCCCCGACCCTACCGGGAACGCGGAAGGGCCCGCCCGGCGATGCCGGACGGGCCCTTCCCCCGGGTTTCACGGGGTGCGTCAGTCGTCGCCCTGCAGGATCGACAGCAGACGCAGCATCTCCAGGTAGATCCACACCAGGGTCATGGTGAGACCGAAGGCGGCCAGCCAGGCCTCCTCGCGCGGCGCGCCGTAGGTCACGCCGTCCTCGACCTGCTTGAAGTCGAGGGCCAGGAAGCAGGCGCCCAGGATGATGCCGATGACGCCGAACAGGATGCCGAGGCCGCCGCTGCGGAAGCCGAGGCCGTCGCCGCCGGCGAAGACCGCGAAGAGCAGGTTGGCCACCATGAGCAGCATGAAGCCCATGGCCGCGGCGATCACGAAGCCGGTGAAGCGGCGGTTGACCCGGATCCAGCCCATCTTGTAGGCGATGAGCACACCGGCGAAGACGGCCATCGTGCCGAGGACCGCCTGGATGACCACGCCGTCGGCGATGTAGGTCGAGACGGCGGCGGAGATCACGCCGAGGAAGACGCCCTCGAAGGCCGCGTAGCCCAGGATGAGCGCCGGCGACGGCTTGCGCTTGAAGGACTGCACCAGCGACAGGACCAGGGCGACCAGGGCGGCGCCGATGGCGATGCCGTAGGACTTGCCGAGGTTCGCGGGGTCGACCGGCAGCAGCAGCCAGGACAGCACGGCGGTGAGCACGACCGTGCCGAGCGTCATGGCCGTACGGCTCACGACGTCGTCGATCGTCATCACGTTGCCGCGCGTCTGCGGCGGGGCCCCGGCCTGCACGCCCTCGGGCGCGTAGGGGTTGGTGGCGTACGGGTTGGTCGCACCGTCCGCGTACGGGTTGCCGGTCGCGTACGGGTTCGCTCCGACGGCGGGGCCCCCGGCCTGCGGCTGCTGCGCGTTGAAGCCCGCGTAGCCGTTGTCGCGGCTGAACCCCCGTCGCGAGAAGACCGGGTTGCTGCTCCTCATCTCACTCCTCCATGGACGGCCGCACGCGCGGCCTTGCGTCAAGGGTAATGCGTAGGCAAAAGAAACTCTCTAGTGCTCGGGGAGGATCTTTTGCGACAACTTTCGATCTTGACCGGCCACGGAGGCCCCGCCGGCGGGACGCGCCCGGCGAAGGAGGAGGGGGAGGAGAAGGGGAGGGGGAGAAGGGGCCGTGCACCGGGCCGCAGGCGTCCGCCTGGGGCCCGGGTGGTGCCCGGAACCGGACTTGAACCGGTACGGCCCGAAGGCCAGCGAGGTTTAAGCTCGCCGTGTCTGCTATTCCACCATCCGGGCGTTGCCGCGATGCTCCGCGTTGGCACAGGAGCCTATCGGGGCCCTTCCCTCGTTCAGCGGAACGAGCGACCGATGTTGTCTTATTTTATTGACGTCTGAGGGTGCGTCAGCGCAGGTCGGCGGCCTTTTCGCGAACTGTGACCGGGGTCGAAGGCGCAAAGCCGCCACCCCCGGATTGACCAGATCTCGCCGCATGTGTGTCACGTCCGCCGCCGGGGTCGCCGTCATACCAGAGGAGGACCCCCGGGGGGTCCGGTCCGACCCAAGGCGGCCCCCGGAACGGGCACGTGGGCGGACGACCCGGGCGGGAACGTCCGAAACGATGGAGTGGTTCCCGGGACCGCGATTCCGGGGCCGCCGTGATCCATCGTCGTGACAGGAGTCCCCCTCGTGACCACCACCCCCACCGTGCCCCGCACCACCGCGGTGGCCGCCCGCGCCACGGAGCTCACGAAGGTCTACGGAGAGGGCGAGACCCAGGTGGTCGCGCTCGACCGGGTCAGCGTCGACTTCCGGCAGGGCGAGTTCACCGCGATCATGGGCCCCTCCGGCTCCGGCAAGTCGACGCTCATGCACTGCGTCGCCGGCCTCGACTCCTTCTCCTCCGGCTCCGTCCGGATCGGCGACACCGAGCTGTCCACCCTCAAGGACAAGCACCTCACCCAGCTCCGCCGGGACAAGATCGGCTTCATCTTCCAGGCGTTCAACCTGCTGCCGACCCTGACCGCCATGGAGAACATCACGCTCCCCATGGACATCGCCGGCCGCAAGCCCGACCAGGCGTGGGTCCAGCAGGTCATCGACATGCTCGGCCTCTCCGGCCGGCTCAAGCACCGCCCGACCGAGCTCTCCGGCGGCCAGCAGCAGCGCGTCGCCGTCGCCCGCGCCCTCGCCTCCCGGCCCGAGATCGTCTTCGGCGACGAGCCCACCGGAAACCTCGACTCGCGCTCCGGCGCCGAGGTCCTCGGCTTCCTCCGCAACTCGGTCCGCGAGCTCGGCCAGACCGTCGTCATGGTCACCCACGACCCCGTCGCCGCCTCCTACGCCGACCGCGTGATCTTCCTGGCCGACGGCCGGATCGTCGACGAGATGCTGCGGCCCACCGCCGACGGCGTCCTCGACCGCATGAAGGCGTTCGACGCCAAGGGCCGTACGAGCTGACGCCGCGGTCCCCGCCCGGCGCCGCCGCGCGCCGCGGGCCCCGCACCCGACTTCCGCCCCGCCTTCCTCCAGGACCCCATCCATGTTCCGTACCGCCCTGCGCAACGTCCTCGCGCACAAGGCGCGGCTGCTGATGACCGTGCTCGCCGTCATGCTCGGCGTCGCCTTCGTGTCCGGCACCCTCGTCTTCACCGACACCCTCTCCCAGGCGTTCCGCGGCCAGTCCGCGAAGAGCTACGACGACGTGGCCGTCGCCGTCAGCCTGCGGCCCGACCCGGAGGAGGCCGCGAAGAACCCCGGGCTCTCCCAGGCCACCGTCGACAAGGTCGCCCGGCTCGACGGCGTCACCCGCGTCCAGCCGCGCGTCGACGGCTTCGCCGGCGTGCCGGACGCGAAGGGCAAGCTGATCGGCTCCGGCTGGTCCAACAAGGGCACCAACTTCGCCCCCGGCCCCGACGGCGAGGACCCGGCCCTCGCCTTCACCGCCGGACACGGCCCCGCCGCCGCGGACCAGATCGCCCTCGACAAGGAGACCGCCGACAAGGGCGGCTACCAGGTCGGCGAGCGGGTCCGGGTCGCCACCAACGGGCCGGTGAAGGAGTACACCCTCGCCGGCGTCTTCACCACCGAGGACGGCGCCGTCAACGCCGGCGGCAGCCTGGTCGTCTTCGACGGCCCGGTCGCCCAGAAGCTGTACCTGAAGCCGGGCTACTACTCCGACCTGAACGTCTCGGCCGCCCCCGGCGCCGACGACGACAAGCTCCGCGACGAGGTCCTGAAGGTCGTCCCGAAGGCCGCGACGGCGCAGACCGGCGCCCAGCTCGCCGACGAGCAGGCCCGCGAGATCGAGTCGAGCCTCGGCACCCTCAACCAGATGCTGCTCGGCTTCGCCGGCATCGCGCTCTTCGTCGGCGTCTTCCTGATCTCCAACACCTTCACCATGCTGGTCGCCCAGCGCACCAAGGAACTGGCCCTGATGCGCGCCGTCGGCGCCTCCCGCCGGCAGATCACCCGGTCCGTCCTGGCCGAGGCCGGCATCGTCGGCCTGGTCGCCTCCGCCGTGGGCTACGTCCTCGGCATCGGGCTCGCCGCGGGCCTGCGCTCCGCCATGGCCGCGTTCGAGATGAAGGTCCCGGACGGCGAGCTCGTCCTGGGCGCCACCCCGGCCCTCGCCGCCTTCGGCGTCGGCGTCCTCATCACCCTGCTCGCCGCCTGGCTGCCCGGCCGCCGCGCCGCGAAGATCCCGCCGGTCGCCGCGATGAACAGCGTCCACGCGACCCCGAACACCAAGTCGCTCGTCGTGCGGAACGCGATCGGCGCCGCCGTCACCGCCCTCGGCGCCGTCCTCATCGTGCTCGGCGCCGGCCAGGGCGGCGACGAGGGCCGCATGATCATCGCGGGTGGCGCCTTCGCCACCCTCATCGGCGTCATCGTCCTCATCCCGTTCCTGGCCCGCCCCGTGATCGCCCTGATCCGCCCCTTCTTCGTGAAGGCCTTCGGGATCTCCGGCAAGCTCGCCGGCCTCAACGCGGTCCGCAACCCGCGCCGCACCGGCGCCACCGCCTCCGCGCTCGCCATCGGCCTCACCCTGGTCACCGGCCTCACGGTGATCGGCGTCAGCGGCGGCCAGGCCATCGACAAGATGACCGTCGACGGCATCAAGGCCGACTACATGGTGACGATGGCCAGCGGCGACGGCCTGTCGAAGGAAGCCCTCGCGGCCCTGGAGAAGGCCCCCGGCGTCACCGCGGTCTCCCCGCAGCAGGCCGGCGCCCTCGAACTCGACGGGAAGTTCACCGCCGCCTCCGGCGTGACTCCCGGCCAGATCGAGAAGCTCATCCGGTTCGAGGACGTGGAGGGCTCGCTGGCCGGCCTCGGCAAGGGCCAGATCGCCGTGGCCGAGGACACCGCCGCCAAGCGCGGTCTGAAGGTCGGCTCCACCGTCCCGGTCGAGTACCTGGACAAGAAGAAGGGCACGCTGACCGTCACCGCCCTCTACAAGGGCACCGAGACCCTCTCGCCCGTCGTCATGGACGCGAAGCTCCTCGACGCGCACGACCCGCAGAAGTACATCCGCGAGATCTACGTCGCCGTCGAGGGCGGCGCCGGCGACGCCGGCGAGCAGGCGCTGATGAAGGCCATGGGCGACAACCCGGCCATCAGCGTCCTCGACAAGAAGGACATCCGCGACGTCCTCGGCGGCCAGATCAACCTGATGCTCAACATCATGTACGGCCTGCTCGCGATGGCCCTGATCATCGCCGTCCTCGGCGTCGTCAACACCCTCGCGATGTCCGTCTTCGAGCGGCAGCAGGAGATCGGCATGATCCGCGCGATCGGTCTCGACCGCCGCCGGGTGAAGCGCATGGTCCGCCTGGAGGCCGTGGTCATCTCCGTCTTCGGCGCGATCGTCGGCATCGGCCTCGGCACCTTCCTCGCCTGGGCCCTCGGCAAGACCTTCGAGGCGGGCCTGCCGGGCTACAGCCTGGTCATGCCGTGGGACCGCATCGGACTCTTCCTGGTCCTGGCCGCCCTGGTCGGCGTGCTGGCCTCGCTCTGGCCGGCCCGCAGCGCCGCCCGGCTGAACATGCTCACCGCCATCAAGGCCGAGTAGCGCCGGCGGTACGAGAAGGAGGGCCGGTGTCCCCGAGGGGGCACCGGCCCTCGCGCTACTCCGTCCACTCCCGGGAGCGCAGCGGCAGCCCGCTCGTCCCGGCGGCGGGCGTCTTCACCGCCAGGAACTGGTTCACGCCGATCCGGTTGCGCTCGAAGGAGACCGCCGAGGCCGCCATGTAGAGCCGCCAGATCCGGGCCCGGCCGGGCGAGGTGAGCCGCACCGCGCGGTCCCAGTCCCGCTCCAGGTTCGCCACCCAGCGGCGCAGCGTCAGCGCGTAGTGCTCGCGGATCGCCTCGACGTCCCGGACCTCGAAGCCGGCGTCCTCCAGGGTCGTCAGGGTGCGGCCCATGGGGGCGAGTTCGCCGTCGGGGAAGACGTACGCGTCGATGAAGGGGTCGACCCGGTACGCCTCCTCGTCGGGCTCGGGGCGGCGCCCGATCTGGTGGTTGAGGAGCCGCCCGCCGGGCTTCAGGAGGCCGTACAGGATGTCGGCGTACTCGCGGTACCGGACGGCGCCGACGTGCTCGGCCATGCCGATGGAGGAGATCGCGTCGAACGGCCCGTCGGACACGTCCCGGTAGTCCTGGACCCGGATCTCGGTCCGGTCGGTCAGGCCCTCCTCGGCGATCCGCTTGCGGGCGAAGGCGGCCTGCTCGCGGGAGAGGGTGATGCCGACGACGCGGGCGCCGTACTCGCGGGCGGCGTGGAGGGCCATCGAGCCCCAGCCGCAGCCCACGTCGAGCAGCCGGTCGCCCTCCTTCAGGGCCAGTTTGCGGGCGATCAGGTCCAGCTTGTCGCGCTGGGCGTCCTCCAGGGTGCCGCCGTCGGTCCAGTAGGCGCACGAGTAGACCATCGACGGGCCGAGGACCAGGGCGTAGAAGTCGTTGCCGACGTCGTAGTGGTGACTGATCGCCTGCCGGTCGCGGCGCTTGCTGTGCCGGCCGCCGCTGCGGGCGCGGACCTCCTCGGCCGGCGGCTTCGGCGGCGGCAGCGGGCCGGCCAGCCGGAGCAGCGCCGCGCCGGCGGCCCGGATCCGCGGGTCGCGGACGGCGGAGAGCAGTCCGCCCGCCGCTTCCCCGTCGCGCTCCCAGATCAGTCCGGAGAGCCGGTCCAGGGCGTCGTAGAGGTCGCCCTCGACGTCGATCTCGCCGGCCACCCAGGCGCGGGCCAGGCCCAGTTCGCCGGGCTTCCAGATCATCCTGCGCAGGGCCCTGCGGTCCTTGATCACGAGAACCGGACCGGCTCCCGCGGGTCCCGCCTCGCTGCCGTCCCAGGCGCGCAGGCGCACCGGGAGGGGACTTCCCAGCAGTTCCCCGGCGAGAGTCGCGAGCCGCGTCGCGGCGTCGGCCATGGTGACACACCTCCGTGGTCTTGCCCCGGACTGTCGTCCGCCGTCCTTCCGTCATCAAAGGAACACCGTCGGTGGGGATTTCCCATCCCGCCGCGACGCGAGGACTCGGCAGAACGCGCCGAAAGCACGCCGAAGGGCCGCCCGCACCACGGATGACGGACGGCCCTTCGGTACTGCGGGGTGTTACGACGCCTTGGCCTTCTCCGGGGCCGGGGCCGCGGCGGGGGCCGGGGCGGGCTTGGCGGCCTCGTAGAACTCCTCGCGCGGCGTCTCCATGGCGCCGAGCGACACGACCTCGCGCTTGAGGAACATGCCGAGGGTCCAGTCGGCGAAGACGCGGATCTTGCGGTTGAAGGTCGGCATCGCCATGCCGTGGTAGCCACGGTGCATGTACCAGGCGAGACGGCCCTTGAGCTTGATCTTGAACTTGCCCATGACGATCATGGCGACGCCCTTGTGGAGGCCGAGGCCGGCCACGGCGCCCTTGTTGGCGTGGCTGTACGTGCGCTGCTCGAAACCGCGCATGCCGGACACGACGTTGTCGCCGAGGACCTTGGCCTGGCGCAGGGCGTGCTGGGCGTTCGGCGGGCACCAGGCGCGCTCGGCCGGGACGCCGGCCTTGATGGCGGCGAGGTCCGGGACCTGGGCGTTGTCGCCGGCGGCCCAGACGTAGTCGAGGCCGTTGACCTGGAGCTTCTCGTTGCAGTCCACGTGGCCGCGGGGGCCGAGCGGCAGGCCGAAGCGGGCGAGCGCCGGGTTCGGCTTGACGCCGGCGGTCCACACGATGGTGCTGGAGTCGACCTCGAGGCCGTTCTTGAGCACGACGTGGCCGTCCACGCAGGAGTCCATGGAGGTCTCCAGGTAGATCTCGATGCCGCGGCTCTCCAGGTGCTCCTTGCCGTACTGGCCGAGCTTGGGGCCGACCTCGGGGAGGATCTTGTCGGCGGCGTCGACGAGGATGAAGCGCATGTCCTCGCGGGACACGTTGGTGTAGTACTTGGCCGCGTCGCGGGCCATGTCCTCGACCTCGCCGATGGTCTCGGCGCCGGCGAAGCCACCACCGACGAAGACGAAGGTCAGGGCCTTGCGGCGGACCTCCTCGTCGGTGGTCGAGTCGGCCTTGTCCAGCTGCTCGAGGACGTGGTTGCGCAGCCCGATGGCCTCCTCGATGCCCTTCATGCCGATGCCCTGCTCGGCGAGGCCGGGGATCGGGAAGGTGCGGGAGACGGCACCCATCGAGATGACCAGGTAGTCGAAGGGCAGCTCGTACGCCTCGCCGACGAGCGGCGCGATCGTGGCGACCTTGCGGTCCTGGTCGATGGTGGTGACCCGGCCGGTGAGCACCTCGGCTCCGCGCACGACGCGCCGCAGCGGGACGACGACGTGGCGCGGCGAGATGCTGCCGGCGGCGGCTTCGGGGAGGAAGGGCTGGTACGTCATGTACGACCGCGGGTCGACGACCGTGACGGTCGCCTCGGCGTAACGCATCTTCTTGAGGATGCGCCGCGCGGCGTACAGGCCAACGTACCCGCCGCCTACGATGAGGATCCTGGGACGCTCCGTGGTGCTCATGCCATCGAGTATCCACCCACCCCCGGGGGTCACCTCGTGCGCCCCTTCACAAGCTTCCGCGGGTGCTCTGCTACACTCCGCCGCCCACGTGATCCATGTCATGGTCGTGCAAAGGAACCAGGGTGCGGGGGCGAACGTTGTTCACCCCTACTGAACTGGTCCGGAGAGCCGCCGTTAACGCTGAACCGGCGGGTGCGTTCACACGATGGAAACATCGAGCGAAGTGGCCTCCGCGCCTGCGAAAGGGCCCTGATGACCCCCCGGGGAGGCCGGAAGACCTCCCTTCGGCGCCATCAGGGCCCTTTTCCTTGTGAAGAACTTCACGAAGCTTTCCCGACGGGGTGTCGCCGGGGGCCTCGATAGCTGCCCGCTATGCCACGGATAGGGCGATCCCATCGAGGATGTCGTGCTCGCTGACGACGACCTCGGCGGCTCCGACGCGCTCCACGATCTCCTGGAGGACCAGGGCGCCGGCCACGATGACGTCGACCCGGCCGGGGTGGACGACGGGGATCGCGGCCCGCTCGTCGTGGGTGGAGGCGAGGAGCCGGCGGGTGACCTCGGCGACCTGCGCGGCGGAGATCCGGGAGTGGTGGACCTTCTCGGAGTCGTACTCCGGCAGCCCGAGGGCGATGGCGGCGACGGTGGTGACGGAGCCGGCCAGGCCGACGAGGGTGTCGGCGGTGTCGAGCGGGACGGTCTCGGCGGCGAGGTCGAGGGCGGCGCGCACGTCGGCGCGGATGGCCTCGGCCTCCTCGGCGGTCGGCGGGTCGTGCCGGACGTGCCGCTCGGTGAGGCGGACGCAGCCGATGTCGACGGAGCGGGCGGCCTCGACGTGCCGGTTGCCGACGACGAACTCGGTGGAGCCGCCGCCGATGTCCACGACGAGGCGGCGGTCGTCGCCGCGCAGTTCGCCGGTGGCGCCGGTGAAGGAGAACGCGGCCTCCTGGTCGCCGGTGATGACCTCGGGCTCGACGCCGAGGATCGACACGACCCCGTCGACGAACTCCTGCCGGTTCTCGGCGTCGCGGGAGGCGGAGGTGGCGACGAAGCGGACCCGCTCGGCGCCCAGCTCCTCGATGACGGCGGCGTACGCGCGGCAGGCGGCGAAGGTCCGCTCCAGCGCCTCGGGGGCGAGCCGGCCGGTCTTGTCGACGCCCTGGCCGAGCCGGACGATCGTCATCCGCCGGTCCAGCTCGATCAGCTCGCCGGTCTCCGGGTGCACGTCGGCGACGAGGAGGCGGATGGAGTTGGTGCCGCAGTCGATTCCGGCGACCCGGGTCATTCCGCGGTCTCCTTCTTCTCGGCGCACGGGTTCACGCACGGGCCCTTGGCCCACCACTCGGGGAGCATGGCCAGGGCCTCGTCGCCGAACGGGTTGACGCCCGGGCCGGCGACGAGCGCGTGGCCGACGAGGACGTGCAGGCACTTCACGCGGTCGGGCATGCCGCCGGCGCTGGGGAAGCCCTCCAGGACCTCGATGGCGTCGCGGCGGGCGAGGTAGTCCTCGTGCGCGGCGCGGTAGGCGGCGGCGAGCTCCGGGTCGGTGGCGAGCCGGGCCTGCATCTCCTTCATGACCCCGTTGGCCTCCAGGGTGCCGATGGCCGAGGCCGCCCGGGGGCAGGTGAGGTAGTACGTGGTCGGGAAGGGGGTGCCGTCGGGCAGCCGGGGCGCGGTCTCGACGACGTCCGGGTTGCCGCAGGGGCAGCGGTGCGCGATGGCGCGCAGGCCGCGGGGCGGCCGGCCGAGCTGGGCCTCGAAGGCGGCGACGTCCGCCTCGGTGGGCTCGGTGCGTGCGGTCTGCGGAGGGGGCGTTTCCAAGGTGGGGTCCTACAGTCGGGTCGGTCAGCGGCGGTCGGCGTTGTCCACGCCGTCCCAGAGGTTGTCGTACCAGGGGCGGTCGGACGTGCCCTGGTCGGCGCGGGGGCGGTCGGCCGCCCCGGGGTCGTTCACGGTGAAGCCGGTCTCGCCGGGGAGCACGTAGTGGAGGTGTTCGCGGGCGAGGCGGCGGACGTACGCGGGGTCCTGGAGGCGGGCCTTCTCGTCCCGCAGCTCCTCGACCCGGCGGGCGGCCTCGGCGGCCTTGCGCTCCTGGTCGGCGATCTCGCCCTGCTGGGAGACGTAGCTCCGTATCGGGTAGGCGAGGGCGACGACGAGGGAGCAGACGACCAGGGCGAGGAAGGCGGCGCGGCCGGTGAGCCGGGAGCGGCGGGCCTGGCGCCGGGTCTGGGAGCGGTAGACGCGGGCGGCGGTCTGTTCGCCGATCAGCCTGAGCCGGGTCGCGGTCGAGAACCGGTCCCCGTTCTTCACGGCCATGTCCTGCCGCCTCCCCTGTCTCCGGTCTCCCTCACACGTCCGTCCCCGCACACGGTACGGGACCGGGTGCGGGGACGGACGGAACTGCGGTGCCGGGGCAGGTCAGCCCTTGAAGCGCGGGAAGGCGCTGCGGCCGGCGTAGACGGCGGCGTCGTCGAGGATCTCCTCGATGCGCAGCAGCTGGTTGTACTTGGCGACGCGCTCGGAGCGGGCCGGGGCGCCGGTCTTGATCTGGCCGCAGTTGGTGGCGACGGCGAGGTCGGCGATGGTGACGTCCTCGGTCTCGCCGGAGCGGTGGGACATCATGCACTTGAAGCCGTTGCGCTGGGCGAGCTCGACGGCGTCGAGGGTCTCGGTCAGCGAGCCGATCTGGTTGACCTTGACCAGGAGGGCGTTGGCGGACTTCTCCTCGATGCCGCGGGCGAGGCGCTCGGGGTTGGTGACGAAGAGGTCGTCGCCGACGAGCTGGACCTTGTCGCCGAGCTTCTCGGTGATGACCTTCCAGCCGGCCCAGTCGTCCTCGAACAGCGGGTCCTCGATGGAGACGAGCGGGTACGCGGAGACGAGCTCCTCGTAGTACTCCGTCATCTCGGCGGCGGAGCGCTCCTTGCCCTCGAAGAGGTACTTGCCGTCCTTGTAGAACTCGGAGGCGGCGACGTCCAGGGCGAGGGCGACGTCCTTGCCGGGGACGTAACCGGCCTGCTTGATGGCCTCCAGGATGAGGTCGAGCGCCTCGCGGTTGGAGCCGAGGTTGGGGGCGAAGCCGCCCTCGTCGCCGAGGCCGGTGGACAGGCCCTTGGTCTTCAGGACGGACTTGAGGGTGTGGTAGACCTCGGTGCCCCAGCGCAGCGCCTCGGAGAAGGACTCCGCGCCGATCGGGGCGATCATGAACTCCTGGATGTCGACGTTGGAGTCGGCGTGCGACCCACCGTTGAGGATGTTCATCATCGGAACGGGCAGCAGGTGCGCGTTCGGGCCGCCCAGGTAGCGGAAGAGCGGGAGGTCGCTGGCCTCGGAGGCGGCGTGCGCGACGGCGAGGGAGACGCCGAGGATGGCGTTGGCGCCGAGCGACGACTTGTCCGGGGTGGCGTCCAAATCGAACATGGCCTGGTCGATCAGGCGCTGCTCGGTGGCGTCGTAGCCGACGAGCTCCGGGCCGATCTGCTCGATGACGGCGAGGACGGCCTTCTCGACACCCTTGCCGAGGTAGCGGTTCTGGTCGCCGTCACGGAGCTCCAGGGCCTCGAACGCACCGGTGGAGGCACCGGACGGCACGGCAGCACGGCCGGTGCTGCCGTCGTCGAGGCCGACCTCGACCTCGACCGTGGGGTTGCCTCGGGAGTCCAGGATTTCCCGGGCTACGACGACGTCGATGGACGGCACGAGCATCTCCTTCTGGGATGTGACGCTAGGTGTGACGCAGGGGTCGCAAGGTCTCGTTCGCCTTGCGACAAGAGCCTAACCGGCTCCGGCGCTCCGGCCAGCCGACCGCCCGTCCCCTGGGACGAAAAAGGGCCCAAGAGCACGCATCGGAGGACGAAAGACCCGGGAACTACCGGGCGGTAACGCCGGAACCCCGGTCCGGAGCCACGGGGGAAGGGGGCTCGGGACCGGGGTGGTCACCGCGGGAGGGTCGTCGGGTGCCGGTGAGCTGCCGGACTCACCGCCACCGCGGCTCCTTACTTGAGGTGGAGCTGCTGGCCCGGGTAGATCAGGTCGGCGTTCTCGACGACGTCCTTGTTGAGCTCGAAGAGCTCGGCCCAGCCGCCCTCGACGCCCTGCGCCGCGGCGATCTTGCTGAGGGTGTCGCCGGCGACGACCTTGTACTCGCCGTCGCCCTTCTTGACCTTCTTGCCGGTCGGGGTGGTGACGGTCTTCTTGGCGGCGGCCTGCGGGGCGGCCTGCGCGGTGCGCTTCGGGGCCTGGCGCTGCTCGCTGCGGGTGGCGGACTGCTCCGAGGAGCGCTCGGGGGCGCTCTGGCGCGGGGCGGCCTGCTGGGTGCTCTGGCGGGTGCTCTGCTGCTGGGTGCTCCGCTGCTGCGGAGCAGCCTCGGCGGAGCCGCCGTCGTAGGAGGCGGAGGAGAGGCCGACGCCGCAGCTCGGCCACGCGCCCTTGCCCTGGCCCGCGAGGACCTTCTCGGCGATGGCGATCTGCTGCGACTTGCTGGCCTGGTCGGCGGTGGCGGCGTAGGCGGTGCCGCCGTACGCGGCCCACGTGGAGGCGGAGAACTGGAGGCCGCCGTAGTAGCCGTTGCCGGTGTTGATGGACCAGTTGCCGCCGGACTCGCACTGGGCGACGCGGTCCCACTCGGAGGCGGTGGCGGCCGAGGCGGTGCCGGCGGCCATCAGCGGGGCGGCGACGGCCGCGCCGGTGACGCCGACGAGGGCGACGACGCGGGTGGCCTTGGAGGGACGACGACGCTTGCCCGTGCCGGAGAACAGCATGGAGTTTCCTCTTCACCGACGCCTGTGAGGTGAGCTGTCGGGTTCGGGCTGGAAGAGTCGCCCGGCCGCGTGTCCTAGCACGCGGCTTCACCCCTAGCCGGTCCTGCGGCCGTCGCTGTCGACGGCCGGGCCCGGCACGAACCTTGGGTCCCCCACTCCTGCCTGCGGCGCTTTCGCGACGACAGTTCCCGGCGGCCGACGGCAGGACTCGGCGTTTCGGTCGACGGGGCCCGCGGTGGCGAGCGGTGTCGACCGTAGACACACAGGTGCTCGAAGTTCAAAGAGGCTCACGACGGACAAAACGCCCTTCCTTGCCCTCCGTCAGACCTCGTTTGCGCAGGTGAGAGCTGACGGAAGCAAAGTTTGCGGACGTGACACGCCAGTTGGGGCGAAGAGACCCATGTCTCACTTTCCCAAAATCGGACATACGCCCCTGAAACGGCCTCACTTCTCCGACGAAGGGACCGTCAGTTCCAGGCTCTGACCAGGGAGGATGAGATCCGGGTCGGTGCCGACCGTCTGGCGGTTGGCGTCGTAGAGGGCATCCCAGCCACCCGGAAGGTCGTTCGCCTGCGCGATCTCCGACAGGGAGTCACCCGGCCGCACGGTGTAGGCGTCAGCCTCGTCCGCGTTGACGGGGGTTGATGCGACCTTGTCCGCAGCTGCGGCATGTCGCCCGGATTCCTGACTGGTGTCCGACTTGCCGGTTTCCTCCGGGGCGGCCTCGCCCCGGTGCTTGCCCGTCCCGGGCGTGGCCGACGCCACGTCAGACCCCTCCGTGCCGGGGGCCGCCGGGGTGGTGGGCGCCACGGGGGCGCCCGAGCCGTCCGGGGTGCCGACCGGGGCCTCGGGCGTGCCCGTGGAGGCGTCCGGGGCGCCGGGCGCGGTGGTCGCCGGCGGCGGCGTGACGCCGACCCCGGGGGCCGTGGGCGCGGTGGACGTGTCGGGGGAGGTGGGAGAGGTGGGCTTCGCCGGGGCCGTGGCGGACCCCGACGGCGCCTTCCGCGCCTCCTCCGTCTCCGCGGCCGTCTCCGCGGTCTCCGCCCGCCCCGTGGAGTCGGCCGGCGTGGTGGCCGGGGCGGACGTCTCCGCGGTCTCCCCGGCCGCCGGGCGCTCGGCGGGGGCGGTGGCGGTGTCGGTGCCGGCGGGCGTGCCGCCGGTGCGGTTCGACTCGGGCGCCACGCCGCCCTCGTCCACCCGCGGGACCACGGGGCCGGGGTGCACGCCGGTCGCCTCGCCGTCGTTCTCCAGGCCGGCGATGGGGGCGCAGGTGGCCCAGGCGGTGCTGCCGGAGGCCAGGGCCCGCTCGGCGACGGTGATCTGCTGGGCGCGGCTGGCGAGGTCGGGGCTGGTGGCGTACGCGAGTCCGCCGTGCCGCTCCCACAGTTCCTGCGTCATCTGGAGCCCGCCGAAGGCCCCGTTGCCGAGGTTGGCGCTCCACTGGCCCCCGGACTCGCAGGCGGCGACGCGGTCCCAGGTGGCCGCGTCGGCGGCGGAGGCGGATCCGGTGGCGAGCAGCGGGAGCGCCAGGGCGGATCCGGTCACTCCGGCGGTGACGACGATCGCGGGAGCCTGGCGGGGTCGACGGTGTCGTCCGTTTCCGGAAAGCATGTCGGGGCCTTTCGCGTGACGGCGGGTCGGCGGTGACGCCTGGGACGGCCGGGGTCGGGCCGAACGTTGGCGCGAACGTAGCCGCATTCGAACGTCCGTCACAAGTCGATGGCCGCGCGATCACGTGAAGATCACATTTCTGACCCTCCGTCACCCGTCGTGCGGGGGTGCGGACGCGGTGCGGATGGGGTGAACTCGACCGGAAGCGTGCGCAATCCGCGCATGATGAGCCCGCCGCGCCACCGCAGTTCGTCCGGATCGGCGCCGAGCCGCAGGTCGGGCAGGCGGGTCAGGAGGGTGGCGAGCGCGGTCTGGCCCTCCAGCCGGGCGAGCGGCGCGCCCAGGCAGTAGTGGATGCCGTGCCCGTACCCGAGGTGCTGGTTGTCGGTGCGGGCGAGGTCGAGGGTGTCCGGGGCGCCGAAGCGGTCCGGGTCGCGGTCGGCCGCCGCGAGGACGACGAGGACGGGGTCGCCGGCCGGGACGGCCTGGCCGCCGAGGGTGAGGTCGGTGGTGGCGTACCGCCAGGTCGCCAGCTCCACCGGCCCGTCGTAGCGCAGCAGTTCCTCGACGCCGGTCTCCAGGAGCCCGGTCTCGCCGGCGGCGAGCGAGGACTGGAGGAGGGCGCGCTGCTCCGGGTTGCGGAGCAGGGCGTAGGTGCCGTTGCCGATGAGGTTGATGGTCGTCTCGAAGCCGGCGAAGAGCAGCACGAAGCACATGGCGACGGCCTCGGCCTCGGTGAGGTGGTCGCCGTGGTCGGAGGCGCGGATCAGCCCGGAGATGAGGTCGTCCGCGCCCTCCTCGCCGAGGGTCTGCCGCTTGCGGTGGATCAGCTCCGCCAGGTATCCGCGGATCTTCTTCACCGACCGCGCGACCCCGCCCCGGGGTCCTCCGCCGTGCCGGATCATCATCCCGGCCCAGTCGCGGAAGTCGTCCTGGTCCTCGGCGGGGACGCCGAGCATGTCGCAGATGGCGTAGATGGGCAGCGGGAAGGCGTACTCGTGGATGAGGTCGGCGCTCCCCCGCTCCGCGAAGGAGTCGATGAGCCGGTCCGCCAGCTCCTGCACGCGCGGCGCGAAGGCGGCGACCCGGCGCGGGGTGAACGCCTTGGACACGAGCCGCCGCAGCCGGGTGTGGTCCGGCGGGTCGATGTTGAGCAGGTGGGTCATCAGGCCGGCGCTGCGCTCGCCCGGGATGCCCGTCTTGCCGGGTTCGGCGTGGTGCACGGGGTTCTTGGAGAGCCGCTGGTCGGCGAGGGCCTGCCGGGCGTCCGCGTACCGGGTGACGAGCCACGCCTCGACGCCGCTGGGGAGGGTGGTGCGGTGCACGGGCGCGTGCTCGCGCAGCCAGGCGTACGCCGGGTAGGGGTCGCTCGCGAACTCCCAGCTGAAGAGGGCGGGGACGGGCCCTTCACCGGTTCCGGAGACCGGGCAGCCGGCCGGGGCGGGGTCCGTGCGGTGCGTTCCCGGCGTACCGGACGCCTCCGGCGTACGGGGTGTACGGGGCTCATGGGGCGTGCCGGGCGTCGGGGCGGGTCCTTCACTCACGCCCCGACCGTACCGTCCGGTCCCCGGCGGCCCCGCGGCCGACCTGACGTCATCACCGCCCGGTGATCACGCCGTGACGGCGCGTGCCCTACATTGCCCGCGTGGACCTCCCCTTGCTGAGAAGCACGTTCGCGGTCGTCGAGAGACGGGCCGAGCACGCCGTCACGTACTTCTACTCGCACCTGTTCTGGCGCAACCCGGGCGTGCGGGAGCTCTTCCCGGAGGACATGGGCCCGCAGCGGGACCGGCTGTTCGCCGCACTCACCCATGTGGTGACCGCGCTGGACGAGCCCGGGCTGGCCGCCTACCTGGGGCGGCTGGGCCGCGACCACCGCAAGTTCCTCGCCACGCCCGCGCTCTACGCGGCGGTCGGCGAGAGCCTGCTGGCCGCCTTCGCGCACGCGGCGGGGTCGGCGTGGACGGTGGAGGCGGAGAAGGCCTGGACGGAGGCGTACGGGCGGGTCGCGGAGCTGATGCTGCGGGGCGCGGAGGAGTCCGCGGCGGCCGGGGATCCCGCGTGGTGGGACGCGGACGTCGTCGGGCACCGGCGGCACGGCGGCGACCTGGCGGTGCTGACCCTCCGCCCGCGCCGCCCGTTCCCCTATCTCCCGGGCCAGTACGCCGGCGTCAGCTCGCTCCGGGTGCCGCGCGTGTGGCGCACGTACTCGCTCGGCAACGCGCCCCGCGCGGACGGCACGCTCGACCTGCACGTGAGCCGGGTCCGGGGCGGGGCGATGAGCACGGCGCTGGTGGACGAGGTCCGGCCGGGCGAGACGCTGCGGCTGAGCGCGGCCGGCGGCGCGGCGGTGGCGGCGACGGCGCCGGGCGGGCTCCGTACCTATATATGCGCGGGTACGGGCTGGGCGCCGGTCAAGGCGCTGCTGGAGGAGGCGGCCGGCGCGGACCCGGCGGCCGAGGGCCGGATCTTCATGGTGGCGCGCTCCCGCGAGTACCTGTACGGGCGGGCGGACCTGGAGCGGCTGGCCGCGCGGCTGCCGGGGCTGCGCGTCACCCTGATCACCGCGGCCCCCCGCCACCACCGGGACCAGGCGACCGAGCGGCTGCTGACGGCGCTGCGGTCCTGCGGGCGCTGGCCGGACCACGACGTGCACCTGGCCGGTCCGCCCGGTTTCCTCGCCGAGGTCACGGAGGTCCTGGAGGAGCTGGGCGCGGATCCGGCCCGCACCCGCCACGACGTCCTGCCGCCGGCCGGCCGGTTCGGTACCCGCCCGGCCTCCCGTGCCGAGTGGCTGCTCCAGCCGCCCGCGGTCCGCTGGCACGACCCGGCGGCCCGGGCCCCCGGCGGGTTCTGACGCCGTCAGCGGCGCGCGAGCCCGCGCCGGGTGAGCTCCGGGGTCTCCGGCTGCCGCGCCTCCACCTCCGCCTTGAGGTCGGCGAGGGTCTGTGCGGCGAGCTCCCGGCGCCAGGCCAGCTCGCCGCGGCGCATGGCCCGGGAGATGGCGCAGGTCGCGCGGTAGTCGACGCCGGCCCGGCCGTCCGGGCCCTGCCGCAGGATCTCCTGGCAGCGGAACGCGTCCTGCGGCCCCTCGATCGCGGTCACCACGTCGAGGACCGTGATGTCACCGGGGTCGCGGGCGAGCCGGAAGCCGCCGCGCGGTCCGGTGGTGGAGGTGAGGATCCCGGCCCGGACGAGGGCCTGGAGCTGCTTGTTGAGGTAGGCCGCGGGCAGGGCGTGGAAGGCGGCGAGCCGGGTCGCCGTGACCGCCGCCCCGTCCTCGGCCCAGGCCAGGTTGAGGCAGCTGTGCAGCGCCCACTCGACGCCCTCGCTCATCTGCATGTTCTGGATACTACCCATCCGGGATCCGGGGCGGCGGGCCGTCCGCCGCGGGCCTCACAGCTCTTCGGCCGCCCGGATCGCGTCCCGGTACGCCCGGGCCGCCGCCCGCAGCGCCGCCTCCGGGTCGACGCCCTCGGCCTCCGCGCGGACCGCCAGGGCCAGCAGTTCGTAGCCGATGCCGGTGCCCTCCGGGAGCGGCACGCCGAGACCGGCCGTGCGGACCCGGCTCGCGAGCTTCGCGGCCAGCGCCAGCCCCGGCTGCCCGACCGGCACCCCGTCGGTCACCGACTCCCGGCCCTTCTCGACGGCCTTCGCGGCCAGCCAGTGGGCGCGGACGTCCTCCGGGGTCTCGGCGGTCTCGTCGCCGAAGAGGTGCGGGTGGCGCTGGATCAGCTTCTCCACCAGGGTCCCGGCCACGTCGTCGACGGAGAACGGCTCCTCGGCGTCCTCCTCGGCGATCCGCGCGTGGAAGACGACCTGGAGCAGGACGTCCCCCAGCTCCTCGCGCAGCTCGTGCCGGTCGCCGGCCTCGATCGCCTCGACCAGCTCGTACGCCTCCTCGATGGCGTACTTGGCGAGGCCCCGGTGCGTCTGGAGCGAGGACCAGGGACAGCGGCGGCGGATGACGTCCATGACCTGGACGAGGTCGAGGAGGCGGGCGCCCGGCAGGTCGTACGAGCCGGGCAGCAGCTCCAGGTCGGGCATGGCGACCCGGCCGGACCCGGCCAGCCGCGCCAGCCCGTCGGTGAGCGCGCCGTCGCCCTCGCCGGAGGGCAGCACCAGGACGGTACGGCCTCCGGCGCAGGCGGCGACCAGCTCCTCCGCGGTGGGGCGGGCGTGCTCGACCGCGACGCCCGCCTCCCGCAGGTACGGCAGCTGGGGGTGGTGCTCGTCGGGGCAGAGGACCCGGTCGGCGCTCCGCAGCGCCTCCCAGGCGGGCCAGGACAGCAGTCCGGGCGCCACCCGGTGGCTGGCGGTGAGCAGGACGACGCGGCCGGGGTTCTCGGAAGTCACCCTTCGAACCTACCCCGGGTCCGGGGTCAGCCCGGCAGCTGCTCCGCCCCCGCGGCGCCCTGCCCCTGGGTGACCCTGGTCAGCCAGGGGGCGGTGGCGGCGCCGGTGTCGAGCTGGACCTTGGTGTCGTCCCAGGCGCCGTAGCGCGGGTTCACGTCGATGTCGAGGGACTTCGACGCGGCGGCGAACAGCTCCTGGAGCTTCTGCTGGCCCTCGGGGGTCTCGGTGATCCCCTGCTTCTCGATGATCTTCGTCATGAGGACGTTGCGCCGGACGACGTCGTCGATCTGGCCGGGGGCGACGCCCTGCTGCTGGAGGAGGACGGCCTCCAGGCCCTCCTCGCCGCCGTTCTCCCGGACGAACGCCTCGCGGGTCTCCTGGAGTTCGGCGCGGCTGGCGGAGACACCCTGGTCGGCGGCGACCCGGCCGAGGATCCGGTCGAAGATCATGCCGTTGAGCTTCTGCCGGCCGAGGTCGCCGGTCGCGGCGATCAGCTGGGCGGCCTGCGGGGACGCCGACTGGGCGTCCCGGGCGGCCTTCACCTCGGCCTGGAGGCTCGCGACGTCGATCCGCTCGCCCCCGACGACCGCCGCCGCCCCTGGATGGGCCTCCCCGCCGCACGCGGTGAGCAGCGGGGCCGCGGCGAGGAGCGCGGCGGAGAGGACGAGCGCGGAGCGGCGGGGCGCGGAGCGGGCGTGGCGGCGGTCGCGGCGGTGCAAAGGAGCCTCCCGGGCTGGTCGTGCGTCAGTTGGACGACCTTGCGGTGATCGATGGTAGGGAGTCGCCGGGACCGTAGCCACCACTTCGCGGCGACAACTTCCGCGTCACCGCGTCACCGGGGTCACTTCCGGACGACCGTCTCCCACAACGAGGCACCCGCCGCCCGGGTGTCGGCCCGGGCGTCCTCCTTCTCGCGGCCCGCGTGCGTCTCGGCCACCAGGTAGTGCGGCCGGCGCTTCACCTCGTAGTAGATGCGGCCGACGTACTCGCCGATCAGGCCCACCATGACCATCTGCACGCCGGCCAGCGCGGTCACGGCGACCAGCAGGGTGACGTAGCCGGGCGTGTCGACGCCGTGCGCGAGCGCGTCGGCGACGATCCAGCCGGCGTAGGCGAGGGCGAGCGAGACCAGCAGCAGGCCGAGGTAGACGGCGGCGCGCAGCGGCTTGTTGTTGAAGGAGAGCAGGCCGTCGAGGCCGTAGTTGAGGAGCTTGCCGAAGGTCCACTTGGACCGGCCCTCCTCGCGCACCGCGTTCTCGTAGGCGAAGGTCGTGGTGCGGAACCCGACCCAGGAGAACAGGCCCTTCGAGAAGCGGTTGTACTCGCCGAGCCCGAGGATCGCGTCCACCGTGCGCCGCGACAGCAGCCGGAAGTCGCCGACGCCGTCGACGAGTTCCACGTCGACGAGCCGGTTGATCGCCCAGTAGTAGAGGCGGGCGGTGAGGGTGCGGGTGACCCGGTCGCCCTCGCGGGTGCGGCGGGCGACGACCTGGTCGTACCCCTCGGCGTGCAGCGCGACCATCCGGTGCACCAGCTCCGGCGGGTGCTGGAGGTCGGCGTCCATGATGACGACGGCGTCGCCGGCCGCGTGCCGGAGGCCGGCCAGCATGGCGGCCTCCTTGCCGAAGTTGCGGCTGAAGGAGACGAAGCGGACCCGGGCGGGGTCGGCGGCGGCGAGGTCCCGCAGGATCGGGAGGGTCCGGTCGCGGCTTCCGTCGTCCACGTAGACGATCTCGAACTCGCCCTCCAGGGCGTCGAGTTCCTTCGTCACATGGGAGTGGAAGCGGGCGAGGACGTCCTCCTCGTTGAAGCAGGGGACGACGAGAGAGAGCAGCACACCCGACACCCAAAGGCAGACCGGTGACCCGCCCGCCCCCCACGGGTGACGGCGGAGCGACCATTGCGTGAACTGCCCCGCGGCGGCGGTCCGGAGCCCCTCCGGCGCTGCGATATTCGACCCGCCATGCGAACTGCTCTGCGAATCCGTCCCACCGCCGCCACCGCCGGCACCCCCGCGGACCCGGCCGCCCCGCGCCGCGCCACGGCCGCCGCCTGCGCCCTCGCCGGGCTGCTCGCCGCCGCCGCCGTCTGCGCGGGCGACGCCGCCGCCCGGGTCTTCCCCTTCGGCCCGCGCCACCGGTCCGTGAACGACCTGGCGAACCAGTTCCTCCCCTTCCACACCCACCTGTGGGACCTGCTGCACGGCCGCGCCGACGGCGGCCCGCTGCTGAACTGGCAGGCGGGCTGGGGCACCAGCTTCCTCCCCGACTACGGCACCTACTTGTCCAGCCCGCTGGCGCCCCTCGTCGCCCTGGCGCCCCGCGCGGACGTCGAACACGCCCTCTACGCGCTCACCGTCCTCAAGACCGCCCTGGCCGCCGCCGCCACCGCGTTCCTCCTGCGCCGCCTCTCCACCGCCCCCGCCTGGTGGTGGCCGGCCGCCCTCGGCGCCGGCTACGCCCTGTGCGGCTGGTCGCTCACCGAGGCCACCTACAACCCGATGTGGCTGGACGGCCTGATCGCCTTCCCGCTGCTGTGCCTGGTCGCCGAATGGGCCCGCGAGGGCGTCCGCCCGCTGCTGTCCGTGCTCACCGTCGCGGTCTGCTGGACGGCGAACTTCTACACCGCCTACATGGCGACCCTCGGCGCCGCCCTCTTCCTCCTCGCCCGCCTGGCGACGGCCGGCCCGCTCCGCCCGCGCCCGCCGCTGCGCGCCGCGCTGTCCGCGCTCCTCGGCGTCGGCCTCGCCGCGCCCGTGCTCCTCCCCGTCCTGCTGTCGACCCGGCAGGCGCACCCCGGCGTCGTCCGAGACTTCGCGGCGGCGGATCCGGCCGACGTGCTGGCCCGGCTGCTGCCGGGGACGTACGCCTTCTCCAGCCCCGCCGCGTTCGTCGCCGCCCCCGTGCTGCTGCTCGCGGCGACGCTCGCCTTCCGGCGGGACGTGCCGGGCCGGGAGCGGTGGGTGTGGACCGGCCTCGTCCTCGGCGTCCTGCTCTCCCTCCAGTGGGGGCCCACCCACCTGGTGTGGCACCTCTTCGCCACGCCCAACGGCAGCCCGTACCGCCAGACCTTCGTCCTGTGCGGCCTGCTCGTCATCGCCGCCCACACCGGACTCGCGCACGGCCCGCCCGGCCGCCGGGCCCTCGCCGGCGGCGCCGCCGCGGTCGTCGCCCTGACCGCCGGCGCCCTCCCCAGCGCGCTCGCCACCCGGCCCGCGCTGCTCCTCGGCGCCGCCGGGCTCGCCGCCGCGGCGGGCGCCCTCGCGCTCCCCCGCAGCCGCCGGTACGCCGTCGTCGCCGCGCTGCTCGTCACCGGCACCGTCCTCGGCCAGGCCGCCGCGACCACCGCGTACGCCGACCGCGCGCGCCTCGGGCACCTCGACGACTACCCGCCCGTCGGCCCGGAGCAGCAGCGCCGGGCGGCGGCCCTCGCGGCGGCCGGCGGCTGGCCCGCGTACCGCACCGACTCCGGCCGGCCCCAGGTCGCCGGCAACGACCCGCTGCTCCTCGGCGGCCAGGGCGCCGCCTACTACAGCAGCCACACCCCCGCCGTCCTCACCGACCTGCTCACCGCCCTCGGCGGCGGCTGGACCTCGCGCGGCCGGAACCTGCAGAGCCCCGACAACCCGGTGACGGACGCGCTGTTCGCGGTCGGCGCCCGGTGGCGCGACGGCGCGGTCGTCCGGCCGGCGGCCCGGCTGCCGCTGGTGACGGTACGGCCCCCCGGGGCCGCGCCGGTCCTCGGCCCCGACCCGTTCCGCAACCAGGAACTCCTCCTCGGCGCCCCGGTCTACACCCGCCCCGCGGGCACCGGCCCCTGCCCGGTGGGCACGGAGGTGTTCCTGTGGGCCCCGGAGCGCACCGGCGAGGCCCGGCTCGGCGCCGGAGCCCCGGTCCGGCTGCTCGGCGGCGGCCCCCGGCGGCGCGCCGCGATGACGTCGCTGGGCGTCCAGCGCGCCCCCGGCGACCGGCCGGAGGTCCCGGCGGGCAAGGGCCCGGCCGCGCTCGGCTGCCTGGACCACGACCGGCTCGGGGCGGCGGTGACCGCCCTCCGGGACCGGGCCGCCGACGCCGTGGACACCACGGCGGCGGGGCTCACCGCCCGCCTCCCGGCGGGCACGACCGGCACCGTGGTGGTGGCCGCCCCCGCGATCCCCGGCTGGACCTGCGAGGGCCGCGCGCCGGAGCCGTACGCGGGCCTGCTGGCCGTGCGGGTCACCGGAGCGTCCGGCGTGAGCTGCGCCTTCCGCCCTCCGGGACTGCTGCCCGGCCTGGCGGTGGCGGGGGCGTCGCTCCTGGCGCTCGCGGCGGCGGCCGTGCTGCGGAACCGTCAGCCCTGCCGGCCGAGTTGGCGCTGGTGGTCCAGGACGCGGCGCAGTTCCGCCGCAGGCGGGTGGTAGGGGCCGTACAGCCGCTCGGTGTCGAGGAGCAGCCGGTGCAGTTCCGCCCGGCCCTCCTCGTGCCGTCCGGTCGCGAGGAGCAGCAGCCCGGTGCGGCGCCGGACGTCGAAGGCCCGGCCGGGGTCCTGGGCGGGGCCCTGCTCGAAGGCGGGGAGGACGGCGCGGAAGGCGGCCAGCGCGTCGGCGGTCTCGCCGAGCTGTTCCAGGCAGAGCGCGATGTCGTAGCGGAACTGGGCGTTGCCGGGGTCGTCGGCGGCGAGCCGGCGCAGTTCGGGCAGGGCGCGGCGGTACTGCCCGTCGTCGAGGAGGGTGGAGGCGTACTGCTTGCGCAGGATCCGGACGACCGGGGACGCCTCGCCGTGCGCGGCGGCGGCGGCCGGGAGGATCCCGCCGAGCAGGTCGACGGCCTGGGTGAGGGCGCCCTCGCCGAGGAGCCGCTTCACCTCCTCCACGGTGCCGGCGACGTCCGCGCCGCGGGGCGCGGCGGCGGGCACCGGCGGCGGGGCCGGGGCGGGGGCGGCGACGCGGGGGTCGGTG
>JOFO01000032.1 GCA_000721275.1 Microtetraspora glauca | reverse complement strand
AGCACCGCCCTCTGGGCATCAGTGACAGACAACGGCGGAATCTTCGGACCAGGGCGACTCATGCCCAACTAACGACGAATCTCCGACTCAGGTCACTAGATCGGCCTCGCGTCACCTCGGTGTCGATGAGGGCCGGAGGCGCCGGAACGGCCGATCACTCGTGCCGGGCGAGTTTGAGTGCGGAGACGAGCAGGATCACGGCGAGCGCGGGGATGAGCACCGCGTCCGGGAAGACGCCGAGGAGCAGTCCGCCGAGGATCGCCCCGGCGACGGAGCCGGCGGCCATCGTGGCGGTGAAGCGGAGGTTGGCCCGGAGGACGGTGAAGCTGCCGTCGCGGCTGTAGCGGGCGAACGCGACCAGCATGGTGGGCAGGGAGACCAGCAGGGACAAGCTCCCGGCGGTCTTGATGTTCTCTCCGAACAGCAAGACGATCGTCGGGATGAGCAGTTCGCCTCCCGCCACCCCCATGATCGCCGCGACGACGCCGATGCCGAACCCGGCGGCGGCACCGGCGGGGATCTGTGCCGCGGGCGGCAGGTCGAGGCCGTCCAGGGTGGTGGTGTGGGTGAGGACGAGGGCGGCAGCCATGAGGACCATCAGCCCGGCCAGCACCCGGTAGAGGGTGGTGGAACGCATCCGCACCGCCCAGGACGCGCCCGCCCAGGCGCCCAGGAGGCTGCCCGCGAGGAGGTTGACGGCGACGGGCCAGCGGGCCGCGACCTCGGCGGCCGGTACCGCCGCGAGCCGGGCGGGCAGCGCGACCAGGACCACGACCAGGCTCATCGCCATGTTCAGGATCACCGCCGAGAGCGCCGCGAACCCGAAGAGCCCGATCAGCAACGGCAGGCGGAACTCCGCTCCACCCAGCCCGATCATCCCGCCCAGCACCCCGATGGCCGCTCCCGCGCCGAAGGCCACCGGTGCCGCGTGCGTACGTCGGGGAGGGCGGATCGGCCGGAGGGTGCTCATGACGGCATCCTCGCTGGTGGAGGCGCTGTCCGGCCAGGGCAAGCCCCCGTCTTCGGGGAAAGCCACCGGGCCGCCGTCGCCGATTCGTCGGGACCTCCGACAGCGGGCACGAACTCCGTCAGCCAACGTCCCCCACCCCCCGGCCGTCACACGCACCGCGCCGGCGTCACCACCCAGGGCGGTGACGCCGGCGCGACAAGACCCAGGCCGGGCCTCAGCTGGTCAATTGCCGATCCACGCGTTCAGGACGGTCAGCGTGGAGGTGTTGCCCTGCCGGTCGGTGACCTCTGCGGCGAGCGCGATGCCCGCGCCCTTCGCCGGGTTCTTCACGACGATCCGGCCGGCCACGACAGGCACGTTCTGCCACGTCTTCCCGCCGTCGTAACTCGCCCTCACCCTAAGCGACTTGAGGTTGCCCCCGGCGGCGGAGCCCTGCACGGTCACCGGAACCGACGTCCACGCCAGGCCCGGGGCGCGCGTCTCCAGGTCCACCGGCGCCGCGAAGCGGACCGTGGACACCGGCAGCGCCGTCGTCTCCGTGACCTGCCCGGACCGGAACGCGAACGACGTCTCGACCCGGGTGGACGCCCCCGCGACCTCCGCCGGCCGCTCCACCGAGGTGACGAGGCGGTACGCGGCCTCGGTGCCGTCGACGGTGAAGGGCTCGGTGCCGCTGAGCGGGTCCTCGTTCGAAGCGACCTTCTCGCCGTCGCGGTACAGCGTCGTCAGGACCTTCGACGTGCGCGTGAGGCCCTTGTGGCCGCGGCCGTCGGCCAGCAGGGGCACCGCGCCGACGAGCTGCTGCTCGCCCGTCGCCGGGTCGGGCGCCGTACGGAAGACTCCCGTGCCCTCGCCCAGGAGCGGGCCGAAGACGCCGGCGTTGAAGCGCTCGCCGTACGTCCGCCCCGCCTCGTACCGCTTCGGCGCGACCATCTCGTAGCCGCCCTCCAGGGCCGGGTAGCCCCACTCGTCGGGCGCGCCGAGCTGGTTGAAGCGGGTCAGCCAGCGGACGCCGTCGGCCGTGGAGACGTGGAAGGTACGGGTGCCGGGAGCCGGCTGCGGCGCGGAGTAGCCGTTGCCCTCGGGCGCTCCGGGCAGGTGGGCGTACGGGGACGCGAGCGCGGACTTGCCGGGCGCGGAGGCGCCGAGCTCCACCTTCACGGTGGCGAACTCCTCCGGCTTCGCGTGCCGGGTGTAGCCGGTCGCCACCGTCTGCGTCTTACCGCCGTAGGCGACCGCGTACTGGCTGGTGGCGTCCTTGAGGAAATGCGCGTCCCAGGTCTGCAGCAGCGAGCCGTCGGTCACGGCCGGACCCTGGTGGGCGGTGCGGAAGCCGGTGAGGCCGCGCAGCACCCAGCCGTTGCCGACCCGCCCGATCTCGGTGTTCCGCTCGTAGTAGGTGCCGGCGTAGTCCGCCCGGTCGATGCCCGGCACGGTCAGGGCCACGGGCTTCGTCGTGCGCGCGTCGACGGTGACCGCGGTGTCACCGGAGACGTCGAGCGAGGGCTGCGCGATCCAGTCGGTGCCCTTGGTGTAGTCCGAGGGGTCCTCGTAGACGGCGGTGCTCAGGGTGTACGACCCCTTCGGCACGCGCAGCGTGTGGCTGCCGGGCTCGTTGTCGATCCGGGCCTGGAAGCCGGCCGCGGGCCCGGCGACGCCGATGAGGGTGTTGGCGAAGTCGCGGGCGCCGGCGCCGTCGCGGCCGAGGGTGCGGACGGTGAGGTCGTACGACTCCGCCTCCCGCACGGCCACCGCGGCCGTACGCACCGACTGGCCGGCGCCGGTGGCGGTGACGTACCCGGTGAAGGTGCCGTCGACCGAGCCCACGCGGGTGTCCGCGGTGAGCTCGACCTCCGCCGAGCCGCCGGCCGGGACGGTGAGGCGGGTGGCGCCGAGCGCGAAGAAGCCGTCCGGCAGGGGCTTGCCGGCCGGGTCCAGGCCGGAGACCGACAGGTCGAGGGTGACGTCGGTCGTCCCCACGTTGCGGTAGCCGACCTTCCGGGTGACCGGCTCGTCGTCGGCGTGCGGCCACCGGGCCGTGCCGAAGTTCAGCGACACCGGCTCGGGGACGACGGTCGCCGCCAGCGCCCGGTCGGCCTGGATGCGGCCGGTGCCCTGCTGGAAGGCGGTGAGGCCGGCGCCGCCCTCGGCGGACCCGGTCAGCGCGCCCTTGAGCTCCGCGGCCGTCCAGCCGGGGTGCCGCTGCTTCAGCAGCGCGGCGGCGCCCGCCACGTGCGGCGTGGCCATCGAGGTGCCGTCGATCTGGAGGTAGCCGGGCGCCGGGTGCGGCGTGCCGGGGCGGGTGTCGATCGCGCTGCCGGGCGCGGCGGCGGCCGTGATGGCGACGCCGGGCGCGGTCACGTCGGGCTTGACGGCGCCGTCGTCGGCGCGCGGCCCGGTGCTGGAGAAGGGCGCGAGCCGGTCCTCGTGGTCGACGGCGCCGACGGTCAGCGCGGCGTCGGCGCTGCCGGGCGAGCCGATCGTCGAGGATCCGGCCTCGCCGTCGTTGCCCGCGGCGACGGCGAACAGGATGCCCTTCTCGGCCGAGAGCCGGCCGACCGCGGCCTCCAGCGCGTCGACACCGGGGGTGTCCGGGCTGCCGAGGCTGAGGTTGACGATGTCGGCGCCCTCGGCGGCGGCCCACTCCATGCCCGCGAGGACGGCGGAGTCGTCGCCGTACCCGTCGTCGTCGAGGACCTTCCCGCTGATCACCTCCGCCCCCGGCGCCACGCCCTTGAACCGGCCGCCCGACCGCGCGCCGGTGCCGGCGGCGATCGAGGCGACGTGCGTGCCGTGGCCGACGCGGTCCGCCGCGTCGGGGGACGCGGAGAAGTTCTTCTCGCCGACGACCCGGGTCCGCAGGTCCTCGTGCGTCTTGTCGACACCGGTGTCCAGGACGGCGATCCGCACTCCGGTGCCGTCGAAGCCGGACTCCCAGGCGCGGTCGGCGCCGATCTGCCGGACGCTGCGGTCGAGGCTTGCGCCCCGTACCCCGTCCAGCCACACGGTGCCGATGCCGGCGGCGGTCGCCCGCGCGCCGCTCGCTCGCCGGTCGGTCAGCGCCTCCCACACCCGCGCCAGGTCGTCCGCGGAGGCGAGCAGGGCGTCGGCGCCGAGCGTCGGGAAGGTGCGGCGCACCTCGGTGTCGCCGGCCGCGCGGAGCGACGCCCGAGCGGAGGAGGCGGTGCTCCCGTCGTACCGGACGATCAGCTTCAGCCCGGAGCGGTGGCTCGCCCGCAGCCGGGGGTCGGTGAGCACGGACAGGTCGAACAGCCGCTGGTCGAGCCGGCCGTCGGCGATCAGGGACCGCGCGTCGGCGGGCACCACGAGGGTGCGGTCGCCGGTGCGCCGCACCTCGACGGGTATGCGCTCGCGGCCGGGAGCGGCCTCGAAGCGCACCATCCGGCCCTCGGCGTCCACGACCACCCGGTCGCCGGTGACGAGCGGGATCCGCTGGTCACCGCCGATCCGGGCCGGGTGCGCGGCGGAGGTGCCCGAGGTACGCGGCGCGCCCGGGGTGGTCGGAGTGGTCAAGGCGGCCGGGATGGCCGAGGTGGCCGAGGTGGCCGGGGTGATCGGGGCGGTGCGGGTGGTCGCGACGGCGGGGCCGGTCATGCCCGCCACGAGGGCCACCGAGGTGGCCGCGGCGATCGTGAAGGCGCGTGCTTTCTGCACGGGTGCGCGCAAGTCTCCCCCAGGAGCTTGGGATGAGGTCGAGTGGTCGAATCCGGCCAGCGGCGCGAACGGCGCCCGCGGTCGGCCAGCGCAGTATCCGAGGTCATCGGTGCGGTGATCAACGCCGGTGGGGGAACGGCGCGTTGGAGCACATGGTTTCCGGCCACGCCGGAGGCGGTGAGTGAGATGGGGTGACGACAGGTGTGTGACGAACGTGTGACACCCGTGCGCTGCCTGTGCGACAGCGGCGTCGGCGGGAGCGTCGGGACCCCAGGTACGGAGGGGATTTCCGGGTGCGGAGCCGCCCCGACCGGAGTGCCTCTCTCCGATTGGCCGTATCCGGTCGTCTGTGGCATGGGGCTTTGGTCCCCTCGTACGGAGTGCCCGCGGACGGACGGACGGACGTGACGACAGGGCGACGACGATGAACACGGCTTCGCCAGCCGGACGTTGGCAGTCGATGGAGCCGCGGTTCCGGTCGCAGCGGACCGGCACACGCCCCCTCGGCCGCACGGGGTCAGCCCCCCCCGTCTCAGGAGGACAGGTCAGCCGCGCCCGAGGATCCCGCGGTCGTAACCGGCGGCGACGGCCGCCGCCCGGTCCTTGACGGCGAGCTTGGCGTAGATGTGCGTGAGGTGGGTCTTCACCGTCGCCTCGCTGATGAAGAGCTCGGCGGCGATCGCGCGGTTGGAGGTGCCCCGGGCGACCAGGACGAGGATCTCGCGTTCGCGGGCCGACAGGGTGTCGTCGACGGGCCCCGCGGGCGGCCGTCGTACGGCGGTGACGAGGCGGGTCGCGACGGCGGGGGAGAGGACGGTACGGCCTTCGGCGGCGGCCCGCACCGCCGCGAACAGCTCCTCGCGGGGCGCGTCCTTGAGGAGGTAGCCGGTCGCGCCGGCCTCGATGGCGGGGAGGGTGTCGGCGTCCGTGTCGTACGTCGTGAGCACGAGGACCCGGGCGCGGACGCCGTGCCGGGCGAGGGCGGCGATGGCGTCGACGCCGCCGCCCGCCGGCATCCGCAGGTCCATGAGGACGACGTCCGGGTCGAGGCGGAGGGCGAGTTCGACGCCCTCGACGCCCCCGGACGCCTCGCCGAGGACGCGGAAGCCGGGGTCGGCGTCGAACATGCCGCGCAGGCCGTCCCGGACGACGGGGTGGTCGTCGACGAGGAGCACGGTGATCTCAGTCATGGCGGGCCAACGGTACGCGAACGGAGACCGCCGTGCCCTCACCCACGGCGGACTCGATCTCCACCCGCCCGGCGAGGCGGGCGGCGCGGGCCCGCATGCCGGCGAGCCCGAAGCCGCCGCGGGAGCCGGGAGGGCTGGGGAAGTCAGCGGAACCGGCGGCCGGCGGCGCGTCCGGGGCGAAGCCGCGTCCGTCGTCGCGGATGTCGAGGACGACCTCGTCGCCCATGTACGAGAGGGTGACTCCGGCCCGGCCGGCCCCGGAGTGGCGTTCGGCGTTGGCCAGCGCCTCCTGGGCGATGCGCAGCAGGGTGGCGGCGACCTCGTCGTGGAGGGGGTGGACGGTGCCGGTCGCGGTGAACCGGGCGGTTATGCCCGTGCGTTCGGCCCACGCGGCGACGGTCTTCTCCAGCGCGTCGGGCAGGGTGTCGTGCTCCAGGGCGACGGGAGAGAGGTTCTGCACGGAGCGGCGGGCCTCGCCGAGGCTGTGCCGGGCGAGCGCGGCGGCCCGCTCGTGATGGACGCGGGCTTGACCCGCGTCGGCGGTGTCGGCGGCCTGCAACTGGGCGATGATGCCGATGAGTCCCTGCGCGAGGGTGTCGTGGATCTCGGCGGCGAGCCTGCGCCGCTCGTCGGCGACACCCGCCTCCCGCGCCTGGAGGACGAGTTGGGCGTGCAGGACGGCGTTCTCGGCGAGCGCCTGTTCCAGACGGGCGTTGGTACGGGCGAGTTGGGCGATGGTCGCGGCGCGCTCGGCGGCCTTCTCGGTCTCCTTGGCACCGAGGTGCGCCAGGCCGATGGCGAGACCGGCGTTGAGGAGGAAGAGGGCGACGAACGCCACCCATTGGAGCGCGGACTGCGGCGGGAGCCCGCCGGACTGGGAACCGGCCAGGGTGAGGGCGACGACGAGCAGCCCGGACCGCACGTACAGCGGGCGGGGCGGCAGCAGCGCGACCGCGTCGAAGTAGCCGACACAGGCGAAGACGGCGAAGAACGGATTGAGCCAGGTGAGGGCGAACGCGAGCGCCGTACGCAGCACGAAGTAGCCGACGGACGCGGGCCCCGGCGCGCCCGCGACGAACCCGCCCGCGTCGTCGGCGCCCTCGCCCCCGGACGGCGGTACGGACGCCTCACGGGCGTGCCGGCACAGCTGGAGGACGAGGACCGCGATGACCAGGCCGCCGGCGATGGCCGCCTCGGTCCCGGTCATCAGCTCGCTCGCGGTGACGCCGGCGAGCGCCGTCGCGACGCCGAGAAGCACGTACGGCCCCCAGCGGTAGAACTGGCGATACCGCTCCTCGACCGTCGCCGCCCGACCCGCCATCCCCACCCCTCTCCGTACCCGACCGTCGCCCCCGTGCGCCCCCTCCGTCACTCCCAGCGGAAGCGGCGCATCGCGGTCGCCGTCAGGACGACCACCCAGAAGGCCATCACCCCGACCGCCGGCAGGCTCGGCCAGCCGCCGCGCGCCGCCTCGTCGAGCGCCCGCGAGGCGGCACCGTACGGCGCGAACTCCACGATCCGCCGCAGCGTATCCGGCATGGCCTGGACGGGCACCCAGACGCCGGCCGTGAACATGGACGGGAAGAAGACGGCCGTGCCGACGGCGGTGGCGATCGTCTGCGTACGGGACAACGCGCAGACCGTCGCGCCGAGCGCGAGCGCGCCCGCGACGGCGAGGAGCAGGGCGCCGAGGTAGCCGGGGAGGTTCGCGGGCAGGGCGACGCCGAAGGCGATCCTGCCGACGGCGACGACCAGCAGCGCGGAGACCAGCGCGGCGCCGGCGTGCAGCACGAGCTGGGCGGTGAGCAGGGCTGCCGGGCGCACCGGGGTGGCGGACATGCGGCGCAGGATGCCGCGCTCGCGGTAGCCGGCGAGGACCGGCGGCATGGCCTGGAGTCCCGCCATGATCAGGGCGAAGAGGACGGAGGTGGGCACGTAGAGGTCGATCACGCGGCGGCCCCCGAGGTCCGGTGAGGCCTCCCGGAAGGACGGGATGAGCCCGAGGATCACCAGGAGCACGGTGGGGGAGACCATCACCCAGAACAGGGAGCCGGGCTCGCGGGCGAAGAGGCGGGCCTCGGTGACGAGGACGGCGCGGGTGGCGGAGACCGGTGCGGTGGTACGGGGGCGAGGGCGGGGTCGGGGGAGGGGGCCGGGACTGGTACGCGTACTGGCCATGGGGCGGCTCCTGTCGGGGCGACGGGCGGGCTGGGGGGCGATGGTGGTGGCGGGGCTCGCCCTGGCGGCACCGGACCGCCGTGCGCGCCTGCGATGAGGCGGGGCGGACTTCGGCCTGCCGCAGGGCAGCCGACGGCGGTCGGTCGGTCGGTCGGTCGCGAACGGAACGCTCAGGAGGTGAGGTCGAGGTAGGCGTCGTCGAGGGTGGTGTCGGTGATGCGGAGCCCGCGGGCGGTGACGGCGCGGCGGGCGAGCAGCGACACGAAGGCGTCGACGGTGGCGTCCGAACCGGTCACCACGGTGCGGCCGTCGCGCGTGGTCACGTCGGCGGCGCCGGGCAGGGCGGTGAGTTCGGCCGTCTCCAGCGGGCTGTCCGCGGCGAAGGAGATCACCCGGGCGGTGGCGGACCGCCCGATGAGCCCGGCGGGGGTGTCGAGGGCCGTGACCCGGCCGCGGTCGATCACCGCGATCCTGTCGCAGAGCCGCTGCGCCTCCTCCATGACGTGGGTGACGAGGAGGACGGTGACGCCTCCCGCGCGGATGGACTCCACGAGCGCCCACGTGTCGCGGCGGGCCCGGGGGTCGAGCCCGGTGGTGAGTTCGTCGAGGACGACGGCACGGGGGTCGCCGACGAGCGCGAGCGCGATGAACAGCCGCTGCTTCTGGCCGCCGGACAACTTCGCGAACCGCGCGTCCAGATGGGCGTCGAGCCCGAGCCGCTCGGCGAGCGCCCGCCAGTCGGCGGGCCGCTCGTAGAAGGAGGCGTACAGCTCCAGCGCCTCCCGGACGGTGATCTTGGCCTGGAGCTCGCTCTGCTGGAGCTGGACGCCGAGCAGCCGGGTGATCCGGTCGTGGTCGGCGACGGGGTCGAGACCCGCCACTCGCACCACACCCGAGTCGGCGGTCCGCAGTCCCGCGACGCATTCGACGGTGGTGGTCTTGCCGGCGCCGTTGGGCCCGAGGATCCCGAAGATCTCCCCCTCGTCCACGCGGAAGGAGACACCGTCGACGGCCGCCCGCTCCCCGTACGCCTTACGCAGGTCCCGCACTTCAATCATCGGCATGCCCCCACGATCGCCTCCGGCACACCCCGCCCGGCATCACCCGACCCGCTCGACCTGGGGTCAACCGATCGGTTGACCCGGCTACGACCACCGGCTGCCGTCGGCACGCCTCTCGGCCCCCGCCTGCGACCCACTGCACCCCCTCGCGAACAGGGGGACCGCACCGCTCCCACTACGACCCCACCCACGGTCGCCGCGGGAACTCACACCGACGGAACGACGGCTTCGCCTCTCCACCCGTCCGGCCGACCGGCCAGGGTCACCCGGACCTCCTCCAGAAACCCCGGGTAGTGCTCTCCGTACGTGTGCAGCGCATGCCACACCGCATCCAGAGCCGCCTTGAGCGGGGAGGGGTCGGCGGCTGCGACGACGGCGGGCAGAGCGAAGTGCGGCTGTGAGATCGGCCCCCTGACCTGCGGCGTGCGCGCGGGGTGCGTCAGCGCCGCTGGAGTGACGGTGGCAGGAACGTGTCCGACGTCCGTGCGTGCCGCCGACAACTTGTCTCCAGGCACCGCCGGCGAGGGACCCTCCGGCATCCGCCCGAGTTCGTAGTGCTGCGCGCCGTCGTCTCCCGGCCGCGAGGCCGGGATCCATGCCCATCCGGCGGGAGTCGGGGGAAAGTAGGGCGGTCGTTCGGGGGGTATCGCCCCGCGCACGAGCGGACCCGCCGGGAACGGAGTGGCGCTCAGCCTCTCCCGCATCCGGGAGGCGTCATCGAACGGCGGCGGAAGCGGACGTCCCTCCGCCAGCGCGGCGAGCGCCCCGGCAACCCACGGCACGGTGGTCAGACCGGCCGCCTCGCAGGCCCGACGCGCCGCCAGCAGCGCCACGGAACGCTGTACGTCGGCCCCCACGTCATCAAGGGCGTGCACCAGGTCGCTGTCGAACTCGAGCAGGCCGAGGACATTGCTTTCCCGCACGGCGCGGAGGCTCTCGCTCGGCAGCCTCCCGCCCCACTGCCACCTCTCGTAGTGCAGTCGCCGCTCCTCGGCGGCCCGTTCGTCGTCAGTGACCGGCCCGTGCACGGGGCACCTCCTCGCTTGGACGGCATGACGAAGCCCGCGCGTCTGCTGGACCTGCCGTCACCTGCTCCGCATCATGCCGCAGGGCACTGACACGCGGCTCCGGGGCAACGGCGAGCCGGGTGCCGGCTCTCATCCCCCGTAAGCACGCAGGAAGACGCTCACGGCGGCGTCGGCATCGGCGGCGACGGTCTCCGTGCCGGGGCGGTACTCCAGCGAGCCGGTGACCAGCGAGAGGAAGTGTTCGGCGGCAAGATCCGGGTCGCACCGGCCGAGGCGGCCGTCGAGGGAGAGCCGGGCCAGACGGTCGGCGAGGGCGGAGCGCACCCGCAGGGTCGTACGCTCACGCACCCCCGTCGCCAGGTCGGGGAACTGCGCCGCCTGCGCCCAGGCCAACTGCCTGACGGCGAGGGCCTCCGCGGCGCCGAACACCTCCAGCAGCTCGCGGGCCACTGCCGTGAGCGCGGCGTGCGGATCGGCATCCGCGGCAGCCCCGCGCAACCGCTCGACGACAGCGACGCCGCGGGCGCCGATCCGCTCGGCGACGGCCTCGACGGCCTCGCGGTAGAGGCTTTCCCTGTCGTCCAGATGGTTGTACACGGTCGGCTTGGCCACGCCCGCCTCCTGGGCGATCTCCTTCACGCATGCCTGGGCGTACCCCCGCCGCGCGAAGACCGTGAACGCGCCGTCCAGGATCGCCTGCCGCCGCTCGGCCATCCCACGAGCCGTACGCACGACCCCAGTTGACACTTCTGAACCCGGGTTCAGTGTATCTCCTGAACCAACTGGATCAGCTTTCTTAACTCATGGGTTCAATTGCATCAGGAAGGCGGCAAGCCCGTGATCGTTCACATGCTGCGTTTTGCGTTCAAGGAGACCGCGACCGAGGAGGACCGCGAGCACGTGCTCGCGGTGATACGGCGGACGGCCTCCGTCGAGTTGGTGTCCTTCTCCACGGTGGGCCGGATACTCAGCGACTCCGACGGCTTCACCCACGCCTGCTGCGTCGGCATCGCCGACCTGCCGACCCTGCGGCGGTACATGCACGATCCGGTGCACCTGGCCGGCGACCCGCAGATCATGCCCTACCTGGAAAGGATCGCCATCGGCCCGGACCTGTCCGACGACATGACGCCCACCCTGGCCCGCGACATCCTCGCCCTGCACGAGGAGAAGGTCGCGCTCTACCCGCAGTGGGCCGCCGAACTCGGCCCCTTGCTCGCCTCATGACATGACCCGACGCCTCGCGCTCCACCACGGCCCTGGGCGCAGCTGCCGGGCGCCGGTGAGCCTGATGGCGGTCACAGAGCCTGCTTGCCGGGCCGGCCGGGGCTTGCTTGTCGCCGTCCTGGCACGGGCGTGACCGAGATGGTTCACCGTCGCCGGAAGGCGGCTCGTGGGACGAGCGCACGCGAAACGGCTGGTATGACTGGGGCATGCATGAAGAGACCGCACGCTCCGCGATCGACATGTTCATCTCCGCGTTCAACGCCTCGGACGACAGCTACGTACCTGCCCTGCTCTCTCAGGCGCTGACCTCAGACGTGGTCTTCTGGGGACCGCTGGGCCGCAGCGAAGGAATCGCGGAGGTCGAGCGGTTCGTGCTGGACATCCGGCGCCACCCGGCGGGGACCGGCACGATGGTCCGCTGCTCAGCGGTGGACATGCCTGACGAATGGGCCCGGTACGAGTGGGTCTTCACCACACCGGACGGAGGCCCCCGCCTGGCGGGCACGGACGTCGTCCATCTGCGACGAAGCCTCATCGACCAGATCATCGTCTTCGCGGGGGAGATCGAGCCGTCCGCCTCTTGAACCGTCCTCTAGTCCCTGTCCTTCCCGTGGGCCCCGGCGCACGGTCCGCGGCAGCTCCTGCCCCTCCTGGCCGGCCGTTCCGTACCCGCGAGCAGGCTCATGGACCATGTCTCCATCGATCGGATCGGCGTCACCGCATATCCCACCTCGCGACCACCGACCTGGCGAACCTCCCCGATCACAGCACTAGGCTCGGCTCACGTCCGAGGCGTTCGATGCAAGGGTGGTGGTCAGGACGTGACTCCTGAGGAGCAGGACCTGATCTTGGGCCTGGCGGTGGGACTGGGTGACGGGCCCACGCGTTCACTCGACGAGGTGCTCGCGCACTTCGGTGAGTCCGACGGTGGAGTCCTGGCGCTGCGGCTGCTCCGGGACGCCATGGAGCGGCGCGACGCGGACGACGTGGAGATGGCGTTCATCGTCCACGCCTCCGCCGACGCCTCGGTCGAGGATTTCCGGGATCCGCTGATCGAGCTGTTCCCTGCCGAATGGCACCGGGAGCACGAGGACATCGTGTCCATGCTGGGCGAACTCCGCTCGCCCGAGATTCTGCCAACCCTGGCCCTGGCGACGCGCTGGGTACCCGAGCACCTGGGGTGGGACGAACACCGGGCGCTCGCGGTGAAGGCGATCTGGGCTCTCGGCGCCATCCCGGGCGTCAAGTCCCGTGACATCCTCCAGGACTTGCGCGACGACGAGAACGAGATCGTCCGTGAGAACGCGACCAAGCAGCTCGCACGCCGCGGCGAGCTCTGACCGCCCACCTGGGAACGTCCGCGCGGAACGCCTGAGCCGTGTCCTTCCTGGGCACAGCCCTCAGGATGCCGACACGGCGGCCAGGCGCCGATCCGGTGACTTCCCGACTCAGGAGGACGTTCACAGCACCATGGACCGGCCTGGCAGGCGGATCGGGAGGAGACGGTGAGGGGGCGTCCAGGAGCACGCTAGGCTGCGAATCCTCGGCTGACGGGGGGCGTGGGATGAGGCAGCGGGGGACAGGGGTGGCGGTCGTGCTCAGCGCGGCCCTGGCGGTTCTTGCCGGCTGCGGCTCCAAGACCGCCGGCACCGAAACGGAGACAACAGAGGCGGCCACCGCCGCCACCTGGACGCTCGCCGCTCCCATACGTGTCGACGGCGTCCGTACCGCCGACGGCGGCCGCTCCCTGGTCGTCGACGCCGAAGTACCCGACGGCACCCGCGCCTGCGTGCGCGACGTGCGCGGCGAGCTCGACACCATCGCCAACGGCACGGTGTACGTGTCGGTGACGTACGAGACCCCTGCCCTGGACCAGAGCTCCGGCTGCACCGGTACGCGGCGGGTCAAGGCGACGGTGAAGCTGGGCCAACCCCTCGGCTCCCGCAAGGTCATGGTGAACAACATGGACGTGTACACCCCCGCAGGCGCCGCCCCTCCCGCCCTGCGGCGGTGCGGCGAGAACGGCTGCGACCCCACGCCGCCGCGTTGCACCCCGGCCTCGTACCAGCAGGCGGTCAACGACACGGACATCCTCCGGCACACGAGCTGGGAGGAACGCGGCTGCGACGACACGTGGCTGGTGCTGGACCTCTCGACCCGCATGGGACCGGTCTGCGGGGACCCCGGCGACGGATGCTCCTCCGCCGGTCTCTCCCAGCGCTGGTTCTACCGGGCCAAGCCCTCGGGCTGGCTGCCGGTCGCCATGAACGGCGACGCGGGCTGCGCCGGGATCCACAAGACCCTGCCGGAACTCCCCGACCGCCTCTGCGCGTCACTGCCGCCCCTCGATCGCGACTGATCCCCCGCAGGGCCGGTCACGACCGGATCTCATCCCGCAGAAGGCCCCGGATCGAGCTGCCCGGAGGAGGAAGGCATCGCCCTCGACAGCCCGGTGGTCGAGCTGCCGGTCGCCGAACTCCGCGATCTCCTCGTCCGCGCCGAGCACGACCTCGCCGACTTCCTGTCCCTGGCCGCAGAATGGACGTCCAGGCACCTGCCCCGTCACTGCGCTCCCGTCACCGCCGCCCTCGCCCGTGTCCTCGGCCTTCCCGCCCCGCCCGTACCGCCACGGCCGTAGGACGGCGGCACAGCAGCGTGCGCGAGCGGGGCGCTCGTGCTGAGGTGGCCTCCGACCCCGCCGGCAGGTCACTCACCGCGATGGCCCGTGCCCCCGGCGGTCCCCCGGTGGCGGGCTCCGGTCAGGCAGCCGAACGCACCTCACGCCGGTAGAGGCCCGGGGCCTGCCCGTACGCGCGCTTGAACGCCTTGGCGAAGGCGTACTCGGACGCGTAACCGGTGTGCGCGGCGACCGTCGCGAGGGGGTCCTCGGACTCCCGCAGGAGCCGTGCGGCGGTCGTCATGCGCCAGCGCGTCACGTACGCCATGGGCGGTTCGCCGACCAGGTCGCTGAACCGGCGGGCGAAGGCGGCTCGGGACAGGCCCGCGCGGGTGGCCAGCGATTCCACGGTCCAGGGCGAGCCGGGTTTCCTGTGGATCGCGGCCAGGGCCGGCGCGACCGCCGCGTCACCGAGCGCGGCGGCCCAGCCCTTCGCCCCGGCGGCCGGACGTTCCTCCAGTCAGGCGCGCAGGATGTACAGGAGCAGCGAGTCGATCAGCGCGGGCACGATGCCGCCGGAGCCCGGCCGCGGCAGTTCCAGCTCCGCACGCAACAGCCCTACCGCCGACGCCAGTTCGGGGTGCCGGTCAGGGTTCGCGGGCAGATGGATGACCTCCGGGAGCTGCCGTACGAGGGGATGGGGCCGGGTCCTGTCGAGGTGGTAGTTCCCGCACAGCAGGTTGGTCAGGGCGCCGTCGCCGCCGACGGTGACCGTGCCGAGCGGCGAGCCGGGGCTGAACTGGGAGGCCCGTTCGACCTCGGCGGGGGTGTCGGGGTGGTCGGCCAGGATGTGACCGCGTCCGTCCCGCAGGAAGACCACGTCACCGGGGCCGAGCGGAAGCGGCGCCTGCTGCGCCGCTTCCTCCAGGGGGTGCAGCGGGACGAGCCAGCACGTACCCGACAGCACCACATGGAACCCCGCGCCGGCCACCGGGGGAAGCCGCAGTCCGAACGGCGCCCGTCCGGTGGTGCGGACGGATACGGGTCGGCCGGTACGCATCGAGGCAAGCACCTCGGTGAGGATGTCCAACTCCCGCCCCTCTCTCCGCCCTTCCGCGCCCATCCCCGCCCTTCTCCGCGGCTCTCGGCGGTCCTCCCGGGCCCTTCTCGCACTCTAGCCCGCCCCGCTCAGGCCACCGTGAGGACGACCTTGCCGCGGGTGCGTACCGAACCGACCAGCTCATGGGCCTTCGCGGCCTGTTCGAGCGGAAGCTTCGCCGAGACGTGCGGGCGGATGCGGCCGGCGTCGGCCAAGGCGGCGATCGCCTCCAGGGAGGCGTAGTCCGGTTCGACCGAGACCCCGGCGAACCGGCGGCCCTCCTTCTCGACGTGGGCGGCGAGCTCGGTGTTCCAGTGCTCCATGATGCTGACCAGGGTGCCGCCGGGCTTCAGGACGTCGAGCGCGCGCTCGCCCTCGGAGCTGGAGTCGAAGACGACGTCGACGTCCGTGGCCGCTTCCGTGTAGTCGGTGGTGCGGTAGTCGATGACCTCGTCCGCCCCGAGTCCGCGGACGAAGTCGTGGTTGGCGGCGCTCGTCAGGGCGAGGACGTGCGCGCCGCGTGCCTTGGCGATCTGCACCGCGAAGTGGCCGACGCCACCGGCCGCCCGGTGGATCAGCACCCGCTGCCCCTCGGCGACCCGGGCCGCGTCGACCAGGCCCTGCCACGCGGTGAGGGCGGCGAGCGGAACGGCGGCGGCCTGCACGTGGTCGAGCGACGCGGGCTTGCGGGCCACCTGTCGCGACGGCACCGCCACGTAGTCGGCGTACCCGGTGGCGGCACGCGGGAAGAACGGCATGCCGAAGACCTCGTCCCCGGGCCTGAAACGCGCACCGGGTCCGGCTTCCTCGACGACACCGGAGATGTCCCAGCCGACGCCGAACGGCGGCTCGCCCAGGAGCGGGTACGCACCGGAACGCACGGCCACGTCGACCGGGTTGACCCCGCTCGCGTGGACACGGACCAGGACCTCGCCGCCGAGCGGGGCGGGCTTGTCCCTCTCGGCGAGTTCGAGGACCTCGGGGCCGCCGAAGGACTTCTGGATGACAGCGCGCATGGTGAACTCCCTGGTGAAGTGGCGATGGTTGTGGGGAGGGGGGAGGGGTTCCGCCCCCCGTCGACATCCACACTAGGAAGATCGAACGAGATGCTGAATATCCTCCAGTCTTCGAAAGATGTCCGAGCGTCCACGAGCTGTTGAGCGTGCACGCGACCACGGAAGGAGCCGGGACCTCCCCACCGCCCAGCCGCTGCCGCGCGACCGTGCGGAGCACGAGGGCGGGGACACCGGGGCGGGGACGCCAAGGCGTACATCCGTCCTCAGCGGCAGGACGCCGACCCGGCTGTCGTACGCGAGGCGGAGGCGGGCGGCACCGGTCACATGATCGCCGGACGCGTGACCTTTGCCGACGGGGCCGGGTTGACCCGGCATGAGTACCGAGAACGTCCGCCACCTGACCTTCGACGGCTTCGGCTACCGGTGCCGGATCGTCGAGAACGCCACCCCCGCCACCGAACCCGTCGTCGTGCTCGGCGGCGCCTTCCAGGACATGTACGCCTACCAGAGGCTCGAAGCGCGCTGGGCCGCTGCGGCGACCGTCGTCAGCGTGGACCTGCCGGGATCGGGAGCGGCCGACGTACTGCCCGCCTCGTACGGCTTCGACTTCCTCACCGGCGCGCTGACGCACCTGTTGGACCGGCTCGGCCTGACCCGGGTGAACCTCTTCGGGGCCTCCTACGCCGTCCCGATCGCCTACAGCCTGGCCCAGGAACACCCCGAGCGCGTCGCCCGCCTGGTCCTCGCGGGCGCCGCACCCGTGTACCCGCCGGAGCAGCGCACCGCGCTGCGGGAGATGGCCGACGCCCTCGAGTCCGGCGACTCCGCCGCCTACGCCCGGATGAGCATCGCGGCCCTGCTGTCCCCCGGCGAGCGGGACGTCCACAAGCGCGCGGTCGTCACCCGCGTCCTCGCCCGTACGATGGGGTCGGTCACCCACGCCGACATCCCCCGTCACCTGGCCTCCACCCGCCGTGTCATCGACTGGCCGGGGATGCGGCCCGGCGGCATCCGGGACGTTCCGGCCCTGGTCTTCACCGGCGAACACGACAGCCTCACCGTTCCCGACCTCGGACGCGAGGTCGCCGACACCATCGCCGGAAGCGTCTTCACCCTCATCCGGGGCGCCGACCACCTCTGCCATCTCGAACGCCCGGACGCGACATCCCAGTTGATGGATCGCTTCTTCACCGACCAGCCCCTCGACGACCTGCCGTACCTCACGCCCCTCGAACGGCATCTCAGGCCGGCCGCCCTGGTCCCGTGACGCCCCCGCAGCGCCCCACGGCCAGTCCGCCGACGCACGTCGCCCGCCGACCCCAGGAGACAGAGATGTCCGACCTCCGGCCGCCCCGACCGGCCGCCGACCCGCCCTTCGTCCCGTACACCCACGCCATCCTCAGCTCTCTGGCACGCCGTCCCGACCAGCCCGCGCTCCTCTGCCCGGACCGGCGGCGGATCACCGCGGGCGAGCTGCACGACAGCGTCCACCGGCTCGCCCGGGAGCTGATCGCACGCGGCGTCCGGCACGGGCAGACCGTCTCGCTGCTCACCGGTAACACCCCCGAGGCGCTCATCGCGCGGTACGCGGCCAACCTGGCCGGCGCGCGGGTGACCCCCCTGTACGCCGGGCTCGCCCCGGACGTCCTGGCCCACCTGGTGCACCTCGCCGAGACCGAGCTGCTGCTGGTCGACCCCACGCGGTACGCGGACCTGGACGGGCTGGCGCCGCTGCTCCGTGTGCCGAGCCTCGCGACACTCGGCCCGCCCCCGACCCCGCACTCGCACCCGTACCAGCGCCAGCCCCAGCCCCAGCACCAGCCCCAGCATCCGTACCCACCCCTCGACGACATCTGCGCGGCGGCGACCGAGCGACAGCAACCGCCCGAGTCCATCACCCTGCCGCCCGTGCCGGTCGGCGCCGACGACGACTGGTGCATCCGTCACACGGGCGGCACCACGACCGGTCTGCCGAAGAGCCTGCAGATGAAACACGGGCCGTATCGCCGCATCCTCGACCACCTGTGCTCCGACACGGACGCTCCGCCCCGCTACCTGGCCTGCACGCCGCTGACCCACTTCGCCGGTCTCTGGGCCGACCTGGCGCTCCTCCAGGGCGGCTCCGTCGTCCTGCAGCCCGCGTTCGACCCCGCCGAAGTCCTCGCGGCGATCGAACGCGAGCGGATCACCCGTCTGTTCCTCCTCCCGCCCCTCCTGCACCAGCTCCTCGACCATCCCGCGCTGGCCACCACCGACACGTCCAGCGTCCGGCAGGTCGCCTACGGAGGCAGCCCGGCGTCGGCGGCCCGCCTGCGGCAGGCCGAAGGCGTCTTCGGCAAGGTGCTGCAGAGCTGGTACGGGCAGAACGAGACGCTCGCACTCACCGAGGTGCGCCCCGAGGAACACGACCGCGTCGGCCGGCACGGGCAGATCACCGTCGGCCGCGCCATGCCCGGCGTCGAACTGCGCATCGTCGACCGGCACGGCGGCGTCCTCCCGGCCGGCCGCGAAGGCAAGATCCACGCGCGCACGTACAGCGCCATGAACGGCTACTGGAAGCAACCCGAGCTGACCGCCCGCGTCCTGGACGACGGCTGGGTGCGCACCGGCGACATCGGATACCTCGACGACGACGGCTACCTGTTCCTCGCCGACCGCGGCGACGACACGATCACCGTCGACGGCGCGCAGGTCTACCCCAGCGAGATCGAGGAGGCGCTGCTGGCCCACCCCGCGGTCGCCGCCTGCGCCGTCTTCGGCTCGCGTGCGCACGAGACGTACGAACGCGTCCACGCCGCCGTCGTGCCCGCCCCCGGCCACAGCCCCGACGCCGACGCGCTCCGCCGCTTCGTCGCCGCCCACCAGAGCGGTCTCCACGTCCCCGACGAGTTCCACATCGTGCAGGCCATCCCCCTCAGCAGCATGCTCAAGCCCGACAAGAACGCACTGCGCCGGACACTCACCTGAACGGAGCGCCCCCTGGCCATGGCTTCCATGCCGGGCTGCGATCCCGCGCGGGACCGCGGTCCGGCCGCCGGCCGGACCGCCGGCGAGAACGCCCGCCCGCAGGTACTGAATCAGGCACGTGGCGAGGGCTAGGCTCCCGGCATGGATGACGACTGGTACGTCCTCATCGAGGAGGACACCCGAACGACCAGACGGGCGGACGGCGTTGAGCTGAGACTGCACCGCTGGCTCCTGGCGGCCACGCACCCGGTCAGAGGCACGGAGGAGCACGTGCGGGCGGTCGCCGAGGACGCCGCACTCCACTACCTGCCGGACGTCCTGGCCAGACACAGCCGGCGCGGCGACACCCCGGCCCGCCGCGCGTTCCTCGCCCCGGACGGCGCCTGGCTGGTCTGGCTCAAACAGCACCACCGCGAGTGCCACATACGCGTGACCACGGCCCGCCTGGTTCACGTGCACGAAGAGCAGCAGGCACCCGCCAGAACATTCAAGGACAAGCTCCGCGACGCCTTGGACGGCCCCGAACCTCCCCGGACTCCCTGGACCCCCAAGCCATGACCCACGCCTCAAGGGGACCGCACCCGCGCACGCGAGAGACCCGTTCCAACTCGGCACGTGGGACCGGATGTTGATGTGAAGCCATCCTCGGGGCCGAGTCCTCATGCGACCGAGGGCTGACGCGCGGCAGGCCCCCGGCGGGCATGCTTCACGGCATGGCTCACCTCATGCGGGCGGCCGCAGCCGCCGTACTCGCCCTGTCGCTGTCTTCGCCGCTGCTCCTCGCGGGACCGGCCGTCGCCGCCTCCGAAGCCCTGAAACCCGCCGCGCCCGCCGCAGCGTCCGGCCCGCTCGCCGCGGTCTCCGCGTTCTCCCCGCTGCCCGGGTCCGCCCCGTACGGGGACTCCCCGCGGCCGGCCATGACCGGGCCGGAGCTGCCGCGCCCGACCGGACGCTGGGCCGTGGGCCGTTCCGTGCTCCACCTCGTCGACCGCTCCCGCCCGGACCCCTGGGTCGCGGATGCCGACGGCCGGGAACTGATGGTCACCCTCCACTACCCGGCCGCCCGCCCCGGTACGGACCGGTCCGTGCCGTACGCGAGCACCGACGAGGTCCAGGCCATGCTGGACGGCTACGGGCTCAGCGACGCGATCCCCGCCGCGGAACTCGGCGCGATGCGCACGTACTCCCGTGCCGACGCCCGGCCCGCCCCCGGCCGGTACCCGCTCGTCGTGCTCTCACCGGGCTTCACCGTCTCGCGCTACACCCTCACCGCCCTCGCCGAGGACCTGGCGAGCCGGGGCTACGTCGTGGCCTCGGTGGATCACGCGTACGAGTCCCTGGGCATCCGGACCCCTGACGGCCGCCTGCTCGGCTGCGAGGCGTGCGGACCCATCAGCGAGGGCCAGGAGCCGGAGAGCAAGGTCACGTCGGGCCGCGCACAGGACGTGTCGTTCCTGCTCGACCAGTTGACGGGGCGCCATGCGGCGTGGGCGTACGCGCGGACGACCATCGACCGCAAGCGGGTGGGCATGGCCGGTCACTCCATCGGCGGCGCGAGCGCGGCGACGGCGATGGCGGCCGACGGACGGGTGCGCGCGGGGGTGAACATGGACGGGGCGTTCTACGGTGAGCTGCCGCAACAGTCCCTGGGCGGGCGCCCGTTCATGCTGCTGGGTACGGACGACGAGATGCACCGTCCGGGCGGCACGGACCACACTTGGGATGCCGCCTGGGACCGGTTCGACGGCTGGAAGCGCTGGCTCACCGTCGCCGGCTCCGACCACTTCACCTTCTCCGACGCGCCCGTGTTCCTCGACCACTTCGGCGTACCGCGTGCCCCGCTCCCGGCGGACCGGGCGCTCAAGGTGACGCGGGAGTACGTGGCGGCCTTCTTCGACCTCCACCTGAAGGGCACGCCGCAGCCCCTCCTCGACGGCCCGTCGACGACCCACCCCGAGGTCGTGTTCCACAACCCGTGAGCGGACCAGCACGAGCACCGCTCGGTACGGCCTCCGCCGATGCGCTTCCGGCACGTGCATCGAGTAGCCGGCCCGCCCGTGGGACCGACGTCTGCCGAGGCATCGGTCCCACAGGCCGCTGAATTCTGAAAGGACCGCGCTTCGGTCGGGTGTGACTGTCAGCGGTGGCGTGCTGGGGCGGGGCGATGCTGAGCATCGCGTGACGCCTGCGACGGCCCTCATGGCCTGCAGGCGGCAGCTTTTTCCCGGAGGGCTGTTTGAGAAGTAGACGCTTGATCGCAGCTCGGGGCCGATCTGATCCGAGGAAGGACGCCTCTGGCAAGATGACGTCATGTTCGATTTCGGCATCGAGGGCTACCGGCCGGCATGGCTGGACGGCCGTGGTGACGTTGTGCGGGAACATGGGCATCGTCTGCGTGGTCTTGCTGGCCGGACGCTCACGAGAGTCTGGATGGTCTGGGACCTGAGGGATGCCGAGTGGTTCTGCGACTGCCCGGTGCTGTTCGAATTCGATGGCCAGCAGGTCGAGATCAACCATCATAAGCTGGGCGATCTCTCCCTGACGTGGAACCTGATCGACCCCACCCATCCAGTCCGGTGGCCCGGCTTCGACTTGCAGTGGCGCGCCGAACCTCTTCCCGAGCTGCAGGCTCTGCGGGGGCTGCCACTCAGGGGGGTCGAACTGCTCGAATGGATGCGCGAGGACGTCGCTCAGGGAAACGTCGACATCAGCTTCGCCTTCGAGACGGGTCGCGTGACGGTGTTCAACGCACTCGACGAGAACGGGGTGAGCTTTGACCCTCCCGGTCCGAGCCAGCGGTCCCACCCGTTCCATTGACGCACGCGGGGTTCAGGTATAGCGCCAGTTGGGCGTGGATTCCCTGGTCAGCCGGCGGCTTATCAGGTCGACCATCGCCTGCTTGATCACGGCTTCGGAGCGCTGGGGGGGGGTCTCGTCGTCGCGGGCCAGGCAGCGGTGGTGCATGAGCCAGCCGAAGGTCCGCTCGACGACCCAGCGTCGCGGAATCACCTTGAAGCCCTTCTGAGTGGGTTCGCGGCGGGTGACTTCGACGTCGATGCCCAGGCGGGCGCGGTGCTCGATGACCTTGGTGCAGTAGCCGGTGTCGGCCCAGGCTTGGGTGATGCGGGGCGCCTTCGGTGATGTCCGAGAGCAGGTGGATGCCGCCGGCGGCATCGCGGCCTTCGGCCTCCCGGACCAGTCGCCGCAGGAGACCGTTGACCTGGTCGAAGACCTCGTCCTACTGCCAGGCGGCGAAGTAACCGTAAACCGTCTCCCACGGGGCGAAGCCGTGAGGCAGATACCGCCAGGTGATCCCGGTCCGGTCGACGTAGAGGATGGCGTCCATGAACCGGCGCAGATCGTGTTCGGCGGCCGCCCGATGTCCAGGCCCTTCCTCTTCGCTCGGCCCGCCAGGCCGTCAGGGTCGGTTCCAGCAGTTCCCTGGTCCCACAACGGCAGCACGGTGTGGTGGCTCGACCAGGTGGGAGGCTGCGCGGGGGACGCCCGGGCCTACTGCCTGGGCAACAGTCGCTCCTACCCTCTCGCCCCCCGCTGACCCGGCGACCGTACGGCATGGCGAGGTCACGCCCGGGCGCCTCGGCGTGCGTGACCGTCCCCGCTGCGCCCCGCCCCCGTTTCGACCGCTGCCAGTCCCGGACGGCAAGCTCGGGTCTCCCCAGCGATCCGGCCGGCGCGACGCTGGGTGCCCGGCTCGGCTTCGCCGGAACAGGTCGGCGTCGGTCCGTAGGAGCTCGCCGTGCTCGCCGCACCCGCCGGCGTCTCGGCGATCGGCAAACGACGTCCACGATCGGCGGCGCGGCCGATGAGTTTTCGGCTCCCGACGGGTCCAAGCTGGTGACAACCCAGGAAGGACACTGCCATGTCGGAACTTCTCGTCGATTTCATCACCTCCCTCGACGGCTACGCGTCGGGAGAAGGGTGGCCCGGCTTCTGGGGCCTCGAAGGCCCGGAGTACCTCGCATGGCTCGGTGAGCAGCCCAAGCCCACCTACCTGATGGGAGCGAACACCTACCGTCTGATGTCGGGCTTCGCCGCGGGCGAGGTCCCGGCCGGCCAGGACGAGTTCAGGCCCGAGGAAGAGGCATCCGTCGACGAGCTCACCCAGGCCCCGAAGGTGGTGTTCTCCTCCTCGCTCCCGGAGCCGCTGACGTGGGCCAACGCCACGCTCGTCCGCGACGACGCCGTCGAAGCGGTCCGTGCGATGAAGGCGAGCGGATCGGGTCTCCTCAGCACGATCGGCAGTCTCAGCCTGTCCCGCTCCCTGCTGCGAGCCGGGCTCGTCGACCGCTTCCGGGTCGTGATGTTCCCGGTGATCACCGGCGCCACGGGGGAGGAGCGCATCTACGACGGCTATCCGGACGTCGCCCTCGAGATGACCGACCACCGCACCTTTGACAGCGGCATCCAGATGGTCGAGTACAAGCCCCGCGTACTCGACCACCCGCCGCTCGGCACCCCGGCCTGACGGGATCCCGCCCGTCGGTCCGGGCTCTGCTCCAAGCCGACTTCGTGCGCTACCAGCCGGTCCTGCCGACGGCGCCCCGGACATGTGCCAGACAGGCCGCACGACACAGCCTCTGCCGGTCCCTCCCTGCCGCGCCCCTGTGCCGCTCCAGGGGCGGCACGACGTGATGGTGCACGTCAGCTGCTCCCCGCCTTCCCGATCAGCCGTTCTCCTCTTCCCCGTGTACGGAGAAGGCACCGGCCGCAGCCGCCAGTACCGCTGCCTCCGCGGCCCGTTTCGGGAGGAGCGGGTCCGGGTCGGCGCGCAGGAGTACCAGCTGGTGGTACAGCGGCGCCGTGGCGGCGATCAGCAGGCTCCGCGCGTCCGTGCGCCGTGCGGGGAGCTCACCGCGTTCGACGGCGCGCTCGACAAGGACCTCGCACTGGGCGTACCGGTCCGCCCACAGCCGGGTCTGGGCTCGTGCGGCCTGGTCGGAGTGGAACGAGGCGGCCATCAGGGCGACGGCGAACGACGGCCGGACGACCAGGGACTCCTGGATCTCCTCGTTGAGGGCCGCCAGGTCGCCGAGCAGCGAGCCGGTGTCCGGCGGCTGCCAGTCCCTCTCGCCGGCGGCGGCGATGACGTCGGCGAGCAGCCCGCCGACATCGCGCCAACGTCGGTAGACCGTGGCACGGTGCACCCCGGCCCGTGCGGCGACCCCCTCCATGGTGAGTCCTTCGTGACCGCTCTCCGCGAGCTCGGCGCGCACCGCGTCGAGCACCTGGGCGCGGACGCGGGCCGTGCGACCGCCGGGGCGACGGTCCGGCGTCGTGGCCAGGGGGTCTGTCATCGGCAGTCCGTATCCGGTTGATCAAGGGGGTGGAACCGTGTCAGCATCTTAACGCGACGGTTGTCGCTATAGGCTCCCCAGAGAGGACCACCTCCGCGATGCAGCCCCATCCCGCCGATCCCACCGTGCTCCACCCGATGCCCGAGCACCCGCGCGTGGTGCTGCTCAAGCCCCTGGTGAAGTCGCCACTCATCGAGGTCGGCGACTTCACCTACTACGACGACCCGGACGACCCGACCGCGTTCGAGACGCGCAACGTCCTGTACCACTACGGTCCGGAACGCCTCGTCCTCGGCAAGTACTGCGCGCTGGGGACGGGCACCCGTTTCGTCATGAACGGCGCCAACCACCGCATGGACGGCCCCTCCACCTTCCCGTTCCCCACCATGGGCGGCTCCTGGGCGGAGCACTTCGACCTGATCACCGACCTCCCCGGCCGAGGCGACACCGTCGTCGGCAACGACGTGTGGTTCGGCCACGGCGCCACGGTCATGCCCGGCGTACGCATCGGCCACGGCGCGATCATCGCCGCCGGCGCCGTCGTCACCAGCGACGTCCCCGACTACGGCATCGTCGGCGGCAACCCCGCCCGCCTCGTCCGCACCCGCTACGACGACGCGGACGTCGCCCGGCTCCTCGCCGTCGCGTGGTGGGACTGGCCGCTGCAGCACGTCACCAGGCACGTACGGACGATCATGTCCGGAACCGTCGCCGACCTCGAGGAGGCCGCCGCGCAGATCGACCAGCCCTGACCCTAAGCGCTCGCCACACCACCCACAGGCGTAGAACGCCACGACTCAGCCGGCGGCGATGCGGCTGCGAGGGGTTGTACGTGCGCCGCCGCAGAAGCCTCGCCCGCTGTACGCTCCAAAGCCGACCAGCCAGCCACCCACCCGGAGCCGCTGCGCACCAGCCGCAGGCGCCGATCCCGTCCACTCCACCGCCCCGAACCGCTCCGCGACCACACACGCTCCGCACCCCACCTACGGTGAAACGAGGGACCCATGACCCCCATGACCACCTTCCTGACACCACAACAGCGCGCCGCCCGCACGTCCGCCGCCGTCGAGGCAGCCGTAGCCGCCGCGCGTGGACTCGGCCTGACAGTCGCCGAGCCCGTGGTGCTCCACGACGTCTTCTCGGTCGTCGTTCACCTGGCCCCCGCACCGGTCGTGGCCCGGATTCCCACCGTCCTGCCCTCCACCGACGACCTGGCCGCCCTCGCGCGCCGCCAGCAGGACGAGCTGGACGTGACGCAGTGGCTGGCCGACCAGGGCGTCCCCGTGATCGCGCCCAGCCCTCTCGTACCGCGCGAACCCGTGCAGCGTGACGGCTTCTCGATGACGTTCTGGCCGTTCGTCGAGGAGAACCGGGACAAGGATCCCGACTACGTGGCGAACGCCGAGAGCGTCGCCCGTCTGCACGCGGCACTGCGCGCGTACCCGGGCGAGCTGCGGTTCCTGTCCACGGCCGACCCCGACTTCATCGCGGACAGCCTCAACCGGCTCGGCGGGCATCCCGACCTGATCGGCCCGGCCGATCTCGAACGGGCCCGCCGCGAGTGGAAGACGCTCGAACCCCTCGTACGCTCACGCAGCGCCTTCGAGGCGCGTTTCCCCGGCATCGAACTCCAGCCCGTCCACGGCGACTCCCCGCCCGCCAACATCTTCCACGCGGTGGACGGCGACCTCTACGCGGACTTCGAGCTGGTCACCCTCGGCCCCGTCGAGTGGGACCTGGCCGCGCTCGGCCCCGAACACGAAGCCGCCTACAACCGCGGTGCGGAGCGCAACGGCCTGAGGCCGCTCGACGAGGACGTCCTCGCCTTCGCCAACGCCCTGGGCATGCTGCGCGTCATCGCCGCACTCACCCTGGCCCCGCAGCTCCCCGAGCTGGTGGAGTACCTGAAGCCGGCCATCGCTCACTGGCAGTCGACCCCTTCCGCCGCCGGCTGAACACCTGGCCATCACGCTCGCCCGCCGCCGTAGTAGGCCGCTACGGGGGCGTGAGCTTCTTCATGGAGGGCGGGGCCGTCGTGGGGGACCGTCGGCCAGGCTCCCGACGGCGGGTTGAGCGCGATCAGCTGCTCGGTCGACAGGGCGTAGACGACGCGGCCGATGCCGGAGCGGATGATGCCGCCGTCGCACATGCCGCACGGCTGGCAGCTGGTGTAGAGGGTGGTGCGGGCGGCCGTTTCCGGGTCGAGTTCGCGGGCTGCCCAGCGGGCGAGTTTGAGTTCGGGGTGCGCGGTGATGTCGTCGTCCCGGCGGACGGTGTTGTGGGCTTCGGCGAGGACGGTGCCGTCGGGCCCGGCGAGGAGGGAGCCGTACGGCGCGTCGCCCAGGGTGACGGCACGGGCGGCAAGGCCGATGGCGCGCCTCAGAAGGGCCTCGTCGGCTGAGGTGATCATGATGCGGTCTTCTTCCAGTGGGTGGCCACAGCGGTCAGCGCCTGCCATGCCGCGTCGGGCCGGCGGGTCGCTTCGGGGTCGCCGTGGTAGGGGTCGAGTACGACAGTGTGGGCGCCGAGCAGCCGCAGTTCGTGGAGGTCGCCGGCGATCTGCTCCAGCGTGCCGGTGCCGGCGGGCCGGTCGGGGGCGTCGACCGGGGCGTCGGTGACGCGCAGGGCGATCCGAGGGGCGAACCCCGGCAGGGCCGTGTGCCGCCGCAGGATCGCACGCATCTGGGGGAGGGGGAGCCGCAGCGGGTGCCAGGCGTCACCGAACCTCACGGCACGCCGCAGGGCCGCCTCGCTGTGGCCGCCGACCCAGACAGGAACGCCGCCCTCCGCCCGCCCCGCGTCCCTGACCTCGCGCAGGACGCCGAGACCTTCGTCGGTCAGCCGGCCGCGCGCCGTGAACGGCACGCCCAGTGCCTCGAACTCCTGCCGGGCCCAGCCGACACCCACCCCGAGGACGAAACGGCCGCCGCTGAGCTCGTGGAGGTTGGCAGCCATGCGCGCCACCAGCAGGGGATGCCGGTACGGCAGGACGAGCACGGTCGTGCCCAGGCGCACCGTGCTGGTGAGACCCGCCAGCCACGACAGCGTGGTGAACGGCTCGTAGAACGGCTCCGGGTACCGCTCGGCCACATCAGGGGTGACCGCCACATGGTCCGACACCATGAGGATGCCGAGGCTGAGGTCTTCCGCGAGCCGTGCCCATGCACGCAGGACGCCGGGATCGGTCCCGGGTCCAAAATTCGGTACGTTGACACCCAGTTGCATGCCTCGACGCTATCCCGGCGATCACCGCACGCGGAACCGAAACCTCCCTGCGTAGCGGCCTTCCTGCCGTGATTCTCCTGGTACTTTCGCCGTATGGCAGGGAATCTCGACCACGTCGACTGGGCGATCATCGAACAGCTGCAGCGGGAGGCCCGCATCTCCCTGAGCGAGCTGGGCCGCCGCGTGAACCTCAGCCCCTCGGCGACCACCGAACGCGTCCGCAACCTGGAGGCATCGGGCATCATCACCGGCTACCGCGCCGACATCGACCTGGCCAAGGTGGGCTACCCCGTCCTCGCCGTCGTCCGCCTCAAATACCCCGGCAACCGCCACCAGCCCCTGCGCAGCCTCCTCGCCGAACGCCGCGAGATCCTGGAGTGCCTGCGCACCACCGGCGACGACTGCTACACCCTGAAGGTGGCCGCGACCTCCATGGAGCACCTGGAAACCCTCATGGACGAACTCGCCGGCTTCGGCAGCACCACCACGAGCGTCGTCTACAGCCAGACCCTTCCCTACCGCGGCCCCACCGTCCCGAACTGACGGCCCGCCGCGGGGCCGGGGGAGGGGGAGGAGTGCGCGTCCCCGCTCGCCCGGGTGTGCCGCGGGACGCCACCCGCCCCCGCCGCTCGGCAGCGGGCCTCGCGGCCCGGGCCGATCGGCGGGCAGGAACACGCCCACCCCACGGGCATCCGGCACGTCACCGCTCAGCGCGCCCCGGACGGAAGGTTCTCCTTGATCTTGGCGATGGCGAAGCCCCAGCCCTGCGACACCGTCGGCTTCGCCGGCACGGCCACCTCCGCCGGGTTGGTCAGCACGTCGAGGAGGACCGGTCCGGGATGGGCGAGTGCCGTGCGGACGGCCTCGTCCAGGTCGCCCGGTGCGGTGACCCGGATGCCGGTCAGCCCGAGCGCCTCGGCCACCGCGGCGAAGTCGGGGTTGTCCAGTACCGTCCCGAACTCGGGCAGCCCCGCCTGTTCCTGCTCCAGCTTGACCATGCCGAGGCGGCGGTTGTCGAAGACGACGAGCTTCACCGGCAGCCGTTCGGAGCGGATCGTCATCAGGTCGCCGAGCAGCATGCCGAGCCCGCCGTCCCCGCAGAAGGCCACCACCTGCCGGTCAGGCGCCCACAGCTGCGCCCCGATGGCCTGCGGCATGGCGTTGGCCATGGAGCCGAGGTTGTAGGAGCCGATCAGCCGCCGGGTGCCGCGCATCCGTACGAGCCGCGAGAGCCACACGGTGGCCATCCCGGTGTCGGAGGTGAAGATCGCGTCGTCGGCGGCGTGCCGGTCGACGGCCGCCGCCAGCGCCTCGGGGCGGATGTCCGCCTCCCGGTTGTCGAAGACGGCCCGCACCCGCCCCAGCAGCCGCTTGTCGTGGGCGGGGTCGGCGAGGCCCGCCTGGGACTTCTGCCAGTCCGCGTACCGCTCGCGGGCCTCGTCGAGGTGGGAGCGCGACCGGACCGGCGTCAGCAGCGGCAGCAGGGCCCGCAGCGTCGCGCCCACGTCCCCGGCGAGCCCGACGTCCACCGGGACGCGGCGCCCGAGGTGCTCCTCGCGGGTGTCGATCTGCACGACCCGGCAGTCCTCCGGGTACCAGTCCCGGTAGGGGAAGTCCGTCCCGAGCATGACGAGCGTGTCGCAGGAGTCCATGGCGTGGGCCGCGGCCGGATTGCCGATGAGACCGGTCTGGCCGACCTCGTACGGGTTCTCGTCCTCGAAGCCCTCCTTGCCCTTCAGGGTCAGCACCATCGGCGCCGACAGCAGCTCGGCGGCCCGCAGCACCTCCGCGCGGGCCTCCCGGGCCCCGCGCCCCACGAGCAGCGTGACCCGCGAGCCCCGGCCGATCGCCTCGGCGGCCTCCGCGAGCGCCGGGTCGTCGGGACGCGTCACGGCCGGGCGCGGCAGCGCGAACCGGGTCGGCCGGTCCTCCTCCACCTCCTGGTCGCCGAGGTCCCCGGGCACGGTCAGCACCGCCACGCCCCGCCCGGTCACGGCGGCCCGCACCGCGGACTCCAGCAGCCGGGGCATCTGGGACGGGGACGTCACGGTGGCCCGGAACACGGCCACGTCCCGGAAGAGGAGGTCGTTGTCGACCTCCTGGAAGTAGTCCCCGCCCACCTCCGACAGCGGCACCTGCCCGCAGATCGCCAGCACCGGCGCCCCGCTCTTGGCCGCGTCGTACAGTCCGTTCAGCAGGTGCACGGAGCCGGGCCCCACCGTGCCCATGCACACGGCCAGCTCTCCGGAGAGCTGGGCGCGCGCGCCGGCGGCGAAGGCCGCCGCCTCCTCGTGGCGGAAGCCGGTCCAGTCGATGCCCTCCGTGGTCCGGATGGCGTCGGTCAGCGGGTTGAGCGCGTCGCCGACCACGCCGAACACCCGGCCGACACCGAGGTCCGCGAGCCCGTCGACGATCACCTGGGCAACGGTACGAGGCATGGGGTTCCCTTCTCCGAAGACGCCGGCCGGTTCACCGGAGGGTGAACCGGTCCGGATGAGCCGCTTTCCAGTCGCCTGCCCACGTCTCCGGAACCGATGCAGGAGAGAGCAGCGCGCCGGCGCCGAGCGGTTCGTACAGCTCGGCGTGGGAGCGCACGGCGGCCGGGCCGACCCGGTGCAGCAGCATGCCCGGCCCCAGGTCCCGGGGGCTGCCGGCGCCCATGGCGGCCATGAGCGCGAGGGCGCTCCGGACGGTCGCCTCCTGGAAGCGCCGGACCCGTTCCGCCTTGTCCCGGACGTCGAGGGCACGGGCACGCCGGGGGTCCTGGGTGGCGACCCCGACCGGGCAGGTGTTGGTATGGCAGCGCTGGGCCTGGATGCACCCGAGAGCGAACATCATGGCCCGGGCCGAGTTCGTGAAGTCGGCGCCCTGGATCAGCCGCGTGACGATGTCGCTGCCGGTGGCGATCTTGCCGGAGGCGCCGATCCGGACGCGGTCGCGCAGCCCCGTGCCGACGAGCGCCTGGTGCACCGTCGTCAGGCCCTCGGTGAGCGGCAGGCCGACGGAGTCGGCGAACTCCAGCGGTGCGGCGCCCGTACCGCCCTCCGCCCCGTCGACGACGATGAAGTCCGGCGTGAGATCTTCCTCCAGCATCGCCTTGCAGACGGCGAGGACGTCGCGGCGCGCGCCCACGCACAGCTTGAAGCCGACCGGCTTGCCGCCGGAGAGCTCCCGCATGCGGCCGAGGAAGCGCACCAGCTCCCGGGGCGTCCGGTAGACGCGGTGGTACGGCGGGGAGATCACCGTACGGCCCTCGGGGACGCCGCGGACGGCGGCGATCTCCCGGTCGACCTTGGAGCCCGGCAGGACGCCCCCGATGCCGGGCTTCGCGCCCTGGCTGATCTTCAGCAGGACGCAGGCGACCTGGTCGAGCGCGGCCTTCTCGGCGAAGCGGCGCGGGTCGAAGCCGCCGTCGTCGGTGCGGCAGCCGAAGTACCCGGTCCCGATCTCCCAGACGAGGTCGCCGCCAGGGGCGAGGTGGTGCTCCGATATCCCGCCCTCGCCGGTGTCGTGGGCGAACCCGCCGCGCCGGGCGCCCTCGTTCAGGGCGCGGACGGCCCGCGCCGACAGGGAGCCGAAGCTCATCGCCGACACGTTGAGCAGGGCCATGTCGTAGGGGCGGGCGCAGTCCGGGCCGCCGATCCGGACCCGGGGCGGCTCGTCCGGCACCGGGCAGGGCGCCATGGAGGGGACCAGGTACGTGCTGCCGGTCCGCTCCAGCTCCAGCTCGGTGCCGAACGGGTCCTCGGCGTCCGTCCCCTTCGCCCGCGCGTACACGATGGACCGGGTGTCCCGGTCGAAGGGCACGCCGTCGACGTTCCCCTCGACGAAGTACTGCTGGATCTCGGGGCGGATCGACTCCATCGCGAACCGCAGGTGCCCGAGGAGCGGATAGACGCGCAGGATCGAGTGGTGCCGCTGGGCGACGTCGTACGACGCGACCGCGGCGAGCAGCAGGGCGGGTCCGGCCGCGCACCACCACCACGGGGAGACCAGGACGGCCGCGAGGCCGGTGGCGAGCGCGGCGAGGGCGGGGCACAGGACGAGCAGTAACGTCACCATGGACGCCGTCTGTCCCGTACGGGCGCGGTCACGCCCAGAGCCGCCGGTACCGCCGGAAGGCGTCTGGCCCCGGGCATGACCGAGCCCGGCGCCTCCGTCAGGAGGGACGCCGGGCCCGGCCGTGTGTGGGGGTGCTCCGTACCGCGCCTCCGTCGTCGGAGGCACCGGGCGCAGCCCCCCGCGTGCGGCCCCCGCTCAGACGCTCAGCAGCGAGTCGTCCTCGGGGCGTGCGCCCGGCAGGCGGTGGCGGGCCGCGATCAGCGCCGCGTCCACGTCACGCGTACCGGTGGAGACGCACAGCGTGTAGGCGAGGTCGTCCATGCGGCGCCGTACCTCCTCGCCGCCGTTTCCGGCCTGGAGCACCTTGAGCGTCTCGTACTCCTCGATCAGATTGCGCAGGACCGCGGGGTGGGCCATCAGCACGTACTGCTCCCCTCGTCGTCGGGGCGGGGGACCGCCCGGTTCGACGCCCGTGTACCCGGGTTCCGGCGTCCCATGCCTGCCGATCGGGCGCCGGGGGAGGGGGCGGGTTCCGGCCGGATGATCCGGCACCGGGCTCCTCCCGTGGATCACGGAAGGGTAGTGTCGTCATGATTGCCGTACGGCAACGATCGTGGCAGCCGGAGCCGTCTCGGGGGAGCGGACGTCCGGCGCGCGGCGGGCCGGACGATCCGCATACGCAAGCGTGGTGGGGAACGAGGATGGGGCATGTCTGAGACGACGATCAAGGGCTCCTCCGGCCGCCGGGAGCACCCCGGGCCGGCCGCGGTGGGCGAGCCCGAGCTCCGTCAGCTGCTGGCCGGGCTCACGGCCGTACGGGACGGTGACTTCGGCACGCGTCTGCCGGACGAGGCGGACGGGCTGATGGGCGAGATCTCCCAGGTGTTCAACGGGATGGTCGACCAGCTGTCCCTGTTCACCTCCGAGGTGACACGGGTGGCGCGCGAGGTCGGCACGGAGGGGACGCTCGGCGGGCAGGCCGCCGTACCCGGCGTCTCCGGCACCTGGGCCGACCTGACCGACTCGGTCAACGCGATGGCCGGGAACCTCACCACCCAGGTGCGTGACATCGCTCACGTGGCGACCGCCGTCGCCAAGGGCGACCTCTCCCAGAAGATCGACGTGGACGCGCGCGGCGAGATCCTGGAACTGAAGAACACCATCAACACGATGGTGGACCAGCTGTCGGCCTTCGCCGACGAGGTCACGCGCATGGCCCGTGACGTGGGCACGGAGGGCATCCTCGGCGGACAGGCCGACGTGAAGGGCGTCTCCGGCACCTGGCGCGACCTGACCGACTCCGTCAACTCGATGGCCGGGAACCTCACCGCGCAGGTGCGGGCGATCGCGCACGTCGCCACCGCCGTCGCCGGCGGCGACCTGACCAAGAAGGTCGACGTGGACGCCCGGGGCGAGATCCTGGAGCTGAAGACGACCATCAACACGATGGTGGACCAGCTGTCGGCCTTCGCCGACGAGGTGACCCGCGTCGCCCGTGAGGTCGGCACCGAGGGCAACCTCGGCGGCCAGGCCACCGTCCGGGGCGCCTCGGGCACCTGGAAGGACCTCACCGACAACGTCAACGTGATGGCGTCCAACCTCACCGGGCAGGTGCGTTCGATCGCCCAGGTCGCCACCGCCGTGGCCCGCGGCGACCTCTCCCGCCGCATCACCGTGGAGGCCAAGGGCGAGGTCGCCGCCCTCGCCGACACCATCAACACCATGGTGGACACCCTGTCGGCCTTCGCCGACGAGGTGACCCGCGTCGCCCGCGAGGTCGGCACCGAGGGCCGGCTCGGCGGCCAGGCCCGAGTGCCGAACGTCGCCGGCACCTGGAAGGACCTCACCGACAACGTCAACTCCATGGCGAACAACCTGACCGGACAGGTCCGGAACATCGCCCAGGTCACGACCGCCGTCGCCAACGGCGACCTGTCCAAGAAGATCGACGTCGACGCCCGCGGCGAGATCCTGGAGCTGAAGACGACCATCAACACGATGGTCGACCAGCTGTCCTCGTTCGCGGCCGAGGTGACCCGCGTGGCCCGCGAGGTCGGCAGCGAGGGCCGGCTCGGCGGACAGGCCGAGGTCGAGGGCGTCTCCGGCACCTGGAAGCGGCTCACCGAGAACGTCAACGAGCTGGCCGGCAACCTCACCCGCCAGGTTCGCGCCATCGCCGAGGTCGCGAGCGCCGTCGCCGAGGGAGACCTGACCCGCTCGATCACCGTCGAGGCGTCGGGCGAGGTCGCCGAGCTCAAGGACAACATCAACGCCATGGTCGGCTCGCTGCGCGAGACGACCCGCGCCAACCAGGAGCAGGACTGGCTCAAGTCCAGCCTGGCCCGGATGTCCGCGCTGATGCAGGGCCACCGCGACCTGGCCGCCGTCGCCGAACTCGTCATGGACGAGCTCACCCCGCTCGTGGGCGCCCAGTACGGCGCCTTCTACCTCGCCGAGGAGGGCGCCGACGGCGTCGAGCTGGGCCTCGTCGGCTCCTACGGACGCCCCGCCGGCGACCAGCACCGGGTCCGCTTCCGGCTGGGCGAGTCGCTCGTCGGACAGGCCGCCCGCAGCCGCCGCACCATCGCCGCCGACGACGTCCCCGCCGACTACGCCACCATCTCCTCGGGCCTCGGCAGCACGTCCCGGGGCAGCCTCGTGGTGCTGCCGGTCGTCGTCGAGGAGCAGGTGCTCGGCGTCATCGAGCTGATGTCCTTCACCCCGTTCACCTCCGTGCACCGGGACTTCCTGGAACAGCTCATGGAGACCGTCGGCGTCAACCTGAACACCATCGTCGCCAACGCCCGCACCGACGAACTCCTCGACGAGTCCCAGCGCCTTGCCGGCGAACTCCGCTCGCGCACCGAGGAACTCCAGGTGCGGCAGGAGGAACTCCAGCGCTCCAACGCCGAACTGGAGGAGAAGGCGGCCCTGCTCGCCACGCAGAACCGCGACATCGAGGCCAAGAACCTCCAGATCGAGCAGGCCCGGCAGGAGCTGGAGGACCGCGCCCAGCAGCTCGCGCTGGCCTCCACGTACAAGTCGGAGTTCCTGGCCAACATGAGCCACGAGCTGCGCACCCCGCTCAACAGCCTGCTGATCCTGGCCCAGCTGCTGGCCCAGAACCCCACCCGCAACCTCACCGCCAAGCAGGTCGAGTACGCCGGCATCATCCACTCCGCCGGATCCGACCTGCTCCAGCTGATCAACGACATCCTCGACCTGTCGAAGGTCGAGGCCGGGAAGATGGACCTCAACCCGGAGCGCGTGCCGCTGCGCAAGCTCCTCGACTACGTCGAGGCCACGTTCCGCCCCCTCACCTCGCAGAAGAGCCTCGCCTTCGCGGTCTCCACGGCCTCCGGCGTCCCCGACGACCTCGTCACCGACGACACCCGGCTCCGGCAGGTGCTGCGCAACCTCCTGTCGAACGCCGTCAAGTTCACCGAGCACGGCCGCGTCGAACTGCGCATCGAACCGGCCTCGGACGACGAGCTGCCCGCGTTCGCGCTCCGCGGCGGCGCGGACGACGAGCTGCCCCCGTCCGCGCTCCGCGGCGGCCCCGTCGTCGCCTTCCGCGTCACCGACACCGGCATCGGCATCGCCCCGGAGAACCTGGAGGCCATCTTCGGCGCCTTCCAGCAGGCCGACGGGACGACCAACCGCAAGTACGGCGGAACCGGCCTCGGCCTGTCCATCAGCCGCGAGATCGCGCACCTGCTCGGCGGCGCCCTCACCGTCACGAGCGTGCCCGGCGAGGGCAGCACCTTCACCCTCTACCTCCCCGTCAGCCGCACGGACTTCACCGAACAGCCCGAGCCGGCCGCCCTGCCCGCGGACCCCTCGGCGGCGCCCGCCGTCCCGGCCCCGGCCCGCGGCGGCGCGCTCACGGCGCCGCCCGGCGCCGCGGCCACCCGGCCGGCCCGGCGCCTCCTCGTGATCGAGGAGCGCCCGCGCGGGCTCCTCGCCGTCGTCGCCGAGAACGCGGTCGGCCAGCTCGCCGCCGACGGCGGGCCCACGGGCCGGGACGGCATCGAACTGATCGCCGTCGCCGGCCCGCAGGAGGCCGCCTCCGCGCTCGCCGCCCAGCCGTTCCACTGCGTCGTCCTCGACGTCGACATGGCGGACGGCGACGCCCTGCGCTTCCTGGACGCCATGGACGGCGACGAAGCGCTGCGCACCGTCCCCGTCCTCGCCCACAACAACCGCAGGCTCCCCGCCGAAGAGGAGCGCGCCCTCCAGGACCTCGCCCGCCGTCGCCCGCTGGAACTCCTCTCCAGCCTCGACGAGCTGCGCGAGCGGATCGCCCTCCACCTGTCCGCGGAGCAGCCCGGCGACGTGGTCCCCCTGGTACGCGGCGACCACGCGGCGCCCGCCCCCCAGGCCATCGACACCACCCTGCGCGGCAAAACGGTCCTCGCCGTCGACGACGACGCGCGCAACCTGTACGCCCTCAGCGGCATCCTGGAGCTGCACGGCATGACCGTGCTGCACGCCGAGAACGGGCGGAAGGGGATCGAGACGCTCCAGGCGAACCCGGCCGTCTCCCTCGTCCTGATGGACGTGATGATGCCGGAGATGGACGGGTACACGGCGACCGCGCGGATCCGGGAGCTGCCGCAGTACGCGGACCTGCCGGTGATCGCCGTCACCGCGAAGGCCATGCCCGGCGACCGGGAGAAGAGCCTCGCCTCCGGAGCCAGCGACTACGTCACCAAGCCCGTCGACGCCGACGAGCTCATCGCCTGCGTCAGCCGCTGGCTCGACCGCGGGGCCGCCTCGTGACCGCCCCCGCGGGACCGCCCCGCATCCCCCGCCCGGCCCCGGCCGCCGCCGAGACGTCGGCCGTCGTCGAGGCGTCCGCCGCCGTCCCCGACCCGCCCGCCGTCCCCGGCACCACCGCCGTCGATCCGACCGTCGACGACGCGTCCGTCGACGGACGGCTGGCCGCCACGGTGGAACGCCTGCGCGGCGAAGTCCGTGCCGCGCAGGCGGCGGCAGAGGGCCGCGCCCTGATCGAACTCGCCAAGGGGGTCATCGTCGAGCGCCTGGGCTGCGGCCCCGCCCAGGCCGCCCGGCAGCTCGCGGAGCTCGCCGACCGGGCCGGGGTCTCCCGTCTCGAACTGGCGGCGGACATCATCAACCAGGCGTCCCGGGACCGGATGGCCGAGGCGGCGGAGGAGTTCGTGCGGACGGCCGTCGGCGAACCCGCCGCGACCGCCGAGGCCGCCGCCCGCCCGTCCGCCACCGACCAGCCCACCGCCCCCGCCGCCTCGGTCGCCCTGCGGCTGCGTACGGCGGAGAGCGCGGCGCTCAGCGCCGGCGACACCCAGGCCGTCGCCGAGTCGCTGCTCCGGCACGCCCTCGAACCCCTGGGCGCCGTCGCCGTCGCGATCTGGACCACCGGCCCCGACACCTCGCTCCGCCTCCGCGGCCACGCCGGCTTCGGCGCGGACGAGGCGGCCCGCTGGCACTACGTGCCGCCGGGGGTGACCACCGCGGCCCGCCAGGCGCTCGTCGGGCGCGGCACCGTCCGGTACGCCTCGCTGGCGGCCGCGGGCATCCCTTCCATCGGCCGCGCCCATCACCCCGACGGCGGCCGGGTCGTCGTCCCCGCCGGGACCGGCGGCCGGATCCACGGCGTCCTGGAGATCTGCTGGGCCCGCCCGCTCGACCCCCTGCCGCAGGCCGTGGAGCGCCAGATCGAGGCCCTCGCCGAGCTCTGCGCCCACACCCTGGAGGCGCTGCCCGAGGCGTCCCCGGCGGGCTTCGCCGTCCCCGACGGCCTCCCGGTGCCCGGCGGGGACGGGGCGGCGGCGCTGGCCGGACTCGCGGACGGGCTCTACGACCCCGCCCTCGTCCTCACCCCGCACCTGGACGAGGAGGGGAAGCTGGTCGACTTCCGCATACGGCACGCCAACGCGCACTTCCAGGACCCGGCCGGACGGCCCCGCGGCTCCGTCGACGGGGCCCTGCTCCTGGAGGCGTATCCGGCGACCGCGGGCGGCGGCGAGCTCTTCGAGCGGATCGAGCGGGTCTACGCCACGGGGGAGCCGTTCCGCGCCCGCCGGGTCCGGCTCACCGCCCTGGTGGACCAGGTGCCGCTCGCCTTCCCCGCCGACCTCAGCATCAGCCGGTTCGGCGCGAGCGTCCTGCTCATCTGGCGCGTCGAGGACGAGTCGGCACGCCTGGCCAGCCTCCTCCAGCACGCCCAGCGCCTCGGCCGCGTCGGCGCCTTCGAGGAGGACCTCCTCACGGGGGAGATCACCTGGCACGGCGAGCTGTACGAGCTGTTCGGCCGCCGGCCGACGGAGCCGCCGGTCGCCCTGCGCGACCTCGCCGCCCACGCGCACCCCGACGACGCGGGCACCATCCGCCGCTTCCTCCAGCAGGTGCTCGACCAGCGGCGGGTGGGCTCCACCGCCTTCCGCATGCTCCGCCACGACGGCGTCACCCGGCACATCCGGGTGACCGCCGAACCCGCCGTGGGCGGCGACGGAGGACTCGAGGCCGTCCGCGGCGCCTTCCAGGACATCTCCGCGCAGCACTGGACCGAGGTCGCCCTCACCGCCACCCGCGACCGGCTGGTGGCGACGGAGGAGGCGGCCGAGGAGCGCAACCGGCTCACCCTCCAGCTCCAGCACGCCATCATGCCGCCGGCCAAGCCGCCGCTCGACGCCCCGGGCATCGACGTCGCGGTGCGCTACCGCCCGGCCGAGACCGAGTCCCTGGTCGGCGGCGACTGGTACGACGCGGTCGTGCTGCCGTCCAAGAAGGTGCTCCTCTGCGTCGGGGACGTCGCCGGCCACGGCGTGGAGGCGGCCACCGGCATGGTGGTGCTGCGCAACGCCCTGCGCGGCCTCGCCGTCACCGGCGCGGGCCCCGGGCAGCTGCTGTCCTGGCTCAACAGCGTCGCCCACCACCTCACCGCCCAGGTCACGGCCACCGCCGTCTGCGGCATCTACGACCCCGCCGCCCGCACGCTGCGCTGGGCCCGCGCGGGCCACCTCCCGCCGGTGCTGGTCCGCGGCGAGGACGCGGACGACCTGCCGCTGCTGCGCGGGCTCCTGCTGGGGGCCCTCGCGGAGGCCGAGTACGAGGAGGCGGAGCTGCGGCTCGAACCGGGCGACACGGTGCTCATGTACACCGACGGGCTCGTCGAGCGGCGGGACACCGCCGTCGAGGAATCCGTCGCCCAGCTGCTCACCGCCGCCCGGCAGCCGTCCGACAGCCTCGAACGCCGGCTCGACCAGCTGCTGGCGCGCAGCAAGTCGGACACGGACGACGACACGTGCGTGGTCGGTGTCCAGGTGTCCTGACCCGCCCCCCCATCACCCCGCGAACAGCCCCCACTGCCCAGACCCTGACTGCCTGCCTCGACCCCCACTGCCCCGACCCCCATGGAAAGCAGGGAAGATGTCCGAGCGAGAACCGAACCTGAAAGTCGACGTCGAGACCCGCGACGACCGCACGGCGGTGCTGTCCGTGGAGGGCGAGCTCGACATGGAGACGGCCGGCCGGCTGGAGGAGCTGCTCACGGAGCAGTTCCGCCGGGGGCGGCTCCGTCTCGTCCTCGACCTGTCCGCCCTCGCCTTCATGGACTCCTCCGGGCTGAACATACTGATCAGGGCGGTCAACCGGGCCCGCGAGACCGGCGGCGACCTGTACCTCGCCGCGCCGACGCCGGCCGTGCGCCGCATCCTGGAGATCACCGGCGTGACGATGACGATCCCGCCGCACGACGGCGTGGCGGACGCGCTGGCCGCGGCCGCCGGCGCGCGCTAGAGGAGGACCGTGCACGAGATCGCCGAGATCGAGCAGGCGCTCCGCCGGGCCGCTCCGCACCGGCTCGTCGGGGTGGTCGAGGACGCCCTGAGGGAGCGCTGCGGGGTGCGGCGAGTGGAGCTCCGCCTGGCCGACTACGGCGTGCGGACCCTCCAGCTCGTCGGGCAGGACTCCGGGGCGGAGCCGTCGGTGCCGATCCACGACAGTCCCCAGGGGCGCGCCTTCGGTTCCCAGGAGCCGCACGTGGTCCGGGAGCCGGGGGAGCTGCGCCTCCACCTGCCCGTCACCGTCCGCGGGGACCGGCTGGGCGTCCTGACGGCCGAGCTGCCCCCGGAGGCCGACCTCAGGCCGCTGCTTCCCGGGCTCGCCCAGGTCTGCGAGGCACTCGGCCACGAGATCCTGGTGGCCGAGCGCGACACGGACCTGTACGTCCTGGCGCGGCGGGCGACGCGGCTCACGCTCGCGGCCGAGATGCAGTGGCAGCTGCTGCCCGGCCGTGCGTGCGCCCGCCCCGAGTTCGCCCTGGCGGCCCATCTGGAGCCCGCGTACGCCATCTTCGGCGACAACTACGACTGGTCGGTGTCGGGCGGCCGGCTGACCCTGACGGTCACCAACGGCATGGGCGAGGGCATCGAGGCGGCCCTGCTGACGAACCTCGCGATCAACGCGCTCCGCAACGCGCGCCGCGCCGGTCTCTCCCTGGCCGACCAGGCCGCCCTGGCGGACCAGGCCGTGTACGCCCACTACCGGGGCGAGGCCTTCGTGTCGGTGCTGCTGCTCTCCTTCGACCTGGCCACGGGCGAGGCGGAGGCCGTGGACGCGGGCTCGCCCCGGCTGTGGCGGCAGCGGGGGCAGACGGTGGAGTCCGTCGCGTTCGAGGCGCAGCTGCCGCTCGGCATGTTCGAGGACAGCGTGTACGTCCCCGAGCGGTTCGCCGTGCGGCCGGGCGACCGGCTGCTGTTCGGCAGCGACGGCGTGTACGCGGCCGTGTCGCCCGCGGGGGAGAGCTACGGCGACCGGGCGCTGGCCCGCGCGCTGCGGGGGACGCGTCTGCTGCCGCCCGCTCAGGTGCCGCAGGCGGTGCTCCGGGAGCTCGCCGCCCACCACGGCGGCGGCCCGCTGGAGGACGACGCCCTGGTCGTCTGCCTCGACTGGCACGGCACCGCGTGATCAATTGCCGTGCGGCAACTGTATCCTTGAGGCAACATCAGGCGGGCTGACCGGAAGAACGCCGTCGAGGACGGCCGGAGGGGTGGCGATGAGGTGGCGATGACGACGTGGGGCGTGCGGCCCGGCAGGCGCGGGCGGTCCACGGCGATCAGGCCGAACTGACGTCCTTCAGCGGCGTCCGGGAGGATGACGTGGCGGCCGGTCCGTTCCCGTCCAGGGCCTCCTGGAAGCCGGTGAGCCCCCGCAGCAGCGCCTTGCGGCTCGTCGGCGACATGCCGGCGATGACCGCCAGCAGGGCCTCCTCGCGCTGGGCCCTGAGGTCCCGCAGGTACGCCTTCCCGTGCACGGTCAGGTGCAGTTCCAGCTGCCGCCGGCTCACGGGGCTGGGCAGCCGCTGCACGAAGCCCAGCGCCTCCAGCCGGTCGCACATGCGGCTCACCGAGGGCGGCGCGGAACCCAGCAGGTCACCCAGGGTGCGCAGGCTGATGCCCTCCTCGCGGTCCAGGCTGTACAGCACGCGCAGCTGACTCGCCGAGACGGGTGTCGACGACACCATGTCCCGGCCGCGCTCCCACAGCACCTCCAGCAGCTCGATGAGCTCCCGGGCGGCCTCGGCCGTCCGCTGCGGCTCCCCCGGCGACGGGGCGGGGTTGCTTGTCATGTCTGCCGACACTCCTCGGACGTCCGGGGCCGACGACATCGGCCGTGCGGCGGACCGGTCATCTCCACATCTCTCCAGAAGGCGGTACGGGTCCGGTGGATCGACACGTGACAGTGGAAAGCGCACTGCGCGGGGCGGCACCACACCTCCTCCTGGACTCCCTCCGTACCAGTCTCGCGGACCTGTACGCCGCGACCTCCGCCGACCTGCTGCTCGTCGACTACGGATTCACGACCCTGCGCCCCGTGGCGCCCGTCCAGGCACCTGCGGGAACGCCGCACGCCCCCTTGGACTCGGGTCCCGCCGGCCGCGTCTTCCGCACCCAGCAACCATATCTTTTCCGTGATGTCGGGCCCACGGCGACCATTTACCTCCCCGTCACGGTCCGCGGCGACCGGTACGGCGTCCTCGTCGTCACCCTGCCCGCCGACCGCTCCGGCCCGCACACCACCGCGAGCCTCGCCCGCGTCGCCGAGACCCTCGGCCACGCGCTGCGCGTCGCCGACCGCCACACCGACCTGTACCGTCGCACCCGCAGGACGCACGCCCTCAGCGTCGACGGGGAGATGCAGTGGGACACCCTGCCGGGCCGGGCCTGCACGGGCCCCGCCTTCGACCTCCACGCCCACTGGGAGCCCGCCTACACCTCCGGCGGACACCTCCTGGACTGGAGCGCCACCGAACGGGACCTGGTGGTCGTCGTCGCCGACGGCGCGGGCCCCGGCACCCCCGCAGCCCTGGCGACCACCCTCGCCCTGACGGCGCTCCGCAACGCCCGGCGCGCCGGACTCGACCTGGTCACCCAGGCCAGCCTCACCGACCAGGCCCTCTACGGACAGTTCCGCGGGAAGCACCCGCTCGCCGCCCTGCTGCTCCGGCTCGACCTGACCACCGGCGAGGCCGAGGCGGTGGACGCGGGCTCCCCGGCGCTCTGGCGCGTCCGCTCCACCGGCACCGCACGCATCGACCTCGACCGCCAACTGCCCCTCGGCATGTTCGAGGACACCGTCTACACCCCCCAGCGCCTGCGCCTGCGCCGCGGCGACCGGCTCGTCTTCGTCGCCCACGGCACCCCGGAGCCCCCTTCCGGCGACGGCCACGAGGCGCCGGACGGCCCCGTCGCCCGCGCCCTCACCGGCGACGGCACCCAGGAGGGCGCGGACGTCCCCCGGGCCGTGGTCCGCGCCCTCCGCGCGGCTCCCCGTGGCGTACCGGACGCCGTCCTCGTACTCTGTCTCGACTGGCACGGGTCCCCCTGACACGCTGTCGGCGGGTGTGATCCGCGTTGCGGTCGGTGTGGGAACCGCGAAGAGGGGAAAGGCGGGTACGAGGAGCCCGGCCGACGGCCCAAGGACGAGGGGAGTACCAGCGCGATGACGGACACGATCGCCGCGGACCGCGCGACCCCGGAGCCCCTGCTGTCGGCGGGAGTCGTCTACGACGAGGCCGCCCGGGTGGGAGCGATGGCCGCCGCCCGCGCCTTCACGGCCGAGTTCCTGGCGGCCGCCTCGGATGTGCTGCCGGGGCCGGTCGGGGAGGAGCGTGTGGAGCTCGCGCAGCTGGTGGTCAGCGAGTCGGCCAGCATGGCGTCGAGATCGTCGTCGCCATCTGCGGCGGCGTCACGGTGGAGCCGGCCCCGGAAGGAAAGCGCGTCCGCGCCCGCCTCCCCCTCCAGCCGTAGCGTCCCGGAGGGCCGGGGCCCGGCGGCCGGTCACCGCCGGTGGTCCGCCTGGCGTCTGACCCGGCGCTTCCGCGCACTCCGCTCGCCCTCCGTCAGACCGCCCCACACGCCCGACGGCGGATGCGCCTGCGCCAGGGCCTCGGCCAGGCACGGCTCCCGCACCGGACACCGCCGGCAGACCTTCTTGGCCTCCTCCGCCTGGGCGAGGGCCGGAGCCCCGGTCCCCACCGGGAAGAACAGATCGGGATCGACCTCCAGGCAGGCCGCGTCCGCGCGCCAGCCGTCCATGTGAGCCTCCTGCACATGCGTAGGGAAACGGTCCCCGTTCGCATGACCGTTCCTCCGTCCGTGAAACGGGACGGGACGGCTCCCGGCCTCACCGAGGCCCACGGCGCGCACCCCGCGGTACGGGGGCGACGCTCCACCACGCCATCGACACACCCACACCGAGCAGCAGGACCAGAACCAGCATGACCGGCACGACGGAATCCTTCCGGGGAGCGGACCGCGTTCGAGAACCCGGCTGACCGCGAACCCCCCGCCCAAACGCCTTCCGCGTCACGAATCCGTAAGACAGGGGCCGGCGCAGGCGCGGTGACGCGCACGGGGCGCCTCCAAAGCCGACACTCTGCCGAAAGTCCCGTTTGCCCCCGTCCTGCGCGGTCAGAAGCCCTCTGTCCCGAGGGAGACGACAGACGTCCCCGCCCCGACGACAGAACAGACGAGACCCCATGCCTTCCCGCCCCCGAGACACCGGCGGCGCGCCTCAGCCGCTCCGCCAGGTCCTCACCACACGCCTGCTGTACTTCTTCATCCTCGGCGACGTCCTCGGCGCGGGCGTGTACGTACTGATCGGGGAGGTCGCCGCCAAGTCGGGCGGCGCCGTGTGGGTACCGCTCACGTGCGCACTGCTCCTGGCGCTCCTGACCGCCGCGTCGTACGCCGAGCTGGCGACGAAGTACCCGAGAGCCGGCGGCGCCTCCCACTACGCCACGCGCGCGTACGGCCCCGCCGTGGGGTTCTTCGCCGGATACTGCATGCTGGCCGCGGGCATCGTGTCGGTCGCGGCGCTCGCCCGGGGTTTCGCCGGCGACTACCTCGCCGCCCTCGTGACCGTGCCGGTGGTCCTGGTCGCGGTCCTCTTCCTCGTCCTGCTGGCGCTGCTGAACGCCCGTGGGATCCGCGAGTCCACCCGGCTGAACACGCTCGCCACCCTGATCGAGACCAGCGGCCTGCTGCTCATCGTGGGACTCGGCGTGTGGATCGTCCTGCGGGGCGACGGCGACGTGGGCAGGCTGACGCAGCTCGGGACGGAGTCCGCCTCGCCCACGGCGGCCGTGCTGGCGGGAGCCGTACTCGCCTACTACTCGTTCGTCGGCTTCGAGACGTCCGTGAACGTCGCCGAGGAGACCCTCGACCCGGCACGCTCCTACCCGCGGGCCCTCTTCGGAGCGCTCGCCACCGCGGGCCTCGTGTACGCCGCCGTCGGCGCGGCGGCCGCCGCCGCCGTGCCCACCGCCACCCTGGCCACGTCCGACGGCCCCCTCCTGGAAGTGGTGCGCGCGGCCGGAGCGGTACCGCCGCGGCTGTTCGCGTTCATCGCGCTGGTCGCGGTGGCGAACGGTGCCCTCCTCACCGGCATCATGACGTCCCGGCTGGCGTACGGGATGGCCAGGGAGGGCCTCCTGCCCGCGTTCCTCACCCGCGTCCTCCCGAACCGGCGCACTCCCTGGGCCGCGATCGCGGCGACGACCATCGTGTCCGCGTTCCTCGCCGCGACCGGCGAGGTCGACGTCCTGGCGGGCACCCTGGTGCTGCTCCTGCTGGTCGTCTTCTTCCTCGTGAACACCGCGGCCCTGGTCCTGCGGCGTGACCGCTCCGCCCCCGCCGACCACTTCCGCGCCCCCACGGCCGTACCCGTGCTCGGCGCCCTGTCGTGCGTCGTCCTGGCGACACAGATCGAGGCGGGAGTCTGGGTGCGCGGGCTGGTGCTCATGGGCGTGGGCGCCGGCCTCGGCATCCTCATGCTGCGACGGCGCGGACGACGGACGACCGCCGACCAGGCCGCCCGCACCCCCGTCCGCTGACCGGCCCCACGCCCCAGGGGCACACGGCTCGCCGCCTGCCCGAGGAATGGGGCGAGGTGGCCCGGGTAGTCGCGGTCGCGGGACGGCGAGCCGCCAGGCCCGGTCACCAGGACCCGCCGCCACCGCCCCGACCGACACGAAGGACCACCCATGAGCGAGCAGACACCGTCCCAGGCCGAGGGCGAACGCGAGCCCGGGACGACGGACGTACCGCCCTCGTCCGAATCCGCCGAGTCGCCCCGTACGACGCCGTCACAGGCGGAGGGCGAGAGGACGGACGAGGGCGACGAGGAGGCCGGCTCCGAGGAAGCGAACGAGGACTGAGGCGTGGACGGGACGCCGGTCCACCGCCCCGTCCGGCTCCTGCTGGTCTCGGACACCCACGTACCCCTCCGAGCCAGACGGCTCCCCGACGAACTGCTGCGTGAGGTGGACCGTGCCGATGTCGTCATCCACGCCGGGGACTGGGTCGATACGGCCACCCTCGACCTCCTGGAGCGCCGCGCGCCACGCCTGATCGGCGTGTACGGCAACAACGACGGCGCGGAACTGCGCGCGCGGCTGCCGGAGGTGGCCCGCGTCGAGCTGGGCGGTCTGCGGTTCGGCGTCGTCCACGAGACGGGGCCGGCACGTGGCCGTGAGGCCCGCTGCGCCGCGCTCTACCCGGATGTCGACGTCCTGGTCTTCGGCCACAGCCACATCCCCTGGGACTCGGAGGCACCCGGTGGCCTCCGCCTTCTGAACCCGGGATCGCCGACGGACCGCAGACGACAGCCCCACCGCACGTTCATGACCTGCACAGTGGCCGACGGCACGCTCGGCGAGCTCGTCCTGCACCGTCTGCCCGCCCGCTGACAGGCTTCTCCCCGAGCTGCCTGGCCGAGCGGGCGGGAGCGAGCGGTCACCGATCGCGCTGCTCACGTCTGGTCCGGCCCGCCACCACGCCGCGAGCCAAGGACGCCGACACAGCGGGCCCTGACGCGGCCCCCGCCGGGATGGTCGCGGCGCGCCGCGTGCCGTACCGGGCCAGGTCCAGGCTCCTGCCGGCCGGCAGCCGCCGGTCACCGGGACGACGTACGCGAGTACTCGGCGACCGTGAAGGGCCGCACGGCCGACCGGACGCGCGACAGGGCCGAAGTCCGGCCACCGCGTGGCGACCGACAGGGGCGCAGCATGACGCGTAGTCGTGCTCGATCGGCCGGATCGGCGCCCGCGCGGTGCGGAGAGGGTGTGCGCGGGGCATCGAGGGTGACGGCCCGTCAGGTGTGTCGCCACGGCGCGGCCAGGCGCGCCGCCCGGAGCCGTACCCGTGCAGACCTGCCGTCGCGCGTCAAGGCCGCCCCGTACGTGGGGGAGTGACCAGGAATCGGCTTCCGGGGACCGGCCGTGGCGATGAGGATGCCGGTGCGCGTTCCCGTTCCACGACAACGGAAAGGAAAGCCATGCGCACCCGATGGACAGCGACGGCCGCCGTCGCCGGAGCGGCCGCCCTGCTCGCCCTGACCGGGACCACCGCCCACGCCGCCGAGCCGGAGAGGGCGGCGGCCCCTGCGGCACCGCCGCAGGTCCTGAACACCCAGGTCCACGCCTGGCTGCAGGCCAACGTCCGCGCCGAGCCGAACACCAGCAGCGAGATCCTCAGCTACGTGTCCCCCGGCAACACCTACAGCGCGATCTGCTGGACCTACGGCCAGACCGTGACCCTCGCCGGGTACACGAGCAGCAAGTGGGTGCTCATCGACCGGACCTGGCCCAAGCAGAACGGCTACGTCACGGCGATCGCGCTCAGCGGCGACAGCACCGGCGGCGTCCCCAACCGCTGCTGACCCGCCACCGCGCCGACCACGGCGGCGGGGAGACACCTCCCCGCCGCCTCGCCGTGCCGGAAAGAGCCGACACTCGGAGGCTCGCAGCCCGGGGCGACGAGCAGCTGCGCGGCCAGCACAGCGACTACCACCTGGAGGCGCCGCAGCCGGCCGACGTCGGCGCGGCAGCACCCCCGCGAGCACCACTCGCGCGCTCGAAGGCGGGACGGTCCTGTACGGGCTGTGCGGCTCCCGCTCTCCCACACCGATCCCCACGCCACGATCGACGGCCGAGCCACCGCGATGACCGCCGCGTACCCGCGCGATCCGCTGACCGCCTACCAGGGCCGCATCGCCGGGACGAGCTCCCGGTGTGGAACGTCCGTCACCTGGAACGAACCGTCTCCCAACACCCCGAGCACAGTGTCCTGCTCCGCCCTCGCCGGCCCCTGCTGATGCCACCGAACCGCCCGAGTCGGCGCGGCCAAGCACGGATCCGCTGGGCTTACTCCCGCACCAACCTCGCCGCCGAGCTTCCTACCTTGATCCGCCGGTCACGGCTGACCATCGCCCCCTCACGTGAACCGATGGGAAGGTAGATCCACTGCAGAGTGAACTGGCACCGAGGAAGCCCCCAGACCGAGCGCGGTGGCAGCAGTCCGTGGCCGATCGAGCGTGATGTCCTCGCGAGCGAATCCCCACCCGTGAACAGCCACCATTTCCCACCCTGACACGTCCCCACCTACGTGGATCACGCTGGGGACCCGGCAGGACTGTCACGACACCCTCATTCGGTTGCTTGCCCGCGCAGGGCGCGGGACCAGCGCGGGACCACTCGGCGCTCACATCTCCCAGTCCTCCGCGCAGAAGGTCGGTTCGCTCACCGATGTGTCTCCTGCCCTCGCCGTGTCCAGGTACAGCTGGGGGCCGTCGGGGACGGCCGCTCCGTTCGGGCTGAAGCGTAGGCCCAGGTCGTGCTCGTCGACGTGCTGGATGATGGCCGCGTCAAGGACGGAGGGCGTGATGCCGACGAGTGGGATGCCTTCGTAGTGGAGCTGGGGTCCGGTGCGGCCGTGTACGGTCACGGCGCCCAGTTGCGGGAGGCCGTCCGGCGACTGGTACTGGGCGGTGACGCCGGCGCGTGCGAAGTGGTCGGTGTGGAGGGACCACTGCCCGGACTCCTTCCAGTACCAGAAGGGGAAGGCGCCGGTCCGTCCGGCCGGGGTTTCGCCGAGGGCGGCGGCCACCTGGCGCGGGCTCATGCCGAACCGGAGCGGCCCCACCTGCTTCAGCGGTGTCCAGTCCCAGCGCGGGCGTTCGCGGTCGGGCGTCACAGGCCAGGAACCCGGGTGCGCGACCAGGTCACGGACGTCGTACCCCGCGAGAACGGAGGCTGCGGCATCGTCGGTGACTCCGGGGGCGGTGAACAGGGCACTGGTGATCACGCTGTCCTTCCGCCCGACATGCCCCTCAGGTAGCCGTCCCCACTCCTGCTCGGTCGTCATGGAGATGCCCCACGCAGCAATCTGCGGGTTTCCGCTGCGGTTCGTCCTCACCTCGACACCCCGCCGGGCCGCGAGGCCAATGATCTCGGCGCGGGCCTCGGAGGGGACCCGGCCGATCAGCTCGACATCGTCGAGCCGGACGAACGGGCTTCCTTTTGCTGCAACCTGCACCGCGACCAGGTGGTCGTCCTGGTCATAGACAGCGTTGACGCAGCGGTCGTCGTACGGAGTCCAGCGCCATCCATCAGCCGTGCGCTGCCCACCGCCGTTCCACCGGCCATCCAGGGCCGCCTTCACCTCCTCATGCTTCATGCCGAACCGCAGCGGCCCCACCGCCACCAAAGGATCGAGCACCCACCGCGCCCGCTCCCCGGGCTTGATGCTCCACCAGCCCATCCCCGCCCCTTCCCCGACAGCCCAGGCATCCGCTGCCCAATGATCAACCGGAGCCTACGCACCCCCTCTGACAACCGCCTGGGCCGCGCCGGTGGCGGCAGCCCTGTCATCGGGGGAGGGGCTGTGGCGTGGCGTCGGTGCGCGCGAGGGACCCCGTGGGACCGGGACCGGCAGGCTCCCCGTGGCGCGGGCTTCAGCCGTTGGGGTCCCCTGGCAGGACCAGTCCTGTCTCGTAGGCGAGTACGACCGCCTGGGCCCGGTCGCGCAGGGAGAGCTTGGCGAAGATCCGGGCGACGTGGGTCTTCACGGTGGCTTCGCTCAGGACCAGTTCCGTGGCGAGCTCGGCGTTGGAGAGACCGCGGCCCATCAGCGTCAGCACCTCCAGCTCGCGCGGTGTGAGCGGAGCGAGATCACGAGGGGCGGCCGGTGGTACGGACGCCCGGCTGCCGGACCCCGCAGGGACGGGGTCTGCACCCGGGGCGAAACGCTCGACCAGTCTGCGGGTGATTGACGGGGCGAGCAGGGCGTCGCCGGTGTTCACCAGGCGTACCGCGGCGGCCAGGTGCGCCGCCGTCACGTCCTTGAGCAGGAAGCCGCTGGCGCCGGCGGTGAGCGCGGCGTAGACGTACTGGTCGAGATCGAAGGTCGTCAGCATGATCACCCGGCATTCCGGGGCCTGGTCGAGGATGCGGCGGGCCGCCTCCAGGCCGTCCATGCCGGGCATCCGGATGTCCAGCAGAGCGACGTCCGGGCGCAGCCTGCCGACCAGCTCGACCGCCTCGGCGCCGTCCGACGCCTCGCCGACCACGTCGATGCCGCGGGCCGTGAGGATCAGCCGGAATCCCGTGCGGACCAGCTCCTGGTCGTCGGCGATGACCACCCGCAGGTCCGGTTCGCCGGAAACCGGCACGGTGGAGGCCGTCACGGCCGGTCCAGCGGGATCCGGGCACGGACACGGTACCCGCCGCCGAGCCGGCGCCGGGCGTCCAGATCACCGCCGTACACCGCCACGCGCTCGCGCAGACCGACCAGGCCTCGGCCCGCACCACTCGCCCGCCCCGGCCGGCCGCCACCTGCCGCGGACCGGCCGTCTGCCGTGGGCCAGTCACCTGCCGCGGACGGGCCGTCTGCGCCCCCTGCCGCGTACCCGTCCTCCAGCAGCACGCTCCGCCCGCTGTTCAGGACCTCGACCCGCAACCAGCGTTCCGCGTACCTCACGGTCACCTCCGCCTTCGCTCCGTCGCCGTGTTTGAGCGCATTGGTCAGTGCCTCCTGGATGATCCGGTACGCCGTGACGTCGATCCCGACCGGCAACGGACGCGGTTCCCCGGAGATCCGCACCTCGACCGGCAGGCCGGCGAAGGAGATCCGGTCGATCAGCGCGCTGAGCCGGCTGAGGCTCGGCTGCGGGGCGAGGGCGGGCCCGGCATCCCCGGCGTACGGTCCGTCCTCGCCGTTCTGGGCGGGGGCGAGCAGGCCGAGCAGATGGCGCAGCTCCGTCATCGCGTCCCGGCCGGCCGCTTCGACGGCGCCCATCGCGGCCGCCGCCTCGTCGGGCATCGTGGCCAGCACTTCGCGGGCCGCGCTCGCCTGCACGACCATCAGGCTGACGTTGTGGCTGACGATGTCATGCAGTTCGGCCGCGATCCTGGCCCGTTCGGCGTCCACCGCCGCGGCGGCGGCGCCCTCCCGCTCCCGCTCCAGCAGCCAGCCGCGTTCCTCCAGGGCCGCCCGGTGGCGGCGCCGCGTCCTGACGAGTGCGCCGGCGAGCACCACGACCGCGGCAAGCGCCGCGGACAGCGCGATGAGCAGCCAGCCCGCCGCCGAAGAGTCGGAATCCCCCATGCCGTAAGCATCGCAGCCTGCCCGGGCGGCTGCCTCATCCTGCGGGACGGTCGCCGTACATCCGTGGAATGACCTGCCCGACGGTCCCGCCGGACAGTTACATCCCGTGAGGGACGATCCGGTCGCCCGGCCGCTCCTACATTCGGGCCATGACTACAGATCACGATCGAGCGGGGCAGGTCGTCGTCCAACTGGACGACGTGCACAAGGAGTACGGCGACACCAAGGCGCTGGACGGGCTGGACCTGGAGATCCGCGCCGGTGAGGCGGTCGCGGTGATGGGCCCGTCCGGCTGCGGCAAGTCCACCCTGCTCAACATGGTGGCCGGCCTCGACCGCCCGACCGCGGGCACCGTGCGGGTCAACGGCGAGGACCTCGGGCGGCTGAACGAGACCGGGCTCGCGCTGTTCCGGCGCCGCCAGGTCGGCATGATCTTCCAGTTCTTCAACCTGATCGACGACCTGCCCGCCCTCGACAACGTCGCCCTGGCCGCCCAGCTCACCGGCACCTCCGCCCGGCAGGCCCGCCGCCGCGCCCTGGAACTCCTGGACGAGCTCGGCGTCGCGGACCGCAGGAACACCTACCCGGCCGCACTGAGCGGCGGCGAGCGCCAACGGGTAGCCGTGGCGCGGGCCTTGATGAACCGGCCGGCGCTCCTGCTGGCCGACGAGCCGACCGGCGCGCTGGACAGCCGGTCGGGCGAGCAGGTGATGGACCTGCTGATCGACCTCAACCAGATCGGCCAGACCCTGCTGATCGTCACCCACGACCCGCAGCTCGCCACCCGCTGCGCGAGCCGCCTGGTCGAGGTCGCCGACGGCCGCGTGGCCCGCGAGAGCACCCTGGAGCGGCTCGCATGAGCGCCGTGTGGAGCGCCTCGCGCGCCGCGGTGAAGCGCCGGCGGGTGCAGACCTTCGTGATCGGCCTCGTCGTCCTCTGCTCCTCGGTGACGGTCCTGCTCGCCCTGTCCCTGATGAGCGCCGCCTCCGGCCCCTTCGAGCGGGCCTTCGCCCAGCAGCGCGGCGCGCACGCGGTGGTCGCCTTCGACGCCGCCAAGGTTGCGCACGACCGGCTGGGCGCGACCGCCCGCCGGCCCGGTGTCGAGGCCGCCGCCGGGCCGTTCGCCCAGGCGGTCGTGACGGTCACCGAGGACTGGCTCTGGATGGGCCCGGGGGCCCTCACCGTGGTGGGCCGGGCCGACCCCGCGGGCCCGGTGGACCGGCTGCACCTGCTGGCGGGCCGATGGGCCACCGCCCCCGGTGAACTCGTCCTGAACTGGCCGGCCGGCGGGGGCCCCAACCCCGCGTGGCTGGGCCAGGAGCTGCGGTCGCCCGGCGCGCCGACGCTCACCGTGGTCGGCTTCGCCGCCTCCATGAGCAAGTCCGCGAACGCGTGGGTCACCCCCGAGCAGGCCAAGGCCCTGCACCCGGCCTCCGCCCAGATGCTCTACCGGTTCACGGCCACCGGCTCCGAGGCGCAGCTGCGGGACGACGTGGACCGCGTCACGGCCGGCCTGCCCGCCGACGCGGTGACCGGCACACAGACCCACTTCACGCTCAAGCGGGCCTTCTCCGCACAGGCCGAAGGCTATCTGCCCTTCATGACACTGTTCGGCGTGCTCGGCCTGCTCGTGTCGGTACTCATCGTCGGCAACGTGGTCAGCGGCGCGGTCGTCTCGGGCCACCGGCACATCGGCATCCTCAAGGCCCTCGGCTACACCCCGAACCAGGTGGTCGCCGTCTACCTGACGATGCTGTCCGTGCCGACCGCAGTCGGCACGGTGCTCGGCACCCTCGCCGGCACCCTGATCACCCAGCCGGTCCTCCGCATCGCCTTCTCCGGCATCGAGACCGGCACCGCTTCGCTCGACACCAGCCCCTGGCTCCCCGTGGTCTGCCTGCTGGGCCTCCCCGCACTCGTCCTCCTCGCCGCGCTCGTCCCCGCCCTGCGCGCCCACCGGCTGCCCGCCGCCCGGGCGATCTCCGCCGGCAGCGCCCCCAGTACCCGGCGCGGCCTGCGGGTGCAGCGCCGCCTCAGCGGCTCCCGGCTGCCGCGCGCGCTGAGCCTGGGCATGGGCCAGCCGTTCGCCCGCCCGGGCCGCGCCCTGCTGACCATGGCGGCCATCGCCCTCGGCGTCACCACGGTCACCCTCACCACCGGTCTGACCGGCACCATGCTCGCGTACGGCGAGAGCGGCAAGGGGGAGGGCGGCACCCTCCACGTGCAGGTGGGCTCCGAGGCCGGCGGCCGGACGCCGCCGGTGCTCGGGGACGCCGAGATCGAGCGGCGCCTGCGGGCGGTGCCCGGGGTGGCGACGGTGACCGCGCGTACGTTCACCAAAGCGGGCCTGGCCGGTGCGGGCGGCACCGTCTTCGTCGACTTCTACCGCGGGGACCGGGGCGACTCGGCCGAACCGATCGTCCGGGGACGCCGGCCGAACGCACCGGGGGAGGTGGCGGCCGGCCCGGCCTTCCTGGCCCAGCACGGCTTCACGGTCGGTGACCGGACCACACTCCACCTGGAGGGGCGACAGCTGCACGTCACCTTCGTCGGCATGCTGGCCCAGGGCAACGCCCAGGCGATGGAGGCCACCTGGCAGGCGCGGGACGCACTCGCCCCGCAGGCCGAGGCGATCGAGTACGTCGTCCGCCTCGCCCCCGCCGCCGACGCGCAAGCGGCCCGCACGGCCGTCGCCGCCATCGACCCCGGCCTGCACCCCGAGCTGAAGAGCCCGGGCAACGCGGCCACCACCACCGTCGTCGGCTTCTCCACCGTCTTCACCGTGCTGATCTCCGCCGTCGCCGCACTCGGCGTCTTCAACACCGTGCTGCTGAACACCCGCGAGCGCCGACGCGACCTCGGCATGCTCAAGTCGATCGGCATGACACCCCGCCAGGTCGTCCTCATGACGGTGACCTCGGTGGCCGGCCCCGGCCTGGTCGCCGGCCTCGCCGGCATCCCGCTCGGCATCGCCGCCCACCGGCTGCTGCTGGACCACGTGGGCTTCATCGTCTTCCCCGAGTCCATGAAGGACGTCTACCACCTGCCGCAGCTGGCGGCGCTGGCCCTCGCGGGCGTGGCGATCGCCGTCATCGGCGCCCTGCTGCCGGCCCGCTCGGCGGCACGGCTGACCATCGCCAGGGTCCTGCACAACGAGTAGAGACACACGGCCCTCTCATGAGGCGCTCTGCGAGGGAGGTGGGGGCGCTGGCGCCGTTCAGTCGCTGCCCGCCCCCCCGCAAATGCCGGACACCGTTGGTTGATCCTGTCCGCAGACTCCCCTCCGTCCCGGGGCAGGCGTCTTCGCCCAGCCCCGGATAGGTAAGTTGAGCGGATGTTCGAGAGGGTGAGTGCTGAAGAGTTTGAGCGCCGGGAGGCGCTCGCGTCGCGGGTGCGCAATGAGCTGGCCGCCGCTGGTCTTCCTGTGCTCACACACGGGCTGGATCGCGTTCTGGCCAGTGGTGTGGAGGTGGAAGTCGACGAGGGGGCCGACGCGGCCGGCGGCGTGTATGTGGGCTGGGTGATCAGCCCACGCCTGCGGGAGTGCACGAATCGTGTCTTCCGCCTTCGGCTGCTGGACGATCCGCTGCTGCGCCACTCCAGCGAGATCGCGGCCGCGATGATGCATGCGATGGCCGCGATCCTGGCGTCTGCCGGATTCGCTGTCGAGGACGCGAATGACGAGTACCGCCCTCACCAACTGCGGGTGACCGACGGGCCCGCCCAAGCCGTACCCATGTGGGCACTGCGCGACGAGGAAGTGACCATGTCCGGCCGAAAGGCAGCCAGTCCAGTCGATAGTGCCGAATGACTTGCGCGGTATGTGGCGCTTACTCGGTAGGCCGGAGGGCTGCCAGGTGTGATGTGCGCGTGCGAGCGCGTGGGGTGTCGGTCCACCAGGCGTTGAGGCGGTGGAAGTTCATCGCGGTGGCGGTGAGCTGGTGCTGCAGCCGGGCCTTCGCCAGGCCGTGACACGGGCATCGCCGCAGGGCCGAAGGCGCGCACTCCCTGGGAGATCGTGCCTTCGACACCGGCCTGGTGCGCGTCGTACTGCTCCTTCCACTCTGGGGTGTCTTCCTGAGCCCGCGCCAGCTGAATCACCTCCTGCTCTGCCTGCGGGCGAAGGGTGATCCGGCGCCCCGTGTCCGACTTGCTGTTGGAGCGAGTGCACTGCTTTCGGGCCTCGCAGGGACGGCAGGCCGCCGATGGGAACCGCGCCCGGACTACGGCCGCCCCTTGCTGAGAGCGGTCTTCTTGCGAGTGGCTGGTGGTAGTGCCGTTGGGGCAGGTCGCCTGGCGGGTCCCCAGTCGACGGTGAAGTCGGCCTGGGAGAAGCCGCCGCCGTCCTTGGTCTGCCAGCTGGTGGAAGCGAGGATTGGGCCCACCAGATCGACCCTGTGATTCCGGTGGGCGGTGACCACCTCGCGAGCGGTCGCGCAGCCGGCGTCAACCAGGTGCCGCTCGGGCAGGAGGCGCCGCTCGGCAAGGTGAGCGTGGATCGGGGCGATCAGACGCACGTCCTGGACGGAGGAGTCAGTGGTGGCAACGTGCGTGATCAGGTTCGGGCTGTCCGGCTCGCAGGTCTCGGTGAGATGGACCTTGTAGCCGTCCCAGAAGATGCCGCGCTTTTCACGTTCCCCCGGGCGTCGGTGTCGTAGCGTCACCAGTCGCTCCGCTCCGCGCCCGGCGGGCGGTCCTTGAGGTCGCGGCGGCGGACCTGCCCGTCGTCGACGAAGTACTGCTGGATCCACATCTGCCGCAGCGTCTGGACCAGGTCGAGCAGCCTCAGGGACGCAAGGGCATCCGGGGCGTGCAGGGCCGCACGCTGCCTCAGCCCGTCGGCCCCTGTCTGCTCGATCAGCTCCGTCTGCTTCGCCTTCCCCTTGGGCAGGCGGGTGTCCTCGAACCGGATTGCATACCGGCTGAACCAGTCGGACGGAACCCGGCCGGCCAGCCACTCCGGCTCGCGGGCAGCCACGCTGTTCAACGCGGCCCGCAGGGTCTCACCGAGCCGCACCAGTCCATTGATCTGCCGGGTCGTGGACAGCACGATCGTTGAGTCCGTGCGAACACGCCCGCCCGCCTTGAGCAGGCCGCACTCCGCGGCGGCACCAAGGACCCGGTCCAGGAGCTCGATCCCGACGCCTCCCGCGATCAGTCGGTCCCTGAACTCGGTGAGCACCGAGTGGTCGAACCCTGCATCGGCCAGCTCCAGCCCCCCCGGCAGGTACTTCCAGTCCAGCCGCCTGCGTACCGCGTCTGCGGCCTGCCGGTCCGTCCGACGGACCCTCGGCGAACTGCATGGCCGACACCAGCGCCAGTCGGCCCGGCGGCCACGCCGGCTTTCCCTCTGCGCGGATAGAGGTCGGCGAAGTCCTCGTCAGTGAACAGCTCGCCCAGCTCATCCCGGTTCCGCATGGCCAGGCTGCCCTTCGGGAACGCGGCCCGTGCCACCCGGGCCGTCTCCTCAGACACCCCGCCGATCTTCCTCGCGTGCAGCGACACCGACACCCCTCCCCAAACGCAACGTCGGCCTTCACGACCACAACGGGTCATGAAGCCGACGTCACGCTCGCCCCCGATTCGCCAACAGTGCCTATGCCGTGGCGGGGCCCCGGCCCACCGTCGTAGTGTCAGCTGGTATGGCCGCGGACAGCCGTCACCACACACGTGTCTTCACCGAAGTTGCGACAGCCGTGCCCGAACTGACGTTGTGTGCGCTCACTGCTGGGCGCGCCGACGAATACCACGCGCTCATCGTCCGAAATCGTGAACACCTCACCCAGTACGGCGATTACGAGACGCTGGCCGCATCGGACTACGCGACGGCACATGCCGAGCTGCTCAGCGACCCGGGCCCGTCCCTCCGCTGCGGCATCCTCCTTCACGGCACTCTGATCGGCCGTGTCGACCTGGTGGCTGTCAACCCGCCCAAGTACGGCTTCGGATACTGGCTCGACCACGAGGCGACAGGGCACGGGTACGCCACCGCAGCCTGCCGTGCGCTGATCGAGTACGGAGCCGCCGTACTGGGCGCCACCGACGTGTTCGCGGGCGTCACCCACGGAAACGGCAAGAGCAGCGCCGTACTGACCCGGCTCGGCTTCGAGGTCGCCGAGGTCTTCGAGACCTACACCCGATACCACCGGGTCCTCGCCGCCTGACCTGCGGAGTTCCGGGCACGCACCCCTTGCCGTTCCTGCCCCGGCCCGTATCGACGGGCTCTCCAGCCGCACGGTGACCGCGATTCACCATGCCGAGATCCGCTGCCTGGACAAGGGCCTGTTGCCTGGTGACACGCAGACGGCGTTGCGGGGTTACCAGTGGTTTCTGGCCCGTCCGGGCCGTTACCTGTACCTGACCGCGACGATATGCGGCTGCTAGGAGTGCGGCCTGGCGGGGGACGTGGCCATGGCGCGGGAAACAAGCAGCCCGGGAAGTGGTTCAGGGTTCCTGGAGGTGGCGTACGAGAGGGCAAGGGAGAGCCGCCCTTCGCCCCGGTCAGCAAGATTGCGGGTCGGTACGTCAGGGCCGCCGGGGGTGGACATGGCGAAGGGGCCCGCAGCCGTTGCCGGGGCCCCTTCGTGAGCGTCCGGGTCCGTCGTCAGGCGCGGCGCAGTGCGGTGCGGCCCGCGTAGCGTGCCGCGTCGCCGAGTTCTTCCTCGATGCGGATCAGCTGGTTGTACTTGGCGGTGCGGTCGGAGCGGGAGAGGGAGCCGGTCTTGATCTGGCCGCAGCCGGTCGCCACCGCGAGGTCCGCGATCGTGGTGTCCTCCGTCTCGCCCGAGCGGTGCGACATGACGGCCGTCCAGCCGGCCTCGTGCGCGGTGGTCACGGAGGCGAGCGCCTCCGTCAGGGTGCCGATCTGGTTGACCTTGACCAGGATGGAGTTGCCGACGCCGGTGCGGATGCCTTCGCGCAGCAGGGCGGTGTTGGTGCAGAAGACGTCGTCGCCGGTGAGCTGGCAGCGGTCGCCGACGCGGGCGGTCAGTTCGCGCCAGCCGTCCAGGTCGTCCTCCGCCATCGGGTCCTCGATGGAGAGGATGGGGTAGGCGTCGATCAGCTTGGCCAGGTAGTCGGCGTTCTCGGAGGGCGTACGCCGCACTCCCTCGCCGGCGTAGTCGTACACCCCGTCGCGGAAGAACTCGGAGGACGCCGGGTCCATGATCAGGCCGATGTCGGCGCCGGGCCGGTAGCCGGTGCGCTCGATGGCGGCCATCACGAAGTCGAGTGCTTCTTCAGCGGTACGCAGCGCGGGCGCGAAGCCGCCCTCGTCACCGACGCCGGTGGAGTGCCCGGCGGCCAGCAGGTCGCGGCGCAGGGTGTGGAAGACCTCGCTGCCCATGCGGACGGCTTCGGCGAAGGTCTCCGCGCCCACCGGCGCGATCATGAACTCCTGGAAGTCCAGCGGGTTGTCGGCGTGGGCGCCGCCGTTGACGATGTTCATCATCGGAAGCGGCAGCAGGTGCGCGCCGTCCCCGCCGAGGTAGCGGTAGAGGGGCAGCCGGTGGGCCGCCGCGGCTGCCTTGGCGGCGGCGAGGGAGACGCCGAGGACGGCGTTGGCGCCGAGCCGCGACTTCGTGGGGGTGCCGTCGAGGGCGATCAGCGCCGCGTCGAGCCCGGCCTGGTCCGCGGCGTCCCGGCCGCGTACCGCCGCCGCGATCTCCCCGCTGACGTGGGCCACCGCGCGGTCGACACCCTTGCCGTGCCAGCGCCCGAGGTCTCCGTCGCGCAGCTCCACGGCCTCCCGGACGCCGGTGGAGGCGCCGGAGGGGACGGCCGCCCGCCCCAGCGAACCGTCCGCGAGGACGACGTCGACCTCGACGGTGGGGTTGCCGCGGCTGTCGATGATCCGGCGGGCGGTGACGGTCTCGATGGTGGTCCCGGCGGCGGTGCCGGGGTTGGTGCCGGTGGTGCCTGCTTCCTGTACGGACATGCGAGGTCCTTCCCGTGGTCGTGTGCCGGGGCCATGCTGCGACGACAGCGGCGCCCGCCCGGCACGCGAAACCTTACAGCAATGCTGCGCAGTTTTGCTGTGCACTACGGCTGCGCAGCACGGTGCCCGCCGGTCCTGGCCCGTCCCGGCGGCGGGTTAAAGTGCTCTATGCCCACCCCGGAAGCCGCCGCCATCGCCGTCGAACTGCGCACCGCGATGGGCAAGCTCACCCGACGCGTCAAGCACGAGGACCGCATCCCGCTGGGCCAGGCCGCCGTGCTCGGCGCGCTCGACCGCAACGGCGCCATGACCACCAGCGACCTCGCCGCCGACCAGCGCGTCCGACCCCAGTCGATGGCCCGGGCGGTCGGGCTCCTCATGGAGCAGAACCTGGTCACGCGCCGGGCCCACCCGACGGACGGCCGCAAGTCGCTGATCGAACTGTCGGAGGCGGGCCGGGTCGCGCTCGAAGCGGAGCGCGGCCGCCGGGCCGGCTGGCTCGCGCGGGCCATCGAGGCCGAACTCACCGACGAGGAGCAGGCGCTCCTGGCCCGCGGCGCCGCCCTCCTGGAACGCCTCGCCGCCCACTGAGGCGTTGCCGGTGGCGGTTCACGCCCGCACGAACGGCACCACGCGGCTCGCGCCGCTGTTCAGGGTTTGGCCGACGTCGGTGTTCAGGGTTGTCCAGCGGCTTCGGCCGCTGCTCGCGATCGAGCCGGAAGCGCGCCCGGCCGACACGTGCGGCATGTGGATCGCGGTCCGGCGACCTCGGCGAGGTCGCCGGAACGAGCGACTGACGAACGAACGCCGCGGGCGCACGGTGACCACCCCGTGCGCCCGTCCCGCCGCCTGCCTAGCCTCGCGAGGTCGTCCGACACGTGGCCCGGAGGTGGTGGCACAGGGCGACGGGGAGCGGTCCGTCCGCACCGGTCGCTTCCCGCCCCGGGGGAGGGGAACCGTGGCGCCCCTGTCCGTGCCCGCCCTCACCCGGCGGAGCCGACCGCCCGCAGCGGGCCGACGTGCTCGCGCGGGCCGAGATCGGCGGCGATGACCTGCAGCACGTCGTCGGCGAGCTGACGGGGGTGGGCGGTCTCCCAGGTGCTGCTCAGCGTGTCGTGGCTGTCGCAGACCACGGTGCCGTCGGACAGTTCTCGGCAGTCCGATCCCCTGATCAGCCACCACTCCGAGTCGCCGCGCTGAACGTCGTACCGTTCGTCCCCGACCCGGATCGTGATGCCGCAGCCACACCCGAACCCGTCGCCGCGCTCCTCGAAGTCACCGTCCTCGTGAGCCCGCTTCAGCGTCACCGCCTGCCCGTACTGCTCGGTGAGCAGCCCCGCCACGGCCGCCACGGTCTCGTGGGCGTCGGCCGGCACCGGAGCGGACCCGGGCGCGGCGTGCAGGGCGCGTACGGTGGTGGTGGCGTGCTGGTCGGCCAGGGCGTGCAGCTGCTCGGAGACCGACCGCAGTGCGGCCAGGGCGTCGGCAAGGTTCGCCCGCTCGCCCGGAGCGGCCGGGGCGGGCACCTCGGCCTCGCCGCGCTCGGCGATCCGGCCGACCGCCCGGCCGAGCTCGGCCAGGGCGTCGGCGGTGTGCTGGATCTGGACGAAGAGGGCGGAGGCGACCGTCGCGGCGTCGCGCGGGGTGTAGAGGGACCACGGGTGCGACAGCGCGGTCACGGCGGCCCCTGCGGTCTCGGCGGCGGCGCACGCCATCTCCACGGAGTCCCGGGGATCACGCACCCCGTACTCGATCAGGGAGCGCGTCTCCTCGACGAGGTCGCCGTATTCGTCGGCAGCCTGCTCGTACAGGACGCCGAAGGGGGCGTCGTCATCGAAGGCGGCTGCTGGGTTCTGGTGGGTACGCATGCCCGGATCCTTCCAGGGACGCAGCCGCCGACAAGCCGCGTTCGAGAGGCGTGCGAACCCTTTTCGCCGCGTGGGCACTGGACGCCGCCCAGCCCGGCAACTCCCTGGAGAGCAGTGTGAGTCCGGCCGCCCATGGAGGTCGGCGGGTTCGCGGTCGGCTGTCGTCAATGCCGGGGCGGACGACGCGGCCTGGTATCGACAACGGACGGGCTCGGGCCGGGCCCGCGACTTCCTGAGACAGGCGCAGCCCTTACGCCCGCCCTGTCCTCCCGGGACTGCCGTAGTCGCGAGCCGGCGCTCGAACCACAGAGCCGGACGAGATCATCGCCGGCGTGGCATGCCGCGGAGCAGACTCTCGACCGGGTCCCGCCGAACTGGCGAACGTCCGTCGGCGCGACGGGCAACACCCGCGTCGACCGGTGGCACCACGTCGCCGAGAGCACCTGCGATCCCCACCGCGGGGCGTCACGGCCCCCCCCGCATGCCCCCCCGGTCGGTCACCCCACCACGCCGACGGCCTCGGCCAACTGGTCGAACGTGCGGTTCAGCACGGCCCGCCGTTCTTCTTTGTGGCCGGGAGCGGGCTCCAGACCGTCGATGGTGCTCTCCCAGACAGCCATGTAGACGTTCTTCCACTCCTCGACCACCTGGGGCTGTGGAAGGTTGCCGGCACCATAGCCGGACCGAGCGAACAGATTCAGGAGCTCCACGGTGCACGGCACGACGACGCCCCCGTACTCGTCGGGCTCGATGGCGACAGGATCGCCGGCTGTCCACTCGGCGACTTCGGTGACGAGACGGCCGATGACATCCGACAGGTAGTCCGCCGCGGTGTCGTTATCGAAGTTCCCGCTGCCCCACGTGCCCACGAGGTCTCCTTGCGTGGCGTTGTCGCCTGGCGCCCGTCGAACCAGGCCGGACGGCCGATACTGTCAGAAGGTACGGAGCGGCGATTGACCGCCCCGGCTTGGCGGCCAAGGCCGGGCCGTCGAGGCGTCCCAGCCACGACGAGGGCCCCAGCACGTGGGACGTCGGTGCGCGCGGGCCGGATGGGGTGGAAGGCGGCAAGGTCGTCCCCGACCGCCCCGCGCATCCGCCGCTCGTCACCTCGGGATGCTCCTCGGCCGTCGCGTGCCGCAGCCGTCGGCGTCCACGCACCCGGCGCCGGCGGCCCGGGCGCGGGGAGCTCATTGGGTGCCCGCCACGTCGAACGTCAGCGCGGTCACCGTCCGCCGCTGTCGGGCCCTATGGCCGGTGTGGGTGGAGGGCTTTGCGGAGTGCTGTGGCTGGCCGCCTGGTCGATGGCGGCATCCGCGGCGCAGGTGCTGCGCATCGCGTCGAGCATGACGAAGCCGTTGGTGACGCCCTGGTAACGGGTCGCCAGCACGGGTACCCCGGCGGCTCGCAGGGCGTTCGCGTCCTCGCCTTCGTCGCGGAGACAGTCGGCCTCGGCGGTGTTGACCGTGGCGGGCGGCAGGGCGCACAGCTCGTCGCGGGTGGCCCTGAGCGGGGATGCCGTGGCATCGAGCCGGGCGTCGGCGTCGGGGCAGTACAGGTCCCAGAAGTCGCGGTAGCCCTGGACGCGCAGGGCGTATCCGACGACGAAGTCGCGGTAGGAGCCGGTCTCGAAGGCCGAGTCGGTGCAGGGGTAGAAGAGCAGTTGGTGGGCGAAGTCGACACCGCCGCGGCGAGCGGCGAGTGTCGTGAGACCGGTCCGCGACGACGTGGCCCGTATCGACGTCCCGGCGCTGATCGTGCACGGCACCGCGGACCGGATCCTGCCCGTCGAGTCCACCGGACGGCCCCTCCACGCGCTGCTGCCGTCGGCGGAGTACGTCGAGATCGATGGCGCCCCGCACGGTCTGCTGTGGACGCACGCGACGGAGGTCAACGAAGCGCTGCTGGCGTTCCTCGCCAAGCAGCGCGCACCCGGCCGGGGGTGTTGTCAGTCACCAGGCCAGGCGGGCCAGCGACCCGCCCCCCTGACCCCCGCACGTCGGCGCGCGCCCCCGGTCCCGGCGCGCTGCCGATTCCCTCTCAAGGGCCGCCGCCAGCCGCCCTGCGGGCGCACTGGGACCTCCCTCCTGCCGATCCCGCTCCGCAGGCAGGGCGTGGCGGCGCCCGGGGCAGGCGGAGTCGGGACGGTTACGGCTTCGGACTCTGTCGGCGGCCTGTGTCAGAGGCTCCTACTACGGTGACGTGCAAGATCACCGGCGGTGGGCCGGCGGCGTGAACAGGGGAGCGGGGACGCTCGTGGTGTGGTCGAGGAAGACGCCGGAGGAGAGGCGGCAGTGGGTGCTGGACCCGCTGGTGGGTCTGGGGCCGCTGCGTTTCGGTATGAGTCCGCCGGAGGTGCGGGAGGCCCTGGGCGGAGCTGTCCCCGTCATTACGCAGGGACGGGAGGGAGCCGAGCGGTGGCAGCGGTACAGCGAGGAGGGGGTGACCGCGGTCTATGGTCCGGGCCCGCGACTGGTCGCGGTGGCGGTCGACGGGATGACCGGCCCGATGGTGCGTCTGAGGGACGTGGAGCTCATCGACCGGGTCCCGTCCGAGGCCCGCGCTGACCTTCTTGCGTTTGCTGCTCGGCAGGGGGCCGCGGCGCGGGTGAACTGGAGCGGGGATGTGGAGGTCGCTGCCTGGGGCGTGTCCATGGGTGCCACGCAGGAGCAGGTCCTGTCGTCCGAGGGGTATCTGCGGCGCGGTGACCGGGTGAGGACCGAGGCTCTGTTCGTTTCCTCGGAGCTGGCCGACGACCCGTACGGGACCGAGCCGGTCATCGCCTGGCGGGACGTCCGTGACGAGAACGTGAACCCGGGAGCGTGGCCGGTGAGAGCGCTCGAGGACCGGCCGTCGTGGGGATGGATTCCGCTGCAGAGCGTGGGGCCGCTGCGGTTCGGGATGACCCCGCAGCAGGTGGCCGCGGCGCTGGACGGCGAGGTGCCGGCCGCGCGGCGCGGCCACTTCCCCTGGCCGGTCTACGGGGAGTCCGGCCAGTGGTACGTGACCGAGGACCAGTTCGACGGCGCCGGTGTGACCGCCCACTACTGGTACGAGGAGGGCATCCCCGCTCTCGGTGCCGTGACCGTCCACGGGCGGACCGGCCCCCAGCTCGCCTTCGACGGTCTCGACCTCATCGGTGGGACCGTCAGCGAGATCGACGCTGCTCTGGAACGCCGCTCCGAGAACGACGAGTTCGGTCTGGTCGTCGGGTGCGGCGGCGACCTCGGCCCGGACGGGCTCGGCATGTACGTCCGGGCCGCCCGGGCCGGAGACACGATGATCAGCGAAGCCCGGTTCTGCGCCGAGGAGTGGGAAGACCACGGCTGACAGGCGTTCCCGCCCGAGTCGTGACGCTCACGACTGCGCCGACCGACAGCCCCGCGCACAGCAGGAGGGCCCGCCCGAGCCTCCTCGGGCGGGTCGTCCTGCTGCGGGGCAGATCAACGAGCGCCGGCAATAGGCCACTCCGGATCGCCCCCCCAGCCGACATCGCCGCGACGCCGGCCGCCGAAGCCGCGGTGGAGCTCCAGTTGGGGTCGCATCCTCTGTCAGTGTCCTGGGATCACGTACTCGGCCGTGCCGTCGGTGGACCGCTGCTCCAGCGTTCGAGCAGGGGGCGCGCCACGGCGTGTCCGGCCAGGAGCCGGGTGAGGCGGAAGGGCGTTCATGCCGCACTTCATCAGCGGGAGGGAGGAGCGCGGACAGGCGGATCGCAACCGCGACCATGCCAGATCCGCGGCCTGGGTGAACGTGCCATGGCCACTCTCAAGAATGCTGGCGGCTCCTGCGGAAGCTCCGCTGCAGCACTACCCAGATCACGCCCTCGACCGGGCCGCTGTCGCCCTTGAAACTCGCCGCCTCATCAAGATGGAATTGGCTCAGTGGGACCCGCAGCCGCCTTGGAGCGGCCATCTTTCGGGGCGGTAGATCCAGGAACGCGCGCGCGGGCGCTGGGCCTCTTGAAGTTCGGCCTGATCCTGGAGATGCCCAAGAGGCGCCGCCGACCGCTGAGGTGCCCGCTGGGCCTCCCTTCGGCCGGTTACGCACTGTTGGCCGGGCGTGGCGCGTCGGAGGGCAGGTGGAGTCGGGATGGTTCCGGCTTCGGGCTTTGGCGGCGGCCTGTGTCAGAGGCTGCCTCTAGGGTGACGTGCAAGATCACTGGCGGTGGGCCGGCGGCGTGAACGCCTTCAAGGGTGGGGACACCGTGTTCGCGTGCTGCTTCCGCCCATACCCATTCGCCAAGGAACCTAGACGCCGACGTCGCGCGCGCGATCATGAACGTCGAGGTGATCGGGTGGAAGCGAGGGAGCCGTGAACAACAGAACGAAAAAGAAGCTCCCGAAGTGGCTGTGCACCGCTGCTGAAGCAGGCCGAACGGGAGACGTCAGAAGACTGATCTCGCTGGGCGCGGACCCCAATGCCCGATTCGAGGGAGCAACGCCCCTCTATCTGGCTGCCGTCCAAGGCGAGTACCAGTGCGCTTCCGTTCTGCTCCAGGCAGGTGCCTCGCCGAACGAGGAGTCGCACGGCCGGCGCAGCGGACTGCCACTGGCGGCCGCCGCAGCACACGCCAACCTGGCCGTTGCCGAACTGCTCGTCCAGCACGGCGCTGATCCGCTCCTGCGGGAGTCCAGCGGCAGCACACCTCTGGACTGGGCACGCGGCTGGGACGAGGACCACGACTCCCACCGGGCTGTCGAGGAACTGCTCACGAAGACCGTATCGGGGCACTGAGGGAACTGGTCCACGCATCCCGGAGGCGGCCGGCCGATGCGCCCGAGGGCGATGGAGTCGACCGGCGAGGACGCGCGGCCGCGATGCAGGAGCCGACCCGCCCGAGAAGGACCTCCTTGAGCGGGCCGGCACAGCCCATCTCGCAGCCACCAGGTCAGGAGGCGTGCCGGTAGACGGCCGCGGGCTTGGCCACGGGGCGGCCCCATCGGGTGTTGAGCAGGTCGAGGACGGGCTCGATGCAGAGCCGGGCGCGTTCGGGGTCGAGGGACATCTGGGTGCCGGGGCCAGCGTCGGAGTGGGTGAGGTCTTCGGCGGTGAGGACGAGGCGCCGTACGCGGGCCCGCTGGAGCGCCATGCCGTCAAGGATGCGGTAGGCGGCGCTGCGCAGGTCCTCGGTGTGTCCGGACTCGGCGGGCAGCGTGCGGGTCCAGGTGACGCTTGCGCCGTCGGCGAGCCCAACGGCCAGGGCGACCTTTCGGGCGTGTGGGCGCTGGTCGACTCGGGCATGCGGTGCGCCAGCCGGGGGGGCGTCTCGCCGAAGGCGTGCCCGATCCAGGAGAAGCGGGACGGCGCTCTCGCATGCCTCGGCGTACACCTTCAAGGCGTCGGCCTGAAGGCGGCCTGATCAAGACGGTCACCAAGCTGGGCGACTGAACCTGAGCGCCCCCCGAACACCCTGAGGTCGAATCCGCCGTCGGCTGCCGACCGTCGGAGTGAACGGGCGCATCCGCAGGGGCGGAGTGTCGTTGTGTCCCGGGACGGGCCTCGCCGCGCCCGCCCGACGACGACGAGGATGCATCGCGTACATGAAGATGACATGGGGTGCAGCGCCACCGCCCTGGCCGCCCTGGCGCTGCTGACCGGCGCTCCGGACACCTCGGCATTGGCCGCACCGGCCGCCCCTGCCGCTCCTGTCGAGGAGTTCGATAGCGAGACCAATGAAGATCGTGACTTCGTCGTGCCCGACGATGTCACCGGCGTCACCGTGGCCCTGTGGGCAGCGGGCGGCGGCGGGGCCCTTGGGGGCGGCGCCGGTCTCGCGGGCTTCACGACCTGGTCGGGTGGTGGCGGCGGGGGCGGCGGAGGCGGCGGCTCCTACATCAAGTGCCGTCTGACGGGCATCACGCCGGGCACCCAGTTCAAGGTTCACATCGGTCAAGGCGGCACCGGCGATCTCCTCACCGGTGGCGACACCGACGGCGGGGATTCGTGGGTCAGCGCCGACGGCAAGACCATCGTTCTCGCCAAGGGCGGTCACGGCGCCGGTCTCGCCGCCCAAGGTGGTAACGGCGACGGTGTTCAGCACGGCAACGGGGGCAAGGGGAGCGCCGGTGGGCGTCCCGGGGGCGGCGCCACCTGCACGCCCCGCTGCAGGCATCAGCACCGAAATCCTCGCCGAGCAGAACGGCGGAAGCGGCACAGCGGGCGGCACCGGCGCCGACGGCAGCAACGGCAGCAGCGGTGTCGCCGGAATTGGAGGCAGCCCGGGCCGAGGAGGCGACGGCGGCCAGGGAGGCGACGGCGGGGCCGGCGTCCTGGGCCACGGCCACGGCGGCGGAGGCGCGGGCCAGGGCGGCCAGGGCGGCAACGGCGGCTTTCGCGTATGGGGCGACAGGCCGAACGGAACCGACGGCGCCCCCGGCACCCCCGGAGCCGAGGCGTACAAGCACAGGGGAGGCAGCGGCTACGCCGGCCTCATCGTGGAACGAGCCGAGGACTGAACCCAGGCACACCGGGCTTTACAGTGGCGGGCCGAGCGTCGCCCTGCGGTGACAGGCCCCGCTGCCAGGCCCACCCACGAGACGTCGGGCCCATGGTCCCCGCCGACCTCGACGACACCGAACTCCAGGCCCTGGCCGACGTCGTATGAAACCCTGCCCCGCGCCGGATGGCGCCTCCTCGCCCACGACCGGGTGTTCGCCCTCGCCGAAGGAGGCGTCCTCCGGGTCCTGCCCTGGCCGTCCGCCGCCGCGTTCGGCTTCGGCCTCCTCGACGTCCTCGACCTCTACGACACCGTCCGCACCCGTCTCGCCTCCGGCGAGCGCATGCATCCGACCCATCACCCGAGCGTCACCGACGCCCTCCTCGCCGGCCGCCGCGAACCGCTGCGGAAGAGCAGCAGGCAGGAGCTGAAGGCCGCAACTCTGGCCCGACCAGCTCACCGCGTGGCTGTCCATCCATTCAGCTCCCCACCGACGGCGGCACGGTCGGCATCCTCTACCCCCAGATCACCCCGGGCGCCGAACCCCGCCTCACCGCAGCAGACCGGTGCGCGGCCGTATCCCCTCACGAGGCCCTGGGAGGTCAGGGCGACGACGTCTTCCTCGGCCGGACGGCGTGCATGGGCCCGACGGCCGGAGGCGAGGCAGTACGCCACGTGTGAGCGTCAGCAGGCGGATGGCGCTGTAGAAGCAGCCGCACCTTTCGACGGCGGACGTCGCCGCAGCATGTCCCTGTCCTAGGTCCTGTCTGACAAACGATCGTGGGCAGGTTCACGGAGCCAGCGGATGAGTCAGTCGAGGTGCTGCCGGAAGAAGGCGGCGGCCTCCCCGCCGACCCGGATACGGACGTCCGGATCGGCGGGCTCCGCGGCGAAGAAGTCGTCGTGGCGGACACCGGGACCGGCCGAGCTGCCGCTCGCCGTGGGGATGTGCTCCAGGTACGGCCTGGTGTCGACCTCGTACGGATTGACCGTGTCCGCCCCGCCCCAGCGAAGGCCCACCGGCACTCGTACGGCCGCCAGGCTCTCCGGGGTCACGAGCGCGCCGGCCCCCGGGGCCACCTGGAAGACGGCCCGTACCCGTGGATCCGAGAGGTCCGCACCGGCGGCGTGCATCTCGCCTCGTGCGGCCTCGGCCAGCGGATGCTTCTTCCGCAGCGCCTCCAGGACGCCGGGGAACTCGGGGATGTCCGGCAGTGGGACCGCCCCGGTCAGTACCGCCCACAGAAGGCCGGGATCGAGCCGGGCCCCGACCAGAGCCGCCGCCGTGTACCCGCCGAGGGAGAAGCCTGCTATGCCGACCGGGCCGAGCGGCTGTTCCCGGGCCAGCACGTCGAGGGCGAAGGAGACGTCCCGCGGCCGTTCCCAGATGTGGAGGAAGCCCTCGGGCTCGTAGCCGTCGACGAAGTTGTTGCCGTGATGGTCGAGGGCCACCACCCGGAAGCCCGCCTCGCACAGCGGCCGCACGAGCCACCCCATCTCGCTCCCCGACCCCCCGGTGCCGTGGGACACGACGACCAGCGGGGTGGGCACATGCCGCCCCCCGTCCGGCTCCCACACGTACAGACGGACCGGACGCGGCCGGCTCGGATCCCGCAGATCGGCTCGGGAGGCGTCGTACAGGACACGTACCAGCGGCTGTTCGGGCCCGGAGATCGTCATGGTGCCATCGTAGGGAGGCCTCATGAACGCGCGTGGCCGATGGGAGGTTGGGGCGCACCAAGCGGGATTGGTCAGACACGGTCCAGGACACGGTGGCGCGGCGCTGGGCGAGCCTGATCGCGACCTCGGCGGTCGTTCCGTCGGCGTACGGGACGGTGCAGCGCTGACCGGGGCCGGCACCGCACTTTGCGCACGTACCGACCGGCGTACGACGACGGGGCGCCTTCGGCGGCGGGATCGCGGCCTTGCTCTTCGCGGCGCGGTTGCGGTCGGGGCGCTGCGGACGGGCCTTGGGGTCGCACCGGCGGTGCACCAGTTTGCCCCGTGCCGCACCACGTTCCCTAGGAGGGCAGGTCGGGTGTGGCGACGTGCCTCTCGCCCTTCCGCCCGCCGCGGCGCTGCGACGCACGAGTCATGTCGCAGAGCGTAGTGCGGCGAGCCGGAGGGACCCGACGGCAGGGGACCCGGTGTCGCCCCGGCCGGCGATGCCGGGCCCGGCCTGTGGTCCCGGGCCGTGGTGGCACCGTGGACGCGGAGGCGGTCCGCGCAGCGCTGCGCGGACCGGTCGGCGCCTGGGCGGCGGCGGAGGAGCTGACCGCCGCGCTGGGTGATCCGCTGCCGCGGTGCCGGCCGCGCGTGCCCCCGTCCGCGATCGGCCACCTCGTCCGTGCCGGTCTCCTGGTCCACTCGGCGGCGAGCCGGCCTACCCGGAAGTGCACCCCGATCAGGTCGCCGCCCTCGGCCGCCGCCGCGATCTGCCCGTGCTCCTCGACCGACACGTCCCCCTCGGCCCCGGGACCAGGCCGCCGTACGGCTCGGCGTCCGCTGCACCGACCTGGACCAGGTGGTGCGGCTCGGCTGGATCACCACCACCGGCACCGTCGAGATCGACTGCAAGCGGCACGGGGGCGTGACCACGGTCCCGCTGTACTCCGCCGAGGACGTCGCGCTCCTGCCCGTCGCCCGCCCCGCCGTCGACTGGCACGCCCTGCGCACCGTCCCCGCCGGCCACCGCTCACCGCTCGCCGCTCTCACCCCCACCGACCCCGCCGACGACGTGGTGCTGCTGGCGGAAGTCGCCCGGATCGCCGGTGTGGGCCGCGCCGCCGTCGTGAACTGGCGCCGCCGCCACCCCGACTTCCCCGACCCCGCCGGCGGCACCACCGTCCACCCCACGTTCGCCCGCTCCGCCGTGGTCGCCTGGCTCCTCGCACACGACAAGATCGCCGTCCCGTCCACCGTCCCGAACGCCACCCTGCACCTGCGCCCCGCCGGCCGGGAGCCCCGCCGGTTCCGGCTCGAAGACCCCTGGCTCACCCTCAGCAGCGACCCGGAGGGCGAGGACCGGCTCACCGGGTGGATGAGCGACGACGACGCCGACGCCCTCGCCGTGCTCGCCGCGGCCGACGCCTCCGTCAGCCGGCTGACCGCCCCCGCGCCTCCGTCAGCCGGCTGACCGCCCCCGGCACACCCCCGCTCGCCGTCCCCGGCGCCGTCCGCGTCATCGACCGCCTCCGCCCCGGAGCGGGCGGACTGCGCGTCACCCTCGCGTGGCCCAGCCACCTGCGCGGCCACGCCGCCCGCACCACGCCGGCGGACTCGTCCGCCACGCCCGCCCGTACACCGCCCCCAGCACCGACTGCCGGTGCGCACAGCAGTCCTGCGGCGGCATACCCCCACCCCCTACTGCCCCGACCACGGCCGCGCCGCCGAACCCGCCATGGAATGGCACCCCGCCGACGGCATCGTCTGCGCCCGTCTCACCCGCCCCGCCACCGCCTGACGGCCCACGCCTGACGGCCCACGCCCGGCCCGGACGCCGCGCCGCGCGCCGACCCCTTCCCCAGTCACCCGGGCGGGTGGAGTACGCCCGGCGGACGTCTCCCAGCCGGGGTGTCACTCGGTTGTCCGAATCATGAAACGGATCCTGAACACCGCCGCCGCCACCGCCCTCGCGCTGCTCCTGGTGACCGCCGGCGCCGCGCCCGCCCCGGCCGCGTCGTACAAGTACGGCCGGGAGAACGCCTGCGGTAGCGGCGGCAAGGGACTGGGGTGCAACCCGGGCATCGTGGTCAAGCACTGGCACAAGGCAGGGGCCAAGGCGCGCGGCGTCGGATGGGTGTACGCCTCCACCAATGAGACTGCCGGCAAGCGGAAGTATCACGCCCGGTGGCTGTACCAGCGGCCCGGAGGCAAGCTCGCCGCCGCCACCGGATGGAAACGCGCCAAGCGCTTCTCGGACGACGCAACGTTCGTGGAAACGTCGTGGGGGAAGGACGGCCGGACCGGCCCACAGTACCCGGTCAACACGAAGATCTGCGTGCAGATCAAGGAGACCGGCAAGAAGGCGTGCGTCCGCCTGCGCTGACGCCACCGCGGGTCAGACGACCGGTGGCCGTCCAGCCCGGATGAGGCGAGCGACGGTACGCCAGCTCATGGGCGCGCGGCGGTCGTTCATCGTCAGAACGACGGCACCGACGCGAGGGACGCCCGTGCTCAAGGCCGGGTCCTGCTCCGCGCCGGGCCCCGGCACCGGGGCCTTGGCGTCATGGGGGAGACTGCCCAGCATCCGTGAGACGGCTTTACGCGTCCGAGTTCTTACCGGGACCCGGCCGACCCCGCCCACGGCGCCGACGGTCTTCGCCGGGGCAGGGTGATGATCCGGGAATTGACCTAGGCGGCTTCCCACCAGCGGCCGGACGTGCCGCCGTGGGCGTGGCCGTGCAGCAGGGACAGCAGGGACCGGAGAGCGGCGGTGGGCCGTCGGGACGCCGGCCAGGCGAGGACCGCGGTGCACGGGGGAAGGTCGGTGACGGCGACGTAGCGGACACCTGGCCTGGGCATCAGGGCCCGGCAGCTTTCGGAGATGAAGCGGATGCCGTGTCCGAGGCCCGCGTGGGATACGCAGGACTCCAGGGTGGTCGCCGCGTGGTGGGTGTACCGCACGGGCGTTCCGTCGGGGCGCGGGTCGGCGGCCCAGAACTGGCGCCACTCCCGGTCGACGTGCGGCGAGAAGCCGATCACGGGCAGTCCGGCCAGCTCGGAGAGGGACACGGACTCCCGTGTGGCCAGCGGGTGACTGTCCGGCAGGCACACGAAGCGTGGTTCCGTTCCCAGCGCGAGCGTACGGATCCCCGTCGGCACGGGGCCGTAGCACACCACCGCATCGACCCGGCCCTCGCGCAGGGCCGTGAACTGCTCGACGTTGTCGACGTCCTGCCAGGTCACCTCGGGACCGCCGTTCCGCTCGCGAAGCCCGTCGAAGAGGATCCGCAGGGCGGGGAGGGCTGACATGTAGGACGCCAGCGCCACCTGGCGGGAACCCGCGTGGGCGGTGGCCGACGCGCTGTCGCACAGATCCTCGACGGCGTCCACCACGGCCCGTATCCGGGGCAGGAGGGCCTGACCGGCCGCGGTCAGCTCGACGTGCCGTGTGGACCGCTCCACGAGAGTGACACCCAACGACTCCTCCAGGGCGCGGATCTGCCGGCTGAGCGCGGGCTGGCTGATGTACATCCGTCGGGCCGCCCGTCCGAAGTGCAGCTCCTCCGCGAGGGCGAGCAGAAGACGTAACTGATGCGTGCTCGGATCCGTCGTCATCGTCTCCCCCGCCGGGACGGTCGATCACCTGCGTCCATGCTGTCAGCGTATCAATCGCCCTTTCCCTCGCATCAGTTGGCCCTTCCAGAACGTCAGGGAAAAGCCTCAGGATGAGAAGCGCAGCAACCACATCAGGGAATGCGGCCTCCTCGGCTCCATTCTCTACGGGGATGAAAGGCAAGAGGTGTTCAAAAAGATCAGAGTCACACGGGGAATGTCCGTCCTGGCGGCGACCACCGCCCTGTCCGCCGGCCTGCTGACGGGGGCGGCGCACGCCGATTCGCATGCGGACGCGCACCCGGCCGCACAGCCCTCCGCCGTACAGCGCGGCGGGGGCGGCTTCTACTGGAAGTGTCAGCATCGGAGCTGGAAGAGCGCCACCGACCGGGGCGGCCGGGACTCGTGGATCCTGCACGAGTCGCCGGACAAGAAGCAGCGCGCCGGAATGAAGTTCTGGGCCGACGGAGAAAAGATATCGGTCTGGAACAACAGCAAGATGGGCATGGAATACATGGCCTATTTCGAGGGCACCAAGGGGCCGATGACGTGGTACTGGTTCCTGGAGCCCGGCGGGCGCCACTACACCGCTAACCTCTCCGTGGCCGAAGGCCACAGGGTGCAGATCGCGGTCGTTCCCTGGCAGATCACCCGGGGCGGCTGCGTCGACAACGGTGGTCGTACCTGAGTGAATTCCCGGGGCTCCGCCCGAAGGGCCGGGCCCCGGGACCGTCCTCTCGTCACTCCGACATCAGACCCGGCCGCCCCGCCTGGCGGACTCACGGCTCGTGAAGATCACTATGCCGCGGGGCTCCCCTGTCGTGGGAGCCCTCGCGCCCCTCTGCTCGGCGCTGTTCGCCCTGCCGCGGCGCGGGGCGCAGTGCGTGGTGCGGCTGTTCAGCGCAGGTAGAGGGTGACGTCGGCGCTGTCGGTGCCGTAGAAGGTCTCGTCGAACGTCTTGCGGGTGCCCGATCCGCACGCCCTGAACTCGCGGAGCGATCCGCGGTAGGGGTCGATGCGTACGACGGCGCACTTGGCGTCGGCGCGGGTGTCGTCCACCCAGCCGGTGATCTTCAGGTCACCGTTGCGGCAGCTGAGCTTCCAGTGGGCCTCGCCGCCGTCGATACGGGGTGACCGGGTGGTCGGGCAGGTCGCGGCGCTCGCCGGCGAGGCGACGACGAGCAGCCCGGCGCCGAGGGCGCCGCTCATGAGCACGGCCGCGAAGGTGCGGGTGATGCGGGACATGGGGGTTCTCCTTCGGTTACGGGGCGGGGGTGCAGTGGACGACGGTGGTCTCGCACGCCTCGGCGTACACCGGCAGGGCGTCCACCTCGGCCTGGTCTGCTGAAAGGCCCCTGCGCGCCAGATTCTTGATCACGTACGACAGGGATAGTGGCCCGGGGAGAGCCGGTGGGGCTCCGTGCGCAGTTCATCGCCCCTGTGGGGGACAGGATTCACCGGGCGAAACGGTCCTTTGACCTGCCAGTGCGATCTTCACCATTTCCGGAACGGTGCGCGAGACGTCTGGCGGCCAGGTTCTGATCTTGCTCGCGCAAAGGACCGAATTATGAGAGCTCAGACCATGTTGCTTCGGCCGACGAGCTAGGAAACTGAGTGCTTGGGGCTCACCGAGGTGGCGTTACCAGGCCGATCTCGTAGGCGGTGATGACGAGTTGGACTCGGTCACGGGCTTCGAGTTTGGTGAGTAGCCGTGCTACATGGGCCTTTGCGGTGGCCGTGCTGATGCAGAGCTGGGCGGCTATCTCGCTGTTGGACATGCCGCGTCCGACGAGGGTCAGTACCTCGCGTTCCCGCTCGGTGATGTTCCCGACCGGTCGTGGGCGCGGAGCTGGTTCGGGGCGGGCGGCGAACTCTGCGATAAGGCGGCGCGTGATGCTCGGGGCGATCAGGGCGTCTCCGGCGGCGACCACGCGGATCGCCCCGAGGATGTCGTCCAGTGCCATGTCCTTGACGAGGAATCCGCTCGCACCCGCTCGGAGCGCGCCGTATATGTACTCGTCGTCGTCGAACGTGGTGAGGATAAGGACGCGCGTCGCTCCAGCGGCTGCCGTGATCCGCCCGGTGGCTTCGATGCCGTCCATGCCTGGCATGCGGATGTCCATCACCGCCACGTCGGGCTCCGTGTCTCGGACCAGCTGGACCGCTTCCGCGCCGGTTCCGGCCTCTCCCACGACGTCGATGTCGGGGGCGTCGGCCATCAGGACGCGCAGGCCGCTGCGGACCAGTGGCTGGTCGTCGGCGAGCACGACGCGGACCGTCATGAGATGTGCACTCCTTCGGAGAGGGGGAGCCGGGCTGCCACGCGAAAGCCGCCCTCGGGTCGCGGCCCGGCGGTGAACCGGCCGCGTAGCAGGGTGACACGTTCCCGCATTCCGGTGATGCCGTATTCGGTGCCGGAGGCGGGCCGCCGCGGCCGCCGTCGGCGACCTCGATGGTCAGTTCACCGTCTTGGCAGCCGATGGTGACGTGGCAGTCGGGGGTGTCCGCGTGGCGTACGACGTTGGTGAGGGCCTCCTGGACGATCCGGAAGGCGGCCAGGTCGATATCGGGAGGCAGGGGCCGTCGTTCTCCGAGCCGTCGCACGTCGACGTGGACGCCCGCGTCCTTCGCCGAGGCGGTCAGCCGGTCGAGGTCGGCCAGCCCAGGGGCAGGCTCGCGTGGCGCGGTCTCCGCCCCGGGGCCCGGTTCGGTGCGGCGCAATGCGCCCAGGGTGCGCCGCAGCCCGGCGAGGGTATCCCTGCTGGTGTCTTCGATGATGGCCAGCGCGTTGCGGGCCTCGTCCGGCTGTGTGTCGATGACCCGGCGGCCCACGCCTGCCTGGATGGCGATGACGCCGATGCTGTGCGCGATCATGTCGTGCAGCTCACGGGCGATCCGGAGCCGCTCGGCTGCGACGGCCTGGGCGGCAGTCTGCGAGCGCAGTGCCGCGGCGTGCTCGCGGCGTTCGCGAACTGAATGGCCGGTCATCCAGGCGGCGGCAAGGGCCAGGACGAGGACCGCGACCGTGCGGGCGAAGCCGTCTGTCCCGGTCCCAAGACGGGCGGCGAAGGCGACCTGTACGCCGAGCGTCGTGACGGCAGCGGTGACCGCGATGAGGCGAGGCCGGGTGGCCACGACGTATCCGGCGGCGAGGTCGTTCGCCAGAACCAGCAGATACACGACCTGCCAGAACGGAGTTGTCGTCGCCGTGACGTACGTACCCAGAAGCATCAGTGTCAGGGCCGGCAGCGGACGACGGCGCAGCAGTCCGAGAGGCAGGACCGTGACCGCGGCGGCCGACACGAAGGGCAAGCCAGGGGAGTCGAAAGGTGTGCCGCGTGCCGCGAAGAACAGCGCGAACGGGTAGGCGATCGCCCCACACCAGGCCAGAGCCGCCCGCGCGGCCGGCCGCAGGTGCCAGGACAGCAGGGGACGCGGCTTGGCGGACATGGGGCGATCGTAATCGCCTGACCAGCGGCGGAACATTGGCCCGTGGGCGTACGCCCACGGGATACAAGCCCTCCCGCCAGTGCAGCCGACGGGCCGATGCCGGACGGGCACTCTCCCCGGCACCGTTGGCCGGGTGATCGAAGTCAAAGAACTGACCAAGCGATATGGCAAGGCCAATGCCGTCAACGGCCTGACCTTCACCGTGCGCCCCGGCCACGTCACCGGGTTCCTCGGCCCCAACGGTGCCGGCAAGAGCACCACACTGCGGATGCTTCTCGGCCTGACTGAACCCACCAGCGGCACCGCCACCATCGACGGTCACCCGTTCCGGGACCATCCGCGCGGCCTGCGCCACGCCGGTGCCCTGCTCGACGCCCATGACGTCCACGGCGGACGCAGCGCAGCGGCCTATCTGTCCGCCCTGGCCCGCAGCAACGGTATCCCGCGGCGCCGGGTGGACGAGGTCCTCGAGGAGGTGGGTCTGGCTCCCGCGGCCCGGCGCCGTATCGGCGGATTCTCCCTGGGCATGAAACAGCGGCTCGGCATCGCCACGGCTCTTCTCGGCGACCCTCCGGTGCTGCTGTTCGACGAGCCGGTCAACGGCCTGGACCCGGAGGGCGTGCGATGGGTACGCGGCCTGTTCCGGCGGCTGGCCGCCGAGGGGCGCACCGTGTTCGTCTCCAGCCACCTGATGAGCGAGATACAGAACACCGCCGAGCACCTGATCGTCATCGGCCGGGGCAAGCTGATCGCCGACGAGAGCGTGACGGAGTTCGCAGCCCGCGGCACCCGCCAGAGCGTCACCGTGCGGACAGCCGACACCACCGGGCTGGCAGCTGTGCTCGAAGCCGAAGGCGCTTCGGTACAGCCGGACGACTCGGTCGCCGGCGCGGAGGAGTGGCTCACCGTGACCGGCCTGAGCGCGGCCCGCATCGGGGAACTCGCCTCCCACCACCGCATCGTGCTCCTTGAGCTGGCCACCCGCACCTCCTCGCTGGAGGAGGCGTTCATGGAACTCACCGCCGACAGCGTCGAATACCTCGCAGGAGAATCCCGATGACCTCTGCCACCACGCAGCAGACGGTCTCGACCGCCGTGCGCGCCGCCGAGCCCGGCGCCCGCTTCCGGGACCTCCTCGCCGCCGAGTGGATCAAGCTCTGGTCGCTGCGGTCCATTTCCTGGGCGTTCGGGGTCAGCGCGCTGGTCATCATCGCCATCAACATCAGCGCGGCCGTCGCGGACTACAACAACTGGCCGGCCTACAACGAAGGGATCCGAGCCCTCTTCGTTCCCATCTGGGCCATGCGGGACGCCTTCACCATCGGCGCCTGCATGGTCCTGATACTCGCCACCGGCAGCATCGGCGCCCTCACGGTCGTCGGCGAATACAGCACCGGGCAGATCCGCACGACCTTCGCGGCAGTACCGGCCCGCCGATCGGTCGTAGCGGCAAAGATGGCCGTTGTGACGGCGGTCATGCTCGTCTACGGCACGGTCGTCGCGGGAACCTCGTTCGGCGTGACACAAGCCATCCTGTCCGGTCGGGGCATAGGCTTGTCCCTCGGCCACCCAGGCGCCCTCCGCGCCGTGGCCGCGTCCGCCCTGCTCGCTCCGGTGTGCGCGCTAGTCGGGATGGGGCTCGGCGCCCTCATCCGGCACACCGCAACCACCCTCGTGACGTTCACCGGAATCCTTCTGCTGCTGCCGTTCCTCCTCAACGACCGCCACCGCTGGTCATCCGCCATCCTTCACGCACTGCCCCGCAGCGCGTGGGAACGACTGGTGCAGATGGGCGACCCCTTCGGATCGGCCCCCTACCCGGCGACCATCAGCGGGTCGTGGATCGTGTACGCGGCTTGGCCCCTCGCCGCAGCAGTCGTCGCTGCGGTCGCCGTCCGCCGGCACGATCCGTGAGCTCGCAGGGCCTGGCTACCAAAGATGTACGCCGGGCCGTTGCAGCAGGCTCTAGGTCCGTACTTGCCGGGGCCAGGCGGAAGTGTGACGGCCTCCGTGATCTTGCCTCGGCCCGGGCTGCCGGGCCGGGAGGTCCGTCAGTCAAAGTCGGCAGACGCCGGGGCGACCGCGAGCGCGATGTGGGGCACGGCGCCCAGCAGGAGTTCGGCCGCTGTGCTCGGATCCGGGGCGCTGCGTGCCTGCCCCAGCGCCCGCAGACCGGTCAGCACCGCGGCGTCGACCGCCTCGTCCAGGAGCTCGTCCACCGCGAACTTGCCGCCGGCCGCCGGCTCGTGAACCAGGACGCCCGCCTCCTGCGGATCCTCCCGCCAGCGGGCGGCGACGTCGGCGCCGGGGCTCACCAGTTCCATCGCGGCGAACTGCGCTGCCGACGGCAGCGGCACGCCCCTCTTGCCGAGCGGGTCAGCCTCTTCCGCGAGTTCCTGGGCCTCGGCCACGGCGCATCGTGCCGCGTACGTCCGCTGGGCCTGTACCCGTTCCCGGGCCGCTGCGGCCGGCCACCGGGCGTCGTCCTCGGCGCGGGCCAGGTCCAGCAGGCCGGTGGCGGTGAGGCTCACCTGGACGCACGGCAAGCCGTCCACCCTGACGGCCTCCTGGCCGGGCGCGGCAGCGGCGATGGGCCGGTACACCGCTCCGGCAGCTTCCGCGCAGGCGCCGATCAGCGTGGTCGGGGCAGCGATCGCCCGTGCGTGGTGGCGACGGCGTGCGGGCAGGTCCAGGCGGTCCGGTGTGGTGGTCACCTCGGCACTATGCCGCGCAGATATCCCCGTCGGCGCCCGTTCTCGTGAACACCTACCCCGGCATCGACTCGTCCGAGTGGCAGGGGAGTGCCCCGGGCCTGGCGGGCACCGGGAGACCGGCACCGTCGCCCCCCGGTATGCAGCACAAAGGCCCGCCCGGGAGAACATCCTCGGGCGGGCCCTGAGCGTGCCGGAGGTCAGCGGACGCCGGCCTCCAGGCCGAAGCCCCAGCCGATGTCGTATCCCCAGCCGGTGTCCTGGCTCATGACGATCCCCTCCCATGGTGCGCGGCACCCGGTACTGCGCCGGTGGAGCGACCGTAACCCCAGCCCTCAAGATCACACTTCCAAAGACGGATATGGGCAGGCGCCCACCGCAGTCTCGACCGTCTGTCCCTGCTGACGGGTCATGCGAACGGATTTGCCAATCGAGTGTCATGACCTGCTTTTTTCTGCCTCAGTTGTCAAATTTAACCCCAAATTCAAAGTAAAAACTGATAGGGTGGCCATGGAGGTGGAGCGTGAAGAAGGACCTGCAGGAAGACGCCCTGTTCAAGGCGGTGGAGGAGTTGTTGGCCGGGGGGCCTGCGTTTCCGGAGCCTGCTGAACGGGCGCGGTTGCGTGAGGCGGCCGGTGTCACGCAGGCGGCGCTCGCGCGTGCTCTGGAGACGACTCCGCAGACGGTGAAGAACTGGGAGGCCGGCCGCAGCGAGCCCCGCCCACCCCGGCGCGGGCCTTATCTGGCACTTCTGGAGGGCTGGGCGAAGAAGTACCCCGCCCCCGCCCCCACCCCAGCTTCCGTCGAGGAGCGGCCAGCCGTGGAGGCTCCTGTCCCCGCGCCCGCTCCGGCCCGGGCGGCGGCAGCTGCTCCGGTCTCCGCTCCGGCCCGGCCGCGGCCGGGTAAGGCGCGCCCGGTGTCGGCGCCGAAGCGGCCCGCCGCGCGCACGGCAGGACGCCCCGCGGCGGCTGCCACCCCCCGCCCCGTGGCGGTGGACGCGAGGTTCGCGAACGGACCGCTCGCCGTCATCGACACTGACGCCGACGGGCAGGTATCCGCGTACTGCACCGGCGGTCTGGTCCTCGATGTCCCCGCCCGGTCTCTGCCGGCTCTGGTGGAGTGGACGCTGACCGAGGCGTGTCTGGGTGCCCCGCGGCTGGATCCGTGGGGCCGTGACGCGGACCCGTTGCTCGCTCTGACTCCGGCGGCGCTGCAGTTCTTCGGCTTGCCGGCCCGGCTGTCCGACGACGAGCGCGTTGCGGGCCGGCTGCCCGCCGGCCACCCGGTCCTGAAGGAACTGGCTGCGGCAGAGTGGCAGCTGACCCGGCGCGGGTTCGGCCCGTGGGCGAGGATCTACCGTCCCGCGCAGGGCGGCCGGCGGGCCTGTATCCAGCTGTGCATCCCGTCCTGGGAGGCGCTCGACGCCCGCTCCTGGGGCCGCGCCGCCGATCTCCCTCCGGCAGAACTGGCCCGGACGCTGGGCCTGTACGCCTCCCGCGTCCTGACCCCGCGCGGCTCGACGGCCGTCACCGGCCTGGAGCTCATGACCGCCCTGCACCCGCCGACCCGCGCCTCGACGCCGGACGCCGCCGGCCGCCGGCACAGTACCCACAACCCGGGCTCACTCGGCAAGGAGCCGCTCGACCCGGCACCGTGCGAGGCGGTCGACGGCCACCCCGTCCTCGCGAACCTGCCCCGCTTCCACGTCCGCGGCCCCGACGAGCGCCTCTTCGAGGAGGCGTACGACTGGGCACGCGAGCTCACCGACGAGGAGTGCCTGCTGCCGCACCTGGTCGGCATCGACGTCAACATGGCCTTCGCCGCCGCCGCCAACGGCCTGCAGGTCGGCCTGGCCACGCCGCCCGTCCACACCGTCAACCCCGCCTTCGACCCGGCGGTGCCCGGTTCGTGGCTGGTCGACCTCTCCCACATCGACCTCTCCCGCGTCATGGTCGGCAAGAAGTGGACCGACCTGCGCGGCGACCTCCTCCCGAGCCCCTTCACCCCCACCGGCGAGAGGCCGACCGGACCCGCCTGGTACGCGACCCCGACCGTCGCCTACGCCGTCGAGCTCGGCTACCAGGTCCAGCCGCTGGAGGCGTGGCTCCGCCCGGACGCCGGCCGCTACCTCGACGGCTGGTACCAGCGCCTGCGCGACGCCTACATCGCCACCATGGCCGACCTCGGCGTCCCCGAGAAGACGACGCCGACCGAGTTCCTGACCGCGATGGACGGCTGCAAGACCCGCGACCCGGAGGCCGCGATCGTCCTCGGCGCCATCAAGAACACGGTCAAGGGAGGGATCGGCAAGCTCCAGGAGAAGGCCCGCGGCGGCGGCTGGCGCCCCGGCCAGCCCTGGCCCGCGCTCGCCCGCCCGACCTGGCGCCCCGACATCCGCGCCGCCGTCATCTCCCGCGCCCGCACCGGCATGCACCGCAAGATGCTCGCTCTCGCCGCCGCGACCGGCGCCTACCCCATCGCCGTCCTGTCCGACTGCGCCGTCTACGCCGCCACCGGCCCGTCCCCCCTCGACGTCCTCCCCTACACCCCGGAGGGCAAGACGATCCCCGCCTCATTCCGGATCGGGGTGTCACCGGGCATGGTCAAGCACGAGGGCACCCAGACCCCGCTGTGGGCGGAGCAACTGCGCGAACAGACCCAGAACCCGCTGCTGAACCTGGCCCGCTACATCAAGTCCGGCACCACCGCCGGCCCGGACACGGGGGAGTAGACCCATGGCGATCAGGTCGGTCGGCCAGGCCCTGGAGCAGATGCTGGAGAAGGCGTTCACCCGCCAGCCCCCCAAGTCCGCGGGCGCCCAGATGCGGTTCCTCGTCAAGCAACTCAAAAGCACCAAGGCCGTCGCCCAGCTCCTCGGCATCTCCCAGCGCACCGTCGAGCGGTACGTGAAGGACCAGATCAAAAAGCCCCGCCCCGACCTCGCCGGCCGCATGGCAGGCGAAGTCCGCAAACGATGGCAGCCGAAGGTACGACAGAAAGCGAAGCAGGCAGCCGCGACGAGTCAGGGCGTGATGATCGACGTACGCGCCCAACTCGGCTACGCCGCCCCCGCCGGCACCACCGACGAAGCCCGCGAACGCCACCTCACCCTCGCCCTGCCCCCGCACCACGCCGGCCGTCTCTTCGACGCCCAGGAACGCGGCGGCGAGCGGCAGATGCGGCAGGCCGTCGCGGACGCACTGAAGGACGTGTACTTCCAGCAGCACGGCACCCGCGCGGCGAGCCTGGAGGAAGTCCGCATGCTGGGCGTCGAGCACATCGAGTTCGACCTGTGACCGCCCCCGAGGACGAGCAGGCCGTCCAGCACCAGATGCGCGATCACACTTCTCGCGGTATCAACGCCCGGGCGCAGCTGCTCGGTGTGCTCGCGGCCACCGGCATCCGCGACGACCAGGCGGACAGCCTGCTCGCCGCCCTCGAAGCCGGCGCCATCGCCGGCACCTACAACTCGGTTGCCGAGGAGGAGGACGCTGCTCCCGGTGGTCGCGGCGAAGCGTACGAGCAGGGATGGGCCGACGCCGTGGCCGCCGTCTGCACTGTTCTGGCGTCCATGGCAGATGCCCGGCAGCGCCAGCGCGGACACGCCGCCTCGGTGCGGGGCCTCGCCCAGCAGCGAGCCGAGAACGCCCCGCCCGCACCGGAGGAAGGGGGGGTGAGTAGAGATGGCTCGCATCTGCCGTCACCGGCTGAGCTCCGCCACGCACGCGCCGCAGTGGCTTGCCTGCGACACCTGCGATGCCACCTTCACTCACCACGACGGATGCCCGGGCCGCGGCACCCCCGGCTGCGTCCTGCGCTGCATGACACCCCGGGCCGTCCGGCAGGAGATCGCCGGCCTCGAAGCGCTGTACGCCCTGCCGGCAGCCACCTCTCGGGACGGGGACGAGCGGTGAGCATGTGGAGCCTGCAGGACGTCGCCCGCGACGCCGTCCGCCGACACGCCGCCGACCTGGCCGCGCAGATCGCCGCCGAGGTCGCCGAGGCAGCCACCCGGGCCCGGCAGACAGATGCCGACGCTCACCGCGGCGTCCGGGCACCGCCCCCGAACACCTCGCCGACCCGGGCCCGCAGAAGTAGACGGTGACCAAGCACGTGAACCTCCCGGCGACGTCCGCTGTGCACGACGCCCCCGCTTCCCGAAGGAGACCAGGTCCCGTGAGCACGACGATCCAGCTGCGGGAGCATCAGAAGGCAGGCCTGGACGCGATCCAGGCGTGGCTCGGCTGGCCCCATCTGCGCACACCCAGGCCCGAGGGCGAGCGGGCGACGTACGTGTCGGCGACCGGCTCCGGCAAGACCATCACCGCCGCGGCCGCAGCCCGGCAGTTCTTCCTGAACGGCCGGATCCTGGTCATGGTGCCGACCCTCGACCTCCTCGCCCAGACCGCGCAGGCCTGGCGCCGGGTCGGCCACACCGCCCCCATGGTGGCGGTCTGCTCCCTCCATGGCGACGAAGTCCTGGAAGAGCTCGGGGTCCGCGTCACGACGAACCCGATCCAGCTCGCCCTGTGGGCGTCCTCCGGGCCGGTGGTGGTGTTCGCGACGTACGCCTCCCTCGTCGACCGCGACGACCCGTGGGACATCACCGGCGTCGCGAAGGTGAGGGGCCCGCTGGAGATGGCGCTGGCGGGCGGGGAGCGGATGTACGGGCAGCGCCTGGACGGCTTCGACCTGGCCATCGTCGACGAGGCCCACGGCACGGTCGGTGACGCCGCCCGGCCCTGGGCCGCGATCCACGACAACACCCGCATCCCCGCCGCCTTCCGCCTCTACATGACCGCCACCCCGAGGATCCTCGCCGCGCCCCGCCCCGGGACCGACGGCGAGGAGACGCCGATCGTCTCCATGACCGATGACCCGGACGGCGTCTGCGGCGAGTGGATCCACGAGCTCGGGCTGTCGGAGGCGATCACCCGGGAGATCCTCGCCGGGTTCGAGATCGACGTGCTGGAGATCCGCGACCCCGACCCCGACCCGCGCCCCGTCCCCTCCGCGGAAGCGCCGCGCGGCCGCCGCCTCGCCCTGCTCCAGACCGCGCTGCTGGAGCACGCCGCCCGCCACAACCTCAAGACCGTCATGACGTTCCACCACCGGGTGGAGGAAGCCGAGGCGTTCGCCGCCAAGCTCCCCAAGACCGCCGCCGAGCTGTACGCCAACGAGCCGACCCTCGACGCTCTCGCTGCCGCCGAGACGATGCCGGCCTCGTCGATCAAGGCCCGTCTCTACGACCTCGACCCCGGCCGCCACGTCCCCCCGGACCGCGTGTGGTCGGCGTGGCTGTGCGGCGACCACACGGTCACCGAGCGCCGCCGGACCATCGAGCAGTTCGCCAACGGCATCGACAAGCACTCCCGCCGCTCCCACCGCGCCTTCCTCGCCTCCGTCCGCGTCCTCGGGGAGGGCGTCGACATCACCGGCGAACGCGGCGTCCAGGCCGTCTGCTTCGCCGACACCAGAGGCTCCCAGGTCGAGATCGTCCAGAACATCGGCCGCGCCCTGCGCCCCAACCCCGACGGCACCACGAAGACCGCCCGGATCATCGTCCCCGTCTTCCTCCAGCCCGGCGAAGACCCCAAGAACATGATCGCCTCCGCCTCCTACGAACCCCTCGTCGCCGTCCTCAACGGCCTGCGCTCCCACTCCGAACACCTCGTCGCCGACATCGCCTCCCGCGCCCTCACCCGCCGCGAACACCACCGCACCACCCACGTCCACCGCGACGAGGACGGCCGCATCATCCCCACCACCGCCCCAGCAGGCGAAGACGGCGCTCGCGACGGCAAGGAGCAGGACGACCTCGACGGCGCCGCGCAGACCGCGCCCGAGTCCCCTTTGCTGCACTTCGCCACCCCCCGCGACCCGGCGACGATCGCGGCGTTCCTGCGCACCCGCGTCTACCGCCCTGAGTCCCTGGTGTGGCTGGAGGGCTACCAGGCCCTGCGCCGCTGGCGCGCCCAGAACGGCATCGAGGGCCTGCACGCCGTCCCCTACGACACCGTCACCACGATCGCCACCGCATCCGGGGTGAAGGAGTTCCCGCTGGGCCGCTGGGTCCACCAGCAGCGCAAGAACCTTCGCGCCGGCACCCTGGAGCCCCACCGCAAGGAACAGCTCGACGCCGAGGGCATGGTCTGGGAGCCGGGCGACGAGGCATGGGAGACGAAGCTGGCCGCCCTGCGCTCCTACCACCGCGCCCACGGCCACCTCGCCCCCCGCCAGGACGCGCAGTGGGGCGAGACCGACCAGGACACGCTCGCGATCGGCCGGCTGATCGCCAACCTCCGCCGCCCCGGCGCCCTCGGCAAAGACCCCGACCGCGCCACGACCCGCGCCGCGCAGCTCGCGGAGATCGACCCGGACTGGAACTGCCCCTGGCCGCTGGACTGGCAGCGCCACCACCGCGTCCTCGCTTGCCTCGCCGCCGACGAACCCGACGGCCACCTGCCCGACATCGCCCCCGGCGTCGTCTACGACGGCGACGACCTCGGCGCCTGGATCACCCGCCAGCACCGCGCCTGGCCCGACCTCACCGACGAACAGCGCACCCGCCTGACCACTCTCGGCATCACCCCGCCCCCCGAACCAGCCCCCGCCACCCGCAACACGGCAGGGAAACGGGAGGGGAAGATGCCAGCGGGCTTCCGCCGCGGCCTGGCCGCCCTCGCCCAGTTCACCGCCCGCGAAGGCACCGGCGCCACCCCCGCCCGGAGCCACACCGAGACCCTCCTCATCGACGGCGAACCCCACGAGCACAAGCTCGGCATCTGGTACGCCAACACCAAACAGCGCCGCGACACACTCAACGAAACCCAGCGCACCGCGCTCGCCGGCCTCGGCGTCACCTGGGCCTGACCCGGTCGGCCCTGCCCCGCGCAGCAGGGCCGGCTTCCCGAAACGCGTCGTAGCCGAGACGCGGCTGGACCGGCTGAGCGTGCCGAATTCCTCGCGGCCGAGTGCGCGGGCGAATGTTGTCGGCGGCGTCCTCGTACGGCTCGTGCGTGGCCCGAGCGGGGTGCCACTCAGTCACCGCCGCACCCGCCGCATCCGAAGCCGTCGTCATCAGAGGAGCGGCCGCTATGGCCGGACCCGCCGCCGGAATCACCGTCGCTGTTCCCGTCGGACGAGCCGACTGCTATCAGCACCACGAAGGCAGCGATGACCGGCAGGTAGAGGCCGAAGCTGTCTTCGATGAAAATGGCGTACAGGAAGGAACCGACGATCACGAGTACCGCACTCAGCATGACTTTCTCGCGCCACGACATGCGCCCACCCTCCGCCGTGAGAACGACAAGCGTACTTAGCGCTGCGCTGGTTGGCATCGATCCGGGCGAGGACCGGCGGTGCGGCGCTCGGAGTGGTGACCCCGCCCCGGCGAGTCGTCGATCCGACCCGGTGGCCGATAGATGCCGGACCACCAGCAGCAAGGCTCCCAGCGCGATGCTGGGAGCCTTGCGCGTTGGACGGGGGTCAGGGGGGCGGACGTTCTTCTGCCAGTCCAGGGAGGAGCCGTTCAGGGCGGCCTCGGGGAGGGACTTCGCGGATGTCGTGGTGAGCGAGGCGAGCGACGTGTCGATCCAGTTCTGGGTAAGCGAGTAACCCTGCTCGCGGTACTCGACGGCCTGGAAGAGGCATTCGAGCTTGTCGGCGTCGCGTGCGACCTGAGCCTCCAGCGTCTCGCGGGCCTCGTACTCGTCGACCGCCGCCTGCACCCCGGCCCGGACCGCCGGGTGAGCGTTGACGACCCCCAGCCGACCGCGACCTCCTGGGCCCCGGCATCGTGACCGGCCGCGTACGTGCTGTCCTGCTCACCCCCGAGGACCGGATCCTGACGATCCGCCGGACGCGGACGGAGGCGTGGGCAGCGCTCGACATCCAGCCTCCCGAGGTCGCAGAGCTCGTCGCCCGCTGGCTGTCGTCCGGCGAACCGCTCTACTGAGACCGGTGCCTGAGGTGAGGTGGAGCACCGTGCCGGCCGCGGTGCTCCACCTCACCTCGCGCCGTCGTGAAGCGGCCGGACGGGCCTACTGCACGACCACCATCAGCGGGACAAGAACGGCCAGAAGTTCAACGCCGCGCATCACCGAATGGCGGTAGACCAGGGTGACCACGATCACCACGGCGGCAGCGAGCGCGAGATCGGGCAGACCAAGGGCCTTCGCCAGGGCGACGAGCCCGGCCACCGCCATGGCGGCGAGGACGAGCTGGAGCGCCTCCGCGTAGCGGCTGCGGTGAACAAGCTCGTTCTCATCGAGGAGAGCGCCCACCCTCCCCTCGGCGTACCGTTCGCTGATCTTGAGCGCGAGACGGCCGACCTTCACGGCCCCGGCCCGGGGGTCGACGTCGAGTTCGGCGGAGGCGGACCGGAGCGAGGCGACGACCCGCACGGCATGACGGCGGGCCATGAGCCTGCGCCGCAGTGCGGTGCGCGGGATGCTCCCGCGCATGGAGCTGGCGCCGTGCACACTTAGGAGCGCGTGCCGGAGACTCGGCAGGGCCATCGTGGGGCGGACACGTCCAGGGGCCCTGTAGATCTCCGCGCAGTCCTTGATCAGAGCAGCCCACGTTTCGAGGCGGCCGAAGGTGTGACCAGGCAAGTTGAAGGCGGCGCCGACGAAAGAGCCGACGCCTCGCGTAGCAAGGATGAGGATGATGCTGGGGGCGAAGAGCAACGCGGTGTTCGCCACGTCAGCCCGCGTGGAGCCGTCCCCGTGGACGTACCCGAACTCGGCGGGTGCACCGTTCACGATCCAGTCCGTCACCAGGCGGAGGAGGTAGACGACGACCACCAAGGCGAGCGGAATGGACACGAGCCACGTCGCCACCTGCTTTTGAAACCGTGCCCGCAGAGCGATGCGGACCGCAGCAGGAACGGGGCCGATGCCGAGCGTTTCGACATCGCGGCGGAGCTGCGCGATGGCCTCATCTGCCCGGCGTCGCTGCCATCGGGCGGCCCGCGCTGACAAACCGTTAATCATGGGCCGGACACTGCCAGCAACCGCAGGCCCCATGCCGCGCATGTGACTTCCCTGTGGGAGGGCCGGGACAGATCCGAGACACTTCGCGGGGGTCGGCATATCCTTCACCCTGCGCCTGGCCACAGCCTGGGAACTTCAACGCCACCGGCGCTGGCCAGACAGCTCCAACCCTCACCTCTTTGTCACCCGCAACACCGCCGTCGACGATTCCGCCCCACCCATCAGCGCTGGCGTCGTCCAGCACCTTTTCCAGCGCGTCGGCCTGCCAGCCGGCCGCCTGCGCGTGGACCGCATCGTTGACGAGGCACGCCACAGCGCCGACCCGGTCCGGCTGATGGAGCTCTTTGGCTTGTCCAACCTTTCCGCCACCCGCTACGTCCTGTCGGCACACCCGGACAGGAACAGCGGCCCTATCGCCCCGTGAGACTCGTCCCCGGATCCACGGTTGACGACTTCGGCCGTGAGTAGTTGCGGTACAGAAGTCAGCGGGTGCGCCGGCGGGTAAGACTGCGTACGAGCCGTGGGGTGGCCACGCCTGCCAGGACGGCGGCGAAGATTGCCGCAGTATCCGCCCACGGGTTTCGCAGCGGCGTGAAGACGGCCGTGTCGTCCTTGATCATGATGAATCCGCGAGGGCGGGCCGCGGCTCCGCCCCCGCCTCCGCCACCCTCGCCGTTCTTGGCTGCCGTGGTGTCGCGGCCGGCGCCGCCGCCGAATCCGTAGGCGATCTCGGCTACGGGGATGACGGTGACCCTGCCCTGGGAGACGGGCTCGCCGTAGACGGCCCGCACGGAGGCGTGTGCGCCGAGTTTGTCAGCCAGGTGTTCCAGCATCCCGGCGGCGGCTCGGGCGATGGTCGGCTTCGCCGGTGAAGCTGGCTGGGGCTTGTCGTTCGGGGTGGTCACGGGGTTCCTCCGTGGTCGCTGCGGACGGCGGTGCCGAGGATGTGGGTGGCGGCGGGCATCGGGATCCGGGTCGCGGGGAAGTCGAAGCGGTCGACGGCGGTGAGGGTGAAACCGGCGGTGGTGAGGGCGGTGTGAGTGTCGCGGCCGGTGTGGCAGCCGCCCATCAGCCGGGGCCAGACGGTGGCGTCGAGTACGCGCTGGACGCGTCGCATCGCGGGCGAGCCGGACCGGACGTGTTCGAAGAACCGGAGTTGTCCGTCGGGACGGAGCACCCGGCGGAGTTCGACGAGTGCTGTGCCGGGGTCGGCGATGGAGCACAGGGTCAGGCACACCACGGCCGCGTCGAACGACGCGTCGGGGAAGGGCAGACGTTCGGCCCGTGCGGACTCGATCTCCACAGGGACGGGTGCGCTGCGGGCTTCGGTCTGGGCGAGGGTGCGGAGGTTCGGCTCCGGTTCGACGGCGACGACGCGGGTCACCTCGGGCGGGTAGTGGGGGAAGTTCAGGCCGTTGCCCGCGCCGATCTCGATGACATCGCCGGTCAGACCAGCCAGGAGTCTCCTGCGGTGTTCGGCGATGCCCGCCTTCTCCAGGACGGGGCCGGCCAGGGTGGCGTAGAAGCGGGCGAACAGGGGGTGGGGCTTGAGCGGTTGCGCCATGGTGACCGTCTCCTCTGCGGAAGCCTCGGGGACTACCCTGTTATGCGGAGGTACTACATGGTGAAGTCACTTCACGATATGGCCGGAGGGCGGGTCACCGCCAGGGCTTCGCTGGACGGGCTCTTCGAGCTGGCCGAGGTACTGGGCGCGATGATGACGCGAGGCATGGCCGAGCGGGGGCTGACCACGGCGCGGGCGGGGGTGCTGTGGGCGCTGTTCCACGACGGGCCGATGACGCAGCGCGCCTTGGCCGGGCGCCTGGGGGTCACCCCTCGCAACGTCACCGGCCTCCTCGACGCGCTCCAGGAAGACGGGCTGGTGGTGCGGCAGGCGCACCCCACCGACCGGCGCGCGACCCTGGTCTCGCTGAGCGAGGAGGGCCGGAAGGTCACCTTGGCGCTGCGCGGCGGCCGTGACGAGCTTGCCGCGGCTTTGTTCGGGGATGTGCCTGCCGAGCAGCTGGGCGTTTTCGCCGCCACGCTCGCCCGCGTGACCGAGCGTCTGAAAGGTATCGGCCCGACCGAGTGCGCCTGACCTTCTTGGTCGTGGTGTGAGGGCGCCGGATTTCAGCGGTCGGCGCTGTGCCAGGGAGCGTCGGACCGGGTGGGGCGGGCGTCGGCGGCGAGCCGCAGGGCGTAGACCGGTCGTCCGGCAGGGACGGGGACGGGGACGGGGCCGAGGTAGTGGTGGCCGGTCATGTGGCACCAGGCGGGCAGGTCGAGCGGGGCAGCTGGGTCGGTGGCGATGACGTGGACGACGGTGCCCGGGGTAGCACCGTCGATGTGCCCTCGCAGGCGCAGCAGGAGGGTGACGCAGAGCAGGCCGGTGCCGTCGACGGTGATGCCGGGCGCGGGGGTGTCGGGGTTCATCGGCGGTAGGCGGTGGCGGCGACGGCGGGCAGGAGGGTGAGGGCGAGGGCTCCGCCGGTGAGGGCGAGGGCGGGGTAGCTGGTGGCGGCGACCATGATGCCGGAGGCCATGCCGCCGGTGGCGCCGGCGATGGCGATGGAGACGTCGACCAGGCCCTGGGTCTTGGCGCGGGTGGCCAGCGGGACGGTGTCGGTGATGATCGCGGTGCCGGAGACGAGACCGAAGTTCCAGCCCAGGCCGAGCAGGGCCAGGGCGAGGGCGAGGAGGGCGACGGAGTCGCCGGGCGCGGCGGCGGCGAGGATGCCGGCGGCGAGCAGGGTGATGCCGGAGGCGGCGGCGATCTTCATGCGGCCGTAGCGGTCGACGAGCCAGCCGGTGAGCGGTGAGGGCAGGTACATGGCGCCGATGTGGATGCCGATGACGAGGCCGGAGGCGGTGGTGGAGTGGCCGTGGTCGTGCATGTGGACCGGTGTCATCGTCATGATCGCGACCATGACGAGCTGGGTGAGGATCATGACCAGGGCGCCGAGGACCACGCCGCCGCGGCCCTCGCTGGTGTCGGCGTCACCGCCGTCGGCGGCCGGGTTGGCCGCGGTGTCGGCTTCCCTGGCCTGGGCGACGGCGCGGGCCAGGAGCAGCGGGTCGGGGCGCAGCCACAGGGCGAGGACGAGCGCGGTCAGCGCGTAGGCGGCGCCGGAGATGACGAAGAGTCCGGCGAGGTGGGGGATGTGGAGGTGTTCGGCGAGGGTGCCGGCGGGGGCGGCGAGGTTGGGTCCGGCGACGCCGCCGAGGGTGGTGGCGACCAGGACGGTGGAGACCGCGCGGGCGCGGTGGCCGGGTGGGGCGAGGTCGGCTCCGGCGTAGCGGGCCTGGAGGTTGGTGGCGGTGCCCGCGCCGTAGACGAACAGGGCGATGAACAGCAGGACGGGGTTGTCCAGGACGGCGGCAGCGATGACGCCGGCCGAGCCGAGGGCGCCGGTGAGGTATCCGGCGGCGAGGCCGGGGCGGCGGCCGCGGGCCTGCGAGATGCGGCCGACGGTGACGGCGGCGAGAGCGGACCCGGCGGTGAACAGGGCGCTGGGCAGTCCGGCGAGGCTGGTGGTGCCGAGCATGTCCTGGGCGAGCAGGGCACCGACGGTGACGCCGGCGGCGAGACCGGCGCCGCTGAGGATCTGGGAGGCGACCAGGACACGCAGGATGCGGCGCTGTGCCTGGGCGGCGTCGGGTAGGGCGGCGGGGACGGCGGGTGCGGTGCTGGTCATGTCTCTTCCTGCGCGGGGCGGTCGGCAGTGGATGTGTCAGGGGGTGGTGGCTGCTGGCGGCGTCCACTGCTGGTCGTGCCAGGCCGGGTCGACGTGTGTGTGGGTGAGGTGGTTGGTGTAGTTGGACAGGGTCTTCATGCCGACGCCCAGGACGACGTCAAGGATCTGGCGGTGGGTGTGTCCGGCGGCGAGGAAATCGGCGACGTCCTGCTCGTCGGCCCAGCCGCGCTTGTCGACGATGGCCTGGGTGAGGCGGCGCACGGCGTCCAGTGACGGATCCTGCAACGTGGTCGCCTTGCGCAGGGCGTTGACGTCGTCGGTGGTGAGACCGGCGCGCAGGGCGAGGGTGGAGTGCGCGGCAACGCAGTGCGGGCAGGCGTTGGCGACGCTCGCGGTGAGCAGGACGACCTGCTGCGCGGGCTTGGGCAGGGAGGAGGCGGCGAACTGCTGGGCCAGGGCGGTGTAGCCGGCCAGGAGCTGCGGGGACTCGGCCATGACGGCGTTGAGGGTGGTGAGGAAACCCATGCGTTCGCGGGCCGCAGCGAGGTGCGGCAGGGCCTCGGCGGGTGCGGTGGCCTCGTCATGGAGGGGAAAACCGGTCACGGAATGGGAGGCCTTTCGTGCAGAGGCGTACGGGGCGCTCACCGGGCCCTCGTGCGGGCCCGGTGAGCGGATGGAGGAGGGCTGTCAGTCGGCGTCGAGGGCCTGGGCGAGATCGGCGATCAGGTCGTCGGCGTCTTCGAGGCCGACGGACAGACGGATCATGCTGTCGGCGATGCCCCGGCGGGCGCGCTCGGCCGCATCGAGGCCGTGGTGGGTGGTGGTGATGGGCTGGGTGACCAGGGACTCGACGCCGCCCAGGCTGGGCGCGATGGCGAACAGCCGCAGCCGGTCCACCACCGCGGCCGTCTGGCCGGCGTTCGCGTCCAGGACGGCGCTGAGCATGCCGCCCCCGCCGCGCATCTGCGCATCCACGATGCGCTTCTGCTCGCCGGTGGCCAGCCCCGGGTAGTGCACACGGGCGACGCGCGGGTGCGTCTGCAGGAACGCGGCGACCGCCTGCGCGGTGGTGTTCTGGGCGCGGACCCGGACGGGCAGGGAGCGAACGGAGCGGGCGAGGAGGAACGCGGTTTCGGGGGCGATGACCTGGCCGAGGTTCTTGCGCCACCCCGCCACCGGGGCGAGGTGTTCGGCAGGGCCGGTCAGGACGCCGGCGGTCAGGTCGGAGTGCCCGCCGAGGTACTTGGTCGCCGAGTGCACGACCAGGTCCGCGCCATGGGCGAGCGGGTTCTGGTTGACGGGGGTGGCGAAGGTGTTGTCCACCACTGTCAGCGCACCGACCGTGCGGGCCTGGGCGGAGAGGGCGGCGATGTCGAAGACGGTCAGGGTGGGGTTGGCCGGGGTCTCGAAGAACACGATCCGCGTCCGACCGGTCAGCACCTCCGGCAGCCGCTCGACCTCGTCGGCGCGCAGGAACGTCGTGGTGATGCCGATCTGGGGCAGGTTGTCGCCGAGGAGTTCGAACGTGCCGCCGTAGACCTCGCCGATGCACACGATGTGGTCGCCGGTGCGGCAGTGGGCGAGGAAGGTGGCGGCTTCGGCGGCCATGCCGGAGGAGAACGCCAGGGCCTGCTCGCCGCCTTCGAGGTCGGCGAGCTTGGCCTCGGTGGAGCGGATGGTGGGGTTGAGGCCGTAGCGGGTGTAGAGGTTCCCGCTCTTGCGGCCTTCGACGACGTCGAGAAGGTCGGCGGTGGTGTCGAACGCCAAGGTGGAGTGGTTGTAGAGCGGGGTATGGACGGCCCCCTCGGCGTCACGGCGCTCGCCGGCGTGGACACTGCGGGTGGACAGTCCGTGCGCGCTGGTCTCGGTCATGCCTCTCCTGCTGCTCGTCGGTTCCTCTTGGCTCGGGCCGGTGGGCCCGGTCACTGCGCGCCAGCCGCCCGGATGAGGGTTGCTGCCGCCGTCTCGATCTGCTCGGCCGTGGTCCAGCGGCCCAGGGACAGCCGCAGCGCGCCGAGCGCGCGGTCCGGCTGCATGCCCATGGCGGTGAGCACCGGGGAGGGGGTGTGGGTGCCGCTGTGGCAGGCTGATCCGGTCGACGCCGCGATCTCACCGACGGCGGCGAGGACCTCGTGGCCGAGAGCGCCGTCGACGCTGACGTTCAGGGTGTTCGGCAGCCGATGCTTGTCCGGCCCGTTGAGGTGCACGCGGCCGGGCAGACCGATCGCCAGCCGCTGATGGAGATCGTCGCGCAGAGCCGCGACGCGGGCTGGAGCGCCGGAGGCAAGTTCCTCGGCCGCGAGCCGCGCGGCGGTGCCAAGCGCGACGGCCAGGGCGACGTTCTCCGTGCCCGCGCGCAGGCCCCGTTCCTGCCCGCCGCCATAGACGACCGGCTCCAGGCTCACACCGTCGCGTACGTACAGGGCGGCGGCGCCCTTGGGCGCGTACATCTTGTGCCCCACGATCGTCAGCAGGTCCACGCCCAGGTCACCGACATTGAGGGGGATCTTGCCCACGGCCTGGGCGGCGTCGCAGTGGAACAGCGCACCACGCTCACGGGCGAGCGCGGCGAGTTCCGTGATCGGCTGGAGGGCGCCAGTCTCGTTGTTCGCCGCCATCACCGACACCAGCACCGTGTCCTCGGTGAATGCGTCGGCCAGGGCGTCCGGCTCGACGAGCCCGTCGCGGTCGACCGGCAGCACGGTCACCCGCGCGCCGTGCAGCCGCTCAAGGGCCCGGCACGTCTGAAGGACGGCCGGATGCTCGGTGGCCTGGGTGATCACATGCGGGTGCGGGCGGCCAGAGGCCAGGACCGCACCGCGCACCGCGAGCAGGTCGGCTTCGGAGCCGGAGCCGGTGAACACGATCTCGCCGGGCCCGGCGCCGATCAGAGAGGCGACCTGGGCACGGGCCTCGGCAAGCGCCCGGCGCGGCTCCTGGGAGAAGGGGTGGTTGCTGGAGGGGTTGCCGAAGAAGTCGGTCAGGTGCGGCCACATCGCCTCTGCGACGCGCGGGTCGACCGGGGTGGTGGCGTTGTAGTCCAGGTAGACCGGCCCGCCGGCCAGTCCCGGGTGCGGCGGGAGGTCGCCGCCCGGGCGGGTCACGTCAGGTCCGCGGCGTCGACGGGCATCTGGGACAGGCGCCACTCCAGCATGCCGTCGTTGAGGCGGATCGCGCGCCGGCCGCGGTCGGTCAGGAGCCGTACGGCGTCGTAGGCCAGGACGCAGTACTCGCCGCGGCAGTAGACGACGATCTCGGTGTCCTCGGGCAGCTCGTTGATTCGGTCGGCCAGCTCGTCGACCGGGATGGACAGGGCGCCGGGGATGTGCCCGGCCTGGTACTCCTCGACTGGCCGCACGTCGAGGACGACGACGTCTCCGGCGGCGATCCGGACCCGCAGTTCCTCACGGCTGAGCTCGGCGGCGGTGTCCTCGCCGAGGTAGGCATCGCGGGCGGCGGGGACGGCGGCCTGGTGGGTCTCGGCGACCTTGCGCAGCAGCGCGAACAGCTGGGCGACGTCGTCGCCGGCGAGGCGGTAGTGGATGCGCACGCCTTCGCGGCGGGTGGCGACGAAACCGGCCTGCTTGAGGGTCTGCAGATGCGCCGAGGCGGTGGTCAGGTTGAGCCCGGCCGCCTTGGCCAGCGCGTCGACGGTGCGCTCGCCCTGGGCCAGCAGATCGAGCAGCTCCAGGCGCTTTCCGCTGGCCAGCGCCTTGCCGCTGGCCGCGAACGCGTCGTACAACCGCGCCTTCGTCCCGCTCTTCGTGTTCTCCGACATAGCATCCTCCATAAATCCATGGATTATTGTAGTTGAGTCTGGTGGGTGTGACCACACGCCCCCGTTCCCGAGATCTAGGAGGACGCCGTGGGCTTCGCGGACGATCACCTCATACCGCTGGTCGACGAAGGACTGGGCAACAGCGCCTACCTGCTCGACCTCGGCGACGGACGCGCCCTGGCCATGGACGCCAGCCGCGACCTGCGCGCCCTGCACGCGGCGGCCGAGCGGCGCGGGCTGACCGTCGCGTACGCGGCGGACACGCATCTGCACGCCGACTTCCTCTCCGGCGCCGTCCAGCTCGGCCACGACACCGGCGCCACGATCCTCGCCTCCGCCGCCGGCCGCCGCGCCTTCGATCACCAGGCGCTGGCCGACGGCGACGAGGTCGACCTCGGCGGGCTGACCCTGCGGACCCTGGCCACCCCCGGCCACACCGACGAGCACCTGTCCTTCCTCCTCCTCGACGGCGCCCGGGAGCTCGGGGTGTTCACCGGCGGCTCGCTGATCGTGAACTCCGCCGCCCGCACCGACCTCCTCGGGCCGGAGCGGACCGAGGAACTCGCCCGCGCCCAGTACCGGTCACTGAAGCGGCTGACCGAGCTGCCGGACGCCACCGCGGTGTGGCCCACGCACGGCGTCGGCTCGTTCTGCTCCGCGCCGCCCGGCACCGAGCGCACCACCACCATCGGCGCCCAGAAGCAGGCCAACCCGCTGCTCGCCGCCCCCGACGAGGACACCTTCGTGGCCCAGCTGACCGCGAGCCTGGGCACCTACCCCGCCTACTTTGACCGCCTCGGCGAGATCAACCGGCGCGGCCCGGCGGTGCTGACCGGACAGCCGCTGCTGCCTGCACTGTCCGCGCCGCAGGTGCGGGCCCTGATGGCCGACGGCGGCCACGTCGTCGACGTCCGCCCGGCGGCCGACTACGCCGCCGGCCACATCCCCGGCTCCCTGTCCATCCCGCTGCGCGGACAGTTCGCCACCTGGCTCGGCTGGCTCCTGCCCGACACCGCGCCGCTCGCCTTCGTCGCAGGCGACGACCAGGACCTGGGCGAGATCGTCTGGCAGTCCTACAAGATCGGCTACGAGCGCCTCGCCGGCCGCCTCACCGGCGGCATGGACGCCTGGCTCGCCGACAGCAACACCCAGACCACCACCGCGTTCCTCACCGCCGACCGCGCCACCGGCCGCCCCTACGTCGACGTCCGGCAGGAGTCCGAGTTCACTGCCGGGCACGTCCCCGGCGCCGTGCACATCGAGCTCGGCGCCGTGGCCGAGTCCGCCGTCGAAGCCCCGACCGGACCGGTCGTGGCCTGCGGGCACGGCGAGCGCGCCATGACCGCCGCCAGCCTCCTGGAGCGCGCAGGCCACACCGACATCGCCGTCCTCGACGGCGGCCCGGCCGACTACACCGCCGCCCACGGCCAGCAGCTCGCCCAGGGCACGGAGGACACCCGCCCGTGAACGCCACACCCACCACCACCGCGACCGATGCCGCCGGGCGGCCCGTACGGCTCGGGCTACGGGAGAACTGGCTTCAGTTCACCCTGCTGGTCATCGTCAACATCTGCGTCGGCGGCCTGGTCGGCCTGGAGCGCACCACCGTCCCGCTCATCGGTTCCGAGACCTTCGGCCTGACCAGCGACCTGGCCGTCTTCTCCTTCATCATCGCCTTCGGCCTCACCAAGGCCCTGACCAACCTGGCCGCCGGGGCCCTGACCGCCCGCTTCCGCCGCAAGCAGCTGCTGGTGGCCGGCTGGCTGCTCGGTATCCCCGTCCCCTTCGCCCTCGCCTGGGCGCCGTCGTGGGGCTGGATCGTCGCCGCCAACGTGCTGCTCGGCCTGAACCAGGGCCTGACCTGGTCGATGACCGTCAACATGAAGATCGACCTCGTCGGTCCCTCCCGCCGAGGGCTGGCCACCGGCCTGAACGAAGCCGCCGGATACACCGCGGTCGGCGTCACCGCCCTGCTCACCGGCTACCTCGCCACCAGCTACGGCCTGCGCCCCGTCCCCGAACTCATCGGCGTCGTCTTCGTCGTCGCGGGCCTCGCCCTGGCCCTCGTCGTCCGCGACACCGCCGCCCACGTCGCCCTCGAACTGGCCAACCACACCAAGCCGCTGCCGACGGATGAGGACACCGGTCTGAAGGCCACCTTCACCCGGACGTCCTGGCGCAACCGCTCCCTGCGCGGCGCCAGCCAGGCCGGGCTGATCAACAACCTCAACGACGGCCTCACCTGGGGCGTCTTCCCCCTCCTCTTTACCGACCACGGCCTCGGACTCGCCGCCGTCGGCCTGATCAAGGGTCTCTACCCGATTCTGTGGGGGCTCGGACAGATTCCCACCGGCCACCTCGCCGACCGCATCGGCCGCAAGCCCTTGATCGTCTACGGCATGCTCGTCCAGGCCGTCGGCTTCGTCCTCGCCCTCGCTCTGCTGGACCGGCCGCTGCTCGCGGGCATCCTGTCCGCGGTCTTCCTGGGCCTGGGTACCGCCATGGTCTACCCGGCCCTCATCGCCTCCATCTCCGACCACGCCCACCCCGCCTGGCGGGCCAACGCCCTGGGCACCTACCGGTTCTGGCGCGACATCGGCTACGCCGCCGGAGCCCTCGTCGCCGGCATCCTCGCCGACGCCCTCGGCCTCAACGCCACCGTCATCGCCGCCGCCGTCCTCACCGCCGCCTCGGGACTCCTGGCAGCCCGCTGGATCACCGAGCACCGACCCGACGCCCGCTGAACGAGCAGCCTGTCCCGGCCACCTACCGGGGCAGGCTCTGGGTGACCCGCCACAACCGCCGCGGCAACTCCCCCTCCTCGAAGGCGTGAATCTCCCGCAGGTCCCAGCCGTCGGCGAGCGCGTCGACCAGGTCACGGTCGAAGAAGTGCACGGCGAAGCCTCCGTGCTCGAAGATGCCGTCCCCATGAGCGACACCGGTGCCGTAATGAGCGTCGCCGGTGTGCCGGACGGTGTAGACGAGGGTGCCGCCGGGCCGCAGCACCCGGCCGATCTCATCCACTGCCGCGTGGATCTCTTTCGTGGACAGCGCCATGCACAGCAGCATGTGCGCGAACACCGCATCGACCGAAGCGTCCGCCAGCGGCAGCGGCTCACGGACATCATGCACGGCCGTGGTGACCTGACCCTCAAGTCCCCGGGCGAGCGAGGCCCGGCGCAGCTGCTCCAGGCCAATCTCTGAGAAGTCGGCAGCCTGCACGGTGAAACCCTCGGCCGCGAAGTACAGCGCGTCACGGCCATGGCCAGCGTCCAACTCCAGAACATCCCGCGCCCCGGCAGCACGGAAAACCTCGGCGGCGCGGACCGCGGGCGCGGACGGCTCCTCGCCGTACATCCCCGGGTGGACGGTGTAGGTGCCTTGCCAGTGCTGCCGCTGGATCTCGGCCAGCTCCTGCTCGTCCGCCACGGTTATCGGCCTCTCGTTTCGTGTCCCGGGGGCAGCGTAGATGTGCCCTGGTGGCGACCCCAACAGCGCCCGCACGGGGCGTACATGATCACCGCTATGCCGGCCAGACAAACCAGGGTGCCGATGACGTCGAGGTGGTCGGGGCGGTAGAGCCGTCGAAGGACATGCCCCAGGCGATCGACCCAGCGGCGAAGGTCCCGCCGTACGCCGCGAGGATGCGGCCGAAGTTTTCGTCGAACAGGAAGGTAGCTATCACCCCGTCGGTGCCTTCAGCCGTCTTCGTCCACCACGAGCTGGCCTGGGACGAGCAAGTGAACCCACGCCAGGCTCAAGGTTGTAGTGGCCGAATCGCCACCGGTTCGCCGCAGGGGCCCGACAAGATTCCGCGAACCCGTCGGGGTCAGGTCGTCGGCGACAGCATGACCGACGCCGCCATCTGTCACGGAGACACCGTCGTCGTCAGGCAGGCCGACAGCGCCGACCACGGCGACATCGTCGCCGCGATGCTCGACGGCGAAGCCACCGTCAAGCGCCTGCGCCGCGAGAACGGCCACGTCTGGCTCATGCCCCACAACCCCGCCTACGAGCCCATCCCCGGCGACGACGCCGTCATCCTCGGCAAGGTCGTCGCGGTCCTGCGCACCTTGTGACCGGAGGCCGGGGCGGGCGCCGGTCCCTTCGGGAGGGGCGGAGAAGGGCCGGCGGCCGCCCGGCGGGGGTCGGCGGTCCTGTACGCCGTCCCACCGTGACCGTACGAGCCCGGTGTCCGGTGCGCAGTTCCTGATGGGCCGCCAGAGGGGCGGCACGGCGCCCTGAACCCCCTTCGGCTTCGCCGCGGCGGCCGGCCTGCGCTGCCGTTCCGGGGCGCGCGGCGCATCGGGCGGCGGAAGCCCTCTTCCCGAGCCGACGGCACGGGGAGAGGGTCACCAGGTAGCGGCCGGGGTTGGTCCGGGGCTCCAGGCCGTCCTGGAGGCGGGAGGCGGCCGATGCCGGCCGGCGCCCAGGGGCGGCGCCCGGCGGTGGCTGTTGCGCGGAGGCCGGCCGCGCCTGCCCCGTGACGTCGGGGGTCAGGTTTCGAGGTAGGCGACCACGACCACGGTGCGAAGTGCCGTGACCCAGTACAACAAACGGACACGCTCGACGTCGTCGGTGTATTCGCGCAGCTGGGGGCCGGTGGTGTTGCCGGGGATCGGGTCGCCGGCCTCGGGGTCGACGGAGACGACGACCAGGGCGCGGTCGAGGGCGTGGATCTCGGCCTCGCTGGTGATGTTCTCCAGCTGCTTGGCGGCGGAGTCGGTGAACGCGATCCGGGCGCGGCGCCGGCCGTGTGGCGGTGCCATCAGGCGACGGCCGGGCGCTGGGAGGCGAGGCGGGTGAGGTGGGCCTCGCGCAGTTCCTCCCAGGGGGTGCACTGCTCGGGGTCGGGCAGGCCGTTTGTGGCGATGTCCTCCAGGACGGCGGCGAACCGGTCGGCGTCGGCGCGGGTCTTGGCCGCGTACGCGCGGACCGCGTCGGCGGCCGCGGGCTCCAGCTGCCGGGCGGCTGCGCCGGCGGGGGCCGGCAGTTCGTCCATCAAGGGCCTCCACGTGCAGGCGAACGGGCGTCGTGTCACCACGGTATCGGCCCGCCGGCCGCTGTGGAACCGCTCTGCCCAGCCGGGCACGGGGCCCGCGACCGCGGCGCCGTCGCGGAAGCGGGCGGGCGTACGGGCGCGGCGATCCGGGGGACTTCCCCAATTGGGGAAGAACGATCTTGCCGCAGGGGCCGGCTTCCGGGGCGCGTGATGCTGTTGCCCAGAGGAACAGCATCATGCAGGTGTTGCACGTTGCTGTTGCTCAGAGGAACAGCCGCTCTGCGGGGGCCGTGGCCGGTCAGGCTGGCCTTGTTCATGAGTGGGTTCTGGCTCAGGTTCTGTGGAGCGGTCACGGCGAGTGAGCGAGCCGCTGCCGAATTGGATGCGCTCTGAGCTGGGGTGAGGTGAGCTCCAGAGCCCGGTTGTCCTGTCCGGCAGCCATGTGGTCGAGCCATCGTTCATACCAGGCGAGAAAGTCCGGGGCTGAGGAGACGTTCGGGCCCCAGAAGCCGTCGGCGTTGCCGATGAGCATGCGCCCGGTGAGAGGGCCGGTTATGCCTATGAGGACGAGATCGCTGCAGCCGCGCTCGATCACATGTAGGAACAGGTCACCACGGCGGGTGGGGCGATAGGCCCGGCTGAATCCTCTTGAGCCCGTGCTGGCGTCTCTGGAGTTCATAGTGAAGAGCGTGCAGTCCTCCAACGGGATCAGTCCGTAGTACGGAGACGCACCACTGCCGCCCATATTGGTGAGGAAGTCTCGATAGGGCTGCGGGAGTTCCACGTCATGCTCGGCCTGAAAGGCATCTGCCTGCCCCTTGGTGAGGCGGGGGCCGAGACGAAATTCGTGCTGCTCCTCCCCAAAGGAGTGGCTTCGGTCGGGCGCGTAGGGGATGCGTGCCAGCTTGCGTCGCAACCGCGGGATGCGGGAGTCCATGCGAGCTCTTCTCTCGAGTCGCCTGCAATCTATCGCACGGCACCAGAGCTCATCCTGCGAGCAGGACTCGCTTCCTCAGCAGCTGGAAGCCCGCCCGGCCGAACATCTGGCGCTTGAGCATCTTGATCCGGTTGACGTGCCCTTCGACGACGCCAGAACTCCACGGCAAAGTGAGGCCGGCGATGACGGCGTCGCGGTCGCGGTCGATGCCCGCGGCGAGGGTGTGGAGGCTGGGCAGGTCGTCCTGCCGGACGGCGTCGAGCCAGTCGGGCAGGCGCTCGCCCCGGCGCTCGGTGAGCATGGTCGCGAAGGAGCGGACGTGCCTGGTGAGGGCGTCGAGTTCGGAGCAGTGCGTCCGGACAGCCTTGAGCTGGAGTTGCTCGGGTTCGGTGAGGGTGTCCGGACGGCGGAGGATCCATCTGGCGACGGTCCGCGGCGTGGGCGGCTGGGCGGTCACCGGCTGCGGTGAGGTGCGTTTGTCGTGCAGGTAGGCGCGAACGCGCTGGTAGCTGCCCTTGTAGCCGAGTGGCACGATCTCCTCCCACAGCTTCCAGGCGTTGGTGCAGCCCTCGCTCCAGCGGTCGTCCAGGTAGGGCTTGTAGCCGTCGAGGACTGAGTGCCGGTTCTGCCACTGACCGGTGAACAGCTTTTCCGGCATCGCGGCGTCGGCGAACTGCTTGACGGTGCGGTAGGTCATCCCAAGCTGCCGCTGGACCGAGCGTCGGCTGTGTCCCGCCGTCAGCAGTGCGTGGACGGCGGCATGCCGGGCCCGGGTCCGGTCGGCGAATCGGTGCCCGCGCGGCCAAGGAGAACCGGACGAGTCCGCGGCCAGAACAGCCTCGTGTTCGGGTCCGGGTTCGGGGACCGTGGGGACCAGAGCGCGGAAGCAGCGACGGTGCTGGGCGACGCTCCGCTCGGTGGCCTCGCTGAGGTTGTGCCAGAGATGCCACCGGTCCGCGACCTGGACGGCCTGCGGTGCACCGGCAGTGGCGCCCTCGGCGAAGAACGGCGCCCGGTCCCGGCACACGACCTCGACGCTGGGGCGATCGGCGAGCCAGGCCGCCAGGCTCGATGCCTCCCGGTCGGGCAGCAGGTCGACAGGGCGGCGGGTTTCGACATCGACGAGGACGGTGCCGTAGTGGCGGCCCTTGCGGGTGGCGTACTCGTCAACGCCGACCACGCGAGGGGTAGGCACTTCCGGCTCGGGAAGGGCGTCGACCAGGCGCAGGACGGTGCTCCGGCTGACGCAGACTCCAAGCGCGGAGCTCAGGCGGGCGCCGGCACGGCCCGCCAGGGCGAGGCCGATCGAGGCCAGCGTTGCGCGCAGCCGCTCGGTCCGCTGACCGTGCCGACGGGTTAGGCCGGGTATCTGCTCGACGAAGGTGCGGCGGGTGCACCTTGAGTTCCCGCAGGCGAACCGGCGGACCCTCAACTGAAGAACAACGCTTCGTCCAGCGCTGGGCACATCAGCGGGAAACCGCAGGTAGGAACCATGAACCCGGTTCGACCAGACCCCGCACACAGGGCAAGCGGCACCTTTCGCAGTGCATTCCGCGTCGACCCGCACTATCGCGATGCTCACGTCCACCGACAGCACCGCCACGTCCGCGATCGACGGGAACAACAGCTCCTTCAACCGGAGCACGATCTCTTCCACGGACCCGAACTGTCAGCCCAGCTGCCTTGGCCACGGCTGATTCTCGGGCGACTTCACGCACTGCCCGGAGAAGCTCAGCCGTCACTCAGCGTGGCCGCGTCACAGAAGTTGTGCCAGAACCCATGAGTGGACAGCAGATGTTCACCACTTCGGGAGGCACCGCTGTCCGGCGCTGTTCGATCGGTACTGGCACCTGTCATTCCGCTAGAGGACGCCGGTGCGCGTGTGGCGCGTGATGTTCTCGGTGATCTCGCGCAGCCAGGGGGCGCGGGCGGCCGGCAGCCGGTCCAGGGTCTGCTGGAAGACGTGCCAGTCGATCCGGAACACGTCGTGGACCTCCGGCGCGGGCGGGTCGTCGCGCAGGAAGCCGTCGGGCAGGGGGCCCGAGGCGGGGGCGGGCGGCGGCGGTTCGGGGTGGACCAGCCCGAGCCACACTCCGAACGGCAGCGGGACCACGTGCGCCGGGCCGGGAGGGGGCCACGTCTCCCCGGTCTGTGGGTGGGACGGCACGAGGAGGATGTCGGCGCCGGCGTCGGCCTGCCGTCCCGGTCCGGCCAGGACGGCGCGCCGCGCCGGCCCGCCGGCCGGCAGCAGGACGTCGAGGGCGCGTCGGAACATCGTCGCGGCCAGGCCGTCCGGGACGGTCACCGCGCGGCCCTCCGAGGCCACCAGGAGGTGGGCGAGCGCCTGCCCGGCCGCCGCCACCCACTGGGGGCTCCAGTGCCACCGGTCGCCCGCCCGGAACGGCTCCCCCCACGGGGCGATCGGCTCGGACGGGGACACGGCCGTCCCCTCCGCGAGCAGCTCCGCCCAGGACGACGGCCCGGCGCCGGCGCCGGAGCCTTCGACGGGGAGGCGGCGCACGGCGTCCGAGTCCAGCCGCACGGCCTGCCAGAGCGAGCAGTCGTCGATCCTGCTCGCCACGGGAAGACCGCATGCCACGCAGGCCATGTTGGGGCCGTCGCTCCCGTCGAAGCCGCAGCAGGCGCCGCCGCGCCTCTCCGGGATCAGCACGGTGCCGCGGACGTCCCCCGGGGTGATGACGACCGCGCCGGCCGGGTCTCCGGGCGGGGCGGCGACCGGCGCGCTCTCCTCCCGCCTCCGCGACGGCCCCCAGGGCTCCAGTTCCACGGCGAACGTCCCCGATTCCATGAGCACTGGGAGCTGAAGCCCGTTCCCGTACTTCTGGCGAGCGTGGACCGGCAGGGCTACCTGGGACAACGGGGCGGTCAGCTCGGAGCCACACCGCACACACACGAAAACGAACAAACGCCCTCCGCTCGGGAAACAGGGGCATCGTCGCAGTTCCGTGGCAGACCGGCCAACGTGTTTTCAGTTCGCTGTGGGGCCGAAGCACAGCCACGTGTGGACGCTCTCGCAATTCCCCAGGGGGAAGTTCACGTAATTCCCCACCTGCTGGCCTCAAGACAAGTGCTTGGGTGCCCTCGAATGAGGCAGCCTGCTCCTGGTGTGGCTAGGAGAAGGCGAACCGCAGGACCATCGACACTCCGATGATGGCCCCGATCCCTCCGATGACCCGAAAGACCATGGGGCGGCCTGGCTCATTGTCGGCTGCACTCGCGCGGGCCTTGATCGCTTTCACTGCCATGTCGCGGAAGTTCAACGCCAGCGCGGTGCCGTAGAGGACCAGGAACGTTCCAACGACCAGGTCGAACATCAAACCCTCCCCAGATGACTGACTGCGATGCTAGAACAGTCGCGCGAGTCCTGGAATCCAGTCGCGTGTGCTCCTTGGCCAGCGCGAGGACCGGCCAAGGAGGAGAGCCACGCCGCCGGCCCTCAGCTGGTCTGGGGCTTGCCCGGCTTGTCGGTGGGGTTCCTGGGCCGCTTGTTCGGGCGGTAGCTGGGTCCGTTCATGATGACCTGGTGGCTGGTGTTGATGAGCCGGTCCAGGAGGGACTCGGCGACGACGGGGTTGGGGAAGAGGGGATACCAGTCGCTGGGCGCCCTGTTGCTGGTGATGATCAGGGACCGGCCATGGCCAAGGCGGTGACCAGTCGTCCGGCCTCAAGACGGTGGGTGAGGTCGAGACCGCTGTCGATCATGGTGAGGACCGCGTGGTGCTGGGCGGCGGGGATGGCGGCGATCTGCTCTTCGTCGCGGTTGACCCTGATGGTTGCTGGCTTCTTGCCTGGATGGGTGAGGGTGACCGGCCCGTCTTCGGTGCTCGGGTCTACCGCTGCGAGAGGGGTGGTCACGCGATGGCCTTGCAGCAACCCGTTGAGGGGGTTGGCCGGCTTGCTCACGTAGTCGAGGAGATCCTCGACCTCGTACGTGTTCGCCTTGTAGGCGGTGATCCAGCCGTCGATCTGCTGATCGGCGAGCCAGGGCCGGAGCTCGCCGGAACTGATACGGGCATCTGCCGCGGCGCGGCCGATCTGGTGGGCAAGGCGGCGGGAGGTGATGCCGGAGGTGAGCAGGGTGATCGCCTGCTCGGTATCGACGCCATGCCGGATGTGCCAGGCGGTCTGTGCGAACAGGCGGGGCGTGGTGGGGGTCAGCAGCGGGTGGGTGTTGACGAGGTTGACCAGTGCGCCGGCTGTCCAGCTGATCGCGTGCTCGAAGGTCTTGCTGATGTTGTGGACGGTCAGCTCCAGCGGCAGGGGATCGGACGGCTCGCTGTCGGGCATCCAGGTACGGGCCAGTTCCGGGATGGAGATGCCGGAAATCCAGTCCCGGACCGCGGCGCTGACCGGCACGTTCGGGACGTAGCGCTTGAACTTCCAGCACCCAGCGGTCTCGGGCAGCGTAAGAAGGGCCTCGAAGACTCCGTGCCCCGACAGGAAGGCAAGGGTCTGGCCCAGCGGCCATTCGGGCGGTCCGAAGAAGACGCTGGTCTCGTCCATGGCGCCTTCGGGGATCGCCTGGGCGACCAGCTGCTCCGCGAGGCGCTGGGTGATGCCGTCGAGGAAGCGCGCGGATCCGATGCTGGTGCCGGTGCTGCCGTCGACGTGCGGAGCCGGGGTCAGTGGTGTCGTAGACCGCAGCTCGGCGACCCGGCGGTCCGCCTCTACCTGATCGCGCGGTCGCTCGTGATCGACAAGCACCGGCCGGTGCGCAAGCTGTCGCTGACGGAGCTGTGTCACCTGCTGCCGCGCAAGGCGGTGGCGCAGGGGGAGCGGCCGGAGCCGTCGAGCGTCTCGCGGATCCGCGGTCTGCTCGACCAGCTCACGAAGGTGGGGCTGGTGACGACTCCCGAGGGCTGTCGGCTCACCACGTCCTCGCTGGCCCTGGCGGCCGGGCAGGGGCTGCGCATGCGGATCAACCTGATGCCGCGCCGGCCCTACGCCGGGCCGCGCAACGCGGTCGACGTCCTGGACGAGATCCGCCCGGCTGCCGAGCGGGCAGCGCTGGCGGCCCGGGCGCGGGAGCTGGAGCTCGCCCGGGCCCGCCGCGCGGTCCGCCAGGAGAGGCCGGGGGAGGGGCCGGAGGCTGGTCAGACAGGAGCGGGTCAGAATTCCGTCCCGGGGGCCGCGGGTCAGAATTCTGACCCGCGGGGTCAGAATTTGACCTGCGGGGCCAGAATTCTGACCCGGATTTGGGGGCTGACCTGCACGATCGCGGGCTCCCGCTCAGTCTTACCGCTCAGTCCTATCGCTCAGACACCGTCACGTCCGTCCGTCCGTCCCCTCAGGCAGTAGAGGGCAGGGGCAACACGGACGGCGGGATGGAGGGACGGACGGACGAACGACCGCGGCAGGCACAGGTGGGGGACCGGTCGCGGGCCGGAGACGCGGAAGAGCAGCAGGGCGAGGTTGTGGGGGAGCGGCCGGTGATGACGGCCGGCCTTGACGTGCTGTACCGCCTCGGCGCCCAGGTGCCCGCGCTCGCGCTGGCCGGCCGGCCGCTGGCCGACCAGGCCCGCCGCCTCGACACCCTCCTCGCCCACACCTCCTGGACCGCCGACACCCTCCTCGCCGCGCTCGCCGCTCCGTTCGAGGGCCCGGTCCGCACCAGTGCCGGCGCCGTCGTCTCCGCCCGCATCACCGCCCTGCCCGCCACCCCCGCCCACGTCCCCGAGCAGAGCCGGACGCGCAGCGACGCCACCGGGGCGAGGATCCGGCGGGTCAGGGCGGAGTGCACCGAGTGCGGTCGGCCACCGGAGGCCGGCACGGACCTGTGCGCCGAGTGCGCCGGCTGGCCCAGGTGCCCGGCGTGCCGCATCTACCGCACCCCCGACGGCACCCCCTGCCGCCACTGCGCCGACACCGCACCCGCCCTCGCCGAGCCGGTCGGCCGGTGCACCGGACAGGACGGCGCCGGCTGCGGTGCGCCGTTGCTGGCAATCGGCCCCCTCGGACCGCTGTGCGGCCGGTGCGAGGCTGACGTCCGCCGTGCCCGTGCCGCCCGGGACGCGCAGTGGGACGCAGCCGTCCAGGCCGCCGGCGCCGCCGCCGAAGCTGGCTCCGTCCAATAGCCTTCCCGCACAGCATGAAGGCCCGCCCGAGACTCGCCTCGGGCGGGCCTTGTGCGTGCTGGAACTCAGCGGGCGCCGACCACGCCGCACCGAGGCCCCAGCTTCACCGCGCCGGCCGGCCGCCGGAGTCCTGCTGACGCCCCCAGCCGGTGTCCTGGCTCATGACGATCCCCTCCATGGTGCGCGGCGCTCGGTGCTGTGCCGGTGGAGCGGCCGCAATCACGGCCCGCAGCAACCACCACTCTGGAACGCGGACCTGGACGGGTACTCACCACGGCCCGCCGTCGCTTACCACCACGCTTACCACCGCAGGTCACAGCCCTGCGCGGCCCGGACGGCCCGGCGCCTGGCGGCGGGTCGGGTGGCTGTCTCCGGCCGGCCTGGGAAAGGGGTGCCGGGGGGGGTGACGGCGCCAGGGGTGTGGTGGTCGCGGAAGCCGCGTACGCCCCGGGCACCCGTGGGCCAGAGGCCGGCGTAGGCGATCAACCCCGGCCACTCCCCGGCATCGACGAGGGCCCGGCAGCCGGGACAGGCGTAGAACCGGTCCTCCTGGTCCGCCGCGCCCCAGGTGATCACGAACTCGGCCTTGCCGTAGTACACGACCACTCCCGCCCGCACAGAAGTCGCAGGAGCGCCGGACCGGACGGGGAGCCGCGCGGGGCGCCGGAGGGCGTTCACTCCGCTCATCGCGGGCAGCAGGAGCGCGGACGGGGCGGGACCGCCACCGCGGCACCGTAACGCCGTCGGGCGTTCACGAAGCCGCGGTAAGCGGCGCCCTCGTGGTGAGCAGGTCCCGGAACCTGATAGGTCGACACCCCGTTTTCCCAGGTGAAGGGCCCTGCTGATAGGCGACCTGATAGGAACCCGGGGCCTCTCTTACCACCAGACGGCGAACAGGCGGTCAACCCGCTTGTCTTCGGGCAGCGATGCGACGCGCAGCCGGCGGCGCCCTTGGCGGCCGACCGCACGAGGTGACCGGTGAGGGGCAGAGGCGGGCACGCAGCACGGTTGCGTTGTCAGCGTGCGGGTTGTCGCCACTTACCCTTCCACGGCGATTCTGCGCCGGGTGACTGGCCCGGGACCCGCGATCGAACTCGAGCTGGAGCCGGAACACTGCCGCTTCGTCTGCCTCTGACGGCCTCCCCGCTGCCGGCCTGGCCCTGACCATCTCCTCAGAGCCAGGCCCACGCGACCAGGACCGATACCAGCGGGACGGCGAAGACGGTACGGCGGACGAGGGATCACGTGCCGCTCTCGCCGAGTAGGAGGCGTGCATCGTCCTGTGCTTGCTGCCGCCACTTCCGCTGACGGTCGAGGACCGCCACGGTACGTCGGCGGACGGTCAGAAGCGCCTTGTGCGGGTCCTTGCCGTAGTAGTCGCCCAGCGTCTGCACCAAGTCTTCGAACGCTCCCAGAACGGCCAGCACCGCCGCGGTGACGATCTCCGGGTCGGCCCGCATGACCGGCTGGTCGTCCTCGTCGGAGGCGAAGGTCTGGGCGACCATCCACACGGTGCTGTGGGAGGCTGCGGAGGATATGCGGTACCAGGCGGGAAGATGCGTGGGCCGCTTCGCGGCGATGTTGGTGAGGTCCACCTTGAACGGCGCCTTGACCGCCCCCAGCACGGCTGAGCTCGGGTGACCCCGCTTGTCCAGGCCGATGCTCATTCCGGCGCGCTGGACAGTCCGCTCGGCCAACTGCCAGATCTTCTCCGCTTCCGGGACCGCCTGCACGCCGACGTCCTTGGCCGCGACCTGATGCTGCCGGGCGCCGTTGAGCCACGCGGCGGCGATGCGCACCGCACGCTGCTCGGGGCTGAGTCCGGGCTCGTAGAGGTGGCACACGCGGATGGCGCCCTCCTGCACGACGCGGGAGAGCGAGACGAGCGACCATATGGCCACGGGCTCGCCCACCAGCGTCTGCTCGATCGCCTGGACGTGATCGACGATGTTCCCCAGGGTGAGCTGAGTGCTCCAGCCCGCCCACGCCCACAACCGGGAACGTGCTGTGCGGTGCCGGTGATGTGAGGAACTGACCCAGGCCGCATCGGCGGGCGACATCCCCTTGACAGCGGTGCCTTCGGTGAGACTCCCGACGAAGGCGCCGAGTGACTCGACGGCATGGCGCAGCGTACGCGCACCCTCGTCCACGACTTCCCTGGGAACGCCGAGCCGACGCGGATCGGACGCTGCATCTCGATTCATCTTGGCGACCGTACACGTCCCCTCGAAGGGCAGCTTCACTGCGGCAGGCCGCGCCACAGCGCCGGCTTCTGGTGCCGGGCGAGGAGACTGGTGAAGAAGGACTCCAACAGCTGCCTGCCGCCCGGGGCGGTGAGTTCCCAGCCGCCGAAGCGGTAGATCTCATATCCGGCGAGCCTCAGCCGGCGGTCCTCGGCGACCATCTCCGCATACAGCCGCGGCACCGCGGTATGCGTGATGCGCCCTTGCTCGTCGGGCGGGTTGGGCCGGCCGTAGTGCTGTACTCCGTCGACCTCGATGACGATGCGGGAGCGGTCCGGCGCCAGGAGCAGGAAGTCCATCCGCTGCCGGTACAGCGCGCCGGACTGCTTGCCGCTCTTGCGCGTGTAGGGGTCGTAGTGGAGGTAGACCTGGGGGATCAGCGCGGGCAGGTCGTAACCTCCTTCCTCGGCGTACCGGGCACAGTAGGTGATCATGAGGAGCTGCTCGGGCTTCGAGTCCAGCGACCGGTACAGACGCCGGTACAGCGCCTCGGCGGCCGTCTTCTCCTCAGCGCCCGGCTGGTGGTTCTTCTGCCACCAGGCGACCATCTGCCGCCAGGTGAGCCCGTGAGGTGGCAGCGGGTCGGTGAACACCAAGCACGTGTCGGCGTGACGGACGATCTCGACCTCGTTGTTCACCGCGTCCCGCAGCACGATCTCCGGCTTGACCCCGTCGGCGGCGAAGATCAGGTTCTTGAAGCTGCCCGACGGCCCCCTGGTGAAACGCCGTTCGTACTCCAGCTCCTGCAAGTCCTCCAGCGCGTCCCGCGTGGGGCCGAGGATCTGCTCGATGCAGTCCCGCCGCGCCTTCCAACTGCCGCTCATATCGTTGGCGCGCCAGTAGCTGCCGAACCCACGCGGCCCGTCGAAGGTACGAAACGGCCAGGCAGGCGGCTCGAGAGCCAGGCGCTCCAGGACGGCGCGGTGCGCCTTAATGACCAGGGGCACGCTCTCATCGTCCAGATGCCGGCCCCGGCCGTCGGTACCGTGGCAGACGAAGTCATGGTGCAGCAGCCGGGTCAGCGCGATCGCCACGTCCAGGTCCGTGTGCCCGGCCGGCGGACCGAACCGCAAGGATTCGACCAGTTCGACGTCGAGCACCCAGGGCTGCGCCCATCCGTCACCGCTGCTGAAGAACGCCGTCAGCTCCATACCCACCCCCGTAGTGATCCTCCAGGACATCGTCGGCCGCCGACAACGCGGCCGCCAGAGACCAGGCCCCTTCCCCTGCCTCTGGACGTGCTGGCAGGCCCCCATTCCCGACCAACGGCTACCGGTCTCGTACCCCCGGCGCGAGCAGGGCTGTGTTCTGTCGGCGGCATTGTCACGGCCTCGGCCGGGTCGGCCGGGGCCGGAGAACGAAGTGGCCGGCGCGGTCAGGAAGTCTGCTCCCCGCCCCCGCGGGGATGACCATGGACGGCCTCACTCCTCACGGATGACTGTAATGCTGTATCTTTATTGGCGGTTGGTTGTCCTGGACGGGGGTGTGTGGTGATTCGCTCTGATCGGGTCCACCTGGTGCGGACCCGGGAGATGCTGGCGCGCCAGATGGGGGTGGCCATGGGGACGCTCCGGAACAAGAAGCCGTACTCCAAGCCGGGATTCCCGCCCCCCGTCAGTTCGGCCGGCGCCCGGACCCTCCTGTGGGACGGCGACCAGGTCGACGCGTTCCTGGCGGGGGACCCGGTGCCGACGCTCCCGCTGGCTGACGGACCGAACGTGCTGCTTGACCGCCAGGAAGCCGCGGCCGAACTGGGTGTCACGGCCGGAACCTGGGACATCTACGCCACCGATCAGCGCGTTGCCCCCAGCCGGGTAGAGGTATGCGGCGTGGACCACTGGCCCCGGGGCGTGGTGCAGGCCTTTCGCGACGGCCGCCCCGGGAAGGCGGCTGCTCCAGGCCGGCCCAGAGGCAGCACGGACGCCGTCCCCCGAGGTGAGCTCCGCACCCGGGCCGCCGCCCTGCTGGACGCCGACCCCGCTGTCACCATCGCCTCCGTCCGCGAAGCGACTGGCGCCGCTTACGCCACCGTGCAGCGCGCCCTGGCAGACCTACGGGGTGAGCGAATCGCCCTGCTGATGAAAGCGGACCGCACCATGTCCTTCGACCGGGCGGCCGACCACCTCGGGTATCCCCCCGCGGTCCGCCGCTCCGCACGCGCTGTCACCGAGGCCCTGCTCAAGGAGGCGTGACCATGCCGATGCCCGTAGACGTGAGCAAGTGGGAGACCCACTACGCGGCCGGCCGGGACTTCCGGCCTGTCCTGGACGAAGAGATGACAGCTTTCGACGAGGCCGTACCCGAGAGCCTCGGCCGACGGGCGCTGGACATCGGCTGCGGCACCGGTGGGTTCGCACGGTTCATGAGGACCCGCGACTTCACGGTCCTCGGTCTCGACTGTTCCGGCAACGCTGTGTCAAGGGCAACCGCCGCCAGCGAACACCTGCAGAACATTTCCTTCTCAAAGTGGAACGCGGAATTGGATTCCTGGCAAAGTATCCCTACCGCAGATCTCATTTCCTGTCGCCTCAGCTATGCATTCATTCAGGATAAGAACAACTTTCTTCGGAACGTTTTCGAAAACCTTGTCCCGGGCGGGATTTTCTATGTCATGACCCCGATGTCACAGGACCTCCCCGAGGAGAGGAAAGCCACAGGAATCTCCAGGGAGGAGGCTGCCGAGCTCTGTGAGGGGTGGGCATCTGTCAAAAAGCTCCAGCTTGATGCTCATCATGTCCGCTACGCCCTGACCCGGGGCGCCGACTAGCATCTGTGGTGGTGTGCGGCCAAGGCACGGTGTTGCCGCGTGGGGCCCACACCAGTGGCGGCCGGCCGCGGGCCGCTAACCCCTTCGCCGCCTCGGCGGCGGACCGGCCGCCACCCTCACAGCACCCTGTCAGCCCCGCTTCTCGCGGGCACGCGTTCACGCCTGGACCCGCCGCGCGAGCACCGGCACGAGCCGTTCGCCGACCGATCCGACATCGACGAACGCGTACCCGCGCAGTTCCTCGGCCCGGAGCCGGATCGCGGAGACCTGCTCGGGCGAGAGCCGGCCGCCGTCGAAGACCATCACCACACCATCACTGCGCCCGCTCCGCGCGGCCGTCCAGTCCACCCCCAGCAGCGCGCCCGGGGCGAGGTCGAAGCCGGGTTCCTCCAGGACCTCGTGGCGGGCGCCGGCCTGGGGCGACTCCTCGGCCTCGACCGCCCCGCCGGGGATCTCCCAGGGCTCCCCATACCGGGGCGCAGCCGGGGGCAGAGCGCCGCCGGGGCGCAGCAGGGCCGTTGACGCGGAGCGAGGGCCCGGCGCTTCGCTTCGGGCAGTGCGCAGCGAAGCCGTTCCGCTGCGCTCCACGGCGGGCTGCTGCGCAGCCCAACGACCGCCCTCCGCTGCGCTCCGGGCGTTGCGGAGCGCAGGCGGGGTGCTGCGCACCCCGCAGTGAGGCCCGGGCGCAGCGCGCCCGGCTGGGGGAGGGGGCTCTGGCGCTGCGCGCCGAGGGGTGCGCAGCGCGGGGCCGGGGTGCTGCGCACCCCGGGCAGGGGCCTCGTGGTGATGCTCCGGTCGCTGCGCGCCGGGCGGTCGCGTTCCGCTGCGCTCCACGGGGAGGCGCGGGCGCGGGCGCCTTGCGGCGGCGCTACGCGCTGGGCTACGCCCACCCTTGACAGTCTGTCCCGGCCCTGGTGCTGGCTGGCTATCGGGCGGCCCCTCCCGTGTGACGCCCCGCGTGTGCGGCGCGGGCAGGGCCCGGGCGCCCGGCTTCGCGCAGTGAGAGGCGGGGTGCTGCGCACCCCCGTGTGGCCCTCGGGCCCGCCCTGGATGGGCGGGCCCGAGGGCGTTCCCGGAGGCTGAAGCCTCCGGGAACGCGTGGTGTGGGGGTCTGGCCTAGTGGCCGTCCTCCCCGGGGCGGCACGGCGTGCAGTTCATGGCGTCCTTCTCCCACAGGGGCCAGTCGACCGCGAAGCCGTTCGCCTCGATGATCTCGGCGGTCCTGAACACGGAGCCGTCACCCTTGCGCTCGACCTCCGGGATGTGGTCGAGGAAGCCCCCGTCCATGTGCCGGGCGCAGAACTCGCGGTAGTTCTTCGTGTCCAGGATGAAGACGTGCACGCCGAGGTCCACCAGCTCACCCGGGCCCATGCCCAGGCCCCGTCCGCGCATCTCGATCGCGGTGATCAGGTAGGCCACGGCCTGCCCGAACACGCGCTCCGCCATGACGAAGTCGTACGGGTAGTCCCGCATCAGCAGGGAGATTTCCTTGGCCCAGACTTCCGGGTCAACGAAGGTCTTCGGGTCGCGCATCGCGACCTGAGTCTCGGTTCCCATCTCTGAGAGTTCCTTTCAGTTCGGTGTTTTCCGTGGTGTCGGAGCCGCTAACCCCGACATGAATAAGATACCCGAGTTGAATCACGATACACACGACGGGCGAGTCTTTTTCCTGACGAACAGTCAGAAGCAACCCCCTCTGACGAGCGACAGCGCAGGGGATGTAGCCGCTCCCTGCCAACCCAACATGCTGCATCAAACTTGAGGCAGCCCACCCGCCCCCCCCCCTCCCTCCCGTAGCCAGCCGCCCGCGAACGCGGGCCGGGCCCGGGAGCGCAGCGGACGGGCCCACCACCCCCCACCCGCACCGGGCCTGACGGCCCGCCAGCCAGGCGGGCAGAGCGCAGCGGAGCCCGCGCCCTGAAGCGCAGCGAAAGGGGCGCCTGGGGGCTGCGCCCCCAGAGAGTGAACCCCCGGGCTTCGCCCGGGGGTTCACAGTCCCGCGAAGCGGGACCCTGTCCGGCTGCGCCGGACAGACGGAGCGCAGCGGAGTCCCCGGCGCAGCCGGGGCGGGGCGCGAAGCGCCCCGGCTCACCGCCCCGCTGCGCGGGGCGGTTCGCTGCACCGCGCGCAGCGCGGTGG